>NZ_JACIHG010000003.1:0-778102 GCF_014198315.1 Bradyrhizobium sp. CIR48
AGGAACTCAAGATTGCCGTCCGGCAGATAACGTGCAAGGTCGCCGGTCCGGTACAGCCGATCGCCCTCGACAAACGGACTGGCGATGAAACGCTCCGCTGTCAGCTCAGGGCGGTTCAGGTAGCCTCGCGCCACCCCCGCCCCGCCAATGTAAAGCTCGCCCACCGCGCCGAACGGCACCAGCCCGCCATGGCCATCCAGCAGGTACACCCGCGTGTTGGCGATTGGACGCCCGACGTGAGGCATCTGGGGCCAACATGACGGATCAGCTGCAAGGTGGTGCTCGGAAATGACGCTGATTTCCGTGGAGCCATATTGATTGATCAATCTCGCGTTCGGGTGTGCTTCGAAGAACGCCCTAAGCAGAGGAGTTGCCTGCAATCGCTCGCCGGCTGTATAAAGCTCTCTTAAAGAGGGCAGCTGCACGCGCTGCGTGCTCCAGACTTCCGCAAAATGATTCAATGCCACGAACGGGAGGAAAAGCCGCTCGATCGCCTCCCGCTCTACAAATTCCAGCAGGTCGGAGAAGCGCCTCCGGGTCTCTTCCCGCAGGAGCACAAGCACTCCGCCGTCCTTCCAACAGATGAACAATTCCTGGCAGGACACATCGAAGTTCAGGGTCGCGAATTGAAGTGTGCGCAGTTTTGACGTGCCAATCCCCGCAAGCGAATTCACAAGCGCGCCATGGGACATTTCTACGCCCTTGGGGATTCCGGTTGATCCGGAGGTATAGATGACATAGGCGAGATGGCGCGATGTGAGGCCAAGCGTGCCCGGGTCCGGGTTCGAAGCCGGCCGCTCGCCCCAAGTCGGGGTCGCCGTCTCCAGATTGACCACCGTCACATCGGCCACGGCTTCGGCGCCCAATGCAGTTCGACCGGCGACATCGCAAAGCAGCAGTTTCGGTTTTGCATCGTCGACAATCTGCCGCAGGCGCGCTGACGGATAAGCCGGATCTAGCGGCAGATAGGCGCCGCCAGCCTTCAGGATCGCCAAGAGACCAACCACGATCGCTAGGCTGCGTTCCAGGCAGATCGCCACCGGTTGGTCCGGCTTGACCCCGAGCTCGATCAGATAATGCGCCAGCCGGTTGGCCCGCGCATTGAGTTCGCCATAGCTCAGTCTCTCCTTCTCATGGACCACGGCAACCGCTTCCGGGGCCTTTTGCACCTGCGCCTCGAACAGCTCATGGATACATCGCTCAAACGAATAAGGCGCCGCCGTCCGATTCAAATCCTCAAGTAGATACCTGCGCTCGTCAGTCGGCAGAATGTCAATTCGGCCGACAGACTGCCCAGCATCGTCCATCACGCCGCGTAACAAAGCTTGCAAATGCTGCGTCATGCGGTCGATCTGCTTGGGCGTTAATCGAGCGGCATCAAAATGCCAGCGGAAGCTCCCATCCAGAGCGCGAACCTCAAAGGTCAGCAAATCGCCGCATAAGGCTTGGCCATCCTTGTGGCTCGTCGTCAGATCGGCGGCGACGGAACAGCTCTCTGTCGTGATTGCAACGCCGATCGGCCAAGGCTGGAGCGCCCGTAACGCCTCCACACTTCGCAATGTCGGGTAGCGCGCGATAAGATCTCGGGCAAAGCTAGCGTGCGCCCTCAGCTGAGCGACTTCGGCCGCTACGGTTTTGCGCACTTCTTCAAAATCGAGAGCAAGTCCGATGCAAACATCCATCGGCACGACGGAGGCGATCAACACCTCGACGAGTTTGGAGCCAGTTTGCAATCCATCCCATGCAGGCTTCCATCCCAGTTGAAATTCTTTTTCCCCCGTCATCCGAGCGAGATAGATCAGCCAAGCCGTTACCAGATATTCCGATCGAGCTTGTGGGGAAAGTTTAGCCAAAGCGCTTGGGGTGAACCACGAACTCGACTGCCATCGGGAAGGCGCCGCAGCCACGGACGATGACACGAAAGGAGGATTCAATATTCTAAACTGCTCGAGCCGCCGTCGCCAAAACTCCTCCCCGCGCGCCAGCAGTTCATGTGCGCCAGATATGCTCTGCACCGGTTCATCGCTCATCCGCATCACCAAATATGGTGCCGGCAGTATCGCAGCTGCCACTCAACGCGTCAGCGCTTCTGGTAAGCGTTCTCATCGAATGACTTTTCCTCTATGGCGTTCTTTAGAGGATTACGCATGTTTCGTGCCAAAGGTGAAATCGAGTGCGATCGCTGCGATCGTCACAGTGGTGCTATGTCAGCTGTCCAACAGCGTCGCCAGACATCGTACAACTGAGCGCGCCATTAATCGGCACAAGCCTCCGCCCGCCTGGGCTTCCGGACAAGCCTGGAATCCCAAAGTAATTTGTCAGCTCAGCCGAACCGCATCGCGCGCACCTTCGCAGAGCCGGGACAAAGAAGTTTTTCTGAGGTCCGCGCGTGCGGTACGGGGCAGTGCTGGATGGCTTGAGTAAATGTTTCTCGCAATTAGCGGCAGTTCATATTGGATTTGCGTTTCTTCACAACGCTCAATACGCGGAGCCTGCAGGGTCGTCGAGCTTGTGGCGTTCGGTTCCGGTGAGGGGCGGGTTGAAGATGCTAACGAGGATCATGTCCTTATCCCGTCCCCCGCGCAGGAGATGCTTGTCATGCTTGTCAAGCACATACATGTCGCCCCGGCGAATGGGAAAGACATTGCCGTCCATGTCCTCGACCTCGCCCTCTCCGCCGATGCAGTAGCAGGCTTCGAGATGATTCCGGTATTGCAGAAGAGAAACGGTGTTAGCGCGCACGACGGTGTGGCAGATGCTAAAACCCATGCCGTCCTTATCCGTCAGGAGGCGGTGGCTAGTACCATTGCCCCAATCGACGAAGTGATCGGTTGCTTCAACCTCGTGCAGGCTACGCACAATCATAGTGTTCGATTGCTCCGTCCAGGTTGAAGTGATTGATCCAAAGGCTGGAGGCGGTTGTTCTGCCCCGGTACTGCGATCTCCCTGTCGCGCGGCCGACTGTGATCTCCGTCGAAAAACCCCGCCGCCGGTTGCTGAGAACCCGTGCAGTAGCCCTAAGGGATTGGCTAGACGCAAAAGCCCTGCCATTCGCCCCACATCGACTATTAAAACTATAGACGCGAGGGTGTTTCGCAGCCGAGCCCGATCGGCGCGTACCGGCTTGATGTTCCACCTTGGTACCGCCGCTTACCATTCTCTTCCCCAGAATGCTGCTGGAGGCATTGCCGGCGACATGAACTGTCTGCAGTCGCAGATTTGGCAAGTCGTTTCCTTCCTTCGTTGCCTTGCCTCTCGCCGCGAATGCGGTTTCCGAGCGTGTCAGCTAGGAGAGCAAATCTCATGCCGTGGTCGCAAACCGATGAAAGATAGAAGTTGCGGCTGTCTCAGCTGGCTAGCGAGTGAGAACGATTTGGCTGGGCGTGTAGCCAATCTAACAAACTGCCGAGATATTGGCCGAATACAAACAGGTCCGCGAGCAAGAACCGGTCGAACAGCGCGGACCGTCAAGATCCCCAAACCGCTTCCGCGCTTTAGAAGTTGCAAACTACTCCTGGCGTCACCAGAAAACATGTTGTGAACGTCGGAAATTTTGGCACATGCTGCGCCGCCCTGTGGCTGCCCTCTGAGTTGTTTCTCTTTTTCGCAACCTTGCGCTTCCGCTTCCGAGCTCTGGCCGCCGATTTAGCAGACTTTGACTTGGAGGGAGCGGGAGAGCCGCGACCGAATTGAGCGCGTTGCGACGATCTCTGACGTATCTCGTCCCGGCGTGCGCCACCAATTTGAGAAATCGGTCGCTTATCCCGAACACCTGTAGCTTCCAGACAATCAAGAGCCGCTGCACCAGCTTCTCGCGGTGAACGGCAGACAGACCGGGGCGCGAGCGAGAGACAGCTTCCACATGCAGCTGCGCCACCAAAGCTCGGGCGAGCGCGCGGAATGCTTCTTGAGGTTCATGCTCGGACGCCTCAAATGCGCACTCGGTGACCTTATCGGATATAATTCGGGTTCGAATGCCGTGACCAGCCCGCTCGTCGCGATGACAGTGACACGAGGCCGCTCGCTCGCGCGACCATTTTGGTTCGTTGGGTCGCGTGCGCAGTCCCAGACACACTCTAATATATTGATCTTGAATTAGATTCCATCGACGCAGCTGGAGCGCCCCTCAGTAGAACTGAGGTCCCACCGCGCCCCCGCGCAAGTCAGCAGATCACGCCGCCGGGGTCCGGAACGCGCGCGCGGTTCGCGGCTCCTCGCCTAGCTTGCCGGCATGTCCGCCCCCTTCCGAAGGCTAAACGCGAGCGGGAAGGTCTCGGCCGAAAGAGACTCGAGCGCGGTCTGCTCTTCGAGCAGGCGGTTTTCGATGAACTGACGTTCGACATCCGACAGGTTCGACTTCAGCAGGCGACGATAGCGGTGGATGTTGTCACGGTGAGCACGAATGCAGGCCAAAACTTCATCGAGCATCCTGGACGCTCCTGACGTCGTCGCAATCTCTACGAAGAGATGTTCAGGCGGGCATGTCGTCGGTCAACGCGCCGCTGTCATCGCATCGCGGAAGCCGTTCGGCAGGAGGATAAGAACCGTGGCAGCTCTTGAAATCATTCCCCCAGCTAGCCTAGCATTTCCATCGCGACGATCCGCAGCCTTTTTGGCTCGCCATACGCCGTCTTTCTGCTCGGCCAGTCCCTCAAACAGAGCTGGACGCTTGTGAAGCGCGAGGAATAGTCGGTCACGCCCCGGGTGCCGGACGCTTGTCGCCAACAAGCTCGCCCGTCAGTACTCTCTCCCGGCGGGCTGAACATCATTTGCCGATGTGCTATACGCTTCTTCGTTGAGAACAGCTTTGTTTGAGAGTTTCGATGTCTCTTTCGATTGGATTGATTGTGGACGGCTATGTGAAACTAAACGACCGCAGCGCGCTGGAGAACCTTCTGACGCATCGGCGGGAGCTACTGCAGCAGTTGAACTGCGTTACCGGAATTGATCCGAAGCCAGCGATCGCTCAGGTCGGTCAAGATATCACAGTGATCGAAAGGGCACTTGCGGCGCTCGCACAGGAGTAAACAGCAACGGCGCGCCGGCTCGCTTGAGTTGATCGCGCTCCCGCGCCGAACACTGAGTTAGCCAGCGTTTGCGGATGAGTGTTACAGCACGACGCCTCACCGGCTCGTGGCGCGCAAGGATGCGTGCGCCAAGGCTTGGATGCGCTGCCTTTTGTGCCAGCTGCTCTCTTCTTTCAACCCTCGGCCGCTCGCAGCGAGCAAAGTGCCAACCGTTTCACATATGCAAATGCGGGGCGGCGGCTTGCATGGGCCTATCGTGACGTATCGTGGTAATGAACGGGGGTACTAAGATTGACTGACGGCGCTTGTTCGCAAAACAGATTCTTTGTGCGGAAGGGCGGGAAGGGTTGGATGGTTTATGATCGGGAACGTAAGGGCCCAGCGCTGATTGGAACCAGCTTGGCAGCCAATCTAACCATTGGACAAGCCGAACGGACAAAGCAGATGCTCACCGCTTCGCGGGAAAACAAGGTCTGATTTTGAGCAGAGCATCGAGATGCCAGGTTGTGTGATCGTTCGAGCCTGCACATGCGATGGGAGTAAGAGCGTATCAACTCCCGCCGCCAGGAACGCTCGAGCGCAACGATACGACACTTCGCCGAAATCTCCATCGCACAAACGTCCCGTTGGACGCGTGGTTGACGAACACCGCATGCCGCTTCTCAATCGGCACACCGACCACCCGCACGCTGGTGAATGTCGCCCAGAAATGAACAATGAACTTCAAGCGCGGAGCCGTTCGCGTCCTCTGCGCGCGAAAGGATGCGCCATGACAATGCTCCATCGGATAACGCGCATCATGTGTGACGTTGGCCCGCCATCGATTTGTGACCACGATACAGCCCTGAGAGCTGGCCAGATCGCTACGCCGCAGGCGACGCGATTAGATCTATCGCCACATCGTTGGTGCTTTCGAAAGAGCTTCCTGACCGATCTGTTTAAGCAGATCGGGGCGCGTCTCACCTCTCCAGGATTTTGGAGGCAACGTAGGCGCGGACGCCGGCGTCATACGGTGAGACGTTCTCGCAAACCTCATCCAGGATCGTGCGCAGGAGCGCGGTCGTGGCACCGTCCAGCATTGGGAGATCTCCCTCACCCCATCGAGGAAGATAATGGGCATTTGCTGGACCGCAACGCAAGACATCAGACCGTATGAGGCTTCGCGACTGCGGGTCACCCGATTTTCACGGAGGAGCAATGTCCAGCATCTCTGCGATGGCTGATCCATTGCAGCAGCTCGCTTGATCGACCTGCTTTAGTTTTCTCGTCGCCCCTCTCGGCTTAACAGACAAGCTTGGCAGGGCTCAGAGCCTAAGTTGACACCCCGCGGTCATGCTCTGCGATGACGTAGGGCATGCTCGGCCATCTATTGCGCGCCGGACTGGCTGGCCGGCTGCGGCAGGCCAATGTTCGGACCCTGCTAGTTCGTTGCCGACCTCATCAGGTTCAATTGCCGCCAGAGGATTTGCCGCTTATCGAGCCTGCTGCGTCCAACCAAGCTCGAGCGCTTCGCATCCTGTCTGGCGACGAAATCGCGCGAGATCCGACGCCCACCCTCAGTGACCCGTGACTCGCGCCCCTAGGCGCTCTTGGCGATCTTCGGCTTTACGCAGCTTGATCGGGGAGAAATTTCGCGGTTATAGGCGTGTGGCTATTGATCCACAATCGCACGTATTGGCAGCACACGATTTTGAGCGATCCTCCTTTGGGAATGCCCGCTTGCAGGCGGGTGATCTCAGTAGCGACTTGCGTTTTCGACATATAAGCCTGGTGTAGCTGAAGGACCCCAGCACGGACACGCGAGCGTCGTGTGAAAATACATCGGGGTCGCTGCCGCAATGCAGGATTTGAGCGCGGGAGCGCGGCTCGTCGCATTAATCGATATTGCCATTTTGTTACAGTCTCCGCCCGGAGCAATCACATGCAGCCCGGGGCGGCATATTCCGCGGCCACATTGTGAGCCATTACTGCAACTGAGCATGAGGCATGAGCGAGATGGCGTCGCCGAAAGTGCCGTCCATCTGCGAGCTGGGCCCGAGCCCTTTGCAGGGAGTGAGCTAACACACCAGCCCACCCGCGTGCTGCATGTGAAACGCTCCGATCTGACGTCGAGGCGCCTCGTTCAGGAAAGAGAAGCGCCTGGGCTGTTCAGATTTTCTGCTGTGTTTGTCGAATAGGAAAGGGAGCTACATGAATCATCTTTACAGCAGCCGACGTCCCACAACATCTGTGATGACGGCCGAACAGCACGAGCTTGAGCGCTGCAAGCAGGAGATTGCGCGCCTCAAACAGCTCGTTGTACGACTTTCTGAGATTGCTTTGCGCAACGTCGTAGAAAGCGCGCAAAGCGGTCGGAATGTCCCGTGGCGTCTGAGCGAGCCGCCGAAGTCATAATACGGAAAGCGACCTCGCACTTGGCTGCTCTCGGCAGAGTGGAGCGGCCCCGCTCTCGCTCCACTTGTCAGCTGCAGGGCCAATCAACCGACATCAAGAGCTCGAGCGCGGGCAGTTGTTCAGGAGAAGGAGCAATTTCGGATCGCGTTCGAGAACTCTTCAGGATGCTGAGGATTTCAAGGCTAGCTGATCGGGTTCGGCTGCTTCTGAGCGCAGTCGCTTGCGGATCTGGCTAGCTAGGTCAGGACTACATTGTCGATCAACCGAGTCGAGCCCACGTACGCTGCGACACAGAGCACCGCCGGATAGCGCAGAGGGCTCTCGGCAATCCTGAGGGTCCCAGCGTCGACAAGCTTAAGGTACTGGAGTCGATCGACCCTTTCCAAATGCTTTCTTGCAAGCGCAATCAGCGTTGACGCCTCCCGCTCCCCGGAGGCAAACTCTTGGGCTGCGGCGAACAAGCCATGGCTGATCGCAAGGCTCCGACCACGTTCTTCCGGGCTGAGATAACGGTTGCGACTGCTCATTGCCAGCCCGTCGGGCTCCCGCACGGTCGGCACGGTGACGATCTCGATCGGAATATTCAGATCAACAGTCATGCGGCGTATCACAGCGCATTGCTGAAAATCCTTCTGTCCAAAGTACGCGGCGTCCGGCTGCACCATGTTGAATAGCTTGCAGACGACGGTCGCGACACCACGAAAATGTCCTGGCCTGAAACCTCCGCAGAGCGGTTCTGCGAGTTCGCCCGGCTCGACAAATATCTCAAACTGAGCCGGATAGATCTCCTCTGCACTTGGCGCGAAGATGATGGAGACCCCGGCACTACGGCACAAGGCTTCATCGCGGGCGAAGTCCCGAGGGTACCTGCTGAGATCCTCATTTGGGCCGAACTGAGTGGGGTTGACGAAGATGCTAACGACAGTTACGTCGCAGTGTCCACGGCTAGCCGAGATCAGGGACAGGTGGCCGTCGTGCAGGTATCCCATCGTCGGAACGAACCCGATGCGCTTATCGGAGTTGCGGACGTCTGCAAGGGCCCGACGCAGCTCAGCGACCTTCGTAATGACTTGCATTTCTTACCTTGATTCAGGTGGAATTGGAGGGCACCCAGTTGGCGATGGCATGGCGAAGCTGATCGGGAAGCCGATAGCACTCCTCTGAGCCCGGGAATGCACCTTTGCGGATATCGGCAGCCCAGCGCGACAGCGCCTCCTGGAACAGCTCGAATCCATTTGTATAGGCACGAACGAATTTGGGGCGATGGCCTTCGGTTAGCCCCAAGACATCATGGAACACGAGCACTTGGCCCGAGCAATCAGGTCCTGCTCCGATCCCGATGGTGGGTATCGTGAGAAATTCAGTCGCTCGCGCGGCGAGCTCGGCAGGAATCCCCTCCAGGACCAGGGCGAAACAGCCGGCTTCCTGCAGACGGTGCGCGTCATCGAGCAGCCGCAAGGCGGTATCCGTCGTCCTTCCCTGCACCTTGAATCCACCCATGACGTTGACGCTCTGCGGGGTCAGACCGAGATGCCCCATCACAGGAATTTCGCAATCGACCAAGGCGCGTACCATGTCGACGCGTTTGGCACCACCCTCGAGTTTCACAGCATCGGCGCCACGCTGCAGAAACCCGCCTGCATTGCGAATCGTATCTTCAGAACCGACATGAAAGCTCAGAAAGGGCATGTCGGCCACAAGCAGGGCATGAGGCCTCGTGCGCGCAACAGCCTCCAGGTGATGATTCATCATGGCCACGCTGACGGGCAGCGTGTTGTCGAATCCCAGGCAGACGTTTCCGACGCTATCGCCGACCAGGATGATATCGACAATGGGATCCGCGATGCGCGCCGCAACCGCATCGTAGGCGGTGGTCATCACGACACGACGTCCTTCATCCTTCCACTGCTGCAGTGCCGGAATCGTGACAGGCTCTAGAGGCTGCTCTGAACTGTGGCTCATATTGAATCCGCTCCCACACACCGTCGGCGCTTCCTAGAGAACGCAGGAGAAACCTGTCAATGGCATGGAGGATGGAGACCCCAGCTCTCTAGAACTGAAGAACAATGCAAAAACAGTCCAATGGTCGCGCAACCATGAGGCAAGACCTTCCTCATCGCAACTTCACCAGCCGAAGGCTCGTCTCCCCGCACGGTTTCAGCGACTATCCCGGCCGCCGCCTCGATCGAGGAGTGGCGCTCGCGACCACCATCTGCATGCGTTTTCTGGGCTGATTGCAGTGTCTCCAAACGGTGGCGGCTCGACCGACGGTGCTGCAGATGCACGCAGTGAGAGACTTCGTCTTTTGGGGCACTTCTCCGAGGCTGCCACCCTAGGGGTACTCGTGAGGCTCCTGCTTCGGCGCTGGCGCACCGAGAAAAGCAAACGGATCCCAGGCCAGGAACGCCCAAACGTGACAGGCCGCTGTAGCGGAGCGAGAATGGCGCTCGAGTACATGTCGTCGCGAAGGCGCTCAGACCGAGCCAGCCTGGCGGCCCTGTAGGTCCTGAAGTCGATTATTTTTGCCGATCTTTCTGTCACTTGATTTCCACGCGCTCTAGAAGGCCACCCGAATTCGCAACAAGTCTGACCAGGGCGGTACCGGTCCAACTCGGTCTAGTCCTAAGCCGCTCGCAACCATCGAAGCCATATCTGATCGGCCTCTCGTCGCGCCTTGAAGCGGTTGACGCATTTCTTGGAGCAAAGGGCCGTTCGCCAGCAGTAATGGCGGATCAGCCCAAACTTTCCGCCGCATATCGCGCAGCATGTGGCTGAATGGTCGAGTGAATTACGGAAGCCAATGTGCATTCTCGCCTCCTGTCAGACATTCACCTGCGAAGCCCCGTAGCCCTCTCACGGCAGCACCACCATCGCACCAAAGGTGCGGCCGCCCGGCGGTCCTTCTCAATGGTCTTGCAGCCATCAAGAGCATGACTCTGGTTGCGGCTGCCTCGCGAAGCAGTACTTTTCGCAGAATGCCTCGCCGAGAATTTGCTCATGATAATGGATTTCTCTATCGTGATTACCGCAATTCGCTCGACATTTCGGCCAAATGCTGCAGCTCTCATGGCTAGTCCGCAGGATTGCTGCGGCAGTTGGATCAGGAGCGATTAAAGCAAGTGTCTTAAAGCACGGTCCAGCCTGCGAGCCATGGGTGCTGCATCCTCCTTTGCACTATCAAACGGCAGCAATACCGACACTTTCGCCTTGCAAGATCCCGTCACTGAAGACGATTGCAACTGTTATGCATCTCACATCAGCAAGTCAGCAGCGTCACGGATGGCAGCATAAATTTCATCAAGGTCGGCCGCCGTAACGCAGTAAGGCGGCATCACGTAGATCGTGTTACCGAGTGGGCGTAACAGCAGATTCCGCGCTTGGAAGAATGCCAAAAGCTTCGGCCCGATGTCCGCCAGATAGCCGGCATCGCTCGTGATGAGTTCAAGCGCTGTGACTGTTCCTGTGCGTCGGACGTTTGCGAACCGTGAATCGGCGCAAAATGGCGCGAGTGCCTGTTCCTGCATCCTGGCCAAGGATGCGACCCGCCGGCGATATTCCTGGTCCTGCCATAGGTCCAGATTGGCCTTGGCGGCGGCGCAGGCCAATGGATTGGCCGTATATGAGCTCGAATGAAAAAACGTACGCGTGCGATCTTCAGAATAATGCGCATCAAAAATATCGGCACGACAGAGTGTGACAGCGAGCGGCAGCGCCCCAGCCGTGAGGCCTTTCGAATAGCAGGCAATATCGGGCGTGACATCGGCCTGCTCACACGCAAACAAGCTACCCGTCCGGCCCCAGCCCGTCATGACCTCGTCGGCAATGAACAGGACGTCGAAGGCTTCGCAGATCCGCTTCATCTCTCCTAGCACCGAGGGAGAATACATCAGCATTCCACCGGCACCCAATATCAGGGGCTCCACGATAAAGGCTGCGGGATGTTCGTTTCGACACGCGTTTTCAAGCGCATCGAGGGCTATTTGCTCACGATCTCTTGCCGGGAACGGAATCGAGGTCACCTCGAACATCAGCGCCCCGTAGGCCGCATTGAAGACGCCTCGGCTGCCTACCGACATCGCCCCGATCGTGTCGCCATGGTACGAGTGCTGCATCACCACAATTTGGGTTCGCTGTCTACCGGTGTTATGCCAGTAGCCGAGCGCCATTTTCAGCGCGACTTCGACGCTGGTTGATCCGCTATCGGAGAAGAACACATGCTCGAGCGCCGGGGAGGTGACCTTCAATAGTTCCGTCGCAACTAGCTCAGCCGGGTCGTGAGTGTATCCGGCGAAGATGACCTGGTTGAGCTTACCTGCCTGTTCTCGGATCGCGTTCACGATGCACGGATGGCAATGGCCGTGGGTCACGACCCACCAGGAGGAGATTGCATCGATAAGGCGTCGGCCATCTTCGGTGTAGAGATAAGCCCCCTCTCCCCGCAGCACCTTCGTCATGTCCCGCTGTAGAGCATGCTGTGTGAACGGGTGCCAGATCGGCGACCTCTTGGTTATTGTCATAGGTTCAGGAAATCACTGCCAACAAAGGAGTCTTTGAAAGCGGCCTGCAGCCTGTCGTTCGTAAGGGGAACAAGCCACGGGAGCCGTCCCAACCAACGCACTCTCCCGATCTCGCAAACCGCGCTTTCAGTTTCGGCGTTTCTTTCGCCAATGAACGCAACTCCAAGGATTCGAAGCTGACGCTTGCGAAGAGCCTCTATGGAGAGCAGGGAGTGATTGATTGTGCCCAGTCCCGTCCTTGCGCAAAGCACGACGGGAAGCTGCCAGCGCTCAAAGATGTCCATGTAAAGAGTGCGCGCTGTCAGCGGGACCATAAGTCCGCCGGCGCCCTCGATCACGAGTTGCCGCTCGCCACTGTCCGGCAGTTCAAGCATCTCTGTGTCTATGAGAACGCCGTCGATCTCCGCGGCGTAATGAGGCGACGCAGGCGTCCGAAGTCGATAGAGCTCCGGGACAATCCGATCGGATGAGAGGCCGCCGAGGCGGCGGACGCACTCGGAGTCGGTCTCTTGTTCGAGTCCAGCCTGGACCGGCTTCCAGTAATTCGCGCCGAGAAGGCTGGCGAGCCCTGCGGAAAATACCGTTTTTCCGACCCCGGTGTCCGTACCAGTCACGACGATCCGCTTATTTGTCAAAACGAGCCCCTCGTCACCTCGACAAGCGCATCGAGCATTGCGCGCACGTCCGCTTCCCCAACATTGAGTGTCAACGAAATTCGCAAACGGGCGGTGCCCGCTGGGACGGTTGGCGGCCGAATTCCGCGGATGTCGAAGCCGCGCGCCTGCAGATCAGAGGCAAGTCGCAATGCATGAGCATTGTCACCCACGATGTACGGCACGATCTGAGAGGTCGACGGCGTGTGCAAACCAAGAGAGGTGATCTGCCGATGCGCGAACGCAACGATTTTGGCCAGCCGTTGCTGCCGCTCCGGCTCTTTCTGCAGGATGAGGAGTGCCTCTCGAACGGCAACGGCCATCAATGGTGATGGGGCGGTGGCAAAAATAAACGGACGGCAGCGGTTGACCATGAAATCGCGCAGGATGCCGGAGGTCGTAACAAGTGCACCTGCCGCACCGAGCGCTTTGCCGCAGGTATGAACGACGATGAGATTGTCGCGCCTGTCATATGGGGCCGTGAGCCCCCGTCCCTGATGCCCGTAAGCACCTGTGGCATGAGCCTCATCCACGATCAGAAATGCGTCATGGCGATCGGCGATTGCCACCAGTTCCTTGAGTGGAGCGAAGTCGCCATCCATACTGTAGAGACTTTCGGCCACAATCCAGACGCGGCCCGCTCCACCTTTGGTTCGCCAGTCGCGAATTGCGTCTTCGACCGACTGGGGATCATTGTGCACGTGAATTCGGCACTCTGCGCGCCCGGCTCGCGCCCCTTCGTGAATACTGGCGTGCACTAGCGAGTCGAGAACGAGCAGATCGCCGCGCTGCGGCAGCGTTGTCAGGAGGGCAAAATTTGCGATGTAGCCGCCTCCAAAGAAAAGCGCTGCCTCTGCTCCAAAGAACTGAGCCGCTTCCGCTTCGAGCTGTTCATGCTCCTCGCAATTGCCGCGCAGAAGCCGCGACCCGCCGGCTCCAACCGGAGTGCCCGCCTCGAGCGCGGCGACCATCGCCTTTTTGATGCGCGGGGCGCTCCCGAGCGCCAGATAGTCGTTGGATGCGAAATCGATCCCCACGCGCGGCTTGAGACAGCGCAGCCGTTTATCTTCGTTCAAACTATTCAACGCTGCGACGTAGGGACTAAGTCTAGCTGCTTGGATTGCCCGCATTCATCGCTCCCAGGATCGCATCAAATCACGCAAAAGATCCGTTGGCCGTTGCAGAAGGAAGGATGGCCCGTGGGGCTCAACTTGCCAGGATGCGATTGTCTCGGTCCACACGCACAATGCGCGGCTTGAATATCTTTGCTTCGGCCTCGTCAAATGAGGCATATGCAACGATAATGATCTTGTCTCCGGCCATCGCCAGTCGGGCGGCCGCACCGTTCAGGCTTATCGTGCCAGACCTCGGCGGCGCCTCGATCACGTAGGTGGCAAAGCGCGTTCCAGTTTCGACATTGTAGATTTCGACCCGCTCGTTGATCACCATTCCTGCTGCCTCCAGGAGCGTACGATCTATCGAGATCGAGCCTTCATAGTGCAGATCAGCTTCGGTCACTGAGGCGCGATGGATTTTGCCCTTCATCAAAGTTATCTGCATTTCCCACCTAGGCTGGATGCTGGGGCAACATATTGCGCGCACTGCTTCCCTCCGGCGAGCCCGGACGTGATGCCGAGCCGGGCCAGCAGATCCGCATCGCGATCAACTTTCGGGTTTTGGGTGGTCAAGAGCACGTCGCCGATGAAGATTGAATTTGCGCCGGCCAAGAAGCAGAGCGCCTGCAATTCATCGGTCATGTATTGCCGCCCGGCAGACAAGCGAAGCACACTCCTCGACATCATGATCCGCGCGGTCGCCACCAGCCGGACCAGCGCGATCGGATCGGGAGGCTCCGCGGTGTCTTCCACCGGCACGCCCTCGATCTTGTTCCATAGGTTGATCGGCACGCTTTCAGGATGGCTGGGGAGATTGGCGAGCAGCACGAGCATACCTAGGCGGTCCTCGACGTGCTCGCCCATCCCGATAATCCCGCCACAGCAGATCTTGATGCCGGCATCACGCACATGCGCCAGCGTATCAATGCGGTCCTGCAGGCTGCGGGTCGTGATGATCTTGCTGTAAAACTCGGGCGATGTGTCCACGTTGTGATTGTAGAAGTCAAGGCCGGCCTCGGCGAGGCGTGCGGCTTGGTTCGGTGTTAGCATGCCGAGCGTGACGCACGTTTCCATGCCGAGTCCCTTGACCGCGTTGACCATGTCGCAGACGGAATCGAGATCGCGATCTTTTGGAGTGCGCCAGGCCGCGGCCATGCAGAAGCGCGTGGCGCCCGCATCCTTCGCGCGCCGCGCGGTCGCAACCACATCGGCGCAAGACATCAGATGGGTGGCTTTCAGGCCGGTCTTGTAATGCGCGCTTTGCGAGCAGTAACCGCAGTCTTCCGGACAGCCGCCGGTCTTGATGCTGAGCAGGCTCGCAGTTTCGACGTGGTTTGGATCGAAGTTCTTGCGGTGAGCGCGCTGCGCCTGAAGCATCAGGTCGGCAAAAGGAAGGTCGTAGAGCGCCTTAGCCTCTTCGACGTTCCAAAGATGACGAACCTGCGCCCTGTTGCCTGTTCCCTTCCGTTGGACTTGCGCAGCAGCATCCATAAACCCATCCCGCTCGATTGTAGATAATCGCGTGAATTATCTATAGTCATCACTCTCGAAGAGATGCTAATCGAGCTGCCTCGCAAATGCACCGGTTATTGCGGTAGATAATCTATGATCACTGCTGACAACATGACGACGGTCGCGCGCATAGCGGACTCAATCGCTGAGCGCATTATCAGCGGCGCCTTAGAGCCAGGCGCGCCACTCCGTCAGGATCACCTTGCAAGAGAATTCAATTCCAGCCACGTCCCGGTGCGCGAGGCCTTTCGGCAGCTGCAGGCACAACATCTCGTTGTCGCTGTGCCGCGCCGCGGTGTTCGGGTTGCCCCGCTCGATACCCGTTCAGTGAAGGAGATCGCCGAAATGCGCGCCGCGCTCGAAGTGGTGGCATTGCGCCATTCGGGGCCAAGGCTCACAACAGCTCATTTGGCTCGGATCGAGCTCACCGTGATCGAAGGAGACAATGCAAAGACGATCGAGGAGTTTGAGGTGGCCAACCGCGCCTTTCACCAAGCCTTGGTCGCGCCGTGCGGAATGCCGCGTCTGCTCGCGAGCCTCGATGGACTGCAGCTTGCCAATTCTCGATTGGTGTTCGCGATGGCGCGATCGGTGGGCTGGCGACCGCGCTCCAATCAAGATCACCGTCTGATTCTGCAAGCCTTGCGAACACGCAACGTCGATCAAGCCTGTAACCTGCTGACGCGGCACATTCAAACCATTGAGCGCCTCGCCCTTCCGGCGTCCTGAGCAAATCTGGCAAGCTTCATTGCGGATCGCCGACGATCGCAAGCGACGATCATGCAGCAAGCGACTAGCCTCATTGCAACGAGCTCTATTCCCAGATAGTTATAGCACCCTAGCGACATCTCCACGGACAGCCATGATTCGTCACATCGTCTTGTTCAGCGCCAAGGACGAGGCGCATATCGACCAGATCATCGAAGGTCTTTCGCTTCTCACCACGATACCACATGCGCGCCGGCTTGAGGTTGCCCGCAACAGCAAGACCGATCAGCTCGGCAACGATATAGACATCGTGGTCTATGGTGAGTTCGACAGCGAGACGGAGCTCGCAGCGTACAAAGCGCACGATCTCTATCAGGAGTCGGTTAAACGGGTCCGACCGCTCCGCGAGCTGCGGTTCGCGGCCGACTACGATGTAACAATAGATGCCGCTTTCGCCTCCACGGCAGGATGATCAGGTGCTGTCGCAGCAAAAGGTTCACGGCCGGGTTAACTTGGCAATGGGCCTCAAGTTTCGGCCCATCGCAGACAAGCGTCGTTCTCATCGGGTGGGGCAACAGATGGAACGGCACTTTCACGACGTCAGCCGCAGGTGACCGATAAGCCGATGTACGTTCGCGAGCTGCAGTGGGTTGAACCTGTCACAGCGGTGCGATGTCTTGGGCATCGATCGCATCTCACGTTTCTCGATAGCGCAGCAAGGCACGAGCTGCTTGGGCGCTACTCATACCTAACGTGCGACCCGTTCAGCACCTATAGAGTCGCGAACGGCCGAGCCAGTTGGAACGGACTGACTCTCGAGGCCGATCCATGGAAGGTTCTTCGAACGCTACTCGCGAAGTACCCGCAAGAGCATCGTCCGGATCTCCCGCCGTTCCAGGGAGGAGCGGCAGGCTACCTTGCCTACGACATGAACAGGACATTGGAGCGACTGTCTGCGCCGGCAATTGCCGGTCTGGGTTTGCCCCAATCCATCCTGCATTTTTATGATGTGGTCATCAGCTTCGACCACCGGGATAACAAATGCTGGATCGTCTCGACGGGATGGCCGGAGCAGGATCGCGCGCGACGGAGCGAACGAGCGCGTCGTCGAGCCGACGAGTTTGCAGCATTGCTTGCCGGTCCAAAGGCGCCACAGAAGGGTTGTCCCAGCAAAGCGGGCGCATGGCGCTCGAACTTCAGCCGCGAGGGCTACATTGCCGCGGTGCAGCGCGTGATCGACTTGATCCTGGCCGGTGACGTTTTCCGGACGAATATTGCGCAGCGTTTCAGCACCCGCCTGCCGACCTCGTTTGATCCGCTCGCCTTCTATTGCCAGCTGCGATCATTGAATCCGGCACCTTTTGCGGCCCTGCTGCGATGGGGAAAGCTGACCATCGCATCAAGTTCGCCCGAACGATTTCTGAAGCTTGAGGGGCGACAAGTCGAGACACGACCCATCAAGGGCACAATCGCGCGTTCGCCTGATTCTAAGGAAGACCACCGCCGTGCGGCTGTTCTCCTCGCTTCCGAAAAGGATCATGCCGAGAACACGATGATTGTCGACCTTTTGCGAAACGATCTGTCACGCGTTTGCACTGCGCATTCGGTCGAGGTTCCGGCCCTGTGCAATCTCGAGTCCTATGCCTCGGTGCACCATCTCGTGTCGATCGTTATGGGGGAACTTGCCGGAGAGGAAGACGCCGTTAGCCTGCTCCGTGTTTGCTTTCCGGGCGGCTCCATTACGGGAGCGCCAAAGCTGCGGTCGATGGAAATTATTACAGAAATCGAGCGCATAGCGCGAGAGGTCTATTGCGGGGCGATCGGCTTCATCGGCTTCAACGGGCACATGGACACAAGTATTGCGATCCGCACTGTCACGATCGACGGCGACCTGGCTGTGTTTCATGCAGGCAGCGGTATAACGGCCCTGTCGGAGCCCAAGGCCGAATACGAGGAAGTGCTCGCCAAGGCAGAGCGAATCTTTAATGCATTTGGTTCTGAACCAGCTGGTGCATTTTGATTGTGATCATCGATAATTACGATTCCTTCGTGTTCAACATTGCCCGCTATTTTCACAAGCTCGGTGAAGCCACGAAAGTGATCCGAAACGACGCTATCAGCATCAGCGAGCTCGTTGGTCTCAAGCCGCGCGCGGTGGTGATATCGCCCGGCCCCTGCACCCCAACAAAGGCAGGAATATCGATAGCAGTGGTCCGCGAACTTTCAGGGCGCGTGCCAATTCTTGGCATCTGCCTTGGACATCAGTGTATTGCGAGCGTTTTCGGAGGACGGGTGGCGCGTGCGTATCGACCCATGCACGGTCGGCGCTCATACGTTGCGCATGACGGCCGAGGGTTATTCAAGGGGCTGCCGACCCCGCTTGACGTCGGGCGCTACCATTCTCTTATCGTCGAGCTTGATCAGTCATGTGCGCAGAACTTCATAGTGACAGCGCGTTCGGAGGAAGGCGAGATCATGGCCCTCACGCACGGCTATTATCCCACCTATGGGGTCCAGTTCCATCCCGAGTCGATACTTACCTCACAGGGGCACGTCCTGCTTATGAACTTCTTGCGACTGACAGAGGATTTCCGAAACCACGCGGAGCAATGAGAGGCTCCATCAAGATGGTGGACCGTTGGTTTCCGAAGTGGTTGGAAGGCGCAGCGTCATATGGCAGGCATTTTGTGGAAATCAGCGCTGTTCCGTGCTCGGCTCCGCAGTCAGCGGCGCGCCTCCGACAGAAACCGGACCTTGCGGTTTCGAGGGCCGGACGTCTCTCTTGGCCGGCTTGGATGTGGTACGCACGGGTGGCGAAGTGGTAGAAGTAGCAGGAGAAGCAACAGGCGCCGGATTCTGCAGCTCCTCGATTCTTTGGGCCAGGGCTGCGATCTGATCCGAGACCCGCTTTAGCTCGGCTTGCTGCGCATCGACGTTGCGATTGAGCTCGGCAATTTCATCGGCTGTCTTCTGCTGCCCTGATTGGATCCCTAAAAGGACGTCCCTATCCTCAGGTGACAAGCCAAGCGTGGGAGGCACGACTTCATGCGCCGGCGGCGCCTCCGCAAACGTTTCGATATTCGTCCAAAAATAGGCGCCTCCGGCGCAAAAAGCGAGCAATACGGCTAGAAGAGCAACGATCCACCGAAAGCCTTTCGACGGTCTCTGCAGGACCGGCGGCAACTCCGATGCTTGGGATTGATCCTGCACAGCCACACCCCGCTCTCATCATCTCGATCTGCTTTGGTTGTTCTCGTTGCCGCGATAGCAGAAGATGGTCAAGAGCTGCCGCGAGCCGCAACCCCCGCTGCATCGTTTTCAGCAATGTTGTCCCCAAAACCGGGGCTTCATCGCATCAGGGTTTGTACGAGCTGCGCATTGCGCCCCAGGTGGTGAGGTAAATAATGAGGGCCGGTAGAGGGGGTTACCCGTGAAGCACATTCATACCTGCTTGCTCTTGAGGGGGCCGCCTCACTCAAACGCTGTGCGCGTTGGGGATTTGCTGGGTGACGCCCTGCTGGGTGACGCCCCCAGCGCTCCTGTGCCTGATTGTTCGAGGGTCGATAGTTGTCGCGCCGAAGTTGACCTGGCGCAGAAATGCTGCGCAAGCCACGCAAAAAGCGCGTGATGCGAGCGCAATCATAAGACTAACTATATCGTTCGATGGAGAGGGACCTACGTTGTTAGTGGGCACTGCACGAAGCCCAGCCAGGAGATCAGATCCGCCGTTCAAAAACGGCGGGCACGACATGCGAAAGCGAAGCGTTTCGAGGAAGCGGATCCCTACGGCTGCTTAAGCAGGTCATCTACAACCGCCGGGCCGCCATACGTGGAAAACCATACCAGCGCACTCTGTCCGGCTGCGTACCGTCTTGCGTGACGTCTTGCAGGGATCCTATCGCGCCAAAGGTCGATCGCGGGATCTAAATGAAAGCAAATGCGAGCAGGCTAGAGCAAAGCAGCGCAAGCCCAGCGGCTGTCAGCGCCAACAGGCTGCCGGACACAATGTCATGATTGCGCATGAACCGTCCTTCATGGGGAAGCAGCACGAGGGGGCGGCTGCCTTCACGGTGAATAGCCGATCACCCGATTACTACTCAAATTCGCTGCACTATTCCTGCGGTCTGCGAGGGAAAATGCATTTTTTGAGCGCAAATGTCCCGCTGTTCGGTGGCGGCGAGAACGAACGAGTATCAAATTTTGTGAAAGTGTTGGTGGCCAATAGGCTGTGTGGGTGGGATGCCCCGTAAGGCCGCCACTCTCGAGGGCACCGGATGTGAGCCGTTTCATAATTGCGATATATCGTTTCGAGTAATCCTGGTTGCATGCGCGTTCTCCTAACTGGTAAAGCACCAACCCGCATATTCCGAAAAAGGCTGCTAAGAATTCTACGACGTGCAATGTCGCCGGCTCGAGGGTCCCTAGGGGGTCGTCGCATCGACAATTGTCCACTTTCATTGGAGGTATTAATGCCCTCCTCGCTTTGTGGCGTTCCAGCGCTCCAGGCAGAGGCTCTGCGACGTCGCGGGCTAGCAGAATTGGGATCGCTGCCGCGGATGTCTCAGAGGCGGCGGATGGCAGCGCAAAAGTCGCGGCGGATGCAGGTGCCGCTGCAGAGAGCGAAACGATGGTCGAGGCCAGGAGCAAGATGAGTTTGCTCTTGCAAGCGACATATTTTGATTCATAGCCGTAGAACATTGCTCGTGCCAAACCCGATGTTCTCTCAGCGCGCCGGTTCTTCTTGCATGCTTGAGCCAGCCGCGAGATGGTAGCAAGATCGTTCCAGCTTTGGCACGGGCACTCATCAACATGCACCCACAGCCTGATTGATGCGATGCAAGTTGGATGAGGGCCGGGTAGTTGGCGGTGAGTTTGTCTTCGCGTGCCACGCGCCGGTATGCTCGACGTTGTTGAGGAAGCGCTCGACGGAATTCCGGTTCAAATAGAGATGCGGGCGAAGATTGATTGGATCTCAGCGATTGCAGCGCGGCGGAATGTTGGCCGATGCGCCTTCTTCCGGTCCGCATCATAACCTCGGCCGTCCAGGAGCATTGCTCCTGACTTTAGGTGAGATACAAGTCTTTCGGCGAGTCATTCGCCTCACGCGAACTTGCTTGTGACTAAATCGTCGGCGTTACTTCATCATCGCTTCGACCTCTGCACGAAAAGCTTGGCGCGAGGTATCTCGTGAATAGAACATATGGCCGCCCGGATAGACTACAAGCTTGAGGCGCGGCGCCGAGGCAAACGGCGGCAACTGATCCAGCACGATCTGCGATGCGAAATAGGGGGTGACGAGGTCAAACAGGCCGTGCGCGACGAGCAATTTCATCTTCCGGTCCGTTGCCAGAATCTGGCGCAGCTGTGAAAGGGACTCTGGGGAGCCGCGACCGAAATCCCAAGCCCGCCCAACCGCGCCGTTGCGCAGCTCGTAAGACCCGTCCGGCCGCCAATTAAGCTTGCGCGTAAGCAGATCGACAGTGGCGCTGGTCAGAGGCGCCAATAGCGTATCGCTGGAGGGATCACCGGAAAGTGGGAAATCGGAGTCCGGATACGGATTGAGGCCACGCACCGAGGCGTCATAATTGCCAATTAACTTACCGTTTTTACGCTCGAGTTCACGGCGGAACTCCGGGAGGCCGAAGCGGCCCGCCAGCCTACGACTGACCTTCTGGTCGATGCCGGTCAGCGCTGCGGCCTTGTCGGCCAGGCGCGTGGTCGCTTCATTGTCCGCCTGGCCTTTCATGAGATCGACCAGAAACTCGCCGCGTGCATAGGCTTCCACGTCGGCAAGATCAGATCGCTTTACCGGACCCTCGGCTTCGCGCAGGGTCGCGACATAGCTTGGCAGGGTTGCGACGTATCGCAGCAGGCTCGTGCTGGTAAACTGACTGTAGTCGAACAGTGGCGAGACCATAATCAGTCCCTTGATGCCTATGCCCTGCTGCATCTGCAACTGCTGGACAACCTTTGGCCCGCGAATCCCGCCATAGCTTTCACCCACGATGTATTTCGGCGACAACAGCCGGTCATGCATTTCGAGCCAGCGGCGGACCACCAGCGCGAGCGCGTTGACGTCGCCGTCAACGGAATAGAGCTGCTTGCGCGCATCATCGCCGGTTCCGACGAAGCGGCTATAGCCGGTGCCTACGGGGTCAAGAAACACGAGATCGGTGAAATCGAGCCAAGTTTCCGCGTTTGGCCGCGCCTCCGGAAAGGTCGATGGCGTGACCTCGTCCGCATTGATCGGCAACCGCCACGGTCCGGCATTACCGAGGTGCAGCCAGGCCGATGATGAGCCCGGTCCGCCATTGAAGAAGAATGTTACGGGGCGCGAGCCGCGGTCGGCTCCGTCAAGCTGATAGGCAGTATAGGCGATGTCGGCCTGGGGCTCGCCCTTGTCGTCGAATAGGCGGATGGAGCCGGCGGTCGCGACGAAAGAAAGCGTCCGCCCGGGGAGCTCAAGCGTTTGCGCGGTGCTGGAGTCCGGCGGCAGGCGATGCTGCTCGGCCGGCGATCGCATACTCGGCGTTTGCCCAGCGCCAGCCTTCTGGCCGGGCGGCGTAGTGACCTGAACAGGCGCCGAATCGGCGGCTAGTGCGCTCTCCATTCCCCCGCAGGCAAACAGGATCAGCGCAAGAGAGGTGTGGCGCAGCGCGGTCAAATGCATCGAGTTTCTCCTGTCCCGGCGCGCACCCTGTGCGCGGAACCCATCTGTCAAAGCAATTCTGATCGCTAACTCATTTGGGGGTACAACAAACCTACTAGAGCCAGTAGTCGTCTTCATCACCGCGTGCGCGCACAAAGGGGGAATTCCCTCCGTGCATACAAATCTAACCGGGTGGACCCCCAACTCGCCGACGAGCATGCGGTGTTATCGATGCGTGCTTCTGCCGGCTCAAGGAGGTTTCAGCGCGTTACAACCGGCTACGACAAGCTTGCGAGAAATCTCCTGGCCGTCGTTTACCTTGTCGCCATCGTCAGAGTGAGTATTGGATCCTTGGCCCGACTCCTAATCCTCCTCGCGGCTTTTACGATCATGTTGGCGGCACGTGACCAGCACCAAAATGGCTTCGTGCCACGCCCGACGGCATCCATGCCCCCGGTTGACGTGCCGTAACACAAGCACCTGCCTATGTCCTCTAACGACTTGACGCACTTCATCAATATTGGGCAATCACTCAGACCCATACTTGCGATCTGCACCGCAGCTGTAGGCAGCACATCTTCCGCCCTGGCGTGGGGACAGCTACGTCATTCTGTCATCGCGGAACTGGCCTAGCGGCACTTAAGTCCGGCAGCTCAAGCTCAAGGAGCCGATCGGCACACTTCGCTGGCCGCCAACTCAAACTGGGTGGGCGACTATAAATCAACGCCGGAAGGAAAGGACACCTATCGCCGGCATTTCGTCGATATCGACATCGAGCAGGCCGACATATGACGTCGCTCTTGGTTGCAAGGTTGGACACAACCAGGGAACCTGCATCCTCGAAGGTCTTCCGGCGGCGATTGCGATCCTCAAAGACAATTCACGCCCTGAGGAAGACAGGTTGCGTGCGCTGAGGCTCGTTGTCCATCTGGCTGGGGACCTGGAGCAGCCGTTCACGCAAGCGAACACAACGGCGATCAATGCGGTAACAAACTTTATGTCATCTTGCACGCGAAGCGACCCGACGGCGCGTGATGTACGCGCGCGCCGACATTCCACAGCATGTGGGAGGACCTCTCTGGTCGGTCACCAAGCGTATCTTGGGAGAGTTAAACTGATGCGCTAGATGCCGGTCCGCTGCCGACAGTCGAAGCCCCGCCCTATGATGAAGCACGAGTTGCTGCTTGCGCGAACGATACGCACGCCCTGGGTATAAGAGCCTATCAGCTCCTGCCCGCAGGAACGCAGGACCACAACGATTCGGGCCACGCCGTAGGATCAGCAACGATTATGCCGTAGCCATCAAAGCGGACCTGGATCGCGAGGTGGTAAAAGAAGCCGCGCGTCTTAAGGCTATTCTGGAAGATGCACTCGGCAATTCCTAGACGAACTGCCAACCTTAGGTCGGCCGCAGAACACCTCCCACTAATTCTCGATAATCATGATTTAACAAGATCAGTGTTGGATGCTTTGTACACTCGAAGTCCGCACGATATCCGAGGACGGTTCTGCGCGATGAGGGTCGTGCGGCTTGAAGGCAATCGGCGCGCGAACCGCGTACTAAGCTAAGGTTGAAACTCATTAAATCCACCATACACCAGATCGCAGCATCCAGCAGATACTATTGAGGACGCGTCGGTCGTTTTACCCGAGGGTCTCCACGCGGCTTGTTTGGTAGCATAGATCCGATAGCTGCCCATTCGTAGCGTTAGTTCATGGCGCATGATTCGAAGCCCCAGTTTGGGAGCTTGAATCACGGGCGCCGGGCCAATCACAATGCTTTTGCCATGTCAGGCCGACTTGTCCTCACGACTGCCCTCAAGCTTATCTCGCAAGGCCGTGATCACGCGATGGACAATCCGTATATCCTTGACCGACAGCCCTTCTGAAAGATCGTTGATCCAAGGAGCCTGCAACTCCATTGCGGCTTCGAAGGCGCGCTGTCCATTCGTAGTGAGCACGACGAGCTGCGCCCGTCGGTGATGCGGGTTGACCTCAAAAGATACGAGGCCCTCTCTGTGCAGATCATTGATAATCCGCTGCACGTTTTGACGATTGCCGCCGATGTCACGAGCGAGCCAAGCGACCGGTTGGGGACGTTCGGCGGACACAATGGCGCCAAGCACCTGCCAGCGTGCGCTTGTTAGGCCGAGCGGGGCGACCAGACGGTCGCCGGCTGTCAGAAATAGGCTGTCGAGCCTGAATAGATCGAGAACAAGGTCGGTCAGGGCGTCACCCTCCGGGGTTCGCTTGGCTCTATTCATTTGTCACCATTGTTTTGTATTGACATCATGATGTCAACGTGGTACGTGAACATGATACCAATTAGACATCACGTATCAAAGAGCAATGGAGGCACTCATGTCGCTGCTACGCCCACTCGACCCTTCTTTCCCGATCGACCGCCAGATCGCTATTGAGGCAAATTCGGTCGTCCTGGTGAACCCATTCACACTCGACAAAGCCGATGAGGCGGCTTTTCTCAAGACCTGGCAGGACGACGCAGCGTTCATGAAGCGACAGCCGGGCTTCATTTCCACTCAGCTGCACAGAGCTCTCGGCGACAGTTCGACCTATCTGAACTACGCCGTCTGGGAATCCACCGCACACTTCCGCGCGGCCTTCACCCATCCTGACTTTCTAGCAAAAATCGCCAGCTATCCGGCCTCCGCGATAGCCTCCCCTCATCTGTTCCAGAAAGTTGCCGTGCGCGGCATCTGCGTTGCCTAGCCCTGCTCTTTTTAGGAAGGGAAGATACTCATGATCAAGTTGATCCATCCTGTCGCTGGTGCCTTGGCTATCGGAACGATCGGCACATTTTGGCTGTCGACGGTACTCAGCGAGCTGTTCGCGTCCCATGCCACAGTTGCAGCGGTTAAGAGCACCATACCGTGGGGTTTCTTGTTGCTGATTCCGACGCTCGCTGCGACCGGTGGTACAGGTGTCATCTTGGCAAAGGCGCGCCGGGCCGGACTGATCGGGGCCAAATTCAAGCGCATGCCATTCATTGCAGGAAACGGCATCGTGATTCTTATTCCGTCTGCGCTCTTCCTCGCGTCCAAGGCTCAGGCGGCAGAATTCGATGGCACGTTCTATGCTGTGCAGGTGATCGAGCTCGTCGCGGGCGCAACAAACATTACACTTCTTGCTCTCAACATGCGGGACGGTCTCAAAATGAAGGGATGGTTGCGCCACAAACCCGCTTGATCAACTGAACCAGAACCGCGCGGACAACTGACCTGAGGCCCGGTATTGTCGTGGCTTTATGAGTACGCGCCCTAAAATGTTCTAGTTCTCCCGCCGGAGAACAGGCCGGGTGGTATCAGAATGCGTAGCCCGATCAGCAGTTTAGAACGTTCGGCCCTTCAGTTTACCTTCGGCAGCATAACCCTGACCGTGGTAACACTGGCCTGCTTGTACCTTCACGCGCATTTCGCTGCGACGGCGTTCGCGTATTTGTTAGTGATCTTGCTGTTTTCGCTGATGGGCAGTTTCATTGCGTCGTCGGCGCTTTGCATCGTAACCATCGCTGCTCTCGCTTACTACTTTGCGCCGCCGGCGTTCAGCCTGCGAATCGATGACCCCCAAGATCTGCCGGTGGTAGTTGCATTCTTTATTGCCTCGATTGTGGGAGCGCACCTGGTCGGAAAGCTCCGCCAGGAAAGAGAGGCTGCGCGTGTCGTTGCGGCCAAGCTTCAGCGGAGTGCGGCCGATTTGGAGGATCGCGAAAAGCGGTGGCGCGCCATCTTCGAGCACAATCCCGCCATGTACTTCATGGTCGATGAAGCCGGCACTATCCTCAACGTCAATACGCTCGGCGCGACACAACTCGGTTATGCTCCTGCTGAACTGGTCGGTCGATCAGTGCTGGACGTATTTCTCGAGGAGGATCGCGCGTTCGTTCGAGAATGCGTTCGGACGTGCCTTGAGGATGTCGGACAGACGCGCACGTGGGACGTCCAGAAAGTCAGTAAGGGCGGATCGGTGTTGTGGGTACGTGAAAACGCCAAAGCCATGCTCTGGGGCGATGAGCAGCCCATTGTCCTTATCGCCTGCGAAGATATCACGGAGCGAAGGCGGACCGAACTCGCCCTTCAGCGGAGCGAAGCACATTTAGCCCAGGCGCAGGAGTTGAGTCACACAGGCAGCTTCAGCTGGAATCCCACTACGGGCGAGGCCTTCTGGTCGAAGGAAACATTTCGCATTTTCCAATTAGATCCTGACACAGTGCAGCCGGGGCCGCAGCTCGTCGTTGAGCGCACTCATCCGGATGATAAGGCTTCGGTTAAAGAAATTATCGATCGCGCGATGCGAGACCCGAGCGATTTCGAGCACGAATACCGGCTTCTGCTACCGGACGGCTCGGTAAAGCACATCCATGCGCAGGCACGGGCGACGAGAACAGCCTCTGGTGACATCGAGTTTGTTGGAGCAGCGACGGATATCACGGCGGCGAGGCGAGCAGAACAGCAGCTGCGCCGCAGCGAGGCTTATCTGGCCGAGGCCCAGCATCTCAGTCACACGGGCAGCTGGTCCTGGGACGTCTACCGTCTAGATTTCGTGTATCGCTCCGCCGAGGTCGATCGTCTGTTCGGCTTTCGCCCACAAGAGCCGGTGTCGATCGAGACCATTCGATCGCGCATCCATCCGGAGGACTTGCCGCGGCTGGAGGAGGTGCAGTGCCAGGCGATTGAACACAAGGAGGGGCGGTTCGAATATGATTTTCGTGTCCTTCTACCGGATGGCGGGATAAGACGGATACACTCCGTTGCGCACGTGGTGGTCGGCAGCGATGGTAACGTCAGCGAGCTGATCGGAACACATATGGATGTGACCGAGCAACACGCAGCTAGGGAACGCCTGGAAAACACACTTGCCGCGCTGCGCGAAAGTGAACAGCGCTTTCGCGACTACGCCGAAACGGCTTCCGACTGGCTCTGGGAGACCGGGCCGGATCATCAGGTCACTCACTTATCCGAGCACACCAGTGCTGCGGGAATTTTGGCGGCAGGACTGATCGGCCTGCTTCGCTGGGACATTGCGTGCGACGTCGAAGATGAACCCGAGAAGTGGCGGCAGCATCGGGCGACATTGGAGGCCCATCTTCCGTTTCGGGATCTCGTCTACCGCACCGTGAATCGGACAGGTTCTCCGATCTACGTGCGCACGAGTGGCAAGCCTTTTTTCGATGGAAAGGGCAATTTTCTCGGCTACCGTGGCGTCAGCACTGACATCACCGCTACCATTCGCGCCGATCAAGCCGAACAAGAACTACGAAAGGCACAGGCGGAGCTTGCGCACGTGACGCGTGTAACGACGTTAGGAGAGCTGACAACTTCCATCGCCCACGAAATAAACCAGCCCCTCGCCGCTATTATCAGCAACGCTGATGCGTGCCTCGGTTGGATGGGCCGGGAAGCGCCTAATCTTTCCGCCGCCCGCTCTTCGGTGGAGTGGATCATCGAAGACGCAATCCGGGCAAGCGAGGTGATCCGTCGTATTCGCGCGCTCGCGAAGAAAGGCGAGATTGAGATGGTGCCGCTCGATATCAATGAGGTCGTCAAGGACGTCATTGCACTGGTAACACGAGAGCTGGTGAGCCACCGAGTGATGTTACGAACCGAGTTGACGGCAGGGCTGCCTACGATCCTCGGCGATCGGATTCAGCTGCAACAAGTGATCATCAATCTGGTGATGAACGGAATCGAAGCCATGGACGCAGTTACAGACCGGACGCGCGAACTGCTGATTCAATCATCGAAGGACGATGTGGGGCACGTCCAACTTGCCGTGACCGATTGCGGCGTCGGCATCGCCGAGGACGACGCGGACCGCGTCTTGGATCCCTTCTTCACCACGAAATCGACTGGCCTTGGAATGGGTCTTTCGATCTGCCGGTCGATTGTGGAAGCTCACGGAGGACGGCTGTCAATGGTCCACAAAAATGGACCGGGCGCGACCTTCCAGGTTGCCCTACCGCCGCATAAGGAGGCCGTCTCGTGACAGGACGATTTGACTCGCCAGGCGAAGTCAGCAATGCCGAGTCCTCGACAAGGGCGGTTGTCTTCGTCGTGGAGGATGACATCTCAATGCGTCGCTCGCTTACGAATCTTTTTCAATCGGTAGGGTTAGGCGTCATTGCATTCGGATCGGCGCGCGAAATGCTGCAGAGCCCGATCCCGGACGTTGTTAGCTGTCTGGTTCTTGATGTCCGGCTGCCAGGCTTGAGCGGCCTTGACTACCAGACCGAGCTCGCGAGGTTGAACATACATATTCCGATCATTTTCATTACCGGCCATGGCGACATTCCCATGACCGTCAGGGCCATGAAGGAAGGAGCGGTCGATTTTCTCAGCAAACCTTTTCGCGATCAGGAACTGCTTGATGCCGTGGTTGCGGCGACCGAACGCGATCGCAAAAGACGGGAGGCTCAGCAGATCGTCGCGAACCTACAGTCCCGATTTGAGAGCTTAAGCCCGCGCGAGCAGGGGGTGATGAAACTGGTCGCTGCCGGCCTGATGAACAAGCAGGTCGCCGCCGAGCTTGGGCTGGCCGAGATTACGGTCAAGATCTACCGGGGCACGTAATGAAGAAGATGCGTGCACGGTCGCTGGCCGACTTGATCAGAATGACTGAGACGTTGGGAATTGGCGCAAATCGTCCTGAACAAACACAAGTATGATTTTACAATTTCATTAGTCGAGCCGATCTTTAGCCGAGGGTGGCTAATGCTTGCAGCCGCTATTCCCGCTTCAGGAGGGCTCGTCTTGTCCGCGCCTGTGATTTCCGTTGTTGACAACGACGCCTCAGTCCGTGCGGCGACAGAGAATTTTTTGAAATCGCGTGGCTACATCGCCCAAATATTTGCCTCGGCCAAACACAGAGGAGCCCGGAGCAGGCTAGAACGCTTTGAGAAGCCGTACGGTTGATTGCGATTGCTGGGGTTTGGAATAACCGGCTTGGTTGCGCGCTCATCGAGTTCTTCACGCAATTCGGCGCTATCATAGGCTTTGTCAGCGAGCATCCATTTCGGCCGCTTGACCCTGCGCACGAGACCGGCACGTTACGCAGCCAGGACCTCAAGCGCGTCACGGTAGATACCACAGTGCAGTCGAAGGCCATCACCATTCCGACCGATGCCGAGCTCCTGCATGCGGCCATCAAGGGCCTCAATCACCTGGCGAGAAGGCACGGGGTCAGGTCTGGCAATCCTATGCTCGCGCGGCCAAGGCCGCCGCGATGATGGCTTCCCGCTACGCTCGCGCCAAACAATTCAGGCGGCATCAGGGACAGTTGCGCACCCTGTGTAGCAGGCTCGGCCCAATCATTCGCGACATCCGCCGCAAGATCGAGGGCCAGCCGGCACTGGAGGAGCCCTTCGCCCTTCAACTCGGCTGGGCCGCGCACATTCGTTCGCAGCAGCAGCGCCAGCGCGGCTGGAAGCTTTATTCCTTCCATGCTCCGGAGGTGGAGTGCATCGGCAAAGTCAAGGCCGCCGCGCCCTACGAGTTCGGCGTGAAGGCCTCCGTCGTCACCAACAATCGCCCGCTCCCGGCGGACTGTTCGTGCAGCACGCGAGCGAAATGCCCGACAATCCGTATGATGGCACACCCTGCGGGACGTCATCGAGCGCACCGAGACGCTCACCGGCTGTCCGATCGAGCGGGCCTATGCCGACAAGGGGTACCGCGGCCACGATGCGCAGAATCCCCGTGGCGTCTTCAGCTCCGGCCAGAAGCGCAGGGTCTTCGGTGTCATCAAGCGCGAGCTGCGCCGTCGCTCTGCCATAGAGCCCATCATCGGGCACATAAAGGCCGAAGGCCACCTCGGCCGCGGCGGCCTCTAAGGCCGCGCCGGCGACGCCGCCAATGTCGTCCTCTCAGCCGTCGGCCACAACTTCCAGCCGCATCCTCGCCCGGCCCAGAGAACTCTTGGGCGTCTTCCGCGAGTTGCTAATGGCGAACGGTCGCCTCTCCAACACAGCTCAATCCGGCTTCTTAACTCAGGAGTTGGAGCTTGGAGGCCAAAGTGCGGTTCATTCGGCCACTGGGTCCGGATGCGAAGAAGACCAATGCCGTACCACAAGCGGCACTCTATCGAGTCGCTTAACTAGTCTCGTATCGAGTCACCTGCGTGCCCCGCGCCCCGTTCCGGCCAAAGGATACCCTGGATAGCCGCTAAAAGCGGAACCTAACAAGGACTTGCAGAACGCAGGCGTGAGCTTGCCGCGGTGGATCACGACGTCTTCGTGACCCGTTGCAGCTCGAGCGTTCTGCCAGAGGCGATTGTAGCCGCGCTGTTCGTTGGATTTCACGTGGCAAGCGGCGAATTCGGCGTCAATCAATGTCGTTAATTGCCACGCATAGACCGGCCGCTTCGTATGGATGTGCACCCACATCGGATTCACCGCACCATTGCGCAGTGGCGTAGGCTGCAGCTTGAGCTCGAACAGCGTTCCGGGCTCACCCTTCAGCGCGCGCGGTGACTCCAAGGGAGCCAACTCCTCGGCCGCCTGCAACCGTTCGAGGTACTTCTGCGAGGGAAACGCATAGGTCTTCATGCAATCGATCTCGATCGAAGCCTTTTGCGCCTTCGCAGTTCGTGCCTGCCCCTTAACCTCCGACAACATCGCCTTGAGGCGGACTATTTTTTTTTGCACTTCGGGCACTTGGATAGGCGTGAGTAGGCCGCGTCGGCGAGGTTCGTCCAGCGCGGTTACACAGGCCTCAATCTCCGCGGATTGGCCCTGCAGCCGCTCAACCACGGTGTCCACGACGTGCTCGGCATCTTCGGGCTTCATGTGGCGCGCTCGCGAAACGGCTCTTTGCTCACTGCGCAGATCGAATTGCAAGAGTTCGTCTAATCGCGCGAGCAGGCGCGTCAGTGTCTCCTTCGATGGCGGGGCCTGCCATATTGCCAAGTGTTCCCTCGCGGAGGATGACATCCTCGTATGCGCCTCCTCCGGGCTCGCGAGTTTCTTCGTGCCCAGATCCGAGAGCACAATAACCTTGGTGGTTCGCGTCGTAACGGCGTCGGGCCTAGCGAGCTGCGGGTCGGGCTGCCCGGCTGCCGAACTCCCCGCACCTCCGGCCTGCCTGCGCTTGCCCTTCCCTTTCCTTCGCGCTGGACTGCCTTCGGCCGCCGGGTCGTTGCCGGCAGCGTCGGCCGGTAACGCAAGGCCAGCCTCCGTTGGCGGTGCAATGATGGCTGGTGTCTTCGGCTGCACTGCTAGCAGGCGCATGACCTCATGGGCCGTGACCCACGATTCTTCCACGATCTGATCCAACAGATCCAATGGAAGCTCGGGACTTGCTCCCTTATTCCTTAGCTCGGCAACCATGTTGGGCAGCGCCGACGCAAATTCCGATAGCCGCTCCATGACCCCTTCCAGAACGGCGCAGTGCTCTGCGTCGAGGGCTTGTCCTTTGCTGTTCAGAACAGCGTCGCCCGTTGAGAGGAATGCCGGAACAACATCGCCCATGAAGGTTCCGAGTAGACGTGCCCGACCGTTCTCGCCCAAGAGGATTTGCCTGACGGCCGGGTCGAGCGTGCTCGCGTGCGACTCAATCATGACCCGCGCGAGAAGGACTTGCGATTGCAGATGCACGCACCTCGTATTCAGTGCCCAGCCGGTATGCAGCCGTAGTGTCGCCTGTTCGGCCTGTCGCATTTCGGCCGTTGCACTTGGCAAGCTGGCAGTGGCTGCGCAGACGGACTGCATCCGTTCAGAGCGCAATGCCTTCTTTTCCCACCACTCCGTGCAGGCCAGATAGTGTTTCGCCACACCGGAAGCCGCTCGAATCAGCTGGTCGGGCGGAGCATTGGATTGGCGCATCCGCTCGAGTATCTTTCCCGCATTCTCCCTACTCTTCTCCAAGGCGTAGATGGTCGGTTCGGCCAGCGCGTTGCATTCGTTCCCCGCATCCAGAGTCCGGTCACGAATTCGGCAAGCCTGCTCTTCGGACAGAATGCTGCGCGCCACATCTGGAGACAGGCTCGCGTAATAGTCCAGAACTGCTGCGCCAGCTTTGACAACCTGATCGATCAGCTCTTGCGCCTCAGACGAGCTCTGAGCGCCCATGGCAGCACTGTGGCAAGCATCAAGTTCCTCAAGCAGGCCGTCCATATTTTGTTTCGCTGCGTTGATCCCCTCACCGCTTGAGGAAATGGGGACTGCCACACCCGAACCTGAGGGCAGGCTCGCGAGCGTCGCCATGCTATCTTCAGAGCGCATCCGCTGCACGACGGAGTTGAAAACTCGGTCGCCTTCCGCAGGGACACACTTTGGCTCCGAATGCGCACTGCTCGATACCGACGTGGTGTCGGCTCCCGCAGCCCAAACGTGCGGTTCGCCAGGTCGGCCAATGCCCGTCATGTTCCATCTCCCATACGGTCAACAATGCGCAGCGTCCCTGGATAGGCCACCTGGCTGACGGTTGGCTGACGAAGGATGCTCTCCGAATGCACCACCCCGCCGTCCTAGTTCAATTTCATGGAAGCTGTTGTGGTGCTGAGGCAGCAATAGGGGATGACCCATAAGGTGCGGGATAGTCGATTGTAGCGCCGGTCCGCATTCCGCTGCCTCGCCGTGACCAGTATGGAAATCTGCGCTGCCAGAAATAGCCCTGCCAAAGTCATTCCCGAATACCGAAAGCCGTCGAGCATGGCGAACCGCAGGGTCGATTGTCAGGTTTTCGGCAGCAGCAAAGCTCTTATTAACCGGGAGGAGATGCTATTGTTCGACCAAAGAGTTTCGGATCCAACTATGCTAGATCTGGCTCGATGTGGAACGTCTGTCAACTCGACCTCTTCTTCTCGCGTTCGAGTGAGCAGAACCTACGCTGCGCAAGTCCTTTTCAGAATAGGACCTCGCCGAGGATGCTGCCCAGTTAAGCGCACTTGGAATACGCTCATAAAAATAGCGCAGTGAGCGTGCCAAGCCCACCGAGCGCCAATCCGATATCGGCGAGTACCGTTAGCCCGTCTCGAAACAGCAGAAAGCGTGAGAATCGGTTCCACCACCAAGATTGCTCCGACCGATATCGCGACGATTATGCAGATATTTCGAGACGCATGTATCCCAGTGCATGTCCGAAGACGAGAAGGATACCGCCGAAGGGTATCAGCAGAAACATCGGCAAGAGCGTTGTCAGTTCCCCGCCGGCCTTTCCAAACTGCTTTGAGGCAATCAACCCTGCGATTATCGAAAGCGCTACTAAGAAATGGCGTCCACCGCTCAATCTTCAATGCTGAACTCAGCGCCTGACGTATCGAAAGCGCTGTCAAGGTGGTTTCCAATAATGGACAGCATCTCCTGGCTGCCTTGGACGGCTTGAGCGTCGATCTACAGGATGCATGCACATGATCCGAGGCTAGCGGCATGGGCCTGAACACGACCTCGGTCCGGATCAAGGTGACCTCTCAAGGATGTGAAACCGGAGGTGACGCGGCGGCTCTTCAATATCGTTCAGGGGATCGGCGCGAAGACGATCCATTATTTCTATGACTTCGGTGACAGCTGAGACCAAGTGATCAAACTCGAAAAATGGTTCGACATCACGACGATAGAGGGACTTCCCTCCTGCTCAAGGACGTCGGCGGTGCGCCCGGCTATGCCGAATACCTCGACGCCAGCGGCGACCCTACTCATCTGGAATATGAAAATATGCGCCTCCGGGGCCCGCACAGTTCGATCCCAACCTCGTCGCCCCGAGGATGCTCGAGGCCGGCGCCAGCGCATTGTTCAAAATTTGGAAGCCGCGGCGTCGCGGCACGCGGCTCAAATAGATGTCGAGCGTCAATCATCAAAAGGGTCGCAGAGCTACGCTTACAGTCCGCTTACCGGTCTGGTAAGCTAAGTCGGCAATGAAGAGGCGAGGAACTTCAGCTCGTTCACTCAGCCGGAGTGAGTATCTGGCTGACGGACCGCAGCGTTTGTCTTGCCGCTTTGGGACCAACCGAGGCAAGCGCGCGCAACTCGACGGCTTGCGAGGGATAGCTGCCAACCGGGCGCATGCTTGAGCTCCACCATCTGCTTGGCGATGTAAAGCTTACGAGAAGGACCGGACGTTAGATATAATCTAGCATCCCAACGGAGCAATCGCGGTTGCTGCCACAGAGCAGATAACAGCAGACCTCCTCAACGTTCCCGAGGTCCTCACTTAACGAGTAACGCACATTTGCTCTGTATGAAGTCCAACATCAGCGGGACAGGCAGCCGCAATAGTGTGGCCGGCAAGCCAGAGGAATGAAGTTCAGAACTGTCGAAGAGCTCAAGCTAAATGATCTCGAAGTATCTCCGACGTTCAAAGTCGGTGACCCGATGTTGAACGGCTTCCCACTCCCAACGGCGCGAGCAAGAAAACGCTTCAACAAACCTTTCTCCGAAGACATCACTTGCCGCCGCAGACTCTGCGAACCGAGAAGTTGCCTCTGATAGGCTTTGAGGCAGTCTCGCGGACGGCCGACACATTTCCGCGCTTGCATCACCGACGATCGAAGCCGGCAGTGCCGGACCTGTCTCGACACCCAATATTCCCGAACCAATCGCACTTGCGAGCGCGAGATATGGGTTTAGGTCTGCGCCAGGCAGCCTATACTCCAGGCGATGGGCAGATGGCTCTCCCGGAATGGCGCGAATTGCGCAGGAGCGGTTGTCAACTCCCCAGCTTGGACAAATTGGTGCCCAGCAGCCAGGTACCAATCTCTTGTAGCTGTTGAAGTTCGGCGCAGCGAGCACACAGAACTCATTCATGTATTCTAGTTGTCCGGCGATGAATTGCCTCATAAGCTTCGAGACGTTGCCGAACGCATCACTGTCGTAAAACGCATTCTGACTATCCGAGGACATCGAGATGTGAATATGCCCGGACTGGCCGGGCCATTCCTCGGAAACCTTGGCCATAAATGTAGCCATCATGCCTCGCGTTTGCGCCCAGGCCTTTATCATCGACTTGAATATGGTTGCTCGATCGGCAGCTTCCAGCGCATCACAATGACGAAGTGACGCTTCGACCACGCCAGGTCCCGTTTCAAAGTGCAGTCCGTTGAGAGGTATTCTAGCCTTCTCACAAAGCGCCAAGATCTCATCAAACAGCTCATGTTGCGCGACAGAGCGCGCAATCGAGTAGCCGAACGGGCCGCGAGTTAAAGGAACCCACTCGCCGAACGGCTTTTCTTCAATCGTGTCTGCGTTCTCCTTAAACAGCATGAATTCAAATTCGAACCCGGCAGTGCAGTCGTATCCGTGTTCAGCAGCCCTTCGCAGGACCCTACGCAGAATACCGCGCGGGCAGATGTTCTCATGTGAGCCGGTGAACTCCGCGAGGTAGAGATGTTGATCGCCGAGAAGAGACACCGAACGGCCGGTGCCTGACAGAATACGAAGGTCAGCATCTCCGAACGCTGATAGCGGCTTTTGCGTGAAACTGGCCGGAATGACCCGATCCGAACAATCCCACGCCAGCACCGCTTCAGAGAACTTGATAACTTTATCTCCATCTGAGAGATCTTCACCTAAGACGTGTTTGCCTCGCAGAACGCCATCGAAGTCGCTTACGCCGACCATCGCCGCGCGGGCTGGATTCGCTTTGGTCAACCTGGGATCAGTTGGCATTAATCGCCATCCTGCGTCACTAAATCGAACACCTGGTCCATCCGCATTGCTCGCAACTTGCGATAGTCATTCTCAAGCTGATTCAAGTCGCTATTCACGAGATAAACGATGCCGGGTGTCGACACCAAGTCGATCGTGGGAACCAGCTCTTGACCAATCGGAACGAATGCAATGGCATCCGCGAAGCTCGGAAGCTTGCGGATTGCTTCGAGTCCCGGGTAACCTGCAACGACACCGCCCATATCTGAGATCAGCGAGACGCAAAGTGCGTGAGCCTGCCGCTTGTAGGGCCCGCGCAGCCTCATATATTCACCAAAGCCCTTGGGATCTGCGTAGCGCCAGGCCGTCAGCGTCATATGGTTGTGCCCCAGCGCCATCGTTCGTGCTTTTGCCGACATGGTCCCTTGAAGCCTCGCTCCGAAGTCCACCAGAACCGGTCCCCGATTATCGACGATGATCTCAGCATGAGCCGGTCCGTCGACGATCTGTAGTGCCTGCAACGCACGCACCAAGTAGTCGGACAGTTCCTGAACGATTGGTTCGCCGCCCTCCAACAATCTCTCAAGCGAGCAGACCGATGATGCCCTCTCAACAGGAACCGTGTCATAGGTCCAGGCCTCCGTAACGAAGGCTTCCTCGTCGATCGAGACGGCATTTACGGTGTATTGCTGGCCGTTTATTTTTTCTTGCCCAAGGGCAAAACGATTCAACGCTCCGACACGGTTCGTCTTCCCGACAATTGCGCTTAGAGCCCGCTGAATATCAGCATCTGTCGAGCAAAAGAACACATCCTCGGTACCCGTACTGTTCAGAGGCTTGATCACGATCTGATCGAACTTCGCTTCGCGCTTCCAGCTCGCGATCTCTACAGGACTGTCGGACACGATTTGTCTGATCGATCGCACGCCTGCAGAGGTCAGCGCGCAAGACAATCGCGCTTTGTCACGCCGAGCAGCGGATAGCGCGGTCCCATTTGATGGTAAACCCAGCCGCTCCGACAAAGAATCGGCGAGTTCAACTCCGGTCTCGCACCCCGCGATAACGAACTCCAATTCCCGGCCATGGAGAGCCTGAAGATGATATTCAACGATGTCGTCATACCCCATGCGCTCGCTAGGGCGAATGACCTCACCATACAGGTCCGCATTGAAATGCGATTGGAATATGGGTGGAATCTGTGCAGCCGACATCACATGCACCGTTCCAATTCCATAGCGCTTGAATTCTTCCGGTAGGTATCTGCCGGTAGAGTATGCGTCTACGATTACACAATTCCGTTCTTTCATGCGGATCTCCGATACTGCAAGTAGATGTTGCCGACAGCAACAGCCGTAATGAGAACATTTCCAATGAACGTATGTGACGAAGGCACGATGCGAGAATCGAAGTACTGGAACAGGAAGGTGATGATAGGGGCGGTGGACAGGACCATGTTGACGGTGAAGGGCTCTACGCGCCGAATGCCCTGCTGGATCAAGAGCAAAGGAACAATGATCGTCGACAGCCCAATTGCTGCGATCGCAAACCAATGCTGCGAGATCTCAGGCACGATAGATGAATGATCGACCAGTCCCAGCAGCAAGAGAATCGTTCCATAAAAGCGATGCGCCAGGACTTGTCGGCCAGAAAACCCACGTTCGAAGAGCAGTTTGACAAGTATATTTGTAAGGGCCAGCGATAGGCCGGCCACGATGGCCAAGACGATGCCAAAGGACGATCGAGCCCCCCACTCCACGCCTGCGTTGCCGCTTGCCGAGATCCAAATCATGTAACTCCCGATCGTGGCGATCGTAACGCTCACGACAATATCGGATGCTGGAGGGGCACTCTGGTGCCTGATCAGTGCGTTTAACCACACTGTTGCGGTGGGCCCCAGCGCCACCATGAAGGCGACGACGATCGCGGGTTCAGCGTATTTCAGTCCGATAAATAGGCCGATCCAGCTGATTGCTGTCACGACATTGAGCGCAACGAAGACCAGGAGCGACCATTTCGCCACCGTTGCCTCGCCTCGCCCGTGGCGAGCCAGGAGATTGAACATCAGACAAACAACAGCGAAGGACAGCAGGAGCGCGACGAACACATCCGCTTGCTGAAAATACGATGCCGCATAAACCTCGCCTGCCGCGCTCACGACGACATAAAGCGCCACAAAGAAAACTCCCAGAGCGAAGCGATTCGTCAATCGCCCAGTCTTCCTGTGCCCGCGAGGGGGCGCACGGCCCTCGCAGGACCGGACGCGTGCATCGGCTCCGGGTGACTGTCCTTTCGCCGTGCACGGACCACGTTTGGTTTGCAATGTCACAACCCGCCCCTAGTTCTTCTTAGTTCGGTAGTACCCAACACACGCCTCTCCAAATGCCTTGAACAGTTGCTTGCTGAGGAGATCGGTTGAGACGTGCCATTCGGGGTGCCATTGCACACCGATTTGCAGGGTCGGGGCGCCAATGACCGAAGCCGCCTCGACCAAACCGTCAGGCGCCCACGCCTCCCGCCTCAGCGCCGGGGCAAGCGCCTCGATCCCTTGATTGTGCAGCGAGTTGACTTGCGCTTCGATCATCCGCGCGATTGGAAAGAGCGCGCCATCGGAAGATATCCTGACGCTGTGCGCGGCGTCGTACTGACGGTCTCTTGGACGATCTGGCTTCTCGGCGTGCATCGCGCCGCTTTCCGGCCTCCACTCCGCAAGCGATGAGCGGAGCGTGCCGCCGAAATAGACGTTGAGCTCCTGAAGCCCACGGCAGATGCCCAGAATAGGCATTCCGAGCGCGATGGCGCTCTCTATAGTTTGGGCAGAGAGCCTGTCCCGCGGACGGTCAAGAATCCCAACCTCAACGTCCTGCCGATCAGCCTCCGTCAAGGACGCAGGGGCTCTCAGGACGGCGGGGTCGATGTTCGATTCATCACCAGTCAACACCAAGCCGTCGACCCGGCGCATGATCGCCGGGGCGAGCTCCTCCCTCGCATCTTCGGCGTCGACCGTCGGCAACATGACGCAAGCCACTCCCGCATGACGATGGAGCGCCTGCAAGTACTTGCGCCGCAACCAGTCGCGATGCACACCATCGACGATGAGACGATTCGAAGTGACGCCGACCACGGCTCGGGTGCTCTCTGGCCGTAGCAACGTCACGCGCCATGCCCTCGCGTGCGAACCTCGGCAACGGACTGCTCATACAAGCGTCGATTTCGCTCTTTTAACTGAGCTATGACGCTAGGTTGACCTTGAGGTCCCTTGACAAAGAGCCCGCCCCAGGTCGCCGCGACCTTCGCGTAATTCGGATCCTGCATTCGGATTTTCTGAGCTTTGCGCAACAGCCAAAACGGGATACCCGGCGAAAGGTGATGCTCAAGGTGGTACTCATCCAGATTCTGTCCGAGGACGGCCCGCTCGAGGAAATTTCCTTTCCGATTCCTGGTGAGATAGACGTTCTGCGTCTCGGTTTCGCACATAGGTGAGTGCTCGGCTAGCTCGATAAACCAGCCGAGGACCTGGAACGTGGTGAGATAGGGCACGATCCAAAACAGGACGACGATATGGAGCAGCCCAACAGCATATGACCCAGCCAGGATGCTGATCCAGAAGAGATAGAAGCCATACTTGTCGATAAGTATGCCTGAGCGACTCAGATCCTCGGCCTCTGTGATCGAAAATCGATTGGTCCAAAGATACTTCAGATACGCTACTGTCGCGCCGCCGAAGATCGGCTTCCAGATCATGTTGAAAGCGTACCGCTCCGGAGGCAGCACGTCGTAGACGCCGCTGGCCAGGAAGAACTTCAGGTCGGGATCCTTGTCCGGGTCTCCGAGATAGGGATGATGCAAATAGACGTGCGAGATCCGGTATGCCCAGTGGCGCTGGAACAAGGGATAGGAGGCGAACAGAATGCCCAAGACATAGTTCCAGGTCGTGTTCTTCGCGAGCGTGCGGTGAGCCGCATCATGAGCGATGGTTGTCAATCCGCGCTGATAGGCACCAATTAGAAGGACGGCCAGCGGGTAGAGCCACCATGAGACGGACACAGTCGCGAGCGTGCACGCGGTGATGACAGCGTAATCTTTTGCAATATAAGCGGCTCCCGTTATGTTGTCGGGTCTCAGCTCGGAGAGCTGCCTATTGATTTCTCGGCTGAATTGAACGGCCTCATAGCGTGATGACCTCAATTTCCAAGCGTCTGCCTGATTCATGAGAACCTCCTCCTGATCGCTTGCAGGTTGTCAGATTGCGGAAAGCGCCTTGTCCAGATCGCGCAGGATGTCGTTGACATCTTCGATGCCGACGCAAAGCCGGATCGAGCCGCCAAATATGCCGGCGGCTTCGCGCTTTTCCCGCGGGACCGTGGTGTGGGTCGTCGAGACAGGATGGGTCACGAGCGTGCGGGCATCGCCTACATTCGAAACGTGATACATCAAGTCGACGTTCTGGATGAACTTGCGCCCAGCATGTTCGTCCTCCACTTCGAACATGACCATCGCCCCGTGTCCGTATGCGGCATTGAGTGTCTGTTCGACGGTTTCGCGATCGGCGCCTTCAAAGAGCCCCGGGTAGAAGACACGGCGCACTTTAGGATGCTCCTTGAGAACGTCGGCCACGATCCTGGCATTCGCGCAGTGCTGCTTCATGCGAAGTGGCAGCGTTTCAAGCCCTTGGATCAGTTGAAAGCTCGCAAACGGGGCGATGGCCGCGCCGGTATCACGCAGCCAGGTCATGCGAGCCTTGAGAAGAAACTCGCTCTTTCCAAGATCGTCGACATCGCGCACCGCGTTGTGCCAAACAATTCCGCCATGCGCATCGTCGGGACGGTTGAACAAGGGAAAGCGAGAGGCTCCGCGGTAGCTAAACTCGCCGTTGTCAACGATCAGTCCACCAAGCGTCGTGCCGTGACCGCATATATATTTTGTTGCGGAGTACGTCGTAATCGCAGCGCCGAGATCTGACGGCCGGCATACCAGTGGCGTCGTCGTATTGTCCACGACCAAAGGCACGCCGTATTTTCGGCCGATCTCGGCCAGCTGTTTGACCGGGAACGGAATCAGACAAGGATTCGAAATCACCTCCCCGAACAAGCATATCGTGCGATCATCAATGGCACGTTCGAACGTCTCGGGTTTTCGCGGATCGGCCGTCCTCACGCTGATTCCAAGACGCTTCAATGTGTTGTGGAGCAGGTTCCAGGTATTGCCATATAGATACGGAGAGGCGACGACATTGTCCCCCACTTCGCCACTTGACAGGTTGACTATAGCAAGGAACGTCGCTGCTTGACCTGACGCAACGGCGAGCGAGTCGCGTCCCATATCGACGGCTGCGTAGCGCCTTTCCAGCGCGCGGGTCGTTGGATTGATGATCCTTGTGTAGGTGAACCCATCGGCCTTGACGTTGTAGACGTCGGCAATGTGGTTTAGATCGCCATCGAGTTCATAAGCTGTATTCTGGTAAATCGGCACTGCGACGGCTTTCGTCGCTACGTCTCGTCGATAGCCCGCATGCAGAACAGCAGTCTCGGCCGAAAACGGCCGCTGCGGGTCCCCAGCCGCTCGCGCTGCCGGCATCGTTACGCGAGCCCCGCATGTCTCTTGGACCGACATCGGCACCGCTGACCGAGCCTGACCGGACCGGAAATATGTACGAAAAGCGCAGCCCAACTGCTCGATCCAGCTGGTTTGGATTTCCCCAATGCAACCGACGCGGAAACTCCGCGTCGGAAGATGCAGCTTCGAGTAGACGTAAAGGTTATGGGCCGCCAAGTGGCGATACAGCCCATCGAATCCTGCTTGGTCCACCATTCCGGACGGCGCACTGAACGCGACGCAGACCGGCGACTGCAACTCCGCGGACAGCAGCGGAGACACCAGTCCTTCGAGTTCTTTGACGAGATCGTTCCTGACCTTCTCATACCTGGAGCGCCTGGCATCAATGCCCTCCTCGTGCAGAATCTCCAAGGCCTTTGCCGTTGCCTGAACGATGTGGGTGGGAGGGGTCGATCGCCACTCACCGGTGCGCTCGAGCGAGAGCCATTGATCTCTCACGTCGAGCACAAACGACCTCGGTTCTTGAACCGCATTCTCCAGCAGCTCGCGAGAAGCGATGACAAACGCTACTCCCGGCGGCCCTTCTATGCACTTGTTGCTCGAGGTGACCAGGACGTCAGCTCCACGCTGGCTCAGATCGATATTAAGGGCGCCGAAAGAACTCATCCCATCGACGATGGTCTTTACGCCACGTCGCCTCGCCTCCTCCACGATCGCGTCCAGCGGATTGACGATTCCGGTTGTCGTCTCACAATGCACGAAACATAGGTGCGTAACGCCAGGATTTCGGCTCAGATGCTCGCCAATTTCTTGAGGATTCAAAGGATCGGTCGCTCGCTTGACAAGCTTCAGTGCCTCGACGCCCCACAGCCGCAAAATTTTTAGAATGCGCTCACCATAAATGCCGTTTATGCAAACGAGCGGCCTGTCGGCTCGGGACACAAATGAAGAGAGAGCGGCTTCCATTGCAAAAGAGCCGCCTCCCTGAATAGGCACCACCGAATAGCCTTCAGCATTTCCAAGCAAGCTGAGCATCAGCCGCCTCATGCAGGCGGTCACTTCCTTGAACTCGCAATCGCGCGATGCGAGATCAAGCTGCATCTGACTCCTGACTGCCAGCGATAACGACAATGGACCAGGCGTCAGCAAAGAGCGCTGTCTTGTCAAGACATTCCTCCTCAAGTTGTAGTTGTCAATGGATATGGAGAACGCCGAGCCACCAGGGAGCCTCTGACAAGCCTCGACTTCCTCCGGTCAACAGCTTCGGGGCAAGCGCCATAAATCGCGGGGGCGTTTAGGGTCGGCGCCCGAAACACCTGCCGGATAGCAACCTCCATATCTCATCGCAGATACGGAGCGATCCCTCATAAAGCTCATCGCCGGTGCCATTCACACCTCCTAGAAATTGGCTTTGGGAGAGCGCGCTCGAACGCAAGTGGCGCCGACGGGCGCTCTCATCCCAACCATCACACAGGCGCAGAATTGAGCGCCGTCGGCTTCTTGCGTCGCGAAGCAGCAGGTCCGGCGACCGACTTACGCGGTGAACCTTCTTTTCAGGCACACTTCACGTTAGGAGAACGATGCAGTCGGATGTCATCGCGCCCGGATGCAGATCAAGCCACGGCACACTTGATGATCGTCGTCGGCAGGGAGTCTGATGCGTGGGTTTGAGACTTGATGCATTCGCATTCCGTCGCTCGTTGGAGGGTTTGGGACGCCGATGACTGTCGTTGTCCATTTCGAGATCGTACAACTTGACGTTAGGGGCGTTTCAACCCTCTCGCGGGATTTTCTCACGTGAATTTTTCCTGACGCACTCCATCTGGCGGCGACAAGCCGACGTAGGCAGCAAAGTGCGGAGATTCACAGCGAGGCAGAATAGTTTGAGAGTTCGACGTCAGGACCGTCGGCATTCCGCCTGCAAGCACGATACCTGCAGGTAAGTGATGGCCCAATCTGCCCGGCACGTACGATCCTCGCCATACCCACAGCTGGAGTACGTGCTCTTCGCCGTGCCGGCGAGATTCCCGTGGATGGTGGTGCCTGGAAAGTGTACGCCCTCGTCGCAGATGACTGCCAGTATCACGTCGTTGCACTTGAATGGAGCGGCCTTGGCAGGCTGTGGCCGAGCCCGGCTTGAAGACAATTGGGCGACCTTGGATCGCTGGCCGTTTAGCGACGATCAGCTCGACACCTTTCGGCGAGTCGCCGTGAAGCAGAACATGTCATTCCTGCTCTGGTAGGACTACATCGAGCCGACTCCAGATGAGTGGCATGTGTCCTCTCTGCGAGCAATCGCTAGGCTAGTAGCATCTCTCGGTTCTGTAAGCCGCTTCGCGGCGAGAACGTCTTACGGATCAATCATCGGCTTTGTGAGCGTGCCGCGGTCGACGGTCGGTTTAACGCGTGAGGCCCAGGGTGAGCCGGAGTTCCATCGCGCCGCGGCACTCAATGAGCGCCAGTACCTCGGCCGTGAGGCGCTCTGGTTGGACGGATCGCACCTCCGACCCTTCTGCTCGCGTGTCTCTGCAGCGCCTGCTCGTTCATGGCGAGCTCGCGTTCGACGCGATCTACCGCGTGGTCGAATAGGTTGACGGTTGACCTGAGCGGATCATCAAGACATCGCCCTTGTCGCTTGCCATGGATGAACTCGCTTGCCTTTTCGGCCGCGCACATCGCCGGCTTCATGGTGATCAACGGGGGCAGGCGGAACGGAGCAGAACCCGAAGCATGGCGGAGGCCCGTAGCGCAGCGCAGGACGGCCAGGGTTCGCGGCTGCTTTGTCTCGCGATACGAACGCGCGGGGCGTATTGGTCGACGAGCGGCGGGCCAAAAGGAAGCACGCTTCCAGAAAGCTGGCAGGGTCGCGACAGGAGGGAGTCGGGGCCGACTGCTAAGTTCAGATTGGTCAATATACTGAAGCAAGCGCCCGCTCGCTGGATGCGGCCAGGCTCGGAAAACCGAGGCTCGAGTTCATACTGCGCGAAAGATTGAAGCCGGCCGAGACGCTGCCTGGCTTGTTTTTATGGGAGCTCGGCGTGTCGGTGGCCGCACGCGTAGCAAGAAGCGCTAAGCGAAACTCAACCTACTGGCAGTCGGACTTCCTCTCTGGCCTTTGTCATCGCGTCGTAAATTCTGATCTGGAGCATGGGACGACGCTTCTTGAGCTCCTCCGCTCCCGCCCATGCTCCATCTCTGCTCGCGTACTCGGTCGAATTGACCATCCACTTCGAGCACGTAACCGGAAGTGGGCAGTCGAGAAGTCGGGGCGACCATCTTGTTGCTTTAGAGCGAAAAGTCCGATCGCAGGCTCGCCTGAGCCGAATCGCCTTGGCCGGGCCAGCGGGATATTGTGCGAATCGATGGTGCGATGCGAGGGACATCTAACCATCAAGAATTGAGCGCGCCATCAAGACATCCACTACCGCTTCCACTGAATGCTCTAGGGTCTGCTCCATGGTCCTGAGATGAATCTCCGGTGTTGTTGGTGCTTCGTAGCACGAATCGATCCCGGTGAAGTTCTTGATCTTGCCGGACTTCACTTTTGAATACAGGCCTTTTGGGTCTCGCCGAGCGCATTCGTCGATCGGCGTATCGACAAAGACTTCTATGAACTCTTCCTTGCCAACCAGGCCGCGCACCCTGTCCCGCTCGGCCCTAGAGGGCGAGATGAAGGAGCAGATGACGATCAAGCCGCTGTCCGCCATCAGCTTGGCAACTTCACCGACGCGCCGAATGTTCTCCACGCGGTCCGCCTCCGAGAAGCCGAGGTCCGCGTTTAATCCGTGCCGGAGGTTGTCGCCATCCAGCAGCATGGTATGCCGCGACATGCCACACAGCTTTTGATCAACCAGGTTGGCAATCGTCGTCTTTCCCGCGCCAGATAGGCCAGTGAACCAGATGACGCAAGGCTTCTGATTCTTGAGCGCGGCGCGCTGCCTCCTGTCCACGGATAGCGCTTGCCTAGCAATATTGGTGTCCCGCCGTAGCGGAAAGGCGATCATGCCGGCCCCGACCGTACGATTCGTGTAACGATCGATGAAGATAAATGATCCGGTCTTTCGATTGAGGTCGTAAGAATCGAATACTGCGGGCATTGCGGTTGCAACGTCGCAGAAGGCGATCTCGTTGAGGGAAAGCATCCCGGCTGCCAGATGCTCACAAGTGTTGACGTCGATCCGATGCCTAATTGCGGTAATGCTGCCGGTAATCGTCTGTGATCCAATCCGCAGGACGTAATTGCGTCCGGGAGCGAGCGGCTCTTGGTCCATCCAGATCACATAAGCGGCGAACTGGTCGGCGACCTTCGGTCGGTCGTCCGGTCGCGACAGAATGTCGCCACGGCCGATATCGATTTCATCTTCCAGTGTAATGGTAACCGCATCGCCGGCTTCGGCGCCGACAAGGTCGCCATCGTGGGTCACGATCCGCTTGATGCTCGTGGTCCGTCCCGACGCGGCGACAACGATCTCGTCTCCTGCCGAGATCCTCCCGGAAGCCACCGTCCCGGCATAGCCCCGAAAATCCGGGTTTGGGCGGTTCACCCATTGGACCGGAAAGCGAAAAGCCTGGCCTGAGGTGCCGGACGGGATGTCAATGCTCTCCAAATGCTCGAGCAGGCAGGGACCATGATACCAGTCGGCATGAGCGGAGCGGTCCACGACGTTGTCGCCGTAGCGGGCCGAGATCGGGATCGGAACGACCGAGGTGAAGCCGAGACCGGCGGCAAAGGCCAGATAGTCACGGGCGATCCGATCGAAGCACTCTTTGTTGTATCCGACAAGATCGATCTTGTTCACTGCCAGCACGACATGACGAATACCGAGCAGCGAACAGATAAAGGAGTGGCGGCGGGTCTGAACCATCACGCCTTTGCGGGCATCGATCAGGATGATGGCGAGCTGGGCATGCGAGGCGCCGGTAGCCATATTGCGGGTATACTGCTCGTGACCGGGAGTGTCGGCCACCATGAAGGAGCGCCGCGGCGTCGTGAAGAAGCGGTAGGCGACGTCGATCGTGATGCCCTGCTCCCGTTCGGCTTCGAGCCCGTCCACGAGCAACGCGAAATCGATGTCATTTCCGGTGCTACCGTGCTTGATGCTGTCGCGTTCCAACACCGTGAGCTGATCGTGGTAGATCATCTTGCTGTCGTGCAGTAATCGGCCGATCAGCGTCGATTTGCCGTCGTCCACCGAGCCACACGTGATGAATCGCAGCTGATCCTTTGTCCTGGCGGGGACCGCTTCCGTTCTCGGCCTTGCAAACATCAAAAATAGCCTTCCCTCTTCTTCTTCTCCATTGAAGCGGCTTCATCGGTATCAATTAGGCGTCCCTGGCGCTCCGACACAGTCGCAGTCTGCATTTCTGCGACGATGTCTTCGATCGCCATCGCATCAGATTCAATAGCCCCGCTCAAAGGATAACATCCGAGCGTGCGAAAGCGGATCATCCGCATTTCCGGCGTCTCGTCGCAGTTAAGCGGCAATCGCGTGTCGTCGATCATGATCGTCGCACCATTTCGACGCACTGTCGGTCTTTGTTTTGCGAAGTAGAGCGGAACGACCGGAATCTTCTCAAGCATGATGTATTCCCACACATCGAGCTCGGTCCAGTTTGACATCGCAAACACGCGCATGGTTTCGCCCTGGCGGATCCGTGTGTTGAACAGGCTCCAAAGCTCCGGCCGCTGGTTACGGGGATCCCATACGTGTCCGGCCGAACGGAAGGAGAGTATCCGCTCTTTTGCGCGACTCTTTTCCTCATCGCGCCGGGCTCCACCAAAAGCGGCATCAAATCCGTGGAGGTCGAGCGCCTGCTTCAGCGCATCTGTCTTCATCACCTGGGTATGGAGCGCGGAGCCGGAATCGATCGGATTGATCCCGCGCGCGATGCCGTCCTTGTTGATATGGACGATCAGGTCGAGGCCGAGCCGCTTGGCTGTCGCGTCTCGAAAGCTGATCATCTCGCGGAACTTCCAGGTCGTGTCGACGTGGAGCAGTGGGAAAGGCAATTTTGCCGGATAGAACGCCTTGATCGCAATGTGCAGCATCACGCTTGAGTCTTTTCCGATCGAGTAAAGCATGACCGGCCTTTTGAACTCGGCGACAACATCACGCATGATTTCAATCGATTCAGCCTCGAGACGGCGCAGATGTTTCGGCAGCATATATCTTCTTTTTTCGATGCAGGATCTCTGTTCTTCGCCGTTCTATGGCTCCAGCCCAGAGTGGGGAATATCCGCGGCGCAAACGGACGGCCAAGAGGCAGGCTCGTCCATGAGGTCAAGCCCAATTGGACAGCAGACTTGAAGACGCGGCAACATATCGCATTCCGCCGCTGTTGCGACCGGCTCCGGCGTCACACCTGATCGGGAGATCAGCTCGTGCGGGTTAAGGATCTTGGCTAAATCAACCAGCGTGTTTTGATCGCAAGCATTCAGATCGCCCTACGAGATATTGAGGATCTGCTCAAGCCGCGCGACCTCGCCTCGCAACATCTCGATGGCTGCGTCTCGGTTCTCCGAAACGTTCCAAGCAGTGTGGACCGGCTCTCCAGCGTGAGAGGGGCCGGATAATGCTCCGGCCTTGGTATTTCGCAAATCCCACCAGGTTCGGAATATTCGACGATAGAGTTCGGTTACCTCACTTCCCCTATCCAGCACTCCGGCTTTCTGTGCATGCAGCAGTTCCTGCTCATATCCGAGTTCCAGCAAAAGATCAGCGCCAACCAAATCAGTCACGGTCTGCATCTCTTCGACGCTCAATTGAGATTGCCATGACTTGACAGAGCTTTCGTCGACGGCGTTTCGTTCCAGGATTTTTCGATCCCCAAAGCTGCTGGATCGAAGATAATCCGCTTGTCTCATCCCGGTCGATGCGACGACCGCTGGGTCACAGCCGAGCCCCGTCAACAGACGCCGGGTTTCCTCGTCCGGATGCGCCACGAGCAGTTCGTATTGCACGAACTGTGTCTGCGGGCGAGTGCGGTGCGCGGCGAGCTTGGGAAGGCCCAGAACCAAATCGGCGAGTGAAGTTATGATGACGTCGGGCAGACGGAGCATGAGATCGGCGAGGCTGGATACGCTAACCGAATGCGAGCTTTCTGTCCGCAGCGGGATGCCCCACGTCGATTTCAGTGAAGCGGCGATGGCATACGGATTGCGCATCAGAAGGATGTGTGGCGCCTCTGGATAGACAGATTCAAGAAACTCAAGCACCGTCCAATAGCGTGGTGTCTTGTCTATGACGATGCGCTTGCCCGCTTCTGCCAGATACTGATCGTATGCTGCATCGGCAAAAGCGCGGCTGACGATCGTGCGATCTATCCGCCCCAGGAATTCGGAGGTCGCGGCCTTGATCAGTGAGCTGCCCGCCGGGTGACGCTGATCCACCCTGCCAAATGCTTCAAGCGCCAACATCAACCAGGGTTCAGGCGGAGCCACGATGTCTGGATGGTGCTGGAGCAAGTGCGCCAGGAGTGTCGTCCCGGATCGCGGAAGACCGAGGAGAAAGCACACCGCAGGCGAACGGCCAAAACGTCCGCTCATCGTTCAGACCCTCGTGCTTGAAACGCAAACCCTGTCGGCGCTCGCTCGATTGAGCGAAAAAAGCCAGTCGCGCGATCACATGGGCAACCGCATGCGTACAAAGCGTCAAAACGACAAGAATTTTGTCTGCCACTCATGACTTGAGAACCGTTCAGTTTTGATTGATCGGGCGGGATCACGGAAGCATAATCGAAATTGCCTCCTCGATTTCTCGATAGTTGAAACGAAGTCAAGCGCCACCTCAATTGCACGAAGGTTGATCGCGATATGGGAAGGTTGGGAAGAACTATACGGACGTTTGCCGAAGACTGCCCGCGGTACATGGAAGGTTATTACGTGTAGTCATAAGCTGCACGTTGCTGGGGCATTGACGCCGTAAAATGCGACATGCACCTCGCTGATGTTCGGCCTACAAGAGCGGACAGCTCGGCAAGCGCCGTAAAGACTACATCGCGGACATCTCACTTGGCGGGGCGCAGCTATCTTGTCAGCGCGTATCGATCCTGACGCAACTTTGCCGTTGGTCCGTCAAGACGCTGAGCCATAGCTCCGGCCCGCCTGTTGTGCGCAAGCCCGTCCAACAGAACTATACCAACTATTTGATTTACCTGCTCTTGCAGCACTGGCGCTCCCCTAATCGGCGCTAAGGACGGTTGTCAAGGACGGAACCTGGCTTATTATGCCGCCGGATTTACCTGATCCAGCGAGCGCGCTTGGCTGCATCTATACTGACGGAGACGACATTGTCCGGCCGTTCATGTGGGAGAGCAGATCAATCCATGCGTGTCTCGCAGAACTTGCCAGCTTTCCTGCCATGCTGGGCATCACTGGGCCACGGTGGACGATCCTGATGGCGGTGACCTATTTGGGCAGAGAAAAGGGTGTGCCGGTCAATCTAGCGTCACGATTGATGCACGTCGACCCTTCCTTCGTGACGACCCACTCAAGGCTGCTAGAGAAAAACGGTTTGCTGCGGCATAGTCCTCCGCAAAGGATGCCCGGATCCTGCAGATGTCGCTGACGGCCACAACGCGCTGCATCTCGCGACTTTGGCGCCACGACAGGCAACGCAGGATGAGCTCGGTTTGATGAAAGCGGCGTTGACCGATCAAGCGAGCGCACTGCTAAGCCTGCTACGGCGAGGCATCGCCTGGAAAGGGCCCGCTCTGGCATTAAGAAGACCAAACGCACGACCTAGAAATGGAGCTCGCTGACCATGAGTCTCCCATCCTTCGAATATGTCTTGAAGCAACGCGGTCGAAGGTGGTTGTGGTCCGTGCACAACGCGGAGGGCGCGCAGGTGATGACGGGTTCAGGACGTAACCGCTCCGCCGCGATCTATCAAGCGAACAGAGCGCTTTTTCAATTGCTGTTGAGGCGCCATATCGTCTCGGAGCTCAAGCTAGCCAACAGGCTCGGCGGCGGTCCGCTTACGCCCAAACTTTAGTCTGGCATGAGCTTCGAGGATGCCCCATTCGCGAGGTTCTTTCCATTCGGCTAAAGCGATCAGCCGATGTGTTCGGCCCAGCGCAGCCAAGACTGCCTCGCCGAAGCTGAAGAAGCTGCCGCCCGAACGGATACTAGATTCCACCCTTACGGGAGTTCGCCTGAGACTGGTCAGCTTCTCGAAAGCTAACGCATCCAGGACTCGGCGTTGTGTCATCGCATGCGTTCCGGGACCGAGTGTTTCCGGGTTTTATCTTCGAGACAGGGCTATGGCCAAGGCTATGTCTTCACTCGCGATCATACATCGCAAGCGGCCGTCGCCCCCCTTCCAAGTCTCTTGATCAAGGATGAGGAGGCGCAGGAGCGCATTCCGCGACATTGAAGGCATCCAGCACATGCGTGAAAAACTCTCTCAGCGCGGATCGGCGAAGCCAAATGTGGGACAAAATTTCTATAACAAAAGAGGGCGGCCCGCGAGCCGCCCTACCGCACCCTTAGGCAGCGTCGCTCAAAATTAACGCTGATGTCCGAGTCCGATTCCGAGATTTAAGGCCTTCTGGCGTAGCGCGCCGGCGCTGCGTTTAGTCATTTTCGCTATCTTTATGACCGGGGTCCGAGCCTTCGAATGGACTTTGAGCTCTTTGATATCTGCCTTCGTCCACTCGCGCCGCTTAACGCGTTTCTTGGTTGCTTTTTTCACGATGAATGCTCCTTCTGAGAAGGGCGCTTGTAACATAGTTTTTTCGCAGCGCGACAGTAAAAAAAAAGGACAGCATCGGAACTCGCGCCGGGTATTAGCTCGGTCATGCTTTCGGAAGACAGCGCGTCTGGACTAGTGCAGCTGTGGAATTGTAAACTTCGTACAGACGCTGTGTGTGAGAGGCTTCGTTATAATTGAACGCAGCTCCAATCGACCCCTCTCTATTCGAAGCTAAGAACGTAGACTAACATGTTCTGGAATGAGAAAGCCAATCGCGATGAACCTGAACGGCTGCATCTCGGGGAGCTTCGTGATTTGGATTAAGTCTGGAGCGATCAGACATCGAGGCCCTCTGAGACATCGTGGCGAACTTGCTATGGTCACCTTTTGACGATTAGCGCGCTCGATATCTAAACGCCAGAGACCCCATAGGGCTTGCGCGTATACTAGATCGCTCACGTCTTCGTGTCGGTCGTCCGGGCTCGGCTCAACGCGTCGGAGTGCACGAAGACATCAGCTCCTCCATTCCTTGAGTTGAATGAAGACATATCGTCCCTTGGTCGCGTTGGAGCACTTCACAGTACCAATAGCCACTGCATTATGTCCAAACTGAACTTGGGCGATCTAATCGGGTACGTGGCCATCAGCGAGGGCTTGAGCGACAAGCCGTCACGCCGATAGCCCTTGCGCGGGCTCGTGCCGGGGAGCGCTTTCTGCGCGCGCTCGTTTGTAGCTGCGAAGACACCCAGGGGCGGCTACTCATCTTCGGGTTCGTGCGCGATCTCCCGTCCAACCTGCCCCTGCATAGTGCCCAGATCTAGCAGTTCGAGCCCTTCAAGAGTCTTCCTTCCCTCGTCGGTGATAATCCAGCACCCGGCCTCTCGCTCGATCAGCCTTTGGCCAAAAATATCGAGTTGGGGCGCGCGGCTCGCGATGCGCTTCATACGCGCCGGCCACTCTGGGCCGCTGCTGTAATAGATAGCCAAATGCTGTTTAACGACTTCGATGCTCGCCCGTCCGTGCGGCTGGCCGGCAAGTATCTTCAGTATGGACAGCTGAAAACTCACGCGAGCACGCCATCGAGTCGAGGAAAAGCTCCAAAATACTTATCCTGAGGGAAGCCGCAGCGCCGTGCGCCGCTTTTCAAAAGAAACCTTGCGCCATAAGCCTGATGAAGCAGGATACCCACCTGCCGCCGACGCGGTAACCAAGGCTCTCGACGGCATCGGCGACATCCTGCCCAGAGTGTTTTGAAGTGGGTCAGCGGAGACAGCCGCGTTGGCTACGCGTGTGACGAGGTCTCAACTGCCGTCTTCGACCGATTTGAGATCAAACTACGTCGGTGGTAACCGCGCTGTTCCACATCTTGGCGAATGACATTGCTCACTGAACGCACCGCACGCTTCTTTCGCTTCCAACTGCCGGCTAACCCCGCAGGGATCGCAAACCCTCGCGGAACGACCAAAAGATCGCGTCTTCCGTTCAAATAAATATCGAACATGTCGTCCCTCGTTTGATACAAGCCTAGATCGCGGGTTCATACATTTGGTGACATCGAAGCAACAGTTGCGCTTTAAGACTCTACGCGAGTTTTCTCCGGATTTCGCCCGCACTTGAGCGTGCATGGCGCGATCCCGCTTCTCCTTCGCGCGCTCCGCATTGCCGAGAATACAGGAGCCTTCGCACGCCTTTTTTTCGCTAACAGATCCCCTCATGGGGGCGTTGTTCTCGATAAGGTAATAAGCCTTGCAGGCAACCGTTGGACCGATAACGAGCCAGTGAACTGAATTGTCCTTCAGTAGACAGAGGCCTGATCTGTGATGCGACGGACTTTTGCCGCGCGGACGGATTTGATTGAGCATTGTCTTGCGTGGCCATCTTCTTTTGTTCTGAGTTTCTCCCTGACCGCGCGATCATATCGTACTCGGGTGCTGCTGCTTCAATGTACGTGATGACGTCGCGGGCGCGATGGTGCCGCCGGACGTGAACGTGTTCACATCCCAACTTACCGCGCACTGGTCACGGAATACAGACATGGCGTTCATAGCGCGAACGCGAGATTCGCCAGCCACAAAGTGCTACGCTCCTCGGTCCAACTTGTGCCCTTGACATCTGACCATTGGCCGACATGAGGTCTATATGGCTCAACCTTCATCAGATCGACACGATAATGACCATCCGCGTTTTAGGAACATTTCCGTCCTTGTCAGGAATATGCGCCCGAGCAAGTGGAGCGCACTCACCATTTGTGTTGAGCGTCTTCATGCAATACGCCGCGCCCTTTGAGACTGCATTTACTTTATCCAGCGGCCACATCGCCATTACCGAGGCGAATTTGATCAGACCGAGTTGTAGTTCGGCAGACCTATCATCTCCGCCTGCGGTAGTCGCGCCGGCCGTTGCGGCGGCGCCAGGCTGGCGGCGAAAAGCGAGCAATACGCAGAAGGTAAACGCGGGTTCGTGTTCCCGTCGCTGCGGCAAAGCAGAAAACGTAGGCAGAAACAGCGGTACAGACATAAGGACTGCTTCACCCATGTCGTCGATTTCGAGGCGGCAATGAGGCTTGTCCTGTGTCGGCCCTCTTTGAATGCCGGCATGCTCAGGAAGCAAGATCTTCGGCGAGGAACTGTTGAGCGCAATCAATCGCGAAAGCGTAGCGGGAGGATATCCCACGGCCGAGCGCGCAGGGTCTGTTCATTGGAGCAGTCTTTGAGCGGACTTGCATGGCTTTGCCTCTCGAGGTCGGCGGCGCAGCGGACTTCGGTCTGACATAGGCCACTCACCCGCTGCAGATCGCGCAATACGTCTCCATAGCGGCAGCAAGCGCATTCTCGAAAAAACCGGCAAGTGCCAGGCGCCCGCTTAAATACTCAGGAGAGCGCGCTAGTTGAAGGGCAGATGCGGACAGATTAAGTCAGGTGCGATCGCATCGATGTGCTGCGGGCTCAAGTAAACCCGGTTCGGATGTAGGGACAGGCTCGCGCGCAAACGGCTGAGCAGATGCCTTAACCGTCAAGGGCATTAATGTGTGCAGATTGGCCAACCACGCATACCCTTTGAAACAGCCATGGCTGCCAGAGGCAGACTTGTGCTTGACATGAATCAAACAAGACGAGTTGTGGGAGCCGATCCTTCCGGATGGCCCTGCCGGTACAACGCTTGACGGAGCGCTGCAGAGCCAGTTGAGCGGCAGGCGGCAAACTCTCCAGCGAGGTCCGCTAGCTGTGAGACAACAGGGCGCTCGCCGATTTGACGCCAGCATCACCAGTTGTTCTCGAATCGACGGTCGCCGCGATCCTGTCCGGGATCACGCTTAGATTACAGATTGACCCACAATTCGCAGACTTCCCCCGCCAAAGTCAAGCTAACCAGCCCATGCCGGCGGCAATGCAGGCGGGGTTCGAAGCTCTATTACATCGGCGAAGACTGTCCAATCGCGAACACTCTTTTGCTTGCAGAAATCGCTCTCCGCCTGCTGTGCAGCAGCACTCAGCGAGGTGGCATCGACCTTGAACGCTGCCTGACAGGCACGATGTTCGTGTCCGGTATCGTCACAAACGGTCTTAATGAACCGAACATTAAATGAAGGCATGGCATCCTCTTCTTGTGGGTTTGCTTATCCACCATTCTGCCATTCGCGCCACAAGAGTATTTGATCTGCCTCAAGCAGCATCCCCAAGAGGTTGTCCGCTCCTCCATCGAGATAAGGCCGAAACTTTGGCAGCGCGGCTCGAGCTCTCCTGTTGTGCCGCAGACCACGCGACCTCTATTTGTCCAGCTTGTCGGATCGCACCCTGTGTTTTGGGCCGAGGGATAACGCCTTCTGCTCTGCTCATGCCCTGGACTGACAAAATTGAGTCGCCGACGAATCGAGCAATGTCTGACGAGACGATTGAGAGCCGCATGCGCCGTCATGCCCGAGATACCGGCTATTGATCTCTATCGATCCCATACTCAACCGCTGGCAATATGGAGACTTGAGAGGCCGCGAACTTTACACGCGATACTTGATGGTCTCACGAGGTATTGCCGCAAACGAACGTCATTGCGTCAATCACCGGGCAGAGCCATTTCTGACGCGCGCCGGCGGCCGGGACTATCGATTGCGAGACCTACGCGCACGTGTTCGTGGGCCAATGAGGCAAACCGCCCCTGCGGTCGCGACAGCAAAGCCGATGATCACGCTTGTCGCATCCAACGTTTCGATGAGCCCCGGGTTCAGGACTTCAGCGCCAAGCCTATGGCTGGGATTTGCCCGGCAAGGCCACCGATAATGCGAGGTGAGCGATCAATTGACCATCTGCTTGCCGGCTATCGCAGCATCGAGGACAAATGCTGTCGCGGCCTATTCGCGCGCGGTGCACCTCAAATCAACCCCGCTAAACGCTGGCGTGTTGCGGACCAACGCGAGGTCCTGGCGGATCGCCCGACTTGGGACATGTCGCCTGCCAACGGGGGCCTGTGCGGCTCGCTGCAGCCGCTCGAGCTCGGCCATTCTGGATACGCAGCAGCTCTTTTTGACCTGTATCAATACTGCGGCGACTGCCTACTGATAGAAGTGAGCTTCCCGTCCAAGGTCACACACATGGCAGACAGAAAGACTTGGCGTCCCATCATCTTTTCATGTCCAGATACCGGCGACCGGCTGCCGGACGTACCTGAGCCGCGTGCCGATGACCTGCATACAATAACATGCGCCGCGTGCGAAGGCGTCCACTTCATCGACCCGCAAACGGGCGCGATGATCGACGCCGAGCGCGGCTAGGCCCGTCCGAATGGAGTCAAGCGAGTTCCGGCGTCTTCCGGTTCTCGGGATGCCGCCCCGGTCACAAGGGCGCGGCCGACGTCATCACAACCCAATGCCCGACTTTGACGCCGTGGGACAAGGAGATTTCCCACCAACGAAGGATGTTCGAGATGACAGACCACGGGGACATTCGTCCCGCCGCGCGCCAGATTGCGGGAGCGGCAGTTCAGTTCAACTTCTGCAGAACGGCGGTTAATACCAGCCGCCGAGGTCTTGAGCTGATCCAGATCGATTCGACCGAAGCCCGGGAGTTGTTTCGCAGCGCCAATCCTAATATTTCGGTTGGCGAGCCGATCATGTCCCGGCACGATAGGTTCAACGGCGCCACGGCCGATAAAACCGCGGCCGCCACGCCGCCTGGGCAATATTGGGCTGAGCCTGTTCGCGCGGCGGTCCAAGCCATCTGGTCCGTAGTTCAGAAGGTCGCCTGAATTTGTCAGCCAGCAGCGATGAACACCGTCCAAGATCTACTGGCGACCTGACTTGGGAGCGGCTCGAAACGGCGCCGCCCTTTGATCGGGATCTGGAGATTGCCGTGATCGAGGGTAATACCATTCACCGGGTGGTCTTTCCTTGCCGCCGGACCTTCGGCGGCTGGATCAAGGCCAAGACCGGAGAACACGTAGCCGTGCAGCCGACGCACTGGCGCATATGGCCAGATAGCGGCGGCCATCCTGCACAATGGATTGGTGTGAGTTGAGGCGCGTTCTGCTCCGGTGGCCTCTCGTGGGAAACAATGTAGAGTCAATGGAATGAGAGGGTCTACAAGGAAACATGTCCGACCACGTCCGGAACGGCTATGGCACTGCCGCGGCACGTTTTGCCGCTTTCGTCGCGGCCGCGGCCGGGCGGACGTCGCTCCTCTGCTCTGCCTCATTACAGCGTGGCCCTTCTTGTGAAAGGTCTCATTACCGATCCCGCAAACATGATCGATCTCGCGGAATTCGCGGGCGCCATGATCGTGATAGACGAGAAGGGCATCATTCGCTCGTTCAGCGCCCCGGCAGTGCGTTTATTTGGTTGGTCTCCGGACGACGCGGTCGGAATGAATGTGTCGAGGTTGATGCCGCAGCTCTACCGCGCCGAGCATGAGCGCTACATCGAACGTTATGTGGCCAACGGCGAGCGGCCCATCATCGGCATCGGCTGCATCGTGGTCGGCGAATGGGGCGACGGCTCGACCTCCGTCGGTGAGGCCATAGCGCGCGCCGAACGGCTCTTCACCGGTTTCATCCGAAACCTCACTAAGAGCGGGCGCAGGAACGGCGGTTGCAAGATCTGCCACCTGAACTCGTGCACGTGTCGCGGCCGACTGCCATTGGTGAGATGGGATCGTCTATTGCCCATGAGGATCAACCGGCCGCTCTCCGCAATTACAAGCTACATGCGCGAACAAAGGCTCTGCTGGCACCCGACGAACCGGACGCCAACTGCATTGGTGATGCACTCGAACACGCCGCCGAAGAGGCTCTGCTCGCCAACGATATCATCAAGCGCCTGCGGAAATTCGTTGCCAGGGGCGGGCGCACTGTGGAGAGTCCGCTCACGCTCCTTGAACAAGCTGTGGCTCTGGCCTAGTTGGCCCCAAGGAGCGAGGTGTACGCGTGATGACCCGCAGCGACCGCGACATGATCGTCGACAAGATCCAGATCCAGATCCAGATCCAGATCCAGATCCAGATCCAGATCCAGAAGGTCGCGCTGGATCTGATGCGCAATGCAATCGAGGCCATGGCCTCCTGCCCGCGCCGCGAAGCTGCCAACGTCGACAGGTTTACCGTTGCCCATAAAGGCCCCGGCATCAGCGCTGATATCGCCGACCGACTGTTCCAGCCCTTTGTCGCGATTAAAAGGCATGGCATGTGTATGTGGGGGGCTATCAATCTGCCGGACGATCGTCGAGCCACATGGCGGATATATCGTCGCGGAAGCGAATCCGGGTCGCAGCCCGATACTTCAGTTCACCGCGCCATTTGCGGAGCTTAGTGAAGCGACATGATGGGGCGGCGCATTCTTGTGATCGACGATGACGCCGCAATGCGGGACTCGCTCGCATTTCTTCTTGATGTAAACGGTTTCTACGTAGCAACCTATGAGACGGCGACCGCGTTTCTTAATGACGTCGCGAGCGGTCCAGTTGATTGCATTGTGTCAGACATCCGTATGCCGGGTATGAGCGGTCTCGAACTAGTCAGTAAAGTGAAGGCCAATCGCGTCAACTGCCCCGTCGTTTTGATAACTGGTCATGGCGACGTATCGCTCGCAGTCGAAGCGATGAAAGCGGGTGCGGTCGACTTCATCGAGAAGCCATTCGTGGAGGACGTGCTATTGCGTGCGATCAATAGTGCTTTGGAAGCGCGGCCGACGAACCCAGCCGGTGACGCAGCGAAACTGCAGGCGGAAGCCCGCCTCGCTGGCCTCTCGTCGCGCGAGCGTGACGTCCTGCAGGGACTATTAGCCGGCAAGATTAACAAGATGATCGCCCATGATCTCGGCATCAGTCCCCGGACAGTCGAGGTTTACCGTGCAAACCTCATGGCCAAGACCAATGCCCGCAGCATGTCTGAGTTGATGCGGATCGCCATTACTGCGGGACTCTAGCACCAGCGCAAATGGCGCGAATAGCTTATTCATGCATCCAAGCTGCGCAATCCAGACGGCGAAAGGAGGGTTTTCAGGCGTACCGCGCCGAGCGGATCATGTTTTCGGTGACGGCTACCGATGCAACACACGCTGCTGGTTTCTTGAATCACGACGGCACATGAAGCAGATCAACTACGTCCGCCCAAATTTGTGCTCCGATGGACAGCAGGTCTGTCACCCCCGAGAACGGCATAGTTCGGCAATATACTGGTCCATCCGCCAACGGAGCCCCGGTGAGGGCTGCCGTGAACGGTTCGACTTCCATCGCATTGAGCACAAGTGCGCATCTTGACGCTGTGGCAATCGGCTACGAGAGGACATCATTCGCTCATTGCGCCCGGCTGGGCGATAGTCACTTCGGTCTTCGAAATTCAAACGCTCGCGTGCTTTGGAGCGAGCCGAAGCGGCAGTGCGGGCACGGAACGCCGGCATACCAGCGCGCTGAGTGCGATTCCGGCCTAGGCGCGCCGCCCTAACCATCGTCACACACCATTAAGGGGCCACGACAGCGGATCGCATGATCATCAAGCGCGTCGACCACGTCGGCCAGCGTAAATCGATCGGGATGCGGTCAATATCCGCCCGGTCACTTCCGCGGCCGACCGATGCTGACGGGGATCAGAGCCAAGGCCCCCGAACAAGACTTCCTGCGGCGAGCCGAAAGTGGCGGTGGACACAACCATTCGGCTGGCTGGAGCTCTTCACGGGTGCGGCCGTGCGCTTCCGACTGTTTCCATGGACGCGGCCGCGGAAGCCAGCATGCAGCTTTCTAATCCGATTTGAACATGTTTGAGCAAACGAGGGACCGCGCCGCCCCATTCAGGACGCCCTGCTCATGGCACTTACGTGTAAATACTTAGGGACTTCTACCTAGGGAAAACATCCAAATTTTCCAGTTCGTCAGGATCAGCCAATCTGCGTCCCATCGACGTTCGCAAGATAGGGTCCGCCATGCACGCCCAGGCCGCCAGTTTTACCGAGACCAGTTGCTATGCGACGAGCGTCTTGCGTGGGCAACCTCAACACTTCGGCTAAGTTGATTTACGCCAACTCAAATTCAAGCGCGCTACTCTTTTGCGTCGAACAGCGCGGAAAAAATTGCAGCGCAAACAACACCGAACTCGGCTTGGGCGATCTTGCAAGTGGCAGAAACGCTTCCGGCCTAAATTGTCCCCCCAGGAACACCGCAATGATCATCGATCTTTTGCTTCGAGAGCATCGCAACATTGATCTGCTTCTGGCCGCTCTCCAACGCGAATTGGAGATTTTTGAGAAGGGGATCCGTCCCGATTATGAGGTCATCCGCGCGATTATCAGCTATTTCGAGGTTTACCCCGAGGTGTACCATCATCCACAGGAAGACTTGATTTTTTCCAAGCTCAAGGCTTGCGATCCGGATGCAGCTGCAATCGTCGGCGATCTCGCGCTTGAACACCAGGAAGTCGTCGACCGTTTGCACGGCTTCGCGCGAGCTATTGACGCCATCCTCACGGATCGTGAGCTCGCTCGGCAAGACGTCGGCAATATCATACGCGACTTCATAGTTCGCGAGCGGCGCCACATGATGTGGGAAGAACTAGATTTCTTTCCGGCCGCACTGAAGGCTCTCTCGGCACAGGAATGGACTGAAATCGCTTCCGCCGTCACCGGTCATGGAGATCCGCTGTTCGGCGAGACAGCGGCAGCCACTTCCGATGCGCTAAGAGCGCATATTCTGAAATTGGAGCAAGAAGCTGAGGTCGAACGGAGCTCGGTCGCGTTATCGTCCACCAAGGCCGGCAATCCCTGACACGGCGCCGAGAGGAGCCGTATTGATCGCTGCCGTTTTGCAGCAGGAATTAGACCTCATGCTCATCCTGCCGAAATGAAAATGGGGTGTTGGCGGGCGCGTAGCCGCCGTACCGCCAAAAATGGCTTCTGCGCACTATGATCGCTTGCTCGACCACCGGTGCAAACGCCATGGCCGAGCCTTTCTGAGCTCTGGTTCCGGCACGTCCCACAGTGTGACCATCTCAGGTTTGGTAGTTGCGCAGTGACATCGCGCGAAGCGGATGTCTCTCGTGTCGGCCGACCCGTAGGACGGACGATTGCGGCGCGCGGGTGCGGCGAAGCACTCCCACTCCTTCCCAGCCCGGCACGCTCTGAATGATCCGCGAGGCACTGCTCGCCCGGGTACGTTTAGCACGAACGGCGAGGCGCTGGACGTCCGGTCTAACTCTGCGCCGAGCCGAGTCGTGTCGGATCCGTGATCGCCATCTCTCAACTGGCCTATGTTGAGGGCAGGACCACGCTCACGGCTGAGGAGCAACCTATCGGCACCGTGCCATCTTCAAGCTCGTGACATCCTCCGCGTGGTCGGCTCATAGACTCCCAAAACAAAGGCCAAAGCCGAAACCCGACTATCGGGTGGAACCGGTCGGCCAAGGACTGCCGTAAGCAGGGTTCAAATCAATAGCAACCGCTCATGCATTGTCCACGCTGCGAGATCCTTGGAGCCAGGTTTTTCGTATCGTCGCGCTGATGGAGCATAAGGTTTCCAGGCAGGAAAGCGCACCGAGTTTGCGGCTCGTGCCCTGCGGTGACCGCCCGGCATCACCGCCTCCCTCGGCTCTGTCGTAATCGTTGCCAACGTGCTCTTAAGCGACAAACCTTGGTGTATATTTATACACTTCAGGCTATACGGTCGCATACCACTGCATAATTGAGCTACGCTGAGCTTGTGCTTCAACTGGGCTCAGATTTTCGGCGAATGTCCTTGCCGTAATCGAACCGGCGGTTGTCCTCTCTTCCGCCGATGGAAGCCCGCGCGATGCGTCAGCGTCGCTCCTCCCAGACTTTCGCCCGGCCCGCTAAGCGGGGGCCGGGCTTTTTTTGTGTTCCCAAGGCTCCATCGATTATGGAGAGCGCAAATGACCGCAAGAGGATCAGCTTTGTCGAGAAGAGACCCAAGCCCGGATCAACGGCCTCGCGGATCGAATGCAGCGCGCAGTTGGCGGGCGGCAGCGACCATGTTCGCTAGCGCCGGCCGAACCTCCTCCCATTTGCGCGTCTTCAGGCCGCAGTCCGGATTGACCCAGAGCTGCGAATCCTTTAGCCGGGTCCGAGCCAACGCCATCAGCTCTTTCATTTCGCCCGCCTCGGGAACGCGTGGAGAGTGGATGTCGTACACGCCCGGCCCGATCTGATTTGGATATTCGTAGTTCCTGAACGCGTCGAGTAGTTCCATTTTCGACCGCGACGTCTCGATCGAGATGACATCTGCGTCCATTGCAGCGATCGCACCGATGATGTCGTTGAACTCCGAGTAGCACATATGTGTATGAATTTGCGTTTGATCAGCGACGCCGGACGAGCAGATGCGGAAGCAATCCACGGCCCAGTCGAGATAGGCGGTCCACTCCGATCGACGCAACGGCAATCCTTCGCGAAGTGCAGCTTCGTCGATCTGGATCATGGTCGCACCAGCATTCTCGAGATCGCGGACTTCGTCTCGGATCGCGAGCGCAATCTGGCGGCAGACCTCGCTTCTGGGAATATCATCACGAACAAAGGACCAGTTCAAGATCGTCACCGGTCCGGTCAACATCGCCTTCATCGGCTTCCTCGTTAGTGATTGCGCGTAGCGCCACCAGCCTACGGTGATAGGCTTCGACCGCACTACATCGCCAAACAGGATCGGTGGCCTGACGTAGCGCGATCCGTAGGACTGCACCCATCCATTCCTGGTAAATGCGAAGCCGGCGAGTTGCTCACCGAAGTACTGCACCATGTCATTGCGTTCGAACTCGCCGTGCACGAGGACATCGAGACCGATGTCCTCCTGCCAGCGTACGGCGCGCGCCGTCTCCTCCTTGAGGAACCTGTCGTATTGCTCGTCGCTCATAGCGCCTCGGGCATGCGCCGCACGGGCATTCCGGACCTCTTTGGTCTGCGGAAACGATCCGATCGTCGTGGTAGGAAAAGCCGGCAGTCCGAAACGATTGCTTTGGATCTCGGCACGACGGGCAAATGGGCTCGCGCGCCGACGCATGGTCTGGTCGATCGCTTTCATCCGGACAGCGACATTGGCATCATGGATTATCGGCGAAGTCCGGCGGACAGTCGCGGCACATTCCGACTCGGCAAGAGCTAGCGCAACATTCTGGTCGCCTGTGAGTGCCCGCGCCAGGATCGCGAGCTCTCGCATCTTCTGGACCGCGAAAGCAAGCCAGCTCTTGACGTCGGAAGCGAGCCCGGTTTCGAGTTCAACATCGACCGGCACATGAAGTAGCGAGCAGGATGGGGCAATCTGTACACGATCCTTGCCGAGCTTCGCAATCGCGGGTTCGAGCCGCTGGCGCAGCGACGACAAATTCGACCGCCATACATTCCGGCCGTCGACGACACCGAGCGACATGACGAGATCACTTCGGCCGCCAGCGATGATCTGGTCCAACAACTGTGGCGCTCGAACCAGATCGAGGTGCAGTCCGGCGACTGGTAGGCTCAAGGCGGTGTCCAGATTGTCCCCGAGATCGCCGAAATAGCTGGCGACTAAGATCTTGATGGCTGGCCCCTCCTTGGCGAGCCGGTCATAGGCATGTCGCAAAGATTGTCGCGCCCTCTCATCCAGATCAAGAACCAGGCAGGGCTCGTCGAACTGAACCCAATTTGCCCCACGTTTGGCCAATTCCTGCAGAACCTCGATATAGGCCGGTATCAGTTCATCCAGTAGTGAGAGTGGCTGGAACGCAGGATCGGGACTCTTGCCGAGTTTTAGGAATGTGACCGGCCCGATCAGGACAGGGCGGGTCTGAAAGCCAAGGGCCTTGGCTTCCTCATACTCCTCGATCGGCTTGCGAGAGCATAGCCTGAAAGTCTGTCCCCTGTGAAACTCGGGGACCATGTAGTGATAGTTGGTGTCGAACCACTTGGTCATCTCCTGCGCGGGTGCGCCAAATCCGCGCGGTCCGTGACCGCAACTCGCATCCTGATCGTCGCATTGTGATCCGCGGGCCATGGCGAAGTACGTCTTGAGCGAAACGGATTCGGCTTTCGAGGCGTAGATCTCCGGGATGGCGCCAACCATGACACTTGTGTCGAGCACCTGGTCATACAGCGAGAAATCGTTCGATGGAATGACCGTGACGCCGATAGATTTCTGACGAGCCCAGTTCGCGGCACGCAGGCCAGCTGCATCCTCGAGCAACTGCTGTTCGCTGCTTTTTCCGGCCCAGTAACTTTCGAGAGCGAGTTTGAGCTCGCGCCTTGGACCGATGCGTGGCGTTCCGAGGGTGGCAACCGGAAGCGAGAGAAGAGTCATAGCGTGAACCCCATGTTGGGGGCAAAGGCCATGGCGGACGCAGGCAGGGGAAGTCGCGCGGTGCGACGGCTGCTTGGCGCACCACCAGGACACCCCGCCCGTGGACGAATATATTGTCGGGGCAGGTCTCCTGGCTCGCGGGTCATCGCTTCTGTCCGGCCTTCCCGAAGCCGCGCAGGCTTCAGTGACGTCGTTGGACAGCGGCTTGCCGCTCACAGTTGCGGGGGCAGCGCCGGCATTGTCACCGGCTTCCCTCTTAGCTCCGGATCAAGTGGAAACCGGAGAACCTCGACGGCTTGGATTATCGGCAAGAGAAGTCTTCCGTCAACCTCTCAGATTATGTCTCAAGCTGATGCTGCGACATCTGCTACGCGAATCACCGTGCATCACGTTGAGATGATGTAGAAGCGCTTTCAATCGGCGATATCGGAATGACCATCGGAGCTGCCCGCGGGCCGCACGCCAGATTGGTGGAAGGGACAAATGCGGCTTGCGCGGTCGGGACTGCCACCTCGAGCAGAACGCATCTCCGGCTTCCCAGCGGTTCTTGAGCACGTCCACCATCCAGTCACCTTCTCAGCCAACAGGATCCGTGTTGAATAGGCCCCAGCTGGCAAGGCCAGCAACATACCCCGCCAGCACGTTGATTTGCAGTTCAGCAAGACTCAAAATGCTCGGCGGTGAAGATCGGCTTCGCGTGGTTGGCCGTCGAGTGCAAAGCGCTCCGGACTGAGGCTGTTCTCGAAGCGCCGCGTGTCGCGAAGGGAGCGCCAAACGCACCATGGCCCATTGGCCGCAAATGCCCAAACGCATGGCAGAGATCGAAACGCACATTCTGGCAACGATACCGGACCAAACCGTCGCGTGACGAGGATGCATAAGCCGCGCTGGATAGCGCTGAAAGGAAACATCGAGACCTGCCAGTCGGAAAGTCGACAAAGAGGACACAAAAGCGGTGTGAATTGCCGCCCATTACCTGGCACGAAGAATGCAATACTTCGGCATGCCAGTCTCCTCCTTGCTGGGCAAGTCCAGCACAGCAAATTGAGGCTGTCGCCGGCAGCGAAGTTAGCGGCGCGTGACATAGAGGGGAGCGCCTGCTCGCACGGGACACCATCGGTCTCCCCGTCGCGTCGCCGCTAACTTCTTGCGCTCGCGCATAACAGGTTAAAGGTTGCCCCGCTTTAGAATGACGTGTGGATGAAAGCAGATAGGCTGACAGTTATGAGGAAAATGTCTGGAAGACGCGCATTATGGTTTTGTCTCGGTCAATCCCTGATCTGCCTGGCCGGGTTGGCTGCGACGAGCAACAGTGTTCGCGCCAACGAGAGCCCCCTTATCGAAAGATTCAAGTCAACGTGGCGGGCGCAAGACGGCGAGACAATAGAACAAATTATCTCCAATGTCTCGAAGGTGGCGCAGTTCGTCCCTCGAATGTGGGGCGTCGCTGAACTTGACGAAAATGACCATGTTTTCGTTTCGTGGACCAGGCACGGCGATGATACATCAGACGAACAGTACGTTATCACCTGGAAGATCGCGCTCGACGGCACGATTCAGCTTGCGTCGACCTATGCCAAACCGATGGAATTGGGCTGGCGCGCCCTGGCGCTCTCGTTGATCGCCAGTGAAGTCAAGGATGGCGAAAGGGACGCAAATTTTGGCTTTCTGCATGATCCGAGCAACTTCAACTTTGTGACGACCATGCAAGGCCGGCTCGGCGATCTTCTGCGGCAGGGCCGCTGCACTATCGTTGAACCTGTTGGAGTGGACTACTTGCCGAAGCAGAATGACAAGCCGACCGAGAAGGGTGATCTGTGGCGCGTTTTGCTTTTAGTGAACTGTAATATCCCAGGGCCCCGTTTTTTTACACACAACGGGGTCATCACTTTCGAGAAGAGCGAAGGGCAAGATTGGGAGCCGCAATCCTCCTTTGCCAAGCGTATCGCGGCCTTTCCTCCTGGCTCCTGGTTCGCTCGCATGGAGCCAAAGGAACAGGAAGAGTTAGAGGGGAGCGAAGGCCCTCGGTAAAACGGTCGCGCAGAGCAAGATCGCGCCGTAGCTCCTTTACGGCCGAACGTCTGAGCAAGTGCAGACATATTAGCTCGAGAATGTCGGTGTTTACGCCTTCAGCAGTCGCGAGCCCTTCCTGCAGCTTCAGCCCGTCAGGAAAAAGTCGGGCAGCACGATTACCTCCGATTCCTTCTGCGAGTAGCCGAGCTCAGCGGCGTGTGCCAGCTGGCGAGATTTGGCTCCCGGCGCGCCCGACGCGGTGGGGGGACACCAATCCACGAGGGAACCAGCTCCTCCATGCCACTGTTCAAGGGACCAGGCCTGAAGATGCCTCGGGCCCAAGCCCGATCCCGCGTGCGCGCCGCCCATCGCGCGACTGACTGGCACCCGCAAGAGCGTAAGCATGCCGACGCCGAGGCGGCACGCGGGATCGAGTGCTGCGACGAAACGCGTTAAGACAGTAATCGGGCAGTGTCAGTGGGCCGGCAATGCCCTCTGAGCACCGGCCCTTATCCGAGTGCCCCCGGCGAGAGCCCCGGAGCCGTGCGCGAGGCTTCGAGGACCGAACTGAGTCGGCGCTAGATTTCCTCGCGCGCATTCGTCTGCGCGTCAAATATCCGGATTTGAAGCGTGGGAAACCGCCTCTTTAGTTCTGCTCCGCCTGCCCTGGCGCCGTCTCTGGTTGCGAATTCGGCTCTGAGTCGACCATCCACTTCAAGCGCGTAGGAAGAGACCGGAAAATTCCGGGGGGCTGCAACCATTTCATTCCCATTGTGTAGTGAGGTTGTTGCGAATGATTTGTAGCTTGAGTCGGCTAAACCGCACCAGAGCTACCCTGCCCGAGTGCCGCGATGGGGCAACCATGTTGTGGATTGAGGCCTCGCACCGAATGGCATCAGGATGACACTCGCGATCCTCCGAACACGCGGGCGGCTTACCCCTCGCCCGGCGCGTATACAACGAAGCCACGGAGGTTGCCGTTCCAAAATTTCCCTGGCGCAAACGCACGCCCTCACGCGGGCTTGGTGGGTAACTCTCCACATGTGATCGCGGTGAAGCGTACCACGAGAGAGCGGCCGCCAGTCGCCGCCTGGGTCATGACAATCCGGTCCTTGTCCGAACGCGGCGGCGGCACCACGAACGAGATATGGTGCAGCGCAGACGTGCGAAAAGCCAGAACGGAATTGGCATCAACGACCACCCTGGTTGACCCTCCGAAAGAGGCCTCCGGGTCTTGCGCGGTTTGCGCAAACGATACCGGTTCATTTTACGCAGCGGACATTGAGCTGAACTCCGTGGCGCCTTTGTCCAGATCTCAGAAGAAGCAAGACCAGGTTTCTTTCGAACAGATCCTGACAAGACTTTACGGCGAAATGTCATCGCTCTTGCTGATACCGTCGGCAGCCTTGCCGATGGTGGCCGCCACAAAGCATAGCCAGATTGCTCCTCCCCTCCTGACTTCGACTCGACCCTTAAGATTCACAGGCGACTTTTGTTCTTCAACCGCGTGAGAAACAGCGTTCCGAGGTTCGGCTTTCTCCCGCATACCGAGTTCGCGGCCGAGCGATGCGGATCTCCTCCTCAGGTGGAGAGGGTGCAGTGCGCGCCCAGGGAGAGAGACCGGCGAGGTTCGAAGGGTACCGCGACACGCACACCGGAAGAAATCGCTTGAACCTCACGCAGCGTAAGGTCGTAGCATTGGAAATGACGGCCACCCTTTTTAAGAAAAAACGTCGAAAGATGTCGGCCGAATAACGGACATAGCGTCTAAGCAGTCGAATGTGGCGGCGCCGGATCGTGCGTGAACATGGATCAAGAGCGAGAGGTTATTGTTGGGATGAAACACCGCGTAATGATGGTCGCATTGTTCGCTGTCATCACATCTCCGGTCTGCGCAGCGAAGCTCAGCGGCCCTCCTCGCATCCTCGACGGCAATACGATTGAGATCGAGCAAACTAAGCTTCGGCTCTCAGGCATCGAAGCTCCTGAGACTGATCAGATTTGCCTCGACGCCCACGGTCGGAAATGGACTTGCGGCGTAGCTGCTCGCGACGAGCTGATCAAGCATTCGAACGGACGAACGTGGGATTGTCATACCACAGGAGTTGATGAATACGGCAGATCACGCGGCAGTTGCTTCATAGAAGGCGAGGACGTGAACGCCTGGATGGTACGCTCCGGCTGGGCATTATCGTCGGGCCCTTCTACTCAAAGCTACGTTGTCTATGAGGTTGTGGCGAGCAAAGCCTATGCGGGGCTATGGTCGGGGGCGTTCATCGCGCCCTGGGACTGGCGTCGCCGCAACAAGGGGACGATCATCATCGGCGCGAGCTCGGTTCCGATCGACGCTCAGGAACTCCTGCTCGGATCCGCGCTGCTATCGGACCCGCCCTCGTCCGAGTGCCTGATAAAGGGCACCGTAGACCGCAACGGCGAGCGCATTTATCACCTGCCCGGGCAACTCAGTTACGAACAAATCGACATGACGAAGAAGCCCGGTGAACGCTGGCTTTGCAGCGAAGCGGAAGCCGAAGCCACCGGGTGGCGTAAAGCCGCGCGATGAGGTGAGATGCATGCATGCAGGCCATTCTCCGACCTATCTGACCAAGATCGCGCCTTCGCGCCGCTCGCTGTTGCAATTCGCTATTTCGTCGGTTTGCCTGCGGCTTGGCAACAACATTGTCGATGCTAAGGAAGCAAGAACGCCGCCCAAGCCAGATAACCTGATCTCGCCGGAGACTGCCCTGAACCGGCTGATGGAAGGGAACGATCGCTATGTCCAAGGCGTATCACGAAGCGACGATTTCAAGCGCGAGCGCCCGGTTTTGGTGGATGGGCAAAATCCATATGCCGCGGTTTTGAGCTGCGCCGATTCTCGCGTGGCGCCTGAACTTGTCTTCGGCAGCGGACTTGGCGATCTGTTTGTCTGCCGCCTCGCCGGCAACTTCGCCAACGATGACACGCTCGCCAGTATGGAATATGCGGTGGCCGTGCTGAACACGCCGCTGATCCTGGTACTTGGCCACGATCATTGCGGTGCGATAGACGCCACGATCAAGTCGCTCCACGACCATAAGCCGGCGCCGGGGCACATTTCATCCCTCGTCGCTGCGCTTGCGCCTGCGGTAAAAGTATCTCGCCAGCAAACCGGTGACACGTTCGTCCTAGCAACCCGACAAAATGTAATCGATAACGTCAACAAACTAAAATCGACGGGGCCGATTCTGAACAGGGCAGTTGAGCAGAACAGACTGAAGGTCGTCGGGGGCCTGTATCGGCTCGGCACCGGCAGGGTCGATTTGCTGAGCTGACGCCGGCACCTTCGCCGGCCGGCTGGTCGTTTGCCGCCTGATGTAGGGCTTCGGTTGAGTTCCGTGCGATTCGCTCATGCATCGGCTGCATTAAATGCACCGAATACAATCCGCTCCACAATTGTCCTAGCTTCGAGAAGATCTTTGGTATGCGCGGCCTCTTAATTCTTATCGTATTCTACGTGCTCATGTTGGCGACGCGAGGCCAGCACCAAGAAGCACTCATACCGCGGGCTACACTATTCATGCCTGCACGTTGATGCGCTAGGCCAACAGACGTGGTGCAAGCGGCAGATCGCGGTGCGAGGCATGCAGGGGCTGAGCTCTCGGCCTAACGGAACACGCGACAATTCCGGCAGCTCTCACCCGCGATCCGGCAGCCCCCTCTGGTCCTGCTATGATCACCAGGCTCAGCTAGGGCCGAAGATCACATAGAGCAGGGATTACGTCTACCAAGACTACCCATCCGGCGGATGCAAAGAAAAATGCTACTCGCGTCGGGATCGGACGGTCTCCCCCGCATCTGCCATCAATGATGAACGACTGTGATCGCTATAAAAAGAAGGTAAAGATCTGCCGTCCATTCTTTCAAGGCGGCCGGAGGCAACTGTCTCGGTCAACCAGCACGAGGCGAGGCCTGCGCGTTTTTCCTACCCCGAAGGACGCACAACTGCAGCCAGTCCGGCGCTTATTGAGTCGTCACCATGATTGGCGACTGGAGTGCTTCGATTACGTATGTGACCGCGCTTCGGTTTCGATTTTGGCAGGTCACGGCGTATCTGTTGATCAACTATCCCGGCCCCGCGGCAGCGCGCGATCGAGCCTTCGTCGCACAAACTTTCTCGTATGACTGGCGCGCCACGCATTTGCAGGAAGATCGAACGCGCGGGTCAAAAGACGCCGAGCGCCGCCGGCGACATCCATCGTGTACTGGCGTCCGGCGGCACGTCCCCGGCTGGGGTACATATCGCGAGCAAGCGCACTCCGGTCTCTCAACGCCGGCAACCGGCTCTCGCTTGACGACGTTCCATAGGATATACCGCGAGGCAGAACGAGCATACCAAGGCCTGCTCGTCCATATCAGTGATGCCGCTGCACACCTTGATGTCAGCGCCACGTGGAGACACCTGCGCCGCCAATTCTTTGCACCCAATGGCCTTTCCGGACGCCCGCCAAAAGAAGTAACCGTTGCGGCGCGGACGATTCCGCCCGGGGTGGTTATTTGGCAGATTGGGCTTCGCCATGCGCGCGCAAGCTTCCTACTGACCGGACAATGCACACTCTCAGCGAGAGTGATCTGATCGCATGATAAGCGTACGGTGCGTACCGGAGCGACCGTGAGAAGATTTCCAGTTTCGGCGTGCCGAATCACGGACCTCGCCGGACGCGCCCCAACTCGATCCTATCTCAGAGCCCTGTACAGCACTGATCTCAGCAAAAGACGAGCAGCCAATCGTGTCGCTGTTGCTGGCGAGTTGGACAAGCTCAGTCATGATCTAAAGCATCTGGAGCTCGCTGAAGAGAGAGGCGCCGAAAAGCGTAAGTCACGGCAGGGATCTGCGCGAATCTCTTGCGTTTGGTACGACAAAACAGGAACAGTTGGATCAGTTACTGGTGAACCTCGACAACTCAAGCATCTAGGAAGCTTTTTGCCTTTCGCTTGCATGAGCGGGGGCACTCTTGGAGTACATAGGACAGCGACTTGATTGCAATGGCAGCCCCTGACGCCGCCGTCACGTTTGTTGAATACCTGCCGTCTCATGTCCGCTTCTAACCAACAGCTCACCCACAGTCGCGAGCACGGTAAATTGCGCTGTTGGTAATGTCAGGAGATCAGAGCGGGCCTGAAACTCCAGCAGGCAAGCCGAGCCCGACTGGTTCGCGGTCGAGGTCCACTTCAGTCGTTCTCCTTCCGCCGTGTTCGGTTGATGACGTCTTGTGCCTGGAATCAGACACGGGAGGCGCGAACATCCTGCCGGCGCGGCACGAGCGACGTGATCTCGCTGGATTCAGACACGGCCGGCAGACTTGATTGATGGCATGTCGATTGCTGGGGACATGGAAAAGAGCCGCAGGCTTGGGCAACCTCGCGGTCGCCAAGTCAGGCATTCACAATTGGTTCGAGCCGGCCGAGCCCAAGTGTGACAAAGTCCGTTGGAGAAGACATGACAAAACGAGCGCTGCCGTCAGCCCTTGGAGACATAGTGCAGCAGAGGCGGATCGATCTCGCTGCCGCATATCGGTTGCTTTGCCGGTTCAGCCTCAATGACAGCATCGACAGCCCTCCGTCAGTCTTCCAAGCCCTCAACACCTTTTTTTTGAGCCAATCGTTCGGGGTGTGGTTTAGACTGGAAACCGCCTGTAATCGCATCACAGTCGATATCAACTGCGACAGTTTCGACGATCCCTGCAGACTGGGTATCAATCCGGCCGGCTTCGCCATGCGCGCACAATCCAAATCAATGAAGCACGGCATCGATCGGCTCAAGACACCGAGGACAGCTTATGAACGCTCCACCAGAGAAGATCACTTCAGAAGCCGACGCTACGGCTGCGACCTGGGATAATCTGTCGCCGCTACTGGTCGATATCCGCGCGCGTCGAAACGAGTTCGCCCGCGCGCAGAAGATTCCAGACGAGATCATCGAGGGCTTCAAGCGCGTTGGCGTCTATCGGGCTTTGGTCGCCAAGCGATTCGGCGGCGAGGAGCGAACGCCCGCCGACTTTTGTCGCCTGATCGAGCGCATTTCCGAAGCCGACGGCTCCGCCGGTTGGGTCGCCAGCTTCGGCGATGGGGCTCGCTACCTCGCTGCTCTTCCGGACGACACGCTTCGCAAGGTATACGCGAATGGACCTGACGTGGTCTTGGCAGGTGCGCTTTTCCCGCTTCAGCCCGCCAGGCGAAGCACCGACGGGTTTGTCCTAAACGGCGTGTGGCCATTCGCCAGCGGCTCACCGGGCGCGGATCTGATAGCCGTTGGCATCACTGTGGAAGACGATCCGACCGGGGGCCTTGCTCGTGTAGCCGTGATGCCGGCCGAGAAGGTGACAATCCGCCCCAATTGGGACGTCATCGGCCTGCAAGGCACCGGCAGCCACGACGTCGTTGTCACCGATGTCATTGTACCGGAGGAATGGACCTTGATCCGCGGCGGTCCGCCGACACTCGACGCGCCGGTCTATCGTTATCCGTCCGTCACTTTCGCAGCGCAGGCGCATGCGATTGTCGGCATCGGTATTGCGCGCTCCGCGCTAAACGAGGTGATCGCCATGTCCGGAAGCCGCGTCTCAATCACTGGAGCGCCCGTGATGGCAGAGCGCGGCTATGTCCAACTGGAGATGGCGAGAGCCGAAGCTATGCTGCGTTCCGCCCGTTCCTTCTTCTATGAGGCCACCGAGCAGCTGTGGAAGGAAGCGCTCAAGGATGCGGTAAACCCGAACACAGCGACGCTGATGCGACTCGCCGCGACGAACGCCGCGCGGCAGAGCGCTGAGGTCTGCAACATTGCGAGCGGTCTCGCTGGAAGTGCGTCGCTCTCTACCACCAGCAATCTGGCGCGGGCCATGTGCGACAGCTTCGTGGTTGCTCAGCACGCAGCTTTAAACGAGGGAACGCTCCAAAGCGCCGGCCGACTCCTGCTCGGAAGTGCAGCACAGCCGGGATTTCCATGAAGTGGTTCATAAACGTTCCACACGCCGCGGCGCAACGGATGGCCGGACCTGCGATATAATGCTGTCTGCAGCTACAGTTCCTCGCGGCGTACCGGCCTTGTTTAAAGGACAAGAGAGAGAGAGAGAGAGAGAGAGAGAGAGAGAGAGAGACCCTTGCAGTCAGGCGCTCCTCAAAAACACCACTTCTTATCCGTGGCGCAACCCTCGAGCGCTCTCATAGGTCTCTACGCCCCCGCCTCGCTCATGGTCGTGTCGAGCACGATCCACTTGCATTTCAGCGCAACTGCTCGCGGTTCAACTCACAAAGCTCCCAAGTCCGACCTTTTTTAGTATCGCGCTCCGTGCTTAGCCGTTCGTTCTGCTGGCGTAGGCGGACGATCTCCGAAGCCTGGTCCGCCGACATCGGCGTCGCCTGCGTGGCGGGCCCAACGCCGCCGATGCCGGCTCCTGCCGGAGCTTCCAGAGTCGCAGTACCGAGTCGCGCAGACCGAGTTCGTTGACGACCGTTCCGATCGTGGCACTGTCGGAACCCCCCCGCCCCGACGCGGATGTCATGCGCGGGGTCTGTAATGGCAACCGGAAACCGGAGCGCCCCTCCGGCCACCGATATCCGCTCGAATGATCACCCGTTGTGCAGCTTTGGGCGGCTAAGCGCGCCGGTCAGGTTTACCAGCAATGAATGAGGCGCCCGATATGAGTCGCCATTAGAAGCGCTTATTTTCGAGCAATACATCACCCTCCACCGCGCGGGGATAGTGGGCCGCCACTTCGAATGATGGCAACAGGTCAAGAATAGCTTGGAGGGACAACTGCCCTTCGTAGAGCTCGCGGTCGCTATATTCTGTGTAGACGAAGCGCGTGTTGCTCAAGGTCTGCATGCCGCCGGCGATAACGTCCGCTTCGGCCCCCTGGACATCCATCCAGATGAAATCGATCGTATTCAGCTTGGCTTCGCTGCACCAGTCGTCCAGCCGCCGCGTTTCAACCGAGACAGGGCGACCGAACCGAACCCACTCATACTCAGTAAGATGGTTCTTCGGGCGGCGTATTGAGCCGGAGAGGTCCCATTCCTTCGCATCACCATCTGCATTGCTTGGATGGAAGTCGATCATCCCGTTTCGATCACTAATCGCGATCTCAAGCAGCTTCACCCTATAGAGGGATGGGCCCAGCTTCTTCTTGAAGCGCGCGATCGCTCGCGGGTCCGGCTCAAAGCAGTAGAGCTGAGCTTGCGGGCAAAGGTTGAGAAACTGTTCCGTATCGGTCCCGTCATTGCAGCCGATATCGAGGATGACGGGATTCGGCTTCTGAAGACGTGAAACAATGTGCTGGTGAACTTCGGCAGACGACACAGGTGCTTTTTCCATGGGCGCGGAGATCGGATGAATTTCGCCTTTGACGCCAATTCACACGCCAGACGCGCCGGCACAACGTATATCAACGTATATGATTCATATGCCCGTCGGTCCCTCGATCCATGACAGCTATTTGGACGCCATCAACACCAAAAGGGACGCCTGTCGAACGGGAGCTGCAGCGACTGCCCAGCAATACAAAGTGCCGCTTGGTTTCGGGAGCCGCGCCAACTGTGAGCTAGATCGTCGTGTCCGGTCCGCCTTTCGGAGCGGCGGAACGGCTTCGCGCCGAATGTCAGCCGTCGGTTCTCTTTGAAACGTGCCCGGCAGGCTGATCTCTCGTGCGCAGCAGCTAGCCAATCACCTCGATCACAGTTGCGCAAAATGTGCTCTGCCGACTGACGGTCATCATCTCAGATTCGCTGACGCATTTGCGAGCAGCTCCGGGCGATCCCTTCTTCGGAATCATCTGTCCTTCGGAGAAGAGCGTATGAGGTCAAAGCTCCGACGCACGCGTTGCCGCGTGCACGCCTCCGCAGCGATCATCTTCGATCACTCGATCGGGGTAAATGCAACAGGTGTGAGCGACCGTGCGACGTCTGGAGACGGACAATTCGATGATGGCCTTTCTTGGAGTACGCCGCCTCCCACAGGAAACATCGCCTGAGTTTTCGCGATAGTTGGCATATTATTGCGACTACGTCAGACTGATCGAGCGATGCTCATCGAGCGGGTCTTGTGCAGGTCGCCGGCGTCAACTGCTAGATGCTGCCGTCAGACGAAGCAATCATTTGCCAACCACGCGGTCGTCGTTGAAACACGCGGCGCTTCGATCGGTGTAACGGCCGCCCGTGCAGTGTTGAGGACCCCTGGGTTCAAATCCATGTTTCGACGAAACGCAATGTCATTTTAGCAACAGCTTGGCGGGCTGTGTAGCTGAGGGCGTTTGCTTCCGGACAAAGACAAACGTTGGCCAGGCTACGATTCAGTAGAACTGCAGGCATCGATCGTTCAGCCCATTTTTGGCCTGATCCTTGCTATAATTGGGCTTGTCACAATGTGACTATCTCTAACTTGTTCAACGCTCAGGAGACTCGCATGAATTTCCGCCCGCTTCACGACCGCGTCGTTGTCAAGCGCATCGACGCCGATGAGAAGACCGCTGGTGGCATTATCATTCCCGACACAGCCAAGGAAAAGCCCTCGCAGGGCGAAGTCATTGCAATCGGCCCGGGCGGCCGCGATGAGACTGGCAAGCTGATTCCGATCGACATCGAGGTCGGGGACCGCGTGCTGTTCGGCAAATGGTCGGGCACCGAAGTCAAGATCGACAGCGAGGAGCTGCTGATCATGAAGGAGAGCGACATCATGGGCGTTCTCACCGATGCGTTTCCCAAGAAGAAGGCCGCCTAACCAAGCGCTCGCACAGCTCACTCCCTGACGAGCGCCCACTTAGGCGCGCTGAAGGATGAGATAACAAGAACTGAGGGAATCTTTATGTCAGCCAAAGAAGTCAAATTCGGAGTAGACGCGCGGGACCGCATGCTGCGCGGCGTGGACATCCTCGCCAATGCCGTGCAGGTCACGCTCGGCCCGAAGGGCCGCAACGTAGTGCTCGACAAGTCGTTCGGCGCGCCTCGCATCACCAAGGACGGCGTTGCCGTCGCCAAGGACATCGAACTCGACGACAAGTTCGAGAACATGGGCGCGCAAATGGTGCGCGAAGTAGCTTCGAAGGCGGCGGATGCTGCCGGCGACGGCACCACCACTGCGACCGTCCTGGCCGCCGCGATTGTCCGCGAAGGCGCCAAGTCGGTTGCCGCCGGTATGAACCCGATGGACCTGAAGCGCGGTATCGACCTCGCGGTCGAAGCCGTGGTTGCGGATCTCCAGAAGAACTCCAAGAAGGTCACCTCGAATGAGGAGATCGCCCAGGTCGGCACCATTTCGGCCAACGGCGATGTCGAGATCGGCAAGTTCCTCGCCGACGCCGTGAAGAAGGTCGGCAACGAAGGCGTGATCACGGTCGAAGAGGCCAAGTCGCTCGAGACAGAGCTCGACGTCGTCGAGGGCATGCAGTTCGACCGCGGCTACATCTCGCCCTACTTCGTCACCAACGCCGACAAAATGCGCGTCGAGATGGACGACGCCTACATTCTCATCAACGAGAAGAAGCTCTCCTCGCTGAACGAGCTGCTGCCGCTGCTCGAGGCCGTGGTGCAGAGTGGTAAGCCGCTGGTCATCGTCGCCGAGGACGTCGAAGGTGAAGCGCTCGCGACCCTGGTCGTGAACCGCCTGCGCGGCGGCCTGAAGGTCGCGGCCGTCAAGGCTCCGGGCTTCGGCGATCGCCGCAAGGCCATGCTGCAGGACATCGCGATCCTGACCGGCGGCCAGGCGATCTCGGAAGATCTCGGCATCAAGCTCGAGAACGTCACGCTCAACATGCTCGGTCGCGCCAAGAAGGTGATGATCGACAAGGAGAACACCACGATCGTCAACGGCGCCGGCAAGAAGGCCGACATCGAGGCGCGCGTGGCCCAGATCAAGGCGCAGATCGAGGAGACCACTTCGGACTACGACCGTGAGAAGCTCCAGGAGCGTCTTGCCAAGCTCGCTGGCGGCGTCGCGGTGATCCGCGTCGGCGGCGCGACCGAGGTCGAGGTGAAGGAGCGCAAGGATCGCGTTGATGACGCGATGCATGCGACCCGCGCGGCTGTGGAAGAAGGCATCGTCCCGGGCGGCGGCGTCGCCCTGCTCCGTGCCTCCGAGCAGCTCAAGGGCCTGCGCACCAAGAACGACGACCAGAAGACCGGCGTCGAGATCGTGCGCAAGGCGCTTTCCTGGCCGGCCCGCCAGATCGCGATGAACGCTGGTGAAGACGGCTCGATCGTGGTCGGCAAAGTCCTGGACAACGAGCAGTACTCTTATGGCTTTGATGCGCAGACAGGCGAGTATAGCAATCTTGTCTCCAAGGGCATCATCGACCCGACCAAGGTGGTCCGTATCGCGGTCCAGAACGCTGCCTCGGTGGCCGCGCTCCTGATCACAACGGAAGCCATGGTCGCCGAGCTGCCCAAGAAGGGCGGCGCCGGTCCCGCGATGCCCCCGGGCGCCGGCATGGGCGGTATGGACTTCTGATCCACTTTCTCAAAGTGTCGATGACCGTGCAAAACCCTGGCACGAATGCCAGGGTTTTGCTTCGGCGAGCTTGCAACGTAGCCCTAGCAAGCCGTGCCAATGGCCGAACCCATCGGCTAATCCGTATGAACGGCGGTAGAGCCCAGACCGAACTTGCTTGTGACTTTTCCTTCGGCGGCGACAGAGCCTTGGCCAAGGTAAAACGGGTCCAGCACTGCGATGGAAGTGTGTCGCTATTTGAGTCTCACGAAGCTGCCTCTGCCGAGTGTTCGAACCCTTCGTCTGGGTTTATCGGGTGCCGCCTACCGCTTTCGACCCTCTTGCCCGTGGACCCAAGCGCCCACATGCCCTTTCCTGGCTCGCACTTACATCTGATGGCGAGAGGCTTATTTGAAACCCCTCAGCGAGAATGCGCATCATCAAAAACCACGAGATATCCTGCTGAAGTGTCATGATTTACTGTAGGCTCTATTTTTTTCCGCGGATGGGCTCCGCTTCGCCTAGGGGCCGCCAACTTCGCCGCAGCGTCCTACCATGATATCTGTGTTACAGAGAGTGTGTGTCAGCAGGTTGCGCAATCGACGCTGTTGAGCATACGGCCAAGCAGATCACGGGGAATGACTTTTTCTGAGGATGCAGCGGGACCGAACTTTGGACTACTCAAAACTAGAGTTTTACGCCTCTTGTAGCGAGACCGAAGTTTGGACCACCCAAAACTAGAGTTTTTCGCCTTATCACGTTGGCGGGCTGGTTGCGCCGACGTGGTTGTGCAGCAAAATCGGCGGTCGATTGCCGATCGCCCCATGGGGCCGTTCCTCGTTATAATAATTTGCGCCAAGTCTACACTTTTTCCTGGGCGTCCGCAGGGGACAGGAACCAGTGGGCGTTGAGACATTCGGCCCGGAAGCGACCGTTGAAGGGCCTGGACGCACTGTCGTTTGGCTTGCCGGGCCGCCAAACACAGTGTGACGCCGTGCTGTAGCCCTCAGAAGATTGCGCGAGACTAGCTCGCTGCCCTGCTCGATGCGGATCGTCGACATCCCAATTCCTTGTGGCTCCTTTCCGGTATCCCCACGACGTCGCTGCCGAAGGCCCGCACTCAGCAACTCCCAAAATAGATGCGGATCGGCTTCATGGAGTTCTCTCCGGTACCGGCACGAATTTTGATTCGTTCCTTTCGCACACCATCAGCCACGTCGTAACTATCATCAGCCGAAGGCCAGCCGAGAAGAATTTGATGAAAGCCAACGTTCTGATCGATCGCGACTTCACCATTGGTCGCACGGACCTCGTCTGTTTGGTGCTTTTGTCGAACATCTGGGCCGATGCATCTATGGTGGCATCTACGAGCCCGGCCATCGGAGCGCAGACAAAAGAGGTTTTCGGAAGGACGTGCTGTCGCTGGTGAAGGAGCTCGGCCCGCCCCTCGTTCGATATCCTGGCGCAATCTCGTCTCCGATTACAAATTGGGAGGACGGCGTTGGACCACTAGAGACGAGGCCGGCGCGCCTCCACTTGGCCTGGTTCAGCACCGAGCCAAACAGCTTCGGCACCAATGAATTCACGGGCTGGTGCACGGCGGCCGATGTCGCGCCGATGATTGCCGTCAATCGGGGGACCCGCGGCGGCGATGCCGCTCGCAATCTGGTCGAGATACTGCAACCATCCCGGAGGAACTGCGTGGTCGGAGCTCCGCCGCAAGCTCGGCTGGAGGACGACCTCATGGGATCGAGCTGTGGTGCCTCGGCAATGAGATGGCGGGCCCTGGCAGATAGGGCAAAACAGTGCCGCCGCTTACGGGGCAGTTGCAAGAGAGGCGGCCAAATGATGCGGCGGGTGGACCATACCATCGAACTTGCGGTGTGCGGTTCATCGTTGCGCAACATGCCTAGTTTCGGCCAATGGGAGGAAACGGTCCTCAAACACTCCTTCGACTACGTCGACTACATTTCAATCCATACTTATCTCGAGAATTACAGTCACAGCGCCTCATTTCTCGCGAGCACCGACGTGATGGACGGCTTCATCGATGAGGTCGTCGTCCTAGCTGATGCGGTTGCGGCCAAGCGGCGCTCCAAAAAGCGTCTTGTGCTGAGCTTCGACGAATGGAACGTCTGGTATCGAACGCGCAACGAGGTTGCCCCGGCGGTAGACCGCTGGTCAATGGCGCCCCCGATCCTTGAGGAACTCTATACAATGGAGGACGCGCTCGCCTCCGGCGGCGCCTGCATTCCATGTTGAATCACGCCGATTGGGCGAGAGTTGCCTGCCTGGCGCAACTCGTGAACGTCATCGCGCCGATCAGGACTAAGACAGGCGGAGGTGCGTGGCGCCAAACTATCTTCTTTCCTTTTGCGCATATGAGCCGCGTTGGTCGCGGAAGCATTTTGCACGCGCAAGTCGAGACGGAAGCCTGCTATGCGTCGTACAACAATACTGACGATAGACTGGTCGGACTTTCCCAGCGCCTGATGTGCCGTATCTCAAGATAGGGGCAGTCGCCGAACAAGGCGGCGGCTTGTCGCTCTTTCTGCTCAATCGTGATCTGAAGCAGGATGGAGGTGAGCGTCGAGGCCAGAAGCTTCGTTCCCCTGACAGTTCACGAGCGGCTCGAGCTCCGGCACGATGATCTGATGGTGGCAAATACCGAGAATGCGCCGGACAAGGTCAAGCCGGCGCCCTCGCAAAGCGTGGCCTTTGCCCGCGGGAGGTTGCGACGCTCAAGCCGGCGTCATGGAATGTGTGTGATCTACCTGGCGCCACGTTGAGAAGATGAAGGGTCCGCGAAGGCGGCGGCAAAGGATCAATCGTGATCGCGGTTTAGGTTCTTGCTTGAGCATGATTTTCGCGAACGCTATTAGGCCGAGAGCGTGAGCACATCGCAAAGGTGTGAGCGCTGCCGATCGCACCAGGGCCAATGATCGTGGCCAACGGCAGTGATGGGTGATAGTCCCCTGCCGCGATCAGCGCGTCCGCCGCCGCGCCCGGCCCAGATTATCTGCACGGGGTACGACAAACTTTCAGGCCGCCGCATTCTGCGCCTGCACGACATCATACTATCATCGTCTTTCGCCCGACAAGCAATCGGCCCGTTCTAGAGCGGCGCGCCCTACCAGCGCGTGGCTCCGATAGGTTATATCGACAAGCTTATCTTGATGAGAGCCCGCGCAGCGGCCGCAATAAATTCGAATACCGGAGACGTGCTTATGCTGCGCTTGCATCCACACTATACCAATGTGTAACCGAGATAGCCACGGGGATGAATTGGCACGAAGCGCGACCGGGTTCATTGTGGGCCTTATGACTATCTATACTCAAGTTTACGCCCAATTTAGCGAGGCGCAGGAACGCAGAGCCGAGGGCCGTGCGGCTGCACTATACTCCAGTTTGATCGCTGACCTCAGTCAGCTGAATTTCGCTGACGCGGATGACCGCCGAGCATTCCCTCCGACCCTACACAGCATATTGGCAAGGCATGGACTGTTCGGGCTCACCACACCAGGGGAGCATGGCGGATTAGCTCTTCCCTTGCAGGAGGCCATCAACCTCATCTCCGCCACTGCATCTTTCGATGTCTCCGCTGCCTCTACCCTCGTCATCCATAACTTCCTGGCCTTGCCCTGCATCCAAGCGGCACCGCACATCCCCGAACAAAAGCATATCATTTGGGGTGCAACACGCGGCGATCTCTGCGCTTTCGCTTTGACGGAGCCCGGAGCTGGCTCGGCCCCGAGGCACATAGAGGCTTCGGCTCTCATGCGCGAAGATAAAGTTCGTATCTCTGGCCGCAAGATCTGGATCGGCCTCGCTGACTGGGCTCGCTGGATCGTTTGCTTTGCGCGCGCGTCTGGACCCGATGCAAAAGGTCGGCTCGTTGGTGTACTCCTTGACAGGCAAACTCCAGGCCTAAAGGTCACGCACGAGCATCGCACACTCGGTCTACGTGGCATCATTCAAAATACCCTGGAGTTCCACGATGTCGAGGTGCCGCGTTCTTACGTGCTCTCTCGCGATCAAGACGGCTGGGGCGCGGCGGCATCTAGTATGAACCGCGGCCGTATCGGTGTGGCTGCTATGGGTCTTGGTGCCCTTGAGCGCGCTATCCAGGTCGCAGCCTCTTATGCAAGCCATCGCCGGCTCGGTAAACTGCGTATGATCGAGAACAGCTACATCGAGCAATTATTTGGACAGATGGTCCTGCGGCGGGAAGTCGTGAAGGCGATGCTGGCCGCATCCTGCCGACTTGTTTCAGCGCTGGGCGCGCCAAACGTCCACCTTGCGTCGGCAACGAAGGTTTTGTCCTCGGAGTGGTGCGGCCTTGTTGCTGATCAATGCGTCCAGCTGTTAGGTGGCCGTGGTTACGATGAGGGAGCCCCTTTAGCGAAAATCTATCGAGACGCTCGCATCCTTCGCATCTTCGAAGGTCCGACTGAGGCGCTCCTATCACATCTCGGCCGCTGCCTCCTCTCTAAAGCCACGCGTGACGAAATAGCCGATCTCTTTCGGTCAGTTGGAGCGGCATCAGTCCATGCTGCTGCAATTGAGGAGCTCTCTGGGCTCAATGAGACAGACGGGGCCGTGCTGATCTATGCGGGTTGGCTCACCACATTGGGACTGGCAAAAGCTGTCATGTCTGCTGGTTGCTTCTCTGCCTCAGATTGCGCCGCAGCAGCGGCTGACCTGGTCAGTTCCGAACTTGCAATCCTCCGTACTCGCGCGCCGGGCCGGCAACCTGTCGAAGTCCGCAATCGGGCTAGTCGGACTCTGACCACCTTCCTTGAAGACGCGGCTTGTTCTATTCGCTCACCTGTCCTCACAGACGATTACCTTAGATTGGTGCAGTATGTCTGACATCTGGCGGATGCCGGAGGTCTTTCCCACCTGGTGGGCCCGCGCGCAATGATGCAGCTGCGGAGAGGCGAAACATCCCTGAGCACTACCATGTCTAATTCCGGCAGGCTGCTATGAGGGCCTAAGCTAATCTCGCTCCGGGCGGCGCCGCAGCAGCAAAGGTTTTCGCGTTCAGGAGGACCCGATCCGCTCCTCGACCCGGCGCCGCTTCAGAAGAATGGGCCGCGTCGAACAACTTCAGCACGCTCCGTACCCTATCGATGATGGCCAGCCACCGTTTCGTGGTCCCCCATGGTCGATACTGACGCCACCGTGCTTGCGCGGCTGACGACTGCGCGATAATGCGTGTTCCGACATTTCTCGTAATGCGCCCGAGAAGCGCTATGTACCCCGGAAGGGCCGCCCTACACTCAGAAGCCCCGCGCCCTTCATTCCTGGTACTGTTTCGCTCCATTGGAACGCGGCGTCGAAGCGCATGCCGCAGCGAGATGATCGCCATGACTTGGCCAGGCCATGAAGCTTCATGTTGTTTCGGGCATGAGCGGCGAAGCAGTATACTGGACCCATCAGCCATGTGTAAGCCGTCTGACGGTCTGGCTTAGGATCAATATCATCGAGCCATTCGATACCCGCCCTTGCGATACTCGCAGATGGTCCAGCGAAAGGGCGACACACTCTCTCTCGTAGAGCCGATCCAAAGGCGATCATCAGCTCATCGCCGTGTTCCGAGTGATGGTGTAGCTCGGTAGAGCAAAGCCGCCCATGAACCTGCGCACGCTCGTTGAGAAGACCTCTGATGCCGATCTGTTGCACGAGATGATCGGCTTTGCCGCCCAGCCCGTGATGGAGCCGCAAATGGATTGCCAGATCGGCGCCGCCTATGGCGAGAAGACCCCCGAGCGTCTGGCCGAACGCAACGGTTGCCGCGACCTGACCTCGATAGACCCGAGCCGGCACGATCGAGCTTCGGATCCCCAAGCAGCGCAAACGCTCCTATTTTCCGGATTTCCTGGAGCCGCCGCGCATGGCCCAGAAGGCGCTCACCGCCGTCATCTCGACCCGCTCGGTTGACGCCTTGGTGCAGGGCAAACCGGACTCTCCAATCGCGCTGGAGGCGGTCAGACACCTCGATGCGTTGTTCGAGATCGAGCGCACCATCAACGGCCGGGACGCCGACGAGCGGCGCGCCGTGCGCCACGAAAAGAGCAAGCCGCTTCTTGAGCACATGCACGCCTGGTTGTTGCGCGGGCGCGAAGCCCTCTCGCGCTCCTCCGAGGTCCTGAAGCCTATGAATTACATGCTCAGGCGCTGGGACGACTTCAACTGCTTCCTCGACGATGGCAGAACTACTTGACCAACAATTGCGCTGAGCGCGCATTGAGAGGCATCGCCTTGGGAGCGCCACTGGACCTTCGCTGGTAGCCAGCGTGACGCCGACCGTCCCGCCATCGTGCTGACGATGATCACGACCTATCGCCTCAACGACGTCGAGTCCAAGGCCTGTCTCACCGAGGTCCTGGCCCGGATCGCCGATCTTCCCGCGATACGCCTGCACGAACTGCTGCCCTGGGAATGGAAGCTCCTCCGCCAGGCCGATAAGCCCGCCGGTCAGCAAGCCGCCTGACCTTGACACAACCGATCATAGAGCTCGTTGTGCCCGCGTACATGCGTCAATCGGGCGGACTTCGTCTATGCGTACTCAGCTCCTCACGTGAGACACACTATGATGCTCTGCGAACACACCGATTGCGGATCTTCGATCGGCGAGAAGCGCATTCACTCAGTCGCGCGCCCTGTTCAGTTGAAGCCGACACCAGCGCCTAGTCGGTCCCGCAGTGCCTGCCGATTGATGACAAGATTGTTGAGGTTCAGGTCCGGCCGTCGTGCTGCCAATCGCCTAACCAGTTCCCGGGTGCCGTCCACGACAAAGACGCCGCAGTCATAACCGTTCTGCTGCTGTCTTATCGGCGCCTGTTGCAGGTTAGCGTCGAGCCGTCCTGCGAGTTCCGCTGCGGGCCTGTCATTGTATCCCCGGGTGGAGTCGTAGTGATAGGCGACCGGCCGGCCCTGATCGCGGCGATTAACCAGCAGCAGCGACCAGTGACTGCCGCGCCGATGTCTATCCGTATCGCTGGCATCGCTTACCGGCAGGAACAGGAAGTCGGCTGTATCATGGCGAACCCACCCTAATGCTCGTTCGGCGACCTCCTTGGAGGGGGATCGCAACATTTGGGCAATCAGGGGATCCACGAACCGCGTCCGGGCGGCGAGATCCGGATTGTTCTGCTGCAACTCCTGCGCCAGGAGCTCATAGTCGCGCTGGATATGCTCGTCACCCAGCCACTGCGTGGGAGCCAGCACGGGTCCGCTGCGGTGGCCGGCAGAGGCAACGGTAGCCGAGGGGCCGATCTGAGCACCCGGGACAGGGGACGGGCGAGGATGATGGATGAATTGCGCACCGCGGCGTCCTCGCGGCCCCGGTGTGATCGAGTGGGTCTCATCGTTGATGGAGACCTGGGTTGGGCCGCTGAACTGGGTCGGCAGGACCCCAATATTATTCAGGACATCGAGCAAGAAAGTCGGCACCGGCTGGGATCCCTCCTGCCACTCCTCGTCGACTCGGTATCCGATGTGCTCAAGCTCCTGAAGTACGCCCGACCGCCCGACAAAGAACGCGGGCTTACCGGCAGGGCTGAGCATCGGCCCTGACTGAGCATCGTCTCGCATCTGCTGCGGTGTGTACGGCAGATCAACCAAAGAGTTGAGACCGCGGTAGATGTCTGACGACTGAGCTGGCGCGTCTGATAGTTCAGTAAAGACCGGCGGTCTGGCGGCAGCCCCACCCGCCGCCGCTGACTGAGCATCGTCTCGCATCTGATGCGGTGTGTACGGCAGATCAACGAAAGAGTTGAGACCGCGGTAAATGTCCGACGACTGAGCTCGCGCGTCTGATAGTTCAGTGAAGACCGGCGGTCTGGCGGCAGCCCCACCCACCGCCGCTGACTGAGCATCGTCTCGCATCTGCTGCGGTGTGTACGGCAGATCAACGAATGAGTTGAGACCGCGGTAGATGTCTGACGACTGGGCTGGCGCGTTCGACGGTCCGGTGAAGAGCGGCGGTTTAGTGGCGGCCCCACTCACCGGCGCCGACTGAGCATCGTCTCGCATCTGCTGCGGCGTGTACGGCAGATCAACGAATGACTGAAGACCGCGGAAAATGTCTGCTGACTGAGCTGGCGCGCCCGATGGTCCGGCGCAGAGCGGCGGTGTGGCGGCAGCCCTACCCACCGGCGCTGACTGGGCATCATCTCTCACCTCCTGCGATGAGTACGGCAGATTTACGAAAGAGTTGAGACCTCGGTAGATCGCCGACGACCCATCTGGTACCGCTTCCGGCGTCGGCCACGCAAACTCGTACGGCAGGTGCGGCGACCACGTTGAGTTCGACTCGCCACGCCCGGCTCCCCACCCGCCTGGTCAGGGAAGTCGCCCAGCGCAGCGTTCGCCTCGACGAGCCATAGGTAGTTCCGCAGACGATCGAAGCCCATGTCCGCGGTTCGATGGGCTTTTTTAAAGTCCGTGTAATCGTCGTTGAACGACTTTTGCTGCTCGCTGGTGCCGGTGACTCGGCTCACCATGCTCCCCCGCCCCTTTCTTTGAAGCCAAGCACCGAATCTTCGTTGGTTGCGGGCCAGATCTTGAACAACTTCTCTCCGGCTAGTCTCCTCGGGTTTGAGCATGCTCAGCTCTGCCTTTTCCAGGCCATCAATGATGCGGGCGTCATCGGGGTAAAGATGCAATGTGGGCGACGGCACAGCACGACCGCTGGGCTCCCGAGACGCACCCGCTTCGGAAACGTGCTCGGCATCGCGAACCTTGTTTAACGCGAACAATAGAAGCTCGTCCTTCGGGAACAACTTCTGAGCGAATTCAATCCGCGCAGCGTAGTCTAGCCCGGATATGGAGTAGCCCGGAAGATTAAGCGCGTTAGAAAATCTGCGAAGACTACGATCATGACGAGCAGCGCTGCCTGTCGTCATGCCACTGGCATTAAGCCGCTCTGAGAGGGGCGCGTCGTCCGCTGAGGGGATCGTGCGCGGCCGCCCGCCGGAAGCTACATAGCTCGGATCATGATACGCACGAAGAACATTCAACCCTTTCTTCATGTCTTCGTCGTTAGGGAAGTAAGTCTTGACGTGACGGACCAGGGACTCGTGGTCTCCCAGATCAATCTTTTGGCGATGAGCGCCAAGATCATGTCCAAGTCGGCGAAGCGCCTGAGTATAGCGCTTAATCGTCTTCGGTTTTGGTTTTTTCTGAGCTGCGTATTGGGCAATGGCCTTATCGATAAGTTCCCGATCTTCTGCAGAGAGATGGGGATGGTGGTTGCGGCCGCCACCGGAGACAGGACCCGGATGGGGTAGGCGCGCCTCGGCCAAGTGCTGCTCAAAGCCCTCTTGCCCGGCATGGCCCCCCTGGTTCTCTTCCAAGACGGCGTGTTGCGGGCCAAGCTGTTACATTGGATGGATCGAAATTGTAGGCGTCTAAGCTAGCCTCACGTCCAAGAAATCAATTGAGCTGATCCTATTATCGATAGGCTTTCCAGAAGCTGACGAGGCCGTCGCTCGTGAAGCAATGCATCGCCACATCTGCAGAACGAAACTGCCCCGCGGCTCTCAATGGTCGCGGGGGGGATTCATGGGTTTCAGGACCCGCCTTCCTCGCCGCCGATGAAGCCTTCCGGCGGCATGGGGCCGACGACTCGTCATTGCTCTGGCTGAAAACGGCATACCGGCGGCTCCGCACTTGTCCGCCGTCGATCTTCTCTCCCGGTCCGATCACTTTCGAGCTTGATCGATGGGCCCAGCTGTCGTCGAAGTCGCAGAGATAATGGATTGCCTTTCGTGGATGATGCCGCAGAGCCGCGCCTTTGCAATATCGATGGGTTTCTGCTGACACCTTCTCGCGGCACATGGCATATGCAAGTTTCACGATCTCTTTGAAGAGATAAGCTTATGTCTATGCTTGAACATACCCTTCAGTCGGATGTCCGCTGGACAGATGGGTGGGTTCCAGGCAGAAGGACATCGACCCACGCCGGCCGCTTTCGCACTTTGTGAATCTCGTCGGGTTCGTCAGCTTTCGGAAAGCTAGTCCCTGTACGGTGACGTCGAAGTTAGCGGCGCGTGGTAGGGACAGCGCTTGCCCCGTGTATGCGTGGGGCTTTGGGGCGCCGAGTCACGTTTCTGCTAACTTCAACCAGTGCGGGCGTGGCAGCGACAGCGTCTGATCCACCAGCCCGACCAGCGCCGAGTCGCGCCCGCGCTGCTCTAGGTGTGAGACTGGGATCATATAAAAACCATCGGACAACGTCTTCCAGATCAACTAATAGCCGGCTTGCGCCCGCTCCGCGGAGAGGGGCTCCAGGCGTAAATTCAGAAAAATTGCTTTGTAGTCGGCTCCGCGCAGAGTTTGACCGTCAGGCTTCGAACGAATACAGTGCATAGTGTTATCACTGTCGGTTCCGGTTTTGGGATCTTCAACCAGAGCCGCGCGCGTACAGGGCGCCACATCCATGTTCCCTACCGTGGTTGCACTGTCGGAGGCGATGCGGCTGTCCGGCATCGATCACGAAAGATCCACTCGCGGGCCTCGGGTCTGTTGCAACCTCCGAAACACTCACGCCGTCCTTTGCGTGACGACAGTCGATATATCATGTCGGTTCGGGTTCCTGTAGCAACAACTCACCCATCTGATCTGACCGAACGGTAAATTCCGCATAATTAGGATCAAAGAGGGTCGTCATTCCATTCGATGTCGACGTTGCGATTGTGTGGGCGCCACCTGCGGCGAAACGCAAGCTGACCAAATAGATCACCCCATCGTCAGTGACCTCATTCACGATTTGGTCAATGCGCGAAGATGTACCAAACCTATATCGCGTCTGTTCGGCGAACGGATCTAGGCCGGCTTCGCGTAACATCGTACTTTTTGCCTGAAGGTTGTGAGAACCTTCCGCCCCATCACTTCGCAATAGACTCTTGAGGTCTTCATACCGCTGCTGCCGCATTGCCGCTGCGTTATGATTTTGAGTCCCCAGGTGCAGCGCCCTCATCCGGGATGAAGGGCTGCTCGGCAGATTGAGGAGCCATTCCGCTGTCATCCAACGTAGATTCCGTTGACATTGGCCTCGGGCAATTCAGCAGCCCTGTATTCGAACAGAGGACGGATAGGCCTCGCTGAAGAGGATGGATTTGAGCTGGACGACAGAGAGGATGTGCTGGGGTCTAAGGTGCTTGGACTATGAATGATTGCATCTGAGGTCTGCGGCTTGCTGCAGCAGAGCCCCATTTTGTCGGACAATTCCCCAGATGGCGGGCTCTCCCGTTGAGCGAGATCCGTCAACGTTTGAGCAAATTCGTAACCGTCCGCGGACCGACTCGGTTCGTCAGCTTGATCAGGGCGTGTGGATCGGCCACTAACTCGATTATACATGCCGGTTCGCCCGCTTCCTCGGCGTACTTTTCCTCAGAGCGAGCGCGGCTGCTTAGTATCCATTCGGCGTAGGCCGCAGGGTTACCGCTTGAGCAGTCCGGGGTTCTCTTTGTAGAGCTTGATGAGCTCGATCAGGTTTTCGATTCCGAAGTCGGTGAACGCCTGGACGCCGTCTTCTCCGACGCCATAGACCCAGATGACGCCGTCCTCGGTCTCCATTTCGTTGGCGATGTCCCACAACCAATCTTCGTCTTCGCCGAGGTCTTTGGCGACCTTGGTAATGGTGGTGACGTGATGGACCTTGTTGACGTGGGTGGTCATGCGGCTTGAGCAGAGATCGCCGATGGCGTCCAATTCCAGGGCAGAAGCTCGTCCAGCCGATGAGCCGGCTGGGCAGCGATCCGGGCGAGGACATCCGTAAGCCATGCCTGCGGGTCAATGCCGTTCATTTTCGCCGTGACGATGAGGCTGTACATGGCTGCGGCGCGGCGCCCTCCGCGGTCAGATCCGCAAAACAGCCAGGACTTTCGGCCCAGAGCGATGCCTCGCAAGCCGCGTTCGGCGGCATTGTTGGAGAGGCACACCCGTCCGTCCTCCAGGAACAGGGTGAAGCTCGCCCATCGCTTCAGGACGTAGTTGAACGCCTTGGCCAGGTCGTGACCGGGAGACAGTTTGGCGAGCTGTTCGCGCATGTAGACCTGAAGGTCCTCGACCAGGGGCCGGCTCAGCGTCCGCCGCACCTGAAGGCGCTCCTCGGCACTCTTGCCATTGATGGAGCGCTCAATCTCGAACAGCGCATCGATCCGGCGCACCATTTCGATCGCAATCGGAGACAGCGGGATTTCCTTTTTGCCGGCGGCCTTGCGCCGGGCATTCTCTTCGATGTCAGCCATGACGAAGAATGGGCGCCTTCCATGCGACCAGCAGGTCCGGGCTGACGCCCCGCCAGATAGAGCCGGTTGTATCCGTCATAGGCATCGGCCTGCAGGATACCGGCATATCGGGCCAGATGTGCCAGGGGATGCTCGCCCTTGCGGTCGCGTGAGTAATAGAACATCGCCGCCGGTGGCACGGCGCCCCCAAACGGCCGGTCGTCCCGGACATAGACCCAGCACCGTCCCGTGTCGGTCTTGCCCTTGGCCAGCACCGGCACGGTTGTATCATCGGCATGAAGCCGCTCGGCCGCCATGACATGGGCTTCCACCAGGCTCAGCAGGGGCTGAAGCGCCGTGCAGACCGAGCCCACGGCATCGGCCATGGTCGACAGCGCGATCGGCACGCCCTCCAGAGCGTAGCGCTCGGACTGACGGTTCAACGGCTGATGCTGACCGAACTTCTCGAACGTGATCATGGCCAGGAGGCTCGGGCCGGCCCATCCCCTGGCGATCGCATGGAACGGCGCCGGCGCCTGGCTGATCTTCTCGCAATCGCGACAGGAGAACTTCTCCCGCACCGTCTCGATCACCTTCCACTGGCGCGGCACCACTTCCAGCGTCCGGGTCACGTCTTCGCCGAGCTTGCGCAGGCGACTGCTGCCGCAGCACTCGCACGCCGTCGGCCCGTCGATCACCACCCGCTCGCGCGGCAGATGCTCGGGGAAAGTCTGACGTTCGCCGCGCTTGCGGGTAAATCCGCATACCGTCGTCGTCTTGGCGACAGCCCGTTCCGCCGCAAGCTCGTCTTCGGTGGCATCGGCTTCCAGCTCTTCGAACGTCAGCGCCAACTGCTCGATCAGGCGTGACGAGCGCTCCGACCGCTGGCCATAGATCTGACGCTCGAGCTTGGCAATCCGCAGCTTCTGATGGGCGATCAGCGCCTCGTCGTCCGACGCTTTCGCGCGGGCGACCGCGAGTTCAGCCGCGATCTCCAAACCCCTCGCGCGCTCGGCTGCCAGCGCCTCTTTCAGGGCGGCAACCTCATTCGGAACGGCGTCGCGATCAGCATCCATGCGACGCAGTGAATCACAGATTGGAGGCGTTGGGACTCCCCAGAGTGCCCGCAACCGCAGTTTCTTCGCTTTGGCTCAGCCTGCGCTCTGCGGTCGCCAACTCAATTGCGGATTCCGCCAGTCGATCCCCTCGAGCATATAAGCCATCTGCGCCGCCGAGATCGATATTGCCCCAGCCGACGCCGAAGGCCAGATGAACTTGCCACGGTCAAGGCGCTTGGCGTAGAGCGACATGCCTAACCCGTCATGCCAGAGGATCTTGATCAGATCGCCACGGCGGCCCCGGAAGATGTAGAGATCGCCCGCGTGCGGATCGCGCTTCAGAATCTCCTGAACCGTCAGAGCCAAGCTTCGCATGCCGCGGCGCATGTCGGTGTGGCCAGTCGCGATCCAAACCCTGACGCCGCTCGGAATCGGGATCATCGTCGCCGCAGGAGCTCAAGAACACGTTGCAGCGCCTCAACGTCCACGTCGCGGTCAACGCGAACGCGACAGCCGCCGCCAAGCTCGATCTCGATCATGCCAGCCCTTGCATGCGGCGAAGGCGGTGAGGACGCTGGCTGTGGCATGCTGCTCAAGATCGGAGCCGCCACCGGCGTGATCTCGACGGGAACGAGAGCAGGCACGGCATCTCCGCCCAGTCGACCCTGGCGCGCTTGTCGACGCCAGGTGAACAGCAGGCTATGAGCTACCCCGTGCCGGCGCGCGACGCCGCACACCGTCTCGCCAGCCTGCAAGGTCTCTTCGACAAGGCGAACCTTCTCGTCGTAACTCCACCGCCGTCGACGCTCGGCGCCCAACACATTGACCTGCATTCGCCACGTGACCTTAAAGCTAGACTTAAGGTCAAATCCTCGGGCCGCACCTCAAACTACACAAGGCGGCCGCTGCCGGAGGGATACGCTGCTTACGCTCTGCTTGCGAATGATCTTGCGGCAAGCTGACGACGAGCTGACAACCAGATATTTTGGCGAAGCTACCACCTCCCCCGCGCCTAGTTGGTGTCTCGACCGTCTCTGCTCATGAGCCCCGCTCCAGATGCGGGGTAGCCGACGAGCTCACGGCTGTCGCACGGCGACGACCGGCCGACCTTGTGTAATTCCGGATGCAGTCAGGGTGATGGGGCGACAGTGATGGGGCGACGGCGCCTTCGTCAAACTGAATTCGACCGTCGCGTTGACCTCGATCTCACCATCATCGCGTTATGCCGCCGGCAGGCACACTTCTCGCTCCAAAGAGTGCGCAACTCGCGTCGCCGGATCGCCCAGTAATTTCCTTGTGACCGGTCGTCGGCCCGGCAAGATGCTTTTGTTGCTGCCGAACCGCGTTCAGCACGGCTCCGCGATCTTTATTGGGATCAGCGCACTATTAGCTGCTCCTAGTTGATAGCAGCTAATTCAGGGCTCAGCCCCCCGCACACGGCACAGGCGATCAGTCCTGACATATACCCGCTTTAACGCCTCAGTTCGGCGGCGCCGAATCGGTGCTCCTGGAGCCGCTCGGCGTCACCTTCCCCTTGGATAAACTAACTCAGCTGATCATGATGTCGCGCTCATCCGCGCGAACAACATTGCTGCGTCTGAGGGCCCTAATCCAACGATGCCTACAAAGCTCGGCGGCGGCATCGGGATGTCCCGATGAGTGGGTCTCCACAGGTGAAGGCAATATCGGCTGTTATTCACATACTGCGAATGTGGCGGATGCAGTTGCATGACGCACTCCTCTTCATCCCAGAACAGGTCTTTGACAAAGCACATCTCTTCCCAGTTCGGGCAGCGCCGCGGCGTCGAGACAGCGACATGCTCCCAGCCAGGACGGACAAATCCACTTATCTTTAGTTCACACCCGCAAGGCCCCTGTACAAAGAACACGCCGCAAGGGCCTGATCCCGGAACCGTAGCGAACCGGCCGTGTTGCACGCGGCCGGCTTCCAGCTTCTCTATCATCCGCGTTCGCACGCTCGCTCCTTTGCCTTTCGGAGGGCCTTGAACTCGATGCAGATGACGTTGTCTCGCAACTCGTCAACCGGCTCGATCCTCGGCCCAGCGCTCCTATATCCCTCTTCAGAGCACCATCTGAGCAAGACGCAGCTGTCCATCATCACTCGTTCTCCTGCTATAGGCTTATAACGATCGCATTGTGGGCCGAACGCTCTGAGGGGCCACTGATTGCCGAGTATGAGCGGTAGCGATGGCGAATCAGTCCGTCGATCGCAACTTCCCGCTCATGATGCAACTCTGTCATCGAGCCCCACTCATGCGAAGCATCTTACTCACCGATGCCGGCCAGTATTGGTCGCACATCGCCGAATAGAGCGCCCATCAGCAACAGTAATGTCCGCCATCGCTCTCCCGCGATTCAAGCAAGCGTTAGTGCGCATTCATTCATGGCTACCTGCTTGAGCACAAGACACTGGCGGCTCCTCTCCTCAACGAATTGGTCGTCATCATGGCATGCTCCCGTAGTGACCTTCGACATCCACACTCAATGGTGACTCGCAAAGCCTGTGATGGCACCTGTTGATGCCGCGCGGCGATCAACTGCTTGATGAGATCGTACTTGACTATTCAGAGGTTCTCGTGAGTGCGAATGGTGCTCAATGCGCCATCTATGTGAACACGATTTAATTGTACCGGATCGAGTCGAACGGGTCTGCACCAGGGCCGCGGACGCCTGACATGAACTGTCTTCGAGCTGATAACATGAGCGGGTCGCCTGCCATCTCGGTGTCTCCTCGTAAGGTCACGGTCAGAAACAATGATTAGTCGATCTCAATCAGGGCGGCCGTCGACTGATCTTCCTGCGTCAATACGATGCAAGTCCCAGCTCATTGTTCATGGTATGGCGCTCGCGAAGCGCTGAGCCTTTTGCTGCCAATGCGGGTGTCCTCTTTCAGACATGGACGTCGCGAATCCGACCTTTGGCAGCGACTCTGTGTCGCCAACGCCCGACAGACGCGCTTTTGTTTGCATCAAGGCGGTGCCGATACTTCTGCGTCGTGGCATGTAGATTGCTGCGGTGACGGAAAGCGACCTTAACTGTACCGACGATACACGAGCATACCATCGACCGGAGGATCGCCGCGCAACAGACAACGATTCTGATACTCTCATGAAAGAGGACTGCGAACTTATGAGTGGTACGAGGCATGCAAAGCCCGGCATTTTTCGGTGGACCAGCGCGACGTCTGATGAAATGACGCATTGGCGCGCACCAAAGCACCCACCGATCAAGCATTACGGCGCCGATTGTCACTCCCGGCAGGCGCAAAGGAGGTGGAACCTTTGGCCCCTGGCCGCACTCCTCATAAATGCGCTGCTTTGGGCTGGACTCTACTGGATCATCGCAGCGTTCTTCTGAAATAATCTAGCGGATGGCAGAGGCGCGAGGGGCTTTCCGACGTCCCTCGCATGCCGCGGCCGCACCGAATGCGCGCGCACCATCAATCGGACGTGGAGCCCCCTTTCATAGACTTGGTTCCAGCGCACCTTCGCAAATCCGCCCCTCGGACGAACGCAAAGGAAATATTGAGGCATGACGCAGATATCTCGAATTGGCGAAACCGATACGCCATTGCAGCCGCGGCGACGTTCCAAACACTGGCCTGTAACAGCTGAACGTTCCGGCTCGCATGGCATATGGCCTCCCGCGTTAACCGCGACGCATTGACTGCAAATCGAGGTCTAGGGTTGCGCATTTTTTTATGAGGATTAGCTTTCGAGAAGCTGACTAAGCAAGTAGGCCTGAAGGTACGTTGGGCAGGCGGACTGCTCCGCCTTCACGTATATGTCGCGATCTGGAGCGCGGCACAGGACCGTCAGGATGCCCCGCCCTACGGTGCCCCCCAACGCCCCTTCCAGGCACTGACTTGCTTGCTGAGCGACATTTGCGTGGCCATTGGGTCCGGAGCGATCAACAGGCTGGCGCCTTTTGATGATCTGCAGCGTCGCTTTACAGCTCTTCCTCATGCCACGTATCGTCCTCGTCTTTGTGCATCTGCCACACGTGGGCGCGCCGAGCCAGCTTGTCGTATTCCACAGCAATTTTCAGCAGCCTGTCTTTGGCTTTTCCGTCAGCGAGCGCCTCCGCTTTCTTTCGCGTTGCTTCCGCACGGCCTCGCCAGTGCTCGGGTTGGTGGAGTTTACTTTTCGGATTCATGCCGAGAGCATGCAATTCGCAGATCAAAGAAATGCGACACCGTCCCTCCGTATAATCACGTAACCGCGGCGCTCGGGGTCTCGGGTGCCGAAGCGGGCAGTCGCCATGCACAGCCGCTATTCTGGAACACCACAGTGCGCGTTGGAGCCGAGGCTCGTACGAAGAATGCACAGCCCGACATCCTCAGTCGATCGGACGCACGAAGGGGCTTGAATCGCACGTAGCGTTAGATTGTACGATCCTCGACAAGCGGGAACCATGTCCGACAATTTAGACCGTTCCGGACACGTCATGAGAATTGCGAATGTTTCAAACATCTAAACTCACCTTTTGCGACTCGATCAGGACGATGAGATCCTCCAGGTGCATCCTTGTCCGCGCTTCGTCGGAGCTGTTCCTGTCGCGGCTGGACGAAATCGCGCGTTTCGAGCTCTGCACGGCAGGCGCTCCCATCACAGTAGCCTCACCGGAACGGACACAAGACGGAGGCTCCGCCCACCCAACGTCTTCACATAACGCGGAACACAGGCGTTATTACAGCAAACATAGTCTCGACGCGCGCCATCATGGTTCGCTCTGAACGATCGAATGCATCATCAACAGTGGCTTGAGCGCACCTGCGCTTTTGCCTGCTCTCTCTGCCTCGCGATAGCTGGCCCGGGCCCTTCAACCCGGCGTCGCGCCGGCTACGGCGTCATTAGTCGGTTGGCGGTAGGCTGGGCCAGAGTACCTAAGCACATGTCAGGTCGAAGCAATGCCTCGCGACATCCAGGCATGCACCGAATCACTGGAAACTCCATAATGACCACTTGCTGGGCCAGCTCAGCCGCCAGTGCTTCCACTCTTCGTGGTGCTCCGCCATTACGGCAGGTGTCGTTTCTGTCGTGCCGGACAGATGACCAGGACCGTACGCACCGCAAAAGCGGAAGAACGAGTATGCCGGCACCGTACTTAAGCAGTTCGGGCCTGAACGCATCCACACGGACTTGAAGGGATATCATGACTCAAAATCAACGAACTCAGCTGACTTCGCGCCTCAAAATCTACCGCTGCGCCAGCGCTCTTGTCGTCGCAATGACAGCTGTAATCCCCGGGCTGGTCAACGCGCGCGATCAAGCGCCGACCGCAGAAGAGAAAGAGGCTTGCATGGAGGACGTATTCCGCCTTTGTAGCAGCCACATACCAGATCGGGCCGCTATCACTGCCTGCCTCAGATCCAAGCAAGCGAGCCTCAGTCAGCAATGTCGCTACGTGATCTCCGTGCGAGACACTGGCAGGAAAAGCAGCGACTCGAAGTGACGATGTGGCGACCTGTTCGTTTGCCGTACCCGCAGAGTGGTCCCAGCGTGAGCTGCAGGACGGTCACCCGAGGTTAGGTGACGAGCATGGTCGCCTACAATTGACCAACACTCTGATTCAGTCGCGCTTGTCCAGATAGGCGAATGCATAAATTACCCTTCTGGCGGCCATTCGAGGGTCAGTTCTTGAAGAATATCGCGAGAGGTCAAGTTTCTATTATGCGGCCTTGGAAATTTGGGACGACTGCATTCTTGATCCGATACTAGAACTGCCCTCGCAATCGCATTGAACGCTTCGCTCGACGCGCCTCAGTACGGCGTACTCTGCTGTAAGGCAGGACCGAACATGACCGGCTCACCGCCTCAGGCGGCCGGATCGACGGGACGCGTCCATCGCGTCATGAAGGCCGACCTTCATTTACTATCAGGTGGGATTATTTTGTAGAGCCAGCTGAGACCGGGCTTGATCTACCTAGCGCCGATGGCCTCGAAGCCGGTAGAGGAAGCCCGGTGATCCGGCCGGAACAGCGCGGTAAAGAGGCCGCTGCGTACGCGGCAAGCGGGTGCGAGACAGTGTCATCGGTCCTGCGACAAGCAACTGCAGTGGCCGACGATCTCCTCTCGACGGCACCACCGAAATGGAGAGCTTGACCCTCACGTAGCGTCAGGTTGTAGCCTCGCCAAGTGTGCCCACAAACGGACTGCCGCCTCAAGCGTCAATGAGGCCATGCCGCGTGGGGCGGGCCGCTGCATCAAGGCAATCGGTGCCGGGTCTCTTCAAGGATGTCTCGCTGAACGGAAGAGCTCGAGGTTTGGACAGGGAACGTGTAAAGTTCGATGGAAGTGCTTAGATCGATCATCGGCAAAGTTGCCACGGGCGCCACTCTGACGCGTGAGGAAACTGCGTCAGCCTTCGACAGCATGATGTCGGGCTACGCAACTCCCTCGCAGATCGGTGCCTTGCTAATGGGGATGCGGGTCCGGGGCGAGACGGTCGAAGAAGTCACAGGCGCCGCCTCGGCGATGCGGAATAGAATGCGGCGGGTCGAGGCGACATGCGACCCCGTCGGTCTCGCTGGCACGAGCGAGACCCCTAAGTATTCGGTCAACGTGTCGACGTGTGCTTCCTTCATCGTCGCCGGGGCCGGCATCCCTGTGGCCAAGCATGCCAACCGCGCTGCGTCTTCGGGTTCAAGCGCCGCAGACGTGTTGGCGCGCCTCGGTGTGAAGGTCGCTCTCAAGCCTGAGGCCATCGCACGTTGCGTGCAGGAAGCCGACATCGGCTTCATGTTTGCGTCAGCCCATTATCCGGCGATGCAGCGCATCGGGCAGATCCGGACCGCAGTTGGAACCCATACGATTTTTAATCTGATCGAGGCTCTGTGCAACCCGGCCGGGGTCAAGCGGCAGATCGTTGGGGTATTGTCTCCCGAATGGGTGCAGCCTCTAGCGTACGTCTTGAAGAACCTGGGTGCCGAGACGGTATGGGTTGTTCATGGCTCGGACGGGCTCGACGAAATAACCCTCACAGGCCCAACGTTTGTTGCTGCGCTTGAGGCGGGTATAGTCCGCACCTTCGAAGTGACGCCGGAACAAGCCGGGCTCCCCCGCTGCCGCAACGACGCGCTGGAGAGCAGCGATGCGGAGACTAATGCCGTTGCGCTGCAAAATGTGCTTGACGGCGTACCAGGTCCATTTCGCGACGCCGCGCTTTTGAACGCGGCGGCGGCGTTGGTCGTGGCCGGGCGGGCCTCGACACTGCAGGAAGGCGTAGCACTTGGACAAGAATCACTTGATCGCGGCGCCGCAGCCGCTCGACTGAAGCGCCTGATCGCGGTTTCGAACGCCTGACAGCCGAGTTGGCCGATGTTCCAGTATTGCGACCAAGTCTACTGCTCACGAGCGCGAAAATATTGCAGCCACGAATGCACGTCACTTCTGCGGGATTTCAAGGAGCCTGCGCCGCCTGCGCTCGCCCTGACGAACGCAATTCGCGCTGAGCGCGGGGCGCGAGAGCCAACTTTCTTATCGACGAGAGCCTGTTGCAGTGCCCGGGTTGCCGAGGTGAGGACCCGCGACGAGGCGCGCGCTGCGCGCCAGAGGAGACAATCGATGATGTCCTTTCAGAGGATTGAAACACTCGGATCTATTGCAGTGATGGAACACATCATTCGGAAGTTTCGGGAATTGATCGATACGGATAGCTCAATCCCGCCGGAGCTGAGGGGTGCGCTGCACGCGACGCTCGATGAGCATCTTCTCGATGCAAAAAAACGTATTCTACTAAAAGTACATTAGGTGCGTCGATGCCGTCTTCATGCGGAGAAACTCTGGCAGGCGCGCGCCGGTACAGCAACCGGCATCATCTCGTCCGCACGGGACCCAGCGAGGTTCCAGCACAGCTGGTCGGATCGCGACCACCGCTCCACTTGCACTGGCGCGTCGCCGGGCTGCTCAGCGCGGTTTGCTGTTTGATGGGGGCCCTGTTGAAACAGGGGCGGCGGCAATTCTCTGTTCTGCCGCTGCGATCGCCATCCGGCGTAAGGCGCCGAGATATTGCACGTCCGTCCGGTCATGACTGTAGCAGATCCAGAGGACATCGAAGTCATACCCGGTCTCAATGTGAGCCTACTCGTCACCAATTTCGACACCGGGTACCCCATTACAGGCCCAATAGGGATCAAAGTCGTCTCTGGGTTTAAAGACACTGGAAGTGGGGTTCAACTGCAGAGGCTGATCATGAGCCACCAGTTCTCTCCTGCCATTCGGGATATGCCGTCTATCCAACCGGCAGAGTTCCGCAATGCCATGCAAAGCCTGGCGAGCGTTGTCGCCATCGTGACGACCGGGACGGCAGCCCGACGACGTGGACTGACGGTGAGTTCTCTGACGTCCATCTGCATGGAGCCGCCTTGCCTGGTCGTTGGCATCAATGCCCGCTCCGAAGCACATGATGAGATCCTTTCCAACGGCAGCTTTGGGGTCAGTGTTCTCCGCAGTGACCAGGAGGACCTTGCCCTGCGTTTTGGCGGTGGGGAGGGGGCGAAATGCGCGCACCGCTTCGATACCGCGCCCTGGGATCAGGGCGCCCTCGATGTACCGCTATTGCCCAACGCATTTTGCGCGCTCGAATGCATCTTGTATGATCACAAGGTGCTTGGCACACACACCGCCTTTATCGGACGAATTATCGCGACCCGACAAAGAGATGGAAATCCATTGATCAACTTCCGGGGCGCGCTTCGTACCTTACTGCTTGACTGAGTGCGGTTTTTGCGCAGATCCCGTCGGGACAGCAGAACGGTCGACGGCCTCAATCCTTAGTCGCTTCCATGACAGTCATCGAACAATTTCCCGGGCTTTGACTGGTTTCCCAGATTAGAGCTCGTATTGAAAGGTCTCATCAGCCCCGGCAATTTCGGCGCTTCGCCTGTCGTGCGATGCTGGCACCGGTCTGCGACATCCCGCGTCGAGACGCGTGGCAGGTTGGGCCGACGAACAATGGCAAGACGATGATCGTCGAGAAGTTCCGGCGCAGCCATACTCCTGTCGCAGCGATCGACGCCGAAGATGAGTCGTTAGCGTACCTGTACTCAAGACGCAGATGCCGGCCAGTCCCGATGAGCGGCATTTCTTTGGTGCAATCCTCGAAGGACTCGGCATGGCGAATACACCATTGCTGCGCAGCAGAGCTTGGCGATGCGGCTGATGTGGAAGGCGGATGTGCGGATGCTCGTGATCGATGAGTTACACAACCTTCTCTCCGGATGGCGGACCCGGCAACTGCGCTTGCACAACTTACTGCGATGGCTCGGCAACGAACTGCAGTTCCGCTGGTGGGTGTTGGCACAGCCGCGGCACTGCGCGCGATTCGAGGCGATGACCACCTTGTCAATCGAGGTTCGAACCCATCGCTCTGCCGCCATGGATAGAGGACGAGGCATATCGGCGTCTTCTGGAGACGTTGTTGCCGCTGCGCAAGCTCTCCGGACTGACCGAGCCTGCTCTGGCCGGAAAGATTCTTGCGTTGTCAGAAGGCGTGCTGGGCGAGATCGTCGCAGTCGTGACGTGTGCCGCCGCGACCACGGTGTTGTCAGGCGCGGAGGCAATCTCTCCGCGCGTGATCGAGATATCCGGATTTATGCCACCCTCCGGTCGACGACCTGTGGCGATCTAAACTCTATCGTACAGAGGTCTACCGGCGCCCCTCGACAATGGCGGGATCGCTGCCAGTTACGTCGACCTGCAACAGACGAGACACTGGTGGTCGTGGTTTTGTCGACTTGCCGCGATGCTCGACATGCCGCCTCTGATCTTCATAACAAGCTTCGGGATCGATGGCCGCCGCCACACGGAGTGGTGGCGCCGTCCACACGAAGATCAGCTCACCATGAAGACAGGGTTTGGTCCTAGGCGGCTTCCAGGTATGACTATGGCCGCCTGGTTCTCGGCGCACGACGATGAACACCAAGGCCGGTTCAGCGCTCCGTGTCCGTCGTCGACCTGCGCGACCAACAGTCGGCCGTTCTGTAGCGGTCTACCCTTCCCGTCTGGCCGAGGACGACATACCGTACATCCGGCGGGAGTGGACGATCGGCTGGCTGGCGGTCTGCCCTCGACACCAATGCGTTTTGGTAAGCAATTGCCCTTCTTGCTCTCGTGATCTGTGGGCTCATTGGTTGGAGAGCCAGTAGTCGGTCATTGCGACCACTGCGACTTCAGACTGAGCAAGGCCATTGCTCGGCCAGCCCTTCGCGCCGCTGGATTGTTGAAGCTCGAACGAACGGAGGCCGGGGAAATGCCGCCGATCGGTTGGATCGAATTCACCACGATCGCCGATCTTGTCATGTGCACCATATGGGTGGACACCGCCGATCATGCGCGCGAGACCGCGTGCAGTCGCATCGTTCGCGACCTTGGAATGAGGGCCGATCAACACTTGTTCATTGAATGGCCGGCGAACTAGGGATCGTTGGTGATGTTGACGTGGAGTGCCGCAAACTGGCCGAACCGGCTTCAGCAAACGTTGCATGACCGTAAGCGGCAAGCTGAGGCCGTCAGGCGGCGTGGTTCCATGGCATAAGCGCGTCGATTTCACTGCTTGGCCAGCCGTTGGCGATACGCTGAAGGGTTAGGGTGAGCCAGGCGAACGGATCGACGTTGTTCATCTTCGCTGTCTGCAGCAGTGTTGCGATGGTCGCCCAGGTTCGTCCGCCGCCGTCGCTGCCCGCGAAGAGGCTATTCTTTCTCGTGATTGTTTGTGGCCGGATAGTGCGTTCGACGATGTTGGAGTCGAGCTCGATGCGACCATCAGTCAGGAAGCGTTCGAAGATGGCACGGCGCGAGACGGCATAGCGGATCGCCTCGGCCAGTTTTGATTTGCCGGAGATCCGACGCAAGGTCTGCTGCCAGAGATCGAAGAGATCTGCGACGATCGCCGCGGAGGCTTGCTGGCGCGCGGCAACGCGAGTGTCGGGGCCTTGACCGCGCGCCATTTTCTCGACCTGCCAGAGCGTGGCCATCCGCTCGACCGTCGCCGTTGCCACTTCCGAGGTCCCTGCAACATGCAGCTCGTAGAACTTGCGCCGGCTGTGTGACCAGCAGCCAGCCAATGTGACGCCGTCATTGCCGCGATCGGATCGCGCCAGCTAGTTATAGGCGGCGTATCCATCAACTTGCAGGATGCCGTGATAACCATTGAGATGTCGGGCCGCGCATTCGCCGGCACGACTGTCTTCGAAGCGATAAGCCACCATCGGCGGACTGCTGCGGCCAAAGGTTCGGTCATCCCTGGCATAGGCCCACAAATAGGCTGTCTTCGTCGATCCGGAGCCCGGAGCGAGCGTTGGCAAAGTAGTTTCGTCGGCAAAGACCCGTTCGGCCTTCTTAACCTCGCTGAAGATGTAGTCGGCCATGATCTCGAGCTCGAAGCCGAGCTTGCCCATCCATTGCGCCATCAGCTGCCGGTCGAGCTCGACACGATCGCGGGCGTAGATGGCCTCCTGCCGGTAGAGCGGCAGGCCGTCGGCATATTTGGCGACGGCGATCTGGGCCAGAAGCGCTTCCGTCGGAATGCCTCCTTCAATGATATGAGCTGGGGCCGGCGCCTGGATCACGCCGTCCTCGTTCTTGAAGGCATACTTGGGACGGCGCGTGACGATGACGCGGAACTTCGCCGGCACCACATCCAGACGCTCTGACACGTCCTCGCCGATCAGCACCTTCTGCTTACCGGCATGCACGGCCAGCTCTTTCGGCTCAGTTTCGATCCGTTCCAGATGGGGCGCAAAGCCCTTGCGCCGGCGCGGTGCACGCTTGCCATCCGTTTGCGCACGCCCCTTGCTGACCTGAGCCTTGATCGCAGCGATGCCGATCTCGATCTCCTCGAAGACTAAGGCCTGCTGTTCATCGTCGCCGTTCGCCGAGCCGAGCTTCTCCGATCGTCGGCCGAACCGGGCGCGGTCGAAGGCCTTCAGGATCTGTGTCAGCCGCTCGATGCGCGCATCGGCATCGGCGTTGCGGGCCTTGAGATCGGCGACTTCGCTCGCCAAGGCATCGGCGCGAGCCACTTTCTCGGCCATGGCAAGAACCATGGCCTTCAGCGTCTCTACGTCATTCGGGAGGCTGAGATCGGGCGGCGACATTGACCCGACCAGAGCACATTTTGCTCCGGTTCTCTCGTCCTTTCAGGCCATTGATTCACTTCGCCGCAGTGCTTTTACCCAACAATCTCCGGCGGCTTAACCGCCATAGTCCGGACCCGCTTCCAATCCATCCCGTCCACGAGCGCCATCAACTGCGCCGGATTCAGCTGCACCCGATGATGCCCGATCCGCGGCCAGCAGAACTTCGCCTGCTCGAGACGCTTTAAATAGAGGCACACGCCGGAGCCATCCCACCACACGATCTTGATTCTGTCGGCTTTTTTGGCCCGGAACACATAAAGCGCACCGTCGAACGGATCTGAGCCCGCATCGCGCACCAGCGCAACAAGGCCATCGATACCCTTGCGGAAGTCGACCGGATGGCTGGCCAGGAACACCTTCACACCAGAGGGGATCATGCCGATCGGACCGCCCGGATCACCCGCTGCAAATGCGCCTCCTCGACATGCCGGCCGGCGCGCACGACCACCTCGCCAATGGCAATCTCGATCACTGCACCCGTCATAGACGCCACCACGCCCTCGTCACTCGAGTGCCGCGAGCAATAATGCCGCTCGGCCCGAGCATCGCGACGCCAGGCGAAGAGCTGCGACGGGTGAATGCCGATCCGATGGGCGATCGCCGATACGCTCGCGCCGGGCTCAAGCGCCTCTGCCACCACTTGTGCCTTGAATTCATCCGACCAGCGTCGGCGAAGTTGTCGCGGAGCTCCCTCAAGACGCTCGGCGACCGCTTCGATCATATGGAAGGCTCTAGTTTCAGAACTAGGCGCAGACATAGACGCTCACATCGGCTCACAACTGAGCAGCCGATAGCCGATCTCTCCGCCACTCTGCCAGATGGGGTCTCTTTGCCGCTTACGCATGACCTCCGGTTCCTCAACATCGATGGTGTCCTACAGGCTTCCTTCGCGCCAAAGAGCGCACCGCAAGGTGCATCTTGCCATCGTGCGGCCGCCGCACGAAGATTGATGACTGTGCTGTAGTTCAGTCCTTGGCCCCATATCGGCGCCAATCGTCCGCATTTTGACCCATTTGCGCCAGGCTTCACGCAGAAGAATATCTCGTGTCGATAGGGCAACAGGCGCACGGCGCGAGCCTAAGTGAGCTTTGAGCAGCAGCTGGACCAGTCGCAAACCCACGTTGCCTGAGGAGCGTGGTGGAGGATCGGAGCGCGGGCCTGCGGCAAAACCGTCAGTCACTCGGGGGCGGCGCACGGACCAGAACCGGGACCGAATAGCGGGAGCCACAGCCGGCCTTTACAGTGTACCAAGTGTGCAGGTGGGCGCAAAGCGCGTTGCTCCGAACCGTTTGCCACAACCTCCCAAAAGAGGCCACCGCATTCGGCCAAAGCCTAACTCTCGACCGCCGCTGCCTGAGAAACTGCCAACATTGCAGCGCTGAAGATCTCTGCAGCCGCCTGGCGCGACGCAGCTCTCCTGGTGCGACTACAGACGAGTGGTCTGCGAGCCCTGAAGCGCTGACAATGTGTGGAAAGATCGTGGTGATTTGAGCATTGTCGGCATAGATGTTGGTTTCCCAGCCATGGATCCGCGCACTTCGTATTCTGTATGTGTATGTCCGATGGCCGCCTCAATGTCGTAAATCCGACAAGAGCTGCCGCAGCAACTCCGCACGAAACGCTGTACGTGGCCATGTTCTTCTCGTCCAACAAGGCGCAGTCGAGATTTTGTGGGTGGCACGGCGGTTGCTAATGAGCAGAGAGAACACCGGATGGGGTGGGTGAAGATTTCGCAGGCGGACATTAGTGGTCACACGGATGAGACTGTTGCCGGTTTCAACAGACGGCTTGCAAAACGCGGCTCTTGCAGATGCAGGATTCACCACGCCTCCCGCGGCTACAGGCCAAGCCGCTGCCGCATCCCAAGTCACACAAACGTGCTTTAGTAGTGAAGCGAAGCACCCGGACCCGGACAGAATCTACACAAGCGCCAAGGACAAGAACTTACACGAGCTCAAAGAGACTTCTGTGGAAATGCTGGATGTCATTGGAATTGGAATCGGCCCATTTAACCTCAGTCTTGCAGCGCTTATTGACCCTACTCCGCTCCGCGCACTTTTCCTGGAGAAGCGCGACGCACTTTTCTGGCATCCAGGCCTTGCGCTGCCGAACAGTCGGCTGCAGGTGTCGCCGCTCAAGGATTGCGTGACCCTGGTCGATCCTACTAGCCCATACTCATTCCTCAACTATTTGGCACTGCATGGTCGGCTCTACAGCTTTGTCAACAAGCGCAATGCATCAACGTCCCGGCAGGAGTTCACTGAGTATTACCGGTGGGTCGCAGGGCGACTCAATACGCTCCGCTTCTCCGAGGACGTCACGGATGTTATTCCGTTTAGGGACGGCTACCGCATCAGCACGAATACAACCACATACTTGGCGCGCGCTGTTGTTGTGGCCGTTGGCGTAGAGCCCAAGATCCCCGCCTTTGCCAGATCTTTGCTATGTGACACTGTCTACCATGCAGCCGACTATCTCGAGCGGCAGCTACCGCATGCAGCCGAGCATGTGCTTGTTGTGGGAGGTGGCCAGAGCGGGGCTGAGATTATCGAGGACATTCTTACTCGTTCTGTATCCACCCAGATCACGTGGGCGACGTCGCGTTCGAACTTGTTTTCCATCGACGACAACAGCTTTGTGAATGAGGCTTACACACCCGCCTACAGCCGTCGCTTTCACGCTCTACCGCTTCAGCAACGCCGGGACATAGTTGAGGGCGAGATGCTTACGAGCGATGGAATTTCTGTCGATTTGTGCAACCGCCTGTATGAAATGCTGTACGAACGCAACGTGGATGGCACGCAGGCCGACCGTTTTCGTGTGTTGTCCAGCGTAGTCGTGAAAGACATCACGTCCCACATAAAGCGGTGGCGAGTAGATCTAGATGAGATCGCAACGCAGCGAAATAGCCGCATCCTCGTCGATCGTGTAGTGCTTGCTACAGGTTTCCAGCCACGTACGCCGCCCTTCTTGGAGGCCCTCCTCGAGGGTGCGTGTATGGAAGATGGCCTACCCGTTCTCGGCCCGGACTACGCAGTCCGCTTCAGTCGGCACATGCCCGGGCCAATATATCTACAAAACCAAAGTCGCGTGCAGCACGGATTGCAGAGCGCCAATCTATCTTTGGTCGCGTACCGCAACAGCCAAATTATTAATAGCCTCCTCGGCCGACCGTTCTATTTGAATACATCCGACAGGCAGATGATTCAGGTTTACGCACCTTCGGACACGTCTGAAGGAGACGCCGGGTTGGTTGCGATGCGATCAACCCGACAGGTATTGGGTTGCACATGAACGGCGGCTCGACCTCACCGCTGCGGGGCCGGATTGCGGATGGACCGGCCAACGCCGCCGACCAGCTTTCAGGCACGCTCGAGTACCTCGCCTTTGTACCATTTTTGATTGCCTCCATTGTCATTGCAGCAGCTTACGGCACTAGCTTTCTGTTGCCGGACTACATGCATGCGCTCGGAATGGATAGTCGAACCGCGGATCTTATTATATCAAGCGGCATGGCTGCCACTCTCGTTTCCTGTTGCTTAGCAGGGCGGCTGGCAAAGCGGATAGGCCTATTACCCACGTTGACCGTCGCATCGCTGTTTATGGCGTTAGCAATGCTGGCCTTTGCCGGCGCTGCCCTCGATACGCGAGCGGCGTACGGTGGAGGACTACTGGTGGGCGCTGCTTGGTCAGTGTTCTTCATTTTGGCACCGCTGCAGATCATCGGCCATCTACAGCCCTCAGCACGTATTCAGTATTTGACGGTCTTATCCGGATCACAAATGGCTGGGCTCGGCCTAGCGGCTCCACTTGGTCACTTGCTCGCAAAGTACACTGGTTCGCTGGCGACGATTTATGCCGTGCTTGCGATTGCGTGCGTGATCGCCGCGGCCTGCGTAGACCTTGCAAGACGCGCGATGTCGAGGCTATCGGCACTGGCTATGCCGGATATCGCAATTACACTGGCCGCGACCACGACACTGCTTCAGAAGTGCACAGCACGCCCCATCGCCATGATTGCGATTTCAGCCTGCATATTCGCGGGGCTGTCTACATATCAGAGCGCGTATGCCGCATCACGTCACTTGAATTCCGATCTGTTCTTTCTCGTTTTTACTGCTACGAGCGTGGTACTACGCTTCTCAGTCGCTGACCTCATGGGCAGCCTGCCCTTACGCCGACTGGCGCTCACGCTCATGCTACTGACCGCTGCGTCTCTGGTGCTGTTCCTTCTCAACGGTGGCAGCGCCTCACTCTATATTGCGGCCACTGTCCTCTTTGCCGCCGGCTATGGATTAAGTTATTCAACCTTGAACACGATAGCCGTCAATCTCGCCGGCGAGCACGGCGTCTCCGTGCCCACCACCTCGCAGATCTTTACCCTCGCATACTTCCTCGGGCTCTTCGGCTTTCCCATGGTCGGAGGGCAGTTGGTCCGTGGATTCGGCCCTGACGTGATGTTGCTGAGCCTATTGAGCGCGACCGCTCTTAATGCGGTGCTAGCAAGCCGCCTCGGGCAAAGCACAACTGATCCGTCTCATCTTAGGAAGGACCTCACACATGCTGACTGAGGCACAACAATCGAAATGGCGTAAGAATGGATACCTTCGGTTGGAACAGTTCTTCGATCCAGCCACGCGCGAGAAGATTTCTCGTTACGTCGAGGAAGTTGCACGTTGGGATGTAAGCTCCGACAAGTGGATGTTGTGGTTCGAGAAGACGAGTGACAGCCGGAAGATTATCTCCAAGGCAGAGAACTTCTTAGACTACCATGCCCCTCTACGGGAGGCGCTCCTGGCCGATGGCCGCATTCGTATAGCGGTCGAGACGCTCTTGAATGAGAAGACACGGATGTTGAAGGAACTTCTGATCTTCAAGTATCCGGACAGCGGCGGATACCGCCCTCATCAGGACATCTATCATGTCCCCCACAAGATACCCGAACGAATGGTGCACGCAATTGCATCCATCGCCGTGGACGACTCCGACCCGGGTAACGGTGGGCTCTTCTTCACGCCAGCTCGCCATAAGGAAGGAATGTTTCCGATGGATGCCGGCGGCGTGATTCACCCGGAGATCGCCGAGACCTTCACATGGGAGCCGGTGCAATTGACAGCTGGCGATGTTTTCATTTTCGACGATTACGCGCCCCATTACTCCCTGCCAAACAAGAGCGATCGGTCGCGTCGTGCAATTCACTTGGTATTCCAGCGCGCATCCACTGGGGGTCCGACACGCACCGAATACAACCGCATGAAGCGCGCCTACAACCCACCGGAGGAAGCGGTGGCGAATCTTGAAAACCTAAAGCTTCCCAATGGCATATTCTATCGCGACTGACAGCCACGTCTGAGGAAGAGCAACGTGTACACGACGCAGCCCGATCCTTCTTTAATGCGAACCGAATACGGCGTTCTGGTCTGGCGCCTTTTGGAGCATCTCCCGGAGGGTCTCAGCCCAGCATTTGGCGCTTCAGTCGTGGAACTCGCTCCTGGCGATGCGGTCGACCCGCACGATCATCAGGAGCACGAACTGTGGCTGCTGATCTCTGGTCGTGGAGAATTCGAAGTCGACGGTCAGGTCCGTGATGTTAGCGAAACGACCTTGTGTTACATGTCGCCACATCAGACGCACACTATCCGCAATAACAGCCAAGACAGCGCTCTCAAGTTTATCTCGATCTGGTGGGATTAACGTGCGCACTTATTTTGTCTGTCCCGCGCCGCCTTGCCCTAACGGCAAACTACATCTGGGCCACATCGGCGGAGTGTATTTACTCGCTGATATCTTCGTCCGCTTTCAACGCATGACCGGCCATCGGGCCTACTACATCACTGGTTCAGACGAGCACGGCACACATACGCTTGAAACGGCACGAAAGCTCGGCCGATCCTTTAGCGAGGTCGCAGAACAATACGTTCACCAGATCTTAGAGTGTTTGCGTGCCGTGCAAATTACGCCTGATGTGTTCGTGCGCACATCTAGCGCGGCTCACAAGGAAAATGCGTTAGCGATATTCCGCGAACTGCAAGTGGCCGGCTACGTCGACGTACGGCAGGGCGTCCAACTATATTGCGAACATTGTGATGAGTTCGTTACGGACTCGCTCGCAACTGGACGTTGCCCGGCTTGCTCATCGCCTTGCGACAGCAACCTGTGTGAGAACTGCGGGCTGGCTGTCCAGCACGACACAATCCGTGACGCACGGCACGTCACCTGCGGCCGCAATCTTGCGCTAAGACCCATCAGGCAGGCCGTGTTCGACATGCCAGGTCTCGCTCGCCAACTGCATGAAGCCATTGGAGAAAGCGCATGGCCCGAGCCGATACGCGCCAAGGCGCGCGCTTGGCTGCACCGGGAGGTGCGCGGTTTGCCGATGACCCGCCATTTCAGGCACGGAGTGGAGGTAGAACAGCCTGACTCTCTGATCGGCCAAACGCTGCTTACATGGTTTGAGGGCCTCTGGTGCTTCGACACCGGAATTCGGGAGCAATGCGCCCGCTCAGGTCTGGACGCAAACGCGACGTTGCACGACCAGAACAGCGAGCTTCTCTTCTTCATGGGGCAGGATAATCGCTTCTACTACACGCTAGGTGTGGCCGGCGCTCTGCTCGCGCGCGGCTACCCAATTCCAACAAATCACTCCGTCCAGGATTTCTACAAGCTGGAAGGCGAGAAGTTTTCCACCAGTCGTGATCATGCTCTTTGGGCCGATGAAGTGGCGCGCGAAGTGGGGCCAAACGTACTCCGTTATGCACTGGCGCGAGTGGCCAAGCCGTTTGGAACCGACGCAAACCATTTTGATCTCGACGGGCTCATCTCGGCAGCCTCACGCATTCGGGTCTGGGAAGATGCGTTACGGCGCCTTGCAGAAAGCGAGCGTAGGGTAGAGAGCACCGAACTCTCCCCGAATTTCCGCCGCTTCGCTGAAGATTACGCCGAAGCGGTCACCGCACTGCGTTTCTGGGATGCGCTTGATATCATCGACAGGTACTTCGAGCTAGCTGGCATCGCACATGCAAAGGGTCGGACATGGAATGCTGCGCAGATCTCGCTGTTCCTGAGCCTACTCTATCCCGTAATACCTGAGCTAGCGATGGGCTACGGCCAGCACTACTTTGGCGGTTCCTGGCGGCCGTCCCTCGAGACATCAGCCGTAGCAGCCCAGCCAAAGGCGTCGGTGAACTTTCCCCGTTTCAGCACGCCAATACCTGCAAGCTTTGCCTCGGAGTACAACAAGCGCTTTCGCAAAGAACAGATTTGGCAATCATGAAGATCCGAATGACGAAGCCATGAATATGCGCATCTCAAAACGCAGCGCTGTCGCTCAGGGTTTTGCGCCGTTCAACTCCTCAAGTGCGATGCATGGTATCAATTTCGGCTACGCGCTGCCTGACCCGGTGATGTTTGCAGAACTGCCGTGGCCAGACGCGTTTGACGGACGTACAGGTGTGGCTCCCGACGATCTGCTGCAGTATACAGATGCGGCGGGTTTGCCCGAACTTCGTACAAAGCTCGCACTGAGGTACGGTGTGCGGCATGACCAAGTTATGCTTACGGGTGGAGCTTCACAAGCCTTACAATTACTTGCCGATGGATGGATTGACCCCGGTGACGTGGTCCTGACGGAGGACCCCTCCTACTTGGGTGCACTGCGTACGTTTTCGATCGCGGGTGCAACCGTGGTCCAGCTAGGTCTGGCCGCAGAGGGAGTGGATCTGAACGAAGTGGAGGCAATGCTGCAGACCAGTGCCCGGGTGAAGCTTTTCTACACGATGCCGGCATTTCATAATCCAATCGGGCACCAGATGTCGTGCGACTATGTAGCCAAATTGGCGGCACTGCTAGCCCGCAGTGGCGCTCTCTTGGTGCAGGATCTTGTCTATGCTGAGTTGCCCTATAACGGTCCAGTGCATTGGTTGGCGCCGGGCGACAACGTGATCAATGTCCATAGCATCTCAAAAGTTGCCGGACCGGGACTACGGGTAGGCTGGGTGCTTGCGGAGCCGGACATTATCAACAGGCTTGCGCACCTCAAACGCGACGGCGGCGTAAGTCCGGTTCTAAGTAATGTTGTTTTGGGATTGTTGCAATCGAGCGCTCTTGACTCGCACATAACACGCTTGCGCGAGCACTACCGAGCGAAGCGAGATGGCGTACATAGGTTATTGCAGCGCAGCCGGATTCTCGAGCCGGAATATAGTGTGCCAAGCGGGGGCTTCTCGTTCTGGGTACGGCTTACCGCGGGTACCGATCCGGTGAGGTTTATTGAAGCTGCAAGCCGGGAGCACGACGTACACCTTATAAATGGTCGGAACTATGGCCCACGAAGTGGCCGTCACGTGCGCCTGTGTTTCAGCTATCTTCCAATATCTCTCATTGAGCAGGGGCTGGAGCGCTTAGGTAATCTGCATGCTAACCTTTAGACGCGCGTGGAATGTTTCAGCAGAGTTTTCCCATCATCTGAGAAGGGGTCGCAGGTCCAGCTCCCAGCGCCGACACTTCTGAAGAGAGCGAGCTTACGCGGTCACGCGAAGTGGCTGTCCTGCTTTGTTGCGGGCCGGCAAGGTCGCCTTGGTGCGCCCTAACCGACCCGCTCGTCACTCGCCCGAAGCTTCGAAGAAATGTTCGAGCTGCATAAGGGGTGCTTCTTTGCCACGCACTGAAGGCAGAGTATACGGCCCCGATTTGCCGCATCTTTGCAAGCTGCTTGCTGTTCATCGCGGCGAACCGAGAGCTGGGCTGCAAGCTCGTGAGCAGCCGGGTTCGCCGGCCGCGCAGTCCGCTCGGCAGTCCGGCTCGGCGCGGGAGCTTCGCCCGACGCCTGGCCACCCCGAACGCGGGAGCTTGGGCTCGTTGGCCAGCAGATGCAAAAACCAGCATCACTATCAACTGTCGGGAACGACGTTTCGGGGTCGAGATCACCGCTTCCGTTACATACCGACTGCTGCGCAACGTCCGCCATATAAGAAGACCCGTGCCGGTGCCGCACTTTACGCACACGCCAAAAAGCTCGCCACCGAGCTTGGCTTCGAGCTCGGTTCAATTCGCCTGATACATTCACGCTGACGCCCTCGGTGCGCGAGCTGATGCCGAGAATCTGCGGCACCAGCTCGTCGGCATGGGCCATGGTCGGGACGCGCATGTCGACTTGCGAATAGGCCAGTTCCGCGACCACGTTGGGCCTGGTGCCGCCGCGGACGACGCCGACATTGACGGTGATACCACGCGTGAGATCGTTCATCGCCTCCAGCGTCTGGATCACATGGCCGAGTTCCCGGATCGCGCTGCGGCCGTCCTCGGGGCGCGTACCTGCATGCGCGGGAGCGCGCTTGATGAATACGTCAAAGCACGCCACGCCCTTGCGCCAGTATGTATTTCGCTTGCGGCCATCGGCCTCGATCAGCCCGCGAGAGGTTGGGCTGCCGATCTCTTCGTCCGAGACATAGAGGTGCGTGATGCCGAGTGTTCGACGCGTTCAGCGACGGCGGCTCCGATAGCAATTTCACCGCGCCGCATACCGCGACACTTGACGGTCTTGGTGTCGATGGCAAGGGCGCGCATACGCGTTATGAGCAACTCTACATCTCGTCGATTGAACCTCGCGCGCGGCTGCTCTACCGCCTCTGTCAGACGCTGCGGTAATCTCGACGCCGGGCGAAGTCAGTGATCGCGACGCGCGTTTGATGGCGGCCGGGGGCACGTTCGCAGGATCGTTCCTCGCCGCCCCTAAGGGCTGCAGGCTGCGCCCCCTTAGGCCGACCTCATCGAAAAGTATCGGTCGGATGCCGGATTTGGCATTGCAAGGTCAGCGTAGGATAGAAGTGACCGAGCTATCCAATCACGGCAGCGGAGGTCAGGCGGGTAACCCGCTGCAAAGGTAGCGAGCACTTGGTCGCAATAGGGCGAAATGTTTCCGACCATGGGCTTATCGGCAGCGACCCTGATCTCAAAGGAGACGAACTTTCTTGACGCAAATCGCAGCGCTGAATGCGCGCGACACCAGACCGGCCGGCGGCCCGATTCGAGAGCTTGGCCACGTTCACACGCCTGCCAAAAAGGGCTTGAATCGGACGTAACGTTAAGTTGTACGGTCTTGAGGTAGGCCTATCTCGGTCTGCCGCCGGGATTGTGAAGGATTGCGAATGTCTGAGCTGGTCAGATCTCCGTTCCCATGGCCGGTCATCCTCAACCCCTGTGGCGGGTCGGTCGGAAGGGCGCTGCAGCGAGTCCCGATTGCGGCGCTATGGCTCGAACGTAGCTTTGAATGGCTCGCCATTCCGGAAGCAAGACTATGTGGCTGTTCTGGACCGGGGGACCAGAGAGCCGGCGAGGTCAGAATTGACCGACGTAGACGTCCATCCGAAACCCCTAAGTGTGGGACGCTGCTTCCCGAGCTGAACCAAGCCCCTCCTCTGGCGCGACACCGCGCCAAGATCAGTTCGCCGAACCGGCTTTCCGCTCTGTTCAAACTGCTTTCCCGTGAAGGCAAGGCATTTCTATCGCGGAAAGGTGCGACAGACGGCGGGCCTGCGCAGGTTCTCAAAGAGCCTGAGCTGCAATTGTCGCTCCGCGTGACCAGCGCGGCATCGGATGATATTGCTTGGCATTATGGAGCAGCAAGTTGAAAGAGCCCGACGGCCTCAAGAAGGTCCTGTTGATCGACCATATTGAAGGCCAATGCCGTTGCATCATCGGCTTCAAAGATGGAGATGCTAGGGAGGCCTATATGTGCGGCGAGCCAGTATACCAAAGACGCGGCAAGAAACTGTCTTCCTGGTGTATCTATCACTACGGACAGATGCACACGACCGCCACCCAGCAGAACAGAGTGAGTGATCAATCGCCCGAGATCCCTCAAGCAATATCGATTGTTCGCAACCCAAGAGAACCATGAGAAACCGGGTCCTTCCAATGCCGTGTGATCAGCCTGTACAAGAGCCAACCGAAACATGTGATCGGGGCCTCGCCAAGCAATTCCGGATTGCGGCGGAAGCAACTTGCGGCAAACGTACTATGCGGGCGTGAGGCGCATGAATAGCGAGTTTGAGCTCTGCAGCCTGACGAGGGAAACGCTGCCTATGCTCGCGACACAACTGCGATCCATTTCGAAGGGCAGACTCTCAGCTACGTCAGCCTCAACCGACAGACTGAGCGGATCGCTCGCCTTCAAGAGCCAGCTCGGCGTCCAGAGGGGAGACCGGATCCCGATCCTCAGCTTCAGCACGCCGAATTTTCTGGGGATGCAATGGTCGATGCGAAAGCACCGACCTATCCTCTCTCGGAGCAGGACGGCGTCAAATCGAGCCTCACTCAGTGCCTCACCGCGGCACAGCAAGTTCAGCATTGTTGCATCACGATTCCTGTCTGATCGCTTCCAAATGCCCGGAGGTCGCGGATGCCGCGGATCCTGATCATGAATGCCGGTACAGCTCAGATGTCGGGCGCCGATTTGACACCAGCTCAACTTTCGCTGGCCGCCAACTCGGCATACCGTTCAGCGTGGTTTGCTCATGAGGGTGACCTGATAGTCTCCCCAGTAGTCATCCCGGCGGATCTGCTATCCTTCATTGGCGCGACGCTCGATTTCGACGCATCGAGTCTCTGTCTGCTTGTACCTCAAGGCGGCAGCCAATCGCCGGTCCTTGATGATTGCACACTCCTTTCCAATTCTGTTGTTGAACGAATCAACAGACATATTCGTCAGACATCGACCTGGCGATTATATCCCTGCTACTCTACTGAAGGCGTCGCACGCCTGGCGGCCATGCTGGGCATACCGCAGACCGGCGACGACTTCGCTCTGCAGCGAGGGCCTGATCTGTTGAACCGCAAGAGCCACTTCCGTCAATTGGCGACAAGCGTCGCACTTCCGCTGCCCAATGGATCTGTCACGACGGACTCGAACGAACTATTCAGAGCGGTCACTTCCCTCAGAACCGAGACCGGGAGCGTCATTGTAAAGCTGGACAATGGAGCCGGTGGAGTCGGAAATGTTATCCTGACGGGCAATGAAAGCGATCCACTACCTGGGGCAAGAGATACCCGACGGATTCCATGGCCGTCGTTTGATCCTGGCGCGCTTTGGTCTGAGATGACAACGGCATCGTGTAAGACGCTGGTCGTGGAGTCGTACCACCTGGCCAAGTCTTTGTTCTATCTTGAGTATGAAATCGAGGATGATGGTTCAATTGTTTTCACGAACAGTGGAAACATACGTTTGCGCAAAAGCACGGATCGATCCGAAAGAACTCTGATCTGGACAGGACTTGAGCTTCCAAGCGACCTGGGGAACGAGCAATGGTTGACTGCCCAGGCGCATGCCTACCAATTTGTGACGCTCGCGCGAAACCTGGGATATCGCGGAATGATCAACATTGACGCCATCTTCGCTGATGACGGACGGTTGCTGTTTAATGAAGCGAACGGCCGCTGGGGTGGCGGCTCGGTGTTACACAGCATTGCCGTTCGGCTGCTCGGCTTCGACTATTCCGGTTGCAACGTTATTTTATCCGTTAGAAATGTTCGATCAGGATCCCTCCAAACAGCACATGATCGTTTTGTCAAGGAAGGATTTCTGTTCAACCGCACACGCAAGGAAGGAGTGATCCCGCTTGCCGCCGATCAAGAGGCCGGCACGGTGGAGTGCCTTGTGATTGCGCGCAATAGGCCCGCGGCCCGCGATCTGCAGCACCAGCTACTGCGAATGGTTTGATTGAGTATCCCAGCGACCACATCTTCAACCGCTGAATTCATCTGAACTTGTCCCTGCTTTCAATCGCGCGCGGTACCTGACGAAGCGACGCGAATGTTTGCCTCGTCTAGCTCGAGCTCTGTCAGCCCCAATCCCGACCACCCTTAAGTCGCCCCTGGAGTGCTGGCGAATCGGCGATGAGGTGCCCGAGGTGCAGCGGCTCATTGTCTGGCCGCTTGCCCCGCGTCAATCGTCCAATCAGCGCTAGCGTCGCGTCTACCACGTGGAACCCGCAATCATGGCCGTTCTGCTGCCGGGCCAGCGGGCCGCTTGCAGACGGACGCCCAGACGTGCTGCGAGCTGTTCTGCAACGGTACTGTTGGAAGACCCGACGGAGGCATAGTGATGGGCAACCGGCGCGGTAGGCACGCGTCAACTAACAGAAGCGACCAGTGGGCGCCGCCGCCAGTAACGCCAGCATCGTTCACAGGCACGAACAGGAAATCGGCGGTGCCGTTACCATCCTGATCATGACGATCTGCTGGAAGGTTTGTACGCGGTCGCTCTGGCTCGGGATCAAGCCCAGCAACTGGGCTTGCGCAGGTTGAACGGATCGGGTCGGGGCGGCGAGATCCGGCTCGATCCGTTGCAACTCTTCTTCCACATGCACATCGCCGTGGCAGCTTTTGCGAAAGACAGTCTGAGCACAAGATGGCAAAGCTACCATCCTTTCTTAAGAGCTCACCCCGTTACCAAATTCACTGGAAAGCGATTTCAGCCACCCCACCTCATACGTCAGCGGTAGAGCTTTCAATGATCCGGCGGTTCGCGCCGCTGCGTTTTGAACAGAAGTAGACCAGCGATCGGCGCTCGCCGGACAGCACAGGCTTCACCTCGTGCCGGAGCTTACATGTGGTGACAAGCACGGCGCCAAATGGCGGTCGGAATACCTGGTGTTCGTACCGGGTTGGATATACCACGAACTCACCCCCGTCGAAGTCCCTCGCCAGCTGTACAATCACCGAGTACTCGAAATCCGGGTCGCTCGCAGCGTCCAGATGAATGCCAACAAAAGAACCAGGAGGCATCCGATGCATTTGGCATCGGCGAACCACGTAATCTGACGTGGCTCCCAAAATCTTTCTTAGCGCGAAGCTTCGGTCTTTCCTTTCAAGTAGTTTCATGATCTGCCCTGGAGCTGCACCACTCGCGTCGCTAGGAGCGCGGCCGGGCGGGTCGACCCTCACGCGTTTGACGAAAACATTGTGCGAGTCGCCGGCATCTCCCTCCCTCACTTCTTCTTCAGGAATCTCAGCCTGCAGCTGTTCGATCATGGCCAAGTCATCTTGGGTGAACAATATCTCGGGGCCGATCACGACCGTCCCCTTCACCAACAGCTCAATGCGGTACTTTGTCAAAGCTTCTTCTGAAAGCAGACGGGATTTCTGATTCATTGCGCGCGCCATTCGAGTTCACTCCAGGGTTTTATCTTCAACGCATGGCTCCAGATCCTGGTGCATCAAGCGGAATGCTTGGTCCCAATGCTCGCCATCGAACTCGCTTATTGTTATGCGTTCGATGGTCCTGTTATCCAGGCATCGAATGTTTACGCTGAATCCGGAGGGGTTCGACCGCGGCGTATAGAATGGCTTTACACCACAAACCCGGCAAAACGTGTGCCGAGCGATGTTCTTGTTGAACTGATACGCCGTGAGGAATTCTTCGCCGCACTCAATGCCGAGCTTATTGCCAGGTACGAGCAAGTGCAGAAATCCAGACATTTGGCAGATTGAGCAATTGCATCGAACTGCAGAGAGCTCTCGCGGTGCTTTGACGTAGAACTTGACAGAACCACAATGACAACGGCCACGGTGTTCGATCTCCGAGTGATCATCTCCCTTAAGTGAGACAATTCGGAGCATATCGCGGCACCAATGTACGCTGATCCGATAGGCTCGATCGAATTCACTCAAAAAGCGCTCATTGCGGTGAGCCGGGACAAGTTCGGCAATAAGCCGGCTTGTCATTTCTGCGTGATACTTCTCCGCGGGATCTTCTCCGCCGACATGGCTGCGGAAGTATTCAAGGTCGTCAGGCCGCGTCTTGAAGGTTTTGACCAGAGTGGTCCATAGCGACTGGATCATGTCGGCAGCATGTAGCTCAAAAGCGACCATGTAGGCGCAACGCACCAAGGGATCTTTCGATGACAATCCGGCATAGAGAGAATGCAGGTACCGCTTCGTCGTGGCGCTGTAGTTGGGTCGTATTGCTCTGCCGAGTAGTTGCGACGCATCCTTTCTAAACAGATTGGAGTGGAAGTTCTCAGTTACCAGAATATCGGGTAGCGCCGCCTTGCCGCCCTGGAGAATTTGGCCATAACCGCCCGTCTCATCCCAACAGATGAAATTTCCGACCACGCTGGTCAGCTCAATGTCCCTCGCAAGATCGCGATTGTGATTCATTGCATCGAATATGAGATCCCGTTGCGACCCCGCCTGCAGGTAGGGGAAGGCCTGTGACATCGCCAGATATTCAGGGAGCAGGCTTGCGACCTGGTCCTCGGACATCTCCGCAGCGAACGGGTGCGGGCCGAACAGGGCTCGCGCTTGCTCGGTCAAATACTCGCAGCATATCTGCGGAGGCTGATCGGGTGTAAATCGAGACGCTTGAGATGTCATTTGACCCCTGGAGATGAGGAGAGAATGGTCCTTGGCGGAGCAACTTCGTATCCGGGCCAACTATTGGCTACCGCGAGTTCGTTGGTTTTCGATGGGCTTGTGATCGCGTTCACCATCCAGGCGCAATTCCTGGTGGCCACCTTTCGCGGTGGCAGACATGGGCATGCTCAGTCCTGCTCACGCCCATCGAAGGGAACGTGTAGATCAACTGAGCGGCGGCGAGCCAGACGGATTTCGGTGCACGAAAAGTCCGACGCCGCGAATTCTCGGCAGGGCCAGCATTCGCTTGCAGATTCATGGGGAGATATTGCGCCGCGCAGGCTCTCGCGGTCGCTGCTCCTGCAAGTTGATCGAAACGCTATGAGCTTCGTATAGCATTGCAAGGATTATCCGCATCTACCTGGCTCTTAGGGTCTCGGCGGCAAGCCGCGCGTAATGCCGGCTGCTGGCCGGCACGAGCTTCTCAAAGAGACCGGCGCTATGTTTCACGTTCGCGAGCGCCACCGCGCTGTCTTCTTGCACGTTTATAGCAATCACCGTGCCAACTCGTGCATTCGCTCCACAGCCTGAATACATTGGCAAAACGCTCGCGACCGACTCGTCATTGCAGTGTACTAGACCTGACAGCGCTTGCATGGCCGTCGGACACCAGACGGCGATGGGCGAGCCGCCACTCACAACGGGTAAAGGGCTTTTGAAACGCGGAGATTGGTCCAAAGCTACCACATAGGTGGGCTTCGCGCCTGGACAGCGCTTTTGGCGTTCGTGCGCCAGCATGGTGATCCCGATCGCTGACGTAATCCGTCTTCGCTCGTGACAACTACGCGAGGAGCGGTCGCCTCAACGCCGTCGAACACGACCATAGATCTGGACGCATGCGCAGCCCTTTGTCGATGCGCCTGACAATCGCGGTCAACTCCGGGGATCGATCGAGGCCATAACGTGGTCTACGGAACATGCGGTCCCAGGTGATCGCGAGCAATCGAAAAACGCCATGGACCAGAATGCGAAGGTCGCCGGCTGAGATTCCTACCTACATCATCGCGCTCACTGGACGCGGGTGCCTCATGGTGTTGAGACATCCTCGGACCGTTACGATGAGGACTCTCCAGATCAAACGTCGCGGACAAGTGCCGCAAGATCGGCTTCGAGCTTCGGTTGGTGCTTGAAAATTGCGTCTATCAACGCCGGCGCCGGTTGTTCGGCTGCCTCGACCAGCTCCGCCTTCTCAGCCCGCGCAGAGGGAGCGAACACTCGCTTGACGACGGTCGGCGATCCCTTGAGGCCGCATTTGGAGACGTCTTCGATACCGGCATCGTTTGCGCTCCATTTCACGATTTTGGCACGCGCGGCACGCAAGGCATCCTCCATCGCGCCGCGCCGAATCTGATTCGTTGCCTCCAGCATGGTGATGAGACAGGGTAGCCTCGTGTGCAGCACCTGGACACCGCCTTCGGAGCGTCGTTCCGCTTCAATTGTATGGGCGGCGAGATCTAAGGATCTGACTTTCGCAACGTAGGTCAGTTGCAATACGCCCAGCCGCTTTGCGATGCCGGGCCCAACCTGCGCCGTATCGCCGTCGATGGTCTGCTTTCCCGTGAAGATGAGGTTTGTCTGGCCATATTCCTTACCAATTTTTCGAATGGCTGTTGCAAGTGCATACGTTGTGGCCAGGGTGTCGGAGCCCGCAAAGCAGCGATCGGTGAGTAGGACGCCGCGATCGGCGCCATAAGTCAGCGCCTTTCGCAAAGAATCTTCCGCCGATGGCGGCCCCATTGTAAGCACGGTAATTTCGCCGCCAAACCGATCGCGCAGCTCCAGCGCGGCCTCGAGCGCGAAGAGGTCATACGGGTTGATGATGGTCGGCACTCCCTGACGCATGATTGTATTGGTGACGGGGTGCACGCGGATCTGCGCTGAGTCCGGAACCTGTTTGATGCAGACGACATTGTGCACGGTGTTGCTCCAAAAGCTGCGACAGCTGCGGAGAGCACAGCAAGTGTTGTACCATCGCGCGCCCTTTTGGAATTGGCTTGCCATCACAGAGGCTTAGACCGGGTGATGCGCCCCCTCTAGCCCGCTTGCCGACGAAGGAATGCTAACATAGTCAGGACTGCGACAGCGCTGTTCCGCAGGGCACGCCAGCTGAGTCGGGCCAGGACAGCTTGCGACAGATTACCGCCGCCAATCACCAGCGGGTGGCCGACCGGTTGACGTTCAGCATTGCCGCTCACTGTCCGATCTTGATCGACGGATAGGCATGACGCTTTAGATGTTCAGCAGCTGTGCGCGATTGCATGGCCCGCAGGTGACGCTCAGTATGTCATCGCGCGCAAGTCGTCTCTCATCGAACCAGGTAAGCCCGCCTTTCGACAGCAGTCCCGCAATCGGGCGCGGTGCCTTCGCTCGGGGTCAAGTCGCCCCCCGAGGGCGGACCCATTTCCTTCAGATTGCGATCAGATTGCCCATCGGAGATCGTCCTCATAAAGCTATTTGGCGGTAGCAGTTCCGACCGATGTCATCGTTCAGAAACGCTTTATCTCGATTCCATATTTCCTCAGCGCGTAGCCAATCTGGCGCGGCGTTAGTCCGAGCAGGCGCGCTGCTTTTGCCTGCACCCAGCCAGACTTTTCCATGGCCGCAATCACCCGTTCGCGATCGGCCATCTTCGCGCCACTAACGAGAACAGTGCCAGGAGGCCCCAGTAAGGCCAGCTCGCCGCTGACAGACTGGACCGGCTGGGTCGCTTGAGCTAGCGGAATGGTGGACTTTGCGGGCACCGATGCCAGGGGTGCGGGCTGGTCTGGTCTCTCATCTGACGTGCCTTTCCACAGCATCGCAGAAAGACACTGGCCGTGGCAGCATGCAAAGTCACTTCTCACGATCGATGATCCGGCGCACAGCGTCGCTGTCCGCTCGATGCAGTTCTCGAGTTCGCGGACATTCCCCGGAAATCCGCAGTTCATCAGTACATCGATCGCACTCGCCTCCAACGTCAGAGTACGGCCGTTCTCGTTATTGAAATTTCTGAGGAACTCCCTGGCAAGCAGCGGAATATCACTGCGTCTTTCGCGCAGCGGCGGCAACAGTAAGGGAACTACGCTGATGCGATAGTAAAGGTCCGCGCGGAACTCGCTCCTTGTGACAGCCTCTTCAAGGTTCTTGTTGGTCGCAGCTATCACTCGAACATCGACCTTAAGAGTCTGGTTGCTGCCGACGCGCTCGAACTCCTGCTCTTGCAGAACGCGCAGCAACTTCGCCTGGAACGGAGCTGAGATCTCGCCGATCTCGTCAAGAAACAGCGTTCCTTTGTCAGCAAGTTCGAAGCGCCCCTTGCGCGCGCTGAACGCACCGGTAAAGGCGCCTTTCTCATGTCCGAATAATTCGGATTCCAGGACGGTCTCAGGAAGCGCCGCGCAATTCAGCTTAACGAACGGGCGCCTGGCGCGGGACGAAGATTCGTGAATGGCCTTGGCGACGAGTTCCTTTCCGGTACCGGATTCACCGCGCAGCAGAACCGTGCTGTTAGATCTGGCTACAACCGCAATCTTCTCGAGCAGCCCGCGCAACGCCGGACTGTCGCCAATGATCCCATGGGCGTGTAGCTTCTTGCGCTCCCGAGCGGGTGGCCTAAATTCTAGTACTTGCTTTTGTAGCCGGTCTTTCTCCGCCATCAGTCGTTCGCGATCGCAGGCGAACAAGCGATGTAACTTCACTGTTTGTCCCACCAGGTTGGCGATCATGGCGAGCAGCCGCGCATCGTACTCTAGCCCGAGACTCGACGTATCGTCCCCGATACGGTCGACCGTCAGCGTACCCACGACCTTCGGATCAATACGAATCGGAACCCCGATGAACGACACTGGCATATCATCAGAGGCGCCGAGCACTTCCCGGTCGGTAGCGCTGAATACTGGCTCGGCGGCCACGTTTTCGACGACAAGAGGCCTGTCCGTCGCGATGATCTGGTCGATTGCCTTCCGCGGCAGTCGCATTCGGTAACGTTCGTCGCTGCCTTCGCTCCAGCCGGCGCCCACTGTAATGTCCGGCATGCCGTCGTCGTCGAACAGTGAGACGATGCCGTGTCGCATCTGCACAAACGATTGCAGAAGACCAACAACGTTGGCCAACGTGACTTCGAGCCGACAAGGAGCGGTGAGTATTTTCGATATTTCGAAGATGCCGGTCAGCGCGCTCTCACGCAACGGGTCCCCCGAGAGCTTACCCTCCGGCTCAGATTGCGAGGTAGGTCTTTCACGTGAGGAAGGTATATCCAGCATGAGGCGGCCTCCGTTCTCTTGATCATCCTCCCTGGTACCTTGTCCTGGTTGGCGAGCTTCGTTTTGCATGTCACTCTCGTTCTAACGCCGGTGTTGACGAGATGACATAGAACCGTGACATCTTTTCATGGCACGACAGTAAACTTACAGTGTGCCTTCATTGCATTTTTACGGATTGCGTGCGCGTCGTCAGCGAAGAACGCATGTACCGCTGTTGCAGCTCACGTCAGCTGTGTCGCCAAGGCCGGCCGATTCACAGATGTTGCCCACCATTGATTGGCACCTCGGCCCCTGTGACATAGCTCGCCGCATCCGAGCACAGGAAAAAGATGACCTTGGCCACTTCATCCGGGGTTCCCACTCTGCGCAGCGGGATACTTGGCACGAGACGCGCTTCTGTGTCGGGCGATAACATGTCCGTCCTGATTTCGCCGGGCGCGATCGCATTCACGCGAATGCCATGCGGCGCATAATCGTGGGCCATTTCGCGTGTGAGGCTCGCGAGCGCAGCTTTCGACGTGGCATAGGCGCTGCCCGCAAACGGGTGCACCCGCGAGCCCGCGATCGAAGTCACATTCACGATCGACCCTGACGCGGCTCTTAGCTCGTCAAACAAACCCTGCGCCAGCAGGATCGGGGCCACCAGATTGAGATGGAACACACTCATCCAAGTCTCGATTGACGTCGTCAACGACGTCATCCGATCGCCAGCGGGCGTTTTCGGCGAGACACCGGCATTGTTCACTAGCGCGTGCAAAGGTGCACCGGCCAATCGTTTCTTGACCTCAGTGATCGCGCGCGGCAGCATTCGATGATTGCTGAGGTCGATCTGGACATGATCCTCGTTCCCTGCCTGCCAGGGGCATCGCTCGCCGTCGAACGGCTGACGCGCGCAAGAAATGATGCGCCAGCCCGCCTCCGAGAACAGCTTGGCAGTGGCATGACCAATTCCGCGCGATGCTCCGGTGAGCAACATCGCCTTCTGTTCTCCGCCATGAACACGGGCTTTATCGGCCTGAAAGGGGCAAGCTAAATGTGTTTCGGGCAGCGGGCCTCTGATTAGATCGTCATTTGGCAGATCCAGACCCACGCCCGCCTCCTCTCCTGATGCGCGCAGCACGCGTAGCAGGATTTGGGCCACTGCGATGCATGTAAATCCGCTTTCGTTTTGCGTCCTAGTGTCGCGCACGCGGAATGTTTGGCGGGCTCAAGACACGGCGCGTGTGCTTTGTGACAGCGATGGTGCATCAGCTACGTAATGTCGCGAGCACACTCGCCTGCGTCAAGACAAAGCTACGAGCCGCGCTCTCTTTCCTGATCGCACAACCGGAAGAGCCAAAAACATGGCCAGCGCCTCTCGTCGAGGCAACGATCGATCAGGATAGCGGCCGCCGCCAGTAGCCGCTTCAACTCGAAAGCTGACGTTACCAGCTTCGTACGTTAGATTCGCCGGCAGCTGACGCCGACTTCATCGCGCCCCGCTCTGCTGTGTCCGGCACTGGCACATCGCCGGGCGGATTGATTCCCGGACCACGACCTGGCGTACTGAATGTTTCTTCAAAATAGTGGATCTCGAGAGCGCCCGTTGGCACCAGCGCGTACAGACCGCCAAGACGGAACTCGCCGGCTGAACGGAGACCCCTTTCGGTATGTTCATCCGCGATCGACCACCGATTAGCTTCGACTTTGGACCCACCCGAGGGGATGACGAAGACGTGTTACACCTGTTTACCGCGGCGGCCGCACGTAAGCTCATTGTTGTCGACGTCGAGCTTCACCGGAAGACATTCGTACCCCGCGTCGCTCTGTTCTCCGGTGGAAGTTCGGGACAGAGCATCACCTTGGGCAGGCAATTGCCGGCCCGAAAAGATCTGCCAATACTGCTGGATGCAAAAAGCGGCAATCAGATCGATCAGGCGAGCTACGAATTTCATAAAGCCACGAGCTCTTGTGGGGATTCTTCAATCAGGATCAATCGGCTCGGATCGCTCAAATCGAATTCGATCACGCGTGGGGCAAAGAGACGCGCATAGCGCGTGAAGGCGCTCGTCGGGGGAAAACGGATCACGGTGTCGCAGCGCGCAAGGAGATACATATCGATGAGGGCGGAAAAGCCGCCCTCGGCTCCGAGCGCGGCGTTGTGCAATGGGCCGGCCTGAGGTGCCTGGAACCGTTTTGGGATCGTGAAAACATCGGGAAATATAGTCGAGACCTTCTCAAGGACGAGCGCGCTGTCCGTGCACAGGAAAGCCCTCAGGGGTTTTGCGTGGGGTAACACCCTGGCCTTATCGATGGCATTACAGACCTGGCGCAAGGCGCGCTCCGGGTCAGCCCAATAGGGAGCATGCCCCATAATGTCCTCGCCGTTGCCATGCCGGACATGAATGCCGATCACGCTGTACGGCTCAAAGTGCTCCTGGTAGATAGCATCAATCCGAGCCTGAATTTCAGGTCGTGGCTTGATGCTCCGAAAGATCTCTCGTTCGGCCTCCTGATCGCAGCGCCACATCAGACACGCATCACACACAACCGTGTTAGCGTCACTATCTTTGTGACTTTGGAACAGTCGATCGAGTTCGTCGCGCTCCCTGAAAATTTGCTCGTCCGGGCGATAGACGCAATCGATGGTTGGCTTGTTCCACCATGTCGGGAAGAACGGTCCCGGAAATGAACACTGATTGATCTTGTCATCGCAAATCACCCGCACGCCAGTAATGTCTTGAACCGGTTCGAAGAAGACTGGAAAGGCGTTGGTGGATGGCTCATCGAGATAACAAGATCCCCGCCAATCGATGGCTAGCGTCCGTCCTGTCTGCTTTGCAAAACGCCAGGCTGCCGCCAGTGACCACAGGCAGTCGCCGAACCCCGTGCGTCGCCGGGAAACTACGAACCTATCATTCTTCGAACCGCTCTGCATTGCCTCTTCCCGGGCTCCTGGTTGGACAAGAGACGTCATTGCAGACATCTCACGTATCATCTTGTCCGACGTCACGGTCTGAAATTGCGGTGCCGGCGAGCTGCGTCGGTAGAACTTCATAGCAGCGCTATCCGTGATGGGCAGCGTTCTCGCAACACTTTCCGTTTTTTCTCGAGCGGTGTTGCGTCGACGTGCCCGATTTCAGTCGGATGGCCGATGCCCACCCGTGCGTCGGATGGCCTAGCCTCCTCACATGCAGGCATCGGCATGGCCATGCTCATGAGTTCCGACTATGTTCGCTTGGCACTTTATTACAGCCGCAAGCCGCGCGCGGCGGATGCAGCCGAACGCCCCGCAGCTCCCACACGAGCCGCAGTTCCTTCACGAGATCTTCACGCTTGGCCTGGTCCAGCATGGTTGCGTCGAGAAGCCCGCCGAGCGACGCCTCGCCCTCGATCCGCATCAAGATCTCGAAAAGCTCATGTGAGATACGCGTACTATCGTGGGCGGAATGTCCCGTGCGGATCTCGCAGGCCGTTTCTTGACGATCGGGCGCTGTGTGGGAGCGAACACGATGAAGGGATGCATACGGCGGCAATGAAACGCCGAGTGCACTCCAATCCTGCAGTGATGCTGGTCGCTTCCTGACGAGGAAAGGACCAACAACAAGTCCGTCCAGGTCAGTCGTCAAGAACGTGGTGATCGCATCTGACACGGACTCCACGATCGGCTCGGCATTGTTGTTAAATGAGGTATTTAGAAGAACTGGGATGCCTGTTCGCCTCTTGAACGCATCAATTACATCCCAATAGGTGGGGTTTGTCTTGCGCGATACTGTCTGCAGCCGAGCGGTCCCATCAACGTGCGTGATCGCACCGAGCACGTTACGCTTGGCTTCACGCACACGAACCACGAAGTTCATGAAGGGGAGTTGCCGCGTGCCCTCCGGGAGCTCAAAGAACTCCCTTGCATCCTCCTCCAGTACAGATGGCGCAAAGGGGCGATAGCCCTCGCGCTTCTTGACCATCGCGTTGATGCGGTCCTTGTTTTCCGCAGGCCGCGGGTCCGCGAGAATGCTGCGGTTACCAAGCGCACGTGGACCGAACTCAGAGCGGCCCTGAACCCAGCCGATTACAGCGCCATTTGCCATCCAGTCTGCCGCACTGGATGCTATGTCATCACTTCGCTGAATGTCGAGGTGGCCTGACCATGCGTTGAGCTCATGCTCTACGGCTTGCTCGTTGCCGAGATCGGGCCCCCAATAAACGTCCGGCAGTCGCTCGCGCGGCGCCGGCTTGCCCAGCTCGTTTGACACCATCAACGCAGCGCCCAGTGCGCAACCGGCGTCGTGCGCCGCGGGTTGAACAAAGATGTCGTCAAATAGCCCGGAATAAAGCAGCTTACCGTTCAGCGTGCAATTATGGGCTACTCCCCCAGCCAAGCACAAGCGTGTCATGCCCGTCGCTTCACGATGGTGCCGCAGGATGTGAAAGACGATCCGCTCCAGCGCCTCCTGCAGCGAAGCGCTGACATCTCGATGCTGTTGGGTGAACGACATTCCTTTTCGCCGAACCTCGAGCTTGCGGACCAGGGCCGGACCGATCCGATCCAGGTGAACGCGATAGCCACCGTTTTCCAGCAACTCGTAGAACTGCGCGAAGAGCTCGCGATAGGGAGCGGGATCACCATACGGGGCAAGCCCCATCACTTTGTACTCGTCGAACAACCCGTAGCCGAGATATCGGATCGTCTCGAGATAGAACAACCCCAGGGAGTTATGTTCCGGGAAGGTTGCTAGTTGTGCAATTTCGGTGCCAGACCCCACTGCCAATAAGCCGGAGAGAAAATCGCCACCGCCGTCGATCGCAAAAACGAGACTTTGCTCGAAGCCGGACATGGCAAACGCGCTCACGGCATGCGCTTCGTGGTGATTCACGAAGGAAAGCCGCGACGGATCGATCTCAGCGCCGAACTCCCGTGCCAGCAGCTGGCGCAGCAACAGTTTGGCGTCCAACGGAACGGGCTGAGAAACAGAAAGACGCTCGAGCATGGTATTGCAGTAGGCTTCAGTCGCGTAGAACGCGATACGGTCGATCTCGCCGAGCTCAACCCCTGCGGTAGAGAGGCAGTACCGGATCGAATTGCTCGGGAACTTGTTGGAGTGCTTGACGCGGTTGAGGCGCTCCTCTTCGACAGCAGCAATCACGCGGCCATCCTGCACAAGAACCGCAGCGCCATCGTGCAGAAATGTACTCGGCAGCTCCGGTGAGCTTTCATAGATTCTGTCAAGTCCGCCACTCACTCCTAGGCACAACATCCCGTTCTCCATATGATCATGCCGAGAACGCCAACTGCGTCCCACCTATCAAATCTTTACAGTCACGCTCCGTCGGTTGCGCGGGTCAGACAGCACAACACAACTTTGCAAAGTCCATCTCGGCGCCTAGCGACTGGCGCTCAGAAAGTACGGTGCTGGCGTCCGCACCGATCGACCGAACAGGCGGCCGTAGACCTTGCTCGATCTGGGCTTCTTAAGGCCATTGCAGCAGTTGCTGTGACAGACCAGGTCATCCCGAGCTACCGCGGAACGCATCGTGACATTGCATCGATGTGACTTTCTCCATTTTTGCTGAACTCACGTCAACGCATCAGCCGGCGACGAAATAGTGCTGTCGACGCGAAGAAGGGCAAGACCGCGTAAACGCAGAGCGCACCTACGTGCAGGGCAGCGCTGTCGGCGCCACGCTCAAGCATCGCTGGGCGAATAAGGTCGACCGCATGTGCGAGAGGCAATAAGCCGGCGAAATGCTGAAATGAGCCGGGCAGTTGGCTCGTCGGAAAGACGGCGCCACACAAAAACACCATAGGAGTGAGGAAAAGTGTCTGGTAAAACACGAAGTAATCGTAACTTGGCGCAAGAGATATGACGACCATCGCGATGCTGGCGAAGACAAGGCCAGTAAGGGCGATTGCTGGCATCGCATACAGAATGGATGGCCATGACGCATAACCCAGCGTGGCAGCGACGATCCAGATCGCTGTTCCGGCCAGAACGGACTTACTGGCCGCCCACACCAGTTCACCCAGAACGATGTCGCCAAGCGTGAGCTGAGTGGAGAGGATTGCTTCCCAGGTGCGCTTGGCGTCCATGCGTGCAAAGGCTGCATACATGGTTTCAAAGGTCGCGGACGTCATGGCGCTGGTCGCGACCATGCCTGCCGCCAGGAACGCGATGTACGACGTTCCCTCAACGCGCCCCACGATCAGTCCAAGGCCAAAGCCGAGGCCAAACAGATTGGTTATAGGATCTGCGAGGTTGCCGAGAATCGATGCAAGTGCGACTTTCTTCCATGCTAGGAAGTTTCGACGCCATACCGCAACCCAATTGTACGCGTTAGCGGGCATCACCGCCGCATAACTTTCACCCATCGCTCACTTCTCCATCTCGCGCCCGGTCAGCCGCAAAAACACGTCTTCGAGATTCGGGGGGCGCTGCAGAATACGAAGCCCCGCTCGCCCGCGCAGTTTCACGCGTACCTGCTCCGGATATGGCGCATAACAAAAGAGCGTCTCACCACTCACTTCGATGTGCCGTGCATGCGGCCTGATCAACTCGCAGAGCTGATGTGGATCACCGCCATAGATTTCGACCACGTTGCAGCCAATATGCTCATCGATCAGGCTGTCCGGCTTGCCTTCGGCGATCTTGCGTCCACCCTCGAGGACACACAGCCGATCGCACAGACGTTCGGCCTCTTCCATGAAGTGAGTGGTCAGGAGAATCGTCTTGCCCCGCCCGAGCAGAACTCGCAGTCGTTCCCAAATCAGGTGGCGGGCGTGCGGATCCAAACCAGTCGTCGGCTCGTCCATCACGAGCAGATGCGGGTCATTGATTAGCGCACGCGCCAGCGTCAGCCGTCGTTTCATACCACCGGACAGCTCGGCGACACGCGTGTCCGCCTTGCTTTCGAGGCGTGCAAACTCGAGCAGCGAGGGGGCGACCGCCTCGATCTTGCGAGCGCTCATGCCGAAGTAGCGGCCAAACACCAGCAGATTCTCTCGTACGGTGAACTCCATTTCAAGGTTATCGAACTGCGGCACCACGCCGATGCGCACACGCGCCACACGAGCGCGGGAAGGGACAGGCTCATTGAGCACCGTAATCTTGCCTGCGTCCGGCGAAATCATGCCGAGGACCATACGGGCAATCGTACTCTTGCCAGCTCCATTCGGCCCGAGAAGGCCAAAGCATTCTCCGCGCGCAACAGAGAACGAGAGCTCATTGACGATGATCTTATCGCCAAATGATTTTCTCACGCCGGCAAGGTCGATCGCTACCGTGGACATATTCATCTTAGGCTGAAAGAAGTCGTTCAGCAGACGATGGCTTCTTAACGACCGTTTTGGTCCAGAGCTGGCCGTCGCACCACACATGCTCAACACGCCCCCATTGGCAAGCCGCGGCAGCATCCGGGAAGAATCCCCGTCCGTGGAGGTTCGCGCTCGTGTTGCAGAGCAGCGGAATCCCCGTGAGTTGCTCAAATTCGACCAGAAGCGCGGCGACCTTGTGCGGAGAGTTGCGGGAGATTGTCTGCAGCCGCGCCGAGCCGTCAAGATGGACCACAGCAGGGATCTTGTCGCGCCATTCCGCCCGGGTCTGGTGATCGAAAAGCATGTAAGGATCTGGCGTACCTGGGCTGAAAATTTCTGACGCCCGATCCTCCAGACAGATCGGCGCCACCGGCCGGAAGTGCTCGCGACGCTTGATGTCGTTGAGATGATCCTTCATTGCCGGGGAGGTCGGCGCTGCAAGAATGCTTCTGCCGCCCAACGCCCGCGGCCCAAGCTCGGCGCGCCCGGAAAGGAAGATGACCGGCTTGTTGTCGGCGAGAATCGCCGCAAGTTCACGCAGACTGCATGGCGCCGCCTCCCAATCCGGCGGAAGCTCGCTGTCCTGCAGGTCCGGACCACTGTAAACTGACCATTCCAATGGCCCGAAGCCATTTTGCGCCGCCATCGCGCCGCAAGCAGCGCCGATTGCCGAGCCGCTGTCATTCGGAAACGGCGGCACCCAAACGTCATCGAACAATCCCTCCGCACGAAGCGCGCTGTTCCACTTGATATTGAGACCGCAACCTCCGGCGATACATAGATTTCGCGCTCCCGGAAGCGACGAGTGTCGCAACAGAACCATCGCCATTTCCTTGACAAGAAGACGCTCCACGAACACATGAAACGACGCAAGGACGTCCTCCGCTCGCTTGGCCGTCAGGCGCAATGCGCTTGCCTCGAAGAAGTCGTGCATAGCTGCCAGCGACGATTCCGCATTGTTGATGTCAGCGCGGTAGCGACGAGCCTGCTCCGTGTCATCGGCGAAGCGCTTTTCATAGAGCTCCTGAAACACCGTCACGATGCTTTCGTCGACAGAGCCAAGCGCGATGTAAGCCATCAGCTTGCCGGCGATGCCCAAATCCCAATTGGAGCGGTTCGGCTGCCTATAAGGGCCGAAGTGAAGGCCCGCGGCAGCATAGGCGTGGCCGATCATCGGAAATAGGGATGCAATGAGCCGTGCCCCCCGAGGCTCGACATAGTAAAGACGTGGAAAGATGCAGCCGTCCCATACCAGACAGAACGCGGGTTTTCCCGCGCTGGCAAAGGGACTGGTGCTATATGCTGACGCGACATGGCCCGTGACGTGCGGGTAGCTCTTATATGTAAAGGCCTTGCCTCCGAGGATCAGGCCAAAGCCGTCGACGGAATCAAGAAGGCCCTCAGCATGGCGCTCGACATATGGCGCCCCTTTCAGCGCGATCGGCACAGCGCCACTTAGGACCTGGAACTGCGACTCAATCTCTCCATCCCAGCCGTCGATCACGAACTGATCGATATCCCGCGGATCCAGGCCATGCTCCGCCAAGGCGAGCACGACTGCATCGAGATTCTCGATGGATTGATATCGTGGACTGTTGCCGCGCTTCTCTTGCTCGGTGCAAAAGACAAGCTGCCCGTCCTCGACGACAGCAATTGCCCCGTCATGTGTTAACTTGATGCCGCAGATGCGCATACGATCCCCTGGTCTAGTGACCGACGTTTGGTTGTTCTGACGAATGACCCGGCTTCCGGAACCGGACGATCAAGCAGTCTTCGTTGACCGAGTCGGTGTGGCAATGCAGGCGCTCGACCTCCGACAGGCTCTCGTTGAAGAGAGCGATCACCGTTTCGGCACCAGCAGCATGACCCCATCGTTGACATGTGGCATCACGTGCGGACCCGAAAATCAGAGTTCCATTTGGCGCAAGCATACTCACCAGGTTGCGGATGGCCGCATGCATCTCGACAATGTCCTTGAGGTAGTAGAGAACCTCGGCCACTACAATCAAATCGAACTGCTCAGTGGTCGAGAACCGTTGAATGTCGCAGGTCACCCACGTGATATGTGACCACTTCCTGGTCCGTCGTCGCGCTCGATCGATCGCCTGCGGCATGACATCGACCACCGTGAGTCGCTCGCAAAGCGGCGCCAGCATCTCCGTGAATGCACCGGCTGCACATCCTACTTCGAGGGCATACGCAACATCTCCATCGCGATGCGACATCCGGAGCATTTGCGCGTATCGCTCCTGCTCAAACGAACTACTGTCGAGGCGCCATGGATCGTCGAAAGCCAACTCGCGCTCTAGCAGCTGATGATTTGTGTCCAGGGTCATGAGCCAATCACCTATTTGAAGGCAGTCGAACGGTCGCGACCGCAAACACTCTTCTTCGCCGCCAGGCTCGATGGACGTTGCGAAACCCCCGTCTTACGAATTGTGCTACACACTCCCCCCATACTTGCAGGACTTCGTCCAGCGCTCGGCTGCAGGATGACCGGCTCCTTTTCCCCTTCCGCCGACACGTTGGCGACCTTGCGCGATAGCCAATCACTGTTGCTCAAGGTACAAAGCGCATAGGCTTTTAGAGGAAGTAAGAGAAAGATATTGATCGGTGTGTGGAGCGAGAAGCCCAGAAACCGCACTTCGCGAGCACGAAGGGATGCCACACTGCACCGGACCATCGTCATTGCTGCAATCGTCAATCCCGTCCACCAGGGTACCGAACCGCCGATTACGAGCTGCGCGAGCGCAGCCAGTGATGAAAGGGCGAGAAGCAACGGGCCGAGATTTTGCCCGATAACATCTAACGTCAGATAGCCATCGAGCTCTGGCAGCAGACGCAACGCAAGAAACGTGTCCCGAAAGGTACTGCGCGCCCAGCGGAGTTGCTGACGCAGATATGGCCCAAGGCTGTCAGGGACGACTGTTGCTGCGATGGCGTCCGGGACATATTCGGTGCGGAACCCCGCCTTGAGCATGAGGATGGTTAGATGGCGATCCTCACCGAAATCGCTCGGCTTCCCGCGAAAGAATTGCGCTTCGTATTGATCAAGTAGCAAAGCGAGCGCGGAACGACGATACATAGCACATGGGCCGCAGCAGCACATGACCGCACCGAAACGAGCTTGCGCCGCGCGCTCTTCGTTGCACGCCAACCAGTATTCCATATCGATCAGCCTGGTCAGCCAGGTTTCGCTGCGATTGCTCGCTATCAACTGACCCATGGCCGCACCGACTTGCGGGTCATGCATCTTCAATACAAGCTTCGCGACAACGTCAGCGGCAAGTATCGTATCCGAGTCGACGTTGAGAACCAGGTCACCGGATGAGCTGCGTATTGCGGCGATCTGCGCTTTGCGCTTTCCAACGTTGTTTGCCAGCAAGATGATGCTGAACCTCGGATCGTTCGCATAGATTTTGTGTACAGGCGCGACAAGGTCGCGATTTGCAGATCCGTCGTCGACCACATAAACCTGAATCTTTCCGGTGTAGTCTTGGCTCGCAAGCGACTCCAGACATTCGGCGAGCGTGATTGGATCCTCGTTGAAGCACGGCACGATGACGTCTACACTGGGAAGGGGCGCCTCCGATCGCCCAAGATTGTCCTGCTGCGATGAGTTCATCGCCGGTCTGGCATAAAGCGCTTGCGCGCTCTTGTAGATAGTCGAGAGCAATGCATAAGACGAAACGGCGACAGCACTGGTGGTAGCGAGAATGTCCATAGGGTGCCAGTTTTTGTTCAGTGAAGTTGAGGGAGCGGACGGATTACAAACCCGCGCCGTTGTAATGCCGGAATCAGATATGACAGCGCCATCGTGGTCTGATCACGCAGCGTGGCATCAGTGCACAGCCTCTCCTCATCAGGAGGATATCCGTCGTGCAGGAGAACAATTGCCCCCGGGCGAATGCTCGCCAGCACTGAACTCACAATTCTATCAACTCCGGGGCGGGACCAATCTCTCGGATCGACAGACCAGTGCACAGCTGTGAGACCAGCGCTCGCTGAGATAGCAAGCACATCTTGTGTCCATATGCCGTAAGGTGCTCGCATGTACCTGGGCGAGGCCTGCGGGCAAGCCGAACGGATTGCCTCGCTCGCCGTCAACAGTTCATCGCGTACCTCCGCAGGTACGCATCTGGATAGATCCGGATGCGTCATCGTGTGGTTCGCAACCTCATGCCCTTCCGCAATCATTCGTCGAATGAGTTCAGGTTGGTCGGCCGCGTACATGCCGATCACGAAGAACGTCGCCGTAACCCGATGTTGCGCCAGCACATCGAGCACTTCTGGCGTACAAGATGGATTTGGCCCATCATCAAAGGTCAAATAGACAGGGCGACTTCCGCTCACGTCAGCGTAGTCGCAACGGACAGCCGATGGGGGCATAAGCCCGTTCACAGCTCAGGCCCGTTCCGATCGATGATCGTCCCGGCCGGCCACTCGCTCATCGAGCGTCCAACCGGGAAAACCACTACGATCACGTCTTCGATCCGGATCGGCGGCAAATTGGGATACACATCTGGATGCGTGGAGCGGACGCGAATACCAGACATGAGTGTTGCGAGCCCCTGCCTTTCGACCAGTCGGGTCATATGTTTCTCAAGCGCAGGCCTAACCGTGCCAAAGCCGAATGGAATCCCAAGCTCCAGCAGCATGGGATACATCACGCGCATTGCATGGCTGACTCCCAGGCCTTCAAGATCCGGACGCACCGCGTATAACCCCAGTTCGCCCACGAGAAGATCGACCCCACCAACATTGATGAAGCGGCGTAGTAGCCCGAGGTGAGCAGCTATCCCGCGCGCGTCGTAACCGATTACGCGGACCTCAGGTCTTGCACCGGCCCAACTTCGGTTGCCCTCAAATGGCTGCGCATTGAACGCACCGGTCGGCCCGTAACTCTTGCGGAAGAACTCGGCGAGTTCGGCATGATCGGCGAGTTGCAATTCGCTTTCCCAGCGACGACTCCACTGCACTTGAGCGCGTGCAGAAGGAGTTTCCGCAGTCGGGGATACGGCAATGTTCATGGCGAGCTTCCTTGCGCCGATGGAGTTATGAGCGGAGATGGTCACGTGAACTCGCTAGTCGCTGAACCGCTGATCAATACTGAACTGAGCTGCCATGACCCGTCTGAGCGCGGCACTCCTCGCGCACCGCCGCGTGCGCTTTCGCTCGCGACGAAGCGATCTCATGGTTCGCACTCGTCATCCGGCCAATGCCCTGCGCGAGATATCCCGGGAGATGCCGACGAGGCGATTGGACTAGCCCGAATCTGTCTGCACCACGGAGCTTCTCCGCCTCGTCTAGCATCGCTGTCGACGTTTTGACGTCTGCGGGCAGGCCTTCGATGCAGGGGGCCTCATCGACGCCGCATCCTAGTGGCATCAGATCAAATTGCCTCATATGCATCTTCGACACGCCCTGAATGCTGTGGACAGGCGAGCCATTTGGAAAGTCGCCTGAATTACTTGGCATCCGCAATCTGCGCCTGCCGCTATTTCGCGACACTAGAATGCGGCTGAACGCGCTCTCAAGTGTACGCGGGTAAACCTCCAATATGGAAACGGATGAAACACGCATACCAAGGTTTATGGAGATCCGCCTGGCGGCTCGATCGAGCGAGCTTTGCACCGAGAAGAAGCGACGCGGCTGGCACGGCGCGTCCATAGCTGCCCTCGAAGCGGATGCGCCGGCTGCTCGCACGTCCAGGAGTTTTTCTCTGAGCCAGCGTGAACGAGCAGCAGCCATCATGGTATGCCTGATTTCTTTTGCAAACTGATGTTTGCTATCTAACATCCCGCAATTTGGTAAAATCGATTGTTTCGATGGAATACATCCACACGATGGATAGACTCACAACATGCGGTTCAAGGGACTTGATCTAAACCTTCTCGTCGCGCTCGATGCTCTGATGGCGGAGCGCAACCTCACAGCGGCGGCGCGCAAAATTCACCTGAGCCAGCCGGCTATGAGCGCGGCGATCGCGCGGCTGCGCACCTATTTCCGCGATGAGCTATTTACCATGAGAGGTCGCGAGCTTGTCCCGACACCTGGCGCGGAGGCGCTTGCAGGTCCGGTTCGCGAGGCCCTGCTGCACATCCAACTCTCGATCATATCGCGAGACGCGTTTGACCCTGCTCAGTCGAGCCGACGCTTCAGGTTCATTCTCTCCGATTTCATGACGATCGTCTTTCTTCGCCAAATTGTGGACCGTATCGCACAGGAAGCTCCGGCGGTGCGCTTCGAATTGCTGCCATTTTCCGATGAACCCGATGAGCTGCTCCGCCGGGGCGAGGTGGATTTTCTCATTCTGCCGGAACTGTTCATGTCGAGCGCGCATCCTAAGGCGACGCTGTTCGAGGAGACCCTCGTATGCGTGGGATGCCGCGAGAACAAGCAGCTCTCGCGGCAGCTTACGTTCGAGAAATACATCTCGATGGGGCACGTTACGGCGAAGTTCGGACGGGCGCTCAGACCAAACCTCGAAGAATGGTTTTTGCTTGAGCACGGCGTCAAGAGACGCATTGAGATCGTTGTGCAGGGCTTTAGCCTGATTCCGCCCATATTGTTGGACACAGGACGTATCGGCACAATGCCCTTACGGCTCGCCAAACACTTCGAAAAGCGGATGCCACTGCGGATCGTCGAGCCACCGCTCCCCCTGCCCACATTCACCGAGGCTGTGCAGTGGCCTGCGTTCCACAATACCGACCCGGCGAGCATTTGGATGCGGCGGATATTGCTGGAGGAAGCATCTAACATGGCATCTGGGAATCAGGAGCCTCCAACTCGCAGGCGCTGCTAGGCTCACAATAAGCCGCTCCCAGCACGTTCCAAATACGCTAACAATCCTTCGACCTGCTCGGCCGCTTTCGCCACTTCAACGTGACTGGGGCCAAGCTGCCAGAGACGGCGATCGGTTGCGAAGACTTGCCGAGCGGTGCGCGAGGTGACCTCGCTGGTGATGTTTGATGCGCTTGCACTGCAAACAGGCGTAAGCGCGAAGCCGATACCCTGGCCTCAGAGTTAGAATGAATGTGCGAAGAAGCCTCCGGCTTGGAACGGGGGTTTGGATGGGATTGGGCAGCAAAAGGGACGCCCATTTGGACGGCTCGTCGGTAAGGCCCGTCAAACAGGCGACGCCCGGCACTATCGCGGCAGAACACACCTCCTCCAGCACAATAATGTTTGGCTTGCCCGATAAAATCGCTTGAACCGCACACTGCGTCAGGTTGTAGGTTGGCCGCCGTGACTAACGCTGCACTACGCGGCCGTCGACCGGGCGCTTTGGCGAACTCACGGCGCTGGCCGGACACTGTGTTCATCTGCCATTAACCAACTGACCGGGTCCTGTTGCGTGGCTCGCCGGAAGCGGCGAGACCGATCAACTTCGGGATTCCTGACGGTTTCCGGCCGCGGCTGGTCGCCCTACCGCCTTGCTCTCCGTTGTTGCGGTCTTTCACGAGCGTCTTTTCGCCCGCAGGACGGAACGATGTCCATTCGGGCAAGCCAATAGGACCTCTCGAGACGCAGCGGTCACCGCTCGTTGTATGCGCCGCAACCCCGTTCATGCCGGATAAGTAGACATGCGTTTCAAAGGTCTGGATCTAAATCTTCTCGTCGCGCTGGATGCTCTAATGACTGAGCGCAACCTCAGCGCAGCGGCACGCAAGATTAATCTTAGTCAGCCTGCCATGAGCGCGGCCGTTGCCCGGCTGCGTTCCTACTTCCGTGATGAGCTGTTTGGGATGAGGGGGCGGGAACTTGTCCCGACCTCACGCGCGGAAGGACTCGCGGGTCCTGTGCGCGAGGCTCTAACGCACATTGAGCTCTCAATCATCGCGCGACACGTGTTCGATCCAGCTCGATCGAGCCGGCGATTCAGGATCGGCCTTTCTGATTTCATAACAGTCGTATTCTTTCGAAATGTCGTGGAGCGCGTCGCGCGAGAAGCACCCGCCGTCAGCTTCGAACTGGTCGCGCTCACCGATGAGCAGGATGAGCTTCTCCGCCGCGGCGAAGTCGATTTTGTTATCTTGCCCGAATTATTCATGTCCAGCGCGCACCCCAGGGCGGCCCTATTCGAGGAGAGACTCGTCTGCGTAGGTTGCCGCACGAACAGCCAACTACTGCGGCGTCTTACATTTGATCGGTACATGTCGATGGGCCACGTGGCGGTTAAGCTCGGAGGTGCGCGCAAGACGCCGATCGAGGAATCCTTTTTACTCGATCTCGGTCTGAACCGGCGTATCGACATTCTCGTGCAGAGCTTCAGCATGATCCCGCCCCTGCTGGTAGGCACGGACCGCATAGGGACGATGCCATTGGGGCTCGTAAAGCATTTCCAAAGAACGATGCCCCTTCGCATTGCGGAGCTCCCGCAGCCATTCCCCGCCTTCACTGAGGCGGTCCAATGGCCCGTGCTTGACAATAGCGACCCGGAAAGCCTGTGGATGCGAGAGATATTGTTGCAGGAGGCTAGCCGCATGGTGACGGGAGAAGAGCCCTCCATCATCTGCGCTACGGAACGAGCGGATCCTACCGGAGATTTCGCATGATCTGTCTCGCCGTTTTCGTAAGGACGCACGCAAGATCCGCGAACCTCAGCGCAGACAATTCAGGATCGCCTCGCTCGAATTCATGATCGCTCTATAAAGATATTCGCAGCGGACGGCTATCATGACGACGTTGTGTAGGTCTTTCGCACGTTGGCAATAGGCTCGACGTGCGAGCGGCGGCTCAGACTGTTGGCCTGGTTTTAGAGACAGGGCGTTACGTTGCACCCGGCCGCAGGGCGCACCTGCCGCGATACAGCAGAATCGCCGCTGGGCTGCCCTCGTCAACTCGCCGAATCAGTAGTGGCTCCCGATGAGCGGAAACGCTTCGGCTTCTTCGGAGTCGTACCATCACGCACCGTGGGCGTGCTGGTCATCGATCATGCACATGACCGCGATCTCTTGCGCTGTGGAAGCAAGCATCGCGCACCCGTGTTGCCCTGTCGCATCACCTGGGAGTACATCGCATCTTCGTCGCTCCGCGCCGCGGGTCTGACTTGTTTTGGCCCTATCGCAGCCAAACGTCTTGACGACGTGCGCTGCCATGACGCAATGACAAACAAGGAGCTGAACGTTGGAGCAGTGCATCGGCGTATTCGATCCGGAAGAGCTTTCCGTCCTAGGACGCCTTTATGATAGTGCGGTCACCGCGCTACCCCCATCGATGCGAAGTCCGGAAAATCGCACAGCAATCGCCAAACTCATCCTGGAGCGTACAGCGGCTGGCGAGGCTCGACTGGCATGCCTGACGAACTTATTGATCACCATTTCCCCTCAGGGTTGATCCCCCGCCATTCTGAGGATAGTCACCTCCCACGCGCTGGAATGGAAGACGATCCAGCTAGAGCTTTGAAATAGCTTGAATCACACGTGACGTCAGGTTGTAGGCTTTGAAATTGAACAACATGAGCAAAGCTACACCACGAAGGCGTCGATGGCGCATTGGCGAACTTGCAGAGGCGACCGGAGTAACGGTACGCACGCTGCATCATTATGAACACACCGGGCTACTAGCGGCTTCAGAGCGTACTGACGGCGGCCACCGGATGTACGACCGCGAAAGCGTGCAACGGGTTCACCAGATCCGTGCGCTACGTGAGCTTGGCTTCTCCCTTGTCGAGATCCGTAAAGCTATGGAGGGCACGACCTCACTTATCGATCTTCTACGCAAGCATTTAGAGCGGATAGAACTTCAAGTCGCTCGAGCAACTCTGCTGCGAGATCGCTTGCGCAACATGACCATCGACAGTGATATCCAGGTAAGTGTGGATGAGCTGCCTGCCACCCTCAACGCCATGTCGCGGGTCGAGACGCATAATCAGACGTCCCGATGTACCTGCAAGTTAGCTGCAGATCGCGAGGAGCGGTGGCGGCGGATCCGCAACGACCTGCGTGATTGCATGGATCGGGGCGAGCATCCTTGCGGCGAGCGGGCAAAAGCTGTCGCAGTTGCAGCACGCTTGCTGATCAGCGAAATCGCCGGCGCCGATTCACGCGTTTCGATGATCCTGAAGGTACTTGCACGATTAAGCGCCCCCCGTAGTCTGGCTGGTTGGGACCCCTGCCTCATGCAATATCTCGATCTCGCCCTTGGCGGGTTGGAAGATCAGCCGTACTGACGTCCTCACGGCCGGCTCCGCACGGCATTGCAGATCGGCCCTGGCAATCTGAAAACGCGATGACGCTTGGTTGATCGGCGGCTCCGATACGGGCCGACAGTTTTATTGACTCAACCGGACAGTCGTCACGACCTCGCCGATCGGCGCTCCCTGACACACTGATCGAGGCTCCTTCAAAGGGACTTGAACCGCACGTAACGTCAAATTGTAGGCTCTAGCATGGTCGCAATCTGGCCGACCTCACGCAAGCTTCGCTTGTCAGACAGCCTCAACGTGCAGGCACGTCTGATCACAGCTGCTGGCGGTTCACTTCAGGTGAGCATTGGGAGCTCTACAATGTTAAGTGGGCGTTACGCTTCTGCTGCGAGTGCAGCGCTTCTCTTCTGCGCCCTCGCCTCGGTTGCGCGCAGCTCCGAGGTCAATATTGCCGTAGTTGGGCCAATGAGCGGAAGCAGCGCTGCCTTCGGCGCGCAAATGCGCGATGGTGCGGCTGTGGCGGTCGAGGCGTTGAACGCTTCTGGCCTACTTCTCGATACCAAGGTGATATTGAGTGTCGCCGACGACGCATGCGACCCGAAGCAGGCTGTCGCAGTCGCGAATAAGCTCACAACGGAGCGGGTCCGGTTGGTCGTTGGCCATTTTTGTTCTTCCTCGTCGATCCCGGCCTCCGGGATTTACGAAGAAGCAGGCATCATTCAGATGTCACCAGGCTCGTCAAATCCTCAGCTAACAGAACGCGGCCTTGAGAGTGTCTTTCGGATCTGCGGCCGCGACGACCAACAGGGCATCGTTGCCGCAGAGTACATTCACCGGAACTTCCCTAACGACAAGATCGCAGTGCTCGACGACAAGAGCACCGCCGGCAAGGGTATCGCCGACGTCGTTGAAGCACAGCTTCGGAGATTCGGTGAACAAGTCATTCGCCAAAGCTATGTAGCCGGTGAAAAGGATTACAGGGCGCTGGTCTCAAGAATGAAGAAGGATCGGGTGCGCGTCGCCTATATCGGCGGCTATCACACCGAAATCGGATTGTTTGTACGCCAGGCGTCAGAAGCAAGAGCGGGACTCATCGTCATGGCAAGCGATCCGTTGATGACCTCTGAATTCTGGGCCATTACAGGCAGCGCTGGAAATGGCACGTTGTTTACCTTCATGCCGGACCCCGCCAGGAATGCCAATGCGGCCGGCGTGGTGGCCAAACTCAAAGCTTCCAACCTGTCCGCTGAAGGCTACACGCTTTACGCCTATGCAGCCGTGCAAGCATGGGCAGAGGCGGTGATCCGGACCGGCTCTTTCAATGCTGTGCGCGTCGCCAGCGCACTTCGTTCACGGCCGACTGATACCGTGATTGGCCCAGTCCGGTTCGATACAAAGGGAGACAATGCGGCTCCTGGCTTTCTGGTTTACCGCTGGCGAGACGGCCGTGTTGAAACTGTCGAGCAGAACTGATTGGCATCAACGCCGTCTCCCCCAACCCAAAGTGACACCGATGATGAGGCGCACTCAGGTCGTTGGAGCGGCGATACTCGCAAGCTCTCTTATACTTGCAACTTTCGGAGCGTTTTTTGCTTTCGTTGCAGCGCTCGCAGAGCTACCCGATGTCGAGCTGAAGGAGACGCTACATCCGATGATAGACAAATAGTAGCCGTGCCCGAGCTGATCTGGCTCGCAGGCACAGAACCTCTGAAGCGGCTAACGATGCTTCTGGTCGAGCACATGCTCGCTGTGGAGGCGCTTCGGGAACGTCTAGCAAGGGTGCGGCCGGACTGCCATCTGCGCATTCTCGTGACCACTCACATTGTGCAAGCTCAGATCCGCGCCCCCAAAGAGAAGCGGCCTAAGCGGTCGAATGACGAACGAGACCTCTTTGAGCGCGACGGCATGAAGCAGCAGCCATCTGACCCATAACCGGAGATTGATCGAGTGAAGAGTGGCCTTCCTTCAAGACTAAGGTGCGGCATTTTCGACCATTTGGATGACGACGGCCGAGATGCCGCACGACAATATGAAGATCGTCTCAAGCTGATCGAGGTCTGCGACTCGCTAGGCTTCTACGCTTATCACCTGGCCGAACACCACTGCACACCTCATGGCAGGGGGCCCTCGCCGAACCTGTTTCTATCGAGCGTCGCGCAGCGCACCCGGCGATTACGCTTCGGTCCGCTCGTCCTGTTGCTCAACCTTTATCATCCATTGCGCGCGTTCGAGGAGATCTGCATGCTTGACCAATTGAGCGGCGGCAGGCTCGAGGTCGGGATAGGCCGCGGCTCACAGCCGATTGAATGGGGCTTCTTCGGCATCAGTGCAGACGCCGCACCAAGCCGTTATACGGAAGCCAGTGAGATCCTGAATATTGCGCTGAAGGGACATACGTTATCTTATCAGGGACGCCACTTCGAGTTGAGCGAGATACCCTTAACGTTGAGGCCTCATCAACGTCCATATCCGCCTACCTGGATCGCGAGCAATCGGGCTGAGTCGGCGCAGTGGGCCGCTGCAAATGGCGCCAATCTGGCGTGCATAGGCCCCGCCCGTGTTGTCCGGAACGTTACGGACGCCTACCGCTCCCGTCGAGCCCACAATACAGCGGCATACGGCCGCGACCCATTTCTCGGGCTGGCCCGCATGGTCGTGATTGCGAAGTCTGATCGGGACGCTCATGCGGCGGCCGAAGCTGCGTATCGGCGATGGCTGGAAAGCTTTAAGTTCCTCTACGAGCTGAAAGACATTCCGACACCGCCCGCCCTTCCGCTGACCTTCGATGCAGCACTTGAAAGCGAATTGTGCGTCGTTGGAACGCCAACTTCGGTCCGACAGCTCCTTCTTCAGCAGATGGAAGTGGCAGGTACCAACTACTTGCTTTGCCAGGTTGCATTCGGAAACCTTCCGCTGGAGATTTCCCTGTATACCGCAACCGCAATCAAAGCTGAAATTCTCGATAGCTTTGGCGGATAATGTCCATTGGGCGATGGTATGCTTGGCAAGTAGACCGACGCGCTGTGGTTATCCGAAGTTGGTTGCGATTTTGGTTGTTGTTTGCCCTGGGCGCAAAGGCGATCGGCAGCCTCATTGGCAGCGATCAAGCCGTTGAGCTGCGCTTCTTCTTACTCGGACACATGGAACTCTGCTTTCGAAGGAATTCTTCGCCGGCATGGGCGGAGCTGGCGGCGGTATCGTCTACGTCAGCAACGGCAAGATTGTCGGTGTCGGCGCTGAAAACCTTCGCTGTAGCGGCACCTACATCGAGCAAGGCGGCCGCATAAAGGGGACTGTCAACCTATATGCGCCAACCGGCGGAACGCTGGTAACGGGCGCTCAAGTACCGGCAGACTTCAGATGGAGCCTGACGCTCGATCGACCTGCTAACTTCTCAGATGGGAAGCCACAGGCGCTCATGGTTGAGGGTCGTCCGATACACATTGTTAGGGAGAAAATCGGCGATATCTGACCGCCTGGCGCTCGTATTTGGGGTCGAGCTTTGGCCTAGGGACTGTTTGCGAACCGCTTTCTCAACTCATCCGCGGCCGAACGCTCTTCGTCTGCTTCGATCTCGCGGGCCTCTTCAATGAAGGCCCGCGATTGCTCAGGCTCATCCTGCATCTGCGGGAGGCCGGACCTGGTCGGATAGTCGCCGACGAGACTCCATGACCTTCTCTTTGGCTAATGGGGATCGAGGAGTTTTTTTTGCACCTTCGTGACAACTGGAGTCCGATTTAGAGGCTCGCCAGCGATCACTGCTGCGACCTCTCTCTTCTCAATCATGGCCGCCGGTCATCAACGAATCAGCAGGCGCCATAAAAGGCGCATAAGACGACAGAAAAAACTAACTGCCCCGCTTTCGATGTAAGAGATGAGATTACGCGCGTGCGCGATCCACGAACTGGATGCATCCCATCAACACTTTCGATTTTACCAATTTCAGCCAAATACCCCATAAGTCGATAGCCGATTTCCGGTAAGCACATTTCACGAATGTCGTGTGAGCAATGGACCCTTTTTGCTTGGAGCACAGTCGCAGGCCGATTCAAGGTTGTTGTGGCTGCATCGCCAACGACACCCATAAATCCTTGGAATCGACGCAGGTGCGGCGCAAATGCGGTCGGATGGCTAATCGCAACGTCTGGCGCGTAATCTATCGCGCTGGCGCCTCCCCCTTTGCAATCATACTAAGCCCCTCCAAGAAGATCGACTCTCACGCACACCGCTTGGCCAAGGTAAATGCGTGCGCTGTATAGAATTGGGGCGGGCGAACTGCCCTCTACATCGGTGCGGGCTGGACTTTTTGCCCTGACCAGGCGGGCGCCGCCTACAATCCGACGCTCTCGTGGCGTTGAAACAAAGCAGTGCGGTCAGCTATCTGACCACGCTAAGTGCAAGCCGCATATCCGCCGGCCACGACGAGGCACTGACGTCGATCGGTGTGATGAGACCAGCCTCGCGATCTTACTGCCCACCCCAGTACGTCTTGTGATCGTGGATTCTCACTCTGCTCGCGTCCTCAGTCTTCGTCGGCGGGCGGCTTCCACACCCATTTCCTACAGATTGAGGCCACTCTATCTCATTCTATGCGCCGGCGCTCTTCGGCCATATCCCGGCGCCGTTATCCCTTCTCAGCAATCCTTACATCACTATCGCAACGAGGGGTGGAGTTGCGCGATCTGCCGGTCTTGTCTCCTAGCGCGCCCACCTTCAAGGAGCCCATCCGCACCCTCACCGGGCCAGGTATCGCCTGTCAACGAATGCAGAGAAAAACCGCAGACGCATGTTATTTCTGGGTTGCCTCGCATGGGCTGGGAATTAATCTTCTGGCATGATGAGGAGACCGGTCTGGACCAGTTGACGGCGCGCCTTCAGCAACAGCTTCGTCCAGCGCCAAGCGCTCTTTACTGCATTCTGCCTGGCGAGGCCTCCGGTTGCGTCCGGATCGCTATGTCCGGCGGCAAGCAATCCGGCAGCAGTTCGGGCCGCACTTCTCGACCTGCCGTCATCAGCAGTGTCCCCGCTGGCTGGAGCCACAGCCACGGTTCGACGCGCTGGACCGGCTCGACGATCGAATCAAACGACGGGCCATCTACAACGCAGTTAGCAGCGTTCTATAGTCGATTCCGGCTTTGCGGTCCTTCCGCGGCACATGCCTGCCACCCTCTTCCTGCGGCGAACGTGCATGCGCGCCTTGCCTTGTGCAGCAGCCATTCGTTCTATCGCCGCGTCTGCCGTCTCGCGAACGGAAAAGCACGACACAACCGCTACTCAGCCTGCTGCCTGCATTCAATTACTTTGGAGCAACACCGTGGAACTTGACCCTTCCAATTCACGCTCAGAGAACCTCGAGGATCGCATCGACTTGCAACTCGACATCGTGGCCGCCCTCATATGCGAAGAAGGCAACGAGCTCGAAGCGGTCCGACTGCTAAACGCCCTGACAAGCCAAATGATTGTGGCGGAACTGGAGCTCGGCCAGCTCGGCGATACGAGAACCTGGGGCCGCGCCGGCGACCGGCAAACGACGCGACTGTCGCGAGACCGTGGCGTTTACTACCCAGAAGACCTTCAGGTTCTGGGACGCCTTCTCGATCAGGCCGTGGCCGCATTACCGGCAGAGCTTCGAACACCCGCCAACCAAATGAAGATCGCGAAACTAATTCTGTCACGTGCAGCAGCGGACTGAGATTTCATTTTTGGCTTTTTCTGCGGCTATTGGTGCGCTTATCGAACTTTATCGCTGGGCTGAGTGCTATGGCCGTACGCACCAGAGATCGACGACTTGGCGTTTATGGGCTCATCGTCCCGTAAGCGCGCCGGTTCCGCTGGCTTTTCCCTATCACAACTGTTCGCCACCATGCTCGAACGCTGGACGCCGCGCAGGGTCGAGCAAAGGACAAGTGCCGGCGGACACATGGCAGAAAGCAAACAAGCAGTGGCTGGAAAACGCCACAGGCTTCCAGAAACGCTTCTTAGCTTGAGACTGCGAAAGGAGCCGAACGATCCATTTTTTATCGATGTTCGGCTTTAGTCGTGATTGGCATGGGCCGATCTTCCGATTGCAGGAAGAAGAGCCCCAATTATCGACGGATACCGAGCAACAAGAGCACCTCGGCAACGACGCCGCGCGAACAATGCGAGCTGGTTTCAACCGCTCAGAATTATTCGAATTGCGCCTGGGAATACGACATTTGCGGTCATCGTAACTTCAACAAACATCTATAAATCCATTGAAGCATCGAGAGCAGCTCAATGTCTGAGCGTACTGCGGCTCTGATGTCTTACTTGCTGGGACAAGCCGCAGACTCTCGGTTTGCTTTGCGAAGGTACTTCCTTGTATCAGGACGCCGTGGAGTGATGAGATGGATCAGTTGTTATCCGATCAAGTGGAGATGCAAGATGCTATCGTGAGAGTCGCATTTGATAAAGCCTGGCGCTTTGTTGAGAAGGATCCGTTGCTGGCGCATAATCGCAAGACGGTCCTCCATAGCCGGTTGTGCACTTTCCTTGAGACTTCGATAAGGAAGGGTGAACGGAATACTTTGAATCTGGCTAACGAGGCGATACGCAGCTTGCGGGCTGAACTGGCGCCGTCGACCGAGCAATAAGGCGCTTGAAGCTCTACTGCCACATGAGTTTGGCTTGTTAAGGCTCTTGGGGGCCTTATGCCGCGGGAGAACAAGGGGGCAGAGCATGGTGGAGCTGACCTTAATCCACTCATATTCGGCCCCGCCGAAGACGAGCACGTTGCGACGACTGACGCCTATGCAGCTCTTCCGGTGACCCAGACCAGTCAACTGGAACCCAAAGTCGGCGACGAGACGGGGCAGTCGCACTAATATTCGCTGGCGCCAGCGAAAAGCCATACCGTTTCCTCTCCTGACCTTTGGCTCGGCACGAGCTTGCGCAAAGTTCAAGCAAGAGCCTCGTCAAGCACACCCGCATCGGCTCCTTGATCATTCGTCGATCGACGTCGAGGTTGAGGAACATCGTGCTACACTTGCGATAGGTCCTGAGCGAAGCGATCCAGGCCTGTGATCGATCATCGCCGCATCGCTACGATTGCAAGCGGCAGCACGACCGTCCTGCCGGAAGAATGAGCTTGAGCGCAGGAGACGCGTCCTCGATCAGCGGCCTTGCGTGCATGCACGGGACGTGTTGGCGCGGCCTGACTTTGTCGCTAGTCAGCGACAGAGGGAGCCAAACAGCTCGCAGCATTGCCTCCCGTCACTGGTCATCACGAACGGATCGTATTCAAAGGAGCATCTGCGCGAAGGACCAGTGTCGGGCCCCAGCATTGCGGTCGAGGTCGTGCATGGCAAGTTGCGCGCTCCACAATCTGACGCAGCGTGCGATTGGACCCATTTCTTTCGAAGACATGTTGTGCGGCAGTTACAGCAATTCGCGTTCATATTGTTAAACGCACGGCGCCGGGGGGCACCGAAAGGAAACGACACTCGAATGAAAAAGATTCTGATTCTGACCGCAAGCATCGGCGCACTCGGTGCCGCCGCTCCCTCATTCGGCGCGGACTTGGCGGAGCAACCTGTCAAGGTCAAGGCGGTAGCGCTGCCGGTCGCAGCCCCGATCATCGATTGGTCCGGTTACTATATCGGCGTCAATGGGGGCTGGGGAACGAGCCACAATTGCTGGGATTTCAATGGCGTCACTCCCGAGGGCTGCCATAATTCGACTGGCGGGACCATTGGCGGCCAGATTGGCTATCGTTGGCACATCTTCAACATGGTCTACGGCATCGAAGGTCAGGGCAACTGGGCCGACTTCAGCGGCTCCAATGTCAGCACCGCCTTTCCGGCAAACACCGTTGGCACCACGACAGATGCATTCGGTCTACTCACGGGGCATATCGGCTACGCGTTCAATGCCGTCCTACTTTATGGAAAGGGTGGTGCTGCGGTGACCAGCAACACCTATCACCTCAACTCGGTAGCTCCAGGCACCGAGCTTGCCAACAGCAATGATGTGCGTTGGGGTGGCGTGCTAGGCGCCGGTGCCGAATTCAGCCTCACGCCGAACTGGTCAGCTGGCGTCGAGTATAACCATTTGTTCATGCAGCGGAGCAACATAAACTTCCCAGCCGCGCTTGGCGCGGATCGCGTCCACCAGGACGTCGATCTCATTACGGCACGGCTCAATTACAAGTTTGGGTCGCCCTTTCCCAAATAGAGACCTCCACGCGGTTGCGTGAATCGGAACCCCGACCCCCGGCCGGGGTTCTTTCCTCAGTAGCTCCTCTCCCTGCCGGCCACCAATCCAGGTCCGAAGCACCAGGTGCGAGCTCGTCTGGGCAATGGATCCACAGGCTGGGTGGTGTGTGGCCGAGATGCTCACCACACTGGGGGAACAGATCAGTCGATTCGACAATTCATCGATCTCATGAAGTCCCACAACCTCACGCAGCGTGAGATACCGGACTTGCTCCAAGGAGCGTCGTATCTGCGAGCTCGCCGAAGGCGCCACGCTCAACACGCCAGAAGCTCGAAGCCCACAATTTGGCTGTTAGTGCCCATTCTCACAATTCAAAGAACATGGAGGCGAATAGCGATAGCGACTGCTTGAATTCGGCTGGTCGCACCCAACTTGCGCGTCGCATTCTTGACATGAAAGTTGACTGTATTGTCGCTGATTCCCAGTATCTTCCCAATTTCCCATGACGATTTCCCCTCTGCCACCCACCGCATGCAACTGATCTCTCGCTTTGATAATGCCACTTTTCTTTCGCAACCATTATCGCAGGCACGAGCGATGTCGCCATAGGCGGTGTGAAACTGCCAGGCCAGCGCGTTGAGATGACCGATTCGATTCTGAGGATCAGCATCGTCGAACGCAGATGCAAACGACACCACAGATATCCGACCCAACGGGCCAAACAACGGCACGCTCATGCCATGCTTCAGCCCCGCCTCTCTCGCCTCGTCTAGCACGCGTCGTTCGTCCGGTTGAAGCTGATAGTGGTCGGCGAGTTGATCCCACAAAAACGGCCGCGAAAGCATTGGCGTCCGCCGGACTACCGGGTCGATAGTATGGTACTTGCGCTTGAAGTATCGGTCGCACCAGTCTGGCGGCCACTTCACAGCCACAGTCGGGGGTGGATACTCCGCCAGCCGAAGTGACTCAACGAAGTTGAGAGCGCCGTATGCGACTTCACTGAAGCCTTCCTTGGTGGCACAGCCTACAAGAAGCTCGAATAGCGCTCTGAGTGAATGAGTCTGGTTCGCGCATTCGGTGAAGCTAAAGAGGTCCATGATGGGCGCTTCAGTACGACGATCGAGCTCCCCGTCATCGTGTTCGATTGCGCTTGTTTCAGGCGGAGCCAAATTCCAGTCCATGAGCTGAACTCGAGTTTTAGTTATTCGTGTAGTCGGAGCGCTAGCGCTGTGCCGGGCGCCATTCGCCTTATTCGTTGCCCTGCCGCCGAATGCGCGGGCATGATCGCATCAGACACCGGAGATAGCGCCATCATCCCTGCCTCCGAGGCTGGGCGGAAGTAATCGGTCCTGTTCGCCGATAGCGCACCGGCCAAATCGGAGATCATCGCCCATCATCCGTGTTGAAGGATTGTGCCACCGATACGAACCCAACGGTGTCCCGTTTGATGATGCCGGCACCGATAGAAGGTCCGCTGTCCTGGACTGAGCTTCCAAACAGCTCCAGCGCTAGAGGCTTTGGCTCTGTTGAGCTTGCATGGCGAGAAAACGCAGCCGAACGACGCTTTGGTTTGTCTCGAGGCCGAGCACGACGAGATCCAGGGCTCTGATCTGCGCGATACAGCTAAGCTCGAGTGGTTGGCGGCGCGGGGGCTCGACGAGCGACCTGTCAGCATCCATTCTCTGCTTAGAGACGAAGACAACAGGAGAGTCATGTCTTTTCCCAATCTTGCGAATTGCCATCGCTAACAGTTCGCCGATTCTCCGCCGTGCGACGGCGCGGGGGACGCGATCGATGAGCAACACGGAACAGTCGAGGCAGAAGCCATACTCCTCGCATCATTGTGCGGCGTCTCATCGACTCCGTCCGGTAGGCTTGGCGCAAACGTGCCGAACGTGCAGAAAGGGGCCACCTTAAAGGCCCAACGAGAGATACTCGTAACCGCGAGATCTGCTTGATGCGGAGGACACTTTGCATGCGCTTCTCCAGCAGGGAGAGGACCCGCCACCAGACTAGCAAGTGTCATACCAACTGTTAATTTCACCAAAATCAAACGTCGCAGAAAGGGCTTCGAACGCCCACGGTTGGTCGCGACGTAGGAGCGTCGAAGCATTTAGGACATCCGGCGGAAAGGCGACAGCACCATTGCGAGGCGCGGCGCGAGGTGAGCTACAGCAAGAAATATAGCTCACCTTGGCGGCCCCCTCACCTCCGGCCCAGCGATTCCGGCGAAGCGCTTAGATCGTCCCAAGCAGAAACACAGTTAGATCGCACCTGATGCACGAAATCATGATGGGCTCGGTGGAAAACGGCGAAGATCGTCGCCAAGGTCGGTGAAGCGTGGCTACTCTGCTCTTCGCGATCATCTCACTGCTCTATGCGAGCATTGGCCAGGCAGGTGGCACTGCATTCGTCTCGCTAATGGCATTTTTGGGTATGTCATCGACGGAGATGCGCCCGACGGCTCTTGGTCTCAACATTGTCGTCGCGATTTATTCTACGTGGCTCTTCAACCGCAACAAGGTCATTGACTGGGCAATCCTGCGCCCGCTTCTCTTTTCGTCGATGCCAGCGTCGCTTGCCGGTGGCTTGATTGTGCTCGGGGACCACATGTACAAGACGCTGACCGGTCTTGCTCTTCTTCTGGCGAGCGCAATGATGATCATTCAGCGGGGACGAGCTGCCGATCGTCTTTGCGACACTTCGCTCACGGCAAGCGTGAGCATTGGCGTGGCCCTTGGCCTGATTTCCGGCCTGACCGGCGTGGGCGGCGGAGTGTTCCTCGCGCCGACGCTCATCACACTGAATTGGGCATCACCCAAGCAGGCCGTCGCGTTATCACCGCCTTTTATTCTGGCCAATTCCACAGTCGGCTTCGTCGGAGCTCTTTTCAGCGGCCAATTTCCCTCTCCGGATTTGGCTCTTTACGCTAACTCCGCGCTGGCGGGTGCGGTCGCTGGAACGGTAGTCAGCCTGAACTACCTGAACCCGGCAGGCATCAAATTTATCCTCGTGGCGGTTATGCTCGTTGCCGGCATCCAGTTGGTTCTCGCTTGAAAGTCTCAACTCCCATTTTCATGGGATCGGCAGGAGATCCAGCACGGTCAGACGGGGGTGCAACATGACGGAGGCCGCAGCTTAAGTCTGGTCCGCGCGCCTTGCCTAACTCTGAAAGCCGACAACGCGACCACGAAAAGCTGTCGGCTCGAGCGACGATGGGGCGGATCTCCTCGTGCATCCCAGCTGATCGCCATGAGCCGAGCGGTCCGTACCTAGTCACATCCCGTTCGCGCTTCCAATTTGGCGGGAGGGTCAATGTTGGCTGGGCGCACGAGCGGGATGAGGCGCACCCTCCATCTCGTCTGTGGCTTGCGCGACCCTCTCGGGCCACGAAGCCGTCAAAATGTCGCTCGTGCTGCCTTTGAAATCGGCCGGGCCAAAATAGCATCCTTTTACCGGCCCCCGATGAGTTCGATGCCTTCGGCGTTGTACAACAGAAGCAGTGGAGTGCCCACTTTCGACCGATCCAGCTGTTTGGCGGCAATCTCCTTGAGGCCTGGCTAGGCTCAGCTCTCATTCGCGTGAGACACGAGCTCCAGGTTCGATTGGCCTACCGAACCACAAACTTCCTCGATCCATTGTGAATGGACTGAAATGCCAGGATGCGAAGGTCAATTTCATGCAATGAACAGGCGCAAGATCTCCGAGCCGGCTCCTGCACGGACGGCTCCAGCTCGCAGCCGAGAACATAGTGAGGGGATGGTCGACGCCTGGCCATGCGGTCTATGTGAAACTGAGAGCTGCGATCGCATCGCTGCGACATAGATATGCGGGATCTGGCAGGGATCGATAGCTCCAAAGCCGATGTAAAATGAAAATAACCCAGTTGATTGAACAAGAGTAAAAACTATTGCAGATAGTGTCTCGTCCGATGCATCCGGCCGGGCTTCGCTTTGCCATCAGCAAGAGCCGTTGTGAGTTGGTGAGCTGCATTAGACAGCGACGAGACGCCGCCGAACCAAGGCGCCCCGACGCACTTCGCCGGGGGGCTGAAAGTGCGCTGGGGTCGCCCCAACATCATCAGTACATCCGTGATGATGCTTGTGGCAATGAGACAACCAGCGTGGCGGAATTGAGGCTTATGCGTTCGATACTAGGGATTAGGAATTGTTATCGTCTGCTGCGCTAAAGCGACATGAATCGCACGTCGCGTCACGTTGTGCTCTTGCGCTCCTCGCGCTCCCATCTGGCACGCAACTTATCTTCCGTATCACGCCGGCCTTCGACGGAGGCATCCGTCGAACTCTGTGAGCAACCAATCGGCTTTGCTTGAAAAAAACCGGTTTGAAGATCCAGAAGCTCAGCTGCTCATGGTGAGACCTACAAGTCCCTGTTTTCGTCGCAAAAAACAACTGGCCACCAGCGAATGCGAACCGACGTGCCCTCGGATGAGCGATTGATCGTTCGCGCCGGCTCGTCGGGCACGCCTAGCCGCTTCAACCGTGCTCGCACGAGACAATTCATACCTAAACGTCCAGATAATCGCCAACGAGCGGCTCTCACTCCCTGCTCTGCGCCTAAGCCGCGTTGGCAGTAACATCGAAAGCGGGACCAGATCTCAGAAGCCACTAGCCGGGTTTGACATAACGCAAAGACACAAGAGAGGCCATCGGTCAGCTTCGTGCTGTTTGAGCATGGGAAAGTAAAGCCTTGCAGACCTCCCTTCTAAACAAGTATTGCGATGCTCGCCTGCCTTGGTACACCATCTATCCAACCGTACCGGATTTCTCCGCGATGGTCGGTGCCAAGACTTGTGAGACATGGCTGAGGCGGCTGCCGCCCGACGAGCCGGTATCGCTCTACATCCACGTTCCGTTCTGTCGCTCTATATGTTGGTATTGCGGCTTCCCTACAAGCCTCACTGGCGGCGAGCGACCGGTTCGCAATTATTTGGCGGCAGTGCGGGACGAGATAGGCTTGGTCGCAGAGCAAGTGCCGCCCGGTCTGCCGGTGCGCGACGTGCATTTCGGCGGCGGGACGCCGACCACCATTGCACCGAGCGATTTTCTCGCCTTGATGGAACTCCTGCGCCACTGCTTTGCATTCAGCAAATCAGCTACCATCGCCATAGAAATCGATCCGCGTGGGGTCACGGCCGAGATGGTCGAAATGTTACAAGCGGCCGGAATCAGCCGCGCGAGCATCGGTGTGCAAAGCTTCGATCCGGTGGTTCAAAGGTCGGTCAACCGCGTGCAGAGCGAGGTGCTGACAGCTTCGGTCGTCGAAAGTCTACGCCAGCATGGCATAAGCCGCATCAATTTCGACCTTCTCTTCGGGCTGCCGCATCAGACGGTGCAGACCTGCGTGGACTCCGCGCGGACGGCTCTGGCCATGCGGCCAGACCGGCTTGCGGTTTTCGGCTATGCTCACGTCCCCTCCTATATGAATCGTCAGCGCCAAATCGATGAGACGGCGCTGCCCGATAATGTCGCCCGCGCTGAGCAAGCCGCGGCTATTGCAGATACGCTGGTCTCGGCCGGCTACCGCCAGATCGGGCTCGACCATTTTGCCCTGCCCAATGACGAGCTCGCGCTGGCGCAGAAAGCTGGTCGGCTGCGCCGCAACTCCCTGGGTTATTCGGCTGATACCTGCAAAACCGTGATCGGCTTAGGTCCGTCAGCCGTCGGCCGCCTGCGTGACGGTTACGTCCAGAACGAGGTCGCAACCGCTTCCTATCACCAACACATTCAGGCTGGCCGTCTGGCAATCTCAAAAGGCTACTGTCTCACCGCCGAAGATCGCCTCCGCGCCGCAATCATCGAGCGTCTGATGTGCGATTTGCAGGCCGACGTACCAGCGATCTGTGCTGCTCACGGATTTGATCCGTTTACTCTTCTCAATTCGGCCGAGCGCCTGGGAACGCTTGCCGAAGACGGGATAGTGGAGATTGAAGAGGGATTCATTCGGGTCAAGCAGGAGCACCGGTTTGTCGTTCGCGCTGTTGCTGCCGCGTTCGACACTTATCTCGACCGCATCCCTATTAACTAAGCCACGCATGTGAGCAGATCCCCAACCTCTAAGCTCTTTGCGAGGCAGCGATCGGAAGAAGCGCCTCGGGACAGGCAGATTTCGAAGAAGCAGCGGCGGTGTGATGACACGAGCTTTCAGGTATAGTCTCAGAACTGGCGAGGGCTGATTAAAAAGGGAGCTGATCGCAAGGAGAGGCGCAGCGCGCTCCGCCGCTCAGGGCCACGCCTCGATCATGCGGAAAGTGCTCTGCCCCACCTCCCCCTGGAGCGCTCTCGATGATAGTGACGGCCTCAGTGACATGCCGCTGGAGACGACGGCGCCCGCGCAAGCTCGGGTATTTTACGGCCGGAGGCAGCTTTGCGAAGCTAAGGTCCACCTCATCGAGCACAGTTGGAGGCTCGACCACGCCTGCAGCGTCTCAGCCTCAAGGCTCGGCTGCCTTCGGTCCGGCGATCACTGGCGCGCCTCCGACGGCAACAGGTGCCTGTGGTTTGGACCGCCCGAAGCGTTTCCTGACGACGCTCGAAACCGCCCGGGCTGGCGCCGAAGAAGGCTCGGAAGCAGCAGAAGGGACAGGTGTTGAACTCTGCAGCGAATCGATCCGCGAAGTCAGCATGGTGATCTGATCCAGGATCCCTTTGAGGTCATCCCGCTGGGCGTTGATCCGGCTGTTGAGTAATGCGATCTCATCGCCAGTTTTCTGCTGTGCCCAGTTTATCTCAAACAAGGCTGCTCTGTCCTCCAGTGAGAGGCTCATCGTTGAAGCGACGTCCCGGGCTTCCGGCGTCTGGACAAACGCTTCAAGGTGAGCCCAAAGCCAGACGCCAGCAGCACACGAGCTGACGAGGACAAGCGGGAGCACCAAAATCGGGAGAATTCGTCTTGACGGCCCGCGCAAGAGCGGCCGCAAGTCTGAAGCGGCCGCTTGATCAATCAAGTCCATTGTCCCTCGCCTAAGATCCCATCCAGCAGGCTTGTTTTGTCGACGCCATAGGCTGCGATGCTCTCGCGCTCCAGGAGCTGCGAGCGTCGACGATAATCAATCTTGCCGAGCTTCCCGATCGGCTGCCCTGCTCCCATGAAACGCTACTTCTTGAGGAACGCAACGCGACAATTTGCGCGCGTTCTCCATGATAGCGTCACCAGCGAGCAATGGTACTCATCTTCGCCGGCGATGGCTCAGCATTTTTTCACCATTCAGAAGAACCCTGGAGATTTTCTTACCCACGGCACGAATGCACACCGTTCACTCATTCCTGCAGTGTGTTCGATGGAGCCCCCTCACGGCTTGCCGAGACCAGCAACTTCCTCTGGGACTCACCACGTAAGCGCAACGGCTGATCGGCCGAGCGGCAATGGCCGATTGGACCGGCAACCATTGCACCTGATCAACTACCAATTCCGGCAGGTTGTTCGAGATGACGGGCTCGTGGCAAGCGTGACCAACGAACGCCGCGCACGTCAAGGATTCGGATGCAAGAAAGGTTGTGCCGCCCTCACGGCAGCCAGCAACTGTTCGCCGATACCCGCCAAAGCTGCTCGATGGCCGATTCCTCCGGTCTCCTGGGCCGTCACGTTGGATGTTGTGGTGAGGTTGCCGCGCGCGCAACTTCAAGCCTGGCGATTGTCTCGTGTTTCGCTGACAACGATACCGCTAAAGCGCTTCTGGAATCCAAGCCTCTTGCACAGCTTTCCGGTAGCTGCCGTTTCGCCCAGAAAGCCGCCTTCGATGCAGATGCGCGACACCGCCAGACCCGCCTGACCCACAGTGAGCAGGGCGGACATTCGCAATGTTTGGTGGCCAGGACAGCATGCCCTCGCGCGCTCGTCGTGAGCATTTGCCGAGGCAGTGCCCTTCTCTGGCTCTCGGCGCGCCGGCGTTATGCACCAGCAGAGTTTCGGACCAGATCATCATCGCGCCGCGGGCTGAGAGGTTCAGCAAGCCTGAGTGGTCCTCTTCGGATGGATCGTGTTCTGGCTCGTCCCACTCGCCCTCGGACGCGAAAACGCCGGGACCTCACTTTGAGCCAATCACGCCGCTGTTCAATCTATTCATGGCCGGCAGACATGGACTCGAAGTACGCCATACGTGATTGCCTTCTTGCGACGAGCTCGCCTCGGACAAATTCGGCTACGGCAGCACTTTCTTTCAATTTCAGACCAAGGGGAAGGCAATTTGGGCTTATTATCGCGCTTTCGCTAGCGGCTTGTCTGGTCGGCAATTCCGTACTGGGACAAACCGCGAGCGGACTTGATCCTAGTTCTATGGATCAGGCCAGCAAAACAGGAAAGACCTCCGATCGGGCCGCAAGGCTCCGGATCGACCTGATCCGTCAGGCAATCCGCCCTCCTGCTCCGGCGCCAGCAGCAGGTCCCGGAGTGCCTTTTGAGAAGCGCGGCAATGCGGGCAGGGGTGCCCAGACGAGACCGCAAAAGACGATCGATCCCTTCGAAAGGTACGACAAGCTGCGTGAAAAAGGGTTGTGGTTCAGCATACCTGGCCCTGCGGACACGATTGGTCAGGACAATGACGGCGTTAGATCGGCGCTGGCAGATGTCGGCATCGGCTACATCGGCTGGACGCACAACAGCTTTGTAAACAACCAGCTGCCGAATGCGGCCAGAAGCACTATCGCAAACCAGCTTTATATGGGCCAGAACCCGACCTTCGCGTCGGCAAACTTCATGATCGTCACCTACGATCTCAGCCGGTTTGGCATTGCCGACGGACAGATTGTCGTAGGAGCCGAGCAGCAATACTGGACGTGGGATCGACCGGGACCAGATCGAGCGGGAATCAATACGCTCGCCTACTACCAGACTTTCTTCGACAGGACGCTAGAACTCAAACTTGGCTACCTCAGAAACCAAAATGAGTTCACCGGCACATTGTTTGGAGGGATTACGGGATCGAACATGTCTGCCTTGTTCCAGGGAGGGATGAGCACCAATGCTGCGCCGACGCCGGCGGTTAACTTGAAGTTCAATTTTGACGATCGCTTTTACAACAAGGTCTCCGTCCAGCGCTCAATCAGTCCAGATGGTGCCTATGCCCACATAACCGAGAATCCCACCGGCTTGAACTGGAGCACGGCCAATGCGGGCATCCTTCTCGTTGACGAAGCCGGCTACAAGAGCAAGGCTGCTGCAGGCGTATCCGACACGTGGCTGCGGGCGGGCGTTGGTTTGAACAGTAGCCGCTACACGAATTTGGCGGATCCCAAGCAACAAAGGGAGAGCGGGAATAATTTTCACTACATCGCTGCGGACAGGCAGCTCTGGCAGATTGACGCGAGTGGGACACCGTCTCGCGGCATCTATGGCGGCTTCTCCATCATGGGAGCTCCGCCTGTCCTCAACAAGATCAGCCAATATTACGAGCTTCGTCTTTATGCGAAAGGGCCCTTTGATAGCCGGCCCAGTGATCTGATTGGACTCGTTGCTAGCAAGACGAGCTGGAGCAAATTTGCGGTGGATGCTGCCCTGGCTAAAGGCCAGCTTGCGCATCGTGATACCACGGCAATCACCGGAACATATACCGCCCATCTTGCTCCGGGAATATATGCAGGCGTGGGATTATCATACGTTCATAACCCCACAAGCATCACGCACACGCCCCAAACTGAACACGCGCTGAATGTGTTAGTGTCTACTTTGATATTCTTCTGATCATGGCAATCGCCCCTCTGCTCCCACCTGCTCGTGACGCATGGGACCTGAGCTTCGCCATCTCTTTGAAAGGATCTGCGCCAGACGAGCCGGTTAGGTCGGATATGAGGGGCGCCAGCTAAAAGGATTATGGAAAAGGACGTCGTTAGTTCTCCAGGGAAATTGGGCGGATTGTTAAGGAGAAAATGTCCGATCGCCGTCATTTCCGGGGTTGGCCAGCGCGAATAACCTCCCGTACGGAACCATGGCCAGGTCAGGTTCTCGAAAGCTTGCCCGACTAGGCAGACCTGTTCAGGTGATCCTGGAGGTGAGGTTAGCGTGGACCCGCAAGATCTTGATCCGTTTAACGTGCCAGCTCGGTCGCAGGTGCAGCACGACGTCTCGCAAGTGCCGCAGACAAGCCAGGCCGGACAAGATGGCTTTGAGCAGCACTTGGCTGAGGCAAGGCGGGCCCAACCCACTCCCGTCGGCGCTGGAGGCTCCTATCCACATCTATCTACAGAAGACCGGGACCTTATCGATAGGGCGATTGCTCAATATACGGCTCAGAAGAACCCACAACCGAACACGGTCAAGCTTTATACTCAGGCACTTCGTCGGCTGGCGAATGATCTTCGCGCCCGTGGCCAAGCGACTGATCTAAGGGACCACCAGTCCCTGGTTGATCACCTAGATACTTACTTTCCGAAAGACGCCCTCATGAAGACAGGCGTAAGCGTGCTTCGTGCGTATCATGATTCCGGTCATTTGGTTTCTCGCGGGCGACCGCGCGCGCTCCCCTCAGCGAAAGACGCATCTAACGATAGCCAGCAATCCCCGGACGAAGCGATGGATGCACGTGCCCGGAGTAATCTTCTGGCAAGCGAGGACGCCACCATCAATCATGAACATGACGCAGCTCAATCGAGAGCAGCGAAAAGACAGAGGACGCTGAACGATCTGGAAGAAGTTCTCGTATATCGGAAACCGAGCGCAAGCACCGCCTCGGGAGGAAGTGGCGGAGCAATGCCGGTCGCTTCAACGGGCGTCATAATCCGGGGGCAGTGGGACAGGCGGCCTCTTTATCCCGAGGATCCTGCCGATATCTTCAGGCTTGAGGAAGCGCTTATTGAGGGAGGGACGGCCGCCGTTACGGCGAAGCAGCATGCAGGTTCTCTTATTGGCTATAGCCGTTGGCTCTTCGCAAACAACAAGCCAAGCATTGTTGCTCGGCTAGACGGCAAATCGCTGAGCGATGGCAGTGACGTGCGCGAGTTCAGCGGTTCCTCTAATAGCAACAGACTCGTTATAGCATTAGAGCATCTGCGGAACTTTCGGTCGACGGGCGTAGTCGTGCCCATCGTGCGTCCGGGGCGCACTCGCGCTAAGCTCAATCCTCCCAACGTGCCTCCAATCAATCCCGAAACCGCGTCACTGACGGACCCGATACGCATCGACGGCGCCGCTGAGCAGCACCGCGCGTTGCAGGTAGCTAAGCGGCAAGAGGAGCATCAGGACTTGCAGGAAAACCTACCCGTCCCGTTGGCGTCGGCTCTCCTCCAAGGACAGCTCGCGGTCGATCCAGAGCAGCTTCCTCAGGAGCAGCTTCGGCGCGGACTGGACCATCTTGATGACGAAGCAATCCCTCTGCCAGTTCCCGTCCGTTCAGAGGAGGAGCTTCAACGACTGGAAAAGAACTTGCACGACGAACTTCAGGGACGATTGGAGGATCATGCAGCTCCTTCGTTCTTCATTGATCCGGAGGAGTTTACTTTCGATCCAGACCAGTTCTCTCCAGCGGAGTTTCGGCGGCTGCTGGAGGATGAAGACGCACAGGAGGTTACCGAGGGGCGAGATGATCAACCCGCCACCTCGGCTTTCGTTCAAGGGCAAGTCGCATCCGATTCGGAGCAGCTACCTCAGGTAGATCTTCGACGAGTACTGGATCATCTCGATGATCAACCCAGCGACTCGCCAGTCTCCGTCCCTCCAGAGGAGCTGCGGCAACTGGAAAAGGACTTGCACGACGCGCTTCACGGACGAGGGGATAATCACCTTGCCGCTCCAGCGTCTATTGATCCAGAAGACTTTGCTTGGGATCTGGAGCAATTCCCTCCAAGTGAGCTTCGGCGCATGCTTGATGATGAATAAGCAGAGGAGCTTTCAGAAAGCCGAGATGATCAACCCGTCCCGTCCGCCTTCGTGCAAGGGCACATCGCGATACGGGGTACCGCCAATTTATATCGCGAAGGTCTCCAGCGAGCCTACCATGATTGATGGCAGCCTTGATCGACTACCTTCGTCTAAGCTGGTTGCCGATCTAGGAGAGACTCGAATGGCCAAAGGCACGCATTCGTTGCACTAACAAGAAGGACGGAAAGAACCTCACGAAAGGATCACACACGTCGGCGGACTAAACCCCGACGGAAACGCAGCGGAAGCGATCCATCGATCAGGCAATCAAAGACATCGAGAGCGGCGAATGGGAGTTCTATGTCGAAGAATACGGCCGCACGGTTGATGTGGTGTGAGCCACTCACGACGGACCCGACAATGTCCTTTCGCTACTAGTCGAGTGTCGCTGATGATCGCCGGTCCGCACTGCGCTCTCAAGGGGGGTCTGCCCGATAGGTAGGCCGAGCCCCTCCCAGATACCAGTCAGCGCCTTGCGAGCGTGAAGGCGGAATGCGCGGGATGCCCCCCGAACGCATCCTCGGGCAACCTCAAAAGGCGATTGCGTCGGCATTTGATGATGGCCCCAGGTTCATCTGGTCAGCGCGTAATATCCGCCCCGAGCGCCTCAGCTCGGCGGGCGAACGCTTGTCCCGTTTATGATCACCGTCCACTTCGACCAAAGTGGAAGTTAGCGGCAACGTGATTCGGCGCTTTGTCGGCCCTGAAAAGCGCTGTCCCTACCACGCGCCGCTAACTTGGGTGGGCTGCCTTGCCATAGCAAAGCTACCACCTCGCCTTCCCAGGAGTGTCGTCAAGCTCCACGGGCTGCGAATTGTAGCGCCAAGAGCGCTCGTGGGATGCCTACCAGGATTGGTGGCTGGCCTTCACTTCATGAAGGAGCGCGATAAAGTGAGGTTTGGCCGCAGAAGATCGGCACAAGCACATCAAGATGACACCGTGCTTGCGAGCAGGTCGGCTGACTTTGCCCCAGCCTCATGCTCCTTCAATACGCGATAATCTGTCTTCCGGGAACCTGGCGCGCTTCATTTGTCCGTCCTTTCTTCGGGCCGTCCCCTAACTCCTTCCGGAGCAAATACTCAGTCGCAGGTAAAATCTACGATGGCCTGCGAGAGCCTTTCTGACCAGACTTCGGTTACAGCTACTTATCGGCAGGGCTGGTTCGACAAACGAAGGAGCGGGGTGGCACTCCGAGCATGAGCTGGGACAGATAAGGAATGTCGCGCACGGTCCAGCGAACCGCAAGCGCGACGGCAACAATCATTGCCCCGAGAAATGTAGCCGCGGCCGCCCTCGTTGTGGGGCTCCACAATTCTCCATACTGTATCGAATCCATTAGACGGAATACCGTACCCTGGATCAAGTACAGCACCAGCGTGCTCGGTCCCAGTTTCGCGGCGATAAAGCGGACCACCCGATTTGAGCGGCCAATATTCCATGTTCATCACCGCTGAGGCAGCTGCTGAGCCAAGAAACATCAGAAGCACATTCTTTGCGGACTGCAAATCCTGGACCAAAGCAAGATTGTTGTAGACATAAGTGTCATTGCGCCAGATCAGAAAGCAAATCATCGCCACCATTGAGGCAGACATAATCAAGAACGGCCCCTGAGAGCGCACTATGCTCGTCCACCGCTCCGACTGCGCAAATGCGAGTCCCAAGCAGAAAAACGGGTACGTATACTTTATGAGAGGGAATATGGAAAAGGTCAGAGGTGCGAGGACGACCAGAATGACCGATACCAAGAAGACCCAGGACGAGGAATGATTGAAGATCGAAATAGTTTTGGCGAGAAGAAAGCAAATGAACGCGGCCCAGACGAACCAGTATGTGCCGGCGAAATCATTCAGGAACTGCAAAACGTTGTCTGCTGCGCCCGCCGGTCGGGGAAACACGGTCAACTTTAATGTCTCCAGGAGAGAGCACCAAAACAGCATAGGCAACAGGAGTTGCATCGCACGATCGCAGATGGCTTTCGTGAAGGGCTTTCCCGTTAGCGCTCGGCAGGAAAGATAACCGCTTATCGCCATAAAGAGAGGCATGTGGAACATGTAGATCCATTTGAAACTTGCCGAATCCCAAAACCCTTCATTTCGGTAGAGGATATATTGGATCAGGTGGCCGACGATCACTAAAATAATGAGCACTCCTTTGGTGAAGTCCAAAGCGAGATCGCGATCGTGCGCTGTCTCAGGCATGACCTTTCCTGTTACATGATGTATCAACATCGCGCCACGCTTTTCCAATTAGCCGAATACATAGCTCGCGACAAATCGACCTGTCCGATGACGGCGGAGACAATCGCCGCTCGAGTCTGCACTCCAATAGCTGACTGTGCGATAAAGACCCAAAGGAAAGGGGAAACGAGCTATACGATGGTTTATCGATTTCTTTCCCACCAACCACTGAGCGGAGGAGCTGTTTGAAAGTCATCGCGAGGAGTCATTCCATAGCGTAATAACTGAACTGCGCATGAAGGCTTAAGCGTATGCACGTTGCGAAGTAACACGCCCGCCGAGGATTTTAGCCCATCGTTACGAAAAGAATTCGTCAGCAAACCGTTGTCTGGTAGCCATGTTGTTGGTGTTTGTTCCGTCGGCTGCACTCCGCGCTGTGCTCCCTCGATGACAAACGCGCTCGATCTGCAGGGCTCGCTGAGCGAAGGTTTTCAAGACAAGAATTGGCGAGTATTTGTGAAAGGATCAGGGATGCAGAAGGTATCTTAGGGCATGCACCAAATTCGTAGAAACCAATGAGCCTGCCTGGTTCTACAAAGAGGAGGCTGCCCGGTTCAGTCCGTAGACGCATCTCGCCTGCCAACAGCCGCGTATAGAATGCCTCACGCGAGCTGCCCCGCCGAAAGACGGGGATTGCTGCCCTGCTGACTCTTCAGCCACGTTCAGGGAAAATGCGAACGCGTTGGCGTCCCTCGCTTTCCACCAACTCGCCCCTGTAAGGCACTCCGCGGATCTCGAAATAGGTCGGCCGCCCAGGCTGGGGCATGATGCGCTCGCCTTCCAAAACGCGCACGAGGTAAGACGACAGGAATCGCTCCCTATGCTCCCAGCCGCCCCGGATAAGATAGCCAAGATCGACTGCACTTTCCTCGGTTTGCCTTGCGCTTACGATTGGCGGTGGGCGATGCAGCGACTGGGATGGCCCGGCCTCGTTCGTCCCACCGGCGCGCGGGTGATGAATCAGGCGAACATCCCTGCGACCGCCTGGTCCAAACGTAGCCGAATAGAGCTCACCGTTGATCGCAAACTGACTTGGTCCGAACTGGTTTGGCAGCAGATTGATATTGCCCAGGACATCGATCAACACGTCTGAAGCCGCCTGCGAGCGGTGGCGCCAGCCGGCGCCAACAATTGTGCCGATATCCCGTAGCTCCGGCGCCGCCGTCGGCAGTCCTGCGAACGACGATGCGGCTGCAAGCTCAGGTGCTGGCGTAGAGTCCGCATCGTCACGCAAGTGGTACGGCGTTGACGGGTCCACATCGACGAAGGAATCGAGGCCGGCATAGATGTTTGACGATTGGGGCCGAACTGACGACGACGATGCGGGCTCTTGCATCTGTTGCCCAAGCCAGGCCCATGCGCCCTGGCTTGGGGTAGCTGGAGTCGCAGGAAGTTCGACTGGCAGATCAGCCTGGGCGGCCCAGTGCGGCGCTGGAACCGGTGACGCAGGACCGTGGATTTGCTCCCCGAGCCAGTCCCAGGCTCCGGTGCTCGGCGTCGCTGGCGTTGCAGGAAGCTGCTGTAATGAGGCAGCGTGTGCCCCCCGGTACGCTGGCATCGATGAGGCGGGCCCGTGCATTTGCTCGCCAAGCCATTCCCAGGCTCCCGCGCTCGGCGTTGCCGGCATTGCGGGAAGTTCCTGCGGCGAGTGAACCTGCCGAGCACCTTCCGCAGACGGTTGACCAGGGTCCTGAGGAGGCAGCAATCCGAGCGCCCTGTTCGCCTCCAGGATTTGCTCGTATTGGCCAAGCTTGACCAGATCAGCGTTGATCTTGCTGTCGTCGGTATCGTGCCTGTACTCCTCGACATCCTGAGCGAGCCCAGCGGTGGACAGTCGGCCGGCGATCGGTGGCCGGTCATGCGTCTGCAGCCACTCACTCAGCCTCGACATGCGGCGAGCTTGTCTGTCGATCGTCTTCGGGTCGATCCTGCCTGTCGCCTTTTCCGCCGCCGCCCACATGCCGATCAGGGTTGCGTCCGCGCCGTGAGGAGCCAGTCGGCGGACATCGGCCGCCAGGGCGTTTCCGGCACCGACCTCACGAAGCTTCTTCAAGGCGGCCTTGATGCGCCTGCCCCGGTCCTTTGCGTAGGTATCGACATCCTCATCGAGCTCAGCTTCCAGCTGGTGGTTTTCCACATCAGGATTTTCCAGCTGCGCGTTTTCCAATTCCCGGCGAATTCGATCCGCGATTGAGGGCCTGCCGGCCGCGCTCAGGCGCGCGCTCAAATGGCGCAAATCGGTTGCCGCATTCTTGATCGTGCCGTCGCTGAGGTTACCCATCGCCTTGTTTCTGAAATCTTCGATGAGCTCCTCATCGGCGGCAGAGACCCCGCGCGTCCGGCCCGGCTGCCTTCATAATCAATTCGTAGACTCGTCGGAAAAGAGGGCTCAGATTGCCCCGCCTCGCGCGAGGACTTTTCACTGCCGCTCCCTCCAAGGGCCTTGCCGATTCCGGACTTGAAGCGTGACCATAATCCGCGGCTTTTTCCGCCCTTGGTCGACGCAGCAGGCTTCGCGTCCGGAAAGGTATAGCGTGCGCTGCTGAACAGATCATCGCGCAAACTGGATTGCGGCACTTGCGCCAAAGCGGGAAGCTGAGAGCGAGGAATGTCTACGCTCCGGCGCGTCGGGCCTATTGAACTCTCCCTAAATGCGGAGTGTGGCGGCACCCGCATCGACCCACCTAGCTCATCCCGCCGGACTGCTCGTCCGCGTGCGGTAAGAGCCCGATCAGGCGACGTTGATTTGGTTTCATCAGAAGGATCGAGGTTCAAGCCCTCCAGCCGCCTTTCAAATTCACCCTGCTCGGAGGGATTATCCTCTCGCTGCCCATTTCGCCCCTGCAAGGCAGCGTACTCCCGCATCCAGGCTCCTGAATTCAAGAATGGGTCAACCGGATCCATCCTGCTCTCCTCATGTTTGTATTGGCAATGCAGCAATCCGCACGGCCGGCAGCAGATCGTCTAGCGAGACACGATTCTCGATTGTTGTAGCTGCAACCTTTCGAAAAGCTGACGAGATCTGGACATTGCTGCGCGATTGACGGCCTCTCGTCCGGCCGACCGCTTGGCGACAGGACGGGTGCGCTCCCGCTTTTCCGCACCTCTTCGCCGGGCCTATTCCAGTCGACGAGATATCAATGGATCCCCCCTGTCGATCGTGAGAGGAATTCAAGCATCACAGCGGGGACCACTCAGCCTCGACAAGGATTATCGCGCAGTCACAGATCAATTAAGCTCCGGCCACTCCGGCGAGCTTTGTCTTGAACGTCAACCAAAGCGAGCTGGTTCGCTGCGGTAGCGCCTATGGAAGAACTCCTTTCACCGCCGCGCCACCTTGGTCTTATCAACAACTTTCAACTGGAAGCGCTCGTCCCGACGAGGCTTTCGAGCGGAGCACACCTCGCCTTGAGTCCCAGCTTTCATAGCTCGGCAACACCGAGAGGAACTGATTGACGCAGCGCGCCGTCGAAGCGCAAAAGCTCCTTGTCAGCGATTGGCGAGACTGCAGCATCGATCTTTGGCTTCCGCCGCAGAGCAATGATAATATACCTGCGGCGGTTTGCGACTTCATAACTCGAGGCCGCCATTGGCGGCCAGCACGCGGTGCATGACCTCGCGTTTAATCTCGCTGGCGAGCTCGTTTCGGATTTGGGCTCCGAGCACCCGCTCGGCATCCGGATCGCCTAGAAGACCGTGCTGGGCCAGTCGCTGATCCAAGCGGGTTTGAAACTCCTCGCCCATGGCTTCGACGAGCCGTTCTTGCATCGCTTCATATTCATCAGGAGCGATTCGTCTCAGCACCGTCTCCCAGGGTTGCCAGCGGGTTGCCATGTAGTCGGTAAACTGGTTCGCTTCTTGCTCGCGAACCGAATCCAGAGCGCGCGCCGCATCGTCGGACGTCACGTGAGAAACCGTCAGAAAGCGCATGTCGGGGGCGACGTGGATCAACTCCAGCGGCTCGCGCAGAAGATGTTGATAGGCCAAGTAGACTTCGACGTCGTCTAGGTTCGGGTGCAGGGTGAGGAGCGAGTTCACTCGGTCGCGCGCGATCCCGTCCAGCGCGTCTAGGCGGAATGCAACGCGGCCGCGCTGGATCAGTTGGTCGAGCCTATCATCATACACCCCCTCCTCCACGTCAGCATTGAGGCGCGCGGTCCGCATACCGTTCCAGTGCAGGGTAACACGATCCTCGCAACTGGCGTTGGCTTCGGAAGCCTGTGTGAAAAACTGTTCGCGCAATCTCGGATTGGCCGCCGCCTGCCGCAGATCATCAGCCACGGCTTGCCGAAACTCGGCACTTCCATAATTGATGGTACCGCGTAGCCGATCTAGGAACCGGGCGTAGTCTTGGGCGCCAGGCTCATCCGCAAAGTGCAGCCATTCGGCTGGCGCCGCCGGATCGTCCCGCAGCCAGTGCGCGGCAGCCTCGTACAGAGGCAGCTGCCCAAGATGCGGTGCCGCAAGGCGAACGCGGACCTCGTCCGGGAATGGATTATCGCCGAATTCGACGTTCTCCAGCGGATAGCTCAAACTTCCCGGTAGGAGATGTTCTGGGAGGCTGGTGAGCCGGTTACCGCTGAGATTGATTGATTGAAGCCAGTTCGGAAGGGTTTCGGGGAGGTTGGCCAATTGATTGCTGCTGACATCGAGTTCAACAAGACCCCATGGGAGGGACTCGGGAAGCTCGGTCAGCTGATTGTCACTGACCGACAGCGAGGTGAGGCTGCTTGGAAGAGCCACGGGCAGGCTACTCAGTCGATTGTTGTTTGCGTTCAGGATCCCCAGCTCCGCTGGGAGGCTGTCTGGGAGACTGGTCAACCTGTTATCGCTTACCTCGAGGCGATAGAGGCTCGCCGGAAGAGCGTCCGGCAAACTGGTCAATTGGTTGTGGCTTATAAGAAGCTCGCGGAGACCAGGTGGAAGGCTTGCGGGCAGGCTACTTAGCTCATTGTGCATGGCGCCGAGGTTCAGTAGCCTCGGCGCAAGGGCGTGGGGCAAAGCGGTTAAAGACAGGGATGACAAATCGACCGAGTTCGAGCGCATGTTATCCGCAGCCCTGATTCGTGAGCGCCCCTGTCGCCTGTTCTCGGCTTCGCCCTGCCCCTCCTCGGCAACCCAGTCGTCCAGGATTCGCGCGCGCGCGGAGGCCGGGGTCCGATATCCTGTCAAGCTTTCGACCAAATTCGCCAGGGCACGGTTGAAGCCGCCGATGTAGCTTTCACGCTCCCCTTCTTCAAAAGTGTCCGGGCTGGAACCTGCGCTCCGCGGTGTCTGTCCTGTGTCCACCATTTCTCTCCATCATCAGAAACTTAAGGAATACGCCTGCCGCCGCGCAATGCTGCGAAGCAGGAGTTTGCGCGCTGGCGCAATAATCATTCGAGCGGGCGCACGTGCGACGCGTCGACCCACTCCTGGACGAAGCGACAGCTTCACGGTTCGAGGCGGCGAATGGATCGATGCGGCTGCAACGTTTCCTACCGTTCCGTTGATCGGACAGATCTAGAGGACCGCCAACGTGAAATCGTTCTGCCCCTATTACGGCCACCTGTCGATTAGCTGACGGGTCTCGCTGCAAAACACAAAAGTTGGACGATTTGTTACCCAAGGAAAAGACCAGCGTTGCACCGATTGCCTTACCCACATGAAAGGACCGCTCCGGAGTTGCGCGTTCGAGCGACTGCCGGTCTTCCTTTTGACGCACTCAACCGAAAGAGGCTTCCTTGGCTGCCATTGAGATAATCCACCGTTGCCGCGATGGGGCGCGATGTTAAGCCGCCGCTGCGTCGGTTAGATGCCGAAACGTATAGATGGGAGATAACTGCCCGCGACCGCGATCGATTTGTTGTACCGAAGTCATGTCGGTTTCGAAGCCATCGGTACCCTTGCCGCGATAGGTCTGTCAGCTTGTCGAAAGATAGATGCCCTAAGTTCTGGACGGAGTTGTCCCGGGCCGGGTTGGCTCGGTGTGGTAAGGAAAGTGGAATGGATCCTTTTGAGGCAGGACAGATTCAGCGCCGCGAAAGCATTTCTTCTGCATCTTCCGGACAAGACGCGGGGGAAGACGGGGGAGCGGCACAGTGGGATGAAGTCGTCTCGGGCTTCGCATCGAACACTGGGCATTCACCCCATGGGGCGGCTGAAGAAGACGAGGCGCTCGAAAATTGGCTTGCTGAACAGGAGGTGGGTCCCCTCGAGGACCGGGAAGAAGCGGCAAGGCGGATGAATGCGCTGGGTGAAGACGCCATACTGGATCTCGAGTCGCTGTCCCTTACCAGTCTGCCCAGACTTCCAAGCCAAATCGTTGTGCTCGATGTGCCCTTCAACCGGCTTACGAATTTGCCTGACGAACTTCCTGCTTCGCTCCAGCGTCTCAATGTCAGTGGCAATCACCTGAGCAGCCTGCCCGCGCTGCCAAGCGGGCTCAGAGGCCTCGACGTAAACTCCAACCGGTTGGAGAGTCTCCCTACCGTGCTGCCTGCCGGGCTCCAGTTTCTCTGCGCCAACCACAATCGGTTGCCGAACCTGCCCGAAGGCCTCCCTTCTTCACTGCGATTTCTCCACGCCAGCCACAATCATCTCACAAATCTGCCAGAGCTCCTTCCTGCTACGCTCGAGTTTCTCGATGTCAGCGAAAACCAGCTGACGGAGCTGCCTGAGACTCTCCCCGCTTCGCTCGAGTTTCTCGACGCGAGCCTAAACCAGTTGACTAGTTTGCCCGAGGACCTACTGACGGGGTTGGGCGCCGGCATCACCATAGTGCTGACTGAAAATCCGCTATCCGAGCACGTGCTGACGGACCTGAATACAGTCCTAAGCGCGGAGAGTTATGCCGGTCCGACCGTCCACCTTTCGCGCGACGACGAAAGTGTAGCGTCCGGGACAGACGATGAGCAGGCGGAAGCTCTCGCTGAAACGGTTGCAGAATGGCTCAAGAGCGATCCACGGGAGGGCGATCGGGAGGTGCTCGCCGCTTGGCAGAACTTTGCAGAAGAGCCGGGCGCCCGGGAGTACGGGCTCTTCCTCGGCAAGCTGTTCAATTCCGTCAACTCTAGCAATGAAGGATTTCGGCAATCGGTGGCCAATGATCTGCGACAGGCGACAAAAGTTCCGCAATTGCGTGCGCAGTACTTTCAACTGGCGTGGGATGCCAACCAAAGCTGCGAGGATCGTAGAACTTTGACGTGGAACGGCATGCAGACCGCGCGCCTCATCGCAGAAGTCGAGAACGGCTTCTATGACCACAAGGCACGGCTTGCCGATCTCGTCGATTTGGGGCGTGTCATGTTCCGCATGGACGCGCTCGAGGCGATTGCGCGCGAGAAGGCTCACTCTCTCGGCTCGGCTGACGATGTCGAAGACATCGAGGATATTGAGATCTTCCTTGCCTATCAGAACAAGCTGCGCGAGCGGCTGGGCCTGCAACACGTCGCGCCGGAGATGCGCTTCTTTGAGGTCTCCGGCGTCACCGACGCCGACGTTGACCGCGCAGAGACATCCGTAAGGACCAAGGAGGCGGTTGAATTTGGCGACTACTTGGCAATGGACTGGCAGCCTTGGGACGATGTGGTGCGTCGCATCGCACCTGAAGACCACGCCAAGGCGCAGGACCAGCTCATTGATGCAATGGGGAGGGAGTTCGACAGCAGATTGGAGCAACAGCTCGCCGACCAAGGATTGACCGGGGCTGAAGCTGACCTGGTTGAAGATGCCAAGCGAGCGTTAGGCCCCGCAATTCGCAAAGAGATCGCCCGTGAGATCAAGGGGGCTCTTAGAGACAAGGTGCTCAATGAGCACGGCCTCACCCTGTGAAGCGGCCTTTGCCGTAGAATCTGTTTTTCTGTCGCAGTTCCTCTGGTGGAGAAGCCAGCGTTGCTCCTGTTTATTATGGTGCCAATAGATGCTGGTCAGCTAGACGCTTGGAGCAGACTGGCTGCTAACTCTCTACCGAGGTTCCTAAGCCCAATACCTGGATCGTCAGCGATACCCACTCTCAATGCGGAGCACACCAGTAGACGTTTATCGCTCAGGCCTGCAATTCCGGAGAAAACTCAAGCCGGCTTATTCGCGCGCGTTTCGATCTCCGCGCAGCGGCGCATCAATGGGTCAAAGGTGTCCGGCACATCTAACAACAACCCGTCATCAATCATGTGCTGGTAATCCTGCTCCAAGACGGTTCGGGACTCTCCTTCGGGAACAAGCTTCAATGCACCGCCGACGGCCACGCGATAATCGATGACCGACCCCGTAGCGTCCTTTTCTGAGAAAAACCACGGCTTGTGTTCTGCGACAATCCCAGCCAGCTTCCGGCAGACCCTTCTCTGCTATAGCTGTCTACGGCCTTCTCCCAATGCGAACCGGCATCCGATGACGAGACGGTGCAGGCAGACGTGCAGGCAATGGGGCACTTGTACATAAACGGGCAGAAAGGTCCCGGGGAACGCTGCGCGCGAGTCTTCCGGATGCAAAGCAGTTGTTTGGACGGGTTGCCAGCCGGAATCGCCTCGCAAGCCGATAGCTGCGTCATGCTCTAAAGGGCGACGGCGCGACAGGTAAACGCGACACCTTCGGTCAAGGCGACCTTCTGGTCTCTATTGGGCAGGGCTACCGGCGGCAACGATGATTTGCGCGGGCAAAGCCGCGGAGGAGGTGCGCAGGCTGGAGGAGAGTTTGAATCGATCATGGGCTTCGACTTAATGACGAAGGCTGCAACTCCGACAGCAGGCGGGTTGTACTCATGCACGATGTCTGAAATGCTCTCCTGCCCATCCTCAAGGACGGATATTCGCTGAGTGATCGACACGATCATTTCGTCTCGCTTGTTTTGGTCATGCATTCCAGTACCCGACGACGGCGTAATCGAGATCCAGTTTCTGATTCACGGTGCATTTCCCGTCGTCGCCAAAGGCGCGAGGGCTCGAAAGCGGTTGTCCAAAGGCGACATCGCCGCGCTGGGTGACGCTTCGGCACACGATGCTCTGAGGCAATTGGTGATAAACTGGTGTTGCATGGGATACGGCTGCACCGATCCGCGCCGCAAACGAATTGCCTCGACATAACCATTTAGAGCTGCATCCGGGACGTGGACAAGCACCTTGCCAAGCACCTCCTGCGTTCCGGCTGCCGTGCCAGCGCCAGCATCAACCCGCTCCAACAGCGAATCGATCGAGACTTTACTGATTAGGCTGGTGAGCAGGGGCTTCGTCAGCGGCTGGCGGTTGCTGTGACTTGCGTTGATCCGTGAACGAGTGGCTCCAATGCCTTTGAAATCGAGACAATGCGCTTTCTGTTACGCTACGCAAGACCGAAGACGCGCTCGCCTTCGTCGTTGCGCAGATTACCGCCGAGCAGTGCCTTCGCTTGGCCTTTGAGAGTACTCACCCGGTCCCGTTCAAGACCTCCATGTGCAGAACCCGACATTGCCATTGAGGCAATCTGAAAACGTAAAGAGATGATGGTCTGAACAAGTTCGCCGTCCTGGCATGTCGATTGCTAGGAAGTGGCTGCTACATCATGCCACTAACGCAACGGCCGAGTCAGACCCAACTTGGGTCCAAACCAATTCTCGAGCATAGAAGCGGCCCTGTTAACTGCCGCTCCGCCAACGGAGCCCGGTCATGCCCATCGACACATCCAAAATCTTCGCGTCCATTCGCATCAACAAGCGGGAAGCGCAGGAGCGCCAGACCGCGGCGCTATGCGAATGGCCTGGTTGCCAAAACAAGGCTACCCATCCCGCGCCCAAAGGCCGCGACAATGCGCGCGACTATTGGCATTTCTGCATCGACCATGTTCGCGAATACAATCAGTCCTACAATTTCTTCTCGGGGATGGACGCGGAAGCGGTCGCGCGCTACCAGAACGACGCGCTGACCGGCCATCGTCCGACCTGGAAGATGGGTGAGAACATCAGCGCCCGCAAAATGACCGGCAGCACTGCCACTTTCGAGGACGACTGGCATGCCCTCTGCATGCTCGTCGAGGTGAACGGACGCGCCGGTGCCCGCCCCCGCGCGAAGGCCAAGCCCGAGGCGCGCAAGATTTTAAATGCCGAGCGGAAAGCGTTGCAGGTGATGGGCCTGACTTCCAATGCGACGCTCGGCGATATCAAGGCGAAGTACAAGGCGATGGTCAAGCAGCACCATCCCGACGCCAATGGCGGTGACCGCTCCACGGAGGATCGCCTGGTCGAGATCATCAAGGCCTACCATTACCTGAAGACGGTGGTGCGCGAGAGCTAGCCCGGACATCTCAGTTGGCCTCAACGGCGCATCAGCAGTGGAAGACGGAACCACCCAGACATTAGTCGCTTTGCTCTGGTTAGCTGGCAGCTTGACTTTTCTGGCCAACGCTTTCGGCCGAGCATGGCGAACAACCGACATGATGAGCGGTTCGTCTCATTCCGCCCAGCGATCAGGAACAACAGTGAGGCGTGACAGCACGCGCCGCCGTCTATCCGCTCTCCTCCGTCATTTATCCAAGGAGCACCGTCGTTTCCTCACCGTCAGTGTTGCTTTGTGTTCCCTCGATGTCGTTCCGTGGGCAGCCAATCTGTGGTACCTCCGAAGAACACTCTTAGCGACCATCTCGAGGCCTCGCTATCGGTCAGTTGATGGGAGTGAGATTCGCGGCCTGAGGGGTTAGCCCCGGCGCCGAAGGATCTATATTCGGCATAATAGCTCGTGCTCAAGGAGTTGGTCTTGCCGGGAGCCCATTCTCGCCAGCCTTCCGCAACGACCTGCGCATCCATCTTTGTCGACAGGAAGACCACTGTGGCGTAGGGCCGCCAAGGGCGGCCAAGCGCGATATCGCGCGCGGCAGGGTCGGCGCTTAGGCTGCAATGATCAAAAACATAGCCGCTGTCCTCATCGGGAGCTGCCTTGCTCTGTGCGGTAAAGACGACCGCTTGATTAGCAATGCCGTGCAACTCACATTGCCGGAACCAGGCCTTGGCGTTGCCAAATACGAAATCGACATGCCCTTCGATGTAGCAGTTCGAGAAGTATTGGCGTGACATTCTGCCGTTTGGACCCTTGCCGGCAAACAGCGTGTCCTGGGCGCCGAGCAGACGGACGCGCGTGACGACGTCCTTGTCTCCGGTTAGGGACAGTGCAACCGCTTGCGAGGGTGGATTGGCCGGATTGAGGGCGTAGTCGTTCTGTATGGTCAGATTCTCGAGCCGGAAGTCATCGCCAGTGGCACTCAGCGTCGCCGAGCGGGCGGTTCCTCCTACATTGATCGCGCCGTCGCCGTACACAATGACGGTATCCTCCGGATTGCTACCAGTCCCTGAGAGATGAATACCGGATTTTGAGATTTTGACTTTCTCGCGATAGACGCCCGGCGCGATCCGGACATTTCCGCCTTCCGCCGGCAACGCGTCGATGGCTTGCTGCACGGAGTGATAGTCTGCATTTCCGGCATGAGACACCCATAGTGGCTGAGCGTGCGCTGCCGAGATGCAGAAACATCCGGCCAGAAGCGCAGACGGCACGAAAATTCGCATGTGATTTCACTCTTCGTCGAGTTCGCGGCACGTTCGACGCAGTCGATATAAGGTACCGCCGCGGGATAGCCGCCGTGCATGGTCAAGCACATTTTTCGCGCGGAATCAGAACCTGCACGTCACCTTCACATTCCGGCCCTGCAGACCGTCGGACAATTGCACCCAACTCGGGGCATGAGGCTGACCTTCTTCAACACCGGTAATCTTGCCCTAGATGCGGAACTCAGTACCCGAGTTCGGCACCGGGTGGACTGCTTACCGATTGCCGTCGCGGAATGCCCTGGAACATACCTCCGATCCGCGCAGCAACGGTTTTGCAGCTCGTCCGGGCAGCGGCGGTGATACGTCAGAATGGTTTGCGGTGACGTTCGCATGTTCAACTTGCCAAGTCGCGGAATTGGCAAATCGGACATCTTCGAGTGTCACGTCAAGTGCATGCCCCTCGTCTACGCCGCGCATCAGCAACACACCGGTGTCGCCATGCACATGACGGAGAACGATTTGCCGATAGACCGGTATCCTTGTGCCTTGTGCGCGCGGATCATACTTTGTATCGAAAGCCACGGGCCACCTGTTGCCCCTCAGGCACACGTACTCATAAGTCACGCTCTCGACCAGACCGCCTCGACTGACATCGCTCTTGATGCGCAGGCCAGACGTCGTACCATCCAGCGTCAGATTACGCACCAATATGTCTCTGGCCCCGGAATTCACCTCACTGCCGATCGACATGCCATGCCCCCAGCCGAAATAATTATCAATGATCGAGATATGGCTGCTTGAGCCATTATCGCCGGCCTTGACTGCGACGTTGTCGTCACCCGTACGGATCAAGCTGTGGGTGATGGTCACATCCTGACTCGCGCCAAGATCGATGCCGTCGGTGTTGCGGGCGTCCGCCGGTGAATCGATCGTGAGGCCCCAAAACGTGGCACCTTCGACCCGGCTCATCGCGATATGAAAATTGGGAGCGTTGCGCAAGGTGACACCAGAGAACGTGATGTCCTGCGCATGATCGATCTGGATCAAGCGCGGGGCGTTCTGGTTGCCGCCCTGGGCTTGGGCGCGGCGGGCTAGCTGCCACCAGCTTTCCGCGCCGCCGCCAATAATTGCTCCGCCTTGACCATCGATGATGCCTTCTCCGTAGATGCCGCCGCCACGCGTTTTAGAAAAGCTGATGAATGGCCGGCAACCGTCGCCCTTTTCCGCGATGCGACCACATTGTCCGAGGCCCTTGTCGTAAGCAGCAGGTTCGGGAATGGCGATCAGCGTCGCACCGCGTCCGACCCATAACGTCACGCCCGATTTCATCTCCAGTGGGCCTGAGTGAAACTCGCCGCGCCCGAGATAAACTGCAGCCCCAGCGGGGCAATTTTCAATGGCGTCCTGTAGGCTTGGTGTATCGTTCTTACCGGAAGGCACAGGGCGATCGCAGACCGTATGAGGTGCAACAGGTTCGGTGATAGTCCGGCGGTCTTGCGCCTTTGCGGCGGGGCAGACAACCATGGAGGTGAGTATGGACAATAGGGCCCAGTTGGGAAAACGCTTTGTCATCGACCTGCTCGTGCTTTGTCACGCGCATCCTTGCCGCGTGCCTTGTTTAGTATTGAGCGCTGGCTCGATCGAGCCGCCGCGCGCGTCACTGGCCCGCGCAAGATGACATTTATAAGACGCAGCAGAGGCCTCGGCGGTGCGATCGCGCCGTAGCACCTTGCCTATGCGCGAAAAAGACGAAGCGTTGTGCGATAGTCCAAAATCCAAACAGCTTCTCAGCGCTCTCACAGTTTTTACGCGCCCAAACGGTCCCGATTTGCGGCATCTCAACTGCGCGTCAATCCGCACGATCCGTCGCATCAACGTTCGATCAAAGACCCGCACTACAAGAACTGACAGCAGCGCCCAGGGGGTCACCCGATACCGAAGCTGCCGTTCAGCCAGGAAGGCGCGCCGCAAGATGTGTAGCGACACGTCGTTGGACGAACGGGGGGCCGGATCGGCTTTTACGGCGGCAAGATCGAGATCGAGCCCCTGCGGGTTAGGGACATGGACTGTTCATCGCCGCTGGCGCTAAACTTTGTCGACGGCGATCCGCTGCGGGATGGGCCACGAGCGCTGCATCCAATTGCTGCTCAAAGGCGTCTTGTTCCGCCTGGTTCGGTTGCTGATCGTCTGCAACAGCATGCTGTACCGATGCCGGAGGTGCTGCATTGGATATGTCGGAATTGTGTGAGTCCATGCCAGCCTCCCGTCGAGGATCAGGTTATTCCTTATTCGGAGAAGCTTTCGAGAAGCTGACGAGGCTACGCCGGCACCGGATCGCACTCGCACCGGGACCCCTCTTCCTGGGTGCTCACGAACTTGGGTGACTGCCGTTACCCGCCCTCTTTCGCATCGCATTGTGATCGCTTGCGGACATAGTTACCAGTTCTCGTCATCATCCATGCGATGCCGGATGAGGCATGGTCGGCTTCCGCGGGCAGGACCGCCCGTGACTCGCATGCATGGCCCACGGCCATAGCAGACCATCGTGTCATTGAACGCGCCCTCTCCAGACAGGTCTACCGGCAACTTGAGCGCCTTGAAGACGGACAAAACGAGCGAACTGGGTGGCTCAAGGCGGAGAGCTCTTTGACATTCGATTCAGGACATCTACTTGAGCAGCTCCCGAAACAGGAGACTCTAGCCAAAGACGCGGCGATACGTCCCATATGTGGTGCTACTCTGCGCGCATCCCCTGGCCAACGCACCGCGATCAACCAAAAGCCGAGCCTATCGGCAGGGCCGCACCAGTTATCCAGTTCGCCCGCCGGGCTCGCAACACCATGGGTCTCGAGATCTTCGCCAGCCCCGTGACAAAACCTGTCGCCGTTAACGTGCGCGGCGCGAGCTTTCAGCGGTCCCATGATCGAGGCGAAAACGCCACGGCCGCATCCTGGTCAACAGGATCATCGACGCTTCGCGATTTGGGCGGTCCTAGGTTACGTATTGAATTGTTTGCCGCAGAGTTGCGCTGGCGTTCATCGCTCGGCGATGAGACCGTACGACGCTCAAGCCTCCGCTCCAGATCCGCCAATCCTGCCTTACATTCGGCGACAACCGATTGGGCGCGAAGCAGCTTGACCTTGAGCTCGTCCTGTTGCCTGAGTTTTTTCTCACGATCCCAATCGTCGTGCATCAGCTCATTGACCATCTGCAGAGCACCGACTGAAGGCCGCCGCTGAGCTTCACGGACCCAGGCTCGGCATCTCGCAGACTCCCGCACTCGAGCCACCGGCCAAAAGTGACGCAAACAACCGTCCTGAGGTATAGCGCCTTTTGCCCTGGTGTGTGGACCATCTTGTTGAGGACCACCATTCGTTGCGAGCCCCTTACACGACAATCGGGTTCTGCCCGGCAGACCGGAGCGCGTTTCGAAGATGGCAGAGTTCGGGGCGCAGGCGCACGGTTTGGAATGCGCATCAGGAGACCTTCGATCAAGCGGGCAAGTTTCATCTGAACACCAAGTGGTTTCGTCACATCTTCAAGCAACCGGCATGCCAATGCCTCTTGAGCGTTTCCTTATAAAGAATCGATGTCGGTTTTCCCGCGGCACGTAGTTGCAGGCGGTACTTTTTGTCGCGCTTGAAACAAACGACGTCTTGAACGAGACAGCCAAAGCCGCAGCCCACGACGGCCATAGCAGCGCTGACTATGGCAGCGGTCAATATAGAGAGAAGATTTTTCCGGACGTCGGCCAGAATGCTCTCACAATCTTGGAGTGGTGCGTTGTTGTGTGAGAACATGCTATCGGTGGCCATGGCGCCGGTGATGCGAACGCGACCGCAGCGATAAGATCGTGTCAGCGAGGTCCAAGGATAGCTGAAGCGCGCAATCCGGGGCAGTGTGTTCATGAGGAAGGCAGCAGAAAGAACGCCCGCATCGCGGCCTCGTCGGTCGGTGAAATGGGTAGCTGGCCGTCAAACTCACCGACGGACTCGCCGCAACTGCAACACTTGCCACCCCGATCGCGCTCACGCAGGTTGGACAGATCGCGATGATGGCGACGGATTTGGCCTGGATCGACCATATCGGCAATGAGGCAGTGGGCAGCCGCGATTGCCGGCATGATCTCGCCGCTCGGCTTGTCGTTCGCAGCCGGTGTGATCTCCGCGGTGGGTCCGCTCCGCGGCCCAAGTATGTGGTGCGGCGGACGGTGCTTTTGGTACGGCGCCCGGTGCGCATTGAGCTATGGGTTGCAATCCTTCTGTGGGTGCCGATCATGGTTTTGTCGCTGCAGGGCGAGCAAATTGTGCTTGCGCTCGGCCACGAACCGGCCATCGCGCGGCTAGCTCAACAACGTCTGTTCGGGCCGGCCTGGCGCGTCTTGCCGGCATTGTGGTTCCTGGCGATCCGCAGTTTCATGGCGGCAATGGCGGCGCGCACTGCCTCAGCGCCATTTCGGGACGAGTGCAGGTCCGCTGTTCACGCGAGCGTCCTGTTCATGGCGATCTCCTCACGTTCGGCGAATGAGAGGTAGCGTCCTGATAGAGGTTTTGACGATTGCGATAAATGTGTCGGGGTCATACCGCCCGCTCGTGCAGTTGGCAGACGATATTGTGCAACCTTCGGTCCTGACTTCTCTCGCAATGAGCCAGATCTACGCTCACTGACCATGCTGATTTATGTTTTCGCCATCTGCATTCGGACTGCGCAGCAGGCGACATGCCGCTCGCGCGGCCCCAGTTGCAGGGCGACTCGTTGAGCCCGATCTTTCTTCACGACCGTTACTCTTTATCGGATGGCACCAGGAGAGCCGTCCTCACTAAACCGGCCTACAGCCGCCGGACCGAACGAATATGAGCTCGCCTGCGGATCACTTCTTAAGCCTGCGGGTAGAGCCTTCTCTTTCATGATCGAGTGTCCCCCGGAAACCTCGTCCAATAAGCTCAGTGCGGCGCTTTCGCCTCCCTCCGCTGCTTCTCAACGGACGGTTTTAACCAGGTCTGCTGCGACCGTGCCTCTCATCCGGACAGGTCGACTGTCAGCCTTGAGACCAAGGTCGGGAAGTTGACGCGAGACACTCTTGGGAATTCTGCGAAATGCACGAATTCAGTTCGGCACACGGTTTGCTTCATTCGGGAAATCATCACCAATCGTAGTGCGGTGATCTTCGGGACGGACCTGGCGAGCGCTATCGCGTGTTTGGTCTGTCTGACGATTTGTCGTGCGGCAATACTTGAGGAGGCGGGTCGTGAACCAGGAAGTGCAGGACAAACTTTGATGCGATCGAGAACTATTTTTTGTGGTGCGACAACAATTGCGCTCGTCGCAAGCAGCGCAGCCAAGCCGGCGGACCTTGAGCCACAACTTAAACTGCCACAGGCGGTGTGGAACTGGTCTGGAGGCTATATTGGCGGGCACGCCGGCGGTGGGTACGGCCGCACCTCCTTCAGCAATCCACACGGTCCATCAATCTATGGCGGCATCGTGGATACCCCGGCTTTCCTTGCAGGTGGCCAGATCGGTTACAACTGGCAGAACAACAGCTGGGTGTTTGGCATCGAGCTGGATGCGAGCGGTGCGGTCTCCGAGGGCACAAATACATGCCTCGCCCCTTCGGGCTTGGTTGTGAGTGCAAATTGCAAGGCAGGTCCGAGCCTCTTTGCCACCGGGACCGGTCGCGTCGGTTACGCCTTTGGCGCGCTCGGACACACGCTGGCCTATCTCAAGGCAGGCCTAGCTTGGCAAAACAATCGGGGCGATGTCGTCAACAACTTTGAAGGCCGCGGCTTGCCACAGGAGAAAACCCATTTCGACTATGGTCGGGTCGGTGGCATCATCGGGCTGGGCGTCGAGCAAGCCCTAACGCCTGCATGGTCGGTGAACGTGGAATATGACTATCTGCATTTTGATGGGCCGAGTGTCGCGACGGCCTCGACAGTGCAGTTGCCTCCGTTTGCGATTCTGCCGGCGGACACAACCAGCCTGACCAGCAACTATCACATCGGAAAGATTGGCCTGAACTACCACTTTGGTGTGGACCCAGAGGCCGCACAATGGTCCGGCGCGCCGCTCTATGCGAAATCAGCCCGCAGCGTACCACCCATTTTCTACGCGCCCGCGTGGTCCTTCGAAGGCGGCTCGCGGCTCTGGCTGAGCCGGGGACGATTCCAGTGGGATCACAGCGCATTTCGGTATGGCCGGCCTGAAGACCCCAGCATACTGGTATCGAGGCTCACTTATCATGGCCTGGACGGACTTTCCGGGGAGTTATTCGGCCGTGTCGACAGCCCGTGGGGAGTGTTCCTGAAGAGCAATCTGGGTATCGGGGGCTTCAACAAAGGGAAGATGAACGATGAAGATTGGCTGCCACACAAGGGACGGTCGTACCAGAACACCCTTTCACGTCAGTCGAACGGAAGGTTCACATATTACACGGCGGACGTCGGTTACGATTTCCTGCGCGACACGAATTACACGATCGGGGGATTTCTAGGCTGGACGTACTACAGCCAGAGCTCGGACACGATCGGTTGTGTCGAGTTCGCTAATCCGCGGAATCGATGTCTTAAGCCGGGTGACAACAGGATCGTTGGCAGCGAGGATACGCAATGGAATGCGCCTCGAATCGGCTTGAGCGCCGAAACCCTGCTGAGCGAGCGTTGGCGTCTGAACGCTGATGTCGCTTACCTGCCGTGGACCTATTTCATCGGGCGGGATAATCACCTCCTGCGCGACGAGACCACCTTCATTGAACAACGCGGCAGTGGTGGTGGCGGAGTCCAGATTGAGGGCGTGTTGTCCTACTTCCTCACCCAGCACATCAGCGTCGGGGTCGGAGGCCGCTATTGGGCCATGTGGACCAAAAAACGGGGCGACTCTCTGTGCAGCAGCAGCGGCTGCATTGGTGATCCGTCCGTATTTGGGAAGTACAGCATGGAGCGCTGGGGTACGTTCTTCCAGGCCTCTTATAAGTTCGATTGAAAGGTCTACCAAAGCCAAGCTCCAGATTCCTCTCGACACATCCGACGCCGGCTCGCGAGTAAAGACATCGGCGCCAGAACTGTGCGCCGATGCCATTGGGTATGGCGTGACCATACCCATCAGCGAGCGTAAGAGTGGAAACCCGATCTTGATCAACAGCATGGGCACGCGAGCGCACAGCGCCTGCGCTCGCCCCAAAGACCATCGCGTGCTGCGATACCTCACAGGCGCAGCACAGTGACAGCTGACCAAATCTGATTACGACCTTATCTAGCGACGATTGCGCGCACGCTTTCTCAGCTCGGAGAGACAATCATTCCGGGCCCATCAACAATCGTGTCGATTTGATCGATGCCCTCTGAGAACAATAAATCTTTACATGAGTTAAGTGCCGCGCGCGCCTAGCAGCCGGGGTGGCGGTCGAGGCGACTGCTGCGTCACGCTGTGCGTCGATTGGACCAGCCGTTCCAGCGTCGCCGCGGCCTCTGACGGCGACTGCGCAGGAATAAGCAATTTTGCAGCATCAGCGACTTCCGCTGACGAGAAATAGATGGTTGATCAGGGCCTCTCTTTGACCGGCGACGGCCTTTGCGGTCGCAGACAGGGATTGCCGCCCGTCTTGCGCAATTTCCCAGCCGAGAGCATCGCGAAATACAAAATTCGCCGAAAAGATATTCAGATCCGGCGCGTGTACGGCCAACCGCGCCATGCGATCGGCCCAGTGAAGGGCACCCCGGGATTTGACCTCGCCTCGCCTCGCCTCATCAAGCCAATCCGGTTTTTTTCCACGGGCCCTCGGAGGCTCACGCATCAGCGTAACAGAAATACGCCTGCAGCCGAAGCGCAGCCGGCCAGTATGGTCGATAACGGACGAGCCCGGTTTTGCGAGCACCTTCATGAACTACATGCATCACGCCTGGACAGGGGAGCACCAGCCCGGCTGGCGTGCACTTCCCCGCATTTGGTCGCGAGTGTACGGTTCGGACCGTTTGTGGCCCGCGGGCAGGAATATCTTGCCACGCCCACACTGCGACCGGGCTGCAACTCCTGTAACTCTGACGGCAGTGACCGGTCGACGGCCTCAGGAGACCAAGGCTGTCACGCGGTTTGTGAGACAGCCTCATGGCTGGAAGCGACTGTCGCAAGGCCGAATGCCCGGCGCGCCGTGACAAGGCATCGCAGGACAGGTACGAGAACACGCTTTGAGAGAGCAGTTTCCCAAGACGAGTCGGATCATCCAACTCGGAGATCCTCGGCTGACATCTTACCCGAACGCCCCGCCTTGAGCTGATAACTTACCCGGGCCCCCTCTTCGAGAGTGGTGTAACCGGCCTTTTCGACGGCACTGATGTGCACGAAGACATCGGGACCTCCGTCCTCAGGCCTGATGAACCCATAACCTTTGGTCGAGTTGAACCACTTCACAATACCCATTGCCACGGCGGCATCTCCATAGTGAACCGTTGTGATCTAGCGAAGAGTCTCCTTGCCATCAAGACGGTCGGCAAGAGACACCCAGCGTCGCTGCGCTGGTCACGCGCTCATTCTTTTATCGCGCGATCTAGCTGCGGCCGCATCCTGCAACGACAAGAATCCTGACGTCGACGACAGTTTCGTCTCAAGGCTTCAGCCCAGATGACGTTTTGACCTTCGCTTCACCCGTCGCGCGCCCGCTCGCCCCAGTCCCGTGTAACAAGGAGTGTGTCACCATCGACCCAACTGACGTCCTGCTTGCCCTCTGGAAAATAAAAGCCGTCCGCAACCAAGGTCTTGGCGAGGCGATCGAACTCTCGTACGGACACGGCATCCTTGCCGCCATCGGAAAGACTAATCAGGCAGAGGCCCTCTTCAGGCGGAAAGCAGCTGCTACCTTGAAAGACCCAGTTTCTGTCTTCGGCGGCAGCCAAGGCGTCCACGTTGAGGATGGCTTGCCACTTTGGGTCTTGGCTACGATCGCTCTCACGCGTGATGCGCCGCCGGACGCCGCGCACCTGGTTCTCGTCTTGCCAGAAATGCTCCAAACCGCGCCCTCCAATGGAATATCTGCGATCCGATCCTTGGCCTGCAGGAAGGAGAGCCTGTTCGTAGAAGCGCCGATAGCGAGGATCTGACTGAAGCACGCCGAGCGTCTTCTCGTTCTCGGCGCTAGCCTAAGCCAACGCGCCTGGCCCTTCGATCTCCTCGAGCCAAAGGAATGGGTCATCAGTCACCGCGGCATCTGTTCGCTCCTGTAAAAGCACCGTGGAGGGTTAAGCAGGCAATCAAAAGCAGCGAGGCGGAGAGGAGTGATGTCTTCATGGATTTGCTCCGGCTGAGGTCGAGCGGCCACGCTCGCGGGCCCTGGCGCGTCAAGCAGAAGCGAAGCGCGCAAGCGCATGACATAGCGCGGCTTGCGCTATGTCATGCGCTGCTCAGTGCAAGCTGCGAGTCGCAAGTTTCCGCTGCTCCGGCTGCAACAGCACCATGTCCGCTTCCCAACACTGGTTGACAAGCAGACACCGACAGCATGTCAAGCCGGAGAGTCCGTTCACCACCGGCTTTTCGGTTTCAGCGGCCAAGAACGGAACACGCCCCGCCTCCAATCACAACGCCCGCCTCTAGATATGAGGTAGATTCCTTCGAGCGAGTCCATTTGGCAGACTTGTCAACGGGGGTCATCATGACAAAGAACAGCGCGTTGCTCAGAGGATTGCAATCAAGAACGATGAGGGCAGAAGCATCGACTATGGATCAAAGTAGCAACGCGTCTTGAGGTCGAGCCGCTAGCCAAACGGGTTCAAGCGCCGGGTCAGGTTCCCTCTTTCGATAAGATGACTAAACGAAGCTGTCATCAGCAGTTCTTATGGTCGCTAGGGTCAGGCTCAATGATCCCGAATCTACCGGCGGCAAAGGGCGCACAAGCCCGCGGTCCTTCATCGAAGGCGTACCACGCGAAGGACGAAGGGCGAAATGTCGATCGAGAATGCCCGCTGCTAGCGTAGCAGCTTGGCAGGCGCGAGGGGAGTCCGAGCCATGCTGCTGACTGTTCTAACGCTCCTGTTGCGGCCCGTTCATTGCAACAGGCAGCCGCCACTTTCCGGCGCGGAACGACCAAAAGCGCGCTGGTGCCGACGCCACTTGCAGAAGCGTCGTTTACGGGTACGGAACAACGCGTTGGCTGCACACCCTCCCGTTCCATTATGTATCACTCGCGTGATACCTTGATGCAGCTCCTTCAACACTCCCGGTCATCATCCAGGCTTGCGCAACCTGCAAGAACCGCGTCAGCGTTAAGGATCTGGATTGTTCCTCTGTGCTGCTGCTGCGGAACAGCTTAGTCCTGTCGTGCTGTCCTCCTCGTCTTCTCAGTCCTACCCGGCACCGGGGTCTTCTTCGGGACGACCGCCGAGTGAGGCTGTGGGTATCGGCAGATCCCAGAGTCTGCCCTGTGTGTGCATCAGTCGGGCCTCTAGCGCCTCATAGGCCTTCTTCTCGTCTGCACAGGCAGCCTTCTTCAGGGCGACATCCGCGGGGTCGATCTCGTTATAGGTGGCAAGCGCCTCGGCATGGTTCCGATACAGCGGCATCAGAGCCTCGTTCGTCCAGCCGCGACCGAGATGGAGGCACTGATCAGCCGGAACGGTGACACGGCTTTTGTCCAGCTCCCGGACGTAGTCCGCCGACCAGTCGTGAATGGTATAGGATTCAAGCTTGTCCATCATTGACCGCCAGCGCTTGACGCGCTCCTCAAGCGGCATGTTGGCCGCTTTTAAAATAGCGTCTGCGATTTCTTTGGGATCGTTTGGATCCACCAACAGCGCCTCGTCCTCGTTGAAGTCTTCAGCCGCCCCCGCAAACTTCGATAGAACCAGAACGCCGGGATCCCTCGGGTCTTGGGCAGCAACATATTCTTTCGCTACCAGATTCATGCCGTCCCGCAGCGGCGTGACGACACCTACATGTGCCGCGCGATAAAGACGCGCGAGTGCAGCCTGGCTGAACGGATCATTCGTGTAATGGATCGGCCTCCACTTGTCTGTGCCATGCTCGGCATTGACGTGGTTGATCGCATTCTCCACGTCCTCCTTGTACTTGTGATACTCGTTGATGTCGGCGCGGGAGAGCGGCGCGATCTGCAACAGCGAGATGCTGCCGGGCTGGGCCGCTAAAAGGTGGTTGAACCCGTCGACCTTCTTGTCGATGCCCTTCGTGTAGTCGAGCCGGTCTACGCCGATCGTAAACTTCGCGCCCTCGAAGTTTTGCAATAATGACGAGACTTTTTCTTGCTCTGCGGGAGAGAGGTCTGCTGCAAGATACTCTGCGAACTGCTTGGGATCGATACCGATTGGAAACTTTTGAAGTCGCGTCTGGCCACGTTCCGTGGTCACAACGCCATCCCTGCTCTCCAGCCCGAAATGGGTTCGCAGGCAGGCTAGGAAATTGTTCAGATCCCAGTTCGTTGAAAGCCGAGCAAATCGTACTTCAACATCGATTTCATCAGTTCGCAATGGTTGGGTACGCACTCTATCATGTCGGGCGTAAGCCATGGCGTATGCAGGAAAAAGCCGGTTGGCCGCTCAATGCCGAGGTCATGCAGATCAGACCCAAGCGGGAGCAGATGATAATCATGCACCCAGAATGCGTCTCGATCTCGTACGTCGAAAGCCGCGCGCGCGATGAAGTCGTTGATCCTTCGATAGCTGCCATAATCTTCTTCCGAGCCCGACATCCGGTCCGGCAGGGAGTGCAATGCTGGCCACAGCGTTGAATTCGAATAACCTCGATAGTAGCCAGGATGGTCTGCGGCCGGCAGATCGAGCCTGGCGACGTGCCCTGCACCAGTCGGCACCAATTGCAGGGGCCGCTCAACCCCGCCGCCGTAGGTCTCGGAGGAGCCTATCCAAACAGCGCCGGAACGTTCCACCACCGGCTCCAGGCCGGCGGCGAGCCCGCCGGTCTGGGGTTTATTGGGGTCGAACGGCGCAACGCGGTTCGAAATGACAACGAGCTTCATTTCGGGCTTCTGGTTGACAGCATCAAGGCGATCCTCCACCTCGTCCGATACACTAGGATTGGAAGGACCTGCACTAGCTTGTTGTTCATGAGGTCTCTCGTCCAGGTGCTGGTCAAAGTCCGCCTGGCCCATGGCTTCATCTTGCCCAGCGGCTGATGTGCTGCCGGAGCCTAAGGTTGCCGTATCGAGCGCTTCTTGGATTCGAACCATCTCGCAACTCCGTCTTGACGATGTTTACGTTTGGTGCAGTCGCAGATCAGCCCCGAGATATCTCCACTTCCCCAGGATGATAGGTCTAGCTTTCTGAAAGCTGACCGGCCGAGCAAAATGGTCGGATTGCTGCATCCATCCAGGACTTCGAGGCGGTCATGGCGGAGGAGATGTCGGATTAAGGCAGACGACGTTTGGCTTCATCGACTTGATGAGTACACGCCTGAGCGTTGTTGCCATAGGCAGCGACGCACAATGGACCCGACGCTAGGAAGGCTCGGGCGCTGTGGCGAGGTCACCGTCCTGATCGGCACCATTAGAATGGCGTCAGCGCGCATTGACGAGTCTATGGAGTGGTCAGTTCTCTGGATGTCGCAGATCTTGCTCGCCAACATCGGTCGCCCGCTCCGGCCTTCCGACGGTACGATATAGACGGCCATCATAGGGGTCCTGGCGCGGTCCGCCCCCGGCGCATTAGCGCGCATCCGAATACAAGGTAGTAACCTGCAGAGAAGCTTCTTCTATCAAACTGCCGCGGCTCACAACCTGCGCTCTATCAGGTTGTCGCCCTGCGCGGTGATACGGTCCGCTTCCATGACATGCCCCTGTTCATACCGTCAGGAGGATACCTCCGATGTGGTCGGCTTAATGCTCTGCCGGCCGCGCTAACAATGCGGCGCCGTGGCGCGCGCTCGCCGGCGGGCGAGTAGCTGGCTGATCTCAATCAAGATCCTGTTTCCGCAACGAATTTAACACGCGGCACGGTTCGATTGCGTCTCGGCTTCGCTTTGGCTCACATCTTTGTCGAATAACGAAGGCCCGGATCTCTCATCCGAAAGGCCGACTTTGCGGCTTCGCTCCCTGCCGCGCTGCAGAGGCCGACGGCAAGGCCCCTCATCCCTACTTTGATAGTGCTATGCGACAACCCCACCAAGTTTGGCCTTTGTCACGGAAGATTTCGTCGTATATTTCACCCTCGAGGATTTCCTGCGCGGAGTGGTCATCTCGCGACGAAATACGTCTCCCGCTGGGAGGTGGTTATGCAGTACGACCGGATACGCCTGTTCCATCCGGCACGCGTTTCATTCAGCCAGCATAGCGCACAACTCAACGAACTAGTCGGTTTCATCTGTAGCGGGCTATCTTGAGGTGGAATGCGTTCGCTGGCTTAACGCATCTCATTCGCAGCGACACTCAGAAACACCCGCATCGCGACGTCCGCCGCAAACATATTCAGCTCATGGCTCGAATCCTCTAGATCATCGAAGAACGCAACCTTCGCATTGGTGTTCCGGAAAAACGCAGTTCATTGAGCTAGCTAAGCTTCGTGAGGATCGCCCGAACATGGTTGAGCACGCAGAGCGCTAGAGTATCGTGCAACGTCTACCAGCAGCTGCGCTTTTGGAAATCCGTTTACGGACTATTATTGCCGCCTTCCTGCCCGGCCCACACCGTGTACGCCGCCGATGACCACGACTTCAGCACCAAAGCCGCTACGATCACCACACATCAATTTGCGACAGGTATACAACCGGCGCGTCCGCAGCAGGGGGACGGAATGACCACAACGTTGACATTGGGATCCGACCGGCCATCGAGCTTTCAACAGTGTTGAGCGCCGATGATCTCACATCGCCTAGTGGTCCGCCGCGCCCCGCAGTGCCGATATGCGACGAAATCGAAGCACGCTCTGTTCTTAGTAACAGCACCTGTATTATGTCTATACAGCTGCGGACGCGCAATCGCTTGCATTCTGCCGGAGCAAGCCACAGTCGCCCCTTGCATTTCGCTAGATCTGCATCAGCGGCAACGGAACCGCGGCCGTTACTCAATAAGACGCAGACGCCGCGCCTTGACGACGCACTGGGTACGGCTGGTCGTTTCCAGCTTTCGCATCGCATTCTTGACGTGAAAGTTGACGGTGTTCTCGCTCACTTTCAGGATGACTCCGATGGCCCAGGATGACTTCCCCTCCTCGACCCATCGCAAGCACTGTCTTTCACGTTCCGACAGCACAACCTCTTGCACATCCGCCATGATTTTCTCCTGGAGTCGAGGAGAGGCATCAGCAAATGCCATACCACTCAGTGGCGCCCGTAAACTATCAGCGAAGCAGGACAAGTTCTTCGGCGATTGCCGCTCCATTCGCGCGAGCCCGCCATCCTACTGCAGCCCTATCGACGGGGCTTTCGACATTGTCGTGAATCCGACAGCAGCATTACGACAATCGTGGCTGTCGATTTTCGTCGCAATCTATGTGAGCCGGATATCACCGTTTCACCAAGCGCTCCTCCCCCCGCCCAAGGAGTGGGCGGATTCTCTCTGGGGGCCGTAGACCTGGCTCGCGGACCAAGGTCATGCATCCAAAGCCCTTCTTTCCAGCCTTTGGGCACGACGCCAAAAAATCATAGCGAAAGCTTCGCGTTCGGCGCGAAACCTATGGCGATCATGCAAGCCTTTTGCGTCCCAATAAACTACCAATGCTGGTCATTGATCGGCATCACGCCGAAACGATATGAGCAGTGACGTTGGCGCCAATCGAGGATCTGCTTCCAGGATTTAGGCATGCAGTATCAACCACAATCCGTTCGGCCTACCGCAGGTCGTCAATGCGCAAAGCAGTCGCCAGTCGAAATGCTTCGCGCCCAGGTCTGCTCGAATGATGAGCTCTCGTTTCTGATGGAAGCGCATGATGGCCTGTCCGCTACAATCGCCCAGCGCTCAGGATTCAAGGCGCTCTGGGCCTCTGGCCTGTCGATTGCCAGCTCGCTCGGCTATCGCGATGCCAATGAAGCTTCATGGACCCAGCTCGTCCAGAGCGTCGAACGCATAGTGGATTCAACTGAGCTACCTGTGCTCGTTGACGGAGACGGCGGTTTCGGCAATTTCAACAATGCTCGCCTCCTCGCACGCAAACTACATCAGGCTGGCGCGGCGGGCGTCTCGCTTGAGGACAGCTGCTTTCCGAAGCTGAACTCGCTCATTGGTGAACGGCATCCGCTCGCCGCTATCGACGAATTCTCAGGTCGTCTGCGGGCTGTAAAGGATGCAGTCGCCGATAATCTTGTTCTAGTGGCCAGGATCGAAGCGCTGATCGCCGGGCACGGCTTGAACGAAGCCATCTTGCGTGCTCACGCTTATGCCGACGCGGGAGCCGATGCAATCTTGATTCACTCGCGAAAGAGTACCGCGGACGAGATGCTTTCGTTCGTCACCGAGTGGCGGAACCGGCTCCCTGTCGTCATTGTCCCGACGACGTACTTTCGAACGCCAGTCTCTGCCTATCGCGATGCGCGCATCTCCACAGTCGTCTGGGCCAATCACTCCATGCGAGCTGCGGCAGCTGCAATGCGGCGAATCTGCGACAGCATCGCAGCTCAAGAGAGCGTTGCGAGCATTGAATCTCATATCGCGCCGCTAAGTGAGATATTCGAGCTCCTGAGGTATGACGAACTCGCCGTGGCCGAAAAGCAGTATCTCCAGCCCAGCTAGTCCATGTCAGCGGGTTGGCACCTAGAGCTTCCTTTCTTCAAAACCGCCCAATGCGCCCCCCGGCCTCTCGTCCGTCTCGCTACAGTGTCACCCAGCAAGGCCGCGACCTAACATCCTGGACAGCTCCGGACATGGCTAAACATCTGTTCCTGCCGCTTAAGGAAGCTCACACAGCAGGTGCATGCGTTGATGACAATTCACACATACCCGCTTCAATATCTGGGGTGGTCGGACAAGTCTGCGGCACGTAACACTGAACAGAGGCGTTCGCGATGCTTGCGGAGCGACACTCGGGATGAAGAAGGCCAATGAAATGCCTCTGAATGCTCCCAAGCATGCTCTCATTCTCGCCGCTGGAGTGGGCTCTCGACTGCGGCCGCTAACGGATCTAAACCCGAAACCTCTCGTCCAAATCCATGGCACTCCCATCCTGCACAACGCGCTATATAATCTTGGGCGTGTCGGCGTGGAACAGGTGACGATCGTTGTCGGCTATCGCAAAGAGGTGATCCAAGATGCCTGCGGCAGCCGCTTTGGCAGTGTTGCAATCAAATACGTCGAATCCCCCGTTTACGACCGTACCGGCAGCGCCTATTCGCTCTGGCTGGCGCGTGACGCGCTCGTTTCCGGGGGCCACTTTCTTCTTGAGGGCGACGTCTTCTTCGAGGAAAATGTATTGCGGCAGCTGCTCATCAGTGAAGAGCCCGACGCGGCTGCTGTCGCTCCCTTCGATGATCTGATGCAGGGATCAGCGGTCCTGTTGTCCGATCTTGGCTTCATTTCAGAATTTCGCTTGAAACAAACAGCGAGAAATCTCATCGCGGAAGGCCCTCCCCTTTACAAGACGATGAATCTATTGCGGCTGTCCGCGTCTACTCTGCGGACAGAGGTTATTCCGGCCCTAGATGATATGATCAGGGCCGGAGCTACCCAGGCCTACACTGAGGAGCTTCTTTCCTATCTCGTGGAAACACAAGGCCTGCAGCTTGCTGCCGTGAGATGCGATGATCTCAGGTGGTACGAAATCGATGATGCGGAAGATTTGCGCACGGCCGAGCGCATCTTCGCTAGAGCCGATACGTCTGATCCAACTGCCTCGGGGTGAGGTTCACGACGATCACGGAAGGTTTGACGCTGCGCCTCCTCACAACCTGCGCGGCTGCCTCCGACACCGGCCGCGTAACGATGCCAAGACCCACGTGCTTGACGGGTGCCGCAACAAAAGCGGCCGCCTATTGGCTCAGCAGAACGCGAGCGGCTCGTCCCGGCATGAAGCGTGAAACACACAACCACAGGCGATGGTGGTAGCGAAACAGGGTATTTGGCCCCAGCCGCTTTGATCGCAGGAATGGGACGGTACTTAGGCCTTGAAAGAGGCAGATGATTTCGATTTGCTCGCTCGCGCTTTTCCGGATCGAGGCTTTCCTGCAAGCGACTGCTCCGCAGAACTAATCTCTTTAAAGTCGAACCTGAAGGTGATTCTCGGTGCGCAAAGTACATTCTCGCCAAATTTGATGGGAATACGGCCCGAGCAATCAAGGCTCTCTTTGACGAAGACCGGCGCCGAAGTCGACATTTGAAGCAGGCGCGCCTCCTGCGCAGAGGGCAGACGCGCACTTATCGTCACCCATTGCTGCGAGTAGTCGACAATTCCAATGCGCTTGAGAGCCGTCGAGATCGAGTTGGCGCCGGAGAATTTGTCCAGCAGTCCGGGAGTGCGTTTCGCCGGAAAGTAGCTATGCGCGATCACGATTGGGATCTCGTCCTGATAGCTCAGCGTGTCGATGCGCAGCACATCGTCGCGAGCTTGCAAATCGAGGTAGCCGGCGAGCCGCTCGTCTGCCTTTATCGTTGCAGCAGACAGGATCTTACGACGCGCCAAGCGGCCTTGCGAGATGAGATTATCGGTCAGCCGGGTTTGAGGCGAGAGCAGATACGGTGTTGGATGTTCGACAACGAAAGTGCCTCTCCCCTGCTCGACACGTAGCAGTCCTTCCTGCTCAAGTGCCCGAATGGCGTATCTTACGGTGTGCCGGTTGACACCATATTCGAGAGCAAGCTCTACGTCGTTCGGAAGTTTTTCGCCTGGCCGAAATCGGCTCGAAGCAATGGCTTCTTCGATGTTCGACCGAACAAATTCCCAGCGCTTTCCTTGATACATAGGTCAAATGGTCCGTGGTTCAGGCTTTCAATTGCGTCGGATTAGCGCCAAGTTTATCATTCTTAGCCTGCGCCAGCCGGGTTACGGCCGCTCCCCTCAGATAAAGGCGTTGTCGGTAAAGCTCCCGGAAGACAATTGACCGGCGCGCTGAAGAGGCAATTGAGACGCTCGCATCTTCGACATCATACTGGCCTGAGTCCTCGCGATCTTGCAAAGCTTCATCGATGATACGGCCGTGCACCGTCGACGGTAGCGGCAGTCCCAAGCTGGAAAGGATCGTCGGTACCAGATCAACGATGCTGGTTGGGGCCGCAACAACTCCGCTTCTAAAGGCATTGCCAGCTAGGATGCATAATGAAGACAGCTCGTGCGCCGAAAGCCCTCCATGCATACCAACGCCGATCGGATAGGTCCCATCGTAGTACACGGCGTCGGGCGAACCGCTCCGATTAGCCGCGCCGCAATCGGCGAGAACAAACGACAGGTCTGCACTTCGCTCGTGTTCGGCCATGACAGCCGAAAGCGGGAGGGTGCTCGCGATAAGTGGAGAGCCATCGGAAGCCTTACGTGAGAAAGCAACGCCAAACCATGGCTCCTCCGACAGGCTGTGATACAACTCTGCCACAAGATGGCTCTCTCTGCCCCGGGCCCAAATGTTGACAACCCGTTGAGCTGTTATTGCGGCGTCTACCTCGGACGTGAGTTCGTATCCGACCTTGAATCCCGAGCGCTGCAGGTGTTTCAATACGGAGACCTTTTCGCCAATGATGGCGTGTCCGTGATCGGAAGCAGCAATAAGCTGTACTCCTTCCCGCGCTCCTTTCTCGCTCCACCAAGCGAAAATTCGCCCAAACTGGCGATCGACCTCGTGGAGCACCTCACGCGCCCTAGGATGCTGAAGACCGAACATATGATATGTAATGTCCGGCTCCGATAGCCAGAGCAGGCTGACCTCCGGAAGTGCTTCTTTCTTCAGGAACGCGAAGAATAGATCAACGACGCGTTCAATGGTCGCACGCGCCGGCCGCTCGTCGGGAGGGAGCATCGGAAAGCTTGGCGCAATCCGGCGAACGGCCGCGTTGCCACCGAACTTTGACGGGTCATGAACCCAGAACGCCGGCGCAGCTTTCTGCCAACTCCCCCAGCCCGAAAGTCCAAACGAGCCCTGCGACTGAGACCCGATCGACAGCATCGCACGACCATGAGCCGCCAAGACTTCGCCAATCGTCGTGGCGGTGAGGACGCCACCGCGTTCGCTGCCGAGCGTCATGAGCGCTGAGAGCGAAGATCCATCGATCGACCGACCGTTTGCCAAAAAACGGTTGCCGATGATTCCATGGGCCGAGCTATGTCCGCCAGTGGCCAGCGCGGCCGATGAAACCCGCGTCTCACTGGGAAAAGATGAGGTATGGCGGGCAAGTCGAAGGCCGATTTTGGACAGCTCGGCGAGATTGGGCGTAACTGCTTCGTCTAGCTGGTCAGGACGAAGGCCATCCAGCACGACAATGACAAATTTCATTCGGCCACCTTCCTCCGATTCCGAGCCTCAACCTACGGGAGTGGCAGCCCTCTTGTCCAGCTACCTAGGCACCTAGGCCTGTCATGATGGTGTCACATGGTGTGAATTATATCTCGCAACACTCGAACCGCTCCTCAGAAAAACATTGTCCGAGTCCGCCCGGCGCGAGCGTGAGCAGGCGAAGCTGCATGGTTCAGAAGCTCGGCACTCAATGGTTTGTGCAACTAAGAAGAGATGTGTGATGAATACCTGTGATCGGCGCGCGGTACTCAAATTGGTCGGTGGGCTGAGCTTGCTTCCATCGACCTCTGCTTTTGCCCAAGACGCGGGCCGGACGGCACTGCGGATCGCAATGCAGGATCTGCGCGTCGAGCTCGATCCGCTCCATCCCCGTGCTACGGCGCTCGTGAGCTTCCGGGTGCTCGAGAGCATTTACGACAAGCTCTTTGCAATCGACTATCAACGGGACGGGCAGATCCGGCCGATGTTGGCTGAAAGCATCGAGGCGCTCGACAGCACCACATATCGCGTGTCTCTGCGGAAAGGAGTTCGATTCCACGACGGTGAAGAGTTAACGGCCGAGGACGTCGCATTTACTTTCGGCGCGGAGCGTATGTTGGCAAAGGACAGTCCGGGTTTTGGCGTTGGCCAGATCAGCTTTCCATCGATGAGCACGGTGCGGGCAACCGGCCGATATACTGTCGAGTTCAGCACCAAGGCGCCCGATCCTGTTTTCGTCAAGCGCCTGACCTCCTATGGAGCCGGCATCGTCTCGAAATCGGCCTATCTGAAGGCGGCGACATTCGATCAATGGGCCAGGGCTCCCATAGCGGCGGGGCCGTACAGGGTCGTTGAGGCCGTCGAAAACCGCTACATACGTCTCGAGGCGCACGAGGGATACTGGGGTGGAAGGCCGCCGCTGAAGGGGATCGAGTTTCGGATGGTGCGGGAGCCGGCGGCACGCGTCGCCGGCCTTCGCGCTGGCGACTTCGATATCATCACAACCGTTGCGCCGGATCAGTTCGATATCCTCGCCGCGGACAAGCGATTGGACGTGGTTGGCGGCGACACGATGTCCTTCCGCACGCTGGTCTATGATTCGACGACCAATGAGGTGCTGCGGGATCCGCGCATCAGGCGCGCCATGAATCTGGCGATCGACAGGAAGACCATTGTCAACAGTATTTGGCGCAAACGCATAAGTGTGCCGCCTTCCCATCAACACCCTGCTTACGGCGCTCTCTACAATCCTGACCGGCCAATCCCACGGCACAATCCGGAAGAGGCGAAGCGACTTCTTGCCGAAGCCGGTTATAACGGGGCAGCAATTCCTTTCAAAACGGTCGGCAACTATTACACGGCCGAGCTTATCGAAACTCAAGCCATCGCGGCAATGTGGAGGGCTGTCGGCCTCAACGTCGATATCCAAATGAAAGAGAATTGGGCCCAAGTCGAAGACCGTCTGGGCCGCGGTGTGAACAACTCGTCTGATGGGACATACTACCCCGATCCCACAGCATCGTTCGTCTCGCGCTGGGGGTCACAGAGCAACTTTCAGAGGGGTGGGTATTGGCGGAACGACAGATTCAATGTGCTGGAGACGACTTTGCTGACGGCGCAGGACCCGGCCGCAAGGCGAGCTGCCTATCAAGAGATGCTGGACATATTCGACGAGATTGATCCACCAGGAACGGTGCTGCATTCGCTTGGCGAGTTCTTCGGAAAGCGCGCCAACATCAAGTGGACACCGACGCCAACCGGTTTGATGGATTTTCGGCCGGGCGCAATCAACGTCTAGCTGAGAACGCCTTGGGCCAGACGCAGAGGACTATTGTCTGCTCGGAAGATGGAATCATGGACCAAACCAGTTCGCATGCACTTGAAGCACCTTTTTTCCAAAGTTTTGAGCAAGGGAATGCCGGGCGCCCAGCCACGGCGGCTGGCAGCCCGCCGCTCCTGAGCATTACTGGATTGACGGTTGTTCTTGCAGACCGACCCGAGACCCGCCTCCTGGACGCCGTTCGGTTCGAGCTGCGGAAGGGTGAGTTTTTCGCGCTTGTCGGCGAAACCGGCAGCGGAAAAAGCGTGCTGTGTTCGACCATCATGGGAGTAGCAAGTTCCGAGCTGAAATGTCTCGGCGATATTCACATCGAAGGCAGGCCTCTTTCCGATGTCAATCGGCGCCGGCGCGCAATGATCTACCAACAGCCAAGTCTATATCTTAACCCTGTTCGGAACATTGGATTCCAGCTTCGCGAGACTGTCCAGATGATCGGCGGCTTGAGCAAGAAAGAGGCGAGCGAAAGAGCTGCAGATCTACTTAGCGATGTGGGGATCGATGATCCCAATGAGACGATGAGGAAATATCCGCACGAGATGTCCGGCGGAATGAATCAGCGCCTCATGATTGCAATGGCGCTCGCGATGAAGCCGAAGCTTCTCATCGCAGACGAGCCGACCTCGGCTCTCGACGTCACCACGCAAAAGCAGATCCTTGACTTGCTCGAGCGGCTGCGCTCAGACATGGCAATCCTCTTTGTGACCCATGACCTGGGCGTTGCCCTGCAGCGGTCGGATCGTATCGGCGTCCTCTACGCCGGCCAGTTGGTCGAAATCGGGCGCGCCGATCTCGTCGCTCGAACTCCCCTACACCCCTATACGCGCGCGCTATTCTCCGCTGTCCCCCCACTTTCGGGGCACCCCCGGCGTCTGCACAGCCCTGAAGGTACCCTCCCTGAACCTACTCAGCGCCAGGCCGGCTGCAATTTCGCATCTCGGTGCTCCGGAACGTCGGACATTTGCCGGCACACCAGGCCCACCTTGCAGGGCATTCCACAACAAGTGGTCGCATGCCACAACTTGGAGGCATGAATGGCATTGCCGATCGAGGCTCCTCACGCTCGTACAGCGCGCGCGTCCTGCGAACCCATTCTAGAGCTGCGCAATGTCAATTTTTGCTACCCGGCTGCTCGGCAGTCCTTTGCGGAGGTCCTTGGCGGCTCGAGGCTGCACAAGATCAACATGATCATCCGCCGTGGGAAAGCCCATGGGTTGATCGGGGAGTCCGGCAGCGGCAAAAGCACAATTGCGAAGCTTCTGCTTGGGCTGACAGCGCCACAAGCGGGCCAGATCTTTTTTGAGGGCGAGCTGCTGACGCCGGATCGATTGGCTGCGTTCCGCCGCCGTGTCCAACCTGTCTTTCAGAACCCTCTCGACGCACTGAACCCAGCCTCCCCGATCGGCAAACAAATTATCGCGCCTCTGCTTGTGAACTTCAAAATGAAGTCTTCGGATCGTGAGGCTCGGCTTGCTGCGGCAATTTCCGCCGTCGGCCTATCGGGCGACATCCTTGGCAAGTTACCGCATCAGATAAGCGGCGGACAGGCGCAGCGGGTCAATATAGCGCGGGCGCTTATTCTCGATCCCGAGGTTCTGATTTGTGACGAGCCCGTCTCCGCGCTCGACATGACCGTTCAAGCTCAGATCCTGAACCTTCTGTCGGATCTGCGTGAGAGCCGGGGCCTGTCCCTCTTATTCATAAGTCATGATATCAGATCCGTTGCCTATCTCTGCTCAGAGATCACCGTCTTGAAGCGCGGAAGCATCGTTGAGAGCGGTTCACGCGATGAGGTGCTGCTCGAACCAAAGACGGATTACATGAAGTCCCTACTCGAGGCGGTACCCAATTCTGAGCCTTGTTCCCGGCCAGCAGGGCGTCGGCACTCGCCGGCGGAGAGGTGATAGCCGCATGAGGCGCAACGTCCAGAAGGTACTTGCGAGGAAAATTGCCCGCGCATTGGTCACGCTCGTTCTAATGGTAACAAGCGTATTCATTCTTATGCGCTGCGCGGGCGATCCGGTAACCGTCTTACTTGGGCCGGACGCGACGGCGGACATGCGCGCCGCCTACTCCGGCGAATTGGGGCTCGACCGCCCGATCCTGGCACAATACCTGGCCTACCTCCATGACGTGGTCCGAGGAAGCTTAGGCGTCTCTTACGTCTATCGACAGGATGCGCTCGGTGTGGTCATCAGCCACCTTCCATTGACGCTGATACTCACCTGCTCCGCTCTTACCTTGGCGGCGATCACGGGCGTTGCCGGAGGAATAGCTGCCGCGGTGTTTCCGTCGAGCTTCATAGGCCGTGCGTGCACGATCGGAACCGTCATGGGATTGTGCGTTCCGAGCTTCTTCTTGGCGATCGTCCTGACGCTGGTGTTCTCAATTCACCTCAATTGGTTGCCGACCGGCGGTGCGGATAGCTGGCGCAGCTTGGTTCTGCCGGCAGTAACCATGGCGGCCACAAGCTCCGCCCTGCTTGCCCGCTACACCCGCGTCGCCGTTCGCGAATCGCTGGACAGCCGGTATGTGTTGGCCGCGTTTGCGCGCGGCATTCCGTTCTGGCGGATATTGATCCACCACGTATTGCCCAATGCGGCGGTGCCCATCCTGACCATACTTGGCCTGCTCATCGGCGGAGCGGTAACTGGTTCGACGGTGGTCGAGACGGTCTTCTCATGGCCGGGTATCGGAAACCTCTTCGTCACATCCGTCGGAAACAGGGATGTTCCAGTGGTGCAGGCAATTGTCCTGCTTGCTGGCACTGCGATGATCATCACCAACCTGGCCGTTGATCTCGGATACACCTGGCTCGATCCGCGGTCGAAATCCTCGGAGACTTAGATGAGCACCGTCTGGGCGCGTGAATGGACTTGGAACATCTTTCGTGGTCCGAAAGCTCGACGCGGTGCGCGTAAGCCACCCAAAATAGGACTCCATGTTGCCGCGATATGGGTTGTCGGATGTCTGTTGATTGCCGCACTCGCCCAGGTGATCTCCCCCTATCATCCAGCACAGATCTCCTTGGATGTACGGCTTTCGCCACCACTATTCTTCGGCGGCACGCTGGACCATTTGTTGGGCACCGACGAGCTCGGTCGGGACGTGTTGGCTCGTTTGATATATTCGATCCAAATCAGCATGCTCGTTGCGGTGGGCGGGACCTTTATTAGTACCCTGCTGGGCGTTTCGTTGGGCTTCCTCGCTGCCGAGCTTGGCGGCTTAGCCGACGAGGGAGTGATGGCACTGGTCGACATGCAGGCGGCCGTGCCGTTCATGATGACTGCACTGCTTGTCATAACGATATTTGGCAATTCGCTGGCACTCTTTGTGTGTCTTGTGGGCTTGCACGGTTGGGAACGCCACGCCCGCATCGCGAGAGGACTGGCTTTAACGGCGCGCAATCGGCTCCATGTAACGGCGGCGCGGACCTACAACGCGTCGCGGGTCCATATCTACGCAAGACATATTCTCCCAGCCTGCGCACCTACCCTCGTGGTCGGCATGACCCTTGGGCTCACTGAGACGGTTCTCTTGGAAAGCATCCTGAGCTTTCTGGGGCTGGGGATACAACCGCCGATGTCCAGCTTGGGCAATATGGTGGGATACGGCAGAGACTATTTGATGACCGCCTGGTGGATCGCCCTCGCGCCCGGGCTCGTCATCGCAGCTACAGCAATTGCTCTCATGACAATCAGCGAGGCGCTGCGCCAGACGGGACCTCGCTCAACTTCTTTCACGTCCATCTGAGGAGACGTCATGTCGGGTCCGGACCTCGAAAGCGCATCGAATCAAATGGTCAGAAACGTTCCTCTGTATCGGCAAAAGAGGAAGTTCACCTGTGGACCATCCTCCCTGATGATGGTCATGTCCGCGCTGGACGAGCGATATCAGCCGAATGAAACAGCTGAGCTCGAGATCTGGCGAGAGGCAACGACCATTCACGGCGGCTGCGGACCAGTTGGTCTGGCATTGGCCCTTAAACGCCGCGGCTTCGCAGCGCTTGTTGTCGTGAGCCATGATGGACTGTTTCTTCAGTCCCGCGCTTCACAAGGCGGCGAGATAGAGGTGATGCAGATTCTCCAGGAGCGAGATCTCGCCGAAGCATACCAGCGCGACATCCCCGTCCATCTTGGCACTTACAGCCTTGACGACGTCTCGAAATGGATGGCGGTGGGCTGGTATCCCATCGTGATGGTTAGCATTGAGTTCGAAGCTAGGACGATCACTCATTGGGTGGTGGTGACCGGGGCCGACGCCGATCACGTATTTTTCAATGATCCTCTCAAAGATCCCGCCAAGGCAGATGCTGCCACGCGTGTCGACCACGCGAGCTTTGCTAGTATGACCGAGTTCGGCCCTAACCGGGAAAAGGCTGTCATTCTTGCGGGCCTTCCAAAAATGGCGAATGTCGCGCTTCCGCTTCCCCGGATTTATGCTGGTCATCAACCTCGGCCTGACATGCCGAGCGTCATTGGTCCCGAACGCTGATGAATTCGGTAGCCGCCAAGAGCCCAACCTATAGCCACGATTAATCGGTCTCGAATGGTGCCATCGAGCGGCTGCGGTCGGCAGCGCCGGTATACACGCAGTCCGCAGCAGCATAACCAGCCACCATGAGGCATGTTCTGCATTCTTGCGCGTGTACGTCAAAACGAGCTTTTTCGCCGAGCGCGCGAACACGACAGGCCTCTCTCGGCGTCCTTCTCGCATCCTAATCCATTAGCCTGGTTCAGCGCGGTTCCAGCACTCCTCAGAATGCGTCATGCGCAATGGATAGTGCGATCGCGCATCCGTTTCTGGCAGCTGGCATTCTCCCGTTTCTATACCGATCGGCTCGTCTTACCGCTAAGCGGTGCGGCACTTCCGATTGCCTTGGCCCCCGGCATCCGGTCCTACCAACAGCTATGAAGAAAGTTGACGAAGGAAGACCTCCAGATTGCAGATCAGCCAGAGTTGCTTTCCGAATGCATCGTTTGCTGCTTGAGAGCGGCGAGCATACCATCGGCGGAGAGCACCAATATCGAGATAATCAGCGATCGCGGGAGATTCTTTGAAGATTAAGTCACGAAATGGCGCCGAGCTCTGATCTGTCGCCCACTTACTTAAGGGCAAGGGAAACCCGAGCTTTTTCCTCGTGATCACACTTGCCGGTAAACGATCTCGGTAAAGAGTGCGCAACACGGCCTTGGAGACGTCAAGCGTTTCGCTAAATTTCTCAATCGGAGCAAAGGCCGCCTGAAACGGGGCGAAGGCATGTTTCCAACGCAGATGTTCTGAGAACGACATGCGCAGAGCCAGCGCAACGATTCGATGGTCTGTGAAGGGAACGCGAGACTCCACCCCCGCCGCCATTGTGGTGTTGTCGACCATTTCGAGCAGCGCCGGGAGATGATGCCGTACAAAGAATTGCCTTATGCGCTCGACCGGAGTGGCGCCGCCTGAATGATAGGCATTGTTCATCCAATCGATCAGCTCCGCATCGTGACCGATGTCCTTTCTCCATGCCGATGTCGCAAGCTCGAGCTTCTCGGCGTGGGGAAAGTAAGTGTACCGGGCGAGAAAGAGTTCGAATTCGCTTGCTTTAAACTTGGGAAGGCCGAGATGACGCCGCGCCGGGCGGCCAATGACATCTGGCAAAGCAGCCAGCAACCCCTGTCGACGAAGGTCAAAGGGCAATCTGAAAATCCGGCTGTATCCAAGGAATATCTCGTCGGCACCTTCGCCGGTAAGGAGAACCTTGTGAGAGTGGCTGACTGCTCGAGCAAGCAAATACATCGCCGCTTCGTTGTGCATGCCGACTGGATGACCACGTAGTGTGGTAAGGCGCTTAACGACATCCAGGCTCGTTGCCCCAGGCAACCGGACCAAGACGTGGGCTAGCTTGAGAGATTTCGCGACCTCGACCGCATAAGGGCTTTCATCGTATACATCATCGCATATGACTCCAGTGAAGCACGTCGGCCTTTGTGCAGAGTGCCTTGTAAGCTCGTAAGCCAACACGCTGGAGTCGAGCCCTCCGGAAAGCAGCGCCGCGACTGGGCTGTGCGGCAACAAATGTTCCTCCACAGCGCCGCCGATCAACGTTTCGAGAGAACTGCAATCACCACCGTCATCGAGGCAGGCAGGATACCACCAACGCGTATACTCGCGAGATTTCGCCGTAATCTTGAGCCAGGTTCCAGGTTGCAGCTTTCGAATATCTGCAAATAGCGTCCTTTCGCCGAAGACGGCACGGTAGGACAGGAAGCTCGATAATCCAACCGGATCGAGCTTTGAACGGACTCCTGGCCAATGCAGGATGGCGGAGGGCTGAGAAGCAAAGACAACGCCGTTATCTGCGCAAGCGTAATATAGCGGTTTAATTCCGAGCCGATCTCTGACAAGGAACGCTGTCCCCGTCTTTTGATCGTAGATTGCGAAAGCAAACATTCCCCGCAGGCGTTTGACGCTATCGATCCCCCAACAAGCGAATGCCTTGCAAAGTACTTCCGTATCCGACTCTGTGCGAAATCGGTATCCGCGCCGGAGCAAGTCCTGCCTTAACTCACGATAATTGTAGATCTCCCCATTATAGGTGACGGCTAGCCCGAACTCCTCATCGAGAAACGGCTGATTTGACCTGGGATCCGGATCGATGATCGCGAGCCTTCGATGCGCAAAGCCAAAGGAAGACGTCACGTAATTGCCACTCGCGTCGGGCCCCCGATGGGCCAGCGCCTGAGCGCAACGCCCAAGGTTCCGCTCGGCCACTGACTTATCAGCAATCCGTCCGATGACTCCGCAAATCCCACACACAGCTAGCCTCCTCCGCGTGCTAAGCCGGCTGCCATACCGTCGAGGCGTCGGCTCTCCGGCAGCTCTCGATAGACTGGAGGCTACAAAAACAACCTCCAGAAGCTAAGACCACGTTCAGTCAACGAGCGCCAATTCGTAGGCAATACTCTGGTCTTCGCGGGCCCAAAAGCGCGGTCTCAAATATTCCGGACTACTTGCCGCGGTGCGCACCAAGTGAAATCTTATCCCTAAAGGCTAAACACCCCTTGTGAGCGTCCCAACCGAGTTGGTCAGGACTCGTTCGACGAGCCACTTCGGAGGCTCAATGCGTGGTGGAAGATACAGAGCGCGGTAGAGCCGATCGAGTTCTTCGGCGCTGCGTGGAACGTCCGTCGAATCCAAAAGTGCGGTCATCATGCGCATGGGATAGAAGCAAGCCTTGCGCTTCTCTTGAGCGATCAACTCGTCTTGTGAGCGACAGGTCGCCGATCCGTCCAACAAACGCAACCACACCTGGCAGAAGAGCGCGTAGCCATAAAGTTGCGCTCTGGTATCCAGAGAAAGAGCTGTCTCTAAAGGCAGCACGGGGAACTGCAACTCGCCGATAATATCGCCCCTGTCCACTCGCTCCGACAGATAGTGGACAGTCACCCCGAAGCTCTTCTCGCCATTGAGTATGGCATGCGTCCGCGCAAAACTGCCGCGATATTCGGGGAGTGGGCCCGGATGAAGGTTAATGCCTCCTCCGTCAAAACGTGTAAGGATATGGGGCGGAAACACCTTGTTCCACAAGACGCTTACGAGAAACTTTCCGATAGGAGGAACATCGTCTATCGACTCGAAAAACGGTATTCCGAACCGCTCCGCGACTTCCCAAAGCTCCTCACTGGTCTCATGCCGCCACCATGTTTTCTCGTACCGGGAAGCGCCGAGAACGCCCGCGACGTGGTCTTTGCCGCAGGTCTCGATGACAAACAGAAGACAGCGGGTTGCAAGCCCCCTGGTTCCGGCAAATACCACGCGGTTAGTTAAGCTCGACATTTCCCGCCCTTATGACCTTTTAAGCGCGACTATTGGCCCGCTCTGCTCGTCATCAACAGCCCGGCGGACGCAGTGACCGCTACGCCAATCGTGAACACATGCACAAGAGTGCCTGTTGCTTTGATCTTGAATGGGGCGATGTGGAGCAACGATAGGGGTACAAAGACGGCCGGAAGGACGACACCTAACTCAAGCGGCGCAATAGTGTGGTCAACTAACAAGATCGCCGCGAGCGCTGGCAGAGCGTGAGAGAGAGGTAGACCGGTCGAATAACCGTGATCGTCCAATCCGAAGTGGGCAAAATATGCCAGGCGAACAGCCCCGATCAATAACAGGAACGCTGTAAACACCGCAGATGCTGGAGATTCGATGAAAGACGCAATAACGATTGCCGGGATCACCGATCCAAAGATGAGGTCCGAGAATGCATCGAGAGCTTTACCAATGGCTTTGGTGGCCATCGTTCGATTCTTGGTGCGCCGGGCAATTTCGCCATCCACGTCATCAGCGATGATCGCGCAGAGCCCGAGCACCACTCCCGCCTCATAGTGTCCTTTCACGACGAGCCCCATCGCAGCACCAGAACACAGGAGCCCCACGGCAGTAACGGCATTTGCGCGGTCAGATAGATATGCGATCATCGAACCTCGATGTTACTCTTTCTGCCGAGAGCGATCGAATTCTCAGCCCTTGCGGCTGGTTGCAAACCGCAGCTGCAACTTAAATTGGGCCAGGTCCGAAACATCCGCAAACTACCGGTTCTGGTAGGTCAGCTTAGTGGTTCCGCGAGCTTAGACGTGCACCTCTTCCCATCATGCGAATGTGGTGACGAGGCGGACCCGAACTGTGGTCGGCTACCTTGACCCTGCTGTTCAATCGCCTCGAAAGAACCGCTAGCGGGCGCTTGTTGACACACCCCAGGCAAGACGCAAATGGGCGGAACACCGGCGCGAATGGCGGTCGCGATCGCGATGATCGAGACCAAAGTACCGGTAATCCCAACGTGCGGCTTCCCAGCGCGGCGGCATCTGTCATTTAGAGCTTTGGCCTGCCGAAGCCGAGATACGTCTCCCATTCGGCGCTGCAGTTGGACCGTCCAGTTGATCGCCCTCTCTCGCACACCACGGCTCTCCCGAATGCGCACTAACGTCGAGCTCGGCGTGATGCCCCCAAATTCAGACACTTCAGAATTCAACAAGGTGCGTTCGGCGCGATCAGCGAAGTGTTTTGATGCCGTATCTTTCGGCGCGACCGGTGCTGCAAAACAAGAAGTCACGGGCCGAGTTCGAGTCCCTCCTTGTTGAGGACCACACCTCGTTGGACCAAAGCCGCCCAAGGTGGAGAGGGCAAGACCGGCACGGCGATTGCGATATTCGGCGAGGTTGAGCATGGAAGCCTGATATTTTGGGTAGACGAATAGCGGAGGTGACGGCGCACGACGTCCTGCGGGTCGCACTTGGCTGCCCAGGCAGCCGCCGCGTGGCCCACGGGCCTCATCAGTGCGCAGCAGATCCACAGCCGTACTCCGACGCGTTAGCAACTTCCAATGTTGCGCCAACGATCACCACAACGCTGTGGCCGGCCGATGGGATCGGTGAACGAGATGCCGGCGCAAAGAAGCCGGCATCTCTGGATCGACGACCGCACCCATCAGACCATCGCCCCAGCAAAACAGCTGAAGAATGACAGAAAGACGCTCAAGGGGGCGAAAGAGATCGACAGGAGGAAGACGATCTAGATAAGCAGGTGGAAGCCCGTGTCACTTCGCCGGACGCAAAAGTCAGGCCTGCCACCATGACCATGAAAGGTCTTCGGGACCAGACCTGCACCCGGTCCACGACGAGCGTCGTCTTCCCAAGGGTCGATGAGCCGGAAGCGTATGCCGGGTGGCGTTGGCGTCGCTCACCGTCGGCTACCGACATAATTTGTCCGCCTTCCTCCAGGCCACCTGACAGCCGATCGATCCAGAGCCGACGGTCGCGCCTCGAGCGTCAACTCGACGATGGAGGCCAACTGAGAGTACCGCCCAGCCTGCCGTGGGAATCGTATGCTGGTCGTCTCTATCAGTCGGCACATTCATCAAGCTTACTGGGACCCGCCTTCAGAACGGCCAACCTGTCCAGCGAGTTGAATCGAAAGTCGCTCGTTCGACCCAAGCAAATGGGCCCAACCTCTATGACCGCTGGACGACGCCGCGTGCCGGCCACACACGTCGAATATAGACCGAGCCGTAACAAAACGACTAAAGAAACGCTTCCGGCGCAGTAGACCTGCGAACTCCCTTCACCAAAACAGGTCGCGCCATGATCAGTCGGGGCCCTTGAACTCAGATCTGGTTCTGCCAGATTGAATGCTCAGATGACGGGGCGATCTGCAGCTTTGACATTTAAATCAACGTTGAACATTAACCGCGCAATTGGCGCCACCGCCTCATGCACGCTGGCGGGAAAGACGCGTTTTTCTTTCCAGAACGGACCATTAACTGTTATCGCCTCACCGCGAGTTACTGTGCGGCATCTCTTCGTAGGCTAACAACGACTCACGCGCTGGTGGGCGGTGGTCAACCCCCAGTTCGCGAACGTCTTAGCTGGCCTACCACATAAAGCTGCGAACAGCACTCAACCATCGCCTAAAATGTAACCAAAGCCACTTTCTGAACTTTTCGACGTGAAATAGTACGGCCGAGCGCCGCTCCAAGACTTTTCTCTCGACAAACATCCAGGAGAGATACGCTGCTGCACCTGAAGAAAGGAGGCCATAGACGAGTTTCAACACCCAGAAGCTCCCGCCTGGAAGCAATTGGAACGCCGCCTGTTGGAATGGGAAGCCGTAAATGTAGATACCGTATGAATAATCGGCACCGCGCACCCATCGCATTCGCGTTGGGTTGAGTAGCCCCATATATATATTGTTGAGTAGGCGACGAACGGTGCCTCGAGGTAAGACATCGAGTTGCAGGAGAAGAGCACCAAGGACAATGTGAAGCTCAGAACGAATAGCGCGAGCGAAAACGGCAGCATGTTCCGGACGAGATAGATTGCAACTCCGAACATGAAAGGAAGGATCATCTCGCCGTGGCTGACGCCGTAGGAGGGGGAGGTGACACCTTTTGCCGAAAAAGCGAGCATCGCTAGGATAGCTAGGCTCGTGAAAAGGCCCGGTTTCTTGGTGAGCCCAGCTATTCCCAGAGCCGCAATTACAGCATAGCACTTCAGTTCATAGGGAATAGTCCAAATTGATCCATTCACATAATTGGGAGGAGGCCGGTTCTCGAAGACGCCGGGAAGATAGATGTGCACCCAGCCTACGATACTGCCCATATAGCGCCAGAATTCTGGATCGGATAAGTAGTCAATTATCGACAGTGACGTTAGGAGTGCGCCCAACACGAGGGCGGAAATTAGCGTCTCAAAGCTAAGGGCTGGAACCTAAGCGTAAGAAATGCGGGGACCGTGTTCCGTTCCAAACTTCCCGCGACCAGGAAACCACTCAAGCATGGAACGACGAATTTCAGGATCGGATGTAGCGGGCCACCCCACATCTCCAAGTGAACCTGCATCCCGTAGCATATCGATATGCTATGGACGCTGACCTTGCCCCCAAGTTTTATCCAATCCTGAGTTCGCTCCGGTCGTTGGATTTGCCCGGTTGGGCGGTGGGAGCGACGGGAGCTGGCGCGGAGCCTTCGGCATAGCGCAGCGCCAGATCCCGGCGCGGGTGAGAGGTGAAGGCGAACTCGGAGGGCGTTTTCCATCCGAGCTGCGAGTGGGGTCGGGCATCGTTGTAATCGGCCCGCCAGCATCCGAGTGCGACGCGAGCCTGGGCCACTGACGTGAACAGCGTCTCGTTCAGCAATTCATCCCGCAGCCGGCCGTTGAAGCTCTCGATGAACGCATTCTGCATGGGCTTGCCCGGCGCAATGTAGTGCCAGGCGACGCGGCTCTGATCCGCCCATGTCAGGATGGCGTTGCTGGTCAGCTCGCTGCCGTTGTCGCTGACCACCATTTTCGGCTTGCCGCGCTCGATCATCAGCCGGTCCAGTTCCCGCGCCACACGGAAGCCGGAGAGCGAGGTATCGGCCACCAGCGCCAGGCACTCGCGCGTGCAGTCATCGACCACGGTGAGGACGCGACAGCGGCGGTCGCAGGTCAGCTGATCCGACACAAAGTCGAGCGACCAGCGCTCGTTCGGCGCCATCGGCGCCGTCATCGGCGCCCTGGTCCCGATGGCGCGCTTGCGGCCGCCACGGCGGCGCACTGCAAGCTTCTCTTCCCGGTACAGCCGGAACAGCTTCTTGTGGTTGACCCTATAGCCCTCCCGCTCGAGCAGGACATGCACGCGCCGATAGCCGAAGCGGCGGCGCTCGTGCGCGATCGCCTTCATGCGCTGGCGAAGGCCGCCATCGTCCGTCCGGATCGTCTTGTACCTCACGGTCATGCGGCAGCTGCCCATGGTTTTACACGCCCGCCGTTCGCTCATCCCGTGGGCATCCATGAGATGGGCGACAGCTTTCCGCTTGGCTGCGGGCGTCACCATTTCTTTCCCAGCAAGTCCTTCAGCGCGACATTGTCGAGCATGGCATCCGCCAGCAGCCGCTTCAGCCGCGTGTTCTCATCCTCCAGTGCCTTCAGCCGCTTAGCCTCCGACACCTCCATACCGCCGAACTTCGCCTTCCATTTGTAGATGCTGGCGTCGCTGACGCCGTGCTTGCGGCACAGGTCGGCAACCGAAACGCCGGCCTCGTGCTCCTTCAAAATCCCGATGATCTGCTCTTCCGAAAAGCGGCTGCGCTTCATGCTCTGGTCCTTGTCGTGGGCCAGAACGAACTTCAAACTGGATTATGCCCGTGGGGCAAGGTCAACGCAGATGACGATGATCGACAGAAAAATCCGAAGATAATCAAAACCTGATGGCCGATTCTCCGCTCGGTTCAGTTGATCTAGGATGGTCGGGTTGGCTAAGCGAAGAGGCAACCATTTGTTCATAACTCAGGACTCGCTTCTTACTTCTGAGTTAGCGGCTTTCTGTGTCGGCGCACAGGCCATGGAAAGGACGCTGGAACCCTGACAAGACGCGCGATTTGCTGATCGCAGCGAAACGGTTCTTGAGCATCAACTTGACACTAAGTCAGCGCCTGGTCAGGCCGGGTACAATAAATTGAACTCTCCGACGCTCGTAGTCAGGCACTTCGTGTTTGTCTGCACCTTTCTGGTCGTCCATAAACGACGCCATACCTCGGGCAAAGATCAAAGAACCGATCCTGGCAATCCTTATCAATTTTGCCATTCTCTGACGGAATGATCGCCGCTTCTATTTCCCTTCTTGTACGCACAGCGCAGTCGCGCATGGCGGTAGCGCTGGTCGCAACTTCTGAAACGTGACCACTTTTGCAATCAAGCAACCTGACTCAGTCGAGTTCGGTGACTGCGCCACCCTAAGGCGCTCCTCCACGCCAACGTCAGAAGCTTCGTCAAACAAGCTGCACTCCTTGCCGTTCGGAGGAACGGGGCCCATACCGGGCGGGGTTCGGTCTCAAGGTTACCTCCGGAGTCGAACGGATCAGGATTGCCGTTCTTGTCGCGAGCGTCAGGCCGTCGCACAACAACGAACGTGGTACTCCGCCCGACGTTTGGCGCACTCGAATTCAGTCCATATCGATACCCCGCTGAAGCAACGGCCGTGCCAATGCTGTTGAAGCAAAGTTGACGAGTTGGAAGGACTCCTCGAGGGGCGCATCCGAGATGCCGTCGTACGGTATCACTAGCGGGCAAATCTCATGGAGCGCCCTTGCTTGATGAACCAGTTCGCTCAGATGTCTATCAGTTCGCGGGCGCTCGCTAAGTGGTCACGCTGCACCAAGCAGCGAGGGCGGTCGAAGGGATATGCCACGATATAGTCGAGCGGAATTCCAGCGGGCTTGGCTTCGGCACCTTCGCTGCAGATCCGAAGGCTATGACGCTCGATTTGCGTACCGGGTCAGGCTGTTCAAAAGCCTCCCCTGCAGTTTGACAGCAATGAAAGCCGGGTCGTTCAGGTTCAGGCGGAAGATCGAACCTCACTCCAAGTTAGCTTTCGAAGCTCTCGAAGTGAAATGTGTCGATTGGTGACGAACCTACAAACCTTCACAAGACTAAGGAGTCGACACGCTTCTTTCCCTGGCTCTAGCATAACTTGGGAGGACGAGGAGATACTGAGGAGGAAGCGTAACCAGCGCTTGCATTTGCGAACTTGGATTTGTGGCGAGCGTCGGCACGGCAAACATCGCCAAGCTTCTGGTGCTGTTGGGAACGAAGGACAATGCAGATCCGGAGGCCCCCCTTCGCTTTATCCAATTCGCTGAACAGACTAACCTGCTTAGTCGTGGCTGATGTCTGCAACATACCAAACTGTTTGAATTGAGACATGCGCCGAAAAGAGGCATCGGCCTGCTTTGCCTGACGCCGGCCCAAATCATGCTTCGTTTCCGGTGAGAAACACCAGGAGAATGCTATGCTAAGCGGCAACCTGATTCTCATTATCGAGCAGCTGAGAATTCGCGCGTCCGTTTACCCAGCCTTCTCTGCGCGCGTTGCTTTAATTCCGAGGGATATCGGGGTCTAAGGCACCCCTTGAGCCGTCCCAGCGTTCTTATGCAGGCAGCCTCTCGTTTCTATGAGAGATGCAGCCTGAGCCACTTTGGGGCGATCGAATGCCAATGCAGAATGGGCCTATCACAGTGCGGCGACGCGATTTGCTCTCCCTGATTGGTACCGTGGCAGGCAGCGCTGCAATGTACCACATGATGACTGCGCTTGGGTTTGCCTCTGAATCTCGCTACACAGGACCTATCCGGCTGGACGGGGATGCCAAAGGCGCCTCCGTACTCATTCTCGGTGCGGGCCTCGCTGGCATGACGGCCGCGCTGGAGCTACGCAAGGCGGGCTATAAGGTCCGGATGCTGGAGTTCAACGACCGCCCCGGCGGTCGAAATTGGACGCTCCGCGGCGGCGATATTTATGTTGAACTTGGTGGATTCAGGCAGACCTGTGCTTTCGAGGACGGACTTTATCTTGATCCAGGGCCGTGGCGGATTCCATATCATCATCGAGCCTTGTTGGATTATTGCAAGCGGCTTGGCGTTGCACTCGAGCCTTTCATCCAGGTCAATCACAATGCCTATCTCCACGCCTCCCGCGCATTCGGGGGGGCGCCGCAGCGGATCCGCGCAGTGAAAGCCGATTTCCAGGGTCAAATTTCTGAACTGCTTGCGAAAGTCGCAGACCAGGGCGGATTGGACCAGGGCGTCTCCATGGAGGACAAGGAAATCCTGCTCCTTGCACTGAAATCGTGGGGCGCACTTGATCATAACTACGAGTACAAAGAGGGCCTGATTGCATCCCGACGTCGCGGCTATGCCGAACCGCCCGGCGGGGGGTTATCCGCGACTCCCGTCCCCAGCGAGCCGTTAGCACTCTCAGAAATATTGAGGTCGCAACTGTGGCGCCATTTTTGGAATTTCGCTCACTACGAACTGCAGACGACAATGTTCCAGCCGATCGGCGGCATGGATATGATCGGCAAGGCTTTCGCGCGGGAACTCGGCGGACTCATCCAATATAATGCAAGGGTCACGGAAATTTGGCAGAACGTCGGGGGCGTCACAGTGACTTATGTGGATGCCAACAATCCCGCGCAGGCGCCGCAACATATCACTGCCGATTGGTGCGTGTGCACGATCCCGTTGTCGATTCTGAGCCAACTGCCGATTAATGTCAGCGCCGCGATGAAGGCGGCTATAGACGCCGTGCCTTATGGAGCATCAGTGAAAGTCGGGCTGCAGTTTAAACGACGATTCTGGGAGGAGGACGAAGCGATCTATGGCGGCACCAGCTACACAGATTTGCCAATCCACGAGATCGGCTATCCCAACACCGGTTACAACAAAAGCGGACGTGGCATCCTGCTCGGTGCTTATCTTTTCGAGGGCGCCGATTCCTTCGAGTTCACCGCTATGCCGCCGGATGAGCGCGTGGCGCGCGCGGTCGAGTTCGGCGCAGCCATCCATCCTCAATACAGGGCCGAGTTCGAGAACGGCATCGCGGTCGCTTGGCACCGGGTACCATTCGCGCTAGGCTGTAGTGGCCACTGGTCCGAGGACGCCCGCAAACAGCACTACCGCAATCTGTGTCGGATCGACGGGCGCATCTTGCTCGCCGGTGAGCATGTGTCGGCACTGCCAGCTTGGCAGGAGGGCGCAATCCTCTCCTCGCTCGATGCCATCGCCCGGCTACACGAGCGGGTAATCAAGATATGATGCCAGGGTACATCCGCCGCATAAAGCACGTCACCATCGCTTGCATGGCTGCGGTGTTGTTGCAGTCCTCGTATTCTGTGCTAGGGCAAAACGACTTGCCGCTGCGGAAGGGCCGCCATTTTTCCTCAAGCTATCGCTTTGTCGAAACGACTGGCGAGCGGCTGTATATCACTGTGTGCCGCGGTTGCCATATGGCCGATGGCACGGGAGCGAGAGCCGCGGGCACCTATCCGTCGCTCGTCGCCAATCACAATCTCGAAGCAAGCTTTTATGTGATTGACGTAGTCCTCAACGGCCGCCGCGGCATGCCCCCTTTCGGCGAAATGATGAACGACGATCAGATCGCCGAAGTCGTGAATTATCTTCGTACGCATTTCGGAAACAGCTACTCAGACTCAGTGATAGCAGGAGACGTACGGGTGGCGCGAAGGTGATTGGACGCATTAGCCGGTGACAACGTTTTCTTGGTCCTAATTGTGGTCCGGCGACTGGTAGCGGTTTAGCCGGCACAGGTTGACTAGAGCGCTTCACATCTTGACTGAAGCAGAACGCGGCGTGAGCGAAGTAGTTAGCGCATTCGCGAGGTTGGATGTCCTGGACGAGATGGCCGATGTGGCGTCAAGTGTCCTCCACGGTGCGTTTCTGAGCTTGCCGCATCCAGTGTTCGATTTGAGAAGGTCTGCTCGATTTGGTTGAGGTCGGGCGAGTATGGCGGCAGGTGCCAGTGCCTAGCGCCGGCGGCCTTGATCATCTCCCTGACGGTGTTCGACGCGTGGCACCCGAGATGCGAGAATGACGATATCCCCTTCACGCACCGTTGGCAGGAGAAGGTACTTCAGTGAGCGCGGAAGCATTCGCCGTTGATGGGCCATCGAAGACGCATGGTGCCGTGAGTTGGCCATGACGGAGCGCGCCAAGAATGTGAGGGTACGCCGGTTAAAGTGCGGCGCGAAGCCGCGCAGGCGCGCCCTTTTGAGCCCCAGCCCCGCAAAGGGGCTATGTTGCTTTGAATCAGGTCTCGTCGATGAAAACGAGCCGGCCTGGATCGAGCCCGGCTTGCCAGGATCGCCAACGCTGCGCTTACGAGAGACCTCGGCGCGAGCGTGTTCGAGGCCGAACGGTGTTTTTGCGTGCTCCCCACGGGGTGCCAGTTCTACTTTCAGACCATGTAAGTCGGGTGCGGCGTCTGAGTGATCCGCTCGGCGATGAAGGCCCAGGGCGGATCAAACACAGGCTTGAGATGGCTGCCCATCTTGCCAGGCATAACCCAGCGGGTCGCCGCTGTCGCTGGCCACTGACAACCGACGAGACCGCAAGGCCAAACCCTTCTGCGCAGACCGGCAGGTCTCGCCTGAAGAAGCGACTCCACGACTCGTTCGCGAAGATCCAGAGAAAGAGGTCGGGTCATGCGATCCTTGCCGCCAATCCAGTCAGCATCTGAATCACAATCCGCCCAAACCCGGAATCCCCTCCGATTCAATTAAGGAAGAAATGCTCTACTTGTCCCCGCCGATCGAGCATGGCATCCCTTGTTGATACCGTCATCGGGCTATACGCGCCTCCTTCGGAGTGTTCGTGATGCGACGTGTCACTTTCGCGCTGAACCTACCTTCGCACAAGCCGTTCTAGATCTTTGGCGACCTCGCCAGCCATACGAGCCTGAGCTTCGAACATCTGTACTGCCTGGGTAGCCAACCGACCTAGCCCCGGTTTCCCATAATCTTGAGTTGGGATTCAAGCTGGTAGACAATGCTCGCGTCAGTCGCGCCCCATTCGGTCGCTGCGGCGCGCGGCGATCGGCGGCCAATGCTGCCAACGCGGCCCTAGGGGTCTTTTCGGTCGCAGCAAGCTGACATCCAAGGAGCGCAATGGCTTGAGCCGACCGGCACAATGATTTAAGGCGGACCCCAACCGACTGCCGCTTCAAGCCGTCGATTCTGTCGCGATCTTAAACTCTAACCGGTGCAGCGCAGCCGCGGTGTGGCCGTACAGCAGCAGCAAACTCTGCTATTCTCAACAAATTCCTTTCCGTGCCACCAGAAACGCGCTTCGTTCACGGAGGTCCGAACTGGCAGCAATGTCTTGTTCCTGCCATGCTGAACTTGCGTTGTGACGAAAGGAGCCAGCAGATCCTTCACGCTAAAGACGTCGCCATTCTTGATTACATAGTCGACGTTTGCGGCATCCTCGATACGCAGCAACGGGTTTCCATCGACCAGGACGATATCAGCAAGCGCCCCTTCGGCAATCGTCCCTAAAGGCTCGCCTAGAAACTCTCCGGGATATCGGGAAGCCATAAGCAACGCTTGATATGGAGTTACACCAAACCGAACCATCGCCCGCAGATTGAGGTGCAAGCTGATGGCCGGGAAATCGATCGGTGCGTCTGTGCCAGTGATTATGCGCCCACCCGCGCGCAATAACTCTCTGACTTGTATGACGTTGCGTTCGAGCTCGGCGAGGGTGACCAGCCGTTTCGGACCGGACATCAGTCTAATGCGCTCCTTCAGTCGTGCATACTCCCACGTGGGATAAAGTGTTTTGATCCGGATGTCATCTGTCCACGAACTATCCTCACCTAGCAATGCATTTGCAGCGAACAAGGTGGGCGTACAGGTCATGCCGCTTTGCACGAACATCTTAAGCACATCCTGATAGGCCGCGCCTGATCGGCTCATGGTTCGCGAGTAACCGAGTCGGCTTGTGGCACCGAGATGCTCCATGCCGTCCGCTCCGAACGCCGCGGCCGGATACTGGTAGTGAGACGTAACGTGCAGACCCCGAGCATGCGCCCAGGCAATTACGTCGCGTTGCGCCTCCGGTGCCAGCCGGACATAGGTTTTGACGAGGTCATACGACAAGGCTTCTGCGCGTTGCAACTCGCGCGACAATTGCCCTGGCTCCGTGAGCGGACGCATGAAATTGTAAAATATCCTAGAGCCATCGATAGCTTCGCCGGTTCCAAAATGACGTGGCCCCACACGTGTGCTGGACTCGATGGATTCCCTGTCTTCCAGCATGTGGTATGCCGGCGAGCCGACCGACCGCGTCGTCGTGATTCCAAGCGAAAGCCATAATCGTCCTTGCCGGTCACCGTATGAATATCCCTGCATTTGTCGATGCGTGTGCATATCCATTAATCCGGGCATAGCTGTCGACCCAGGAGCATCGACGATCTTGGCATCGCCGTAGGTGTTGCCGTTCTGGGGCACAATGGCAGCGATCTTGTTCGTGTCGATGACAATATCGACGTTTTCGCGAAGGTCCGCAATGCGAGCATCCCATAAGCGTCCGACGCGAAGTACGGTTCGCCCCGCAGGCTTCGACATCGCCCAATGAATCGAGAGCGGCACGCTTTCTGGCTCTCCCCCGTCGGCCGCAATCAGCCGCAAACATCCATTAGATAGATAAAGCAGCATTTTGGAGTCGCCGCTCCAACTCGGAGCATCCGTAACCTCCGCGTTGATCGCGCGTGGCACGCTGGTCAGCTTGCACCGGGCATCGACCGAAGCGACGTACAGCAAACTAGCCAGCACAAAAGCGACCTTCGTCCCGTCAGGTGACCACACAGGTCCATCATCGCCACGCGTGCCGAGCGATCGATGTGGAAGGGGAGATTGATATTCAACCTCGCCGGTCATTCGATCGACAGTGAGGATTTCACTTAGCCCTTCGCGATAGCTACGGGAGTAGGGTTTGAACGCTGCTAGGGCAATCGTCCGCCCATCAGGTCCCCAACTCGGTCTGCCCGGTTCCCATAAAGGACCATAGACTTTCTGAATAGAGCCGCTCTCGACCTCTATCGTATAAAGAGTGCCGGTCTGATCCAAAAAAGCAATCAATTTGCCGTCGTGCGACCAAGAGCCGGACACCGCGGCATAGGAGACGTGGGTGAGTTGGCGATCCTCGCCGGTGTTGAGGTCGCGCAACCAGATATCTAGCTTTCCGCCGCGGTCACTCGAGTAAGACAGCCAACGCCCGTCGGGCGACCAGGCCGGGTCGGATTTATGGAATCCGTCACCGCAAATGCGGCACGGCCGCTCTCCAATCGTCATCCTCCAGATATCGTTGAGCGCGCGGAAAGCGATATTGCGGCCATTCGGCGACAAGGCTGGGCTGCCGATACCGAGGACCGGACGTAGTGCGACCGAATCGAAATCCCGACGGACTTTCTTGTAATGCGGTTCTACGATTGCAAGCTGTGCGGAGAATTCAATAACGGAAGACTCCGCTGTTTCCAGGCGGCGCCGCCGGATCTTGCCGCCTGACGTGTAAACAAATTCGCCGGTCGGCAACCATGATGCGCGAAATGGAAACACGTCTTCGCCTTGAACTACGACGCCCCGAGGACGATGCAACTGGACCGTATCATTGTCGACTATCATGTACGTGAGATCGCCATCGGGAGACCAGGATGGGGCGTGAATCTCCTGGCGATTGAGAATGTTCGTCGGGTTTTGGACAGATGCAATTTCTTTCCGGTTACCCCGTTCGTCCAAGACATCGAGGGATGATCTGTTCGTGACGAATGCGATCATTCGTCCGTTGCGCGACCAGGCCGGCTCGGTTTCTTCGGCGGCGGTATCTACCAGCGCTTTCACGGCGCCCGTATTCCTATCAAAAGCGTAGATGCCGTAACCCAGCCCGCGGTCCGACGAGAATGCTATTCGCTGCCCATCCGGAGAGTAGGTTGGCTCGCGATCATCGTTAGGACCGCGCGTAAGTTGCCTCAACCCGGTGCCATCGACGCAGATTGTCCAGAGATGAAATTTTCCGTCCCGATAGCATTGGAAAACGATCTCTTTGCCGTCTGGGGACCAGTCGGGGTGCGCGACGTCGCCGAGTTCGTCAGTTATCCGTCGTGCGACTCCACCGCGGATGTCCACAAGCCAAAGGCTCCCGGCTAGATCAAATGCCACCGTCTGCCCAGTAGGCGACACGGCGGCAGAGATATTGGTTCCCTCAGCAACAACGGCGTAGTGTTCGTCCCTGGAAGGGGACATAGCAGACAAGGAAAGGTCATAAGGGGCCAGTATCGCGCCGCCGCCCAGCGACAACACCTTACGGCGACTGATCCTACGGCGTAAGGTTGTCATCATTCTCTCACAATTCCTCTTCGATTGCGTGTCGTTCTATTCCGGCAATGACGGCCCTGGCGGGGGGCCCATTCGTTTGACATCCGGAATGATTGCGAGCGGGACCACCTCTCTCGCGGCTTCGACGCCGATGACGTTCTGTGATGCTAAAACGCCTGCGACAGATCCAAGACGCGCCTATATAGTTCGCGCTGCCCTCGCGGAACATAGCCCTACTAAGGATGAGTTGAGCCGAACCAAGACCGCGGCTCTCTCTTACAAACTCGGGTACGCGAGTGGCATGGCCTCCTCCAAACTTTGCTGCGTCGAATCGCAAGCACATATCGGGCCAGTGCGCTTTGCAATGACGCTGCAGTGCTTACAAGCGGCTCAATCGCGCCAGAGATAGCAAACCTAGGCACCTCCGGAGAGGCCACTCCAATAATTCGCTGATAAGCATTTCATTTGTCGTTGGCGAGTGCCCCGGTTATTGCAAACCCATGCCGAGTTGAACTTGGCCACCATTACCAAGCTCGCAAGGCACAATTTTCCAAGATGCGACGCATAGACAATTCAAAGCTCCTAAGCCCCGGTCTCGCTAGCCCCGAGGACACTCCTGAGCGCCCGCAGTTCGCATGGCTCTAGAGCTCAGATTTCAGCGTGGTAACGTGGCACAACCCGCTTGCTGTACTCGCGCTTCTTTGCATGTGTCATTGATTGCCTAACTGTTGCCGGTACCCACTATGTCCGCGAGTCAACTCCCGGCCGTAGCAGTTGATGCCAAATACAATAATGTGCGATGCGTTTCTTACGAGTACCGGTTGATAGGCAAGACATCCCAGTAACGAAAACGGTTGTCGGTCGGCGTAGACGCGGCGACCTCGGCCGATCCGCGGGAAAGTTCCCGCGCTTCGCGAAAGAGGTTGTAGACCTTAATGCAGCGAACGCCGAATGACGATCGTCAATCAAGTAAATCACTTGAACGAGGGACACACGAATCGCGCTCTGTCGTGAACGGCTCTTTGTGACGGGCCGAAGCGGCCGGCTACGAGAGCGATCGAAGATCGCTGTCTAGCACCTGCGGGATCAGACGCCGAACGACACCAAGCGTCGATCCACAGGTGAGAGCAGCGCTTCACTTTCACATTCCTGGGACAAACAATGAAGCTAGCTGAGCCTCCTTCCCGTATCCCTTCGACTCCCAGGATCTTGATTGGTAAGAATCGCCAGGGACACTGGATCGCGCGCGAACAGAATGGTCTATTTGGCGGAGTATTTGTGAACCGCAGCCAGGCATTGAAATACGCTCTCAGCGTTGGCCATCATTCAGAACTCGTTGTCGAACTGACGGAGGAGATCGAGCTCGATATTTTCTGATCTTTTCACTGCGCTCTCCGCTCGGAATGACTTGGTGCGCCTGCCAGCTTCGGGATGGAAGCTATCGCGGTGAGATGGTGCTGGAGGCTTACTCCGGTTGAACCTCGCGTTGGCCAACTAAAAGAACCGAACCATGATATGGAGCCGTGTTTAGGCAAGCGCGCTTCCTACCAGGATTTGGAAGAGCTTGAGCCCCTCGTTTCGGCTGCGATCAGTAACGAAACCAGAGTGCAAGGACGCCCGCCTCCACCTCAAACGCTCCGCGGTCGGATGGAGATGACGATACTTCTCAAATCGAAGTGACGCTGTGCGAGACAGCGCGGTCCTGAGGACGTACAGCGACACGAACGGTGACGCCGCATCTAATCGAGCCGACAGACTACCGGATGGGCCCATACAATTCATCAGGAGATTACGTATGATCCATACCAGGGCCGCAGTCAGACAAATCAGTCCTTGGCCCCCATGTCGCGGTCGAGGTTGGCGCACCGACTGGAACGCGCACAATGGTGGAACACGAACTTACATTCGGTCTTCGTTCACGAAACTAGAAGTCTTTGCAAAACCAGAATATCGTAGTTTTTTTCACCGTGGGAAAACGCCCCCGGGAGACATCCCACAATCGAAAGGCCGCATTTTCGTTCTGCGAAGGCAATAGCGTTCGGCGCATCGGCAAATGTCATTGCTAAGACGCAATGTAGATTGTCTGTCCTTGGTTGCCTTAGAATAGCACGCGCAAGCGCGGATCCGACTCCTTTGCTACGAAAGGGCCCTTGAACAAAGAGCGATAGCTCCGCTGTCTGCCGCACCCCTTCATTGACATGGTGCTGAGTAAGTGCTGCCCATCCGATCACGTTACCTTTTCTAATACACGTGTAGGATACAAATGAGGGACGACGTGCGAATATGAATTCATGCATCTCTGCGACGCTCCAACGACGTGTTCCTTGCGTCGATTCCCGGTCTCGGCAAGCGGCCGTATAGATTTCAGTTACTTCAGGTAAATCGCATTCTCGCAGCCGGCGCAGTTCGTACCGCATTTTTACCGTCCAACTCGTTTGGGATGACGCGGGTTAATTCAGACGTGTATTTCAATGACGAGTGGCGCACTCTTCCCGTCGACTTTTCTTCGCCGAGGAGCCCTCTGGTTAGTAACCTTTAACGTGCAATCAGGTGACGTGCGCGATGCCGCCTGAGTTCTCTAACGCAGCTATTCTCCCTTTCGCCCACAACGTCATGATCGTGGGAGTTTCGTTCGCGATACATGTGAGTGAACCGTCCCTCTACTGACGTTCCTAAGCAACGGCACTGCAGAAGGCCACCCAAGTTCATCGAGGACATACACCGAACGCTAATGTACAACTAGCCTCCCGAAACCTACCAGAGACCGTAGCTGGTGGAAGCGGTTATGATGGTCGTATCGTTGACCACACGAACTCTGACTGTGCTCTCCACGAGAGTGTCTAGTCTAGCCGCCTAAGCAACCGGGAGCGGTTGCCGGGCGGGCCAATCACTTCATAGCTCGCGTTAACATTACAACCAGCAATCAAACAGATCGGAGGTGCTAGTGATTCGACGCGCAAAATGTTCAGATGTTGAAGACATCACGGCAATTTATAATCAAGCGATAGCACCTGGCGTCTTTGCCACAAGTCAGGTGTCGCCTGACACTCCCTCCGAACGTTTGGCTTGGCTTGAGCAGCATCAAGGTCCGTATGCGGCTTTCGTCTATCAAGATGACAGCAGGAAGACAATCGCCTGGTGCTCGCTAAATGCGTTTTCAGTTCGTCCTGAATATATAGAGCTCCCCGAGGTCTCATTTTATGTTGATGAAAAACACCGAAGAAGGGGAATTGGGAAGTTGATGCTCGCGCATTTGATCGACACCGCCAACACTTTTGGACTACGTGGGCTGTTCGGCCGCACCTTTGAGAGAAATGTGGGAGCAATCAAGAATTTCAATCTGTTCGGATTTCGACGTGTCGCCACCTTGCGCGAACTCTCACGTATTCGAGGTGAATGGCACAATGACGTATGGCTGTGGAAGCAGTTGCGGTGATGTCTGCCTTCCTCTGGCGGGCGCCAAACAGGGGGCACCGAGCCGCCACGAAGAGCTCCTAAAGTCCACGCGAGCTCAAGCACTGCAATCGCCCTGCGCAGTAAAACGCCATCAGCGGCACGGACATCGGCTAACACTGCCGACAGGAGACGCACTTCGTTTGCGAAAATGCGCTGCCTTACACGGGTCTATGCGAACTAGGATACGGCCGGAACCCTGCTTGCGCTCGCGCCTCCCCAGGTGAAACGACTAATCGCGAGGCCGCATGCAGCCTTTTGTCCACTAGCTGCAAATCGTCGTTCTGACCCCGACAGCGGCATGAACTCTGTCCAATCTAAGGTTCTGGCCGTCTTCAATGGACACTTACCTTTTCAGACGAACTCAGTTGTCTATTGGCACGCGCGTTGCTAGCGGCACCATGCAGCCTGGCCGCAATAGCGGAGCCCAGGCTGGCCGCAACTCGCCGGGTGCTTCGAGTGATTTATGTTGACGGTCAGGCCACCCTGCGTGATGTGGAACTCAGACGAGAGTTTCGCTGTAGGAGAATGTAATGAGGCTGCTGATACTCACTAACACCCTCGACTGCTTAGGCGAGAACGACGCACCTATCAGTAACGCGTTTCGCCGGTTGGGTTGGGAGGTAATTATCGGCGAGTTGAATTCAATTTCGGCAGACGATTATCGCTTTTTCACAAAAGGAGTTCTAACGCCTCAAAACGCCGAGCCGTATCATCCCGGCTGCGTCGCAAGAGGAACTCGAAATGCTTATTTTCTCGACGAATGCCAATTAGTCTGGGTCATGGGCCATCCTCAGGATCGTGTATCTCTTGACATCTGGCAAATGCTTTGGCTGGCTTCTCGTACCACGTCCTTTGTTAACAGCATCGAAGGTCTGGTATTCCTTACTCCAAAACATGCATTGGGCTACGTCGTGCCTAAGGCAAACAGAGCTCTGTCGTACATATCGAACGATTTTTCGCTGCTATGGGATCGCTGCCAAGAAACTTCAGATCAGTGGTGGGTAGCTAAGCCGCCAAATTCCACCTGCGGACAAAATGTCTTTGTACTTACCCCCAAAGGGCCAAATGTCCGAGCAATCCTGCAATGCCTTACTGGAAATACAACTGCGCACAAAGATAGCTATGGCGAACTGGGCGGCTTCAAAGCCGAGTACGCCGTTCTTCAGAAGTATATTCCTGAAGTGGTCCGCGGCGAAAAGCGTATCATCGTTGCTTGCGGAGAGGCAGTCGCTTGGCACGGTCGAATCGGGCATCCAGACGATCACAGGTCAAATATAGTGCTAGGAGGAACACCTATTCCGGTCGACCTGAATGAAAATGAAATTCAGCTAGCCGAGTCGGTCGGTCGGAAGCTTATGGCTCACGGAATCAACTTCGTTGGAATTGACGTTGCTTATCCCTACATAATCGAAGTAAATCTTGTAAATCCGGGAGGGCTATACGACTTGCAGTGTGCGTCTGGGGTAGATCGCTCAGATAAAGTTTCCGAGTTGATCATTGCTCACTTCAAGAATAATTCGCGTTCCTGAAACGCGCTTTGCACTCGGAGACGAAAAATCGATATCACCGCGTTATCTTGCGTGCTGGAAGGATGATGGACGACTGCTTCGACGATGCCGATGGAGAGCTTCTTCCGCAAATGGAGAAAGAGTTTAAGATCGATGCGCGCGGTCCGATGGAGATTTAAGGCATAGATGGATGGCTGACCAGACGCCTTAAAAGTTGTCTTCGCGGGCGCCGCAGCACGCAAGGCTTGGCGCTTACCATCAAGCGCCTTGACGCGGCAAATTGTCCTCGGCGGCGGCCGGCACGATATCGATTTCGGCGGCATAGATGGCCTGTATGCTCAAGGCCTATGTTTATGCCCGTACTTTTCATGGTGATCCTCCCTCAGATCGATCTTCGACCTGGTGATGTCTCAAGCTGCGGTTGGCGTGCAAGGCGGTTGCGTTGTCGGGGAAGAGAAAGCGGCCTGAAGGCTCTCGGACGGTCAGGATGCTCCCTCGCTTGAGCTGAACATAGATTTACTTTTGAGAATCCCGAGGCGGGCTGCCAATTGGGTTGCTGTCAAATGGTCTGCGACCGGAGGCGATGATGGCCCAATGCTCGGCACCACCGTCGGAGCCCGCAAACATCGTCATTTTCCGGTTGAGTGTGATCGGGTGGATAGCGCATTCGACAACGTTGTTGTCCATTTCGGTACGGCCACCACCGATGAAGCCGTGTCAGACCTTCCCAGCGTGAGAGTGCATAGCGGATGGGTTGGCAACTTGCGCCCCTTTGGCTGATCAATGCCGACGCCAGGGCAAACTGTACTTCCGCTTCGGAATGACCGCCCCCGGCTTCTCACAACCGACGTCGCCAGCCAAACATTGCTGCGGCGACAATCCATGCGGTCGCGCTAGCGAACAAATCCAGTCGTCGCCGCTCGCAGAGATCTCCGCAACGATCCCCGCACTCGCGCATTCGCGCCGTGCCATCACGGTCTCTCGGTCGAAACCATCGAGAGCCTTCGCACCTGAGCGGCAGGCAGATAGGTCGGCAGAGTTGCGAGTTTCCATAGTTGCATCGATGGAAACCAATCCGCCAACGGACTCGCGTTCGGCCCCCGATGGTGGAGGTAACGGAAAACGGCGCGCAACGACCAGCACATCGCCTTGCCTGTTGCGGGCTTCGATCCCGGGCGTGGCGCTCAATGTGGTGGATCACGTCCTGTCGGCCGATCTTGCATAGGGCGACGACGCGGCTGGACTACACTTCATGCAGGAAGCTGCGGATGTCCGGGAGATCGAGGACGATGGACAGGCCAAGCCGCGCTCTGATCGCAGGTAGACGTCGAGTTTCTTGAAGATCCGTTCGTGCGAGATGACAGGCGGCAGCACCAACGGAGCGATCGCGCCCTCTTCGCGCAGCACCGACGGCCATCGCTTGAGCGCGTTATCAACTGGTTGGATAGACTGCCTCCCGCCTCGATGTCTGACGTACCGCACTCAACGGCCTGAGGTTGACGAGCTTGTAGCGACGGCCCGCGATCCAACTCAAGAGCCCGCCAACCACCTGAGGAAACGCTATGTGCCGCGCCGAACAAGCCTCTCTTCGACGGGACGAGCGGTGTCTCGACGTACCGTCCGTGCAGCCCGCTTCTGAGACGCCCCACAGCCGGCTTCTGTCCAAGTACTCTGCTTCCATCTTCCTGTTCTCCGCTTTTGACAGCGGAGGCAGATGCCGAAGGCAAACGCCGATCAGCGAGAAATCTGGGGGAAAGCGATCCGACTCGGCATAGTTCGGCGGGCGGCATAAAGGGCCACAATGAACCGCGTTGATCTGCCAGCATGGCTCGACGCGCCACAATCCATGCAACTATAGATGAGACGAGCAGGCGCAGGCGGGCTACGAGGGACTTTGACAAGCGATGAAGTCATAATGAAGCCCTTGCTAGTCATTCGGCCCCCTTATTGACGATCAGCCGCTCGAAAGCAGACCGGCCGTATCAGACTCTACGCCGCTGCAATTCAAGAGCTTCTACTTCGTAATTGAGTCACCGTTTCGATCAACGCTTCCTCGAATATCCCCAGCCCCTGATTTAACGTCTCGAGATCGATTGTGAGCGCTGGAAGGAACTTCACAACTTGATCGTCGGGCCCGCATCGTTCGACAATTAATCCCCTCTCAAATGCCCTTCTTGTCGTTGCTTCGGCGATTTCGGTCGTTTGGCAATCGAACCCTAATGCCATACCGCGGCCTCGAACAGAAAACCCATTTCCGTGCTCCGATGCAATAGCCTGAAGTCGGTTTCGCAATAGCGCTCCCATACGACGAACCTCCTCCGAGAACCTCGTGCAGCGCCAGTACATGTTTATGGCTGCGGTTGCAGACACTAGGGCCAGGTTGTTCCCTCGAAACGTTCCAGTGTGTTCTCCCGGGTCCCATGCGTCTAAGCCTTCCTTGATCAACAACATTGACAAAGGAAGACCGTAGCCACTTAGCGACTTTGATAGCACGATGACATCGGGCGACAACGCCGCAAACTCGAAGCTGAAGAACTCACCCGTGCGTCCACAACCCATTTGGATATCGTCCACTACGAAAAGGGCGCCAACATCCTTTGCAATCGTCTGGATGGACTGCAACCACCTCTTGCTAGCTACATTTATTCCACCTTCGCCCTGCACTGTTTCGACCAAAATGGCTGCTGGAGCGTCGATTCCACTGCCGCCATCCATCAACATCTTTCGCACGTACTCAGCCGTATCGACAGCTGAGCCCAGATAACCATCGTAAGGCATGAAAGTTGTGCCAGACAACGAGACGCCGCTGACCTGCCGATAAAAGCGGTTGCCCGACGCAGCAACCGCTCCCAAACTCAAACCATGGTACCCACGAGTGAACGTGATGACATTCTGGCGCTTAGTAACTTTGCGGGCGAGCTTTAGAGCTGCCTCAATTGCGTTGGCTCCTGTTGGCCCCGTGAACTGGTAACGGTACTGCAGCCCTCGGCTCTCGAGTATGACAGAATTGAAAGTCTCCATGAATTCGATCTTAGCAGGAGTTGCCATGTCAAGCCCATGGATCATAGCATCTGACGCCAGATACTCGGTAACAGCAGCTTTGATACCGTGATTGTTGTGGCCGTAATTGAGTGCCCCAGCACCGGAGAAGAAGTCAATCATCTGCCGACCATTCTGAGTCAAGATGATGGAGCCGCGAGCACGACTGAAAACAGCAGGAAACAAACGTGAGTATGAGCGGACCTTGGATTCGAGCTCTTCAACGGCGCGCAACTGACGCGCTTCAACACTAATCGCCTCGCCCATTGGACGTCTCCTCAGCAATGGTGAATACATCTGCAACCTTGTCTGGCTGGTCGGGTGGCTTCATACATTATTGGTTTCTCCCAGGTAGTTGCAAAAGAAGCGAGAGCAATGAAACTACCAGAACCTGTAGTCTCTGAGGGAGCGCCCCTGCGTATGCACGTCGTAGCCAGAATGACATTGGCCGCCGCATTGGGCACGCGAGATCGCAGCTCTCGGTCATAAGGTCCGGCTCATTCCGCCGGCTTATGTCAAACCCTTCGTCAAGCGTGGTAAGACGGATGCGGCGGACGCGGAGGCCATCAGCGAAGCGGTGACCCGAAAGACCATGCGCTTCGTGCCGATTAAGACGGCTGAGCAACAGGCTGCCGCGATGGTGCTGAAGACCCGCGCTCTTCTAGTGCGGCAGCGAACGCAGGCGGTCAACGCGTTGCGCGCGCATCTGGCAGAATTGGGGATCATCGCCACCGCCGGCCTCGGAAGGTTGAGGCGCTGGTCGCAATCATACGGGATGAAACAGATGCTCGCCTGCCCACAGCAGCGCGCTTCGCGCTGATGGCTATTGCCGACGAGATTGAAGCTTCAGCCGACCAGATCGAGAGGCTCGAGCGCGCAATCGTCGTGGAGGCGAATCGCGACGAGGACATGCGTCAGTTGACCACAATCCCTGGCGTCGGCGCCATTACGGCGGCGACCATCGAGGCGCTTGTGCCGGATTCCGTCGGGTTCAAGTTGGCTCGGCACTTTGCCGCCTGGCTGGGATAGACGCCGCGGTCTCATTCAAGCGGAGGCAAAGAGCGGCTGGGACGAATATGCAGGATGGGAAATCCGGAACTCCGCTCTCTCCTCGTTGTCGGGGCAACGGCCGTCTTGCGCGTCGTCCGAAACGACGCTCGGGCGCGGCCGCGGCTGAAGGCCCTTCTCGCCAGACGGCCCTTCAAGGTTGCCGCCGTCGCGCGGGCCAATGAGACGGCGCGGATCATCTGGGCGCTCCTGAACAAGGGCGGAATCTATCGGCGTCCCGACCCATTGGCGGTCACCGCGGTGACGCAGTGACCGCCAAAATGATCTGACCGGCGCAGGCCGGCAGAGGGCAAGGTGCAACAACAGGCGATCAACCTTGGGACGAGATCCCGAAACGAATGAAGCTACTGGCCCCAATGCGCTCAAGCGCGTAAACTTGATTTGGCTCCTCGTTCCGCGGATCTCATCTAGGCCAGCGGCCATATTGTGCCCCGCGCAAAGGCCGGACATATGACCGCACCGTCCCAATGTGTGAAATCGACTGAAAAAGCTCTTGTCTCGCGGGCCAATGGTATGGACCCCGCCCTCGCCGCGGTGAAATCTCGAGCGTCAACTGCAGTGAAGGAGGATATCATGCAGGTCGTTCGGATAGGTCTAGATTTGGCGAAGTATGTCTTCGAAGTTCAGGGCGTCGACAACCACGGGAAAGTCGTTGTGCGAAAGAGGTTGCGTCGCGATGCGGTGGCCTGCTTTTTCGCCAATTTACCGGCCTGCCTGGTCGGCATGGAGGCTTCCAACGGGGCACACTATTGGGCTCGCGTGCTCACGGCGCTTGGCCATCAGGTCCGACTGATGACCCCTCAGTTCGTGACGCCATACGTCAAGTCAAACAAGAACGACCAGAACGATGCGGAGCCATCTGCGAAGCGGTCGGCCGTCCGTCCATGCCACCGAAATCAACCGATCAGCTGGCGGTACAGGCTGTCCACCGCATTCGCCGACGCCTGGTCGCCGACCGGGTCAGGCACGCCAACCAGATTCGCGGTCTTCTGTCCGAGCATGGCATTGTCATTGCCCGTGACATCGCGCAGCTGCGGCGCGGCCTCTCTGTCATCGTAGGGAACATCAATGACGGCCTCAGCGAGATGCTCCGAGCGCTCATGAGGGAATTGCAAGAGGAGTTGTCGGAGCTTGATACCCGCATTGCAGCCTATGACCGGCGGATAAGGGAAATCTTCCGACGAATGAGCAGTGCCAGCGGCTCGGTAAAACAGCCTTGATCGCTGCCGTAGGCGATAGAAGCTGTTTCAAGAACGGCCGCCAGTTCGCGGCTTGGCTTGGCCTGGTGCCGAAGCAGCGATCCAGTGGAGGGCTTGCCCGCTTGTTCGGCATCAGCAAACGCGGCGATCGATACCTGCGGACGCTGATGATTCACGGAGCTCGCGCCGCTTTAAGCCGGGCCACTGGCAAGCGGCATCCGCGAAGCCTCTGGCTCGGCAAAATTCGGCAACGGCGCCATCCCAATGTCGCGGCCGTGGCTCTTGCCAACAAGAATGCGCGGGTCGTGTGGGCTATGCTCACAGGCGACGCAGCTTATGAGCCGGCGCTGTCGGTGAAGGCGGCCTGAAGCGAAGCGGCAATCAAGGAAAGGAGGTCTCACCCGGCAATTGCAACAAATGGCAGGAGATGGCGAAACGGTCACCCCGTCGCTTCCCGAACCTGATGTGTGGACTGGCACGGCTTGCGCCGATGTCTCGGGGCCGTTGAGGTGGAAGCGGGCGAAAACCATCGAGGCTCTCGGCGGAGACGTTGTCCAGCCGCATCAAGAAGCCGGATATACGTCTGCAGTTGTGACCGTCGATCCTGATGAAGCCGGTCGTTGCAATCGGGCGGGGTCCATATACGTTCCACATATGGGGGCAAGGTCACATAAAGACTGGCAACGCATTCAAAGACCCCTGAAAAGCAAGCAAAGCCACTTCCTGAATTTTGCGACGCGGAATAGTGCGGTCGAGCGCCATTCCAAAACCCTTTTCTCGACCAAAGTCCAGGAGAGGTGCGCGGCTACGCCTGAAGAGACAACGCCATAGACAATGTTCAAAAGCCAGAAGGAGCCGCCTGGAAGCAGTTGACAGGCTGCCTGTTGGAAGGGGTAGCCGTAGAGGTAGATGCCGTAAGAATAGTCGGCGCCGCGCCCCAGAAGCGTTCGCCTCGGATTAAGTAGTCCGATGTACGCCGTTGAGTAGGCAACAAACGGTGTCGCAAGGTAAGACGTCGGTCTGAAGTAGACGAGCACGAAAGACAGTGTGAGGCTCAGAACGAACAGCGGAAGCGAGAAAGGCAACGAGTTCCGGACGAGATAAATTGCAACTCCGAACATAAACGGGAGGATTAGGTCTCCGCGGCTAAAGGAAACAATGATTAGCTCTCCGCGCACACGAGAAATAGTAGGGAAGGTGCCTCCTTCTGCAGAGAACGCAAGCAGCGAAAATAACACTACGCCCGCGAAAAGAAAGGGTCTCTTGGAAAGCCCAGCTATTCCTAAAGCTGCGATTGCAGCGTAACACTCGAGTTCAAAAGGAACGGTCCAAATTGATCCATTTGCATAGTGCGGAGGAGGTCGGTTCTCGAAAACGCCGGGAAGGTACAGATGCACCCAGCCTACTATATTGCCGATGTAGCGCCAGAATTCTGGATTGGCAAAATAGTCGCTTAGAGACAGCGACGTTAAGAACGGGCCCAACAGTAGGGCAGAAATTAGCACCTCAACGCAAAGGGCTGGAAAAATTCGCAGGAACCTCAGGGTTAGAAACGCCAGAACGGTGTTGCGTTCCAGACTTCCTGCGACCAAGAATCCACTCAGGGCAAAGAAACTTGGGACGATAAACTTCACCATTGGATGCAGCGGACCACGCCACAACGTCTCTAAAGCGACATCGATGCCGTAGCATATTGATATGCTATGGACCGATATGACGCTGATCGAGAGAAAACTCCGAAGATAATCAAAGCCGGATGGTCGATTCTCCGCGCGTATCAATCGATCCGAGATCGTCTCATTGCCGAACAACCATCTGATCATAACTCGCCCCCGTCTTACTTTGAACCTAGTCGGTCCTTGTCCATCGGCGCACATGCCACGGAGAATGGACATGAGAAAGCCGGCGCATCGCGCGAATTTCAGATCGCTGCCAAACGCATTTTTACCGTTCGGTAGACAATAGGTCAGTGCTTGGTCGGGGCGGATCGGCATACCGATTGAGCTGTTCGGCGCTCGTAGTCGGAACTTCGGGCGGCTCCAATGGAGCCGCTAAGCGCGCCGCGGCCTCTCACAAGATCGAAGAACCGATCCCGACAATCCTCACATTCGCTATCTCTGATGACGAGTTCGTTTTAAATGACCGCGCCCTTCCCGTTACTCTTGTCGTACACACCGCGCACACACGCTTCGTGGCGACGGTAGTTGCGACAGGCATCGGCTTGCGAAGCGCGGTTACCATCAAGAACCAACGCCGTTAAGTTCGGTGCTTGCGGGTCCTCCAGAGGCAGACCGACGCAGAAGTCGGAGTCAACCTTCAGCGATTCAGGCATTCCAAATGCTTCGTCGAGCATACTGCAACTCCTTTCGCTTAGAAGATCGAAGGCCATACCGAGATCGCGTATGAAGCATCACCTCACGATGGCGGCACGAAAAGAGCGGCTTCGGTCTTGTGATTGACGCGGGATAGCCGATTGACATCGGGATTTACGTTGTTGCCGTTTGGCGTCTAGCATAGACAGGGCGATGCGGAGGTCCACCCCACATTGAATGCACCAGCAACGGCCGTGCCAAACGACGTTTAAGCTGGCTTGCACCCGCTTAGAAAGACATTACAATTCAGGGCGCCACGCGCTTCGTTTCATCCAATTCGCCGAATCGATTGAGTTGCTTACATGGCGCATAGAGCCAGCCGATGTGTAAGAGGGCGGACCGTGCTTCGCAGGAGCGCGTCATGTCATTGATGGGAAGACGCGGATGTCAGGAACACACCAAACTGCATGAATCGCGACATGCGCCAAGAGGGTCGGCTGCATCGCGTGACGCTGGCCCAAATCCTACTTTGTTCTCGGTGAGATAAACCAGGAGGCCGCTATGCCACGCGACACACTGCTTCTCATTGTCTTCGACCGCCTGAGAATTCGCGCGTCCGTTTACTGCAACCCTCATTGCGCTATTGCTATGAGCCGGAGGAATATCAGAGCCAAAACAATAGGCCCATGGAGCCGTCCCAGTATTCTCTGGATGAGGTGACGGCTGTTACCTGCCGCTATTGACTGAGAAACATCTCGATGACCGCTAGTGAGCAGCCTCTCAACTGGTATTTTTAAGCTTAGTCGCCAGAACATAGGGACACAACCGAGGCCTTTGGGGCTCGCTGAACTCAGGAAGGCTCGGTCCGCTTCCAATTGCGGATGGCATCTCAATCGCCAACGATCGTGAGACGCTCATCTTCCGATTCAGCTTTGATAGTGCAGAGGGAAAGACTGTGGCTCGCTTCCGCGCGGGCCAGGCGTTTACGGGAACGGTCCAAGCTGCCAATCAAACGGCGCCTTGAGCAACAGTCTCCCATGAACATCACATGTTATGCAGAGCAGCCTCTCGTTTTTTTCGGAGATGCGGCCTAAGCCGCTTTGGGGCGATCGAGTGCGAATGCAGAACGAGCCTATCACAATGCGGCGACGCTATCTGCTCTCCCTGATTGATACCGTGGCAAGCAGCGCCGCATATACCACACGATGACCGCGCTCAAGAGCGGACGCGGCGTCTTGCTCGTTGCTAATCTTCTCGAACGCGCTGATTCCTTCGAGTTCACCGGCATACCGCCGGATGAACGCGTGGGGCGCGCGGCCGAGTTCGGCGCAGCCATCCATCCTCAATACAGGACAGAGTTCGAGAACGGCATCGCCGTCCCCTGGCACCGGATGCCACTCGCGCTCGGCCGCAGCGCCCACTGGTCCGATGAGGCCCGCAAGCAGCACTATCGCAATCTGTGTCGGATCGACGGGCGCATCTTGCTCGCAGGTGAGTTGTGTCGGCACTGCCGGTCTGGCAGGAGGGCGCGATGCTCTCCTCACTCGATGCCATCGCGCGGCTGCACGAGCGGGTGATCAAGACATGACCATCCGCCGCATAAAGCATGTCACCTTCGCGCCATGGCGGCGCTGTTGTTGCAGTCGTCGTATTCCGTGCTCGGCGAAACGATCCGCCGGAGCTGAATAGCCGCCATTTTCCCCAGCTATCGCTTTGTCGAAACGAGTGGCGAGCAGCTGTATGTCAATGTGTGCCGCGGTTGCCACATGGCCGATGCGATGGGGGCGAGAGCCGCAGCCACCTATCCGTCGCTCGTCGCCAATCGCAATCTCGAAGCAAGCTTTGAAGTGATCGATGTTATCCTCAACGGCCGCCGCGGCATGCCCCCTTTCGGCGAAATGATGAGCGACGACCAAGTCGCCGCAGCCGTGAACTACCTACGCACGCATTTCGGAAACAGCTACTCAGATGCAGTTATGGCGAGTGACGTGCAGCGGCGCGAAGGTAAAGGTACAAGATAAATAATAACGGGAAACGACGCTCTCCATGCCCCACTTGTGGACAGCCCCGCTGGGAGACGGTTTAGCCGGCCTTCTTCGCGAGGGCTTCAGTAGTTATCCCAGCAGGATTGTGTATGGCATCGCTTGCGGCATACTACCATTCGCCCATACACGCCTCCTTCGCAAAGTTTGATAGGATTTGGCGCACTTTCGCGTTGGACCTAACTACCGGGAAGCCCTTCAGGATCGTTGGCGATCTCGCCAATCACACGAGCTTGGGCTCCGACACAGTTGCCGAACGAATAGTCGCTCACTTCAAGAAGAGCTCGTCTTCATGATTTGCACGTACGGGTCATGAAGTTAAACTGAATTATTTGATTCGATATATGTAAATGATCCAACCTTATCGCTTAACCTCGTGCTCTTGGACGCTTCTGAGCTTGCTGCCGGTTTGATGGACACCAGACCTTGCCCCAACCATTGCGCGATGAACGATCGGCCGAGGCCTCGCCACCGCGAAGGCGAGAAGCGCTTCGGTCGAAAGGCCACACTCAATCAAGTGCAGCGGCGCCGGCCTGAACTACGCCATCGCCATGCATAGCTATGGTTCGCGTGTCGCGTGACGATCACGCGGAACTTTGCGTGTGCCCAGATCGACGCGTATTGAACACATCCTCGCCGATCAGAAACTTCTTCAGCCCGGTCTCAATCAGAAGACATCTCGGGTCCGAAGGGATCTCCACGTGCCAGATGCGCGCCGAACTCCTTGCTCTGCCACGGCGCGCGTTGCGGCTTAACCTTGCCCCCTGTCTTGGCCAGTTCGGCTGCGATGCCCGCCACGCCGATGGCAATCTCGTCAAACACGAAGGCGATCTGCTTATTCCTTGGCTTGTGGCTCCGCAACCGTTCTGAGCGGGTGCCGTAAAGCGTGCGCTTCAAGCTCTTCACGATCGCCGTCAACTCCAGGATCCACGCGTCGGCCGTCTAGTTAACCGCGGGGAGATCGAAAGTTCGCCGCAGTCAGTATTGCAACCTCGGACACGATGCGGCTGTTCTCCGCCTCAATCACCAACCATTCTGGTGCCGAAGCGAGAATCGTGCATGGGCATCGGAAGGGTCGTCGGAAGCTTTACAACAGGCGGAGCCAGTGCCGCCCATCACAGCAGAGTTGCGCCCATCTCTTCCAAGCCTTTCAGCGCCTCAATTCAATTCGCCGCAAGGTATCAACTCGCCGATTGGGCTTCACAACCGTACCATCATCCAATCTACTGCAGCGACGTGTCAGCTCCTGTCCTAAATTGCGGACTTTCCCGCAAACCGAGTTTTCAACGCAGTGTAACGGTTCGGCCGGGCGGCGCATCTGCCGATCGGCGGCATACTGATCGCTACCACAATCGGCGAGACAAACAACTTGGTGCGTGGCCTAAGTGCAGCCAGCCACATCGCAGCCGGTGCTGCTGGTCATGAGATCACCAACGACCGCTTCCTATGGCTAAGCTAGAAGGCTTCAACCTTTACCGCGCGATCTGCTCAGCGAAATGGGACAGGCGCAGGGCCGCTTCCTCGATTTCCGCGTCGGAGGCACCAAGGTTGATGCGCAAATGACCAGTTGCGCTTTCGCCAAAACCATCTGCGGGTAGGATTGCGACTCCCTCTTGGAGGACTAGGCCCTTAGCAAAGTTATACGCCGAGAGACCAGTGGCGCGCGCATCCAGCATAATGAACATGCCGCCCTCTGGGCGGTAGCAAGACAGCAGGGGAACTGTTTCCATGTAATCGCAAAACTGATCGCGGCGGCGACGATAGGCTGCTCGCAATTCGGGGAGCCCGTTCGGAAACTGCTCCAGCGCCACGACGCCCGCATCTTGGAGAAAAGTAGGAATGCCGTAGGTCGAGCAGAGGGCTACGTTGCCAGCATGACGCACCAGCTCCTGCGGACCGATCATCCAACCGAGCCGCCAACCCGCCATCGCGTGCGACTTGGATAGACTGCTGATGGTGATGGTGCGCTCCGCCATGCCTGGGAGCACACAAGGCGAGACGTGCTGGCCCTCATAGGTAAGTTCACCGTAGACTTCATCCGAAACGAGCCAGAGATTATGATTGCGGCAGAGAGCCGCTATAGCCAGCAATTCGTCTCTCGAATAGACCGCCCCCGTCGGATTATTAGGGGTGGACAAAAAGATCGCGCGGGTTTGTGGAGTGATCGCGGCTTCCATCTCGTTAATTAACGGATGAAACCGGTTTCCTGGCGGCGAGCGGATGCTGACGATGTCGCCGCCGGCAGCAGCGACGGTCCCGGGATAGGTGGTATACATCGGCTCAGGTACTAAGACCTGGTCCCCTGGCTCGACGAGACAAAGGGCCGCGGTGAGCAGCGCGTTCTGCGCGCCGATAGTGACCATGACCTGATCGGCATTGATCGCTTGGAAAGTTTTGCGTGTATGCCGCCGTGCAATCGCCTCGCGCAACGGACGGCCGCCTGCACTAGGGCTGTAATGGGTCCGGCCGGCGGCCAGGTTCTGACGTACAGCGGCGATCGCCCGTTTTGGACTGGCGAAATCGGTGTTTCCGACCGTCAGCAGAATAACTTGATCGCCGCGGTTGCGTTTCTCGATGGCGATCTGATGTATCTCCCAAGCCTCCAATACGCTATCGGCCATTCTGCAGATTCGGGACGAGTAATGCATGGGGTAAGTCCTATTGAGCCTAGAAGATGAGGCTGTTCGCGCCACGGGCCGGAAATCAGCCATTCTGACTATCTTGGTCATTGGCCTGATTGCATCTGACCAACTGATTGCAACACCGCCGACTGCCGAAAGGCCCACGCATCTTACCGCTCCAGCTCGATTACGGTGAGGCGATCATGAACGATGGCTCCCGGGGAAGTGCTCTTTCGATCACGGGCTATCGCGGTTGCGTGGACGTCAAGGGCTAAGGGCCGTCGACAACCGAAACGCAAGCACTTTTCTTCCGGCCTGCCCATTCGCGGGTCCACGATTGAATTCATGAATCGACTACCCCGTCACGTGACGGCCGGACACAGTGCAAACTCCTTGCCACGGATGGGACATAGCTCGTAAATAGGATTAATTGTCAGTGAGCGACGTGCTATTCTGACAGGGTAGTCTCGGAATCGTAGACGTCTCGCAAAAGAGAACACCTTCCAAAGAGGCGAGATACGACCAATAACGCTGTCAATCGGGGATGAGGTTGCGCCAACGTCGCCCTGATGATGGAGACTTACCGGAGAGTTTTTTCAGTGTTTCTCGATTCGTCCGATGCCAATGCTCGCGGAAAGGTCACAGCGCGGCCTGCTTCGACAGGAGAAAAGTGCCACGGTTTTGTCGGGTTTTCGACGATAGCGTCGGACATGTCCTGCATGGCAAGACTAGGGCAATGCATGAGAAGATCGTCTCTCCAACTTGCTTGCGCCGTTGAATGCGCGAGCCTTGTGTTAGGTTCGTAAGGGGTGCAGCATTTGCTGGAAATGATCAGAAGCCAGAGCTGACGATCGGGCGATATCCTTGGCTCTCGCATCTGAACGGATTTTGCGCAATTGCTTTTGGCCAGTTGAGTCTTTACGCGGCGGCGCGCAGAAGCTGAACGCACTGAGTTGGCGACGGGAGCAAGATGCAAATGCCCCCGATCCGCGGAGGCGTAGGTCGTGGAAAAGGACTAGGCCGTCCCGAGATTGATATCTCTCGCGCATATAGGCGATCGCTCGACGCTCAATCATCGAAAATTCGGTGCGATATGTGGACGCATCTGAGGCAAGAGCTCAGAGTGTGTATCCTCGGTGCCTTACCCGGGACGCACACCGTTCGCTGCCCTGCCCACGCGGCATACCCGAGTGTCGTTTCTGGAGCTCGTGAAGGACGACGGCTTCACCTCGAAGGCCATTCAACAAGCTCTGCTATGCTTGAAGCCATGCGCGCACCCCACCTGACTAGGTAGTGCTTCGCTTCTTGTTAATGATGTAAGACTCGGAATGTTGGCCATCAGGCTACAACGCCGCTGATCACGACAGGAGGTGCCGCAATGGCAAATATTGCCCGTCTCTCGGGCCTTCCGCGCTTGCTTCAAACAACCACAGCCTTTAACAGTGCTAAGCTCTGAAAGGACCTCAAGATCGTACGAGCACACAGAGCCTGTGTGCAAGACACGAGATTTCCAAGTCGCTCGATGATAGTGCCGCGGCTCCCTCACGCGCATGCTGGACGCTAGGCCGAGTTCCTAGTTGGGCGAAGCCGATCGCTCGTCTCTCGTGATCGAAAATCTCAGTGACCTCAAAATGCAAAGAATGCGTCTTTCGGCGCGCCCGCTTTTTTCCTTGATCGCGAGGTTTCCAATGCTCCCCATAACACAAAGTCAGTTCCAAGAGCGTGTCACGAATGCGTTGCGGAAGATCCAGGAACTGGAAGCTGCGTATGAGACGATCACTATTGGACAGCTGGTTTCAGAAAGAGCGAGAACGCATGGATCGTCGACCGCAATCGACGTCTTCGAGCAGGGTATGCGCGCGACTTACTCTGAAATGGACCGGGCGTCTAACAAATGTGCACAGGCGCTACGTTTGTTCGGCGTACGCAAGCACGACCGCGTCGGAGTGATGCTACCTAATCGCATTGAATATCCTATCTTATGGTTTGCGATCGCGAAACTTGGTGCGGTGATGGTTCCGATCGACATCCGCTACACGCCAAGGGAGATCGAATACGTTCTCAGCGACACACAAGCGAAATTCGCCGTAGTCGACGAGACGGCTTGGCCAGCGTTCTCGGTAATGGAGCCTTGGCCGCAATACTTCACCAAGGAGCAGATAGTTCTCGTTGGACAGCTTTCCGCAGGAGCAGCTACTACCTTCGATGAGTTGCTTAAAGGAACCGACGACTCTGTGGTGGACGTGGATGTCCGCTCCGACGACTTATTGACCATTCAATATACCTCGGGAACAACGGGCTTTCCGAAAGGCTGCATGCTGACGCACGACTACTGGGGCGTTAGCTCATACCAGGAGGCATCCGGAGACGAGCAGCCGTACCAAAGCTATCTGTGTACAAACTCGTTTTCCTACGGCGACGCGAGACAATACTTGCTGAGGTCATATCGACAGGGCGGCACGCTTTACTTAGCTGCGTCAGTAGACCCGGCACGCTTCGTCGGTTGGCTGAAGCAGCACCGCATTGAGTGGTGCGCTTTTCCAGAGTTGGTGGCGCGCCACGTGGAGACTTCAGACGAAGACGGTGCGACATGCCTGAAACAGACCCTAAATTGGGGCTGGAGCCCTTACTCAGTGCGTCAATTCCGGAAACGCTTTCGCGTGCGCACCCAGGATGCTTATGGGATGACGGAAATTTGGCTTGGCACGCAAATGCCGAACAATTTTGACGAGATGTCCGAATCCGGTTCTGTGGGAATTCGAGCTCCATTTCGGAATCTGCTATTGATGAATGAGGACGGCACCCCCACCGAGATCGGTGAAATCGGCGAACTCTGGGTGAGTGGCCGTGGAATCTTCAAGGGTTATTGGAATAGGCCTGAGGCAAATGCGGCGTCATTCAAAGGCGAATGGTTTAAGACCGGGGACCTGTTGCGGCGCGACCGACTCGGCTTGCATTGGCTGGTAGGACGCACGAAGGATATGATCCGGCGTTCGGGTGACAACATCGCTGCGCGTGAGGTGGAGGCCGTGATCCGCGAAATTTCGGAGATCGCGGACGTAGCTGCCGTTCCCGTTCCCGATGCGGATTGCGGCGAGGAAGTCAATATCTTCGTGGAGTTGAAAGAAGGTCTCGTACCCGACGATCTACTTCTGCAGCGGATCATCGAAAAAGCCCGTGCTGAACTTGCCCTGTTCAAGAGGCCGCGATACATTACTTTTATACCGAAGCTTCCTAGGACGAGCTCCAGCAATAAGGTGCTAAAACGTGAGCTGATAGCCGCGCATGATCTGCGTGCCGAGACCTACGACGCTGAGAACAAGTGCTGGCGCTGAGATAAACATTTGTATCGCAATCCAGGTCGGCTGCCGGTCCGGCCCACATTGCGATACAGCCAGAACCACCTGAGCGCCCCACCGTCCATGGACTCACTTCTTCGTGGTGCGGTAAGGTCCCTGTCTTCCGATGATATATCACGATCGCGGCGTAATGGATGATCTCCGGAGCGGACCAAGATGTACTGGGAATTGTGTCCGCTACCCTGACCGGGTTAGGCGCCGGACCGCCAGCTCATGCCCATAGTCGGATTCCGAGTCTCGTTCGCGCTGGACTTCAAAATCTCCAAAGCAGGATGGATTCTGGTCTGAGCCCCTCGCTTCATCCAGCAATGGAAAGATGAATATGAGCCCAAAGGGCTCGGTGAAGCAACGGGGCGGGGCGCGGAGCCCTCGGCATAGCGCAGCGTCCCGTCCCGTTGCGGCCCAAGAGCGTTGCGTTTGGCGTACTCGGTCGGCGTGAGGTTGCCTAGGGCGCTGTGCGGCCAGGCGTTGTTGTAGTCGTCTTTCCAGGCCGCCAGCACGGCTCGCGCCTGTGCGAGCGAAGTGAACAGCGTCTCATTGAGAAGTTCATCGCGCAGGCGGGCGTTAAAGCTCTCGATGAAGGCATTCTGGGTCGCTTTGCCGGGCGCGGTGTAGTGCCACTCGATCTGCCTCTCTTGGCTGAAGCGCAGCACGGCCATTCCGGTTAGCTCAGTGCCGTTGTCGGACAGGCACATCGCTGGCCGGCCGCGCCAGGCAATGATGACATCGAGCTCGCGTGTGACCCGCAGGCCCGGGAGCGAAGTATCGGCGACGAGCGCCAAGCATTCGCGAGTGAAGTCGTCGACCACGGCCAGAATCCGGAACCGTCGGCCATCGGCGAACGCATCCGACAGAAAGTCGAGACTCCAGCGCTGGTTGGCGCCTTGCGGGATCACCATTGGCGCCCTGGTGCCGAGTGCCCGTTTACGGCCACCACGCCGGCGGACTTGCAGCCGTTCCTCGCGATACAGACGTCGAAACTTCTTGTGGTTCATGACCAGCCCCTCGCGGCGCATCAGCACCAGCAGACGACGGTAGCCGAGCCGGCGGCGGATCGCCGCCAGTTCGCGCAGGCGGGCGCGCACGGCTGCATCATCGGCTCGCCCGCTGCGATAGCGCACCGATGTGCGATCTGCCCCCAAGGCTTTGCACGCCCGCCGTTCGCTCACCTCGAAGGTGGTCCGCAGATGAGCGACGGCCTCTCGCCTCGCGGCGGGCGTCACCATTTTACGCAACGTCCTTGAGCATGGCGTTGTCGAGCATTGCCTCGGCCAGGAGCTTCTTCAGCTTGGCGTTCTCGTCCTCCAATGGCCTTCAGCCGCTTGGCATCGGATACCTCCAGGCCACCGTACTTGGCCTTCCATTTGTAGAACGTTGCGCTCGAGATCCCGTGTTTGCGGCAGCCGTCGCCACACCGGCCTCCTGCTCCCGCAAAATCCCGATGATCTGCTCTTCCGTGACCGACTTGGCTTCATGGTCCATCTCCTCAGACGTGACAGACTCTACCCATTCTTGGAGGGGTTTGCGGGGCTCAGACCACATAGACAAGCTCCCATAAACCTCGTCCGAAACCAGCCAGAGATCATGACTGCGGCACAGAGCCGCTATGGCCGAGAGTTCGTCTCTCGTATAGACCGCGCCGGCCGGATTATTGGGCGCAGCCAGAAAGATCGCGCGAGTCCGCGGCCCGATAGCGGCTTCCATCTCGTTGATCAGTGGATGGAAATGGCTTTCTGCCGGCGAGCGGATGCTGATAATCTCGCCGCCAGCAGCAGCGATGATTCCGCGATAAGAGGTATTGGCTCCGGCACTAACACCTAGTTCCCGGCTCCACGAGACAGAGGGCGGCAGTTTCGCGTTCTGCGCGCGGATGGTGACAACAACTGATCGGCATCGATCGCCTGGCCAGTGTTGCGGGTATGCCGCCTTGCAATCGCCTCGCGAATTGCGCGGCCTGGGGCTCTTATAGGTCCGTCCGGCTGCCAGGTTATCACGTACAGCGGCGATCGCCGGCTCGGGATTGGCGAAATCGGTGTTGCCGACCGTAAGCAGAGTGATGCGTTCGCCGCGGTCGCGTTCTCGACGGCGGTGTAATGAATATGTCCCAGGCCTTCGACCCCCTTACGGCCATTCTGTGGATTCGTGATAAGTAACGCATGGCGAAATTCCTGTCATAGAGCTTTGGAACGCTGTCCCTTGTCAGGCCACGGACTGAAGACGAGCGATTCTGACGAGCTCAATCGCCAGCCTGCTCGCGTCGGAAATTGCATTACGAGGCCGGCGGTGCCGAGTGGTTCCGCATGTCAAAGGCCCCGTTCTGGCAGGACAACCTCACTGACGTCGAGCTTGGACGATGGTTTGCCATATCAAGCCACTGACTAACTGGGGCTTCGCCCTATTGGAACTTTCGTTGAAATCGAAGCTCACATAAATAGCCTACGCAGCACCGCTCGCGAGAGCAAGCGCTGAGTAGTTAGTCAGTTGATCATCCTCAGCACGTCTTTTTTAGTGCACGTGTGCGTCCCGGATCGCATCAGAAGCGCATTGACTACGTTCGGTCAACCCCATGACGAGATGCATCACGCGTAGCACTTTCGTTGCGTGGGCGTGATCACTGCCGCCGCGATCAGACGATGATACCAGTGATAACGCTCCCCCTGCCGCCAGCTCCTTCGGACCAGTGCGGGAACCGCGTTCACTCGAGGTCGAGTTCGCCGGTAAGTCCGTAGTTGCGCGCAAGCGTGCACAGTTTGTCCCAGGTCGCGTTCTCGAGTTCAATGCCGTTTGCCGTGCGCTCCTGCTCGTGTAAATATCCGATCTCGCCGGGGTAGAACACGCCGGATGAGCCTTCGGACGGCGCCGCCGATTTCATGTGCCGTGCGAAGTCCGCGACCTCTTTCTTGAATTTATCAAGCGAGCGGAAGGCCGCCACGTTGAACACGGCCATAAAGCAGCCGAAAGTCTCGCGGCCGCTCGGGTCGCCCCCGAAATCGGGACCAGTCGACAGTCCGCATAACAATTCGACCATCGCTGCGAGGCCACTGCCCTTGTAACCCTCGGTGCCGCCGAGCGGCAGTAGCATACCGCCTTTGCGGTAGTCGCGGGGGTCGGTCGTTGGGCGTCCCTCGGCATTGATCAGCCAGCCCTTCGGAATCTCCTGTCCGCGCGCGATCGCGAGTTCGAGCTTGCCGGCGGCGACCGCCGAGGTCGCCATGTCGAGCAGAAACGGGGCCTTGAGATTGGAGGGTACCGCAATAGAGATCGGGTTGGTGCCAAGCCGCGCCTCGCGTCCGCCGAACGGTGCGACATATTTACGTAAGCGACCAGAATCAGCGACGGCAAGCCCGATCATGTCGGCGCTTGCTGCCATCAAGGGATATTCGGCGAGCCGTCCGACATGGCTTTGCCTGAAAACTGTGCAGGCCGCGACGTTGGCGGTCTTTGCCTTTTCGATCGCGAGCGCCATCGCCTTTTTGTTGACATGAAAGCCAAAACCCCACCGGCCATCGATAACAGCTGTGGTAGGGGTTTCTCGCACGATCGTCCATTCCGCGCCGGGCACGATATCTCCCGCTTTCATACTGTCGATATAGCTTGGAATGGCGATGACGCCATGGGAATCATGACCCGCCAGGTTAGCATTGACACAGCCGGTGGCGACTGCCTGCGCCTCGTCCTCTGAAGCGCCGGCTGCTTTCAGCAGCGCCACACAGACACGGGTGAGACGATCGGGCTTCAAGACCGCCTTTTCGTCCGGCTTGCCCAGCCGTAGGTCCTCGATTGAACTCATGAAGGTTTCCTCGATTTAGGCCCATCCTGGCCATCCGGCCGGCGCGAGACGCACTGCAAACTTCTTGCCGCCCGCAAGGCTCACGTTCGCGAACAAGATTAGTCCTTAAAATCCATACAAGCGCACGCGCTACTCCGACAAACAGTTCCGGAAGCTGGAGGTGCATCGCAAGCACAACAGCCGCCATTTGGAAGGCGGAAGAACCAAAGAACCTTTCAATCCGGCGGCAATCGTCTGCACCAGCATCAGAGGCCGATTGGTAAAGCTCTAGGATACGGAAAATCCGGTACTTTTTTAGTCATTCCATGCCCGCCGCTTCGCGGGAGCTCCAGCGCAGCTTGGCTTGAACGGCAGAAACGTGCTGGCCGGCCGAACTCTCTGGTGGCATGATCCAATCTTCGCGCACGCGACGATCATCCAGTCGAGCGTCGGCATTTCCGCGGCTTGCAGGCACGACCGTTGGGCGGAGCAATACGGCGCTTAGCGCATTCTAACGACGGTTGGCCGTCCGCGCCGGCAGCCCAAGGCGGTTACAGTGACCGTCCGCAAGATTGCGATTCTGTTCTATCATACGCTCAGGTACGGCATGAACAAGGATACGGGTGCCGACCCTACGAGGACAAAAATCGCAGTCGCGTAGTCGCCAAGGTGAAGCGGCGCGCCAAGTCGCTCGGCTTCGTTCTGCAAGTAGATCCTGCCGGCCAATCGGCTGCTTCTTAGGGAGGCGAAGTACAGTGGTCTGGATTCGTCCGAGGCAAGCGCCGCGGATTCTGGCTGTCTTCGACGGCTTGACCCGCTAAAATCTGACGCTCGTCGCCGATACCTCGCATACCTCGCTGCAGAGCCCACGGTCGTACTCTGGCTCGATGTCTGCATCGCCTGGCGTGGTCGACCGGCGCTGTGCCGTGTCCGATACAGAGATCCATTACAAGGCTCTCGTGACCACGCGATTGCCAACATTCCAACCGACGGTGAAACCTGCTCCGCGACAACGAAACTCGGGAGTGAGACGATCCGCAGATCACGATGGGGGCTGGCAGGCTGGGCAAAGAGCGGTCGGCTCAAGAGCTCGGCTTAAAAGCAGGTGAGTATCCGACAGACGAAAGAAGGGAACGCTCCGAAGACGAGCGCAGTGCGCCGGTCCGTCCGCCATCCCTCTCCATGTATCCGTAACATTTACGTTCGGTTGATGCCGGCGGTGTCTGGAAGACGACAAAGCATCGCGGTCGTTCCACTAGATATGCTGGCTCTGCGTGTGTTTCACGCTCGACAAGCAAGCGAACACACCATTCCGCTAGTGGCACGCATGTTGCTAGAATGAGGAGCAAAAGAACGCCGCTCCTGGCAGAGGCATCGGTCCAAAAGCTCCAAATGAGACTTGCCCCGATTGACCTTGGTCAATGCAATGCTGGTGATCCTTGTAATGCAGGAGCGTCGAAAACAAATGTGGCGACCGCCTCAAAGTTCACTGAGAGACGGCAAAAGATGATGGCCGAAACAGAAGAGCATGCACGCGGCCAAGTAGAACTTTGGCGCGAGCAGATACCTTAGAGCCAGATCCCCCGCGCTAAAATGGTGGGAACTGATCAAGACTACCCTTTTTCGTGAGATTGTCGCAGACGCAGCACGGAGATCGACCTATGAAACTCGCTTCCGGATACAAGGCCTTTTGGGAAGCGGCCCACAAGAACTATCCCGATCAAATAAGGTCCGACGGACTTCTCGACCAGTGCGGAATGTTTGACGCATTAACTAACGTTCTGAATGCGGACCATTCTGACCGCTTTGCAAAGCCATCCGAACGAGGGTGGATGTCCTCTATCAATCCATGGAGTGCTGACAAGCGGTCCACAAAAATTGGAGCCTTGGCGAAGACTTATAGAGGGCTGATACTTCTCAAGACACCTTTTGATCTGGCTCTGTATCCAAGACTCATTTGGGAGCTTCAACCGAGGACAATTCTAGAGCTCGGTTCATATCAAGGTGGCAGCGGACTGTGGTTTGCTGATAATATGTCCGTGCTATGTGATAATCCCGGTGAAGTTCACTCCTTTGATTTGTACACTAAGTGTGTCCATGAGCAGGCCAGAAAGCACCCACTGCTCACTTTTCACCAAGTTGATCTTTCGGACGTCGCCAACCTCGATGAAAATTTGCTGATGAGGCTGCCTCATCCCTGGCTTGTGATCGATGACGCGCACGTGCAAATATTTTCGATGTTTTCCTACCTAAATAACTTTCTGGTCTCAGGAGACTACTATGTAATTGAAGACAACCCTGCGAGAGCAAATAAAGAGATTATCGAGGGTTTCCAGTCAATCGAGCAATCAGGATTTTTGATCGACACTTATTACACCGATGCATTCGGGACTAATGTCACTTGTGCTCCAAATGCGTGGCTTCGAAAATCACAAGCCTAGGTCAGCAGGAGTGTGTTGAACAGCAGAACAGGTTGTAACCCGCAAGCTCCAGATTGTTTTCGCAAGAAGAGTTGGCCTTTCAATCAGGCCCTATGGATGACCATCCATCAGATGATCGCAGCCGAGGGATTGGCTACCCGGAAGCTCTTCTCGCGACCTTGAGAGGGACGGCTACAATGCGATAATCGACTTCATTCTGGACAAGCGCTTGGGCGCAAACGTCAGGGCAGATCGGAAGATGATCCGCTATAGCTCAAGCCGGCCTCGAGACACGGCTCTGCGTGGCCGATTGCGCGATCTCGCCAACGAGCGGCGGCGTTTGGGATACCGCCGGCTCTTCGTCTTGCTGCGGCGGGCTCGTTTTCGTTCAGAGTGCCTCTAGAAAGGTAAGCAGGCGGTCGTTCGGCTGGAAGCGGGTTCGCTTGCCGCGCTCGTACGGCTTGAGCTTCGCCAGAGCAGCTTCCTTGAGGGCGAGGTGGGCGTGCAGATAATCGGCGTCGTCTCGACCGATTCATGGCCGAGCCACGGCGCGATCACGGAGCAGTCGATGCCGGCTTGCAGTAGTTCGATTGCGGCGCTGTGCCTCAGCACGTGCGATGACACGCTCTTGGCCTTCAAAGACGGGCAAGTCTTGTGAGCGACACGAAGATGCTTTCTCAGTAGCGACTGGACACTGTCAGCACTGAGCCGGCCGCCGTGCACGTTGGTGATCAACGCTGTAGCTCTTTTCCGCACCGGTTCCTTGAGCCATGCCTGGAGCGCAGACCGAGCGAGTGTGGTCAGCGGAGTGGTCCGCGCCTTCCGCCCTTTACCGACGCATCGTACGTGTGCGCCAGACCCAAGGTGGACGGAATCCGGTCAAGGCCAGTTAAATCTGAGAGACGTAAGCCCGTCTGGGCCGCGACCAGCAGCAAGGTGTGAACTCGGCGGCCAAGTCGTTCGATTGGGCGCGGCGAGAACCGCCTCGATCTCGGGGCGCGCCATGAAGTGCACCTGTCGCTTGTCGTGGCGCTTGCTCGGTATGGCGAGCACGCGCTGGATCAGGCCACTGTGTGCCGGTTCCTCGAAGGACACGAACCTGAAGAAGGACGCAGGTTAGGCGTCTCGCGCTGGCGCCGCGCTTTACCTCGAGATCGGTGAGGAACGCGCCGGTGAACGTTGCATCCAGATTGGCGAGCGTCAGGGCCGATGGGGACTTCCGCAGCCGCACCTGTGCGAACATGAACAGCAGCCGGAACTGCCCCTGTAGGAGGCGATCGTGTTGCCGCTAACATTGCGTTGGCGCATGAGGCGGTCGGTGAAGAAGCGCTCGATCAACGTGGCGACATTGCAGGCTGGCTTCATCGCGTCACCTCCCATCGCCGATTGAGACGCTGCGCCGCTTCTTCCATCAGCTCGGGCAAGCCGAGAGATACCAGTAAGTATCGCGCACGCAGGCGTGGCCGAGGTAAGTGGACAGCACTGGGAGTTGCTGCTCAACGTCCTTGCCTTCGCGATACCAGTCGAGGAAGGTCCGGATGGCGAAGTGGTGACGGAAGTCGTGCACACGTGGCCCGGTACGATCACCGGGCGCCGCAGCCCGATCTCTGTGGACAATCGCCGGAAGACGCGATGCACGTACTGGTGCAGCAAGCGGCCTCCCCTGTTCGGCAACGAAGAAGGTCGAGCCGCAGCGTGATCCGAGCAGTGCATCGCGCCGATCGGCCTAGTCGCGCAGCGCGGTTCTCGTCGTAGCATGCAATAGTACGAGCCGCGACTTGCCGAACTTGGTCAGCCAGACCGTCAGCACGCCGGCGTCGAGGTCGACGTCATTACGCTCCAGGCCCATCACCTCGGTTATACGCATGCCCGTCACCGCGATCAGCCCGAACAAGGTATGGTATGTCCATCGACGCAGCCCGTCCTCTGGCGGCAGAGGAGCCAGCGCCGCCGTCAGCAACGCATCGATCTCCGCGTCGTTGTAGACAATAGGGCTTGGTGCGCTTCCATCCCGGCAGCATGCCGACGGGCGGCACCTCCGTTCTCGGGTCGAAGTTGGCGACATGGCGTGCGAGCCCGCGCACGTCGCTCAATCGCAGCGCCCAGGATGCATTGCCCATTCCATTGCCAACTTCGTCGTGATGATCCTGGCTTTGCGCTTCTCCATGAAGGCGACGAAATCGGCGAGCCGCCGGGTCTGGTGCTCGTACTTATATCCCAGTCCCTTGCGCATGCTCAGGTACTTATCGAGTGCGGAGCGCAGATTGATCATTGCACGCCTCCCGGCCAGGCCAGGCTCAATGTTCTCAGCGCATCGATGTCGACCTTCACGTAAATCCGGGTGGTGCTCGTGGTTCTCGTGCCGCAGCAACTGTCGATCTCCGACAAGGTCGCGCCAGATCGGAGAAGCTCGGTAGCGAGACTGCCGAAAGATATGGGTGCCGCGGTGCGCGCAAACCTTCGATTCCAACGTGATCGAGAGCGGCCTTGGCAATCATGGTGATCGCACATCCGGAAGCGAAGCCGACGTGTGGCGTGAGCGAGCGGACGAACAACCGTCGGCACCACGACTTTGGGCGGCCATTGTGCAGATGTGCAACGATGGCCGCGCCAACGTCTTGCGGTATTGGCATCCGTGCGTGCTGGCGGCGCTTGGCGCGAACGAGTATCTCGCTGGCGCGCCAGTCGATATCGTCGAGGGTGAGCGTCGCGACCTCGTTGGCCCGCAGGCCGAGCTTGGCCATCAACAACAGAATGGCGTAGTCGCGCCGTCCCATCACCGTCTCTCGGTCGCAACCGTCGAGAGCCTTCCGCACCTGAGCGGCGGACAGATAGGTCGGCAGAGATGCGAGCTTCCATTGTCGCATCGATGGAACGCAATCCGCCAACAGGCGCGCGTTCAGCCCCCGATGGTGGAGGTAACGGAGAAAGGCGCGCAACGACCAGCACATCGCCCTGGCTGTTCCCGGGCTCCAATCCTCGGCGTGGCACTCAACGTAGCGGATCACGTCCTCTTGGTTGATCTTGCCGCTGGAGAACACACCTCGTGCAGGAACCTGCGGATTACCGGCAGATGGCTTACGGCGCACCTCGGGGCCAAGCCGCGCTTCGAACTCCTTGAAGATCCGTTCGTGCGGGCGAGAGACTAAGCACCAACGGCGCGATCGCGCCGTCCTCGCGCAGCACTGACAGCCATCGCTTGAGCGCGGCCCGGTCCGCGGGTTGGATAGACTGCCTCCCGACCTCGCTGTAGGAGGTACCGCTCAACGACCTGCTCATCGAGATCGACCAGCTTGTAGCGACGGCCTGCGATCCACGAGCCTGCTGACCACGTTGAGGCAACGCCACGTGCCGTGCCGAACGAGCCTCTCTTCGACGTGACGAGCGGCGTAGCGCTCGACGAGCTGTCCGTGGAGCCCGCTTCTGAGAGCCGGTACAGGTGGCTCCCGCGCAAGTACTCTTCAACTTCCATCTTCCTGTTCTCCGCTGTTGAAAGCGGAGGTACAGAACGAACTATGCCGACCAAACGCCGGTCAGCGAGAAATCTGGGGAAAACGATCCGACTCGGCATAGTTCGGCGAGCGGCGTAAACGGCCAAAATGAATGGCGTCGATCCGCAGGCCTGGCTCACGGATATCCTTGCCCGCATCACCGCCCACCCAGTTCATCGGCTGAATGAGCTTCTGCCCTGGGATTGGACGCCGGCATCAGCGTTCTCCGCTCGAGCGGCACGACCACGCACGTCGACAAGGTTCATCACCCAGGTCGCAAAGGACCTCGGCGAAGACGAAGATTGGCTGTGGGACATCGCCAACGAAATGGAAATCGAGGACGGCGTCATCTGGGTCTATGGCGAGAACCCTGGACTGCTGAAGCGGTAACCCTGCGGCCTACGCCCCTGCGCAATGGATACGGCTTTGGTCGGTCATCGTTAGCTCAACCTTCTTGTATTTTGCGCCGGCCCCCTGGGCCTGAGAGCTCGTGGATAGCGCACGCTCCCGGACGGGCCCATGCGCCCCATACGGATGTATGCGAAGGCATCGACACGACGGTTTTCAGCTCACCGGCATTGCCGTAAGAACGTCAGGCGCTCACCTGGGTGATGAATTTAGTGTTGAGGTAGGCCTCGATCGCCTCCGATCCGCCCTCGGATCCTTCATGCCGCCGAACGGCGTCTCTGGCAAAGCAAGCCCGTGGTGATTAACTGAGATCATTCCACTCTCGAGCTCCGCAGCAAGCCGCGCCGCAGTCATGGTAGAGCTGGTGTAAGCGTAGGCGGCGAGGCCGTAGGGCAGGCCGTTAGCTTCAGCGAACGCCTGTTCGTCGTCCGAGAAGCGTTGGATAGCCGAGACCGGACCAAACGGCTCGTCATTCATTAGGCGTGCCGACAGCGGCACGTTCGTAAATACTGTCGGCTCGAAGAAGTAGCCCTGGTTGCCGATGCGCTTACCGCCGGTGCGGAGTTCTGCTCCCGCGCTTTCGGCGTCCGCAACCAGGGCATCCATCGCCGCGACGCGGCGCGCATGCGCGAGCGGCCCCATGCGGGTCTCGGGGTCGAGGCCGCTACCGATCTTGACGCGCTTCGAGAACGCGACGAAGCCGTCCACGAACTCGTCAAAAACGGAATCGTGCACCAGAAGTCGAGTCGGCGCTACGCAGACCTGGCCCGCGTTGCGATACTTGTTGGCACCGAGCAACTTGACTGCCTTCTGGATGTCGGCCCTTGAACACAATCGCGGGCGCGTGGCCACCGAGCTCCATTGTTACCCGCTTCATGTGCTCGCCGGCGAGCGCAGCAAGCTTCTTGCCGACCGGGGTTGATCCGGTGAATGTCACCTTTCGGCTAACCGGGTGCTCGATGAGGTAGGAGAAATCTCGCCGGGGTCACCGTAGACGAGGCCTAGCACGTCGCCGGGTACGCCGGCATCCAGCAGGGCTCGGATCAGGTCAGCGCAACTCGCCGGCGTATCTTCCGGCCCTTTGAGGATCACCGAGCGACCGGTGCAGAGCGCCGCCGAGACTTTTCGGACGGCCTGATTCAGCGGGAAATTCCAAGGCGTAAAGGCTGCGACCGGGCCGACCGGCTCCTTGACCACGAGCTGCATCACGCCGTCGGCGCGGGCCGGAATGACGCGGCCGTAGGCGCGCTTACCCTCCTCGGCGAACCAATCGTGTCAGCCGCGCCAAGCGTCTCGCCCTTAGCCTCGGCAAGCGGTTTGCCCTGCTCGATCGTCATGGTTCGCGCGATCTCGTCGGCGCGGGAGCGCAGCAAGTCGGCAGCTTTTCGCAGAATCTTGCCGCGATCGTATGCCGAGACCTGCCGCCAGGCTTTGAAGCCGCGCGCGGCCGCTTCAAGCGCCTGCTCGAGATCCTCGCGGTCGGCGTAGGCGTGGGTGCCAACGGGCTCGCCGGTGGCCGGGTTGAGCACTGGGGCCGTGCGCCCGGAGGCAGCGTCGGTCCAAACGCCCGCGATGTGAAGCTTTACGTTGGGATGGCGATTGTCATGGTTCTCTCGAATGTTCTTAGGTTGGGCTCATGAGAACGCTGAAATGAGCGGCTAGCGACCAGCGTGAGACGCGCGGCCAATTTCAGGTCGACTACAGGCTTGGGTTCAATAAGCTCTAGTATGATCTGACCATTCGGGTCTCTCTCTGAGCCTATCTGCGTATCGACGCGCTATGTCCGCGATACGGTCAGGCGCAAAATTCTGTTGTACTAACGCCATGCCGCGGTCGAATACCTCTGAATAGTGGGCGATCCGACCGCCTTTTAGTTCCAGCCGAGCTACTCCATCGAACAGCACCCGGCCCGGACCGGCGCCGTCCGCTGTGGAGCGGTAGCTGAACTTGTAGGGTGCGAACGCGAGATCAGGCGTCGATAAAGTGTCCGAGAAGGTCCAGTGAAAAATCCCGTCCCCCTTGGTAGAAGTGGTAGATCATCTCAATGATGCCGGTGCGCCCCTCCCGCGGACCGAAGAAGTAGTCGTCATAGATGCCATCCGGCGTGAAGCAATCCGCAAGGGCCTCGCCATCCCCCGCCGCAATCGCGGCGCTAAAACTGCGAAGAAGGGCGTGCAAGTTCGGGTTGTCACGGTCAGCCATGAGAGGTAGGAGCTCCTTCACGGTTGGGGTCAGTCAGTTCCACGACCTCCGCCGCGGAGTAACCAATTTCGGCGAGTATCTCTTGCGTGTGCTCGCCGAGACGGGGCGCGTGGCGGCGCAACTGGGCGGGCGTGCGCTCAAATTCGACCGGGTGGCGCACGACTTTGTAGCGGCCCTCGCTCGGGTGTTCTTCGACACGGAACATGCCGACCGCCGTGAGGTGTGGGTCGATCCAGAGATCGACGAGGTCGAGGACAGGCATCGCCGGAATGCTTGCTCGGTCACAGAACCCCATCCATTCGGCGTTCGTAAAGAGCGGGGCGATCTCTTCGACAAGAGTGTACAAGACGTTCACGTTCTGCACACGCTCGGCAAGGCTCGAAAAGCGCGGATCCGCTCCGGCCTCTGCGAGGCCAGCGAAAGTGAAGAAGTCGCGCCAGTTGCGGTCGGAATAGGGAAGGATGCAGGCGAATCCGTCCTTCGTCCGGAACGGCTTACGCATCGGGCTCAGGACCCGCTTCCAGCCGGGCTCGTCGAGCGCCGGCTCAAAGGCGTAAGGGCCGATGTGCTCCACTAAATTGAAGGCGACGAGGGTCTCGAACATCGGGACCTCAAGCGTCTGCCCTTCGCCAGTTTGTGCGCGGTGTAGGAGCGCCGCGAGGATTGCGTTCGCCACCTGCTGTCCCGCCACCTTATCGCAGATCACACTTGGCACGAACGCGGGATTTCCGCATTGCCGCCCCATCAACGCCGCCAAGCCGGACGCAGCCTGGATAGTGTCGTCGTAGGCGGCGCGGGTGGCGTAGGGGCCATTCCCCCCGAACCCGACTGCAGCACAGTAAACAATGTCGGACCGCTGTGCGCGGACCGCGTCGCGACCGAGCCCAAGTTTCGCGATTGCCTGAGGGCGCATGTTGTGCACAAAGACGTCGGCAGTTGCCGTAAGGCGAAGGAGCGCATCCCGCGCTTCTGACTGTTTGAGGTCGAGCCGTACGCTGCGTTTATTGCGGTGCAGGTTAAGAAAAAATCCCGCCATGCCCTCGTTGCGCAGAGGCCGGTAGTTGCGCAACGAGTCGCCCTCGGGGCTTTCGACCTTGATGATGTCGGCGCCAAGATCACCAAGGATCTGCGTGGCGTAGGGTCCCATAATGACGGTGGTAAGATCGACGACCCGAATGCCGGCAAGAGGTCCTTTGGCTGTCATTGAATTGTCCTTCCTGGCATATCCGTCAGCGCCGCCCACAGTCCGCACTCCGCTCTGAGAACATGATGGCCGAGACGCCGACGCCAGAGCGCTTCCGATCCGAATTCGTCGCGCCAAGACCAGAGACTGCGCGTGTGGCGCTGTAGAGAGTACTCAGCGCTAAATCCCATCGCGCCGTGGACTTGGTGTGCTATGGCCGCCACCGTGCCTGCCGCTTCGCCGATACACACCTTCGCGGCTGCGACGGCTAGACGAAATTGAAGCGAGGGTGCCTCAACTGCCGCGTCGAGCGCCGCGGCGGCGGCCGCGACCTGCGACACGGAGACAGCGACCTGATTCTGCACCGCCTGAAACTTCGCAAGGGGGCGGCCGAACTGGTTGCGCGTGTTCACATATTCTATGGAAAGTTCAAGGGCGGCCTCCATAGCACCGACCATCTGCGCGCAGCGTGCGAGTGCACCAAACTCCTCCAGCACGCCCGGGCCGAAGTCGCTCAGCATGGGTCGGACGCGGTCGGGGGCCAAGGCGACATTGTCGAACCGGACATTGTCCCTCCGCTCTCCGGCGAGATTGCAGTCCGGGTTGATAGTGCCGAAGGATCCCGGCACCAGCACGAACTGCGGGCCATCTGGCATCGAGACGACCAGCAGGATCTCGGAAAGGCTGGCCCAGGAAACGTCTTCAATCGCCCCTTCTAGCCGGTACCCACCACTTTCCTCGGAGAGGACGATCCCTCGTGCGTCTGCCGCTAGGGCGCCCGGTGCCTGAAGAGGCTCTCCGCCGGCGCGGCACCAGAGCCAGTTCGCGAGTATCGTGTCACCAACAGGGAGAGGCGCAGCATGGCGCGCGCAAAGCCGCACGAGCGCCATCGCATCCTCAAGGTCGGCACCTGAGCCCGCCACGTCCGGATCGACTAGGGCGTACGGTAGGCCGGCCTCGTCGAAAGCCGCCCAAATCGCGGCCGACCAATCGCCCACTGCCAACGCCGCAAGCGCTGTTGGCGAGCAGGTATCGGCAAGAAGCCTTTGAGTCTGGTCAAGAAGTATCTCGCGCATCTCGCTCATCGCAGCCCTGCCCCTCGTGCAATAATTCCTCGTAAGATCTCCCGGGTGCCGCCGCGGATAGAGAATGATGGCGCGTGAAGGATCGTATGAGCCAGCTCACGCGCGAGAGGTCCATCATCTAAGGACGGTGCCACGTCAAGAATCGGTCTGAGAACCTCTGGGGTGTCCTGCTCTAATGCAGTGCCGAGATCTTTCACTATAGCTGCCTGCAGCATCGGATTCTCGCCACCCTGCAGCATGCCGGCGACTGAGGTCGACATATGCCGAAGCGTGGCGAGGCGGGCGACAAGACCTCCAATTGCCTCAGCAGCGCGGTCGTCAGGCCGACCTTCCCGGATGTGTTCCACGGCGCGCTCCAGAAGTGGATAGGCGGACAAGAAGCGGTCGGGGCCGCTTCGCTCAAAGGCGAGTTCAGCGGTAACCATCGACCATCCTTCCCCAACGGAACCAACGACGAAGTCGTCCTCGACGAAGTAGTCATTAAGAATCACCTCGTTGAACTCGTGCGTCCCGGCAAGGTTCACGATCGGGCGAACTTCGACCCCCGGCTTCCCGAGGTCGCAGACGAACTGGGTCAGGCCGGATTGCCGAACATCGCCAGCCGGAGCGGTGCGCGCGAGAACGATCACGTAGTGTGCGTGATGCGCGAATGTGGTCCATATCTTCGTGCCAGTGACGCGCCAGCCGCCAGCCGCCCGGACGGCGCGGGTGCGCACCGCCGCGAGGTCGGAGCCCGCATCCGGCTCGCTCATGCCGATCGCGAAGAAGCAGGTGCCAGCCGCGATGCCGGGCAGGATTTCGCGTCGGGCGCGCGGGCTGCCGTGGCGTAGGATTTGCGGGCCGCTCTGCCGATCGGCGACCCAATGGGCACCGACCGGCGCGCCTGCTGCAAGCATTTCCTCAACCATAACATAGCGTTCAAGGGTGGAGCGACCGTGGCCACCTACTTCGACTGGCCACGTCATACCAAGGTAGCCTGCTTCGCCGCATCGACGACTAAATGCGGCGTTGAATGTCGCCCACGAGTTGCCACCCGGCTTGTAAACGCCCTCTTCCCGTGTCCGGACGAGGAAGTCACGAACCTCGCGACGTAGAGCTTGAGCCTCCTCTGGCAGGCGCACGGATCTGAACTGAAGTTTGTCGGTCACGCTGCCGCCCCAAGGATCATGTCTGCCCCGCATGCAATCGGGACTGCGGCAGGCTCAGCCCGCAGGGTCGGCAAGAATTCACGGCGCCTGAATCGATTCATACCATCGCCCTCCCTGACCTCGAACCAAGCCCATCCGGGACCGCACTGAATGCGCTTTCATTGTGTCGCATATGCGTTAGTGTTGTATCATTAATTGCTATTTGAAGCGCTTCAAGTTAACCGCGCCTTGAAGGGCTTGTCAAATCGGTCCAGTATCTTTTGAAAGAGGGGATTCAGACGGTGGAAGGTATCAAGAAACCAAAACTTGAGGACGTCGCCCGCCTCGCCGGGGTGTCGCTGGGCAGCGCATCGCGCGCGCTCTCGAGCCCGGAGGCTGTGCGGCCCGCGACACGAGATCGCGTTCACGAGGCGGCGCAGCAACTCGGCTATGTGATTCAGGGCGCGGCCCGAGCGCTTGCTTCACGCCGATCGCGCACGATTGGGGCAATCCTTCCGACCATCAGCAACCCGATCTACGCGGACTTCGTACAGGCGCTGCAGCGCACGCTCGCCGAGCGCGGCTACCACCTGCTTGTCGCTTCGCATGAATATAACCTCGGGAATGAGGTCGATGCGGCGCGTGGACTCATCGAGCGCGGGGCGGACGGTCTCGTCCTTGTGGGCGGCGATCACGACCCGCGTCTGGGCCGGCTGATCGAGGCCGCTGGTATTCCCACGCTTGCTGCTTGGTCCTTCGACGGACGCAACGGACAATCCTCTGTCGGGGTGAGCGACCGCACAGGGGCGGTGCTCGCGACGCGGCACCTTCTCGCTCTCGGGCACCGGCGATTCGCCGTTCTCTCAGGCCCAACTGCCGGGAACGAGCGCCAAAAGGCTCGCGTCACCGGGGCGCTGGAAGCACTTGCCGCCCACGACGTCGCTTGCCCGCCAGAGGCACGGATCGAGGCGCCGTTCTCATTGAAAGCAGGGGCGGGCCTAATAGAGGCAATTCGGCGCCTCGATCACGCTCCGACCGCGGTTATATGCTGCAGCGACATGCTGGCAATCGGTTTAGTCTACGCCGCCAGCCGCGCGGGCATCGCAATCCCGCGAGAAATGTCCGTCACCGGTTTTGGCGACGTCGAGATGGCCGGTCTCATCGACCCGCCGCTCACGACTGTACGTGTACCAATCGCCGAAATAGGGGAGCGCAGTGCTCGCGCCATCGTCGCACTGATTGTGGGCGAGGAAGAGCGGATCATCGAGCACGTTGAAGTCGAGCTTCTCATCCGGGCATCAACGGCGGAGGTGACCCCGGAATGGCATGCCTCGCGGACGCACGTCCTCAAACGCGAGCCACGCGGAGAAGTCTCCAAATGAGCGACGTTCTCATCACCGCTCAGGATCGCGTCGGTGTTGTCGAGATCAATCAACCGCCGCATAACTACTTCGACATCCCGCTTGTGAGCCGCATCGCTGAAGCGTTCGACGACTTGGCTGCGCAAGGCATGCGAGCAATCTTGCTCTGTGCCGCCGGCAAGAATTTCTGCGCTGGCGCTGATCTCTCACGCCGGCCGGAGGCCACGATCGGGTCGTCGGGCGCCCCAACCGGCGACAGCCTCTACCGGCACGCGGTGCGGCTTTATCGCTCACCGCTACCCATTGTTGCCGCTATACAAGGCGCGGCGATCGGAGGCGGGCTTGGACTTGCCATGGTGGCTGACTTCCGCGTCGCCTCGGAAGAATCGCGCTTCAGTGCTAATTTTAGTCGTCTCGGCTTCCACCCGGGTTTTGGCTTAAGCGTTGTCCTGCCGCGCGTTCTCGGACCTCAGCAGGCGGCTCTCCTATTCTATACAGGCCGGCGAATTACGGGTGCCGAGGCACACCGAATCGGTTTAGTTGATGCTCTCGTGCCTGCGGACAGGATGCGCGAGGCCGGCCTTGAGCTCGCTCAGGAAATTGCGATCTCGGCGCCGATTGCAGTACAGTCGGTTCGAGCGACGCTTCGGCAGGGGCTTGCTGAAGCGGTTGAGCGAGCGACCGACCACGAGCTCGCGGAGCAGGAGCGTCATTTCCGCACGGCAGATTATGTGGAAGGTGTGACAGCTATGGCGGAGCGCCGCACGCCTCGATTTGAGGGTCGGTGACCACGATGCAGTCAAATGTCGAGTGCAATGCACAATCCAGTGAGAGTAGATCCGTTCCTATCGCGGGACGCGTTGCTCCGCTGAACGACCTCCTAGTCAAAACCAAACGCTTCCCGATCCGCCCGGGCGATCGACGCGATGGCACATTATGGGGCTAGAACAAGGCGCACCGGCATACGGACGAGAAGTAATGACCTACATGGCCGCGAATCATGCGCGGTCGGTCGTGAGGCCGCCCGGTGAATTGTTGACGGGGGAGCATATAGCCAGCCATTGAACCACGAAACTGACGCTTCTCGGGTGTCATCGTTCGTTTTGTGTGCGGAAGGTAATGAGCCGGCGCGATAGCGAGTGCCTGGTCGACCCGAAATAGTCTGGCATGCACGGACGCAGTTATCGCCATCCGACCGGCGACCGGGATGCGCAAGAACGACGGCCATGGTGGGGAAGGCGACGAGGCCATTCTCGTAGACGTACCGAAGCTCGGTGTCGGTCGTCGGAGCACTCGAGCCCGCAAAAGGTGGTACGTTGCATGTCACTCACCCAGATGAAATTTTCGTAACCTGAAGGGTCGGCGGTCACAGAGCCGCCTGAGAGATGTATTTAACGCTCAGATAAGGCTCGATTCCTTCTGCGCCCCCTCGGAACCATAGCCGGAATCCTTCACGCCACCGAAAGCGTCTCCGGGAGAGCGATGCCCACATGATTGATTCCGAGCATACCGCACTGCAAGCCATTGCCGACGGCGGCCTTAGACTGCGAGCGCGTGTAGGCATAGGGGCCCAGCCCATACGGTAGCCTATTCGACTCGGAGACTGCGTCTTGCAACTCCCGGAACGGGATCATAAGCGCCACTCGGCCGAAGGGCCCTCGTTCATGACCTGCATCGACGTGTCCAAGCAAGACACATGTCGGCTGGTAAAAGAACCCCTTATTGCCGATCCGGCGGGCACCAGTCTCTATTTTCGCGCCCTTTTTGCGAGGGCGTCACCCACCAGATCTTCAATCGCACTCAGGCGCTTTTGGCTGATGAGGGGGACCCATGTTCGTGCTCTCATCCATACCATTCCCACCTTCAGCGTCATCACGAGTGCTTTGCCTCCTTGATCATGTTGCGCGCGATCAAGATCTGTTGGATCTGACTCGTCCCCTCGTACAAGCGGAAGAGGCGGACGTCGCGGTAGAAGCGCTCGATGCCGTAATCGGCGATGTAGCCCGCTCCACCTAAGATCTGCACTGCGCGATCGGCGACACGCCCGCACATCTCAGTAGCAAAGAGTTTGCAACATGATGCTTCGGTCGAGACGATCTTTCCGTCATCCCGCCTGCGTGCCGCGTCGATTACCATGCACTTCGCGGCGTAGATTTCCGTTTGACTATCGGCGAGCATGGCCTGCATGAGCTGAAACTCAGCAATCGGCTGGCCAAACTGCTCGCGTTCGATCGCGTAATTAAGCGCATCGCGGAGTATACGCTCTGCGCCGCCAACGGCGAGGGCGGCGAGGTGAATGCGGCCTTTCTCCAGAACCTTCATCGCCGTCTTGAAACCTTGGCCCTCCTTGCCGCCGATGATCTGTGAGGCCGGGACGCGGCAGTTCTCGAAGATCACGTCGGCTGTATGCGCGCCTTTCTGGCCCATCTTGCTGTCACGCTTGCCAATCGTGATGCCGGGTGTGTCGCGCTCAACGATGAACGCAGTTACCCCGCTCGCGCTCTTGTCCTCAGGATTCGTGCGCGCCATGAGAGTAAATATGTTGGCCTGCGGCGCGTTCGTAATGAAGCGTTTCGTGCCATTCACAATGTAGAAGTCGCCGTCCTGCGCGGCTGTCGTTCGTAGCGATGCGGCGTCAGATCCGGCTTCGGGCTCAGTCAACGCAAATGAAGCGCGAATCTCTCCGGTCGCGAGCTTCGGCAGGTACTTCTTCTTCTGCCATTCCAGTCCGTCCAACAAAATTCCCTGTGAGCCGATGCCAACCGTCGTGCCGAAGACTGACCTGAACGCTGGCGATGTTTGGCCCATCGCCATAATTACAAGGGACTCCTCTTCCATCGTCAAACCAAGCCCGCCATATTCTTCTGGAATGGTGAGCCCGAAGAGTCCAAGGTCCTTCATCTCATCGACGATTTCGTCTGGAATCTCGTCGGTTTCGGCAACAATATGCTCCGCCGGCACGAGCCGCTCGCGCACGAATCGCTCGACAGAGTCGAGCAGGGACTGAAGGATTTCGGGGTCTCTGATCATCGAACTGCGATCTCGTCGTTGGGTTTAGCTAGGCTGATATTGGCTAAAGCGTCTCTTCGGTACCGAGGATCGCCGTCGACTGACTTGAGAGTGTCACTCCATTGCCGTGCGCAAGCGCGGTTCGGGCGCCATTAATTTGTCGTTCGTCGCCTTCACCGCGCAACTGGCGAACGGCTTCGATCAGCGCGAAGATGCCGTACATTCCTGGATGTGTGCATGACAGTCCGCCGCCGTTTGTGTTGACAGGCAACTTTCCGCCCGGCGCGATGTTGCCGTTCTCGACGAAGCGCCCGCCTTCGCCCTTCGGGCAGAATCCGAGATCCTCCAGGAACAGGATGGTATTGATCGTGAACGCATCATAGAGTTCGAGGACATCGATATCACCGGGCTTCATACCAGCCATCGTGAAGGCTGTGGCGCCCGACTGCTTTGCCGGCGTGACCGTCAGGTCGTGCATCGATGAGATCTGGCGATGCCAGACGGCCGTCGCGTTTCCCAGCACGTATATTGGCGTCTTCGGTAGTGTCTTCGCCCGCGCCGCGCTCACCAGCACGTACGCGCCACCTCCATCCGTGACGAGGCAGCAGTCGCGTATGGAAAGCGGGTCCGAGACCATACGTGAGCTCAGCACCTCCTCGCGCGTGAGCCTATCACGCATGAAAGCTTCGGGATTTAGGCCAGCCCACGCACGGGCTGCCACGGCAACATCCGCCATCTGCTCACGCGTCGTGCCAAACTCGTGCATGTGACGAGACGCAGCGAGCGCGTACGCGGAGGGCGGCAGCATCGGCTCGTATGGATGCTCATAGGGCTGCGGGTCGACGATACGCCGTAGCTGCCCGATTTCCCGGCGGCCGACAGCACTCGTGCGCTGCGCGCTGCCGTAGCACACGAGCACCGCGCTGCACTGCCCAGAGCGGAGCGCCTGCATCGCGGGCAGCAGGTGCGCGATAAAGCTCGCTCCCCCTATCATGGTGCCATCGATGTACTTCGGGTTCAAACCCAAGTACTCGACGACGGGCATGGTCCACATGGAAGCACCTGCGCTCGCGGTGCACAGGCCGTCGATGTCGCTCATCCTCAGCCCTGCATCGCTTACAGCCGCATGCGCCGAACGCGCGAGCAACTCCATGTCAGTGAAGCCGGGAGATTCACCGTTGCCGAATGTGCCGACGCCGACTATGGCGGCGCTGCCACGCAACTCCTGCGCTGTGTTCATGGCGCGCTCCCTTCGATGATGTCGAACACGACAATGCCCTGGCCGTCCTTCACGTGAACGCGCGCTTTGACGCGCTGGCCGATTTTCACCGCATCGGACGGAAGACTCTCGACACGGCTCATGAGACGCACGCCTTCGTCGAGATCCACGAGCGACACGTTGATGTCACCGCCTTCGGCAGGTTTGCGCCGGACCGTGGTTACCGCATAGACCGTGCCCATGCCTTTGGGGGCAGTCCATTCGAGCGCCGCGCTGCCGCAATGCGAACAGATTTCTCGCGGGTAGTACACGTGCTTCGTGCAACTCGTGCAGCGCTGGATTAGAAAGCGTCCGTCCTTGAGTTCGACCAGGTGTAAGGCTTCGACGCCTAAGGGGTTTGTCATTTGATATCCTCGTTCAGCCCCGTCCTCCGCGGGCTCTTGGCATCGCGTTCCATGCCTCGCGGTAGTCTGGCTCTGGCTGGGGCCAGCAATCAGACAGGATCCCAGCAGAAGACGTCTCCGGATCTGTCGAGATCGTAGAAACTTGCCTTGAGTGCAGGCAGCGCATGCGCGGCAACGGTCTGCGGCGTCCAACCATCGCTGCGATGGACCGAGCGCAACGGCCGCGGCTGGTTCATCAAGAAAATCTCATTGTTGCGCACCGCGAAGATCTGGCCGTTCACTTCCTTAGCAACGTCGCTCGCGAGGCACACCGCCAATGGCGCAATCTTGGCAGGTGTCATCTGCTTCAGACGATCGAGTCGCGCCTGTTCCTCTGGCGAGTCCGTGGGGATCGAGCCAATCATACGACTCCAGGCGAAGGGCGAAATGCAGTTCGAACGCACGTTGAACTTCTGCATGTCTAGCGCGATCGACTTGGACAGCGCCGCGATCCCCAGCTTCGCCGCCGCATAATTCGCCTGGCCGTAGTTTCCTACCAAGCCCGACATGGACGTCATGTGGACGTAGCAACCGCTCTCTTGCTCTTTGAAATGCGGCGCGGCGGCGCGACTCACGTAGAAGCTGCCGTACAGGTGAACCTTGATGACAGCGTCCCACTCCTCGGGGCTCATCTTGTGGAAGAATCGGTCACGTAGGATTCCGGCGTTGTTCACGACGACATCAATCCGGCCGAACGCCTCGAGCGCCGTCTGGACGATAGACCCAGCGCTCGCCAATTCCGACACGCTGTCGGTGTTCGCGACAGCTTGCCCGCCAAACACCTTGATCTCGTTCACGACCGACTGCGCGGGGCCTGTGTCCTCGCCCTCACCCGACACCGAGGAGCCAATGTCGTTCACAACGACCATCGCTCCTTCGCGGGCCATCGCGAGGGCAACGTCGCGCCCGATGCCGCCGCCAGCGCCGGTGACGACGACGACCTTATCGAGAACCATGCTCATCTTGACTGCTCCAATTTTGCGGCACCAAACCAGGTGGATGCCTTGTCGGTCTAGCGTTCCCAGGTGCTGCCGGCCAAGGTGTTCTCTACCTTGTTATGTTCGTACATAACGATATGTACGAACATACTGCAAGTGTCAATGCGGCCGACTTGTGTAGGGCGGTGGACAGGCTCGGTATTCGGCTTCCAAAATGGCCTCGACGGGAAAGACCATGACGCAGGCTACCGCACGGTCCCTTGTTTCGGCGGACGTTCGTGTTGGCGCAACCGTCATGGCGCTCTGGACAACGTTCGGGAAAGAATCGTGCTTTGGTTAGACATCCGCACACGGCTGCGCGACGTGTTCGCCGCGGTTATGCAGGATTCGAGAAGGTCATCAACATCATGACGTGGGTGGGCACGCCAATGCCCCGACGGAGTGGATGAGCGCGGCCTACATCTGAATTGACGCACGCCCGAAAAATAGAGTTGCGATAGGACCAAGCTCCTCCGCGCACCAGAACCCGCAGGCAATCGAGCCATCACACGAGATCTAGTTCCTATCTTCAAGACCGGCACGAGCACGCTCGGTGAGTAGCACGTCGAGCTTTGCTGGCTTGCGCTGGGCAAGTTCAGCCCGATCTCGGCGCAACACGGATCTAACTAACTCCCTTCGAGGTAGCGAAACGGCTCTGGCCGGAAATCTGCGTGTTCGACGGTTCACAAGTCCGTTAGAGGTCTATCGTTCTTTCCGCTCGAGGGCTAAGCCTGCCAGAATTCGACCGCCACTGCGGCTCGGATTTGCGCCGTTGCCGCTCCGACCAACTCCGTAGGCGATATGACGGGCTCCCGGCAACGTTCCAAGCAAGGGTAGACCATCATAAGTTCGATCTATCGGGCCGGACCAAGACCGTTCAATAGGACATCTCGAAGCATGGGATAGACACGCCGGAAATCTTCTACTGCTTCGCGTTTCCCGGACTGGGTCCGGGGAGGGACGATGGCTCCGCCAGAACCTTGCATCGGCTCGGCAGTAAAGGCACCAATCGTTTCAGGCCCTTCCCGCAGAATCAGCCTTTCCAGCGAATCGGCGCAACGGTTGCGAAGCCCTCCTCAGTCTCCCCTGGATTGCCGTAACGATAAAAGCTAGGGCAGTCCGTATGCAGAACCCCAGCGATAGGAAGGTCAAAGTCCAAATGATTGTTCGGAAGACCTGTTAGGCTGGCGGTTGCAATCGTTACTCCGTGGTAAGCTTTCGCCTCGAGAAATGATCTTCGGCTTTCTGATGGCATTGTGAAAATACCATACCAGCTTGATCGCGGTATCGATTCGCGCTCGCGATATCGCCAGTGTGCTGCATCCTATACCAATGTGGCAAGTCATGAACAGGACGGGCCCGTCGTCATCGCGGCTGGCGACGGGATTTATGTAGTCGACAACGAGGGCAATCGCTACATCGAGGCGCTCAGTGAACCGCGTCTCGTGGACGCTGCTTTGCGGCAAATGAAGACGTTGCCATTCTTTCAAAGCTTTGACGGAAAAACACACCAGCCAGCGGTTGAACTGGCAGAGCGACTCATCGCCTTGGCGCCGGTGCCAATGTCAAAAGTGTTCTTCGCCAATTCAGGATCGGAGGCGAACCAACCGGCGCTCTTGGCGGCCATCTTGATTGAGCCGCGTCCTTAGGTCGAGCGGGGATTTAGAGATAGACAAGGCACAAATGAGCGAAATCGTTGATAGGTCGTAACCTATTTCTGTTAAGGTTCGAACCTAGGGCCTACCCTTTCTATATCGATGCGGTAGAAGCGACTGCCAGAGCCGGAGCAAGGGGAGTTAAAGATCTTGGAGACACGTTGGGCTTACGTCGCAAGATCGCTCATGCAACGCATTTCCGAGGGCGCGTATCGGGTAGGTACCACGCTGCCCAAGGAATTGGAGTTGGCGGAAGAATTGGGTGTCAGCCGGTCAACGATCCGGGCTGCCCTCCGCAGCCTTCAGGACGCCGGCATGATCAGCCGAAAACGGAATGCGGGAACGCGGGTTGAAGCCGCGAGGCCAACCAACGGTCCTGAAAGCTTTCATCAGACGCTCGCGACGATCGAGGACGTCGCGCAATACGGCGTTGAGACTAAGCGCGTGGTGCGTGACATCGTCGAAGAAGCGGTTGACCCTGAACTCGCGCTACGGCTCGGCTGCTCTCCCGGACGAACATGGGTCCGTGTTACCAGTCTGCGCGTAAGCCGCACTAAGTCCGCTCTCCCAATCTGCTGGACCGACGTTTATATCGACGCGGAAATCGGGCGGGCCGTAAAGTCTCGAGTGCGCCGCTACCAGGGCCTGATAGCATCACTCGTCGAGGAGGATTGCGGAAGGCGCACGGCCGAAATTCGGCAGTCCATCCGCGCGACGAGAGTGTCGGCGCTGGTTGCTCAGGCCATCAACGTCGAAGCCGGTATGCCTGTTTTGGAGATCGAACGGCGCTACCTGGATTCGAAGGCCAAGGTCTATCTCATGAGCCGCAGCTATCATCCAGCCGACCGGTTTCACTATGAATCGAGACTGTTGAGACAAAATTCGTCGGTTGGCTGAGTATCGGATGGTTGCAGTCTCCAGTTCATCGCCTAGCCATATGCGAAAGTCTGGTGCCGTCGCTGTCACTCAGGCGGAAATTGTTAAGCATCCGCACGTTGCAAGTGCCGACGGAGACGCGCCGCAAACGCCCTCGCTTCCGCGACCGCAATGAAGCTGGGGGGTAACTGATCGAGCGCGGTTGATGAATGTTTATGTTCGTACCTATTGACCTTTTATAAGTTCGAACATATTCGAGTCGTTTAGGAGCTTGTCACCGTGACGGCGGCGTTGGCCGCTCGCTGCTCCGATAACATAGAAGGAGCTGGATATGCCGAGCACCGTCACGGAATCCCTGATCTTTCGCGACATGTTCGGAACACCGGCGATGCGCGAAATTTTCTCAGATGAAGCACTCGTGCGGAATTACCTGAATGTCGAGGCCGCGCTGGCCCGGGCGGAAGCGCGGTTCGGCATAGTCCCTGAGCAAGCAGCCAGCACTATCACCCAAGCCGCGGCTGGGCTTGTGATCGACTTCGACCGCCTGCGACGAGAAACTGAGATTGTCGGTTACCCGATCGTAGCGATTGTGAACCAATTGGCGGAGGCGTCAGGCGAGGCCGGCAGATATGTCCATTGGGGTGCGACAACTCAGGACATTATGGACACGGCAACAATCCTCCAGATACGCAGGGCGCTCGATCTGGTTGCTTGCGACCTCAGGGAGGTTCAGGAAGCGCTGTCCAAATTGTGCCAACGCCACCGCTTCACGGCGATGGCCGGACGCACCCACCTTCAGCAAGCTCTCCCAGTCACCTTCGGCTATAAGGCCGCGATCTGGATGTCGATGATCAATCGCCACGTCGAGAGGCTCGAGCAGATCAAGCAGCGGGTCTTAACCGGCGAGTTGGGCGGTGCGGCGGGCACACTCGCTTCGCTCGGTAATAAAGGACTGTCGGTTCAAGAGGCCTTTTGCCAAGATCTGCAGTTGCAACAACCCACCGCACCCTGGCACGTCGCGCGCGATGGACTTGCCGAGGTCGTCGCATTTCTCGGTTTAGTCACCGGTAGTCTCGCGAAGATCGCAACGGATGTCACGCTTCTTATGACGACCGAATTCTCGGAGGTCGCCGAACCTTTCGTCAAGGGGCGCGGGGCGTCCTCGACCATGCCGCAAAAGCACAACCCAATCTCTTCGGAGTTAATGCTGGCCTGCGCAATGGCGGTTCGTCAAAACGTCGCTCTCATGCTCAACGGAATGGTACATGATCTTGAGCGGGCTACAGGCCCTTGGCATGTCGAATGGATTGCGATCCCGGACAGCTTCGTTTTGACCGCTGGCGCGCTCGCCCAAGCCAAGTTCATGTTGGGCGGCATAATTGTCCATCCAGACCGTATGCGTGCCAATTTGGGCATAAGCGGTGGGCTTATTGTCGCCGAGGCGGTCATGATGGCTGCCGCGCCAAAGCTAGGGCGACAGAAGGCCCACGAAGTCGTCTATGACGCCTGTCGAGTAGCCGCTACAGAGAGCCGTTCGCTCGCCGATGTGCTGCTCGCCTATCCCAGCATCGTCGAGGCGCTTGGCAGCGCTGATGATGTGCGGGCTGTGTGCGACCCGGCAAACTACCTGGGCCAAGCCCCGCAAGTCGTCGATCGCGTGCTGGCCGAATACGCTCGGCTCAGGGGATGCCACGCTCCTGCGCCTGCGAACTCGCACAGTTAGTGGAGCATTGCCATGCATGAAAATATCGAGACGTCGCCCTTGGCTGAATTTGTCGCCCATCCGCGGATATCGTCAGCAGGCGGGTCGCTACGCGATCGAAGAAACGCGAGGACAGATCCGCAAGGCAGGCTTAGCCGGATCGACTACTCGAGTTGCGAGCCGATGACGATCTTGCGTCTCCGGACGAAGCCATGTGGCCGGCTCGCTTACTTGTGCCTCCATGTTGGTGAAGGCTCAAGCTTCCGCACCGGGCGCCATAATGAAAGCTATGCTGGTAGGAGCCGCTCAATCATCTGATAATAAGAAGCACTCATCCTGCGGCGCGAGTTGGATGCGCAGGGCTGCCCGCAGTGCGCGGAGGCCGAACGCACGCAGGTCCTCATTGAAGTCGCCCATCCGCGGAGACAGGACAAGCGCCTCAATGCCCGCAGCTTCGGCGGGTTCGGTCAATGCGGCGAGCGCCGTGTCACCCGCCGCATCGGCGTCGCGGGCGATGTAGAGCCGACGCAGCGCCGGCGGGAGCAGAAGGGCGGCAAGGTGGTTGGCCGAGAGCGCGGCAGCCATCGGCATGGCAGGCAGCGCACAGCGCAGCGACAGCATCGTCTCGATGCTTTCGCCGACAGCGAGGACGTCGTCGGCCGCGCCAAGCGGACGGCATGGTCGAGGAGACGGCCCATGGCCCGTCGCGGCGTGCCGACCGGCGCCTTGCCGAAGCCGTCCGATGTGCGCCGGTGATGGCGCCGGAAAGATCGGTGACGGCGGCGATCATCGCCGGCCAGCTCTCAGTCGGGCTATGCTCGTCAGGCCGATAGTAGCAGCGTGGATGAAACCGCCGCGCGCCCGCATCGTGGACAGCTTTGATGCCGCGATTGCACAGGTAGGTCTCAACGAGCGTCCGGCGGATCGGCTGCGACATGGCGAAGAGCCGCTGCGCCGCTTTCGACGATCCGGCAGGGACGGGTGTACGAGCGGGCTTTGGGCTGCGGCCCGGTTCGGCGCGCGGCAGTCTCAGAAAGCGTCGTGCCTCCTCGGCGACATCGCGGAAGTCGATGAAACCGCAGCTCTCGCGGATCACGTCGAGGAGATCGCCAAATTCGGCCGAGGCGGCATCGCTCCACTGCCCGGCAGCGCCGGGACCGGAGTCCGGCCCGCTGAGCCGGACGAACATCGACCGGCGGGCGTATTGCGAACGTCGCCCACCGTCCAGTAGCGGCCCTGACGCCGCCCGTTGGACAGATAATGGCGGCATACCGCCTCGGCATCGCGGGCGAGGCGGCGCGCCAGTTCAGAAGCGTCGCGGGGCATCACGCCCCCCCCCGCAGCGCACTAGCATTATGTTGCGTAGAAGCTGTTAACCGTCTGTGAGACAGCCCCCAATCGCAAATGCGCAACATAACTCTCAGCGCAACATATTCGGTCCACTTGCCGGCGGGGCCCTTCGCCGATTCCTGGAGCCGCACGAACAACGAGCGGCCTGGCGTGTTGTGGACGTCGCCGACCACCAGTACCGCCCCGCCCGCTTCCCATTGGAGAGATAATGCCGGCAGACCGCCTCGGCTTCGCGGGCGAGGCGGTGTGCCAGTTCGGAAGCATCGCGAGACATCACGCGGCCTCCCGTTCACCGACGCGCAACCGGATAGGTCTCGAGCACCTTCGACAGGATCTCGACGCCGCTTGTGTCCGTCGGCACGAACATGCGCAGCTTCCAGGAGATGATCTCCTCAAAAGAGGCCGTAAGCCCGGAGGCGATCGCGCATCGTGTCGTTGAAGCCCGAAAATTCGATGCGGTATGCGCCCATCACTCGGACGCGGCGAAGCTGGAGCTCCTCTGCGAGATCGCGGACGGTCCGTCCCTCCATCAGCGCGGCAAAGGCAGCGTCCGGCGTTAGCGCGGGTGCGTCCGCCGCAAGGACGCTTGCGACCCAAGTCGCAGAAACCTTGCGGCCGATGATCCGCTTGCCTTTGTCGGTCTGAAGCCGATAGACGCGGGTCGATTCGTTCGGCAGCCGCTTCCAGATGGGCAGCAGCAGGCCCGCCACGACGTGGATTGTGCTTTCGGTGAACTCTGGGATCTCGGCAAGCTCCGCCAGCCAGGCCGCGGCGAAGCGTTCACGGTCCGCCTCGGCCCAATGGCTCTCCGCCATCATGGGTCAAGGGGACCGTATGCTGCTCCATCGGCCGTACCAGGCTGACGCGCCGCTCGATCTCGCCGTAGTCGAGCATGACGCTCGCCGCCGGCACCTGCACGGCCCATCCCGAGCGCTCATTGATCAGCAGAACAGCTCGGCGATCGGAAAGTCGCGCGAGAGCGTCATCCAGATTTACAAAATGGTTGCGCTGGCGCTGGATGATCGTGATCAGCCGGGTCTCGGCGCCTGTGCCCGGATGGACATGGACCGTTCGCCGGTCAGTGACGACAAAGCTCTGGGCGCGAAGCGTTTCCAGCCCGACGTCGTAGGTGCCGGATGCAACCGCGCCCTCGATCCGAGCGGTCAAGAGCTGCTCGAAGGCGGTGAAGAGGATATTCTGTAGGCCGATGGTGAGCGCGAGCAGCCTGTTCAGAAAGGTGGTGATCGGCGGGAGATCATCCTTGAGCCATTGGCATCTGTCAGCTTCAGGCCGGTTGCATCCTCGAACCTTCCAAGCGAGCAGCCGTCGACCTTGCCCCGCGCGAGCAGCGTGTAGAGCTGACGCAAGGCATCACGCCCGTACGGGCTTTCGAGATTGTCCTTGGGCCGGAACAGGCCCTGCCCTCCGGTCTGGCGCTGGCCGCGGGTGATGGCGCCTAGCGTATCAAGCCGGCGGGCAATGGTGCTGAGAAAACGCTTTTCGGCCTTCACATCGGTTGCGATTGGCCGAAATAGCGGTGGCTGCGCTTGTGTTGGTCCGGTTGGTACGGCCGAGCCCCTGGATCGCGGCGTCAGCCTTCCAGCCGGGCTCGAGCAGGTAATGGACTCGCAGGCGGCGATTCCGGGCCGACAGTTCGGCATGGTAGCTCCTTCCCGTGCCGCCGGCGTCGGAGAACGGGAGCATACGTTTGACATCATCCATGAAGGCCGAGGTCTCCGCGAGGTTCGCCGAGCCCGCGCGATTTTCGACCACCAAGCGGTCCTCCTTGCGAACGATGCGGCGAGAGCGGCCAGTTACTTCGGCGACCAAGTCGGTGCCGAAGCGGTGGATGACCTGATCCAGCGCGCCGGGTACCGGCGGTAGTGAGGCGAGTTTCTCGACCAAACGATCGCGGCGGGCGACGGCCTCCCGGCTCTCGAGCGGCTGGCCATCGCGATAGACAGGCCGGGAGCAGAGGTTGCACTCCAAGTCGGTGAAGGGCTCGTAGAGCTGAACCGGAAAGGAATGGGCGAGATAGTCGAGGACATACTCGCGCGGGGTGATGTCGACCTGGACGTCGCCCCATCTTCAGTCGGGATCTCAGCGAGCCGGCGCTCCATCAGCGCTTCGCCCGTCGACACGATCTGGATGACCGCCGCGTGTCCAGCCTCAAGATCGTGCTCGATCGAACGGATCAGCGACGGTGTCTTCATCGAGGTCAGGAGATGCCCGAAGAAGCGCTGCTTCGCTGCTCTCGAAGGGGCCGAGCGGGCGGCGGATTTTGCTTGCCCGTTCCGCGTTCCGGTTTCGCCGGTAATGTTGGCCGCTCGCATCGCGGCGTCGAGATTGTTGTGAATGATGCCGAACGCATCAGCATAGGCGTCGTAGATGCGAACCTGCTCCTGACTGGTGCTCGACGAACTCGTACGCGACACCCTCGTACGAGAGCGAGCGAGCCGCGTAGAGGCCGAGCGCCTTGAGATCGCGCGCCAGCACCTCCATCGCCGCGACCCCACCCTCCTCGATCGCTTCGACGAACTCGGCGCGCGTGGCGAACGGGAAGTCGGCGCCGCCCCCAGAGACCGAGGCGTTGGGCATAAGAGAGGTTGTGGACCGTGGTGGCGCCGGTCGAAATCGGAGCCCAACCATTCGACGATCTGCCTGACCCGCGAAAGCTTTTCGCCACGCTCGTCGGTGCGCAGCGTGGCATAGGTGGTAAATAGGACGCCCTCGGCGAGGCGGACTGGCGTACCCTGCCGGAAACGTGATAGCGGCGTGACAAGCAGCCGCTCCATGCCGAGCGCCGACCAGTCGCGCTGCGCGTCCTCGATCAGCTCGTCGGATTTGCTGATCCAGACCGCGCGGCGGCGGCCCTTGAGCCAGTTATCGATCAGGATACCGGCGACCTGGCGCCCCTTGCCCGCGCCGGTGCCATCGCCCAAGAACCAGCCGCGGCGAAAGCGGACGGCGTTTTCGTCGTCGTCGCGCGCGGCGGCCACGACATCAAAGGTCGCGTCGACAGTCCAGGAGCCTGCGAGACATTCGGAATGCGCGTCGCCGGCATAGATGATGCTCTCGAGCTGTGCGTCCGACAGAACTCCATCTGCCAAGAGATTCGAAGGCAGGCGTGGACGGTAGGATGGCTTCGGTGGCGCAACGGACGCCATCGCCGCGGACTGCACGAGCTTGGTCGGATGTGCGCACGTTCCGTGAATACGGATCGACTGCAATCCGTATTCCTCATAAAGCGCATCGGTCAGTCGGGCGCCTTCCCGCGGTGACCATTCGACCGTCTCGTAGATCAGTTCTACGCCTTCGGGCGCTACGCCACTCGAAGCGTGTGGCGCAGAGGCGCCGGCCGATCGTGATATTGCAGGCCGCCTGATGGCGTTGACCGCTACCGGCGTCGCGATGGGCAACCTCGAAGGCACATGCTGGATCACCCAGTCAAGCAAGGTGGCGACATCGCCCGCCATGTCCGATGAAGCGGGAAAGACGTTCGGATCCGCGGCGGGCAGCTTGTCGATCACAAGCAGCCGTGTGTCGGTGTGCGTTCCGTGCCTGGCGTAAACAGCGCCGTCTATGGCGGCGGAAGACACCACCCGCCCGCGTTCCTGGAGACGACCAAAGGCATCGCGCCATGCCGGGTTGTCCGGCGCAAAGCTCTCGCCGACGATGGCGACGAGGCGCCCACCGTCACAAAAGCGTGCCAGGGCTGAAGCGATGTGCCGGAGAGCCGCGTCAGCCATCCGTCGACGAAATTCGCCAGCGGTGAGAACGGTGGGTTCATCAGGACGACGATAGGTCTGATACTCGCATCGAGATGGTCATCGATCTGGGCCGCGTCGAACCGCGTGACCTCAACATTGGCGAACAGTTGGTCGAGTAGGTCGGCGCGCGCCTCAGCCAACTCGTTTAATACCAAAGCGCCGCCGGCGAGTTCGGCAAGGATGGCAAGCAAACCGGTCCCGGCGGACGGCTCGAGCACGCGATCAGCCGGCGTGATGCCGGCTGCGTTGCATGCGGCGAGCCCAAGCGGAATCGGCGTCGAGAATTGAAACGCTGACTGTCCTCGGAGCGCCGCGTATGGGCAGGCAGACAGTTCGCGATTCTGGCAAGAATCGGCAGCATGGCGGCCGTCGAGCCAGCCTTGGCGCGCATGGCCGGGCCGAACGTGCGTAGGAATAGAACGGTTGCCGCCTCGCAGACGTCATAGGCAGTCTTCCAGTTCCAGATGCCGGCAGCGTCCGAGGCGCCGAAGGCCGCCTCCATGGCGCTACGCAGAACGGCGGCATCAATGCGACGGCCGCATTCGAGATCGGTCAGGAGCTGTCGCGCGGCTCTGACGGCGGCGCTGGTGAGACTTGCAGCAGCACGCATCGAGAGCGGCGCGGCGGCGGCGCCGCCGGTGAGAGATTCGGTCATGGCAGGATGTTTTTCGGAGAGCAGGAAGGGGTCGAACCATCAGGCTCTCCTTTGACCCGACAGCTCAAACCCTTCCCGGCCTGTCTCTCCCTCTCAGCCGTCGGCAATAAAAAGGAGACCAGCGCTGAGCACCGGTCCCCGAACGACTGCCGGGCGGCCGGAGCCACCCCGCTCTGTCACGTCACTCAGCCGCGTCGAGCTGTTGCGGATCGTCGTCGCCGACGTCTCCGGATCCTCCTCGTCGGCAAGGAATTCGGGCAATGGGCCTGCTTCACCCTCCTGCTCCGCTGACGACGCGCTGGAGTCGACGAGACGTAGCGGCTCCGGCAACCATGCTGAACCGTCGAGAAGGCGCTCGGCCTCCATGGCCATGTCGGCTTTCTTCAGGTGGTCAATCAGTTGCGCGGACGACTCGCCCCTTGCTTCCCGCACCGCCTCCAGAATGCGAGGCTTGGTGACCCGGCTGAGATAGTTGTCGACCGTGGGTTGCCAGCCGGCCTGCACCATGTCCAGCCCGACCGCGCGCGCAACCACGTCAGCCTGGTCCAGACGCGTGCGGACACCGTGGGCGGAGACACGGCCCTGATTGTAGCGGTTGGCTGGCTCATAGACGGCGTTGACCGCAAATGACGCGCAGTGAGCGAACAGGGATGCTTGCGCAGTACCATCCAGGGCCGTGTGCGCATCCCAGAGATCGTTTTCTCGGCAACCGTGCCTTCCACGCCTCATGCCGCGCCTCGACGGCCTTCGCGGACTCGCTGTCTCTCAAGCCAGGAGCTTGAGCGGGAAAGGTAGGCGTGCGCAGGCCGATCTCAAGGCAGCACCCGGACGGAGCAAACCGATAAAAGGCCGTTAGCACGAAGTTGTGCAACACCGCCTGGAACGCGACCGCGGGATTTTCCGCCAGTGCTTCCCCCAAAGCCAGGGTGCGATGCGCCGTGAGCTCGATGATCAGCCGATCCGGCAAAGGTTTGGTCGCGTCCTCATCATCTTCTTCGGCATCAGCAGCGCTAATGCGCAATCCGCGACGCGGCCCGCCTTCCATCGGATTCTTCATGGGACTTGGCCTTGAGGTGGCTTAAGCGCCGTAGCGCCCACCAGGCGTGCGCCAACGGCGCATCGCCTCAATGGAAAATGGCACCTGGAGAGCGTGAGCATAGCGACCCGAAGGGGACGCGGGTCCGAGTGCAGCGACGAGACCGGTCCAATAGCGGCACCCGGGAACGGGGCAGTGATGGCGATCGCCGCAGGCGAGCCCTTTCCCGAGTGCCCCCCGGCGAGGAGCTCTGCAAGCCCTTGCGCGAGGGATCGACGCCGGATGGCGTGCGCCGTTGAGGCGTGGAGAAGAAGGGAGTGTTCGAAAGAATGGAGCCTGCTGGCGGCTCTTACTTGCCCGGCTTACCCGTGTCGGAAACGACTGAAACTCCGAAAGGAGAACGGGACAAAAGCTTGCCGGGAAACGTCTCGAAATCGGGCGCCGCAGCCCGGTGGAGAGCACAGAGTAAGGTATGCATGGTGAAAGCTGTATTGCCTGAATCGCAGTTTCCAGTTGCCAAAGGGCTGGCCGTAGCGAACGCGGCTGCCACGCTATGCCACGCGGGGCAGATCGCACCGGCCAGTGCAATCAGCCACCAGTCCGCGTGGGACGACCACCATCGGTGGGTCAAGGAAACGAGCGGGACACCTAAACACACCGCAAATTCCTGCACACGCAACTACGGGATCGCCTGCAGCAGGCTCTTCCTATGAGGGCTGGAAGGCCGCGTCATAAAAGAGTTCCACGAGGGTCTAAGCAAGGTGCGCGTGCGCCGCACGGTCGATTGCTCCTTCCGATAGCCTCCGGTTGCTCAGCCAGGTCAGCATGGCATCGCGAGCACAACGTGCAGGCAAAGAAGCCAAACCGAGCGAGGTAGGAACCGTCTGCCGCCCATTCTCGCGGCAGGACGATTCATGGCGAATGTGGAAGCTGCGTTCGCCTTCGCAACCTACAAAAGCCAACCTCCGTCATAGCTTGCACCTCGCGGATGCGCTCGCCTTGTGCCGTACGCCGCACGCGCACGCGTGGTGTTGGCATAGCGTCGAAACCAGTCTCTCAATGCGTTCGACAGGAACGTCGCCTAATGTAGTCGGCATTTCGTTGGCAATGGCCGGGACTTCCTATCATCGCTCGCAGCCGAACGGATCTCGCACGACATGCAGCCCGGTCCATGCAATCGCTTGCAGGCACGTGCCTGTGGGTAAGCCACCGAGGTCCATCGCGCCAACTCCGTTTCGACTCGCGTCCGAGCGAACGAATACGTTGATGCCGCTGGACTGGAGCGCATCTCAGTTCGCCACGAGGCTCTCCATCAGAAAGACAAGCCGCACGTGCTGTACGGCACCACCCTGGGCATTCATATCAAGCACTGCTACTCGGCAAGCTGCCTCGCGGAATTGACCTCAGCAAGCAGCTTCGAGGACAGACACTGTGCGTTGGGCGAAGCGGGCCTGATGACGGTATTCGTCAGCAATGATGGACAACATTGACTGAGAGGCTAAAAAATCAGAAAGGCCCCCGGCGGGCATGCCGGAGGCCTTCTTGGAGGTTAAACTAGTTCAAAAGAGCCTTTACCTGCCTCCTTCCGTTAGGTTTGTGGCGTACTTAGAAGTTCCGCTGTGCACGCAAGAGCAGCACGAGGCTATGCTGATCTTTTAGCTCATATACAGTGGCGGGTTTTGCAACGCTCGATTGCAAAGGCAAGGTCACAGTGCTTGCACCTGCGTACTTCTGATCAAGGATCTGGTACACAAGCTCGCCAGTGAACGTCAGGTTTTTGAGGGGAGTCCACGACGTCTTCGTACCAACGGCTGCATAGTTGAAGTCGGGGTTGCAACCGGCAAAGCCGGTCGAAAGAGCGAGGGTTCCGACGAAGGCCCCGCAGATATAACCCTTCGCCGTGTTGCTATACCTCACAGCTGCCCACCCGCCGAAAACGGACGTGTTCCAGTAGGGGTCCCAGTTGTGCGTATAGCCACCATTGAAGCCGAAGGTTGTGGTGAGTTGCTGGCCGGAACCTGTCACGAACACCGAGTCAGATGCGCCAGCGAGACCGAGACTCTGATAGGCGCCCGCGATTCCCGTACCGCCATACATCGCGAAAGTATTCGACATATAGTCGTGGAAGACGTATCGGCTTGCACCGTTGGCATATACGCCCGTCAGATTGATGGAGTCACCCGCGCCAGTCGGGAGGTTCTTGATCGACAACGCCAGTTGTCCGGCCCAACCCCACTTATCGTCCGGATGGCCGGTAGTTTCATCGGCGCCGTAATAAGCGGGATGGTTATCGTGCGCAGCAAACGATGCCTGGAAGAGGCCCCAAGCCTGATCGACGCGGACTCTCGCGATGAGGTCTGGAGCTCGCGTAGCGCCGAGGTCGTTGGCACCGTACGTGCCGGTCGCTAGACCCGCGGCCGTCGCGCCACTCACGTTCCAGACGTTGCCTTGGTCATGAGCGACCTGATCCTGGGCCGAGAACGAAGCCGTAATGCCCTGACCAAAGTCGGCCGTATACGTGATCTGGTTTACGGGGTCCCAACCAGCACTGCCGGGCAATTCGAAGTTGTTTGCCGGATATTCGCCCCAAGGCGTCCTGAATTGCGATTCCGCCTTGCCGAACGTGAACCCAGCGAACTGAATGAACGCGTAGTACAAACCGAGGGCACCACCCGCAACTGTGCCGCGACCACTGCCTGCAGGATTCGTTCCGTTGTACGCGGTCGAGCCGTTTACGCCGGTCGTGCCGGCACCACTATAGGCGCCCGATGACCATGTGAACACCATCTCGGCGAAAGTCCGGACCACACCATATTCGGTCGCCGTTCGTGTATCAATTTGCAGGTCTTGACGGGCGAGGGTCGTATAGTAGTTGCTGAGGCGGTTACGGGCGCCGCCCAAACCGGCGTTGGGAGCGTCGAGGTCACCGTGGGTGTTGAACACGGTATCTGCACGCAGATAACCACCGAGCTTGATGCAGGTGTCAGTACCCGGGATATAGTAGAAGCCCGCGCCATACAGCGAGCAGATCTTCACATATTCGATCGGCTTCGCTTTGACTGGGAGATCGGCTGCCTGTGCCCCGGCGCCGGCGAACATTGCCGCAGAACCGAGGATGAGACCCTTTGTCAGTTTCATCGATGAAGCTCCAAGTTGAAATATCGTTTCCGTCGTCCAGATCCGCCGCTACTAGCCTCACCCCAGTGGGCTGGCCTTGACGGAACGACTTCGAGGCGCCCCCTCTCCGTCCACCGTCGTATAGTTCTGAACTACAATTGCTTCAATTAATTAATTCCAGACGTTATCCTTTGATTGAGGTGCGTGACAATCCAGCAACATAATTGGTATTAAGGTAGGCATATGAACCAAAAAAAGCAAAAAAGAACCCCCAGGGGGCATCCCGGAGGTTCTCCTTGGAGATTTTACATGAACCATCGGCCAAAGGGCCTCAGAGTCTGCAGTTCTGATATCATACATGAATTGTTTTGGTCAATTAATTTTTTGCATGACCGGTATGTCGCGTCAAATCGTATCGAGACGGGCGCGAGCATTCCCGCTAATAATCACCTGCGTAGCCTGTAGGCACCATGACGTAGCGGAAAGACCAAAATGGGCGAAAAGGATCAACTGGATAAGGCCGTTACGGACTTCATCTGGAACATCGTCGAGATCCATTCCCAACTCGAGGAGATACACAAGGGGTGGGCCGATATGTTGGGAATAAGCGAACCCCAATGGTTGATTTTGATTGCTATTGACCGACTCGATGAAGGCCGCGGGGTTTCCGGGATCGCGGTGGCGACTAAGCTTCGAATCCACCCGGCCTTCGTCACGAACCAAACGAAAAAGCTCGAAGAGAAAGGCTATCTATCTCGCGTGACATCCACTGACGATGCACGTTTCCTTCAGATCTCGCTGACCGAAAAGGCCCGGGCAGAAATTGCGAACCTGTCAAACAAGAGGCAAGCGCTCAATTTGACGATGTTCGCCGGGCTAGACGAGGCATCCCTGGACTATCTCAACAAACGACTGGCTTCGATTGCCAAGAACAGCCGGCTGGCCTCTCAAAAACTGAGTATAGGCGTACTGTAGGATTGATCGATTGATCCGTTCGGCGCCGAGCTTCTCCGCCAGTCATTGTCGATTGTGGCACCGCGTGTGCTCCAAAGAGGAGAGCGCAATGTGCCGGAAAGCCTTGACGTTCCAGATCTTCCAGTTCTTAGGAACACTAGCTTCAAACACCGCTTGCCGAAGTGAGCAACTGCGCTAATGCACACACCGCCACCGCGCGTGTAATTGAACCGAGGCGGGTACTCGCCCCAGGGCGATCCTCGAAATTCAATCGACGTTCTGCTTCGCTCATTGCTTTCAACCTAGGGCTCGGCAACGCCAGCAATCACGTTGACCACGTTGATTCCGGTTACCTTGGCGAAGGGCTCGAACAGTGCTTGGGAGAGACTTGGGTGAAGCGGATACCCGAAAGACCGCGACGACTCGCCAGAGCCAGTGAGGCTGTCTTCAAGGGTGGCGGCGCTACGTACAAGCAAAAGGAATGCTCATCGCCGCGGCGGCGGCCCGAAAGATGCTCGCACAGGTAAGCCGGACGTTGTATGTGCCCAGCCTCAGAAAAGTCGGACACTCAGTTTCCCTCCTACGTTCGTTTGCAATCCTTAGGGAGGGTTGGGCTCCAGAGCGCGGACCACCCGTCTTTGTTTATGAAGCTGCCCCGAGAGTGCGCCGGAGGTAGCACCAGCAAGAACTCCGCTATCCGCTGGCCAGCTAGCGGGCGGCATCGAGAGAGGCATATGTACCCAGCATCAGCGTTGTCGTTTTCTCCGCTGGGCCAAGCAACGGAATGAATTCCCCGGATGAGATTGAAAAACTGATATGGTCAACCGCGATCCACCACGGGAGCCCTTCCACAAATTCCGGGGCGCGATTTCCCCGATTTTCAGACCAGAGGCCCTACAATGTGATTTCAATACTTAGGTCCCTATCGACTCGCGTGCGTGTTAAGTCCCGACAGTCAGGTTCTTCTTCGATAGCTCGATAGGGCATTGGCGGCGATGACAATCGCAGCCAATGCAAACTGCAAAGTGGCCACCGCCGATATGGTGGGATTTACACTCTGTCTGATGCTTTGCCACATAAGCATAGGCAAAGTACTGATCCTCCCGATGCCCAGAAACAGAACATAGACAACATCGTCAAACGAATTCAGGAAGGCAAAAAAGGCAGCCACGACCAACGCCGGCATAATCAGCGGAGCGACAATGGTTCGGATGGTCGCAGCCGGGCCCGCACCAAGGCTGCGGGCCGCACGCTCATATGCCGGGTTGAGGTCACGAAGATTGGCAGCTACGATCACGACCACGAAAGGGATGGAGTAGACCGCCTGACCAAGAGCCAATCCGAACTCTGTGCCCTGAAGCCCTATCCGCGCGAGCAGGAAATAGGTAGCAACCGCCACCACAATCGTTGGTACAATGATTGGGGCGATGACAAGTGCGACAATGGCTTTGCGACCGGGGACGCGACCGCGAGCAAGACCGAAGGCCAGCATGGTTCCAAGCACTGTTGCTATCGCGGTTGCCATCAACGCAACACGAACGCTGATCAGCGTAGCGCTTATCCAATGCATGTCAGAGAGATACGCTTCGTAATTGTGGAGCGAGTAACCTGGCGCAGGAAATTCGAAATAGGGCGACGAGCTGAACGACAGATAGACGACGCCTAGCACCGGCAGCAGAAGCAGCGCCCCCATCAGGCTCGCAGCAATCGAGACGCTGTAGCCTCCGATCGAGGGAAGCCATCGGTCGAGCGCGTTCGCTGCCGAGCCAATATGCATCAGCCAGTATCTTCCCAACGGTTGGCGGACAGCCGCATGCGATGCATTCTCGTCGTCCGACAATCCCAGAAGCCGGTCGATGGGAAAGAAGCGCGAACCGATCCACAGAATTGCCAATACCGCGGCTAGAAGCACCATAGACAGTGCGGATCCAAAGTTCCAATTGAGCTGATCAACTACCTGACTGTATATTTCCATTGTTATGGTGACGTCAGACAAACCTCCAAGCAATGCTGGAGTTATGTAAAACCCGAGGCAACTGATAAAGACCAGCAACACGGCGGCCAACACGCCCGGCAAGCTGAGAGGCAGGAAAATAGTTAGAAAGGCCGCGATTGCACTCGCGCCGCTTGCCCTTGCGGCACGCAACAGTCTCTGATCAATGCTCGACATGACCGTATACATAGGCAGGATCATGAGCGGCATGAGGATTTGGGTCATGCCCATAATTACGGTAAAACGATTGTAGAGCATCGAGATTGGCTGAGAGACGAGACCAAGTTTGAGCAGGACGTCGTTGATTACGCCGCCTCGTCCCAAAAGAATGATCCAGGCAAAAGTCCGAACCAAGACACTCGTGAAATACGGCAACACGACTGCCAAGAGAAGGAAGGTGCGCAGGATTGATCCTCGCGTGGCCAATGCGTAGGCGATCGGGTACGCTAGCACCAGGGCCAACGCAGTCACAGGCACACTTATCTCAACTGTTGTTCGCAGAACTTTCACATAGGCTGGATCCGCGCCGATACGCAGAAAATTCGAAAGGGTCCAATTGGGTATTCCAAGTGAGAACGCCAACAGTCCTACCAGCGGTAAGACAAAGAGTACCGCGAGGAAGAGGCTTCCGGGCACCAGAAGCCAAGCCCATGGCGTGGGTCTCGCCGATCGCAAGACCCAAGCAGACTTCGAATGCCCGTCTCGTGGTGGGAAGATTATCGTGCCCGCCACGCCAGCCACCGTTCCTGAATGTGGTCGTAGTTAGTTTTGCCGTCCGGCCGCATTGCGCCAAGCCAAGCCGAGTCCTCGATGATCAAGCTATCGGGGTGGCTGATGCTGAGCAGCGGGACCAGATCTGACGGGAGATATTGGAGCTGATGTACATTCGGGCCAGGCTCGGGCAAGCTCAACGTCCAGGCGGCAGCAATTTTTGCTCGATTCACAAACGCGATTAGCTTTTGCGCGTTTTCGTTGTTCGGCCCACCCTTGAGTACCGTCCAGTACGTGTAATTGACAGGCGTGTTGTCCCACACCATTCGCAGCGGCGCCCCCTGCCGAGCTAGCACAATTATGGTCGCTTCATAGGCAGTGGTCATCACATATTCGCGGTTGGTAAGGAGCTGGCCCGATTCACCACCGGACGTCCACCACTTCGTCACGTGCGGCTTGATTTCGTCGAGCTTTTTGAATGCTCGTTCAATTTTGTCGTCCGTCAGCGGCCAGATGTCCGTCTTAGCTACGCCGTCAGCCAACAATGCGGGAATGATGCTGAACTTGCCGATAGGAGCGTAGAGGCCGCGCGGCCCAGGGAAAGCCTTCACGTTCCAGAAATCGGCCCAGGTCTTTGGCCCATTTTTCCCGAATACCCGCTCGTCATAAGCCAGCACCTGGCCCGATTGGATCACGGGGAATGCGTCGTTCAGGCGCACCGCTTTAGGTACGCCTTCGATCGATTCGTCGTCCCATAGGCTGTAGTCGATCGGAACGAACATGCCGGCCTGGCTCATCGCGGGATAGGTGGATGCCTGTATCGGCGCGATGTCCCAATCTACACGCCCAGCTTGGTTCATTGCCTTGACTTGGGGCTCGGCAATATCACCCGTCACATCGCTGACTTTGATGCCAGTCGCATTCGTGAAAGGTTCGAAGACGTTTTTACGTACGGCTGCGGTGGTTGAACCGCCCCACCCAAACACAACGACTTCGCCGCTACCGGAGAGCTTGTCCTTTGCAAAGGCAACCGTAGCTCGCGCAACCGCCGGGATCGCCATCGCGGCGGCAACTGCTCGCAGGACACTCCGGCGGTCGAAGCTGGAATTTTTAGGTGCAGTGTTGGTTAGATCGCTCATAGTTCTCCCCCTGGTTTGATTAAACGGATCGCTACGGCCTATGGAATTCGCTCTGCTGCGGGCCAAGAATTCTCGACCCGCGTCAAGCGAGACCCAAGCACCACCAAACAGAATGACGTCGGTTGAAAAAGTCGCACGCGCGCATCGCGAGCGAAGCACAACTACCGCTCCCCCCCCGCAACATCCGCGGACAAGCAATCACGCTAGGCCTCGACTTGCACTATGCAGTAGCAGACGCCTTGAGTAATTCGTCCCACGTGGACCAAGATCTGGTCCTCACCGCGAGAGAACCACAGGGTGAAATGGGGACACGTGTGGACATCTAGCCGCGCGACGCCTGTCACAATTTCCTCCCTTTACCGGTCAAGAACGTGAAACAGAACCACGTTTGGTCCTCTCTTAAAGATAACGGGATTTCAATGCTGTTTGATGCAGCGAACCGCGCCTTAGCGCTTAAATTCTGCAATCAGCCCCCGCGGATTGATTTTTTTTCAACTCACCACGGGTGAGTCCGATAACTTGAAGAACCGCGCGCTCGCCAATGCGGCGAATCTCATTCGCCTGCCTCGATAGGCTGACCAGTAGCCACTACACGACGCAAAAGGACTGCCGGGATCGGACCAGAAAAGACATCGAGCGCGGTAATGATATCCCCAGGATCTAACACATAAGCGACTGATGCGGGAGAACAAGCGAACTAACAGGAAAGGCCGCGCTCGCTGCTGCGTACTAGACCCAGCCGCTGTGCAGAGCTCATCGCCGGAATCACCCCCGCGCAGCGCCCAATGAAGCTCGCGCACCTCATCAGCAAGTCGTTCACTCTGCTCCGCACATTGCAGCCGAAACGATCACACTCTATTCACCGGAGGGGCGCATCAGCTGGCGGCCATGTGAGATGGACTGCTCGTGGTGGAACAAGCGTCAGCGCGTACTCGAGCGCAAGAATGTCTGTTCGCGATGGTGGCGACGGTCGAAGTCGCCACCATCGCCACTCTGTTCAACGTCGCCAGGCTTGAACAATTGTCGATCCTCAGGCTGGCTCACCACTAATCTCGAAAGCATCGCCGCGGATTAGCCAAACGACGGCTCGACGCTCCTACGCCTGCCCTCGAACAACCAGCCAAGCTGAACGGCCCAGATGGACGCCTACAGCTAGCTCGAGGGCGTTTCCCACCTGAGCCCACACTCTTTCTGCGCGACAGAGAATCCACTCAGCTGATCGAGCGGCGGAGCTGACCGAGAAAACCAGGCGAAATGTTCCTTTCTCGGCTATCCAAGTGAGGCGCCGGCGTGCCGAGACAAGTCCGGGATCGCTATTGGCGACGCAGAACCGAAGGTGCCACGTATCGTGCGGGCGGTCATCGAGTACGGCATCGATGACGGAAGTGGGCGATGGGCGCGGGGACGGATGATAATAGCTGCTAGGCTGACGCCGTCCGGGTTGAACTCGCCCGTCCCTTGCAAAGCACAAAATCGGCAAGATCGACTTTTTAACTTTTTCCTTCGACGTCACCGCTTAAGATGGCAGTAAAAAGGATCGCGGACCGCCCTTGCACCAGATTTAGTGTCCTCAAGCATGATCATAGATCAGGAATGCCGCCGTCGGTTCAATCGATGCCGAGGGCTTTAATCTGAGCCACAGTGAGGGTTAAAACTCGGCGCATCCGAGCGACAATCTCGCTAATCTGGTCCTCAGTCACGATCAACGGTGGACATAGTGCCAGCGTATCGCCGATAGAGCGGAAGATAAGGCCTTGCTCGTGGCCAATCTGCATTGCCAGAGTACCAACTCTTCCAGGCTTCGAGAAGGGACGTTTCGAAGCCTTGTCCGCGACAAGCTCTACGGCACAAATGAGGCCCACACCTCGTACCTCTCCGACAAAAGGAAGTTCAGCCAGTTGACTAAGACCGCACTGGAACTGATCCTGCAGTTTTGCGGCGTTGCCAATTAGGTCGCGCTCCTCGATTATTTTCAGATTTTCGAGCGCGACAGCTGTAGCAACGGGATGCGCAGACCCGGTATAGCCATGACCGAATGTACCGATTCTGTGAGAGTTGTCGGCGACGGCGTTGTAGATACGCTCTCCGAACAGGACTGCACCCAATGGCATATAGCTTGACGTAATCTGCTTCGAGACGGTGACGATATCGGGCGAGAACCCGAACTTTTTGTAACCGAATGACGTGCCTAGACGCCCAAAGCCGGTAATAACCTCATCCGCGACCAGGAGAATATCGTACTTGCGGCAAAGCGCTTCGATTCCAGGCCAATAGCCTTCCGGCGGCGGCAAGACGCCGCCGGCTGCCATAACGGGCTCGCCGATGAACGCAGCAATCGTCTCCGGCCCTTTCTGCAGTATTGTGTGTTCAGCCTCGTCCAGCAGGCGCTGGGTAAACTCAGCCTCAGATTCTCCATCCACCCCGAACCGGTAATAGTGCGGACAACTCAGATGCACTACTGGGATTGCAGGCAGGTCGAAATCGCGGTGGTTGTTGGGCAGGCCAGTTAGACTGCCCGCACCGATAGTAATACCATGATAGGCCTTGTTGCGAGCCAGGAACGTTTTCTTTTGAGGCCGGCCCAAAGCATTATTCATGTACCAGACAAGCTTAATTACCGTATCGTTCGCCTCGGAGCCAGAGTTGGTATAAAATACCCTTGATAGGCGCTGATCGGCCGCCATCTCGACTAGTTTATCCGACAACCTGATAGACGGCTCGTGCGATTTGCCAGCGAAGATGTGATAATAAGGCAGTTTTTCCATCTGCTGCATGGCAGCGTTGAGCAAGCGCTGTTCACTAAATCCGACGGCAACCGACCACAATCCAGCAAGCGCCTCAATGTACTGCTTGCCACCCGAATCATAGACATAAATGCCGTCCCCCCGATCCATGATCAGAGGCCCCGTCGCCTCAAAGGCGCGCGCATCCGTATACGGGTGCAGCGACGTCGTAACATCCATTGTGGCGAGCGAATTTGACAGGGTCATATTAATCCTCAAGCTGACACAAGCGGCGAAACCTCGAGACTTCATCTCGAACGTCCCGGTGTGCAGTTTCGTTGCCCCTAAACTCGACATCCAGGATGGCCGTCAGCGGCGACGGCTCTTGAATGGAATCGAGCCGAGGCCAACAGTTTGGTGTCGGCAAGGCTCAACCTCCCGAGTAGGCGAGGGAGATCCAGCTAGTACTTTTCAGTCATGCATTGAGTAAACCAGCCTCAGCGCCGGTATGCGGATTTTTGGAAGGCCGTCCCGCAGGATTATTTCATTGTTTCGGATATAGTGTGGAAAAACCGCGTCAGGCAATGCGATCGCTACAGGTTGATTGTTCCTACCGAATCGCATCCGAATAGCTACTAATGCAGCGCGCCAAGCGTGGTAGTTGGGAAGCGCAAGATTGAATAGTGCGATGCATGTTATGCGTAAAGCAGGTGCAGACCATGGGTCCTTGAAACGCGGCGCCGTTGAACAGCTGCTCCCGCCGATCGGGCAGTCGCATCATCAAAAACAACTCCCATAGCATGAACTGACCGACGTCTGGATTCGACTTCCGTACGCGTTGTTCAAGGTCGAATGCTGTGCCTGGTGGGAGGCAGGGCAGCATAAGCACCTGATTTATCGCGCCCGCCAACTAGAGGATCGAGAACATGATAGGCCAGACGCTCGCTGTTGGAGCTAAAAACTAAAGGCTTCTTAGAGAGGGAGCCGTCTCTGAGCCTCGCCAACTTTTAGTAAAGACCGATGGTGCTACTTACCGGGATCAAAAGCGCAACGAGTCTGCTCACCGGAAAGCGCCACAATTCCGCTCGTCCGATGGGACGTGGTCTCGCGGCATCTCGAACGGCGAGGACTATGAACGGATAGCTGGCGATCCAGATAAGCGTGCTTCGAAGCGTTCCCGCCATCACGCTGCAGGAGCCGATCAAGTCCATCGAGAGCACCCAAAAACAACGGGAGCTGTTGCTCTTCTAACCCTTCTAATGAGTCGGATGGTGCTGCTGGCGTTAACAAACTTGAATGCGTGAAAAGGTCTAGCACTGCGAAATGGTGCCATCCTGACTCACCTTAAGGAAAGGTGATATTATTGGTTCGGCGCTCCGTTTCGGTCCAATCTGCAGCCAAGCATTGGCGACATCCTGGCTCTGCGCAAACCACACATTGTCGTGCTTCCTTACGTAAGCAATGAAGTCGCGCAACATGCGAACACGGGAAGGACGTCCGGTCACCTGCGGATGCATAAGGAGATTGAAATAGCCGCCCGATAGATAGGCCTCATCGAACTCGGCTTTCCAGATCGAAAGGATATGGTCGTTTGTCTGAATGGGGCGATGAGTTTTGGCGTTGCTTAACAAGTACTGAGCATCATCCAAGCTCCAGTGCCAAGGTAGCTCGACGAGGCCAGGGGATCCATCCTGCAGAAAGTGGCGATAAGGTTCAACGTCGTCCGTCATGCTGCTGTCGTAAAGGAAGCCGCGTTCACTTAAGAGACGAACCAGATTGGGGCTAGTTTCCCCCGACGGCGCGCGATAGCCGACAGGAGCAATGCCGACGACACGCTTGATCGCCTCAATACCGCTTTCGAGCTCTTCTAGTTCTAGTTCAGGGTCTTTGGGGTCAACTGCTTTGTGCAAATAGCCATGATGCGCGATTTCATGCCCGGCCTTGATGATTTTCTCCACGACATGGGTTCGGTTGTCCACAACCCAGCCAGGTACAAAAAACGTAGCTGGCAGGCCTTCGCTGGAAAGCAATTCGAGTATCTTCGGAACGCCAACTTTCGCTCCGTAGGTTCCTTGTGACAGCGTTCCAGGTCGATCGATATTGGCAGGGTCACGCGATAGCCATAGAGTTTCTGCATCGAAATCAAACGTTAGATTAACGGCGAGCTTAGCATTGTTGGGCCACGGGACGTTGGGCATGTTTTGCTTCCAGATTGGGGTTACAAATTTGCACGCTTCGAACTTGAGTAAATAGTTTAACGTGAACCTCCAGACGCCGCCCTTATGCGGCATATGGTGGCATGAGCTTAGAATATAGACATGTTGCGATGGCGGTCACGCCCTGTTCCGTAGTGACGCTCAAGATACTGTAGGGCAATGACGGAGGGTATGCTGACCGCAAGAAAGAACACGCCAACCATGGTCATCGGTTCAACATAGCGGTAGTTCACATTGGCAATGATGCGGGCTTGAGCCATTAACTCAATGACCGTGATCGTGGACAGCAGCGGCGTTTCTTTGAACATCGAAACGACGTAGTTGCAAAGCGCAGGCAGCATTGGAGGAACTGCTAGCGGAATGATGACATACCGCCAAGTTTGGAGCCTTGTTAGGTTTAGCGCTTTGGCCGCCTCCCACAGCGCGCGATCCACATTATCTATGCCAGCGCGATATACTTCGGAGGTATAAGTTGCGTAGTGGATCCCCAGCGTAGCCACGCCAGCAGTGAGAGGACTCAACAGAATACCGATGTCGGGTAATACATAGAAGACGAAGTAGAGTTGAACGAGGAGCGGAGTCCCGCGCACGAATTCCACATAAGAGTGCGAGAGCGCCCGCAAGACTCGTCGTCCAGATCGCCGGCCGATGGCGATCGCAAGTCCGAGTGCCATAGCTAACGCAGAGCCGAGTAGGCTAGCAAGCAGAGTAGTCTTAACCCCTTCGAGTAGCTGGGGCAGTATCTTCAAAACTAAGGACCAATCCCAATCCATCTCAGGTTTACCTGACCGAGCTCGGCATGAGACGCAACTCAACGCGACGCAGCAGCGTGGAAATGGTGATCGCCAGGACGAAGTACACGATTAAGATAGTTAGAAACGGCACAGCACCTTCGCCGGTCTGGGTGCGGACCGTTTGCGCCCGGAAAGTCATGTCTGATAGTGAGATCAGCGAGACGATCGCAGTCGCTTTCATCAGCTCGATGACGCTGTTGGAGAACGGCGGAATCATCAACCGTAGAGCCTGGGGCAGAAGCACATAGCTCAAGCGTTGCCAGGGGCTGAAGTTTAGAGCAATACAAGCCTCGAATTGTTCGCGCGGCAGAGCCAGCATGGCGCCACGGACGATTTCGGACATGTAGGCGCCGCCGTTTAGTCCGAGAACGGTGACCCCCGCCTGAAATGGCGTGAGCGAAATGCCAAACAACGGAAGGACAAAATACGCCCAGAAAAGTTGCACGAAGATGGATGTTCCCCGAAAACACTCCATAAAGACCCTGGCCGGAATACGGAGCCAAGCGGAGTTTGAAAGACGCGCAAATGCGACGGTGAACGCGACTACTCCAGCGATGAGGCTCCCCAGCAGTGTGAGTTCTACTGTAAGGACCGCGCCCGCAAGAATGTTAGGAAGAAATTCGATAGACCCGGGCATCTTATAAGCTCAGCCCCGCAGCGACAATCTTGCGTAGGAAAAGCTTGGTCCTATCTTGCTGGGGGTTGCCGAATATCTCAGGCGGCGCCCCCTCCTCTACAATTCGGCCACCGTCTAAAAAGATGATGCGATCGGCAAAATCGCGGGCAAAGCTCATCTCGTGGGTGACAAGCAGCATCGTCATGTCCGTTTCAAGCGCGAGCTTGCGCAAAACATTGAGCACTTCCTCAACGAGCTCTGGATCGAGCGCCGAAGTGACTTCGTCGAACAACATGACTTTAGGTTTTAGGGCAAGCGCACGCGCAATCGCCACCCGCTGCTTCTGTCCACCTGACAGCTCTGCCGGGACCGCGTGTGCCTTATGGGCCATACCAACCATTTCAAGTTGATGCATGGCAAGTGCTTCAGCAGCCGACTTGGAGACGCCTTGGGTGAGGATAGGCGCGAGGGCAACATTGCGCAGGACGGTCATGTGCGGGAATAGATTGAATTGCTGAAAGACCATTCCGATGTCCTTGCGCACCTCATGCAAGTGAGCCTCACGCTGCCGGGTATGCAAGCTCGCAGTCTCAGCGCTCCACAGAGATCGACCATTGACGATAACGCTACCGCCGTCGATTGCCTCTAGCGTCATCAAGATGCGCAGAATTGTCGTCTTGCCGGAGCCGGACGCACCGATCAACGCTAATTTTTCGCCAAGCGATGCGCTGAAAGTCAAATCGCTTAGAACAGGACAAGCGCCATAGAGTTTACGAACACTGTCAAACTGAACCATTGGCGGGATCATGTCGGCTCCAGATGACTCATCGCGGGGATGCCAACTAGGCAGGACGAGATGGCGCTGCCCAGCAGAAGAACGTTCAAGGCTGCCAACACGTGAACAGGTGTTTGCGTTCGCGGGCATTTGATGATGGCGTCAGCGAGCGGGCTAACGCCGAGTTAGACTCGATCGTGCGTCACACAAGCATCGCGACGACAACCAGGTTTGCAAGAAGCAGCGGTTGTCGTCGCGAAAGTCTCAGCAGATGGATTATTGTTGGCAGAGCAGAGCGGTAGATCGGCTAGTGACAAGGCTTGCCAGCTCTTCATTTCCAAACTTTTTAAGGATGGCGGTATATTCACCACTTTCTTGGATTTTTTTGAGTCCGGCGTTGTACGCGTTGCGGAATTCAGCATCCTCCTTGCTGAACACGGCTCCTGTACAGCTCATTGGCGCATCCTTGACCTGGATCAATGCGGTGAGCGAGGGATTGCTGGACGTCGCTCGGACGTGCGTCATGGGACCGGCGCCACTTGCCAAAACATCGATACGCTTGTCGAGCAGCATCTTGAGCCCACTTACATCGTCCGGGAAAATGACAAGGTTTTCCCGTTTCACGCCAGCGCCTAATGCGAACTTCTCCATCGTGCATCCACCGCAGACCCCGATTTTGAGACCGCGATCGGCAACCTCTTTGTAAGTAGTGACGGATTGCCCGGGGTCAGCACGCACTACGAAGGCATCGCCCATGCACGTGGTTGGCTCGGAAAAGAGAACCGCCTGGCATCTCTCCGGTGTTATATTCAGGGCTCCTCCCGAGGCGAAAATGATCCGATGCGCACGCACTGCGGGAATAAGTGCCCCGTATTCCATGACTTGCGCCGCCACAGCGGAAACGCCCATTTGTCCCAGGACGGCTTTGTCGATGCTTGGGCCGATGCCGTCCGGCTTGCCGTCTGGGGTCATGCTCATAAATGGGGGATCGTTGGCGATTCCGATAACTGCATTTTCACCGCCACGCAGGCGATCGAGAGTAGATTGAGCACAGAGGGTCCGCGGCCCCGCGACAAAGCAGACCGCAGCACTGGCGGTAATGGCTAAAACCCGTGCCAAGAAGTCGCCGGAAATCAACCTGATCGATGTCTGCATTTTTGAGGTCCCCCTGGTTACGTCTGACTGGTCGTTGAAGCGACAATTAGCATTCTCGTGGAGGTGAACGCAGGCGACATGCAAGACGCTACTTCACGTTGCGTCTGCTGCAAGGCATCGATCCGCGTGCTCAGCAACAAGTGTTAACGTAGGGCCGATATCCTATGACATCGGTGCCTTTTGAAGCTCGAGTTTTTATAACGTGCCGGACGCTTTGAGCTAGTGAAGGCAATCATAAGGCATGCCCCAGGCAGCTAAGCGTGTTCATTTCGATCGAATCTCATCTGAGCGTTGCCTCTTCCATACGAACGCTAGCGCATCTCGGAGGCACAAATTCTTCTTAATGCCCGAGTGCCGGCGAAAAACGTGCAATTTTGTTGATCGCAAAGCAGGATTCCCTCGCACAAAGGGCGGAAGGCTAGGACCGGAATGGCCTGTATAGAAACAAGACGTGACTAGGTTGCTGGCCTAGATATGACACAGGAAGGCGAAAACTTCTGATGCTAGTACCGGCGTTCGCCTTGGGCGATGACTGGCCCATCAGCACCTTGAAAGAGGCGAACGGCGTGGTGGTGCCATGACGCTAGTAGTCGTGGGTGACGCTTTCGATGGAGCCAAATCGGATGGGCAGCATGCTGGCGCGCTCGATAGCCTGGATCTGCGTCATTCTCATTGGCGCATAGCAGCAAGGACTTATCGGGCGTAATGAGATAAAGCCCTAGGACATCGCACAACTGGTCGATCGCTACTTTCAGCTCGTCGGTCACAATCTCGTCGCACGCGTAGCTTCAAAGCTTCAACCGATGTCTTTTTCATCGAGAACCGCGTTATGGCCAACAGATGATTGCGTCCGTCGCTCGACATCGTGAGCATCGCCGACTTCGGCGCAGTGGCTAAGAGACGTCTGCCAAGTTCGGCGACACTCGCTATCGACTGAGTGCGACAGACCGTTAGGCGAACATTCTTGAGTGATTCATGCATGGATGCTGCATCGCGAAATCACCTTGCCTACCATCCTGCTTAAATCAACCCGCCCGACACAGGAATGTTTGCTCCGGTGATGTAACTCGAGCCCGGACTCAGCCGGAAGGATACGACTGCGGCGACCTCGGTTGGTTCACCCATCCTCCTCAGTGGGACGGCGCGTATGCGCTCTGCTTCCTCTTGACCAAAAACTTGGGCCATAGGGGTGTTTATCGTCCCAGGACAAACAGAGTTAATGCGAATTTCTCGATGTGCCAGTTCATGGCAAAGGTGACGGACTAAGCCATTCACTCCCCACTTACTGGCTGTATACTGAGCACCGCCGGTGAAACTATGATCTAGTCCGGCAGTAGACGAGATGATGACAATACTCGCGCCATCTCGAAGGAATTCGTCAGCGGCATAAAGAATCGTGAAAACGCTATTCAAATTAGCATCCAGAACTTCTCTCCAATCTGGGTGATTGATCTCGCGCAACTTTCCGCCTCTGAACAAACCATGCGCTAAAACGATACCGTCTAATGGACCCCCGACGCGACGTACACCGTTCGCGAGTTCGCGATCATTTCTGAAGTCTACTAACACGCCATTTGTGGCGACCTCTCGGTGACCAATGGGCGCCAGGCACACGCCCTCAAGCGAGAGCCGGTTCGCAATTGCAGAACCGATCCCTCCCTCGCTCCCAGATAGAAGAATCCGCCTACAGATTGTTGATTTTTGCGAAACGCGCTCCCCACTCTTCGCAGCAACCTCCAATTCGAGTCTTTCGGGGTCATCCGTCATGTGCCTACTCGAATTCTTGAACCAAATGTCGTCGTGCATACAAGAATGATGCATGTTGAGATGGCCGCAGCCGAAACTACGTTCTGGTGCACGTCGCGATGAACATAATCGTTCCCTGCTGTTTTCATGAGGAAGTAATTTATTTGGGAATCAAGATTCCGTTCATTGCAGGGAGCGTTGCTATTTGAGGCAGAAGCTGAAAGCCGACGCCGTATTGATCATGGCGAAGCAGCCTAGAGGTTCTTCGGCACAAATTCTCTAAATGCATTCGCCTTGCGTCCATACCGCACTGACAGCACAGCATCGGCTGGCTCGCCGCCGTGACGAAATGCGGATTGAAGCTCTGCCCGTTCTCGGCAAAGCAGGCACGATCGAACTCCCATTTCGGGTAACTTCGTGCGTGTCTGGTGGCATGCGTGGAGAGGCGAAAAACGAGAGGATCGCCAGCAGCAAAGGCCGGGAGGCCAGCCCAGGGCTCGAGTTCGATGGGGATGCAGCCATAGGCATTGCGTGAGGCAGCTAGATCCGGATCATCCGGACGAAGAACTCGTTCGGTTCGGCTCGGGTGAGCCGAAGTTGTTTCTCGCTTGAGAGCGAGGCAGTAAAAAGGAGCACCGGCTGGTTCTTCAGGCCTCGCTTCAACGAGATCACGCGGGCCGCGGCAGCCGCCCGCAATAGCCGTCCTCACGCAGGTGACACGCGACGAAGTGGCCCGGCACCACTTCACGCAGTTGCGGGTCCTCGCTGCGGCAGCGTGGCGTAGCGTAGAGGCAGCGCGTGTGGAAGTGGCAGCCGGAAGGCGGGTTCATCGGGCTGGGTACGTCGCCTTCGATCAATAGCCGCTCGCGTTTCAGGCGCGGGTCCGCGATTGGTGCCGCATCGATGAGCGCCTCAGTGTAGGGGTGCAGCGGCTCGCCGAAAATCGCTTCTTTCTGGGCGGTCTCAACGATGCGTCCCAGGTACATCACCGCGATGCGGTGCCCGATGTGCTCGACGACACCCAAGTCATGGCTGATGAACAGATAGGCAAGCTTGAACTCGTCCTGCAGGTCCATTAGCAAGTTGAGCACCTGCGCCTGCACCGATACGTCGAGCGCGGACACGGGCTCATCAGCGACGATAAGGCTCGGATTTACCGCCAGCGCGCGCGCGATAGCGAGGCGCTGGCGCTGGCCGCCCGAAAATTCGAATGGATACCGCCGCATCGCATCTGAGCGCAGACCCACCTTCTGCAGGATAGCCGCGACCCGCTCTTCTCGCTCGGAGGCGGACAGTCCCTCGAAGTTCTCGATCGGCTCGCCCACAATGGTGCTGGCGGTGACCTTCGGATTGAGTGATGCGTACGGGTCCTGGAAGACCATCTGCACGTGTCGCCGGTGCTGCCGCAACTCCCCTTCGTCAAGGTTCGTTACGTCCTTGCCGTCGAGCCGGATTGTGCCGCCGGTTGGTTTGGTGAGGCGCATGACGAGCTTGGCCACAGTAGACTTGCCGCAGCCGCTCTCCCCGACCAGGCAAAGAGTTTCGCCGCGTGCGACAGAGAATGTGACTCCGGCCACCGCCCTGATCTGCGCAACCTCTCGCCGCAGCAGCCCCCGGTGCACGGAGAAGTACTTCTGAAGGTTCGAAACTTCGAGCGCGGGGGTATTCATGCGGCCAGCCCCCTCACTGCTTCCCAGCAGGCGACGAAATGCGTCTCCCCCTGCGGCGCGAACGGCGGCGCCTCGGCACGGCAGCGCTCGGTGGCATGCGCGCAGCGTGGCGCGAAGGCGCAGCCCCGTATTGGCTGATTGAGCGTCGGCACGATACCTGGGATTTCGGAGAGACGTTTAGATCGCGCTGCGCTGCCCCGCCGCGGAAGCGACGCGATCAGCGCGCGGGTGTATGGATGCAGCGGCTGATCGAATAGTTCATTCACCTCAGCTTCCTCGATCTTTTGCCCCGCATACATGACGATTACGCGCTGGCAAGTCTCCGCGACGACGCCGAGATCGTGGGTGATAAGTATGACGGCGGCGCCGATGCGTTCCTTCACCTCCAGCATCAGGCGCAGAATCTGCGCTTGGATAGTGACGTCGAGCGCCGTTGTAGGCTCGTCGGCGATCAGCAGTCGCGGATTGCAGGACAGTGCCATGGCGATCATCACGCGCTGGCGCATGCCGCCGGAGAACTGGTGCGGGTAGTCCTTCAGGCGCCGCTCGGCATCGGGAATGCGCACCAGACGTAGCATCTCGGCCGCACGCTCCATCGCCTCCGGCGCGGTCCTCTTCTGGTGGATCATCACCGCCTCGGCAATTTGATCACCGATGGTGAGCACTGGGTTAAGCGATGTCATCGGCTCCTGGAAGATCATCGCCATGTGGTTGCCGCGAATTTCGCGCATATCGGCTTCGTTGAGTGTCAGGATGTCCTGCCCCTCAAGGCGCACGCGCCCACTGACGGTGCGCGCGAGCTTAGGCGGCAGCAGGCGCATTATCGACAGTGCTGTGACACTTTTGCCGCAACCGCTTTCGCCGACGATGCCGAGTGTATCGCCAGCTTTGACATCGAAACTCACGCCGTCTACCGCGCGCGTGACACCATCTTGCGTGAAGAAATGGGTGCGCAGATTCTCGACGCTGAGGATGGACGACGTTGCGGGCGTGCTGACAGTTTCAGTCATCGTCTAGCTCACATCCGGCGGGCGAGGCGAGGGTCTAGGCGGTCGCGCAGCCCATCGCCCAGCAGGTTAACGGCGAGCACCACGATGGTCAGGAACGCGCCGGGGAAAAAAATAGTCCAGGGCGCGCGCGCTAGGTAGAGCCGATGCTCCGAGATCATGTTGCCCCAGGTGGGAATCTCAGGCGGCACTCCGACACCGAGAAAGGACAACGCCGCCTCCGACAGCATAGCTGCCGCTATGACGTAGGTTGCCAGCACGACCAGCGAGGCGATCGTGCTGGGTAGAAGATGGCGACGGATGATCTTGAAGTCGCGGCTGCCGGAAGCAATGGCGGCTTCCACGAAGGCCAACTCGCGTGTCGACAGCACAACCGAGCGCGTGAGGCGCACGACGCGCGGGATTTCCGGAATGGTGATGGCGATAATGACGATGGCCAGACCGCCCTTGGTGACGGCGACGAGCGCGATCGCGAGCAGGATCGAGGGGATCGCCATCATCGCATCCATAAACCGCATGATGAAGGCGTCGATCCATCGATAATAACCAGCGATTAGACCGATCATGAGGCCGATGGTGACCGACAGCGCCGCCACGGAAAGCCCAACCGCGAGCGAGATACGCGCGCCATAGACCGTCCTGGCAAAGACGTCCCGGCCGAGCGTGTCGGTGCCAAACCAATGCTCGGCGTCCGGCGCTCGCAAGCGATCGCCGGTGGAGATGGCGAGAGGATCTCCCGTGATCAGGGGCGCGGCGATGGCGACCACGCCGGCGAAAGCAAGCAGCGCCATGCCCAACACAATCGTCGGGTTGCGGCGCACGAAGTCGCCGATGCCGTTGCGCACTTGCGGCGCCGCCGCAGTACCTTCGTTAACGAGCGTGGACATTAGTAACGGATCCTTGGGTCGAACAGGGGATAGGAAAGATCGACTGCAAGATTGACGAGCATGTACACCGCCGAGAACACGAGCGTAACGCCCTGGATGACCGGATAGTCACGTTGGGAGATGGCGTCGACGAGGAGCCGTCCCATGCCGGGGATGTTGTACACCGTTTCGGTGATAACGGCTCCGCCGATGAGAAAACCAAGCCCCATGCCAATCACAGTAACGATCGGCAGCGCCGCGTTCTTCAGCGCGTGCTTCAGCAGCAGCGGCCCACCCGCGACGCCTTTGGCACGCGCCGTTCGCATGAAGTCCTCGCCGAGCACCTCGAGCAGAGTGGACCGGGTAATGCGGGAAATCAGCGCGATGAAGATCAAGCCGAGAGTAAGTGTCGGCAACAGTAGGCTGCGCAGCCAGGGCCCCACGCCGTCTGCGATGGGCGAATAGCCCTGCACAGGAAGCCATTTCAGCTTAATCGCGAAAATATAAATGAGCACGTATCCGACAACGAACACCGGTACCGAGAAATCCAGCACCGCGAACGCCATTACGAGCCGGTCGAACGCTGTGCCGGCTTTCGCCGCGGCTGCTATGCCGAGCAGCAGCGCGACGGTTACTGCAAAGAAGGTAGTCGTGATCGTGAGCGAGAGGGTGGGTTCAATGCGTTGCGCGAGCAGTGTCGTGACGGGCGCGTCCCAAAGGACCGATCGGCCGAGATCGCCCTGCAGCAGATTGAGCGCCCAAACACCGAATTGCCACCAAAGCGGTTCGTCAAGACCCATCTTGTTGCGCATCTCCGCGATGGTCTGCGGCGTTGCGTTATTGCCTGCCATGACTGCCGCGGGGTCGCCGGGCGCGAGATGTACAAGAACGAAGATGATGATTGCCGCGATCAGCATGACAGGAAGGATCGAAAGCAAGCGCCTAATAATATAGCTCAACATGATTTGATGCCCGAGGCTTTTTCTGCTCGATTGCTGTGCGGTTGCTTAGATTGTTGTTGGCGCTTGCCTGACCTATTCGCGCAACCTGCCGGCCAACGCCAGCAGATGTGGCATGAAGTTTCCGTCGCCAGCCCCTCTGTCGAGAGGATGCGACGAGAAGCGCATCGCCACCATTTCTGCTTTCGGTGCGATGTACATGCGCTGGCCGTAGGAACCCCGGCCCTCGAACGCGCCTAACTCGTTGTGCGAGATCCACCACATGCTGCGATACGAGTAACCGGGCAGCAGGGTATACCCCGCCCTCGCGAGCTTGGCCGGATCGTCGCCTCGTTGTATGTCGGACACGACCGAGGCGGGAATGAGCTGCTTGCCGTTCCAGTCGCCTTCTCGCCGCATGAGTTCTCCGAAGCGCGCCACGTCGCGCAGCGTTGCGAACAGACCGCCGCCGGCGCTCGGCGTACCAGCCGGATCCACCGTGATGTAGCCGTCCTGCTCGCAGCCGAGCGGCGCCCACAGGCGCTCCTGAAGCAGTTGCGTGAACGAACGGCCGGTCACGCGCGCCAGCACCCACGCCAACACATCGGTGTTGACAGTCTTGTAGTCGAAGACCTCGCCGTGCACGCCCTCCTTCTTCACCGTGCGCATGTAATCGCATAAGGTAGCCGGCCCAGCGTAGCTGGCCGGGCGCGGCCAGCTGCCGCTCGCGAAGGACCAGGCTTCGATTCTGTCCTCGCGGTAGTTGACTGCGACTTGCATGTCCATCACCTGACGCACTGTCGCGTCCTCCCACCCGGACCCACGCAACTCGGGCACGTAGTGCGAGATCGTCCTGTCGGCCTCAAGCTCGCCTTCATGCAGGAACGAGGCGGCGAGCGTTCCTGCGTACGACTTCGTGATCGACATGCAGTGATGTGGCAGGTGCGGCTCGAGCGCACCGAAGTAGCGTTCATACACGATGCGCCCGCGATGCAGCACCACCATCCCGTCGGCATAGGTGTCGATGAGGGCTTCGTCGAATCTGCGAGTGCGGCCCTCCAAGTCGGTGGACTTCATCTCGTCGATCTCGGCCGACCGATCGTAGCGTTCGAACAGCGAAGGCGCGCCGGGGCCGCGCCACACGTTTACCGTGGGCGCAAGCTCGCGCATGTGCGAAAACGACCAACGCCTCCTCGGAAACAGCCTGAAGTTGCTGCTTTCGAACGAGATACGCTTGTCGGCGGGTGGTGGCGAACCGAGCATCCAGCCGCACTCGCGTGGATCAGACGCTTGTGGATTTGGATACTGCTTGCCGTCTAATTCGAACATCTGTTCAGGAAGATTCACTGGAGCACCAGGTTTGAGTTCTAAACCTTGTCTACGTTCCACCAAGGTATGAAATAGCCCGAGGGGCTCTTGAGCATGCCTTTGATGTTGGCGCGCATCAGCGACGGCTGGACCCACTGGCCGTACCAAACATAGAGCACGTAGTTCCAAGCATTGTCCTGCATCTCACGCGCGATCTTTTTTCGCTCGTCGATCGAGTCGGCTTGGCCCCACTTCTTACGCAGCTCCTCATGCTTCGCGTCGCTCGGCCAACCCCACATGCCTTTGTCGCCGTTCGCCTGCTGAAGAACGCCGAGCGGGAAGGCAGCATCCGCGGCAGCTATCGATGAGGGAAAGATGTTCCAGCCACCCTGGTCCTGAGGCCCCCTCACGGCGCGGCGCGCCACGAGCCCGGCCCAGGCCATTGCATCGAGCTGCACGTTGACGCCGGCGCGGCGCAATTGTGCGGCAAGGATCTCGGCAGCGACCTTTCCATTCAGCCAGTCGGTTGGCTGCAGGATTACAACAGGACGACCGTCATAGCCTCCCTCCTTCAGGAGCTGCTTCGCCTTTTCTACATTGGGCGCGTCCTTAAACCAGTCGGTATTGGCATCGTTTTCCATCGAGGTGCCACAGGCAAAGTACGACGCACAGGCCTTGTAGTAGCCAGGATTGGGGAAATTCACCTTGAGGAATTCGGACTGGTCAACGAGGTGTAGCACTGCCTGGCGACACTTTACATTGTCAAAAGGCGGCTGCAGAAAATTGAATCGGTAGAGCCCGATCTCGCCACCGTAAAGAGCCTCTAGCTTAACGTTCTCGTCTTTCGAAAGCTGGTCCAGCAAGTCCATTGGCGTCTCGGGGAGGAAGTCAACCTCGCCCGCCTGCACTGCGGAGACAGCCGTCTGCGGATCCGGGATGTGCACAAACATGAACCGGTCGATCTTGACAACTTTGCCGCCAGCCATACCACTGGGCGGCTCACTGCGGGGCACATAGTCGGGGTTACGGTCATACACATATTGCGCTCCCGGCTTTGTTTCGGCCTCGTTGAACTTGAACGGGCCCGAACCAACGATCTCCCTGATCTTCACCGTCGGGTCAGTCTCTGCCTCCTTTTTTCGCATGATGAACGGCCACGAGAGCGCCTCCAGCACCAGACCGAAGCGTTCCTTGAGTTCGAGTGTGAAGGTTTTTTCGCCTCTAGGTGTAATGTCCTTTAACGACTCCGACAGCGCGGAACCCAAGCCAGACCGCGCCGCCCAACGTCGGATCGAGGGAACGACGTCTGCCGCCGTAACGGGTGCGTTGTCGTGAAACTTGAGCCCCTCGCGTAATTCGAAGGTCCAGGTGAGCTTGTCGTCCGAGACCTCGTACTTGCCCACCATCTGGGGACGCGGAATTCCTTGCTGGTCAAGGCCGAATAGCGTGTCGTAGACTTGGCAGGCGTGGCGGGACGTGGCGTAGGATGTACCCACAACCGGGTCATATACATCGATCTTGCCGACCGCCCTGATGATCTTGCGACCTTGGCCGATCGCTATGCGTGGGACGGCGGCCGTACCGACAGCAGCGAGGCTGGCTTGAATGATCGCGCGGCGCGTGAACTCGTCCATGTTATCATCTCCTCATGTAAATCTACTATTTCGCGGTCCCACATCAGAGGCTCGAGCCAGTCGGGACTTTGACCAAGCGCCGAATTCCTGAACAATCCTCCAAAGCGCCCAGCGTACGCGGCCACCGTGTTCGGCTACGCGCCAAGGGAGCGGAGAGGTCGAACTACCCAGCGCCAGGCACCAGCCTTCGCCGCTTGTGAGATTTATTGCCGGCTCGACAGCGCCCTCCTGAATGCGCCAACAGCTTCCCGATACGCGTCGCATCCCGCACGCCTGTCAGTAGTCGAGATTACTCACGTGAGGGTGCCCAGCCCACTGCTCCTGCTGTCCAGGCGCCAACTGCCGAGCTCTCGATCTCCGGTGGAGCGCTATTCTTTCTAGTCTTGTGCGCCGCCTCACACCGTATCGTAAAGATCATGAACACCTCGGAAATCACGCCACTGCCCTGGCTGACGCCTGGCCGAGCAGGGCGACCACGTCAGTAAGAGGTTTTATTCTTGGATTATTAGTACCAGCCTCGGGATCGGCATTTGCGCAATATGAAGCGCAGCAGAGCAGTAATTCTGCGCGGAAGACTTGAAATGCGAAGCTTTTGTCTCAACAATTTTCGTTTGGCTCGACGCACGAGAGCAGGCGAGCGACTAGACGGTCACGGTGGAGTGACGCTACAGCTGTCTGAAGTCGCCGAACTTCTTGCCGTCTGTGACCAGCTTCTGGAGCAGGAGGGCGGGCCTAAAATCGTCACCTGGTGCCGCGTGGACTTTTTCAGTTTCCCTTGCCGGTCCTTCTGGCCGAAGCGGCCTGCTTGGCAGAGCGCTCCTCGAACTCCGATTTGAAGTCGCGGTCTCTCCGAGAGCGCAAGACCGGCGTTATCAGCCCCACAAACGGACCAAGCCTAGGAAATTACTACGCGGATGGAGAGCTTCCGCCCAAATGGAACCCACGCCACGCGCGACGTGCGGCGAACGCGAGATCATTGGTTCGCAGCTTGGATGCAACGAAGCCTTTAGCCGCGTTATTTTATGGCAACCTTCTCGCGGGACACCGCCTGATCGACAGCCTCTCATCATCAACACCGCACGGCAAGGTCCTGATGTCCCAGACGCATTCCTTAGCGTAGCCAAGGCTGACGGTGCCTAAACCGCTCGTGGCGTTCGTCAAGAAGGTTCGTACGGGCGGGTGACGGGACCGGGACGCGCTGCGGCCCCGAGGGCTGCCCGTTGCCCATGCCCATGCCCGTGGGATTGCGTGGCTAGTGCGCCTCCGCCACCTGCTCCCAGACACGAAAGAAGTTGCCGCCCATCACCTTTCCCACTTCTTCAGCAGAATAGCCCCGAGTCAGCAAACCATCACTGATGGCGCGGAAATTCCCCTCGAGGCCAAACTCTGCTGTGTGCCAATTAGCGGGTTCAGGTCGGGACTCAGTACCGGTGCCGACTCGGTCGCTACCAAGGCCCAAATGATCGATGCCGACGAGGTGCCTAACATGATCGAAGTGGCGCATCAGGTCGCTAAGGTTAGGCATCCAGCCCGACGGGATGATGCCGATAACGCCACCCTTCGCCGCGATGGCGCGAATTTCTTCGTCGGTGAGGAAGCGATCATAGCGCATCTGCATCCTCTGCTCCGACTCGAGAGGGGGTCCGCAAAGGCTTCTCACGCCCGTGTGGCTGCAAATGACCGGATGCGCGGAGAGGTCAAGGGTGTCCATGATGGTCTCCGTATTGCAGTGCGCCAGGTCGATGATGATCCTAAGCTTATTGCACTCGCGCACGACCTCGCGCCCAAACGACGTCAGCCCCCCGGGTGAGTATGGATGTGTCTGGATGTGCCCGACCTCGTTCGCGCGCATGTGAACCAACTGGAGGAGGCGCAAGCCGCGGTGATAGAGTTTGTGAAGGTTATCGATGCGGCCTTCCAGACCGTCTGCGCCCTCAAGCGCCGGCATCAACGCCAGCTTCCCTTTGCGCTTGGCCGCTCGCACTGCCGCCGGGCTGTCTGCCAGCACCACCTCGTCGTCGTCGATGGTCCTCAGAATCGCCGAGATGCGATCGAGATCGAACGCGAAGACGGCCCCCGGTTTGGGGCGGTAGTTGCCCCAACCGAACGTCCCGTCGGGCTTCACGTAAGTGTAGGTGGCGTCGCCAACGACGTTGCAGACGATAACGTCAATGAGTCCGCGGCGATACCGCGCGAGCTCGTCGGCCCCGATGCGGGACACGTCGGGATAGTGGATGCCGCCTGGGTGGGCGTGCATGTCGACGAAGAGTGTCTGTTGATGGATCTGTTCGAGTCGATCCGAAGAACTCTCATGTACGCTCACGACTTGCGTCCCCGATAAGCCACGCAATCGATCTCAACAAGCGCGTGGGGCAACAGCAGTTGCACCGCAACCGTCGTCCGCGCTGGCGGATTCGTGTGGAAGACTTTCGCGTACTCCTCGTTCATCGCTTTGTAGTCGTCCGCCGAGGCCAAGGAGACGGTGCACTTGACCACATCCGAGACTGTGAGGCCATTCGCTGTAAGCACAGCAACGATGTTCTTCAGCGCATGCCCAGTCTGCGCAGCCACGCGCTCCTCTCGGGTCCTCGCAACGTCGAAGACGGGCCCGGGCCCCGCCGGGCCATTTCCTACACCGAACTGACCCGAAATCATCACCAAATCGCCTGCGAAAACCGCCTCGCGCCAGGTAATCATAGTGCGTACCTTTCTTCAATTTGTTTGAGAGGCCCAACTCGTTGACGTTCGATGTGCGGAACTGGATTAGACGATCAACGCTTCTGTAAACTATTCCGAGCATCGCGCAGCATCTCATCGAAATTCACGTCCTCGAGCAGACTTTGGACGCGAACTCGTATGAATTCGCTTCGGCACCAGTTTATCCTTTCGTGGCGAACGGGCTGTGCTACGTAGGGAACCCTGTCCATTTTGTTTTGGATGACCGCACCAGTCTCTTTGTTTACTTCGACGGGCATTGGGTCGCAGAGATAATGTTGCCGCTAAGCTCTGGCTCGTAGATCGGGCGCACGATCAAACCCCTTGCGACTGCCACGATTAGGAAATGGTAGACACCGTCGTGCTCGTGACCGGTTGTCACTAAGCCAGGACCGACCAGGGGCGGGACGGATAGGCGCTATGACACTGCCGCCGCATACAGGGCATGAACGAAGCCGTCCCGAGCTTGAGGCGCCTCAGGCGTAGTGGGCGCGGGCCAAGCAGAGTTGACGGCGATCACTACCTTGTCCTGCGGATAGACAAAAATTGCTTGCCCATCACTACCGAGCGCCGCATAGGCGTTTTTGTAGATCCACCAAAAATATCCATATCCTACGGCGCCGTGACCGCGTTGTGGCGCCGGGAAGCTGGCCTGGACTTTGGTCGCGTCGGTTAGCCAGTCGGCCGGCAGCACCTGGGCTCCGTCGGCCTTGCCGCCGTCCAGCATGAATTGGCCAATGCGTGCGTAATCACGCAGGGTCATTGAGAGACCAGTGCCTCCTCGATCTCGGCCGAAACGATCGACTACCCAGTCCGCGTCTTTTTCCATACCGTAAGGCTGCCAGAGCTTCTCGGAGAGGTATTCCGACATCGATTTACCAGTCGCGTTCGACACCAAAATTCCGGCGAGGTCCGATTCGCCTGTACTGTAATTATGTTTTGTGCCCGGCTCGGCGGCTCGTGGCAGATGGCGCATGTACGCGACGATTGGGTTGATGCCCGCTTCGTAGCAACATTGCCCAGCTCTGCACACATCTGAGTTAGGATCGAAGTAATCCTCATTCCACTTGACGCCTGATGTCATGGTGAACAGTTGGCGGACGGTCACCTCGTCATAGGCGCTACCCTTCATTTCCGGGATGTAGTCGCGGACCGGCGCATCCATGCTTTTGATGTAGCGGTCCCGGATCGCCGCGCCGGCCAGAATTGCAGTTACTGACTTGGTAACGGAAAAGGCGTACCAGCTATCATTTTCTGTATGCCCGAGGCCATAGCGTTCAAGGAGGATTTCACCATCTTTAAGCACTACGACACCTGCGGTGCGCATTGACGTCATATAGCGGTCCAAGTCCATGGCCTCATCGTGCCAAGTCCAGCGGGGCGAAATTTGGCGAGTAGCAACGGGTAGAGCGCGAGAGTTTACGCCACGGCGGACTATACGAGTGGCATCAAGCTTGTTCATGTTGCGATAGCCGACGGCTCGCTGCTCAGGCATCCACCGCAAGTAAACTGAATCCACCTTCACGCCTGGCGGCAGAGGTTCGGAGCCGCACGGAGAGTTTGCGGTAGGTGATTTCTCCGTTGATCCCATCAAATCTCCTGAAGATCCCATCGTCTTGCGGCTCCTTAGCTTTTGCTGCGAAACCGACTCTGCCAGTGCGCTGCCGCCGGCAGGTTTGCAGCCTTTTTCCATTCTCGTTGACATTTCTCGACCATCGAATAACTGGCACCCAAGTCAGCCATGGCTTCGATCTGGCTGTAGGCCAGGACAGCCCGGTGAGGGGATGATTGCCCCATGATCCGCCGGATCCGGTATCGGTTAGCAAACACTCTGTACGACTTTTCAGAACGTAAGGTTTGCAAGTATCCCGAAATTCCCAAAGGTTTTCGGAGGGCCGGATCAAAGACATTTCATTTCCTTCAGGTGTTGCCGATCCCTCGCAGGCGCTCCGACCGCCGCCGCAGCAGTTCGAGGGCGGTCAGCACGGCGATTGAGAACAGGATCAGCACGGTGGCGGCGGCAGTAATGGTCGGATTCATCTCCTCGCGGATGCCGGAAAACATGACCTTCGGTAAGGTGCGCTGCTCGGCGCTGGCTACGAAAAGGGTGACCACCACCTCGTCAAAGGAGGTGAGAAAGGCGAAGAGCGCCCCTGAGATCATCCCTGGAAGAATGAGTGGCAGGATGATCTTGAAGAACACCGTGATCGGCGGCGCGCCGAGACTGGCAGCTGCGCGGCTCAGTGAGTGGTCAAACCCCATCAAGGTCGCCGTCACAGTGATGACGACGAATGGAGTGGCAAGCAGGGTGTGCGCCAGGATAAGCCCGGCATAGCTGTTGAGCAGCCCAACACTCGCGTAGAAGAAATACACGGCCACCGCAGTGATTACGGACGGGACGATCATGGGTGTGATCAATAGGCTCATCACCGCGGTGCGCCAGGGGAAGTTCGGCCGGCTCAGCCCAAGGGCGGCAAGAGTACCTAGCGCCGTTGATAACGGCGTGACTGACGCTGCGACAAGGGTCGAATTGTACAGCGCGCCCTGCCACCGGCTGGTCAGGAAGAACTCCTGATACCAACGTAGAGATAGCCCCGGCATCGGATAGCTGAAGAAGGGCACGGAGTTGAACGAGAGCGGGACGATCACAAGGATCGGTGCAATGAGAAACAGCAGTACCGCCCCGCAGATCAGCCGGTGCAGATAGTGCCAGCCCTTCTCCATCGGAGATGTATAGGCAAAAGAAGCCATGTTGTCACCCGATCTTGATCCGGTCGGGGCCGACCAGCTTGTTGTACACGTAGTAGAGCAGCACGGTTGCGGTGAGCAGGGTTGCGCCAAGAGCTGAGGCCATGCCCCAATTGAGCTCCTCGTTCGTGTAGTAGGCGACGAAGTAGCTGATCATCTGGTCATTCGGTCCCCCGACGAGCGCAGGGGTGATGTAATAGCCCAAGCAAAGAATGAAGGTTAGCAGACAGCCGGCGGCGATCCCCGGCAGAGTCAACGGGAAGTAGACCTTCCAGAAGGCGTAGAACGGTCCGGCGCCGAGCGAGCGGGCGGCGCGAACGTAGCTGGGCGAAATCGCCTTCATCACGCTGTAGATCGGCAGCAGCGTGACGGGTAGCTGGATATGGCTCATGGCCACAACCGTGCCGAGGCGGTTGAAGATAAGCTCAGCTGGCTGCGATATGACGTGCAGCGCCATCAGCGCTTCGTTGACGACGCCGTGCTGCTGTAAAAGCACGACCCAGGCCGCGGTGCGCACCAGCACCGAGGTCCAGAACGGCATCACGACCATGATCATCAGCAGATTGCTTGTCCTCGGCGGCAATCTTGCCAGGAGATAGGCCACCGGGAAGCCCAGCAGCAGGGTCACGGCGGTCACGCCGATGCTGATGCCCAGCGTGCGCAGGAAGGTGTCGCGGAAGATCGCATTCTCCGGCGGCGAGGCGACGATCTGGCTGTCGGGACCATATTGGTGATCAACCGCACGCAGCAGGTAATAGGCCGTATAGGCCGAGCTTCCGCGCTTCAGCAGACTCCAGACGTCGTGCTGCCCCCAGAGCGAATTAATTTCGATCAACGCCGCCTTGTAGGGGCCGGCGGACAGAGTGCTCGCCTTGCGGGCGCTCGACGTTACCTGACTGCTGGCGCCAGGCAGCTCATAATTCATCCTCTTACCGATCTGGGCTGCGGTCTTCTGCGCCCAAGCCCCTTTCAGCTCGCCTGCAAGTGCGGCATAGACGGTCTCGTCGGGGAGGCCCTTGCCGTCCCAGGCGCTTAGCGCTGCCATCGTCCGCGGCATCAAGGTCAGAAGTGTATCGTCGTGGATCGCGTTAAACATCATCCGGCCAATAGGCAGGACGAAGGCGGTTAAGACGACCAGCAGCATCGGAAGGACGAGGGAAAAGGCCCTCAGCTTGCGCCAGCGCTCAGCTCGCTGCAGCTTGGCCCGCAGCGCCACGCCGCTGGGGCTGCCGGCGATTTGGAGCGCCATTGTCGCCATCTATTCCTCTCTCAGTTCATCCGTTGGATGTGGCGGGGAGAACGGAAATTCTCCCCGCGATTCCTTCTGTCTTGGGTATTACTTCGCGAGCCAGGCGGCAAAGCGCTGGTTCAACTCGTCCCCCTTATCGGCCCAGAACTTGGGGCTATACTGCACCGGATTGTCAGCCGCAGTCGGAAGGCCGGATAGGATCGCCGGATCGACAAGTCCAATCGCGTCCTTGTTGGCGGGATTGACCCATGACAATCGCACCATGTTGGCCTGCGCCTGAGGCGAAGATGCGAACGCGATGAACTTGTAGGCGTCGTCAAGTCGCGGATCACCCTTCGGAATGACCCAGAAGGTCGTGTTCAATATCGCCGAGTTCCACAAGATACCTACATGCTTGCCGGCTTTTCTAATCGCGTCCGCGCTGGTTTGAGGCGACCAATCAGCGGTCATGATAACCTGATCGTCGGCGAGTAGCTGCCTTGACTGGGCGCCGGACACCCACCAGACGATGTCCTTCTTGATCGTATCGAGCTTCTTGAAGGCGCGGTCCACGCCTTCGGGCCTGTTAAGAACCTTGTAGACGTCCTCGGCCTTCACACCGTCGGCAATCAGTGCGTATTCGAGTGTTGTTTTGGGGGTCTTGTTTAAACCCCGTTTGCCTGGGAAGTTCTTCAGGTCGAACAGATCGGCAATTGTCTTTGGACCGTTCGACAGCTTGTCCTTGTCATAGATGATGCCTTGGGGATTCTCTGCCTGCGGCACACCGCAATCAGCTTTGCCGCCCTCACCGAACTTGGCCCGGTCGAGGCCCAGCTTCTTCCAGTCGATTTGCTCAAGGAGGCCCTCGTCGCACAATGCGACTTGCTGTGAGCCGGCGAGGACCACATCCCAGGTCACGGTCCTGGTCTCTACCATGGCGCGAACCTTGGCGAGCTCGGAGCCATTCCACACGTCCTGCGCGATCTTGATCCCAGTCGCTTTCGTGAAGGGCTCGAAATAGACCTTGCTTTCGATTTCTTGACCGGGTCCACCAAAGCCGGTGATCGTCAACTGGTCGCCCGCATTCGCAGGCATGACTTGCCCAACTACAGCGGCTGCCAAGGCGATGCCGGCCAAGGCGCCGGCTGTCGTAGTTATCTTTATCATCTCTCTCTTTCCCTGCTGTGCAGCTCCTCGCGGAGTAGGAGCAATGTTGCTAAACTTCCGCCCACCTTTGACGACGCCTCTGGCCGTCACGGCACATGCAGCGCTCGACAATCCTCAGTTTTCCAGCCGATCGTGATCGCCATACCAGTTTCGATTGGGGTTCGCTCTTCCGAGTTGGGCAGCTTAATGACAAAGTCGTTCTGGCCGCAGACCGAAAGCCGTGCCCGGACGTGGTCGCCTAGATAAATTACTTCCGCCACCCGCGCACTGAAGACGTTGGGAAGCGTTCCGGGCGCTGGGTTTAGTTTCACCCGTTCTGGCCGCAATGATAGCATGGTCGTTCGACCGGCCAGCTCGACATTGACTGTGAGCGCATGGACTATACCCGCGCCTGAGATCTCCACCTGGCAGGTTCTGCCATTTATCGCAACGATCTTGCCGTGCAGTTGGTTATTCTCGCCGATAAATTGAGCCACGAAAGCGTTCTGCGGCTGCTCGTAGAGCTCGGTGGGCCGTGCGAGCTGCTGGACGACCCCCTCGCTGAATACCGCTATGCGGTCCGACATAGTCAGCGCTTCGCTCTGATCATGAGTAACATAGACTACGGTGACCCCGAGCTTTTGATGAATGTGTTTGATCTCAAGCTGCATATGTTCGCGCAGCTGTTTATCTAACGCGCCGAGAGGCTCGTCCATCAGCACGATCTTGGGGTCGAAGACGAGGGCACGGGCAAGCGCAACGCGCTGCTGCTGCCCGCCGGAAAGCTGACCGGGCCGACGCTCACCATGCGAGCCAAGTCTCACCATGTCGAGCGCCCGATTGATGCGCGCCTGGATCTCACCCCGGCCGAGCTTGCGGACCTTGAGTGGGAAGGCGAGGTTCTCCTCCACGGTCATATGCGGAAACAACGCGTAGTTTTGGAACACCATGCCGATGTCGCGCTTGTGCGGCGGCATGTTATCGATCGCGCGGCCTGCCAGTAGGATCGAGCCATGAGTGGGCGCCTCGAAGCCGGCGAGCATCATAAGTGTCGTCGTCTTGCCGGAGCCCGACGGCCCCAGCATGGTCAGAAACTCACCCCGGGATATGTCCAAGTTCAGATTCTTAACGACCAGCGTTTCGCCGTCGTAGGTCTTCTGTACGCCAGAAAACTCCACAAAAGCATTGTTCGCGCCTGGCATTGCCCCTCTTCCCCCCACAGCGCATCCTAGCGCTTCCGCTGCGGCGCCCGTCGAGGACCAGACCACAATGTTCTTTTTGACGGATTCTAGCTTCTTGCGCACGCGGTCTACCCCGCGGGGATAGACCCGCATGGCGCTACTCATTATTCCCTCCCAATCTGCGCTCCGTCCCCATCTGCGTTTTTGCCTCCGCGACCATGTGGTTTGGAGTTTCTTTGCGAAGTACTATTGGGTTGCTGAAGCTGAAATAAATCAATGTGGCCGGTCGAAGGGCCGAAATCCTGCGCCAGATCCGTTACTGGGAAGATTTATCTCAATGGCGCTTCGGCTGAAGCACCAGGTGATGCGAAAGCCCTGCGGGCATTTATCTCGAGCACCTCTCGACACGGTACGCTCTGCAACTTCGAGCTCGATGAAGCCGCCGGTAACGACCATCTCGTACCCTCGGCTAATGATTCGGCGAATAGCCAACGCTTCGCAAACGAGTGTAGCGTTGCCACATTACTGTCTGCTGCGACCAGAACGCTCAATCTTCGAGGGGGCGTCGGTAGTTGGCAGCAGTCGCTCGCAGTCGGCTGTACATCGTCCGAGAGCGAGACCGGTGTGTGCCGCGCGATCCATCGACCCGCCGTTGCGCCCTTTGTGATAGTGGATTCGCAAGTCCTCAATCGCTCGGGGTGACCGGCTACTTCAGGTCTAGGGTCCGTCTCGTCGAAAGCATTGCCTTCGGCAGAGGCCGCTCATATGGCAGCATGGTTTCGTTGCCGATTAAGATGACCAAGCCTCGCGCAGCGTGATCGCGGCGGTCGTGTCGGCGCTGCCTGCCCGACAATCACCAGGGTTGTTTCCGTAGTGAGAGCATAAGCAATCGAGCAACAAAAAGAACGAAGGGCGGTCACCGAGACGCTTATCTCCAGCGTTTTGCGCAACACAACCGACTTGGATTCTCACTGATGCGTAGAGAATTCGCTAGCGAACCGATTTGGAATCCCAAAAAACCAACAGGCGGCGCTGCGAGCGGCACGCGAAGCACACCGCAAGAAGGATGTTTCGTAAGGCAGGAGTGCAGGCCCAGAGCGTGGGCTCCGCCCAATGCGAAGCCGCCGAGAATTCCCATCCCACTTTGCCCGCTACTGTACCCGCCATTCCAGCATGCGTTTTCCGATATGCTCGAGATTCGTCGCGCCGTCGTCGCGCTTGGCTGCAAGCCAAGCGGAATCCTCGTGCAACACCTTCGTCGCATTCTCTGGACTAATGCTGAGCAGCGGAACCAGATCGGACGGCAAATGATCAAGCTGGTGTGTGTTTGGGCCAGGATAGCCAGTTCCCACCGTGTTGCCTGCAGCTGTCGCAGCTCGATTTAAGAAAGCCACCAACTTCTGCGCATTCTTGCTGTTCGGGCCACCCTTGAGTACTGTTATGTATCCGTAATTGACATATGCGCCATCCCAGACAATACCAATGGGCGCACCTTGACGAATTGCGTTGATCGCACGACCGTCGTAGCAGCTTGTAATTGCAAGCTCGCGGTTGATGAGCAACTGAGGTGGCTCGCCGCCTGACGTCCACCATTTCGTGATGTGCGGCTTGATCTGATCGAGTTTTTTTATTGCCCTGTCAATCTTGTCGTCCGTCAGTGGCCAGATGTCTGACCTAGCTACCCCGTCCGCCAGCAACGCGAACACAATATTGTTCTTTTGGGTTGACGCCAGAGCAGTGAGACCGCGCGGTCCCGGAAATTCCTTCACATTCCAGAACTCTGCCCAGTTCTTCGGACCATTGGCTCCAAACACCCGCTTGTCGTAGGCGAGCAACTGCGCAGTTGCAAACACCGCCACTCCGTTCTTTAAACGAACCGCTGCGGGTACGCCCTCCAAGGACTCGAAGTCCCAAAGGCTGTAGTCAATGGGCGCGAATATGCCGGCTGCGTCCATCGGCGGAAATTGCGAGCTTTGAACAAAGGCGATGTCCCAATCGACGCGCCCCGCTTCGTTCATTGCCTTCACCTGAGGCTCGGCAACGTCGGCAATTACATCGACTATCTTGATCCCGGTCGCCTTGGTAAAGGGCTCCCACACGTACTTGCGAATGCCCTGGGTAAAGCCCCCTCCCACGGACTGCACGATGACTTGGCCAGAACCTGCGAGCCTGTCATTCGCAAAGGCCGTCGCGCTACGCGCGATCAGGGGAATTGTCATCGCGGCGGCCGCGACCCGGAAGACGTTCCGGCGAGTAAAGCCGGACCATTGAGAATCCCCATTCTCAAAACCACTCATGACATGCTTCACCTAGTTTCGCCTGCAATCGATCGGGTAGCTATGGGCTCTGGCCGCGACATCATTCTTTATTCCTTGAGATGGCGACGGAGAGACCGCCGCAGGGGCGCCAAATGATCCCAATGGATAGCAGTCGCCGTACACGCCGAATACCGATCGATAGGGACACGCACTGGACAGCTCGGCTGCATCGCACGCAGAAGCAATTGGCTCGACGGTAGTGACGCTATGACAGAGCGTCATTGATGAAGGCAACGTCGAATACCGACTGACGGCATGGTAAACCATGCGATCTGATGGGCGCTAGGGTCATGCCCTTCCCCTTGCCGTCCAGCCACGAGCCACGAGCCACGAGCAGCCCCCGTGAAGCCGCCTCCGTTTGTCCCAGTGTCGAGTGTAACGATATGTCGATACTCATTCCTGCAATTGGGCAGACGCTCACGCTTAAATCCTGCTTCACAGCCGGGACTTCGCTGGAAGTCCTCGCCCGCAGTCCTGAATCCGGAGCAGGCGTTGTGGAGTTCGGTTAGATGGTCGTTCCACCTGAAGTGCGCTGATTCAGGCCGGATTGACCAGGATGGGGCGTTGCCAGAACTTGCCGCAAGAAGCCTGAGACTGAATCAGGCGGCGGAATCGATAGCCGCCCGCGGCGAGAGCGGCTATGGCGGAGCGTCAGTCAACGAGGGTTTTGGGTGCCGCGAAGGCGGTCGTCCTGTACCACCCTTTCGTTTTGAGCGCGGTACGCCTCAGTAGCCTCGAGTCAGGTCGACGACAAGGAATCGCTGCAGGTTGTCCATCGAAGATCTCGAATACGCGGGCGTTATGTTCAACTCGAATAAGCTGAGACGTGGGGGGTGATGACAACGTTAAGGCATCGTCCAAATCGGACTGTCCGCCGGGAATGGTCACGGTAAAAGACATCGAGGAGGTGGCGGCCTGGAGGGCCTCCACGAGTTCGTCTTCCGCAACTACTGATCCTCGGGCAATGTTAATCAGGAAGGCAGTGCGGCGCATAATAGGAAGCCGCTCACGGCCGATTAGTTCGGTAGTTTTGGAACGTGGGGAATAGCAAGCACAGCAATATCGGAGAGCTGCAAAAGATCTCCGAACCCTTCCGGCAGGAAAAGCCTGTCGACGCCGTCGATTGGTTCGGTCACATCGGATTTCGAGCCGACTGTCATTCCGGCACTTTGCCCCGACGAGCGATGGCGACCCCGATGGAGCCGACCCCGACCACTCCGAGCGGCACATGTGCCATTCCCTGCGGGACTGCTCCTGCATAAAGTGCAGGAAGTCCCAGTGCATCATGCCGATGCCCTTTTTAGCCAGTGAATAGAGCTTAGGGCTCGATAAATGTCGAACCCGCTGTCCAGCGTTATTTCGCTGAGTTTAGGGGAAGGGATCGGCACAATCCGAATCCAGCGGGGTCGTGCCTGCTATAGCCGCGAGGGTCGAACCGGGTGCCGCTATCCTGCTTCCGGTACGCCCAAACATAATCCCAGGGGAGCGCACCGTCACAGAAGTTCGCTCACCTGTGGTAGGATCAAGGATTTGCGCGATCTCCTCGCCAGCCGCCACCTTTTGACCGGTTGCCTTCGAAAAGATGACCACGCGATGCGCGCTAGCTGCGACATATTCGACGCATTCGAGCCTGGCGTGGAGTGTGTCCCCGCCCTGCTGCAGCTTGCTTTTGGGCTCCAAAATGCGTACGGCTTCCATAAAACCGATGAGACCCAGTGCATCCTTCACTGCTAGGTCGTCGCTGACATCCGTTGTTCCACGATATTCGAGTGTGGCGGCCAATCGTCTTGTTATCGACGCATCAGTGACAAGCTGTCGTACAGCGCGCCACGGCCGATAACATGAACCAGGGAAAGTAACCGCCTCCGCCCAGCCCCCCATAGTGGCAACACTCCCGATTTGGCAAGACAATAGGGGCACGTCAGGGTGATCTGGGTCAGAGACGAAGGCATACACTACTTCTCCATCGTCGCAGTGGGCGTCCAAAACGTTCGCATCAATCGCAAGACTTAAAAGCGTCTGTTTCAGGCTGTCGAGCTCAGTTTCAGGACTCAACGTAGCGACTGCCTTCCGCAGCGCCAGTCTAACGGCTTGTTCATCCAATACGTGACCTTTGGTCCGGAGCAGTAAGAGATGTTCTTGAACTGGGTCACTGACGTCAGGAAAGTTGCGGTTGAAGTTGCCTCCCACACCGAGGTCAGATCGTCCGGCAATGCGCCCTTGAAACCGTTGGGAAAGACCTAGTGGATTTGCACACGGAACTATGATGATCTCTCCGTTTGGCTCCTCCTCGCGTGCCCGAAGAAGTCTAACGAGATGATATAGTATTAGCATTCCCGGCGGTTCGTCGGCATGCAGCCCACCCTGCAGGTAAATCTTCGGCCCTGTGCGCTCACGGCCAAACCGGCAGACGGTAACGTGTCGGTACGTACCGATTGGTGAGTTTGAAAGTGGGATGTTCTCAGCGTCGACTTTCACGGATTGAAGGGTAGGAAACATCTCATAGGTCGTTCCAGGCCATGTTCTAGCTTACCGACATTGCGCTGATCGATCGAAGTAACCACGTCCGACGACATCCGAACGCCAGGCGCTTTGTTTTAAGGCACGCCGCGGACGAGCGCGCTCTGAGACTTCGATCTCGACCGCCACCATCCCAGGTAGAGGACGATCAGCCAGAGAACGGGCAGCACCGTCAACATCGATCCGACTGCGGCGATCGTCGGGTCAAGCTGGTGACGAATATCCTCCCACATCTTCAGCGGCAGCGTGCGGATCGAAAAAGCGCTAACTAACGACGTGACGACCACTTCGTCAAAGGAGTGGATGAACGCGAACACGGCACTACCGACGATGGCGGGCCGGATCAGGGGCAGCGTCACTCTCATAATGGTCCGCAGCGGTCCGGCCCGCATACTCTGCGCCGCCTGCTCCAAGCGCCGGTCGAAATTCGCAAGAGTCGCCGAGACGATGACGACTACAGTGCCAATGGCGCCGACGGTATGGGACAAGATAAGGCCGAGTTCTGTTCCAATCAGTCCAAGCTTGATTAGCCCGAGATAGATCGCCACGCCGACTACTATTCCCGGAAATGTGATCGGCGTCAGAATCAACATCGTCAGGAAGACGCGGAGTCGCGGGTGGGTGCGGCTAAGGCCATAGGCCGCAAGGGTGCCGATGATGGTCGCCAATATAGAAACAGCAATGCCCAACTGGACACTATTCCAGAACGCGCCGGTCCAGGACGGATCGCCAAAGAAAGAATAGTACCACCGTAGCGAAAGCCCAGAGGGCGGGAATTCCAGATATGGCTCGGGGCTGAATGACGTAATGATTACGATAAGCCCTGGGAACTGCAGGAAGAACATGGCGAGCACGACCCAGACAACGCCGAAAATCGCCCACGAACGGCTGCCGCCGTCGGCTCGGTAGAGCTGCGCCCTCCAGCGCTTTACTCGATAACAAGTGGCAAGCTCATTAAGATAGCGCGCAAGTGGGCCTAATGAGGGTAGTCGGCCCCGTTGGAATGTCTGTGCTGGTTGCCCTGCAAGGCCTTGCTTGCCAGAAAGATCAAGGCCGACCATGGAGAGTACGGCTACGGCAACAGCGAGCAGAACGAAGGATGAAGCGGCGATAGAAGCCAAGCTACCAGCGGCAGCGACCTTGGCCGCTATGAAGGTTGATAGCATCGCGTCGCCCAACCCGCCAAGAGCTTGGGGCGTAATGTAAAAACCGAGACAGAAGATAAAGACCAGCAGCGAACCACTTCGTACACCCGGCAGGCTGAGCGGCAAGAATACGCGCCAGAAGGCGGCAAAAGGTCGCGCGCCCATGCTCCCAGCAGCCGCCACCAACGACCTGTCAATGCCCAGCATGACGCTGATTAAGGGCAGGATCATCATCGGAAGCATGATATGCACCATGCCGATATAAATCGCCATCCGGTTGTAGATGAGCGACAGCGGACTGGAGATTAAACCCAGGTCGATCAACAGATTGTTTATTAACCCGCGGTCACCGAGGATCACAACCCATGCATAGGTGCGCACCAGTCCATTAGTAAGCCAAGGCATGAAGACAAGCACCATCAGCACGATGCGAAGGCGCTTGGGCGCCGCAACGATTAGATAGGCAGTGGGGTAGCCGATAATGAGGCAAAGGGCCGTCGCCACAGCACTGATCTCAACGGTCTGGACGAGCACGCGGACGTTGGCCCACTGTGCGAAGAACGCCTGATAGTTGGCCAAAGATAAGGACGGCGCATTCAGGCTGGCCATGAAGAGTTCAACGATCGGCATGCCGAAAACGGCAAGCAGCATGGCTACGGCTGGCGCGGTGAACACAATTGGCATTCGCCTAAGTTTCAGAAGCGTTTTCATCTGACTCGCTATCACCGTTTCTCACTCGGCGACGAAGCGAACGGCAGACCGCAACCAACCGAGCCGCACCTCGTCCCCGCATTGATATATCTGCTGCCCTGAGGCGACATGCTCTCGTACGATGAGCATGCTGCCCCCGACGCGAACATTGTATTTCCGCAGCGGGCCGGCATAAATCATGTCGTCCACAATTCCCGTTACAAACTGGCAGTGCTGCGCGCCGTTGCGATTTTGTGCCGTAGGAGCGACGATCCGAATGCGCTCGGGCCGCAGCATAGCCACAGTGCCGGACGGTTGCGTGGCATCGGACTCGATCGCAAATTGAGGATTTTCTAGGATATTGGCCTCACCCAAAAAATTCGCCACGAAGCGCGTCCTGGGCCTGTCGTAGAGGTCTTCCGGCGTGCCTATCTGCTCGATCCGGCCCGCGCGCATGACGACAATGCGGTCCGACAGGGTGAGCGCCTCCTCTTGATCGTGCGTAACACATATGGTGGTCTTCCCGAACTCCCTGTGCAGGCTCTTGAGTTCACCCTGCATCTGCTCGCGCAGATTCCGGTCAAGGGCACCGAGCGGCTCATCAAGCAGGAGGAAGGGCGGATCCGCGATCAGCGCTCGGGCAAGCGCCACGCGCTGCTGTTGGCCGCCGCTCAATTGCACCGGCATGCGGCCGCCAAAGTCCCTGAGATGCACTCGCTCAAGCATGCGATCAACGTGCCTTGTCCTCTCGGTAAAAGCCATGCCGCGCATTTCGAGCGGAAATTCCAAATTGCGGCGTACCGTAAGATGCGGGAACAGCGCGTAGCTTTGAAAGACGATGCCCTGATCACGCCTGTACGAGGGCACGGCGGCGACGGATTCTCCGGCGATCAAAATGTCGCCCTTACTGGGGGCTACGAATCCGGCAAGGAGCATCAAAGCCGTGGTTTTGCCCGAACCGCTAGGACCGAGAATAGTCAGGAACTCGCCGCGACGAATAGTCAATGAGAACTCTTCGAGTGCAGCAACCGCTCCATACATCTTGGTCACGTTGCGAAACTCTACCTGCGCGGAAACCAAATCCTTCTTCAATGCTTTATCCTCAACGGGCCGGCGAGATCACTGAAATACAGAGCAATGGCTAGCACTCCCCTAAGCGATCGGCTTGCGCAACGGACCAAGTACGACGCGCGCGCGGGCTTGTGCCGCCGGCGCGCCACGGTTCACTCAGAAGCGTTTCACGGTACGGGAAAATTTGACCTACCGCAGAATCCACTCATTCCAACGCTCAAGGAGCCGAGCGCTATTGGTTAGGCCACTAGACCCTACTTCCGTGTACCATTTCCCGTTTACAGGAATGCCACTCGCCACATAATCCGGGTTGCTGGCGAGTTTAACGGCGATCTTCTGCGGTATCAGTTTGTACGCTTTGAGGTTACTCGGGCCATAAGGGATGAGTTGGGCAAAGGCCGCCTGCCGGTCGGCCCGTGTGGCGAATTCGACAAACCTCTGCGCGTTCCGCGCATTCGGGCTGCCTTTTGCAATCACCCAATAATCCCATGTCAGCTTCGCCTGTTTCCGATTGATATAGAGCGGCGCGCCTTCATCAATCAAATATTGCGCACGGCCATCAAATGAACTCACGACGTCAGCGGCCTTGTCGCGCATCATCTGCTGAATCTCAGACCCGTATCCCCACCACTTGCGAACGTGCGGTTTGATCTTGTCTAGGCTGGCGAAAACACGGTCAATGTCGATCGGATAAAGTGCGTCCGGAGCCACCCCATCGGCGAGGAGAGCTTCTTCCCACGGACCAGTTGCGCCGCCGCCGTTGGTCCCGCTCTGCAGCGCGCGAACGCCAGGAAATTCCTTGACGTCCCAGAACTCGCCCCAAGAAGTCGGCCGCGGCTTATCAGCCGGGAACTTCCCAGTGTTGTAAACCATGACGGTGGAATAGATGAGCGCTGCGACGCCGAACGGCTGTTTGGCGAAATCTACGATCGCGTCCAGTTCGCCCTTCTGATAAATCGAGTAGTCGATCGACTCGAGGTAGCCTTTCTCAGCCGCAATAAACGCCGTTGATTGGCCAATGCTCCAAGTGTCAACGGTTACACTCTTTGTTTTGACCATTAGCTCAAGTTTGGCAACATCCATTTCGTCGGTGATTGGATAGACCTTGATCCCGGTCTCGGCTTGGAACGGTTTCACGTAGGCCTCCATGTTGGCCTTGCCCCAATCGCCGCCGCCCACCAAAACTCTTAGCTCGCCTGAAGATTGCCCTGCGGCCCGTCCAGCTATGGAAGCCAGCACGCCGGCCGCCGTAGCGGAAGAAGTCGCCCGCATAAATCGTCTTCGACTTACATGAAATTCATGACCATCTCCCTCAGCGAGAAACTTCATCCTGAAAATTTGTACCTGTCGGACGTCAATCTTGGACTAACGTAGCTCAGAGCGAAGCAGAGATTCTGCGCAATATTTATAGATATGAAGCTTTTGTCGCACCAATTAGATGCCGACGCAGCAAACGAGCGGTGTAGGAGGTAACGAAGCTCGATGAGCCTCTCGACATCAGTCGACCCGAGCAGACAGACCCGCGAGGACCGGGCGGAGCCGAGGCGCATTAAGAAGCAGATTTACGGATGTCGCGCCTAATGATGCCCTTTACTACTCCTGCTTGCATATCATACAAGCCTCTCTGCTCGGGGAATCACCTCGAAGCAATAGCATGGGGGCCTGAGATCCATGCAAAGCTCAAGCGGCCGCTTCGAAGAGGTGCAAAGTCAATGCTCTGGCGGCCTATGACTTACGGGGAGCGCGCATTTCTACATATCTACGAAGCCCTTGGTCGCCATGTGAGCGTCGATGCATCCTTCGGTGCAACGCTGGACTTTCTGGTGAACGAACGATCGTTCCAGGAGTTCGCGAAGCTTCATGCAACGATTGAAACATTTATCAGATGCATGCGGGCGGCGGTCTATCTGCAGCCGGAGATCGGTCATCTTGCGCCAACTGACTATGGCAAACAACTAGGGAAGCGTGGCTACGTACCTCGCAGTCTTTCGTCAGATCGGCGCTTCTGCGAATTGCTCAAGCAGACTGCAATTATCAGCTTCGAGGCGAAAGCCGCTCCGCCTGCTGTCGCCAAGGATATCAAAGACGGGACCTCGGACGAGACCTCACGATGCTACCTATGTGGCATCAAGCTGACGAAGGCTGGGCCGCAGCGTTCCAGACCAACCGTGGAGCACTTGTGGCCTTTGAGCCTGGGCGGTGAGTCGATTGAGGCAAACCTCATAGCTGCCTGCGAGGATTGCAACACCAAACGCGCGAATTCGATAACCTGGGCTTGGGGGCCGGTGCAGTCCACCGACTACCGACATGATCCGAAGATCAATCCGGACGTCCAGCTACGCATATCGTTGGCGATGGCCAAACTGATGCTAGAAGCCTCCGGAGAGCGCAGAGGTGGACGTTGTTCGCTGAAGCAAGCGGCCCTGCGGCTCGCTCCTCTGTTTCCCAATCTCGACATCAAAGACGGCCGGCATCGGGTCTATTTCGAATTATTAGATGAAGTGAGGAAAGCCGGATGAAGAGTCCGTCAAAGACCAAGACATTTGATTATTACGCTCTGAGCTACTCGCAACGAGGGACAAAGAACTCGCCGAAGTTCATTATGTTTCACGCGCCGGCGGCTGAGATCATCGAATGGGCTGATGTTGATCGGCTAAAGCCTGACAACCTCACCGGAGCGCAGCGCCCACTTCGAGACCTGAAGGTTAAGAAGGTAGCGAAGTTTCTCGACGCAGACCCACGTAACACCATTCCGACCGCCGTTGTCGTCGCTCTCGATGCTGACGCAGTCAGCTTCACTGGGAATGCAGACAAGAAGGATCGCGGACAATGCGGTAAACTCGTCATTTCGTTGAAGGGCACAGATAAGCCCGGCCTCATCATTGATGGTCAGCACCGCGCCTTCGGGGTCGCAAAGCACAGCGCCATGCTTCAACTGAACGTGATCGCATTCATCGGCGGAGATGATGCCGAACGCGCATTCCAGTTTGTCGTGATCAACAATAGCGCGACGCGCGTTTCCAGAGATCACATCAGGGCACTCAATCTCGCCTTCGATAAAGACACGCTGAACGATCGGCTGGTGCAGAGCGCGGGCGTCACGTTGGGAATGAAAGATGCGAAATTTGAAGATTACACGTTCGTAGATAGCATTCCGCCGTTCAAGGGGCTCTTAGACTGGCCGACCAACAAGCATGGATATATTGCCCCGAACGCAATCGAGAGTGCCTTGGCGGAGACAAGGGACAGAGCGACGTTGCTGGGTATCGAAGACCTGGAGCGCGACTTTTTTCTCGCGATTTGGATGCGAATAAAAGAGCGGTTCGGCCCCGCCTGGCGGGCGAATACGTCCGACAAGCCAAGTCATCTCTTGCAAAAAGTCTCCATTATTGTCCTGACGATCTATGTCTTGGACAGCCTTGAGGCTGCACAGCGAATGTCCGATCAGCCGCTGGACTTCGCCAACGAGGAGATTTTTGCGACTTCCGTCGACCGTGTCCTCAAGCGCATTCCACTCGAGTTCTGGACAGTCGAATGGCAGCAGAAAGAACTCGATACCGGCGCAGGGCGCGATGTTTTACTGGAAGCGCTGAAGACAATCGATTCGAACGCTCGCTATGGCCGTCCGTGGTACGACCGTGTCGCCCTCGTTGATCCCGGTGACCTGACCGAACAATACGATCGGCCACACGTCTCTAAGAAGAAGGCCAAGAAGGGAACGAAGAAGCGGGCGTAAGACAAAAAGGCCAGAGAAGCCGGGCCCGCCGGCTCCTCGATTTTCGTACAAGGCAGCGCGTACATCTGGACCATCGCACAGGGGCCCAGGGCGCTGACGCCGTGCCCTCGCCTCTCTGGATCAAGCGGCGGGCCGAAGGCTTCCATGTGCCTGCAACCTGAATTTCGTGTGCATCGTTCTTGGGACATCGAGGGGGAGACCGAAGGTCGCGAAGACTGCGGACCATAATTCATCTGCTCACAACGGCACAATGCGAACTTGCCTGTGATCAGCGGCTGGCGAGCCGCGGTTAGTTCTCATACCCGTCCGCCGGCCACTTGAACTGGGCTCCATCGACCTTGGCGCCTGCGCCGTCCAAGCTCAACTCCCGACAACCTCCGCAACAATTTCGTCGAAGCGGGCTATCCGCCGCGTGCTGCTCGTATCAATTCCCGTCACCCAATAAGGCTCAAAGCCGCCGGGAAAATAGAATGCCAAAAAACCGGCTGCCGTTGCTGACTGCACGTCGCGGTCAAGCTGGTCCCCGACCATGAAGCACCGCTCACATCGAGCTTTTCGCTTCAGGCCCAGGTAAACCTCGACGCTCTTGCGCACCGAAATCACCTCAGTGATCAGGCTCTCGAGCCCGTGCTCGGCGAGTAGCCATCGACATCTTTCGGGCCGCTCCTCCGTCACTATGGTTATAGGAACGTGAGCCGCCGAGATGGCCTGCAGGCCCACGCGCACCCCGTCGCGAAGAGGCGTTATCCGCTTCAACGATTCAAGAAACTGCGCCTGCACCTGCTCAAATTCACCGGAGATCTTGGCATCCGGGCCGGTCACACGTTCCACGACCTCCGCAATATCCTTCCCCGCAAGCACCAGGGCCAGGCCTTGTGCCAACAGACCCGGAGGATATCGCAAATGATCCGAATGAACCGCAGCTATACGCTGATCGACGGTACGCAGGAACGCGAGCCCTCGATCCGCGTCGGCTGGCGCGTTGTGGCCCGTGCGCCGTTCTATTTCTCGCAACATCTCCAATTGAGCAGCCGCAAACACCGCGTCGGTATCCCAAAGCGTGTTATCGGCGTCGGTAAAGAGATGAGCGCGGTTTGCCACGAGGCTCACTTTTGTAGAGTTGGTGGGGCTGCCTGCTCGGTCGGAGAATCCGTCGGCATGGCGGGCGTAGCCGCCGGCGGCACTGTCGGGGCAGCGATCGGCGCCGCCGGCGCCGTGGGCATGACTGACCGCGATGTGGATACCGCCGCCGGCGCCTGGGGTGATGCGGTCGGCTCCGAAGTCGCCGCGGTCAAAGAGCGCGGCCCGCTGACAGCTTGTGGCGAGCCGACGAACATCACGTTTGCGCCGAATAAGAAGAAGAACAGCAGCAGAATGCCCATTGCAATGCGCAGGGCGCCAACTCCGGGACTTAGAACCCGCAGCTTCTCTGCTACCTTTCCGGCGACCAGATAACTCTCCGCAATGTAGCACCTTGCATAGTATGCCTTCAGATCATCCCCGTCGCCGGTCCCCAGTTTGACAAACGCTTCCCCCCAATCCGGAGCAGTGACGTCCAGGATGCGTTCGTAGAACAGCATCGACGGTGGGAGACCTTGACGGGCCGAGTTCGACCAGCTCTTCGGCACGTTGAACTGTGGTTTCACCGCACCCAGGATGAACAACACGGAAGCTGTGACCAGAAGAACATATGCAAAGAAGGCCAGATATGCCGCGATGGTCAGGGCCGACAAGCAATTCGTGGCAGGCGCCTGAAAGCCCGGCCAGGGATAGTCGGTCGCGAAGCGGGTGAAGACTGCTCCCACCACGGCGCTCAAGAACGCAATGATCGTCAGCAGTCGGGATATCTTTCCGTCTTCATATTCCGTAAGGGCCCTTACCTCGGTCAAGCTGGCTTTTGCGCCATCGTGGATCCGGTCCAGCGCCTTGGAGGGAATCTTCCATTCCTGGAGTTTGCGTACCAACTCGTCAAATGCCGCATCCCGGTTGGCCGTACTCGGCGGTGTACCTTTGCCGATCATCGTTCCGCCGCTCCTTAACTATTGTACCACTGACGCTATATCGTTGCGAGCGGCCGCTGCGCAACCAGCACCCGTCCAAACTCCCGCAACTCAAGTCCTATTCGCTGCACTTGCTTCGGCCGCCTCGGTATTAAGGCGCCGGCAAGTTGTGCAGGTCTCCGCTGAAAATCTCGCTCGCAGTGCGTTCGCCGCGTCGAGGCCGCGGCCGCAGCGACCGGCAACCGCATCGGCCGCGCTTCGAGAAGCAACCCACCTGCCCCTTCGCCGTTTCCGGGCGATGCACTGCGAAAGGTCTGCCACCGCGCAGTTCGGTTGGGTTTACCGATGGCACGAGCTGGTCCGCCGCAGAAAAACGGCCGATCGGACCGATGATGGCGTGCGCTTTTGCAAATAACTGCGCCCCCTTTTTTGCAGTTGATCACTCCCTCGTTCCGCAAATCGCAGTTTGCAATTTCTAGGATGACGGGCTAGCTAAGTTGCGAGGAAGTCAATATGTTGCGAATCGTGCGGCCGTTCGACGCTTTTATCATGTGCCGCAGGGTCCTTAGGTTTCGTTTTTCACTCGAAACTGATCCATTCCAGGGCTTCGTGGGGCGCAGTTATTCATGCCAATGAGAGCAAAAAGTCGCTCGGAAAGCGCAGGTTCCATAATACCTAACGACGTCGTGATCACAACCTGCTCCCATCGCAAGTCAGCGAAGCCGACCCGCGCTGCGACTCCATCTTCACTGTCACGCGGAAACCAGTCGGCCGTCGCAGCACAATGGATTACCAAGGTTGCCGACCTCCCAAGGTGCGGGTCAGCAGACACTTTTTACGCGGGTCGCGCTTTCGGGCTCGCTAGAGAAGCCGCAAATCTCGCTCCCGCCCGGTTCTACATTCTTTCGGCCGGCCTTGGCATCGTGCCCGCCTCTCGGCCGATTCCTGGGTACGGATTGACGATTTCGCCGCGGCACGAGCAGTCAGTTCTTCGAAAGATCCTCGGAGAATTCGATCCCGCCGACTGGTTTTCGAGCCTCTTGACGAGCGTTCATTCCGACAAATGGAGTGATGTCGCTGGCCGGACGTCGGGGCGCATTCTCATGGCGCTCTCGCGGCCCTACGCTGAGATGGTCGGGGCCAGTCTCGCCGACGCCCCATCGAAAATGCTCGAAAGGCTCAGGATTTTCGGCACTTCGCTTGAGGCCGCATTGCCGGCAAATTTGCACGCGGCCATCGCTCCCTATGATGAGCGCCTCAATGCAATCTTTCCCGGTACGCGTACGGACTTCGCCCAACGAGCCATGCTCCATTTCGCAAGGTCGGTAGCGATAAAGCCGAGCAAGGGCCGCGAGGACGACTTCGCAGCCGTGAGATCCTCGCTCAAGACTCTGAAGCTGCCGCGCCTCGTCCAGCGTCCGCGACTGACGGACGAGGAGATTCTCGCGGTCATCAAGAGACGGTTGCGGATGCAGTCCGGTGCCGCGCGGATGCTGGCAGCTCTCCGGCATGAGGAGGGAGTTGCCTGCGAGCAGTCCCGGTTCGGTCGATTGTACCGCATCGCCGCCGCAAAGAAGGGGATGTGATGACCCGGGCGAAGAAGACCGATGATCCAGTGCTCGCGGTACGCGCGGTTAGGACCCGGCAAGCCGACAAACCAGTGTATGCCTTCTTCATGGCGGGCGCGGACCTCTTGAAGATCGCGGAGATCAGCCGCGTTCATCGAGACAGCGAGGGCTCGTTGCACGGCTTTCAGCGCAGGGGAATTAGGAGCCACGTGCAGGCCATCACAGATTTTCTGGATCAGGGCCCGGTCCTCTTTCCGAACGCGATCATCCTGGCCATAGCGCCGTCAGCACGCTTCATCCAATCCCGTGGAGAGCGTCCGGAGGGCGACACCCGGATTTGCGAGTCAGGTACGCTACGTATTCCGATGCCGCGAGATGGCACCAAATGCGCGTGGATCGTTGATGGTCAGCAGCGCTCGATTGCGCTGTCCCAGGCCCAGAACAAAGCCTTCCCGGTGCCGGTCGTAGCGTTCGTGTCGGAAGAACTGTCGGTGCATCGCGAACAGTTCATTCTGGTGAACAAGGCGCGACCGCTCGATCCGAGGCTGATTAACGAACTGCTGCCGGAACTGGACGTCGTGTTTCCGCGCGACCTGTCGGCGCGAAAGATCCCGAGCGAACTGGTGCATCTGCTGCAGACCTCGCAGAATTCGCCGTTCAAAGGTCTCATCAAGCGGATATCCGAAGAGTCGTCCGAAGCCGTTGTAACAGACACCACTCTGGTGAAAGCGATCCGCAATAGCATCAACGGGGCACTTGGTGCCTTGGCGCCCTATAAAGCGTCCGGCGGCACTCCGGCAGATGTCGACGCTATGTTCCGTCTCCTCGTCGGATTTTGGTGCGCCGTGCGAGACGTGTTCCCTCATGCTTGGGGTCGCCCCCCAACCGAGAGCCGATTGATGCATTCTGCCGGCATTGCCGCCATGAGCCTATTGATGGACCGTGTGATGTCCCGCGCCGCGCCCAGCACGGATCTGCGTCGGCATGCTGCCGAGGCGCTCACGCGGCTTGCTCCGCAGTGCCGCTGGACCTCGGGCCGCTGGAACGAGCTTCAACGCGACTGGAATGATATCCAGAACGTCAGCAAGGATGTCCGCATGCTGGCGGGATATTTGGTCCGTCTCGATCACGCTCACGCATTCTCGAAGGTGGCGTGATGCGCTTTGTGTTTGCCGATAGCATCGATACCATCGATCCTCTTTACGACTTCGTTGCCGACCGCAATGGTCTCGGCCGCCTGGTCCATCGCGACGACCAATACCCGCACGAATTCCTGGAGAAGGCTCCATACGACGGAATTCTGATCTCTCGTGCGATTGTGGGCGACGCGGCGTTTCCCGGAAAATATTCGGAAGCCCAGATGATGCGCTTCCGGCGGGAGGGGGCGAGAAAATTCCTGCGGTATCCGCTCGCCAAGTTTCCCGACAGCATGCTGGTGGGCGATTGCGGAGCGTTCAATTACAGAAATCTTCCGGAACCGCCCTATCACGCGGACGATACCGCCGAGTTCTACGCTGACGCCGGCTTTACTCACGGCTGTTCTCCCGACCACGTCATCTTCGACTTCGACGAGGCCGGCCTCGTTCGCCGCTTCCGCGACGTGCCGCTCGACGTGCGGCGACGCTTCGAGATCACGCAGCAGAACGCAGTCGAATTTCTCAAGGTGTCCAAGAAGATCGGCAAGGACTTTACACCGATGGGCGTCATCCAGGGCTGGTCGGCTGAGAGCATGGCTGATGCGGCGCTGGACCTCGTCAAAATGGGGTACCGGTATCTCGCGATCGGGGGCACCGTGCCCCTCAAGATTGATCAGATCCAACGGGTGCTTTCCACTTTGAGGAGCGCAATCCCCTCACGCATTCGTCTGCACCTGCTTGGTTTCGGCAAGATCGAGGATCTCGCGGTCCTCGAACAGAACAAAGTGAACAGCTTCGACACCACGTCTCCGCTACTGCGTGCGTTCAAGGATGCGAAGAAGAATTACTGGGTCCGCAGTTCTTCCGGTGAGCTTTCCTACTACACCGCAATACGCATCCCGCAGGCGACAGAGAACAACAAGCTCAAACAGAAGGCCTGCGAAGGCAGCCTCAATCAGGAAGTGGCCCGGCGTCTCGAAAGCGCGGCGCTCGAAGGGGTCCGCGACTACGCCGCACGCAAGGCCGGTCTCGAGGAATGTCTCGACGCCGTGATGGAGTATTGGGTAGCCCTTAATTGGGACGCAGATCCGTCGATGACGAGGCGGTCTCAGGCCGCCCTGCGGCAGCGCGAGGTCTATTCGCGCACTCTTTCCGAGCGGCCATGGGAAAGCTGTGACTGTCGCGTTTGCCGCGAAGCCGGCGTCGAGGCCGTCATCTTCCGTACTTCGAACCGCAACAAACGCCGCGGAATCCACAACCTCCACGTATTCCACACTCACCTGAACCAATTCCGCGAGGAACTTGCATGAGTAAACAGAGATATCTCCACTTCGACGCCCTCGCGCCGATCCAGAGCCCGAATTTCAAGGTTTTTACCTTCGTGGCGAAGGCTGACGAGATATCCAGAATCGCGCGTATCGAACGTGCCGGTCGGGACGCGGGCGGCGCTCTTCAAGGCTTCCAGCGACCTCAGATCGCCGGGCATATTCGCGAGATCCGCGACTATCTGGAGAAGCCGAGCGCCATTCTCCCCAATCCGATTGTCGTCGCCTTCATGGCAAATGCGAAGCTCAAAGGGGGATCTGCCGGTGACCGTCGCCGCCAACTCGTCGTCGACACCGCCAACGGACCGCCTGGCTGGATCGTCGACGGTCAGCAGCGCTTCACTGCGCTCTCAGAACTCCGCGGCCGCGACTTCGAAGTTCTGGTGTCCGGCTTTCTTTGTGAAACGGAAGAGGAACTTCAGAAGCAATTCATTCTGGTCAACAACACCCGTCCTCTACCGAAGGCGCTGGTCTACGAGCTTCTTCCGAAGGTGGCCGATCTGCCGCCCCGCATGTCGGGCCGTTCGCAAGCCGCTCTCGTCACGGAGGCGCTGAACTATCGCTCTGGATCGTCGCTCAAAGGCCTGATCAAGCAGCAGACCAATCCCAAGGGCTCGATCCGCGACACCATTCTTCAGCGCGTGATCATGAACTCTCTGAGCGATGGCGCGCTGCGACTCTACGCCAGCGAGGATCAAATGCTGCTCAAGCACGGCGTCACCATGATGAGCGAGTTCTATCATGCCGTGCAGCATGTCTTCGCCGATGATTGGATCGGCAAGACGCCCAAGACGTCGCGCCTCGTGCACGGCACGGGCATCATCTCGTTAGGCTATGTGATGGATTTTCTCAACGGGGCGACGGGTGCGGAATCGCGCGAGGAATTCGCCCGCGGCTTGAAACTGCTGAAAGGAAAGACCGCGTGGAGTTCGGGCGAATGGGACTTCGGCAGCGAGCGCCGCAGATGGAACGGACTGCAAAACGTACCGACAGACGTGCGCCAACTTACCCTGTATCTCACGCAGGTGCTGAAGCGGCGCCTCGCCGGTTCCGTGAAGGCGGCGTGACGACGTGAGCTACGCCGTCAAAGAGATATTCTATTCTCTCCAGGGCGAGGGACGCCATGCGGGGCGGCCCGCGGTGTTCTGCCGGTTTGCAGGCTGCAACCTGTGGAGCGGACGCGAAGCTGATCGCGTGACTGCCGCATGCAACTTCTGCGACACAGACTTTGTTGGAACGGACGGTTTGGGCGGCGGTCGCTTCGATGGGGCCGCAGCGCTCGCCAACGCGATCGAGAGTATGTGGGCCGGAGTGGGCGGCAAGCGTTTCGTGGTTCTGACGGGTGGAGAACCTCTCCTCCAGGTCGATGACAGTCTCGTTTCCGCTTTGCATGAGGTCGATTTCGAGATCGCAATCGAGACCAACGGCACGCTTCCAGTGGGGTCGCCCATCGATTGGATCACCGTGAGCCCGAAGGGCACGACGAACCTTGCTCAGAAGTCCGGGAACGAGCTCAAACTCGTGTTTCCGCAAAAGAACGTCGATCCCGCCTCTTTCGAGAACCTCGCTTTTGAGTACTTCCTGCTGCAGCCCATGGATGGTCCTCACCGTGATTCCAACATGGCGAGTGCGATCGCCTACTGCCTAGAACGACCGAAGTGGAAACTCTCGCTCCAAACTCACAAATACATGAGCATCCGATGATCTACGAACTCAGCAAGGAATTCCGTTTCGACGCGGCACATACCCTGCATCGCACCGTCGACGTGGAGCCAAGCCTTAGGATCCACGGACACTCGTATCGGGCCGAGGTGGTTCTGCGCGGACAACCCGACACGAGCACGGGAATGCTGATGGATCTGTCCTTGTTCGAGCGAAGTCTCGAGGAAGCGCGCAATGGCTTGGATCACCGGTTCCTGGACGAGATCAACGATCTTGGTCCTGCCACCATGGAGAACCTCGCAGCCTGGATCTGGCGTAGGGTGAAGCCCATTTGTCCCAACCTTTGGCGTGTCACCGTCCGCCGCGACAGCGACGCCGGCGCCTGCAGCGTGTTCGAGCGGGAGGCCGCCTGATGCCCGACAACTCTGCCTTGGTCCTCTTTTCGGGGGGACAGGACTCCGCGACCTGCCTGGCCTGGGCTCTCGACCGCTATGATCATGTAGAGACGATCGGCTTCGACTATCGCCAGCGCCACCGCGCCGAACTCGACGCGAGACATGATTTCCGTCGCGGCCTGGAAGCGATGTTTCCCTCCTGGGCTAGGAAACTTGGCACCGACCGCGTTCTGGATCTTTCCGTGCTCGGGGAGATTAGCGAGACCGCACTGACGCGCGACGTCGAGATCGCAGCGGACGCATCCGGACTTCCGAACACTTTCGTTCCCGGCCGGAACATCTTGTTCCTCACATTAGCTGCGGCCGTCGCCTACCGCCGAGGGTTAAAGCATATTGTGACCGGCGTGTGCGAAACCGACTTCTCCGGCTATCCAGACTGTCGCGACGACACGGTCAAAGCTCTGCAAGTTGCGCTCAACCTTGGCATGGAAAGCCGTTTTGTTCTCGAGACGCCGTTAATGTGGATAAACAAGGCGCAGACTTGGATGCTTGCCCATCGATTGGGGGGAAACCCTCTTGTTGATCTCATTCGCAAGAGCACCGTCACCTGCTACCAGGGAGACATCGCGACGGTGCATGAGTGGGGACGCGGATGTGGCGAATGTCCGGCCTGCAAGCTACGAGAACGTGGATTTAACGAGTTCGCTGAGTCACCGGTTGATTAGCACTCCGGTTGAGCGAGCTGAGGCGCAAGTTTGACAACGTCCTAATCTAGGAGCACTTCGGATGACAACACATGTCAAGCCTCCCCATCTTGAGTCGAGCGCGCCTGCCGGCACTGAACCAAAGTCACGGGCTTCCAAATTGGTCACTCGCATTGGGCGAACTTATCGTTTCGAGTCAGCCCATCACCTCCCGCTCTTGCCGGAGGGGCATAAGTGCAAGAACATTCACGGCCACAACTACCGGGTGGAAGTGGTTATATCTGGAGCCTTGGATGCACGGGGCTTCGTGATGGACTTCGCTGAAATTGACGCGGAGATCATGCCACTCATAAGAAAGGTCGATCACCGGTTGTTGAACGACATCGAAGGCCTTGAAAATCCGACCGCTGAGATCATTGCAACTTGGTTTTTGCAGCGCATCACAGGCTGTGAAAGCGTCAGAGTTTATGAGAACGACGACTGTTGGGCTGAGGTCAAGATCTCCTAACTAGTCTAGATTATCCAACACGGCTCTTAAGATGCTTGCCGTTCCTTTGCCGACAGCCCAAATCGGCTCCCCCTTGGGTAAGGCATCCTTCACGCAATAGAACGCTTGGTGACTGCTGCTTTTCCAAGCGAAGACGAACATGTCGGAAGCTTTCGCTAGATTTGTCAGCCTTGGGGTGCAAACCAAGTCTGAATTGACTTCAACTCTGCAGCCAGGGAACATTCGTTGGAGCGCATCCTTTGCGCGGCTGCCTGCACTCTCAGAAAGGGTGTAGATGCCAAGCGTCTTGCCCGCGAGATCGGGCGGCCGAGAGGCTACTTCTTGAGTTTCGCTGGAGCGCCGAAGGGCGTCGAGCGTTGCTGTCTCGATACCATAGTCTTTGGCGAGGAACTCCATCGGCAGTAAATCCTGCGGACGAAGTCTATGGGAGAAACCGCGCGCCTGTGCGAGAACCTGGACAAAGAAGCGGAGCCTCGCCTCGCGTGCGGATGCCGATGGGCTCGGCGCTATCGCCAATGCTTCGCAAATATCAAGGCTCCAGGGCAGATGCGCATACGAGCCGACACGTCGTTGCACATCTTCCAGGTCGCCGATGAGTGACTGATAGTCCGCGTCAGATAGGCCCATTTCGAGAAGGCGGCCGAGCAATTGAGCGAGCAAGTCCAGATCTGTGCGACTGAGGACCTCCTCCATGGCGATGAAGAGAAACAGAATGTTGGCGATGGAACGCAAAGCAGGCGTTGGCGTACTTTCCTCAGAAAAGAACGCAGCCATTAGATCTGGCACAGACCGGCGGACCAGCACGGCCGCATCCCCACTAGCACCACCTATCAATTCCGCAAACGCGTTCGAGAGCTTTTCGTTCTCACGGAATGGCGCTATGTCCCAGCGGCTCACGGCATCACGCGCCTGGAGTTCGGCTGCCTCCAGATCACGGCCGCTAGCGATTTGTTTCGCCCAGCGCATCCAAGAAATCGGACGTTCATCGGCCGCTGCGGTCTGCGATTTGCTCGAGCGAAGGGTCTCCAGCTTGGCCCGAACGGCGGGAGCGAGATCGCCGACAATGGCTGGAGCAGCGTCGATGACGCTCAGTAACCGGCTCTTTGCATCTTCAGTATCTATGAAAGAGACACAGAAGAGAAGCCGACTGACCGATTTTCGGCTGAGAGGCAGGGCAAGAAAGAACTCGAAAGCTCGGTCATACTGCGCGTCATCGAATGCCTCCTCAGCATTGGCCTCGCTGATCCCAGTATCCGCAGGTGCCTCTGATGCTGACGACAACGCCTGCGCCCAGACACCTTCTCGGTCGGTGTCCGGGAGAAGAGATGAGAGATTGTGGAGGATGTTGATGTCGGGTCGGGTTTGCAGACTCTCGTACAGTAGAAAGGCCTTGATGATCCGCGGCGTCCGGATGCCGCGACGGGACGCGAACAGTCGCGGATAACGACCAGCAATGTGCAGCTCGAACGCCTGAAGGACCTGCGCCAGGGAGCCACCCGGCTCCACTTCCTCAATATAGGTGCGGTAAAGCGCCTCAATAATATCAGCGAGAACCTGAGGCGGCAAAGCAAGGTCCGACATCGTCGAAACCAGCCAATGATCACGCGCAATCTGTGGCCAATAGCCAAGCCCTGCCTTGAGCCGCACATCAAGATAGCGCATATTTTCTTCGTTGAGCCGCCCGGTTCCCCGAAGTTCGGCGATCATCAACTCAGCCCGCGATTCATCCTGTGCAAGTAGAGCACGGTCGAAATCTGCGCGGATGCTGCCGATCGGGCGAACAGTCTGCCTGACCGTCAGCGGGCGCAGCTTAAGCGTTTCGCCATAATCGGCGATCCGTGCTGCAATTCTCTCGTTGCTCTCAGGATCGGGCCCGGCAAACCGATAGACCATGCCGCCGGATAGACAGCGCATCGCTTTCGCCATTGCGTCGTTCGATTTGACCGGTACGACATCGAAGGTGCTTAAATACGTCGGGCCTAGCCAAGCCTTTAGTTCTGCGCCCAATTCAAGGCCGCCTTCTGCGGTTTGGGTTGTTGCGTACCAACCAGCAATTTTACCCCCACGAACGAAGGGCAAGCAAATCGGCGCGCGTGGATCAGTTGCGAGTTTTCGAAGCCATGGTCGAATGTGATTGGCGATGGCGACCGGAGCAAACCCATTTTGAAGAGCCTCCCAATCGACGCCATTCGGGGCGGTAAAAAACGTGCGGAGCCATGCAAGATCGCTGGGAGATAATCCTTCGATCATGCGCCGTCCCCGGCATAAGATTCAAAATTCAGCCGCGCTTCAGCGAGGGTCTTCAAGCTGGTGTCGTAGATGACCATCTCGTCGTTCAGTTCAAGCCCGTTGTAGGTCAGATTCATCGAGCCCGACAACAGACCGCGCTTGAGAAGCACGCCCTTCGTATGCAGATGCTGACGACGCACAATCGTGAGCTTGTCGCTCAGGCCCGCTTCAGCCGCGGCATCGGAGATCGCCGCGATGAGTGCGTCATTATGCTGGTCGAAACTCGTTGCAATGCCTAAACGTGACCCGCGCGCCATCAAGTCCACAGCAATTTCGACAAGTCGGATTTCGCGGCTACTCCAATCGGGGTTGACTGCGTCAAAGCCTCCGGCGCGATTATCAAACAGCACAACGTTGCTGATCCACGGGCCGACCAACCATGCCCTATCGCGATCCGGCGCGAGCAATTCGCCGAGAAACATCAGTTGCAGCAACTCGCGGATAAGGTTCTGACTGGTTACCGCACTCTTGAAGATGCGGCGAGTCTCGAAGGTCATTGAAGCGTCTCCGCGACATCGAGGTCGACCTGAAGGCTATCCGCCACACGTCGAACCGCCTGGACGCGCGCGAAGACTGATAGATAGTTAGCCTGAACCGGATTGGTTGCAATGAAGCTCAAGGCGTCAGCGAGAAGGACTGAACACGCCATGGGGCAAGATAAGGTCACGGCACCCACGTCGGCGAGTCGTTCAAGGCATCTCTCTTTCCAATCGACTTCGCTAACATCGATCGAATACATACCTTCTTCAAAATAGGATCTGAGCAACAGGGGTTCGGGTAATGGGAGGTCGACGTAGGGAGAGTAGAGCCTAAGACCTGATTGCCGAATCTGCGCTCCGCGAGGCCAAAGCAATCCGTATATGACGCCAAAGCGCCATTGGTCGGGACTTATCGTCGGTGCATCTATACCTGCAAAGGCGAGCGCGGCATCGATATCACCCCGTCGAGCAAGTCGATAGGCGATGACACGCGCGTCCAGTTCGACGCCCAGGCGTTGCTCCTGCGCATTCCACTGCCGTATGGCGTCAAGGACGAACGCGTCGCTCTCAGAACTCGACCCCGGCCGGAGTACTCTGTTAGCGAGCGCCACGATGAACGCATGAAAAGTCGCAAAGCCTTGCTCAGCGAGAGACTGACGTAGCACGGAGAAGGCCCTGTAGCTTTCGTCTGCGCCGTAGGCACTGCGAAAGGCCTGCGCGGCCAACGACACGCCGCCGTTAGTATCATTTTCGACAACAGTCTCCAGGTACCGCTGAAGTTGAAAATCGCTTAGCGAGAAGTCGTTATCGCGCAGCGCCGCGGTCATCAGGTTGAAGAACCGGCGCGGATCCTCCGCATATTGACGAAGAGCCTCCTCGATGTGACCGTTGCCTCCCGGCGCCAGTTCGCTGATCCACACCTCCGCGCCTGGCTCGGCAGCGAAGACGTCATCCTGCTCCCGAGGCCCCGCGTCGATGTCGACGACCAGAGCATCACCGTCAATCTCTGGGCACAAGCTTAGGACCGCGCTAAAGGCGGCCGCTCCCGCCGTGGCAGTGAAACGCTCGCGGAGCCAGGGCTCCCAATCGGCGGCGATCGGAGTCCATAGAATAGCGGCTAGGTCAAATAGGCCTGCATTGACTCTTGGGTCGGCAAGAAGGGCTGCAAGATCCTGCCGCAATCGGTCCTGAACATTGGCTTGTGCATTGATGTCGTCGACCACGGCCGATTGAAAGAGTATATCGAGCGTCTGCTGTAGGCTCAGCTCGGCAGTGCCTCCGGCCAGATTAGCCGCGGCCGCTTGCAAGCTGATCGACCTGGCGATTGCCTCGTTGCTCAGTGAGGCTAGGAGCAGGTGCGCCAGCCATTCCCGGGCGAACGGACTGTCCACCATCTCGAGGTAATCGCCGCGCAAGGCTTGGTCGTAAAAACGAGCCGTGCGCATTGCCCGGTAGCGAATATTCGTTTCGTCACCGAGATCAGACCACATGGCTTGTGGAAAGCGCAGCCTGATGCTCAGGGCATCAACCGTCAAGCTAAAGCCCAGCGCAGCCGGAGCCTCGCCTATTTCGAAACTGAATTCCTTTACAAGGGCGGTCCCGTCTTGGAAGTTGATTGTGGCCTCGCTAACGAGCGCCATGCGCCTGAGTTCGATCGGACTGAGGCCCTGGTGCGTGTGGAATCGCACGTCCGCAACATAGCGAGCCCAATGGCCGCTCTGCGGCGGCTCAAGCACAAGTCCTGATTGACGTGCGACGATCTGGGTCCGCCAGCGCAGTCTGGCGTTGGAGGTATCAACAATATTGGGTGGAGGCAACTGCACCGCGACCACCCGCGGCCGGTACACCGGAATACGTTGTGGACCGGCAAATGATTGAATTAACCAATCGCCAAGCCGATCCGCTCGCAAGCAGGCATCAAGCGCAAATTTTTGGGCGCGATTCTGATCAGGTTGCGGGCACAGCCAGTGACGTTCGCGTCCATGGCTAAGACCGAACCGGCGAGACACGCGGCCTGCCGCAAACTCACGCATGGCCTGCCCGATCGGCATTGTAACGGGATCCGGGGGTACACCTCCCACTCCGGGCAAGACGATCTCGACCTCGGGAAGATTCAGATCGCTAAAGAGATTGGCCGGCGCAAATTCGGGAAGTGGGGAATTTCGGATCTGGTAGTCTTCACCGGCCTGGCCGTTGGCACGCCACCCGGTCTCAAGCCGACGAAGCGCCGTTGGCAACACTTGCGTGAGCAGCGGCCGTGGATGTTCCCATAGCAATGATTGCACCTCGTCGCGATCAAGACGCAACGCGTTAGATATGAAAGTCGCATATCGGTCCTGCTCGGAAGCGTCGATCAGCAAACGCCGGATTATGCTCGCCAGGCGCGCCTGCCGCTCGCGTTGGTTCGGTGCTGACGCCGCCCCGACCAGATTTGTCCAAATACTACCCCTTGTACCAGAACCGATCATCTGACTGAGATAGTCAAGCGTTACGTAGACACCTTGGATCCGCTCGACATACCGATTACCAATCGGAAGCGTCCGAACAGGCACTTGGGGATCAAATAGAAGGTCATAGCCTTGGTATGCAATCCGGTCGCGACCGTAATCGGATAGAACCGCGACAGTCCACGGCCGCATGCGCCGCGATCGGCCAGCGCGACCTTTTCGCTGCAGAAACTGGGCGACGTCGACAGGCGCCTTATGCTGGATCACGCCGCCGACGCGCGGATCGTTGAAGCCGACTTCCAGGGACGCGGTGGCGACGATAATGTCGAGATTGTTGCCCACCCCCGGGTCCATGGCCATGACCCGTCCAACGGACTTGCGATCGTTCGGCTGAAGGTTATGGCCGATCTCGACTGGCACTTCCCAGTCCTGCCCATGAAGCTTGCGCTGTTGGCTCGACATGGGCCTTCTAAGAACAGCAAGACCACCGTTTGGGTGACGTCTCATATCAACCGCACCAGTGCTCCGCCGGCCTTCTGCGTCGAGCATCGCGAAATACATTCGATTGATGACGTCGATGTTGTCGGCAAACAGGAATAGGCGTTCGCCGAGAATACCCTCGCTCTTAAGCGTGTCGGGCGCATCGAGTATACGTGAAAGCAGCATTGCGGCTTGGATCGTGGTCGACAGGAGCGCTGTGCGCGAAACCGGATCGCCGCGCAGCGCGATCAGGTATTCGGCCCCTTCCGCGATCATATCGCCAGCGCTCGGCGCGATCTCAATGGAGGCATGTTCGTTTAGACCTGTCAGCCGTCCAAAGAAACGCGCGCCATCGGTGAGCGTCGCTGAAAGGCCAACAAGGCTCACCGGTTTGCCGAGCAGGTGACGCCAACGGCGAAGTAAGAAGGCAACCTGCGCGCCAGAGCCTCCGGAATATGTATGGACTTCGTCGAGGAGCATCATCTCGACCGGTCGTCGGCAAAGGTCGCCGAGCCCAAACAGATGACGAACCCGGTCGTCTCCCATGCGTTGGTTAAGCATCTCCGTCGTCGTGAACAGAATGTCGGGGCTTTCCCGCTCAAGCCTGCTGCGCGTCAGGATGATTTCGTCGCTCTCGATTCCCCTTCCGCATTCGAGACAAGACAGGCGTTCGGTCCCCACGCGACGGTCAGCTTCGCCCCAAACCATTTCGCCGTCGCAACCATCGCGGGGACAACGCAGATACTCACAGACAATACCATCTGTGTGCGACCGCCACCCCTTTGCCTCGTGGGCGATGGCGGCGCTATAGGGAGTCGCTCCAAAGAATGTACCGATCAGAATTTTGCGAAGTCCGCGCCCGACGAGCGAGCCATCGAGCCGTCTGGCCTGGGCATAAACCTCTGCAAATTGGTCCTTCAGCAATTCGTTTCGCGGATAGAGCGCAAGGACTTTGACCCAACGGCTAGTCGTCGCGTCTCGCTGGATATGGGAAGCGATGCGAGCGAGCGCAGGCAGATAGAACGCAAGTGTCTTTCCGCTGCCCGTTCCCGCGCTCACCAGCGTCGCGATCGAGCGGGAACTTTCGAAACCTCCAAGAATGCGTGCGGCAGCGGCGACCTGAAACCGAGCAAGCGTAAATTTGACCCCGTAGCTCTCAATAAGCGAAGCGATCGCCTGGCGGGCATATCCATCGGACGTTACCGCGCTGATCGTGGCTAAAGCCTCGGAGGCATTGATCGCGCGTTTTGGATACCGACGGCGGCGCCAGATAAAGCGAAAATCTGCTACTAGCGTGGGTGCGTTTTGCCATCCGATCAACCCACTATGCTTTGGGAAGAGCTGTCGCAAGCGAAAAAACAGTCGTACAGCCTCTGCCATACGCGAGCGGTATCGCGTGTCGGGCGCCTCACCAATATCGAACAGCAATGCTCGGGCTTTGAGCACGTCGATCACTTGGGAGGCGCGAACGAAGCTCAACCCATCAACGTAGCGAGGATCGTCGAGCAGGGGATCTATGAGGTCGGTGATTTCCTCAGACGCCAAGAATCCGTCGACCAGCCCCCAGGTGAGGAGGCGCGCCTCTCGCTGTTCAATCTGATCGAGCGCCGCAAGGATGATGGTCTCATCGCTCGTCATCCGCGCCCCGTCGCACTTACGCGGTAATTGTCGAAACTATCGTTTTCCTTGAGCCAGTTCATAACTTCAGGCGTGAGCAGCGCAAGCGGCGCTCCGCTGACCGAAAGTACCGACTCGAGAAACTGCTTTACCCCAGCGGGCACCGCAAAATCAAAGTTTTGCCCAACTGCTTCAAGATCCGCGGCCGATTCTTTGACGCGGTCGATAGCTGCTCGATCAGCAGGCAGTGTTTCGAACGCCGCCTTGAGCCGATCAAACAGCCTCTGATACTCGTTGAAAGCGGCATCGTTCGCCCTTGTCCGGGCAAGACGCGACCTGATGACTGCCGGGGCGTCACCCGCGAAAACCTGCTGACGGTATGCCCGCCAAGCGGCTATAACTGCCGAAGCGAGATCGCGCGATGCGGTATCAATTTCATCCAGCATCGACCTCCACGTCTGCGCTCTCTTAAGTGTCGAAGCCTTGGGCTGCGCGCGAAATCTCTCAAGGATGCCTGCGGCGCGTTTACGGGCGGCAAGCAACGAAGCCGGCGGCGGCACTGCAATAGCCGCATCGACTAGTCTGGCCTGGTTCTTTAAGTGAGTGTCCAGCTTCTCAGCTCGTCCAGCGAGATCGCCGCGCAAACCCTCAAGATCACTTGCTTCGGCAACGCTTGAACCCAACTTATCAAGGCGGGCAAGTCGCTCACGGAGCGCCGTCGCCCGAGCCGGCAGCGTAGCTGTCATTGGGCGGCCTCCGCAGTCTGAACAGAACCGCCGACAATTTCGAGCAGGGTCCCAATTTCACGGCAAAGCGTCTCCGGGTCAGCCTGACTGCGATCGGCCTCTTCGCGAGCGACGCTTTTCTCGGCGGCGGCAATGAGTGTGTTGGTGGAAGCGAGAAATTCCATGGTGCGGCCGATAAGCCCGAGATCGAGAGAGCCAAGCGCGTTCAGCAATTTAGGAATTTGCTCGCGATCAGCCTCGTCAACAATTGTGGCGGCCTTGGTAACGAGATCAACGATCGGGCTCGCCTGAAACTCGACAAGGCGCCGTTCAAAATCACGCAAGTTAGTCGGCCAATCGGACGGGAAGCTTCCTGTCGCGCTGAGTAATCGGATGATTTCCTGAAGGTCCGAAACGAAACCTGTTTTGTCGAACTTTTCGTCGAGGAACTCGTTAATGTGAGTTCGAAAGTCGCGCAACTTTGCGACGATTTGCGTCAATTGTCCCCAAAGCCGAGCCTCACCAAGTGGTCGGATGAAGGCCTTGACTTCATCAGGTAGACGATCGACAGCCTCCGGAACTGCGTCTTCGGTAATGACGTCGAAAAGACGCGCAATATCAACCGCAAAGGCCTTGCCGCCGGCACCCTGGAAGCTTGCGACGCGCTCCAGCAACTCGGATTGGAGGACATCGCGGGCAGACTTTGTACCGATGTAGCCGAGTGCCGTGTCACGCATCTTGTCCCAATTGTCTTCGAAGGCTTGCCTTTCCTTTGGCTCCGGCTTTGCAAACAGAGCCGCGAGCGTGGCATCGGCGCCTGAAGGACGAATAGGTGGTGCGAGCCCGGCGATGCGCGATTGAGTAACGAGTGATCGCGCAAGGGCGGCTGCTTCCGCTTTGGCGTCCTCAACGATTAGCGGCGTCATTTGCGAGAGGAGATGATCCACGAGAGCCGCACTTGCGACATAGTCGTCATCAGCTCCTTGATAAGTCCAACGCTTCTCCTTGGCGAACCGGATAGCTCCAAGAATTCCCGCACGAACCGTGCCATTCTCGTCGAGATGATCGTCGCACAGCTTGAGTTGTCTACCGGATTGCGGGTTACCCCGGGCATTGGGAATTGTGATCCAGCTTGCCCGTAGATGCGGCTCGCGCATGCGCAGACTGGGCCAGTTCAGCGCGTCCTTCATCATCGCGAAGAGAGCGCTACGAACATCATTAGCCTCCTTCTGCGGGAACTGTGTACCCGCGGCCCAAGCCTCGAGCCTAGTCCGCCATTTCTCCATTTCGGGATCGACGGTTGGGACAACCGGACTTGTCCAATCGTCACGTTCCGTTTCCAACGGTTTAATCGGATTGGACCCCGGTACTTTGACTCGAGGCGGCTCAGGTACAAACGGAATATTGGCAATATCGGCCGGTGTTGGCAGTCTAAAAGTCGTAAAGACTGCCGGCGGAATATGACCGATCGCAGCGACGTCTACGGGATTTCCACCCCAGACTGCCAGCAAGGTAGCAAGGCGCCGGCTGGTCTGCTCGGCCTGGTGGCTCTGGCGAATCCAGTTAGCAATGGTGGCATTGGGACGGAACTCCTGGAAGTCCGAGGGCGGAAATTGACCTGCCTCATAGGACTGACGCATCAACAGCGTGTGACGCAGAATCTCATTGATGACTCGCCGCGGATTGAAAATCAGCCTGGCGCCTTCAGACAAATGCCGCTCTGCGAGTTGTTCTATGGCATTCCGATTGAAGGGAAACAGAGAAACGCCTTTGGTATTGAAGCCGAATGCGGGGACGGCCTCGCTGCCCTCCTCGCCTAGGTCTTCATCACGCCATACGGGAATCCAATCGGCTAGCGACTGCTCGGAGCCGCGTTGCTTGAATAGCCGCCGCAACTCCTGTTCGCCCCAGCGCGCGGCATTCAAGTAAGCGCCGATCATTTCGATCACGCCAGCCTTGATTTCCCCATCGCTCTGCGCGTGACTGCCGATGACCCATTCTCTCTGAGCGCGGGTTAGAATCGTGTCCCGGAAAGCAAGGTATCCATCCGTGAGAGCGATTGCAGTTCGCATCGTCGCGCGCACCTTCTTGCCTTCGTATTCCCCCTCCTGAATGCAGACCTTAAGAAGGACATCTTGTATACCTGCGAGCGCCTGAAAATCCTCAATCAGCAACACGAGATCTTTGCCGTCCTCGAACAGGATCTTGCGAACCACCAGGATGATGTCCTGAAGCGTCATTCCCCCGGTGCTCTGCTCCAGTTGGAAGACGTTGGCAATCGCTGGGTCCACCGCATCGTTCAGGGGTCAACGATTGGCTTCAAGCGCTCGGCCGGCGCAATCGCGATTTGCACCTGATAGTATTCTCGAACCTGCCTCGCTGCTTGGTTGAGATCGATCTCTCGTGGCAGCATCAGATCTTCTGCGGCAAATTGAGACAACGTCTCATCGTCGCTCTCGGAGCGACCGCCAATCGCCCGAGCTACAATGCGAGTTAGAACGTTGGTTATGAAATGTTGATCGAGCGCCGCATCAGAGAACAGACGGGGCAGCTTTTCCGCATGACCGATCAGCGCCTTGAGATGCGTACGGTTCGGGTGTTCCCGAAGTTCGGCGATCATTCGTTCGCGCCGGGCGCTGAGCGCGTTCTCGAGATGCGCGCGGAACGTGATGACCGCGTCCTTAACGTTGACCTCAGCTACCGCGCGGTTCAGGTCCGCACTCGGTTTGGCATAACGAGGATCGTTGGCAAGCGGTGCTAGGATCAACTCAACGACGGTACGCAGACTAGCGCTCTTCGGAATCCGGATGATATGCAACTGCTTGCTCTTGGGGGAGCGATGCAACTGGGCGTCAAGCCAGCGGATGATATGCGACTTACCGACACCGGATGGTCCGGTTATCGGCACGATCAGGGCGCCCCCAGGCACATCGTTAGTCAGAAAGGCGTCGAGCAGGTCTTTCTCGGTTGCGAGGGTCTCAAGATTGGTGCCAGCATTGCGTTGGACCAGCGGTGAGGGTTGATGGACCGCCAGCAACACCGAGATGTCTGCGGTCTCAGCCTCATTCTTGATGCAAGCATTGACTGCGGCAGCTTGAGGCCAATAATTCGTGAGCATCATTTGCCCTTTTTTGCTTGAATCCGACGGATATGCGTCATGCTGCGCCAGGGCCGCTGATCTACACCTGTCAGCATGATGCCCTCCTCGCTGTCGCTCTTCTTCTCAGCTGCAATGAGACCTTCTCGGTCCAAGCGCTGGATGGCGTGTGAGAATGCCGTCGACAGATGACCCTCGCTCGGGCGCGTCCAGTTCGAATCCTTTAGGACCTCTTCGATCTTTAACCGGTATGCACCGCCGTCCATTACAGGCAGCGCGGTTGCGGTACGCTCGACAAAAATAGGCGCCGGCAATGATTCGTCTCTTCCGAATATGCCAGGAAGCATGTCACGGACGGCATCCGTCGGATCGATCGTAACCTGTGCTCCGCCGCGAGCGAAACCCAGGTAAAGCATCCAGGTGCGAAGCCCGTTCCAGCGCGTGTCGTTCTGCAGCATGCGCTTGGCGTCATCGGCGACTTGCGTGCTCTCCAGCGTAGCAACCCTTTGGTGAGAACTCGTGTCCAGCGCGTAGACATCTTGTGCCAAAATCCAGGAAAGGCCACGACTAAAATCCGCGCTCCTATTTTCTTCGGCCTCCCAGAAGCGGGCGTTGTTGTCGGGCGCAAGAGCTATTTCGCGCGCGACTTTTGGTAGCCGCGCCTCTGCGATATCGGCGTTCCTGCCGAGCAACGATCGATACGGTTCACGTAACGCAATGACGCCGTCGTCGACAGCAAACAGCCCAAGTTCGGTCCACCGCGTGAGCGACTGGCTTAGGTGCTTCGGATCCACCGCATCCAGTTCGGCCCCGCACGCCTTGAGGAGTTCGCTTCGGGACTTCGGACCGAGTCGCACCAGGGCGCGCGTAAGAAAAATCAAGACGTTGAACAGTCCGTCGCTCGGCATATTAAGTATGCTCACGTTCGCGCCCCTAGCTTGAATTGGTCCAAAGAAAGGACATTGGTGCCGCTCTCAGCAAGTTTGCGACCGGCGTACAACGGATCTGGCGTAGACGCGGGCGCCAATACGACATGCAATGGCCGATCAAGGAGAAGGATGTGCGGCGGAACTGAGCCGCCACACAAGAGGGTGGCGCGTGGAACCTATATGAGGATGGGCGAGAGGCTTCCTCCTCGACCGACTGCATGAACAGCATTCCATCGCTGGCTCTTGTGTGGAGCGATCCAAGTTCAGGGGTGGCTGTCCTGAAAGCGTCGGGTGCGGCGATCTCGCGGACTCCGAAAGTCGCAACGAGATCGCCGAGAATTTTGATCATCGACGATGAATCCATAGGTTCTGGGACCGTCAAAATAATAGGCGCAGCAATATTGAGGTGTGGGAATTGCTCGCGGAAGAAACCGATGCTGCAAGGCCCGACGCTTTCGATGCCATAAGCCAACGGCTCCGTGTAATTTAGATCTTTTCTTCCCACTTCGCGGTGCACCGGGCATCCACCGCAAGCCGTAGAAACGATCAGAGTTCGCCCCGGCGTGTGGTTGCGATAAAGCTGATCGAGCAGATGCGATATTTCGATCTTGCCGCCAAGCAGATCGTCGAGAAGTTTGCGGTTCAAAGCGGCTACATCGAATGAGCGAGAGCGTTCATCGCGAATTTGCTGATCAAAGACCGACTTGTTGCGGTGACCAGACTTGAGCACGCTCACGACTGTCTGCCTGAAATATCGCGCCCAATGATCCTCATTGCGGAGGTCAAAGGCGGCCTCGGTCTCATCTTCAGCGCGGGATATCATCTCGGGCGGGCGCGATTCCAACTCGATCATCTTAGCCCTCGCCATCATGATCAAAGTTCGCATATTCCAAGAGGCATTGTAGTCCGATTGCTGGCGCAGTTTTGGGGGCACGACATCGAGATCAAGCTCCAGGAGACGGCCCATGGCGTCGAGGCTTTTGGCGTGAGCGAACATCGTCGACCATCGTTCGAATGCCAACTCCTCACTGATCAGAGCGGGAGCGCTCAAATGGTCTGCTATCTCCCGGTCAGCTTCTGAATAAAGCAGGATGGATGCCGAGGGCCGGCCATCGCGCCCACCGCGGCCTACTTCTTGGTAAAAGCGGTCGACGGTTTCGGGCACGGCGGCATGGATGATCGAGCGCACGTCGCGCTTGTCGATGCCCACCCCAAATGCAGAAGTAGCGACGATGCCGTCGATTGCGTTGCGTGACCACCGATCGATGATTCGCCGGCGGTCGGTGTCGCCGGTCTCGCCATGAAAGCATTCGGTCCGCGCAAAGCCTTCACGTCGTAAAATCGCGAGCCACCGACGCGCATCGTCGCGCTTGGTCACGTAGAGAATGAAAGGACGTGGTGCGTGACGGATTGCCTCAAGGACCTTACGGTCCTTGATCCCATCGACATTCTCGCGATGGACCCAATATTGCGGCTCGGGACGCAAATGAATGGAGGCCACCATCTGGATCGTGTGAGACGGGCCGAACAGCGCGTCAATGGTCTCAACGGTGTCGGGAGTCAGCGTAGCTGACATGAGGATAGTTCGGAAGCCGGGCCCTTCGCAGGCACTCAGCAAGCCGCGCCGGACGCCTGCAAGCATCTGGAAGGCGGGCCGGAAGCCGTCACCCCACTGGCTCACGAGATGGGCTTCGTCCAAGACGAGGTAAGAAAGCAGTCCGTCTCTCGCGGCATCGTAGAGCGCAGGTAGCAGCGCGCCTGTCATAGCCTCCGGTGAGCAATAAAGAATGCCCTGCCGCCCCTCGCGGATTGCCGATTTGATGTTCAAACGCGCGTCGGGAGTGAGATTGGCATGCCAAGCAAGCGCCGGAATCTCACGTCGGGGATGGCGCGCCTTTAGCAGTTCGGCCATCTGACGCGCTTGATCGAGAACAAGCGCTGTGGTCGGCACGACGCAAATGGTCAGGCCGCCTTCAAGGCCGCGAACAAGCACTGGGGCCTGTGCAACTAAGCTTTTTCCCGATCCTGTCGGCAGTGAGACGATGAGCGTCTCGCCAGAAGGCAGCAGGAAGGCGCTACGCACCGCTTCGCGCTGACCTGGCGAGACGTATGCTCCAAATCCACTCGCTTCGGCGAGAAACGGGTCGATCGGCCGTCGCCAATCGAGCCGCACGTCGTCCTCGCCGAAAGCATCCTCGAACAATGGGGAGTCAGTCTCAGCCATCCAGGCGGGTGACCAAGGCAGCGCTTCGATCAAGAACTGGCCGCTCGCGGCGGCTTGCGCGCGAATTCCGAATTCCGCCCAGCGATCGCGCCTCGGCCATTCGCCAGTCGAAGGGACGCGTAGCCTAGCCATGGTCATCGTCTGCATCGAATGGCGGCGCAACACATGCCGGAGCAGCGGCATGAGGTCCCCCATCTGAATTCGCTCGCCGTCAGAGATCGCACGCTCGAGTATCTGGCGAATGCGATCGAACACCCCGTCCGAATTGCCGCTCGGCAGGGCTCGGGATGGCCACGCGGCGAGGGTATCGTAGAGTGCATCAAAGGTGAGCATTGGGCTCACGCGCGGCATCAAGGACGCCGCTGGCTGCCCTGTCACCTGACAGGAAACAGGCAAGAATTGCATCGACGCGAATACTTGGTTCGCGGATGCCGCCGATCAGGCTTTGCGAAAGGGATCGTTCGAGCGTCCATTCGAAGCTGTCTGCGGTGCTGTCGCCTCGTTCGGCACGGGCGCGCAGTTGGCCGAGGCGGGCCCGGTCGACCTCCATGGCATTGCCAACGGCGTTGTCGAGGCTCTCGGTAAGAGACGGAAGGCTCCGCAAATAGGCCTCCGCGCATACGCGAGCCTTGGCGCATAGGTCGGCCCAGTGCTCCAGTTGCGGTATGTCAAGCTCGCCCATCTGTCCCCAACGCGTGGAATTGAGGTTGAAGTCGCGCTCGCTCTTTTTATCGACCTCGGGGCGATAGGCTAAACCAAGTTGCTCAAGCGTCGCCATATCCTGAACGGGGTTAAGCTCTTGATCAAGCCAGACGGTTTGAAAGAAGGGTGGGAGAAGCATGTCTCCGCGACGAACGATGGAAGCGGCGGAGGCATCCGTCAGCCGATCTGCATCAGCGAGAACATTGCATGAGCCTTCAACATCAGCCTCCACGATGAAGTCGAACCGAAAGAAGACGTCAGCGATTCCGGAGCCCCTGTAGTCCGACATCAGCCGCCAAAGGCCACTCGAGCGGCCACGATCGTCCGCTTGCGCTATTTCCCACATCCCCGTGACGAAAGGGTCGCCATAGCGTAGCAGGCGCGTGGCGATCGCACGCCCCCGCCTACTAAGAGCCGTTCGTCTGCGGTAGGTAAATGGTACCGTCCGCACCATACGAGCTAGATGCGCGGCCGGCGAGAGATCGATGGACGCCTGACAGCCTTCATAGAAGGTCTCGAGCGGAATGAGTGTGTGCCGATTTGACGTAAGGTAACGGCAGCGAAAGAGGTCGTCACCTTTGCCCTCTGTGGTTTCTGGTAGTCGAGCGAACTGCAGCGTCCCCTCAATACAAGACGAGGTGTCTCTCTCGATCGCCTGCCAATCGTCATCGATGTCGGTCAGCGTCTACAAGATGTCGCTTGGTGGTGCACCAAGCGCGTCCAGGGCATCTTGTTCATCGATATTACGAATCTCGCGCTCGGTGACACCATCTTTGCCCGCACTTTGCGCGGTGAGATCTACAAGTGCTTCCATACCTTCCGTGAAAAGTGATCCCGCGAGGCGACGAGTCGTGTCTTCGATAAGATATTGCAGGCTCGCGACGGAACGGTCGAAGACGCGTAGGCCGTCATTGAGATAGTCAATCCAGGCTCCCTCGATTGGATTGTCACAGCAGTTCAGAGCGATCGACATGACCGCATCACCTGAACCGTAGCGATCGGCGCGGCCAAGTCGCTGCTCGATCCGGTTAGGATTCAGAGGCAAATCGTAATGAACGACGATCTTGCGACCACCTTGGAGGTTGAGCCCCTCTTCAGCGCGATGATCGGCGACCAGAATTGAACGGCTCGGATCAAGATTGAAGGCCAGCCAGTTATCGTTGCCCGGATCGTGGCGATCGACCACGACTTTCAACCGATTTGCCAATGCGAAAGCGAGTGCATCAGCGGTGCTTGCGTCCGAACAGAAGATGACAAATTGCTGCCTCGGCGCGAGAAGCACTCGCAACTTCTCCACCAGTGCCGAGGTGCGCGCCTCAAAATAGTCGTCGCTTCCTAAGCGCAACAGTACTCGTCCAAAGAGTTCGGGTCGGGAGGTGATGTGCGCGTCTCTCCTAAGCGATTCGACTGCGCCCCTGCTGTTCTGGGCATACTCAAGTATTTGATTCAGTATCCCACTGAAGACGCGCGACCGATTCCCGCTGACCAAATCGCTCTCGGCGCCGTCTGCGCTCCTCACTTCTGCGATGCGCCAGTCTTCGAATTCTTCGAACAACCGATTCACTTCGGAAGACGCATAGTTCACGATCGTCAATCCCGAGCGATCAGGCGTTAACCCGGCGACGCTGCGGCGCCTATGGCGCAGAATTCGTCGATGGAGGCGATACGCCTCGCTGAGATGAGCCCTGACCCGGCCTACGGCCTCGATCAAGGCGGGATCATTCTCGGCAGGCATCTTATCGCTGATCGCGCGGAGAGCTCGCGATTGCTCCTGCAGCAACGTGTCCTCGGGAAACATCTCCGCCAAACAATCGAGCGGATGATCAAGATAAAGAACGTTTCCAGGTGTGAGACCCGCGACGATGCCGGCGAGCGCCTGCCGATTTTCGACCCGAAGCCGAAATCCCTCCTGATCGGCTAGCTTGTAAGTGTCCGGATCCAGGAGATGAAGCATCTCAAGAAATCCGCGCTCATTATGGAGCGCGGGTGTGGCCGAGAGCAGGAGAACACGTTCGATCTTCGGGGCCGCGGCAGCAATGTCGTCATACAGGCCACCCGGATAAATCGTTGGACGATGGCCGGTCAGGTGGTGAGCCTCATCGATTACGAGCATGGCGGCCTTGCCAAGAAGAGGATGTATTCTGTCGCTCTCGTTGAACCCCAAGACATGTATTGTTCTGTCGATAAAGCCCTCTAGGAAGAACTTCGACTGGAGCTCTGATCGCCATTGTGGAACGAGCGCTTCAGGCACGATCACCAGAACCAGCGCGCGATCGCCTGCATCGAGGATGCACTGACGGATCAAAATCCCAGCTTCGACCGTCTTGCCGAGGCCGACCTCGTCAGCAAGTAGATAGCGCTGTACTGGATCTTGCAAAATGCGCCGCACCACTTCGATCTGATGCGCTTCAAGCTCCACCGAGGACGAGGCGAGCGCCGACATGCCCATAGCAGCAGCGCGCTGAGCGATCGTCGTCCGGACAAACCTCCTGCGACCCTCGGCAAACCTCGGCGTTTCGCTGATCTTCGCACCGAGAAAGGCCGTTGGATCCTCGATCGCACGACGCCACCGCACAAAGACGTCCGAGACCTTGAGATATCTGGAAATGCCATTCGGGAACCGGACAAATTGTTTGTCGCCATGATCGTCGAGAAGGCGGCCGATCTCCCAAGCACCCAACACGTCATTAAAATGGTAAATGCGAGTCTGCTCGGGCAGGGTCACGGCTTCAATAACGCCGACGTCCAAATCGATGACGATCGGCTTCGAGACCGGAGCATCAAAATACTCGACCGAGCAGCGTTGCCCGTTGGTAATGAGCTTTTTTCCGATGCCGAGCGATGCCCCCTCGCCCTCCCTAACACGTACGAACACAATTCCTCCGTGCCCCTTTTGTCCTTTTGTTTCTTATACGCGAGTCGAGGGTCTAAGCCAGTCCGGCAAAAGTCTAAGTCCGTACATATAGGTCGGGGTTGGCAGCCAGTTGCCAGTAGCGTCTGGCCAAAGTCCGGGCGGTGGCGACGCAGGCATCTGGGACGCTCGGAACCGCGGCCTGGTTCGACCGGTGGGCACGTGGATGAGTTGATTGGCCTTCGGCCATAGATGCGCGGATGTATTGCCGCTGGACCGGCCTGTCCCGACCGAGTGCTGCTCATGCTCGAACAGTCCTGCTCGCCTTAAACCGCACGCCAACTTCCGCACCGTCTAACCGGACCAACTCGCAGCGGCGGAAGACCAGTCCCATCCTGGAAAGCGACAGGAAGAACTCTCGCGTTTTGAGCACGTCTGGCGATCCCTCTATGCGAAGGCGTGCCCCTGTTTCAGAAATGTCGAGGATAACGCAATCCCGCTGCCATGCGCCATCAGACCCCACAAGAGATGCTCGGTATTCATGTTCAAAGTGAACGCGCTTAGCTTTTCGCTTGTCCCAACTCATTGGCCCAACGCCGAACAGCAGCGCCTTCAAAATGCAAACTAAAAAAGGCAATCCATGAGAGCAACAAAAGCTCTCCAGAAGCAGCACACAAACCAGACCTACTCAAAACGTGGCAATCACGACCCCGGCGGCAGGCACCGACCTGCGATCAGCGGTCGCCTGCTAGCAATTATTGTCATCGTGAGTTGATGGAGGATCAAGGCGAGTGATGAATTAAAAGCACTGTCGAAAATTGGCGAAGGGAGTGTTAGGAGGTAACCAGCGAGATTGAGCGCTCCATTTTTCGGCTTGCTAGCCGGCCCTTGGCGCGAACAACATTAGACACAATGTGACATGCCGGCAGAACGCCCGCACCAGATGAGGATTTCGTCAGAAATAAGCGACGTTCAGAAAAGGTTGCTGCGATCATACCGGTCCTTGCCGACGTATTTCCGTCGAATTCTGGCGCTTGGCCGAAGATTTTCTGCATCCTATCGCATGAAAACGCTATGACTTTGCAGCATGCTGTCGTTCAGCTCTTACAAGAGCACAGCCGCATCAATGCCGTGCCCTTTGATGACTTTAAATGAGACGGCTTCCAAGACTGATGTGAAGACGGTCTCCACCAGGTTCAGACTGGCACTCAGTCCTTAAGGACAGTTGCTCTAGAGAGCACGTGGGCTTGTCACGGTTATGGATCGCGTGCCGAGCACGATTAGTCTGGCTCCGGCCATCAGAAGCAACTAATGGCTGCGCGGGACTTGCAATGCAATTTCAAAACTCTAGAATGGTCCCCGCGAAGGTCTCGACCGATAGCAAAATTGCCAAAACGATCATTTTGACAGTCTATTTTGGTGGACATCCACTGATGAAGCAACTGGCGGCAATAGGGGCCATGGTGCTGGCCTTTGTCCACGCGATTGAACCCCTCTTCGCGTCGGATGACCATCAGCCGAAAGCCCCCGATTTAGAATCGCTTGCAAGGGCGATAGCTGAGGCCGACGAGATTCCGTCTGCGACTTTTTGGCCGTCCATTAGATTGAAGTCGTTCGATCCGAGCTTGAGCGCCTTCGTCGCTCGGCGCGGTGGCCCAGCTTTTGGCGCCGGCGTTCCCACAGACCAAGCATGCGGAATGCAGCACTTCCAAATGAAGCTGGTCGGCAAAGGCGGAGCCGTAAAGAACGAGTTCGCGATCCTCCTCGATCCACAAACGCCGGGCCTTCCCACCAAGCCCAAATACTTAATCGCGCGGACAGCAGTCTTGCATGTGGATGCAGACGGGAGTCCGCGTGCATACCATCCCGAAGACCCCTTTGGTGACAAATCATGCAAGCTTTCGCCCGGTCCCTCTGGTGGCTACGTATCGGACCGGCCTTGCGCGATTGATACGTTCAGCGATGCGGGCGTCCATGTGCTCGACCCCACACAAGAACTGAAAGGCAAAGACCTCCGGAAGGTCTGGCCCGGCCTTTGGCCTCGAATTCGCGATGGAATCGCAAAGCCAATCGAACTTGGCGCGATGCCGGAGAGCCTGAAGGCTGCTTATTACGGGTTTTATGACGAAGAACGCGGAGCCCGGACCTTCTTCAAGCGCGACATCATCCCCTCGACCGCCGACAAGCTACCCTGCATTCGCAAACCAACATCGCGCTTTGGCGGCTATTTTGTTGCTGCGACGTCTCTCACGCACAAGCAGAATGTGCCAGGCATCGACATCGAAGACGCAGATCAAATCGCACCGCCCGAATGTCTACCTCAATCGTGGCTAGATGCCTCGACCATCCCATTCTTCGTCCTACCGGGAAGTCCGTTCGGTCAAATCAAGCCCGGTGACTTGGTCGCCGCCTATGCTGTCATAGGCGGGAAGGAACGGCTGATCTTTGCCGTGATCGGCGACTCTGGACCGACCCAAAGCTTCGGGGAAGCATCTGTCGCGTTGATCCAACTCCTAAGAACTGGAAGCTTAATTCCCATCGCATCAAACCGAGACCTGAACTCCTGGGATAGAAAAATGGATGTGACTATCCTGCTTCTCGGAAATACATTGGATGTTGTCGGGCCTCAATTCACCCACCGAGCGATCCAGACGGCCGGCAGATCGGAGCTAGAAAAGTGGAATGGTGGCACTGGTGACATACTGAAGAGATTGAGGGCGTGCTCCAGCCAGGCCCCCCTCAACAAGGGCGGATGAACCTGTCAAGCTTGGTAGCTGAAGATAGATACTTTCTTGCGACTAGCGCTGTGATCTAGCCGGTTGGAGTCCCCGCTGATGAAGTTTACGACCATCCCACGCCACGGTCTTTTTGCGCTCGCGGCAGCATCCGCTTGTTGCGTTCTCGTCGGAAGCAGTCTCCCCGCATTTGCGGCAGAGCAAGCAACGCCTGAGTTCAGGCAAGCCGCCGAGGTGTTCTCGCAGCTCAAACAGGCCTCTGACATCTGGCGGTTTAGCTCCGACCAATTCAAGGTCGAAAAGACCATGCTGTTTGAGCAAGGCGTCATTGCCGCCCGCACTCTAAGCTTCGCAGGCGACTCCGTCCTCACTATCTCGGACGCGGTTGTGACCGCAGGTCCCATCTTCATCGTGGCCGAAACGATCGAACTGAATGGCTCCGCAAGAATAACATGGTCGCGACGTACGGTTAAGGAAGTGCCGCCCGATCGCCTCAGAGCACCTGACGGAGCTTTCGGCCGTGGTGACGGCAGTCCCGGAGCGCCAGGTGCCGCAGGTCAGCAGGGGAATGTCGGATATCCCGGTCGTGCTGCTCCATCGATTGTCCTGTTTGCAAAGGCCATCAAGGCGGCCAGCGGCGCGACACTTTCGGTGGACTTGGCAGGAGAGCAAGGTGGTCCCGGGGGCCGAGGACAGGACGGAGGCCGCGGAGGCGATGGGGCCAAGGGTAGCCCGGCAAGTCAGAGCGTTTTTGACTGCAAGGCCGGACCAGGACGAGGAGGAGATGGAGGAAATGGTGGCCCAGGCGGCCCGGGCGGCCCGGGCGGGGCCGGCGGTGCGGGCGGCGACCTTCTCCTCGCCGGACTGCGAGAGGATGACGTCAAACTCATTCGACTTCGAGCACCTGGTGCCGATCCGGGTCCTGCAGGCAAGGGTGGTAAGGGCGGCGACCCAGGAGTCGGCGGACCTGAGGGCGAAGTCCAATTGCCATTCTGCAGACCAAGTGGTCGGAAGGGCAACGACGGCGTGAGGGCTGCCGACAATCAGGACGTCGTGGTGTCGGGACCGCACGGAGCTGATGGCCGCTTCATCGTGGTCCCACTATCCGAACGGCAACTGATGGCGGTGTTTCAATAGAGGCTTCGATGTCGGGTCACTTGCTCAGACAGACTTTGCTTCAGCTGATCATGCTGTTCTTGGCGTCCGGAGTGAACGCTCAATCACTTGTGAATGCGGCTGAGGTTTCAGTCCCCAAATATGCATTGGTGATTGGAAATCGAGATTACCGCTCCTATCCGGGGGTATCCCCAGCTGTTAACGACGCGGATTTGATCGCCAAGCAGCTTAGGGCGCTTCACTTCGATGTCATCGTGCGAACGAATGCGAGTTACGACGATATCGTCAAGGAAGTTCAGGATCTCAAGAAGCGTGCCGAACAGAGCGCCAGTCAGGACGTTCGGCCCGTAGTCGTCGTCTACTTCTCCGGTCATGGTTTTGTTCTGTCTGGACGCCAATTCATCGCTGGCATTGACGCCGGCCAGACGAGGGCAAAAGACCCGACATATGAGAGCGCGGCGATAGAATTCATGATTGATCAATTGGCTGAGGAAAGTGCCCTGATCGGTCTTCTGGATGCTTGCCGTTCGGACCTCGCTCTCGATCGCAAGATGGCCGTCTATGCCGCTGTTCCAGAGGATCCGATTGACGGCCAGGGCTCCTCTGAAGTGGGTCTTGGTTCTTTTCGCCGCCCCGCTCCGAAGCCCAGAGAGTATCTGTTCGGCTTCGCTAACAAATTCGGCGTTCCGGTTGCTAGCGGCAATAACGGCGATCCGAACAGTCCATACACCAAGACGCTCAGTCACTTCCTAGGCAGCGATGAGACCATCGTCGAACAATTGCAATCCGTTCAGGATGAAATGCAGCGGCTGATGCCGAATTTCCACCCCGACGTTACGCTCGATATGAGCAGAGCGATTTTTCTAAACTATTCTGATGCCGTACTAGCCCGCATGCGAGAAGACTGGAAGGAAACGACACGTGTCCCTTCAGAGGCCTCGATGCGGAAATTCGTCAAGAAGTATGGAAACAGTCCCCTTACCTATCGGGCATTGCAATGGCTTCGACAGTCGGAAAGTACATCCAACTAACCGCGGCTATCCTTATCATCGTAACCCTTTTGTCATCAGCAGTTGTGGCTGCGCCACGCGAGTATGAAGCGGCCATGCGACATTGGATGGCGAAGGATCGTGATTCAATCAAGATTCTGCAGGGAAGCGACGTCGCACCGGATTCACATCAATGGCAGGTCGCCATTCTGAGAGCCGACATACCGGAGAATTTCTATGCGCAATTCTGCGGAGGAACTCACCTGGGCTCGGGCTGGGTCCTAACCGCTGCACATTGTGTCGTGGGCCTAGCCTCGACTGATATCCAGATTTATGCTGGCTCCGTCGCCTTGGACAGTGGAGGGCAGCGTTACAAGATCACGCAAATGGTGCCCTATCCAAGATACGACGAACAAAGCCTTGTCGGGGACATTGCACTGATCCGCGCTGACGGACTTGCAGTGAGCTCACTGGCTATCGCCGACTCATCATCAGGCTGGTCGGCACTTCGCCCGGATTCCAAGATCCTCGTCTCAGGGTGGGGCGTTACTGATACGGTCGAGAACCGAAAGAGCAACACGCTGAAAGAAGTAAGTCTGCCGTATCAAACGAACAAGACCTGCAATGGACCGGAATCATACAATAAGACCATCAAGTCCGTCATGTTTTGTGCGGGTGAGATGGAGGGCGGGGCCGACGCCTGCACCTATGATAGCGGAGGCCCGGCAGTTGCTGTTATCGGAACGAAGCCGATCTTAGTCGGTATCGTCAGCTTTGGTGACGACTGCGGACAGCCCAAAAAGTTCGGGGTTTACACGCGGGTACTGCCCTATCGCGATTGGATCGACAAGCTCACATCCGCCAAGCACTGACCATCCATTCGATTGTAGCAATTTCCACACCTTGTTCATCTAAAGGAGGCTTGAGGTGAGAATAGCACGCAGGACGTTTCTGACCGGAATTGCGAGCACGCTCCTCGTATCGCCTGCAATAGCGGACGACGATCGTCTCGAGTATCGCGAGTATTCTTTTACAGATTACTTTTCACCACGGCTCCGTGGTCGTTACCCTGTCCGTCCGGAGGATCTCAAGGCAGCAAATGGTATTGTCGACTCGTTGAAGGGAAAAGATTGCTATTCGGTGATGGAAGAACTGTCGCGCATTACTGAGGTCGGCTCGACCGGTGAACTCTTCAACATGCGTTGGAAGACGTTTGCAAACCCGCTAATCGTGCGCTTCTTCCATGACATCGGCTACAAGAACACCCCCTACCCTGGCGATTGCACGCCGTGGTGTGCCGCAACGCTCTCCTGGTGCCTGAAGCGCACCGGAAAGCGCGTTCCATCCGATCCAGCTTCATCACAAAGCTATCTCCGCTATGGAACGCGCATTACCGAACCCCAACAGGGAGACATTTGCGTGTTTGGCGATGTCGGCGATCGCGCTCATGGCCACGTCGGGTTATTTGTGTCCCGCAGCGGCGACACCTTGAGCATCCTCGGCGGAAACCAGGTTGGAGTGTCCGAGACAAATTGCGGTCCTAGTTTTCGCAAGAGCAAAATTGGAATCGCCCAGATTCCGATAAACCCCAAGAAGGACCGAAAAGTTGGCATCCACTATTTGGCTGCCTACGTACGACCCGTCTGATGGCACGATGCAGATGCCGCGGTTTGCGAATCTCTCGCGCGATGCGTTTGTCATTCGTCAATGAACGATACGCAACCGTAACCGCGTCCAAATGGACCGCAACTCGAAAAGAGTCGGCTCACGAAGTGTGGGGTGCCAAGACAAACGCTATACTGCGCTCCGCAGCCATCTTTCGGCGCTTGTCAGATGCGCCTGGCCGGTAATCTCCATGCTTACGACCAGATCTCCGCTCCGGGTGCCAATTTTTGCAGATTGTATCGCCACTGAATACTTGACATCAGATGCTTCAGCGAACTCACGCCCCGTGCTGCTGAATTTCAACCGATGAGGCTTGGATTTCGCTTAATTCCGCCAAAAGCGGCCACTTACAATGCGAGCAGCGGCCTATCGAGGCCGCACATTGTCTGTCAGCCTCCTAGACCACCGCGCGCTCGTTCGGCGCGAATTTCCATTTCTGATCGGACGGGAAATCGCGCAGAAATGCTGCACTAGATGACGGAAAACGCCTTATGCGAGCGCAATGGCAGGACTACGTTTGACGTTACCGACGTAAAGCCAAGGTGCTTCTCGCTGCAGGAAGCGCACTGCTGATACTCAGCACTCAGTCCCAACTCGTCATCAGATCAGGTTCGTGCCACGTCGGCGTACGGAAAGCAGGAAGCCCATCTCGCAATATCGTCAGTAGATTGAAAGAGGCCGAATGGCCAGGGTAGGACGCAGAGTAGACAGACGCTTCCGCTTCCTTTGCGCTGGGTTGCCATTGCAAGATCGCCATCGCATCAGGACTCGGCTTCCACCGCAGGGACATGCACAGTCGACGGCGCAGTGCGCGACTAAACGCCTACACCGATCTTAGGTCCAAAGGAGTTGCGCGACAGCCGAATTCCAAAACGTCAATTTTATACAGCATCCGGTCTGGGGGCTTTCACAATTCGCTGTCGCGCCGCGGCCGGTGACACCTGAATGCCGATCCTGCGATGTCACGTTTTTGTCTATGCCCACCAAGCGCTTGGAAGTCACGACAAGGAACCTTCGGAAGAGGCGACCATGTTCGACGTATACGTAAGCGACAAACATCATTTGCTGGTCATCCCCCAAGGCTCGCCAATACCCGCTAGCGAGGCGCTCCGAAAATGGCGAAAGAAGAAAGCTCGAATGAATGGCGTCAGCCAGGAGATCAGATCAGCCGTTCAACGGCACGGCTACTACGTACGAAAGCTCCGAGATTTTCGCAAGGAATAGAAATAACTCCATCTCCGCGCGCCTTTCACCTGCTTTACGAGATGAAGCGCTCGCGGGACGCCCGAGTTGACCTTCAGCACGATTCCACTTGTCCGGTCGCTAATCGGCGACACCTCTTTCGTCGCGATCTCGAATTGACCGATGACTACACACTTTCGTCAACATCGACGTCGCGCTCGACCTAAGATGCCGCGCTCGATTGACGGCATTTGAACAACAAGGGCACCTGCATTGTGCTAGTCCTGCCGGCAACCATCGCGATGCTGAAAGACAGGTCAGGCACAAAGGATGACAAGCTGCGCGCACTTTACCTTCCCGGTTGTCGGGAGCATCCTTTGCTTGGTGAGCGTATGGCGATCAGGGCGGCAAGAACTGCACGTCGTGTTGCAAACGAAGGGCTCCGAGGACACGGCCTGCACGAAGACAACGACACCCCACAGCATGTGGGACGGCTCTCTGGTCGACCTCCAGCCTATTGTCGGGCCGTTACGCAGACGCGCTCGATGCCCTTCCGCTGCCGACGGGGCAAGCGCCTCTATACGCGACTAAGCACGAATCGCGGCAGGGGGAATGACACGCATGCTTTTAAGATACAGGCTCACGAACTTCTGCCGGCCGGAATGCCAGACAGAACTACGCCAACGTCCCGCGGACATCAGCAATGATTACGCGGGGCGATGAAATCGGATCTCGATCTTGAGCTAGCAAAAGGAGCAGCGCGCCTCAAAGCTATTCTGGACGACGCCGCGGGGAGTTCGTAGGCGACTCTATTTTGTTTGCCTCCGATTAGACATGTCCTTCGTCTTTAGCCTCTCGCGAACGGGGAATCGCGAGCGCTATCTGCTCCTAGCGATTGCTCCCGTTTCCGGCGCCGGTTGCGCAGCGACGGGACGAGCTTCCATCAAGTTGAGAATGGCGCGCCCTTTGGTTGTGATACACCAACCGCCGTCAGTTCGCTAAGCCGCTTCTGCGAGATAATGTCCCGCTCTGGCACGCGAGCTTCACAATCTCTTGGTGCGCTCGGCCCAATCGCGGCCACTCGTGGCCAAGATAGCCATATCGCGTTTGAGTTCGAGAAGTGAAGCGAAGCCCTCAGGAAACTCACTAGGATTTTGAGGACAGTAGCCCGGAAACTCACTTGAATGACAAATTATCACCTGGTCGCGCAGCTAAGGCCACATGGTGGGCGCCTGTGAGAGAGCTTCGCGCCCGATCTGTTCAAGGCGATCCCTTGTCCTCTCGCCGTTGCTGGCTGCCTCTAGAATCCTTGAGGCGACATGGGCACGGATCCCGGTCGCATATGGGGAAAGATTCTTGCATACGTCATCAAGCACTGAGCGCACGAGCGCAGCGGTCGCGGCGTCCAGCATCCTATGGCCCCTCCCATCACGACTGCCGAGAGACGATGATACGGATCTGCCCATCAGCACATCGAAGCCTAACAAAACCCTTGGGAACGAGCGCCAATGACCTAAATCATTGCCAATGCTAACTGCGCAACTTTGTCGAACAGCCGTCGCCACTGTAGCGCGACGTTTCGCCGTTCACAACCCGAACATCTGCTCTTCTCAGTCACTTCCGTCGACGAGCTTTGCCGCCGCGGGACGGAGCGGTCGATCGAGTTCAGATGAGCTGGCCCGACATGCCTGCAGCATTTCTGCGCTTATCCGATAAGAATGCACCTTTTCAGCGAGATCCTGCTTCAGTTGAGAGCCATCTCACCGCAACCATGATGTCGATTGACCCACGAATCACGCGAGCGTAGTTCCGACTGCGTTGGGTGTCGCCGGTCCCGATTTGACCAGTTTCTTTCTGAATGCGCGGCATCTCATTTCTGCTTTTGGCTATCGTGGTGGCGACACGCGGTCACCCTCAAATCAGTTTTGTGCCGCGTTCAACATCGCCGCGTCCAACATCGCCGCTGCCACCATTCAACGTGCCTCAGTCAAGCTACGGCCTCGTGACAGCGCATTGTCATCCGTGCAGCCCCGCAGCGATCCTGCGTATGTCAGCCCTATAACGCCCGATACCGGTACCGACCCGCTCTATAGTACTGGCCACGCGAGCAACGGAAAGACTGGGAGCAGCTTCATGGAGCGATTTGGGGGCAAAGTCGCAGTTGTAACGGCGGCGGCGGTGCAATCGGAGCCGCGATCTGCAGACGATTCGGGCGCGAAGGAGCAACCGTCGTCGCAGCCGACATGTCAGCTCCTAATCTGCAGCCAGTTGTCACCGATATCACTGCATGTAGCGGAGCGGGGGAGGCTGCTGTTGTCGACCTAAGTGATACGAGCACGTCCCGCGTAATGATCGACGGCATCCTCTCAAGACATCGGCGCATCGATGTTTTGGTGAACAACGCCGGGATTTTCCGAGGTGGCGATCTGCCCTCCTTGTCGGATGATGACTGGCGGTTGAGTTTTGCAGTTAATCTCGATGCATTATTTCATCTTTGCCGAGTAATCCTGCCTCGAATGATCGAGCGCTGCTCAGGAGCGATCGTCAACATCTCTTCGCAATGGGGGCTGAGCCCAGCACCTAGCAGCATCGCTTATAGTGTGACCAAAGCTGCCGTAGCCTCGTTTACACAGAACCTTGCTAGGGACTATGCACCTCACGGGATGCGAGTGAATGCAGTCTGCCCATGTGAGACACATACGCCTATGATGGATGAGGGGCTAAAGCGATCTGATCGAACGGTGGAAGACCTCAATAAGCTGTCCCATTTGGAGGCGTTGGTTCTGCGGAGGAAGTGGCGGCTCTTGTGGCGTTTCTGGCTTCCGATGAAGCGCCCTTCATTTGCGGCTCTTTGGTCGAGATTACTGGTGCGCGGGCGGTGCGCCTGAACCACAGCGCAGGCGAGCAGCAACTAGCGCAATTGCTATGACAGCGACAGATGGCAAGATGTCCTGCCGTGACGTCGATGGCCTTTGGCAGAATTACCCGTCCCAACGAGAGTATCCGGGCACAATCCTTCATAGATTTGTTACGGAAGCCAACTCTAAGGAAAGAAACTAGAAATGATTAAGAATCCAATTCCTTGGCCGAACGGCGCACGATGCGCTGTGGCCTTTACATGGGACGTCGATGCAGATAGCGCCGTTCATGCTGCGCGCCCAGATACCGCCGACAATTACGTCGCGACACTTTCATTCATGCGATACGATCCGGAAATCGCGGTTCCTCGCATTGTCGATCTTTTCAAAGTATATGAAATCCCATTGACGTTCTTCGTACCTGGCTGGACGATAGAAAACTACCCTGCGGCAGTCGAACTGATGCTCGAGCAATCGCATGAGATTGCTCATCACGGTTACCTGCACCATGACAACAACGCCATGTCCCGTCAGCAGGAACTCGACATTCTCGGGCATGGCATCGAGATAATCAATCGCGTATCAGGTCGCAGGCCGCTTGGGTATAGAACACCGATGATAGCCTCGAACGGTGTCTCGAGGCATACCATCGACCTACTTATCGAGCAGGACTTCTTGTACGATACCTCGCTTTACGGCGACGATATTCCATACGTGCTGCGAAACGAGAGAGGGTCTTTGATCGAGATACCATGTATCCAAGGCTTAGGAGATTGGTATCACTACATGAGCTGGCGAGATTTTGGCTATAGTACAGCCCTAAAATCTCCTGCTCATGCGGTCGATGTCTTCAAATCGGAATTTGACGCCGCGTGGGAATTCAAGGGAATGTGGATGTGTGTATGGCACCCACCGGTGAGCGGACGACTTGCACGATGTGCAGCCATTGAGCCGCTGATCAAGCACATGATTGAAAAAGGCGACGTCTGGTTCGCTTCGATGTCTGAAATCGCCTTGCACGTCCAGGACGTCATATCCTCTGGGAAATGGAAACCACGCATTGATCAGGTTCCCTACTACGCGGCGCCTGTCCGGGACGCCGTAGTCGCGGGATATCAGGCATCAGACTTAGGGCCGGGTACCCTCTGTCAACCTTGAGGAGTCCCTGTCCAAGAATGGCTGAGTCCGCTCGAGGAACTGGCCTGCCAACCTAAGCAATCTGGATTCTGGCTAGGAAGTCGTCCAACTCGTGCTTCAGCCGAGAGCTCTCTTCTGAGATCAACTCGGCGGATGTGAGCACCTGCTTTGACGCTTCTTCGGTTTGCATTGCTCCGTTAGTGACTTCGTTGGCCCTTGCCGCCACAGAGCTGGTTCTGGCCGCTGCTTCCTGCACATTGCCAGCGATGCTTTTGCTCGTTATTTCTTGTTCCCCGATGGAGTTGACAACAGTTCTGGCGATTTCCAAGATGCTCCCGACAGTCGCACCGATTTCGCTAATGGCGGCGATCGACTCATTCGTCGATGCTTGAATGGCGCTGATGTGCTTATTGATCTCGCCGGTCGCAAGCGCGGTTTGCGTGGCAAGAGATTTCACTTCCTGGGCGACGACTGCAAATCCCCTGCCAAGATCTCATGCACGTGCCGCTTCAATCGTAGCGTTCAGCGCAAGCAAGTTTGTTTGCTGGGCGATCGCGGCGATCAACTCGACAACGCTGCCGATGCGCTCCGCGGCAGCGGCCAAAGCGGCAATGCGCTGGTCGCTCAGTTCTGCCTTGAGAACCGCCTCGCCCGCTACATTGGCCACTTGTTCCACCTGCCGGCCGATGTCGACTATAGTTCCAGCCATCTCGCCTGTCGCTGCGGCGACGCGCTGGACGTTGGCCGATGCGTCTTCGGATGAGGCGGTGACTTCGACCGAGAGCTGCCGGCTCTGGTCAGCCGTGCGGGTTAGACTGCGGGCGGAGCTCTCGAGTTCATACGATGCGGATGAAACAGTATCGATGACCTTGCCGACGACGCACTCAAATTCTCCGGCGAGCCGCACAATATCCGCCTTACGCTGCGCGGCGGCGGCACGATCCTGTTCGGCCTTGGTTTCGAGTCCTGCTTCTGCTCTCTCGCGAGCTTTCCGCTTGAACATCTCGACTGCTTCGGTCATCTCGCCAAGTTGATCTTTTCGTCCAAGTCCCGGCAAAACAACATCGAACTGGCCCTCACCAAGCTGGCGCATTGCCGCGGTCATCGACGTGACAGTCTTTGCTATACGCTGGCCGAACAGCAGCGCCATGACACCTACAAGTATGGTTGAAAGTCCAATCATCCACATCAGCGACCGCCGAATTTCCTCTGATCGCAGTTCCGTAGCCCGCGAGCGCGCATTGGCTGCAGCCATGATTCTCGTAAGCGTTGGGCGGATTCGGTGATATATTTCTCCAAGATCCTCAATCTGATCGCTCAAGGCCTGCTGTGTTACCAAAGGACGCGAAGCTCGATTTATAGACGCGGATCAGCTTGAGAATTCGATATTTTACCTCCGCAGGCAGCTCAGCCTTAGTGAGTACGGTTTCGAATTCGGCCTCCCTCTCCGCCAGTTGATCGGCATATTTGTCATCGCCGCCATGGATGAAATCCTTTTCGTGCCGGCGCATCATCAGCATCGTCAGGCGTGGCTGGTCAAGTTCCGTCAGCCGCTGCTCAATAGCGTGAACGGCATTGCGTAGCTTGCCTTGAAAGCCGTCGTTCTCGTTGAACTCGCACCCAAGCATCACCAGGTTGTACTGCAACCCTCGCCTTTCCTGGAGATCGCGTTTGCTGCGCCAGACGTCGCCGCATACCGGCCCATACAGATTCGGTAGAAATGGCTAAGCATGCTCTCGCCTATGCCGCTGCGCGGCCTTGCGGCTGCTGAGTTGAGGTATTGGCAAGAAGCTACCGCTCCTGAATAAGCGGTGATGCATAGTAGCAGCCGATCGAAGCAAATTGGTGCAATTTGTCGAGCTCCGGCGCAGCCCTTTCCGCGTTCGAGCATCGCTATTCGATAAGTCGCGTCGCCGATCCAGGCTGACCGAATATGGACGAACCGCAATTTTGAATGATAGTGCAATTCCCGCAGGCCGACACCTTTCTCTTCCATCCACGAGGCGGTGGTGTTTCGCCCTTCTAACCAAGCCAGCCGCTGAAATACGTCGACGACCGCCCCACCCTGCGGGATTTAAGCGTGAGCAACGAATTCATTGCACTATATGGTATCGAGACATCGTTACTGTCCAAAGTGACATGAGATCGTGTCTTCGCGCATCCCATGAAGGGGACAAACGGCAGGAGCATGGAGGGAGACAGAGAGCGAGAGCCACATGACCAGACGATTGGTCCGGGCAGGTCGTGTGACGATCCGAGGCGACCTGTCGATGTGTTTCGGATACGCCTCCCGCTGACTTCCGCCCGGGAGTGTTCTATGAATGGCCGCTCGGAGACGATCGGCGACGATATCTTGGTAGACAAAGGAACTAAGTTATGAACCCGACCGGAGATGGAATACCATTCGAAAGAGAGGAATTTTCCCGTCGTTTGGCATTGGTCAAGAAGGAAATGGAACGGCGTGAGATGGATACGCTGCTCATCAGCGAACCATCGAACATCTATTATCTCACAGGATACGAGGCTTATTCCTACTATGTATTTCAAATGCTGGTAGTACATCGCGACCTTGATGAACCGGTCTGGATCGGTCGGTTCATGGATGCGGTGTCGGTACGGCGGATGACACGTCTTTCTGAAAAGGCCATCCGCCCCTATACCGACGAATATGTGCAATCATCAGAACGCGATCCAGTCGATTTCCTCGTTGCACAACTCAAAGAGATTTGCCCAACCCTTAAGGCCATCGGGACTGAGACGGGCTCGTTCTATTATACGGCAAGGGCCCATACCAAGCTCATTGGCTCTGTCCCAAACGTGCGCTTCGTTGATGCCGAACTCCTCATCAATTGGATTCGCATTCGCAAAAGTCCAGCCGAACTCGCAATCCTGCGGGAGGCCGGTAAGATTTCGGACGCGATGATTTCCGACGCTATCGAGGCAGCAAAACCGGGCATCCGGGAATGCGATCTGGCATCAGTGATTTACCAGCGCATGATCGCCGGCACGCCAGAATTCGGCGGTGTTCTACCCTCGAGCCCGACCTATTTGCTCACCGGCTCTCGATCAGGCGAACCGCATGCGCCTTGGACGGATCGTCCAATCGGCACGAATGTTCCTGTGAATGTCGAGACTTCTGGCTGCCGGCGGCGCTATCATGCCCCCATCAGTCGCACGATATTCCTTGGCTCGCCTCCTGACTCGTATCTCAGGCTTTCCAACGCCGTCGTCGAAGGTATCGAAGCGGCATTGGCTGAGGTGAAACCTGGTGTCACTTGTGCGGATATTGAACGGATCTGGCAAGCTACGATTGCCCGGCACGGCTTTCACAAGGAAGCAAGGCTCGGTTACTCGATAGGAATCGGTTTCTCCCCGACTTGGGGGGAACGCACCGCGAGTTTGCGCAGCAGCGATCTCACTGTTCTTGAGCAAGGCATGGCATTTCACATGATGCCAGGACTATGGCTCGGCGAGAACGGCGTCACGATTACACAGTCTTTCATTGTGACTGCAACAGGTCGGGAAGACCTGACAACATTCCCGCGACAATTGGTCATTAAGTAAGAGGACATGGTTACGATGCTGCTGATCCAGGGCCCGCGCAAGGCCGGTCGCACCGCTTACCTGGCACGACTATTCTAGCGTGGTCCCTGCGATCGGCTGCGCGGTACGTCTTCACATGCTCGTCTCCAGCATGTCCGGTTCGGCGGCTTTTCGTTTCTTCAGCCTTCCTGAGACAACAACAAGAGCGAGCGAGTTTGCAGAATGAACTCGCCCTCATGATTGTAGGCGCTGGTATTAGTGCCGTTCACCAAGCTGGCCACGATCACCTTACCGCGTTGATAGCCCCAGAGCGCCAATATCGACCCTGATCCTGGCTCAGGTCCCGGCCACAGGACACGTCTAGCTCGATCGGATGCAAAAGAGGGAGCTCTTCAGAACTGGGCAGATTTTTTCAAGTCTGCCCCTCAATCATCGGAATAACGCGGAGATCGTCCGTGCCAATGGTAATCCCAAGCGCGTCGCCGGACTTGGGGTGACGCCCAAATGAAAAGCGCTCCTCCATTGTCAGTTGCTCTCCCTTGACATCAAGTACAATCCGGGTCGCGCCTCCGCAATAATGCGAATGGAGGACGCGCGCGTCCAGCTTTTGGCCGGCCGCTCCATCGCTCGACAACTTAATGTGCTCCGGACGGATCACCACTGTGGCAGGCCCGGCACCCCAATGGCCCACGATGCGAAGACCAGCAGTCGAGGTGAAAGCACCACTATCGTCCACGGCCCCTTTTAACAAGGAGCACCAGCCGATAAATTTTGCGACGAACGGCGTCGCGGGCGTCTCATAGATCTCGCCAGGCGTTCCAATCTGCTCTACTTTGCCGGCATTCATGACCACGATTCGGTCTGACATTGTCAACGCCTCCTCCTGATCATGGGTAACGAACAAAGTGGTTACGTTGACCGATCTGACCACCTCCTGGAGTTCTTCCCGCATCCGTACTCGCAACTGTGCGTCCAGATTTGAGAACGGCTCGTCGAGAAGCAGCACTGCAGGTTCAATCGCGAGCGCCCGAGCGAGCGCAATGCGCTGCTGTTGACCGCCGGAGAGCTGGCTCGGCCGGCGCTGAGCTAAATGAGGCAACTCGACAAGCTTGAGCATTTCCTCAACACGCTTCGCGCGCTTCTCGCGCGGCCACCTCAAATTCTCCAAGCCGAACGCGATGTTTTCAGCAACTGTCATATGCGGAAAGAGCGCGTAGTTTTGAAACACCATGCCGGTATCTCGTCGATAAGGCGGCTGGTGCGTCATATCGAGCTTATTTATGAATATGCTGCCAGAGGATGGCTCTACAAATCCAGCGACCATGCGCAAAGTCGTCGTCTTGCCGCAGCCCGAGGGACCAAGCAGGCACAGGAGTTCTCCGCGCCGAGCCTGAAGCGAAATGTCGGCGACTGCAGCCGTATCGCCATAGAGTTTTGAAAGGGAGCGCAGCTCCACCACGAAGTCTTTGCTTTCCCGCACGACCTTCTCATCCTTTTCCTGCAATGCGAGCATCTGTCGTCCTACTACGCGAACCGTTCAGCCCCGATCAATCGCTCGACTGTCAGGATGACGGCCAGTGTCACCAGGATCATCAGGCTCGATACGGCCGCAACCAGGGGGTCATAGCTAGTATCCACGTAAGTGAAGAGTTGCACTGGTAATGTTACATGGCCCCCGTAGGTCAAGAACGCGGAGACCGTAACGTTTCCGAATGACGTGACAAATGCGAAGATCGCAGCGGACAAAAGCCCGGGCAGGATGACAGGCAGAGTGATGCGTCGAATTACTCTTAAGGGTGAAGCGCGCAGGTTCATCCCTGCCTCCTCGAGCACGCGGCTGTGCAAGCTCAGGCTCGCTAGAATGGTGCGCATCACATATGGAATAGCCAGTACCAGATGTCCCAGGAGCAACGGGTAGATCGTTTGGGTGAGGTTCAGCGTAGCGAAGAGCTGCAAAAGCCCAATCCCGAGAACAACCGCCGGAACAATCAGCGGTGAGAAGGCGAGCCCTTGCAGAAATGCCTTTCCCGGAAACGAGAAACGATTTATTGCAAATGCGGCGGCGAATCCGATCGCGAGCGCCATGGCGGCAACCAGCACGGCAACATAGGTGCTCGTCCAGAGCGCAGTCATGAATGGCTCATTCTGCCATGCCTCCCGATACCAACGAACGGAGAGGCCTTGAGGCGGAAAACTCAACGTGTCGCCGCTAGTAAAAGATGAAATAATTACCAGAACCGCTGGTAGCGCAAGCATCACGTACACAATTGCCCGGATGGCGGCTCCAGAGAAAGCCATCCCACGGTCAATAGGATCAACGCGCATAATGCGGCCCCTTCGCAAAAAGACGGCATGCAGCGAGCGCATTCAGCATCGCTGTAAGACCAAGACCGCTCACGAGCAAGATGAAAGCCATTGCCGCGCCGGATGGCCAATTCAATTCTGCCATGATGCGCTCATAGATCAGGCTGCCAAGCATGGCGACGCGATTTCCTCCAATCAGACGGGGTGTGATGAACGCCGAGATCGAGAGGACGAATACGAGGTTAAAGCCAGCAAGTATTCCGGGCATGGCGAGCGGAATAACGATCTTGCGAAAAGTGGCGAACCGATTTGCGCGCAGATTGGCCGCTGCGTGTTCGAGTACTGGATCGATTTGAGCAACGACACTCATGATCGATAGAATCATGAATGGAAGGAACTGCTGCACTAAGACGGTCAATACCGCTGGCCGACTAAACAGAAGTTGTTTCGGCGCCGAAGAAATGCCGAGGCCTAAAAGGAGCGAATTGACCACGCCATTTCGACCAAGAATGATCAACCAGCCAAATACAATGACCACAAGGCTGAGCGTCAGGGGCATAATCACGATGATAATGCGCCACCGCCTTGCCGGTGGCGCAAGCCGCGCGAGCGAATATCCGGTGGGAAATCCGATTGCCAAGCAGATCAGGCTGACGATGGCCCCATCCACAAATGTCTCTAACAGCACAGAAGAGTAATAAGAATCCGAAAAGAACCGAATGTAGTGGTTCAGACTAAAGCCGCTACCATCAAGAAGGTGACTACCAGGCAGAAAACTCGCCCTCAGCAATCCAAGGGTAGGCACAATCAAGAATACCGCGAGGAGCAAGATCATTGGCGCCAACAGGAGCGCAGGCGTTAGAGCCCCGCGGTTGGCAAATGGCTCTTTCATACGAGACCTTTGTGATTGTAGCGACTGAGCTATGAGACTGGACCGGCCGAACATCACACCGATAGGAATCAGCTACGTCCGGATTATCTTGTTCAACTCCTCGATCCAAGCACTGCGGTTCGCTATCAATTTTTCCCAATCAACCGTCCTTTTTAGGGCAATACGATCCGGCGAGTTGAACAACAGATCTTGGCGCAGGTCCTCTGGTAAAGTGACATCGGTCGTTACTCCATACCTAAGCGCCTGAGGTACACCGAGCATTCCCTGATCCGAGAGCAACTGCTCAGCATACGCGTATGCGGCCTCTGGATGTTTGATACCCTTGACGACATTGATGTAGCTAATGACCGAATAGACGCCCTTAGGCGGGACAACGCTTACGATGGGAAGGCCCTTGGTCCTTAGCTCGTGAGCGCGACCATCCCAGAATATGCCGGCATACACCTCTTCGTTTTGAAACATCTGGATCTCGGCGACATTCGTCTGCGCGAGTGCAACAATATTTGGCTTCGCCACGCTCATCACTTTTAGCGCCGGCTCGACGTTTGAGATCGAGCCTCCGTTCTCATCCGCCAAGCCGAGCAGGGTGAGAAGACTGCCGTATGTAGCGGAAGCCATAATAACCGCGCGGCCCGCTAGATCGGCGCGCGCAATGTCCGAGTACGACGCAATCGGCTGCTTAATGTACTTCGAATTGTAAACCGGGATTACCGAAGCGACACTGAATGGCACGCCATAATCGCCAAATTCGCGAAATCCTGGGAGGATCCGTTTGACATTCGGAACCTCGGTCGCCTTGATCTCCTCGATAATCCCCGCCTTGGTAAGTTCGACCATGTTCGGGCTGTCGCCCATAAACAGGTCATAAGGAGGATTGTCTCTATTGGCGATTAGCTTTACAAAGTCGGCCGATGTTGTACCGGGAATGAATTGGATTTTGAGCCCGTACTTCTCCTCAAGCGGCGCCGCAACACTCTTCTTTAGGGCTTCGTCGTAAACGCCGCCATATCCATTCACGCGCAACGTGATGCCGGAAAACTTCTTTGACTCGGCATGGAGATAGGGCGCAGCTAACGCGCTGGCAGCAGCTGTAGCTGCGACTTTAAGAAATGCTCGCCTCTTCATTTGCCTGCCTTATCCCTATTCATCCAGCTGGCAAGTTCTGGTTCTAAGCCCAGAAATTGCGCGCAAAGAACGCCACCAAGTGTGCGGCAACGGATCCCGGGGCACGGGCTGAACGCTCCCATGATCACACCTGCGCATGCTCAATTGCGGCCGCCCATTCTGCCCTCAAGAATACGAAGTTCTCGATAGGCATTTCACCGATGATAGGCCTCTTACAGCAGGAAATCTGCGCCACCGAGCCGAGCGCGGCACATTCTGTTCGTGAGTGGCAACAACTCGGTATCGGGGTGATCTCAGCACCGATGGCAGCCTAGTGACCGCCTCACGGCGCGACGGACAATCCGGATTTTGATCAGGCGAGCTAGCGGGGTAGCATATTTCTCGATGAATTTGTTCTGGCCGGCTTCAAGTCAATTCGTCGGGTGCATTCTCACCGAGGTCCAGTTGCGTAACGCACACCAACGGGACCTTGCCATGCCTTCTTGCGAGCGCCGTTACGGTCCGCGAGGGAGCGCGAAATCACCTTCCATGCTGCAAAGACCGCTATCCTCCGTCAACGCATGCTAGGCGGCGGCATACCTGGCGCCTTTGTTGGATGAGTTCATTCTTTTTGGGAGCGCGTCGGTAGACCAGCTACGTAGAGTGCTAGCTCGACACAATGCGATTGTCTCGATCTAGTAGGACGATGCGGTCTAACTCTTTCGGTCTCTGCTGCATTTAATCAGGCGTACGCAATGACGATTATCTTTCCTCCTGGCATAGCAAGTCGCGCGGCGGCTCCGTTCAGATCCATCCGGCCAGACCCTCGAGGCGCCTCGGCTACATACGTCGCGAACCGGTATAGATCTCGAGGCGTTCGTTGACCAAAAAACCTGCCGCCTCCATCAGGGCGCAGTCAATCGATATCGATCCATCATAGTGCAGGTCAGCCTGCGTCACCAAGGCGCAATGGATTTTGCCTTTCATCAGATTCACTTGCATGCGAGACCTACCCTGCAGCTCCGCTGAGCACGTAAAACCGCTCAAAGCATGACCGAGCCGCTCCATAGCTGTCCTGTAGTTTTTGGTTGTCAGGAGCACATCACTGCTGAAGATTGAGTTCGTATCGGCCACAACACACGAAGCCTGCAATTCATCACTCATGTACTGCCGTCCGGCCGGCAATCACCACAGCCGATCGCCTCAGATAATGCAGCACGGGCGCCTGCTCTTTAACGGGCTGGCAGCGCCCTTCAAACAGGACGTGCCGAGCGGGTAAAAATTGCGCCGCGGACCGCTCCATTGCTACTCTTCATCAAGAACGGAAGCTAAGGTTCACAGGCTCTGTCCGTGTCATTCATCCGCGGCAGACGGATCGATCGTCCGAGCGCCTGCTCGACGAGATCAAACGTATCCAAGAGAACATCCATCTTCATAAGCCTGCCGGAGCTGAATTGTGCGAAATGCGCTACGCGGACCGCAATTGGCCTATCGGACCGCCGCGTAGTCATGCAACAGCTTAATATTGACGCGGCAGAGTCGATACCAAGCACGACCGTCTCTCGATCGAAACGGCTGATTCGAACATCGTTGGAGATCCGGCTAATCACGTCCAGTGCGGCAGCCCGCCCATATCGCGTGCCGAGATACGGAAACATGTCGATAGGACCGTAGAGGGCCCAGCGAACATTTTCGTCCATGAGTACCTTGATATCATCAAAGTACCGATCGTTTATCGCGCGAACCAACGTTCTCGAAAATCGCCAGAAACAATGCTCTGTCACTTTGTCTCTCTAAGTGGGATGGGGTCAATTTATGGTCGATGGTTGAGCGATCTAACCCGCAAACCACAGGTCGATATCGACAGCACCCTAGTCGGCCCAAGCGTCAGGTGATGTTGTACTCGGTAGCCCTGGACCTCTGTACGGCCATCGTCCCTGCGAATCAGGACAGGTATAAATTGATCTGTTCATGGGCACTCATCGAAGCGGTTTAGGCGCGAGGCCGATTGGATGTCTCGGGTAGAATAGAAAAAGCGGCCGCCCCAAAAAGGGGCGGCCAGGACGTCCGCCGCGGGAGGAAGGTAACGACGAACGTATTCGGAAAAATGAAGGTTGGGTTTGGATTGCGAGGGGCCGAACTGCGGCGCTCCCTGGAGGGTCATCGCCGCCAGATAGCAGGCGCTGCAAGCCCTCCAACTTCTTGACATGGTGATAGCGCGACGCGCTTGGATAAAAACGCGGGCGAACCCGCTTCTCCACCGAAGCAATGAGCCGAACGATCGTTTGGCAACCAGCCATGGGGCGCCCCCCATGTCAGCATGTTTACTCGCGCGCACGACGATCGCGAGGCGCCTTGCCTCGGCTCTCTTGGTGCGAACCATCTCAGCTATTCAGCAAATCCAGCACGTATTTGACGGCAAGTTCCGTCGCCGGAATGACGAGCTCATCCGAGGCTCCGAAAGTCGGCGTATGGACGGGTGATTCGTTGGCCGCCGAGCGACTACCGAACCAGAAGTAAATTGAGGGTACGCACGCCGAGTAGAAGCCGAAATCGTCGCTTCCTGTGACCTCTTTGTTGGCGTTGAAGCTATCAGGGCCGGCGGTGTCCTGAACGAGTTGGCGGAAGCGCCTCACCAACTCCGCATCGTTGACCACCGGAGGCTCACCCGTTCGAATGACGCATTCGGCTTGGCCACGGTGCATTGCCGCGACGCCTTCGGCTACTTCCCGCACGCGCTGGCACAGTTGCACCCTACGTTCTGGGCTACGAGTTCTGATCGTCCCCTCCATAACCACGGAAGGGCAAATGATGTTGGTCGCCTCGCCGCCATGGATGGTACCGATTGTGACGACCGCCCCGTCATCAGATGGCATCTCGCGGGAGACCACCTTCTGCACCTCGTTCACGAATGCAGCGGCGATCGCGATCGCGTCGACGCCCTTATGAGGCGCTGCGCCATGGGCCATCTTGCCCGTGATGGTCAATCTAAACTGATCGGCCGATTTGGTTACTGCGCCCTCGCGTGCACCAAACTTGCCAGCCGGAATTTCCGGAGCGACGTGGAAACCGATAGCGTGGTCGAAGCCCTCCAGCAGTTTCTCGTCCTGCACAGTGCGCCCCCCGAGCGGCTCGGCCTCCTCGGCAGGCTGGAAGAACACACGTACCTTACCCGCGAAGTTGCCGCGCATACGATGGAAGGCGAGTGCAGCCCCGAGCGCGATTGAGCCGTGCATGTCATGGCCGCAGGCGTGCATAACACCCTTGATCTGCGACTGATAGGAAAGGTCATCGCGCGCTTCTTGGATCGGAAGTGCATCGATATCACCGCGAACAGCTACGGAGCGCTTCGGGCCAGAAGCCGTGCCCTCAATATCAATATACAGGCCGGTTTTGTGGAAGGTCCTCGTGTGGTTGAGACCGAATTTCTGGAGGAGGCCGCGAATGCGTTCCTGAGTCTTCCATTCGGCATTAGAGAGCTCCGGCTCGCGATGCATCACATGCCGTAATTCGATCACTGCATCGCGCTCGGCATCCGACAACAAGCTGTTGGTGCGCGCCATCATTTATTTCCGCCTCGTACCACGTCTTGGCCCCCGGAATTGGGGGAAAACATAGTGCGCTACCGCGAAGAAAATCGACAGGTTTTAGCTCATACGCGCCTGTTTCAACCGATTTCGAGGATTTCGCGTTGAAATTGCACCCGGACGGCAGCGAATCCGCCCGCCCGCCAAGATCCACCCGTTCGCTGTTCCGCCATACTGTGTGACTTCTAACGCGTCCAGCGTGTTTCGCCAGTCGCCCATCGTTGCGCAAAGCCGATCCTATTCACCGGCCGGGCCGGGTGCGCAGCGATGAGCGAACTGGCGAGCTTTAGCATGTCCGGAACGTCGACTGGTTTGGGATCCGTGTTAGCCGACATCTCCCTTCACTAAGAGCCACAGAGCGTGGACATTCAGCGTAAATGAGCATCACCGTAGCCAAGCCTCGCATGCCACCGCATGACGCGACGGACTACTGCAACAACTCGAACAATCCCGCCGCGCCCATGCCGCCGCCGACGCACATGGTGACGACAGCGTACTTGGCCTTGCGACGGCGGCCCTCGAGCAGCGCGTGGCCGGTGAGGCGCGCGCCCGACATGCCGTAGGGATGGCCGACCGAGATCGCGCCGCCGTTGACGTTGATCTTCTCCGGGGCGATGTCAAGCTTGTCGCGGCAATAGAGCACCTGCACCGCGAAAGCCTCGTTGAGCTCCCAGAGCCCGATGTCGTCGACGGTCAGGCCGTGGCGCTTCAGCAGCCGCGGCACCGCGAACACCGGACCGATGCCCATCTCGTCCGGCTCGCAGCCGGCCGAGACGAAGCCACGGAAGATGCCGAGCGGCTTGAGGCCGCGCTTCGCCGCTTCCTTGTCGCTCATGATCACCGAGGCGCTGGCGCCGTCCGAGAGCTGGCTGGCATTGCCGGCGGTGATGGTGAAGCCGTCACCGCGGACGGGCTTGAGGCCGGCGAGGCCTTCAATCGTGGTCTCGGGACGCGGACCTTCGTCCTGCGACAGCGTGACTTCCTTCATCGACAGCGCGCCGGTGGCCTTGTCGGTGACGGCCATCTGTGTCGTGATCGGCGCAATCTCATCCACGAACTTGCCGCCCTGCTGCGCGGCGGCGTTGGCTCTCAAGCGAATATTCGTCCTGGCGCTCGCGCGAGATGCCGTAACGCTTTGCGACGACCTCGGCCGTGTCGATCATCGGCATGTAGACCTCGCCCTTGATTTTGAGCAACGCCGGATCCTGCGCCTGGAACAGGTTCATCTTGTCGTTCTGCACGAGGCTGATCGACTCGCCGCCGCCTCCGACCGCGATCTCGATGCCGTCGAAGATCACCGAGCGCGCGGCGAGCGCGATCGCCTGCAGGCCGGAGGCGCATTGCCGGTCGATGGTGGTGCCGGCCACGGTCGCGGGCAGGCCGGCGCGGAGCAGGGCCCTACGCGCGATGTTGCCGCCGGTCGTGCCCTGCTGGAGGGCCGTGCCCATCACGACGTCCTCGATCTCCTTCGGATCGACCTTGGCGCGCGCAACCGCCTCGCCGATGGCGTGCCCGAGAAGGGTCGCGCCCCCGGTGGCGTTGAGCGCGCCGCGATAGGCCTTGCCGATCGGCGTGCGGGCGGTGGAAACAATGACGGCGTCGGTCACCTAGCAAACTCCCGTTGCGACGTTCTCGTGTAATGAGGATTGTTTCTGCAGCCGCGAGGCGCGGCGTATCCCTTACCGACGGTAAGTCAAGCTGAAGAGGCATCACTCTTGCCCCAATGGAGACCGAGCGGGTCAAGTGCGGGAAGAATAGCCGCGCATAAGGGCGCTCTCTGCTCTCGCCCCGGCATTCATTTGAACCTCCTGCGCCGCTCGTTTCGTCCATGAGGTAAGCGCGCAATGTACACATTTAGGCTACGAGGTCGGCCATAGAAGCGCATCGGTAGCAGGCACATCAAGGAACCGAAGCCATCATAAGCCGGCAGAGACCTACGACGTCGTAGACGGGCAGCCCCGTGATTCGACGAATTGCTGGCGCAACAATTGGGAACGCAGCGCATTCGAACAGAACAGCCGCAATCTGCGGGTGTGTATTGCGAAGACGCGCAATGCAGCTGGCTACATCTGCCTCGATGGCAGCCACGTCGGTTGGCGGCGCCGGCCGCTTGAGCTCATCATGCCAAAACTTGCCGCCTTCAATGCCACCAATCACAATTCTCGCTCGCTCGTTCGGATCGTCAAGTCCGAGCAGGTCTTCGCCGCAAAAATTGGAGTCGTAGGTTAGAACAGCTAGCTTGGTCAGCGGTGGCATCTGCCGAAGCAAAGCTGGCAGTAACAGCAAGCTAGACATCCCGACAGGCACATTTACCGAAGCCGCCACCGCTGCTTGATGGCGGATTGAGAAACCACATGTCGAGCTGATCGCAACTGCACCTTGCTCCACCATGCGCCGCGCAGCGCTAATGAAAGCGGGCTCGAGCGCAGGATCACCACGCACTACGTTCTCGACCCAAGCGCCCTCTACCGTTTCGTAAACCACAGGAAAGTCGAAGCTCGCTGGATTCAGCATCGAGCCAACAGGTGGGGCCGGCGGCGTCACGCCGGGTGGTACCCCGCGCTCAAGCTTGAGAATACCCAGCGCGTGTGGAGTTTTTCCTATCATGGATCAAAACTACCTCGGTTTCGCCTCAAATTGGCACCTCATAGCTGTCCCTGTAGCAGAACTTCTGCGAAAAATGTGTCCAATGTGAACCTTCCCTGCATCCTCTAAATCCAAGCGACCGTGAATCCTAAGCAGCGGCGCCGAGTGAGAACACCTCACCCCGTCCTCCTTCTGTGACGGACGACTTTGAGTTCGTCGAGGTAGCAACCGCCCTCGAGGTCGGAAATCGAGCCAAATCGGCATAGGGCAATGCGTCTCCTGTTCCGAGTATGCTTCGGGCCGGGCTATTCTTCGCCTCTACTGTAGTCTGCTCCCAGGCGATCAATCGCGAGCACCCTTCGAGTCTTCATGAGCTATTTTCTCGCAGAAGCGCGATCTCTCTCGCTGCCATTGCGTTGTTCGCAATGCGACAAATCGTGTTGAAAGCTAGGCTGCTCGTCTTCTAACCAGCGGCGCGACAATTCCACCCAGTATGTCGATCCCAGCGCGAGGATTTCGTCATTGAAATCGTAACTGGTATTGTGAAGGGCGCAGGGGCCCGGCCCGTGGCCCTCCTCGCGGTGCTCGCCATCTCCAGCGCCCAACAATGCGAATGCGCCCGGGCGCGCCTGTAGCATGTACGCGAAATCCTCGGAGCCCATTGTCGGTACAACGTCTGCGTCAACTTTTGCCTCATCGACAATCGATTTCATTACGTCCGCGGCGAAGTGTGTTTCGGCCGACGTATTCACGGTGGGCGGGAAGCGTTTTACTACCAGCTCGGCCCTGCACTCGTGCGCCGCGGAGATGTTTCGGACGATCGTATTCATTCTGGATTCAATTAGATCCAGTGTCTTCTCGTTGAATGCCCTTAACGTGCCCGCAAGTGTCGTCGTATCTGGGACTATGTTTCTGGCCTCGCCCCCATTGAATTGCGTGACAGAGAGTACTGCCGCATCCATTGGATTTTTATTGCGGCTGATGATGCCCTGGAGGGCCGTGACGATCTGTGAACCCGTCAAGATGGGATCATTTCCATCGTGCGGAAACGCGGCGTGCGCGCCGACCCCAATAATCCGAATGTCAAAATTGGTGCATCCCGCTAAAATGGGACCGGGCCTAACGGCGAAACTGTTTACGGGCAGGCCCGGCCAATTATGCAAACCGAAGACGGCGTCGACCGGAAACCGCCTAAAGATACCCTCGTCCACCATCACCTTCGCGCCGGACCCATTTTCCTCTGCCGGAGAGAAGATGAATACGATCGTGCCATCGAACTCTCTCGTGCGTGCCAAATAGCGGGCAGCGCCCAACAACATCGCCATGTGCCCGTCATGGCCGCAGGCATGCATCTTTCCGGGATACTGCGACCTGTGTGCGAACGTGTTGAGTTCCTGCATAGGTAGGGCATCCATATCCGCGCGCAATCCAATCGAGCGCTTCCCCTCCCCGACCCGCAGCACACCAACCACTCCCGTGCGACCAAGGCCACGGTGCACCTCGATGCCATATCCCTTCAATGTCTTGGCAACGAGTTCCGAGGTTTCGGTCTCCTCAAAAGCGAGCTCTGGATGAGCATGGAACCAGCGGCGCAATACCTTGATCTCTTCTGCCGCGGCTTTGATCTCTCGTATGGTTTTCATTTTGAGGCTCCGGTGGAAGAGATCTACGCTTGCCGTCTAAGCAGCGGTGTTTTTCGTCTATGCTGTTCAACCTGGAGCGAGCGCGGCGCGGAAGAAGCTGGGCGGAACTGCACGTCAGCGAAGTCGCTGCCAAGTGTAGCGAACGCCAAATGACTGATTTGTGCGATAAACGTATGCCGGCGCTCTAATCCAGCTTCAAGGCACACGTCTTAGGTGGATTTCTACCCGTCTGTGGTCGACGACGAGATCGGATGACGCGGTACACCGAAGCCGCAGGTCAACGGCCTTTGCTGGCCCTGCCAAACCAATCTGGCTACAAAATCGTTCTGTTTTCTACCATGTGATTGTATTCGGCGATCGCTGCACTTTCGCTCTGAACAGCGAACGCGGCGTCGTTACCTCTCGTCTGCGGTAACTCAGAACTTCTCTCCCAGCAGTCCCCAATCCGCGAGCATAGCGCCACCACCAGAAACGGACGTCTCCGGCTTCGGGCCGCTACTTGGCGAAGAGACAGGAGCTTTCAGAGCACCTTTCCAGGATTCATGATTCCGAGCGGGTCGAGCATCGCCTTAACCTGTCTCATCAGTTCGATGGCCACCTGATCCTTAACGTCGGGCAGTTCGGCGCGCTTCAGCACGCCGATGCCATGCTCGGCCGAGATCGAGCCGCCCATCCGGAGCACGATCTCGAACACGACAGCGCTGACGTCGCGCCAGCGGGCAAGAAAGTCGACTGCATTGGCCCCGATCGGCTGGCTGACATTGTAATGCAGATTGCCGTCGCCGAGATGGCCGAACGGCACCGGCCGCGCGCCCGGGATCAGCTTCACCACGGCGGCGTTCGCCTCCTCGATGAACGCCGGCACCGCTGCGACGGGCACCGAGATGTCGTGCTTGATCGAGCCGCCCTCGGGCTTCTGCGCCGCCGACATCTCCTCGCGCAGCTTCCAGAAATTGTTGCGCTGGGTTAGACTGGCCGCTATCACGGCATCGTCGACGATCTCCTCTTCCATGGCACGACCGAGGATCGTCTCCAGCGGAGTGCGGGCATCGTCACTCGGAGAAGACAATTCCATCAGCACGTGCCAGGGATGCTTCTGGCTAAGCGGATCCCGCACGTCGATGCCGTGGCGAACCGAAAAGTCCACCGCCATCTCCGACAGCAGCTCAAAACTCGTCAGCGCATTGGCAGCTTCGCCCTGCGCGATCGTGAGCAGCTTCAAGGCAGCGTCGGGCGACTTCAGTCCGACATAGGCGGTCTCGACCGCCCGCGGCTTCGGAAACACCCTCAAGGTCGCCGCCGTGATGATGCCGAGCGTGCCTTCGGCGCCGATGAAGAGATTGTGCAGATTGTAGCCGGTGTTGTCCTTCTTCAGCTTCGACAGCAGCTTGAGCACGCGCCCGTCGGCGAGCACGACCTCGAGCCCCAGCGCCATCTCGCGCGCGACGCCATAGGCGAGCGCGGCGGTGCCGCCGGCATTGGTCGAGAGATTGCCGCCGATGGTGCAGCTGCCTTCCGCGCCGAGCGAGAGCGGAAACAGCCGGTCCACCTCAGCCGCCTTCGCTTGCGCGATCTGCAGCACCACGCCGGCCTCGCAGGTCATGGTGTTGGAGGCGGTGTCGACTTCGCGGATCTTGTCCAGGCGGCGCAGCGACACCACGACCTCGCCGCTATGCGGCGTCTGCCCGCCGACCAGCCCGGTATTGCCGCCCTGCGGCACCAGCGCGATTTTATGTTCTGAGGCGAGCTTGCAGATCGCGGACACTTCCGCCGTAGAGCCCGGACGCAGCACCAGCGGCGAGCGGCCGTGGTACAGGTTGCGGTCCTCCGTGATGTAGGGCTCGATATCGGCAGGATCGGTGATCGCGTATTTGGCGCCGACGATGGCACAGAATTTCTCGCTCACCTCTGGTAGGAGCGGCGCTGCGGGAGACCTGCTGATGGTCACGGTTATTACCTTCGAAGTTACAGTCGGTAGCGAACTGACGCAAATGCGACCTTGCGAAATGCTTGATTTAGCTCGCAAGGTACCCGCCTGCGCCACTGCACCGATAAAGTGGAGTACCGCGTTTAGGCTTGGCTTTCCCCCCGGGCAGTCTGACGACGCCTCAATGTTGGTGGAACGTTGCCCGCCTCGCCTCATCAGCATCGGGCTCCCATACATAGTCCGTGAAATTCTGGGCGAATTCGACACGGCCGACCAGCAGCCAGTCGATTGGACCGCTTGCCTTCGCCCAGCCTCCTTAGTAGCCGCGCCCCAAGTCCACGGCGTTCCTCATCGGCTCGTTCTTCAGGAAGTGGCCAATATTGTCGCCAAAGATGGAGAACACCCGCTCCGTATAATTGGTTGGGCTTCCTGCCACGTGAGGCGTCGCAATCACGTTGGGCATGTCCCAAAGGGGGCTATCCTGGGGCAGCGGCTCCTGCTCGAAGACGTCGAGCATTGCTCCAGCGATTGCTCGCGTCTGAAGAGCCTTGATCAGTTCCGCCTCCGCAACGACGTTGCCTCTGGCGATATTAATGAGAAAGGCATCACGCCGCATGAGAGCGAGCTCCGCTACGCCGATGAGACCAACCGTGTCTGCGGTCGCCGGCACGGCGAGAACCACAAAGTCGCATAGCGGGAGCAAGTCTGCGAGAGCATCGGAAGAGAACAGGTGGTCGACCCCCTCCACCGGCGCGGATATATCTCGTTTCGAACCTACAACCGTCATCCCAGCGCTTTTGGCCCGGCGCGCGATAGTCGCTCCGATAGAGCCGAGGCCGATCACTCCGAGCGTCTTCTCGGCCAGCGGAGCCACATAGCGCGGCTTCCACTTTCGCTCGGCCTGCTCTTGTAAGAACCTCCGGAAATCCCAATGCAGCATCGTTACGCCGGCCATCACAAAGTCCGTGATGATGTCACCGTGGATTCCGCGCGCATTGGTGACTGCAATATGACTCGCTCGATCGCGGATGGGCAACATGGAGTCAACACCGGCGTTGGTGCACTGAAACCAGCGCAATTTCTTTGCTCTGTCGAACAGCTCTACAGGGAAGCGAGACGCAAGCAGCGCATCTGCCTCACCTATGTACCGCTCAAGCCGTTCGGGATCGGGCGCGCTGATGGCACGAACTTGCGGGAAACGCTCGCCGATGAGCCGTGCGTAGGTTTCAGCGGCGGGATGGTTGAGGACGACAGTAAATGCTAGACCTTTATCGGTCATATTGATCTCCGAAGTCGGATAGTGCGCACGGTCGCTAATGCATCCTGCACGAATTGCGACGCAACAAATCATTTAGCCAGGGTCGCGAAGCGACCTCGAGGAGCTATTCCTTCAAAACGCTTGCGTCGTTCGCGGCCCAGGTGGCAACGCAGGCATCGCCGATCCCGGGCAGTGTCTTTGCTGAAACATTGAGGACCTTCGACGTCAGCTGCAATCCATAGTCCGAACGGAATTCGAGGATCGTCGCATCACCAACGAATGTCATATCGACGATGCGGCCCTGAACTCCACCTGCGCTCCCGGCGGTTTGGTCGAAGCGCAAATGTTCGGGTCGCACACAAAGCGTCGCGTCCATATCAGCCTCAGGCCGAGGCGCGGCAGCGAGGTTCTCACCGCCAGGCCCATAAAGGACACCGGACTCCACCTTGACGGGGATGAGATTCACCTCACCCACAAAACTGGCCACAAACAAATCGGCTGGCCTGCGATAGATGTCCTGTGGTGCGGAAATCTGCCGTATTCGTCCCTCATGCATGACCGCTATCCGATCGGACATGGCAAGCGCCTCATCCTGATCATGGGTAACGTAGATCATTGTCTTGCCGACTTCCTTGTGCAAGGTCTTGATCTCATTCCTGAGATGCTGACGCAACTTTCTGTCCAACGCACCGAGGGGCTCGTCGAGAAGCAGGACGGGCGGCTCAAAGACCATTGCTCTGGCGATCGCCACTCTCTGCTGTTGGCCGCCAGACATTTGGTGTGGGTATCGCGAGGCCAAGGCGCTTAGGTGCACCTGGTCAAGCACGCGGTGCACACGGGTTTCGATCTCCGCCTTGGGCACGCGTCGCATACGAAGCGGATATGCGATATTCTCGGCGACCGTCATATGCGGGAAGAGCGCATAGTTCTGGAAGATCACACCGAGTTCGCGGCGGTGGGGCGGCAGTCGCGTGATGTCCTTGTCATCCAACAAGATCTGGCCGCTATCCGGCATCTCGAAGCCAGCGATCATCATCAAAGTCGTCGTCTTTCCCGATCCGCTCGGGCCCAGCAACGAGATGAACTCTCCAGGCGATATCGAAAGGCTGACACTATCAACGGCTGTTGCCCGGCCGTACCGCTTGTGGAGGCTATGCAGCACGATGCCTCCAGTCTTCACATCACTGCTGGTCAAGCCGGCTTTCATCAGCATTTGGGCTCCAAGGGCTCTATGCGCTGTTAACGCGCTCTCGTAGTTTCAGACGCTCTTTCTGCGCCGCAGCAGAGCGCTGACAACGATGACAGTGGCGGCCAACAATACCTGCAGCGTGGCCACCGCCGAAATGGTGGGGTCGATGCCCTGGGAGATGCTTTGCCACATAAGCATAGGCAGGGTGGTTATCACACCGATGCCCAGGAACAGCACGTACACGACATCGTCGAAAGAGTGCAGAAAAGCAAAAAATGCAGCCACGATGAAGGCCGGCGTAATCAGTGGAATGATGATCGTCCGGAATGTGGCCGTGGGCCCTGCGCCGAGGCTGCGAGCGGCCCGCTCGTAGGCGGGGTTGAGGTCACGAAGATTAGCGACAATAAGGACCACTACGTAGGGGATCGAGTAGACTGCTTCGCCAAGCGCTAGCCCAAACTCGGTGCCCTGAAGTCCTACCCGAGCGAGCAGGAAATAGGTGGCAATCGCCACCACGATCGTCGGCAGGATGATGGGGGAGAGCACGAGAGCAACCATTGCTCCACGACCTGGTATGCGGCCGCGCGCGAGACCGAAGGCAAGTGTCGCGCCCAGGACAATTGCCATGGAGGTGGCCATCAGCGCCACGCGTATGCTCGTAGATGTCGCATTTATCCATCCAGCATCCGAGATAAACGCTTGATAATTGTGGAACGAATAACCTGGCGCAGGGAACTCAAAGAACGCAGACGAGCTGAACGAGAGATATACAACGACCAAGATCGGCAAGAGAAGAAGGGCTCCCAGCAGGGTCGAAACGATGGATATGCCATAGCCTCCCAGCGAGGGCAGCCAGCCGTCGAGAATATTTGCCGCGGAGCCAATATGCATCAGCCACTGCTTTTGCATACGTGGATTGGAAACCATATCTCGACCGTTCTTGTCGTCGGGCAATCCCAACAGCTGATTCACTGGAAAGAAACGGGATCCAATCCACAGCGTTGCCAGCACCGAGACGAGAAGTACGATTGATAGCGCGGATCCGGAGGCCCAGTTAAGATGGTCAACCACCTCGCTATAGATCTGCATTGTGATTGTGAAATCTGACAAGCTGCCGAGCAATGCCGGCGTGATGTAAAAGCCAAGGCAGTTGACAAACACGAGCAGCACTGCGGCCATCACGCCTGGCATGCTGAGCGGCAGGAAGACCGTCAGGAATGCCGCAATCGGGCTCGCACCATTAGCTCTCGCGGCACGCAGCAGCTTTTGATCAATGCCCGACATGACAGTGTACATAGGAAGGATCATGAGTGGCATGACTATTTGGGTCATGCCAATGATGACGCTTGCGCGGTTGTAGAGCATTGAAATCGGTTGGGAGATGATGCCTGACTTGAGCAGGAGATCATTGATAATCCCCCCGCGCCCGAGGAGAACGATCCATGCGAAAGTGCGAACCAACACGCTGGTGAAGTACGGCAACACAACTGCGATGAGAAGGAATGTGCGCAAGCTCGATGATTTGCGCGTCGTCAACGAGTAGGCGATTGGGTAGCCAAGCACTAGGGCCAGCGCGGTGGCTGATATGCTTATCTGTAACGTGGTGCGCAATACAGCCAGGTGGACCGGGTCGCCGCCGATTCTTACAAAGCGCGCGAGCGTCCAATTGGGCATTCCGAGCGAAAGCATCAGCAGCCCGGCGAGTGGCACGAGAAAGAGCAACGCAAGGAAGATGCCACCCGGCAGCAAGAGCCAAGCCCATGGCGTGGGCCGGGCCGAGTGCGAAACTGCCGAGGACTCTGGCGCGACGTTGCTTGTTGGCATAGTCACTGGACGCGCCATGCCAGCCACCGGTCTCCGATGTGCTCGAGATTGGTTTTGCCGTCGGGACGCTTGGCCGCAAGCCAAGCAGAATCCTCGTGGATCACCTTGGAGGAGTTTTCCGGATTGATGCTGAGCAATGGAACCTGATCAGAAGGCAGATGGTCGAGTTGATTTATGTTCGGGCCGGGATACCCTGTTCCGGTGGTGAAGCCGGCGGCAACTGCGGCTCGGTTGACGAACGCAATCAACTTCTGCGCGTTTTCGCTGTTCGGCCCGCCTTTCAGAACTGTCCAATACGTGTAGTTCACGTATGCCCCATCCCAAATCATCTCGATAGGCGCCCCCTGACGAATCGCGCTGATCGCGCGGCCGTCGAAACAACTCGACATTGCGATCTCTCGGTTGAGGAGCAATTGGGGCGCTTCGCTGCCCGCAGTCCACCATTTGGTGATGTGCGGCCTGATTTCATCGAACTTCTTAAGTGCCCTATCGATCTTGTCGTCAGTCAGCGGCCAAATATCGGATTTCGGGACCCCATCAGCCAGCAACGCGAACACGATGTTGTTTTTTGCATTTGCCGGCAACTGAGTAAGACCGCGGGGGCCAGAAAACGCCTTGACGTTCCAGAAATCACTCCAGCTTTTTGGGCCTCTGTTTCCGAGTGCCCGCTTATCGTAGGCCAACGTCATCGCCGATGCGATGACCGGGACTGCGCTTTTAAGACGAACCGACTGTTCTGTCCCCCTGATGGACTCAGGGTCCCAAAGACTATAGTTGATCGGGAGAAACATACCGGCTTCGTCCATCGATGGAAGGATTGATGCCTGTATGAAGGCGGTATCCCAATCGACACGTCCAGCCTGGTTCATCGCCTTGACCTGAGGCTCGGCAACATCGGCAACGACGTCGACGACCTTGATCCCGGTTGCTTCGGTGAAGGGCTCGTAGACGTATTTTCGAATGCCCTTCGTAAACAGACCGCCCCACGAGAACGCGATGACTTGGCCGCTACCGGCCAGCTTGTCCTGAGCAAAGGCAACTGGCGATCGCGCGAGCGCAGGAACGGCCATTGCGGCGGTGGCAGCACGAAGCATGCTCCGACGGCTGAAGCCGGAGGGTGGATGTTTGAATAAGTCGCTCATAGCTTTCCCCTTCCTGATTCCGCTTCGAGATTATCGCTACGAGAGAATAGATTCTTCGGAAGCGAACCTAATCCTTCGGCCCAAAATGGTCTCCGACAACGCTTGCACAGACCGAGGCGAATGGACCGCTCGTGCGCAAGTCGCAAATCGAGCGGGGAGCCGGGGTTTGAAAGACGAGCAAGCGCCGCACTTGCCGCCTCCTGAATGCCACCTCCCAAGCCTGTCGATGCTTGCAAGCATTTGCCGAAGCCCTCCTCAGAATAGAGGACCATCGGTATGAAAAGCTGCGATAAAATGGCCAAGCTCGCAGAAATTACGCGAAATTCAGTACTGAGGCCTCTTTTTCCTGCGCGAATTGTCCACCTGAAGCAATGATCCTGCCCCGCCTGCATCCGCCGGCGGATGCCTTTGGCGAACAGATTCGGTGAAACGTACGCGACCTGCTCACCTTGCAAACAAAGGGGGCCTGAGCCGCAAAACATACCGATAGGCCCAACATATCGGCAACAGCCGGATTGCAGGGTGTTGCCGATCAGTGACCGAGAAGAAGCGAATCTTTATGCGTCACATCTTTTCGTTGCGACAGCGGACCCGCATTAAACGCGAGCTTCTGCTTCAACCAACCGAATACGCAATCGTCGGATGCCACGAAGTTTTCGATGCCCCCACCAGAGCTTTCGATCATCCGTGGCATGGCCAGATCCAGGCCAATGCGCTCTTCGATACACTCGGTCTGCAGTTTTATCGCCTCCGACACGCTAACGACGCCCCGCCCGCCCGTGACCACTAGAGCTGGGCATCTCAACCGCCGCATCAATTGCGTGCGATGCACCGTGCCCCTTCCCTGCTCCGGTGGGTCTGCAACTCTAGTCATCCAGAGGACAGACGCTTGCATGCGAGTCCAATTCCACAGGCCGCCATCGCAAACCGCCGCAACGAGCCGGCGGTCAGCGGCAGCGAAGTCAGTTGCCAACGCAGCCGACATTCCTTCTCCATAGACGCCGATCCGAGCCACGTCCACGTCAGGACGAGCAGAGAGGAAGTCCAAGCAGGACGACAGCAAAGCTTGCGAAATTCCCCTTGCGGGATTTGAGACGTCGCGGTGAGAAACGACGAGGAGCGACATGCCCCGATCGACCACTGCGGGCAGAAGCCTTGCAAGCAAGGTGGCTTGCGACTCGTCTTCCATGCTAATGCAAATGACTGCGGGTGCGGGCAGATTATGATCACCCACAGGGACAAAATAGGCTAAAAATTCGGTGTCGTCGCAGCTCGCAATCTTTACCCGATCGACTTTCGCCAAGGCCACTTCAAGGTATCGAACTGCGGCTTCAATCTTGGCTGTTACTTCCCCGCATTGAGGATCGTTCTCATCAAGCAGTCGCCTAGCCACTTCAAAAGCAGTTAACGCACAAAGTCGTGCCTCCGCAGCCTGGTTGCTGTCGCCGTTGCTTGCTTCCAAATCGCCCACCAAACATTGTTCATCCCCGATTTTTGTCCACTTGGTGATCCAATTCTGGAGCGTTGTAGGTCGCCGGCCTTCCTCCCCAGTTAAATTGTCAAGAAACGCTGCGGCGTATCGTCTTAATGACGAGAGATCGCCCCCCCTGTGGCTGCAAGCAGCGTACTCCATGCAATGGTCCCCTCGGCGCTGGTCCTCGCATTTGCGCGAGGCTCGTCAGCTATTTTATTGCCAAATGGAGAGGCCAGGAGCTGCAGCGACTGCAGTTGCAGCGACTGCATTGGCTGAGAAGTCCACTTTGGCTTCTGCTCATCCCCATTCTTCAAAAATATTATGGGACGACTAAAGTCGAAGTTCCTCAATGTAGCTGGTTGCAGATTCGAAATTCTGCGCTCGGTGGCGAGAATCTGCATGTTTTCATACGGCGCTTTTGCCGTGCGAATGCGCGCAAACTTTGCGAGCCTACCAAAAATGCGGTCGCGAGAGCGGGACGTCTCGTCTTAAGCGAGAACTGCGCGGGTCCCTTCAGCAAAACAACGCCAGTGGTCCATGCGCAAGGCCATGTGGGCGCTGGCCGACCTGCCCTGCTCAAATAATGAGCAGAGCAGGTGGGGGCGGGCCACATGGGCATATTTTAGTAAGTGCCGGCTGGTTTACTTCGCGAGCTCATCCATGACTTGCTTGGTGGCCTTGTAAGCCAGATCAACGATCTCATCGATTTCAGCTTCGGATACGACGAGAGGCGGAGCAAATCCAAGGATGTCACCGTGCGGCATAGCTCGTGTAATGAGTCCCCGGTCGCGAGCAGCCTTGGAGATTCGAGCTCCGACCTTGAGTTCTGGATCAAATCGGCGCTTCGCCTGACGGTCGGCGACAAACTCCACGGCACCGAGCAAGCCCACGCCTCGAACTTCGCCTACCATCTCCAGCTGTGCAAATTTTTCTTTCAGCCGCTTCTGGAAGTGCGCACCGACGGTCTTGGCACGATCGCTGAGACGCTCCTGCTCGACGATGTCTAGGACCGCATTGGCGGCAGCCGCCCCGATCGGATGGCCGGAATAGGTGTAGCCGTGAGAGAATGCTCCCACCCTGTCCGCCGCCTCCTCCATGACGGTATATACTTTCTGGCCAACAATGGCAGCCGAAAGCGGGACGTAGCCGGACGTCAGACCTTTTGCGACCGTAACCAGATCCGGTTCCATATCGTAAAGGGTACTGCCGAAATCAGCGCCGGTTCGACCGAAACCGCAAATGACCTCATCTGCGATCAGAAGAACATCGTAGCGCCTAAGGACCACCTGAATTTCGCGCCAGTAGCCGGAGGGCGGAGGCGTGATTCCGCCTGTGCCCAGCACGGGCTCGGCAATAAACGCTCCGATTGTTTCTGGTCCTTCCTTAACGATCAGCTCTTCAAGCTCCGCCGCCCGCCGACGAGAAAATGCTTCTTCCGGCTCACCGGGCTCTGCTCCCCAGTAGTGGTGCGGGGTGCCGGTGTGCACAATACCCGGAAAGGGAAGATCCATATGATCGTGGTAAAATGACATCCCGGTCATTGAGCCCGAAATGACTGAGCACCCGTGATAGCCGCGCTCGCGCGAGATGATCTTTTTCTTCTTAGGCTGGCCACGTAGGTTATTGTAGTACCAGACAAGCTTCGCCTGCGTTTCGTTGGCATCCGATCCCGACAGACCGTAGAAGACCTTGCTGGGCTTACCGGGGGCCATCCGTACGAGACGGTGGGACAACGTGGCGAGCTCCTCGGTCGTGTGCGCCGCGTACGTGTGGTAGTAGGCCAACTGGTAAGCCTGTCGCGCAATGGCTTCAGCCACTTCGGTCCGGCCGTATCCGACGTTTACGCAGTAAAGTCCTGCAAAGGCATCGATATAGCTGTGTCCCTGCGCATCTTCGATGCGAATACCTTTTCCTCCAGTGACAATCGTCGGATCACCGCTCTTACCGCTGGCGAAGGCCTTGAGGTCGGTGAAAGGATGCAGAACAGTCGCGCGATCTTGTTCAGCGATAGTCTTTATGTCGAGCATTCTTTTTCTCCTAAGCCGCCAAGTCGCCGAAGCACACGTACTTCAGTTCCATGTATTCCGATAAACCGTGCCGAGAGCCTTCGCGACCAAGCCCTGATTGCTTCCATCCACCAAACGGAATGGGCGGACCTGTAAAGGAAGCAGTATTGATGCCGAGCATGCCGCACTCGATTTTCTCAGAAAGCCGGAGCGCTCGACGTAGATTGTCCGTGTAAACGTAACCGGCCAATCCCATTTCGCTCGCGTTAGCTCGAGTGATGACCTCTTCTTCAGAATCGAAGGGCAACACTGCAGCGACCGGCCCAAAGGTCTCTTCACGCGCGATGAGCATGTCGTCCGTGACTTGACTGAGCAGAGTCGGAACAACGAAGTTCGGGCCAAGCCTTTCATCGTTCCTGACGCTGACGACTTGCGCGCCCCGTTCGACAGCGTTCGTGATCTGCGCCCTGCACTTCTCGGCCACTGAAAGCTTCGTCATTGGCCCGATATCGGTAGCAGAATGCAAACCGTGCCCGACCTTGAGCCTAGCCATCGCCGCGCTCAACGCTTTAACAAACGTGTCGTGGATGCCCCTTTGTACGTAAATGCGATTTGCCGCCAGACAGTCCTGCCCTGATGTTGCAAACTTTGCTTCCATCACTCCGTTAACGGCCTTATCGAGGTCTACGTCATCAAAGATCAGGAAGGGAGCATGCCCTCCCAGTTCGAGCGAAACCTTCTTCACGGTCTGGGCCGAGCCCTCCAGAAGCAAACGGCCAACCTGGGTAGATCCCGTGAACGAGAGAGCTCGTATTCTGGTGTCGCGCAACAGAAGCTTAGATAGCTCGATGGGCTCACCCACCAGCGCCTGAAACACGCCGGCAGGAACGCCAGCCTCCTCAGCCAACCTGGCCAGGGCCAGCGCCGATAGTGGTGTCTCGGGCGCAGGCTTCACGATCATCGGGCAGCCTGCCGCAAGAGCCGCTCCCGCTTTTCGCGTGATCATTGCGACCGGGAAATTCCATGGCGTTACGGCTGCTGCGATGCCGACGGGCTGCATCCGCACCTGAAGTAAACTGTTAGCCTTGTGGCTGGGAATTGTCTCTCCATACGCGCGCTCGCCTTCTGCTGCGAACCACTCGAGAAAACCAGCACCATACTCGATCTCGTAGCGCGCTTCCGCCAGCGGCTTGCCCTGTTCGCTCGTCACCAAGCTAGCAAGATCTTCTGAATGGTCGCGCATCAATGATGCCCACGCCCTGAGGATAGCTCCCCGCCTTGCGGGCAATAAGCTTCGCCAAGCCTGAAAAGCACGATCAGCCGCCTCTATTGCAAGCGCCATATCGTTGGCACCGCAACGAGCAACATCCGCGATAGTCTCTCCCGTAGCGGGATCCACCACGACGTCTCTTTGGCGACCCGCAACCCAACGACCATCGATGAGCGCGGCGCCTGCAACAAAGTCGCGCCGACGCAGCGTCCGAAGGCAAGTTGCAGCAACCCCGACCATCTCCGGATGAACGGTCCGGGCAACTTGAAAGGCCATTTGCAAAGTCCTGCACGGTCGCTTGTTGAAATCCACCAGGCATTCAGGATACTAGTGTCGGCAAACGATTTGCGTCGCATTTTGCCGCGGCCCGTTTGGTTTTCTGCATCACCGTGGCATTTTGCGAAGAATTCCTCTTGGAGCCTCAATATGCAATATGACCGGACAGACGCGCGCATCCTTGAGATCGTACAGAAGAATAACCGTCTAACCTCCGAGGTGATCGGTGAAATGGCCGGGCTTTCTGCGACGGCGTGTCAACGACGATTGAAGAGACTTCGCTCCGAGGGGATTATCGAAGCCGATGTGTCGATAGTTTCCGCTAAGGCGGTGGGAAGGCCGATTCAAATGCTGGTGTTAGTGACCTTAGAACGCGAGCGCTCAGACATCATTGACAGGTTTAAGAAGGCCATCAAAGCGTCCGCCGAAGTCGTCAATGGATTCTATGTCACGGGCGACGCTGATTTTGTCCTATACCTTACTGCACGCACCATGGAAGATTATGAGCAGTTCACCCGACGATTCTTCTATGAGAACTCGGATATAAAAGGGTTTAAGACGTTGGTTGTGATGGACCGAGTGAAGGCTGGCTTTGCAATTCCAATCGAGATTCCAGACGAGGAGTGATGGGCGTCTTTCGTCGGCGAGTTAGCCACTGGTGTTTTCTTCTGACGGACAGCACGTACAATTCCGCCTTTTGCTGCCGAATGCCCGGTTGCTGTTGTGATCGGTCTCGCGACGTGGCCACCGTGATTAGGTAGCCTGCGAATGCATTTTTCCAAGTCATGCCGCCGGTCGCTTTGCTGAGGCTCTGCTGAAGGATACCCCTTAGTCGACGGCAACTATATGATGCTCGATTTGGCGATCGAGATGGCGGATCGCGACATCACGGTCAGCATGACTAGGCCGGGCAATCCCTTCTATAAGGCCAAGGCCGAAAGCCTTATGAAGAAGCTCGAGGCCGAGCAGGTCTCAACGGCAAAGCCTACACTGACCCGGGCGACGCTCGCCGCGACATCAACTGGCTCTATTGGAGTAATCTACAATGGAGAGCGCCTGCACTCGGCACTCGGATACCAGTCGCTCTTGAGTTTGAAGCTGCGTTCGCAGAACAAGGTGCGCTAACGCATCGTGACGCCCCCCACTGTCGCTGAAATTCGTGCCCTTACTTCAGGGGTGCAGTCCGATATCGCGACGAAAACGGATCGGCGGACTTTGATTCTAATGGTCGGCGCTCTGCGAATTGTCCATTGGCGCGCTTTTTCATCGTTCAATCGCACATTATGCACCAAAACGCGCTTTTCTCATGTTTACCATGGGCCGGTTGATGACGCCACTACGAGCCAGTGCAGAAGGCCATACCGAAGAGGGCTGGATGACGCGCCAACCTCGGCTGCATATTCCGTATAGGCCAAACACATGGTGGGCGTTTTGGTCACTAAGCTATCTACACGGACGGGTTCTACTCAGTCGGCTCGAGTTATCGCGCTCAATCCAGGAAACGGCTTACGAACGAATCACACAGGTTTTGATTTGAACTATCTGCAAAGCAGACGCTCTCGGAGAGTCTTGAGACAGCTACAAGCGGCCAAGCTATGAGTCATAGCCATCGGGTGCGGAACAGTGCCTGCAAGGCAGAACCCGATATGACGGATAAGCCTAAGACGTTCAACGCCGACGGCATCACCGCGCCGTTCCGATATACCATCTTCCGTCGTATCTGGCTCGCAAGCCTCCTGTCTAACCTGGGCGCTTTGATTCGGGGCGTAGGCGCAGCCTGGGCGATGACGCAGATGACATCAGCCGCCGACATGGTTGCACTTGTGCAGACCGCGCTGCTGCTGCCGGTGATGCTGATCTCGATTCCAGCGGGCGCGATAGCCGACATGTATGACCGGCGCAGCGTGATCCTTTTTTCCCTTGGTATCTCACTGACAGGCGCGAGCGCACTGACAGCGCTCGCTTGGCTCAATCAGATCACGCCAAACCTCTTGCTGGCGCTGTGCTTTGTGGTCGGTAGCGGTGTAGCGCTACTGGATCCCGCTTGGCAATCCTCCGTACGGGAGCAGGTGCCCTCGGACGCTTTGCCGGCGGCAGTAGCGCTAAACGGCATCAGCTACAACCTCGCGCGAAGCGTCGGGCCAGCGCTTGGTGGGATTGTCGTCACAGCCGCCGGCGCAATGGCTGCGTTTGCCGCTAACGCGCTGCTTTATCTGCCATTGATGCTTGCTCTCCTTCTATGGAAGCGCGCCCCGGAGCCGTCGCGCTTGCCCCCGGAAAGCCTCCACCGCGCAATCGTGTCAGGCGTACGCTACATCATGCATGCGCCATCCATCAAAATTGTGTTGGCCCGCTCTATGGCGATGGGCATGTTCGGCGGCGCGATCATCGCTCTCATGCCGCTCGTAGCGCGCGACCTCCTGCGTGGAGGCGCGGAAACTTATGGCATCATCCTCAGCGCCTTTGGCCTGGGTGCCGTAATTGGTGCGTTGAATGTCACAAAGGTCCGCAAGTGTATAGCTGGGGAGGCTGCGATCCGCGCCTGCGCCTTATCCATGGGCGGTGCTCTCGTGGCGATAGCTATGAGTCGAGAGCAGGTTTTGACGGCCGCCGCGCTGATCTTGGGGGGAGCCGGGTGGATGATAGCGTGGACGCTGTTTAGCATTGGCGTGCAGTTGTCAGCGCCACGCTGGGTTTCGGGGCGCGCGCTTGCGGCATATCAGGCGGTCAGTTCCGGTGGCATTGCCATGGGTAGCTGGGCCTGGGGCCAGGTAACTGACGCCGCCAGCGTCGATGTGGCGCTCCTCTTGGCGGCTTCCATGCTGCTCGTCTCGCCACTGCTCGGGTTTTGGCTGCCCATGCCGCGTGTCATCGCAGGAGGTGAAGAACCTGAGATGCTCGAGGATCCCAAGGTGCGGCTAGCTCTTACCAACCGCAGCGGGCCGCTTGTCGTCGAAATCGAGTATCGGGTCTCCCAAGAGAACGCACGTGCATTCCACACCTTGATGCAGGATGTCCAACTCTTCAGGCAACGCAACGGAGCCTATGGTTGGTCGATTTCCCGAGACATTTCGGATCCAGAACTATGGACCGAGCGTTATCACTGCCCAACTTGGCTTGACTATTTGCGACAGCGTAACCGCGCGACCAAATCGGAGCGCGCGCTGGACGAGCAGGCAACGGCCTTCCATATCGGCCTGGAGCCCGTGCGGATCCGACGCATGCTCGAGCGCCCGTTCGGATCGGTGCGCTGGAAAGAAGACGCGCCTGATTGCCCTGCGGATCGGGACCTGCGCTTCAAATGAGAGTACTGCGCGCGAAACCTGTCGAACGACCCAGTCGGTGCGAACAAGATCCTTTTCCATGCAATGGCTCGAGCCAAGGCGTTCAGTTCAAACCCTCTTGAGAAGACAGGACCTCTCGCGAGCCGGCGAGGCTCGCCGAGGCGAGCGTGAACTGCCCGATCCGGACGTAACCCGCGCCGCTAATGCTGACCAACTTCCTCGGCAGGACAGCACCGCTGAGTGGCGGCGTCCCGATCAAGTCACACAGCCATCATAAGGATGTGGAGCACAAATGTGATTCGGCTGCAATATTGGCTCGCAATCTTGGTGCAACTCCCTTCATTCTGCGCCGATTAGCCGCGCTTGGAGTAGGTCGATTTCCCCGCGGCCAGTGGGACGGGACGCGCCTCGGTCTTGGATCGCCAGGAAATTCGGCGATGAACTCGCGGGGTCTCGACCAGAGTTGCCATCCGCTGCGGGCCGTGACTCCGCCTTGACGAGCAAGTCCCATCCGATTGTCATGAGGCGAGCGATGTTTCTGGCCATTGGAATCCTCTGAAGAAGCTCCAGTTCTTCCTTCCTGCGGTGACAGCCCCTAGCTCACGTTCGGCGGGCTTCGACGCAAAAAGGCCACCATCATCAAGGAAGCGGGTAAATGCATCCCAAAGTCGGTCTCGCGCCTCAGTCCTCCTCGGCGCGCCGCGATCTGCCGAGCATCAACGCCCATTGGTCCTCACCACACTAGGTAGGTATAGATCCATTGTTGATGCTGTACTTTAGACAACGAAGATCGCGCTCAATCAAACGCACTGAGAAGGGCGGACGAGGTGCCCAATGGAAACGACAGACAATCCGACGGACTGCAGAGCACATGTGTTGAAGTTCATCGAAGAAACTCGCGTCCTTAGCGAGAGTGAACTGCAAGTCAACAACATCACGCCTTATCATGTCACAAAGTTTTATCGCGAACAAATAATCCGAAGCGGTTACTACGATCAGCTGAAGCACATTGTCGAGCCCTCAATCAAGGAGTTCGAGAGCGTAGGCACCTTGGATACGAGCGGCGAGCACGACAACACCGTCGTGCCGGGACTCCAGCATAAGTACGCCCAGACCGGTTTATTGCTGGTGACCGAACGCTGCGGCTCATATTGCCGTTACTGTTTCCGCAAGCGCATCGTGGGCAGGGTTTCGGATGAAATCGCGACGGACTTCGCTCAGGCCGCGAAATATATTGCGCGCCATCCTGAGATGACGAACGTACTCCTTTCTGGGGGTGACCCGTTCGTGCTCAGCACCGCCAATCTGGGCAAGATCGTTGACCACCTGCTACCGATAAATCATTTGAAATCGATCAGATTTGGCACAAAAATGCTGGCCTATCAGCCGAGGCGGTTTGACGATTCCGCTATACTGGCGCTCTTCAAGCGCATCCACAAAGCGGGTAAAACCCCAATCATCGTCAGCCATTTCGATCACGTAGGTGAGATCTCATACGACGCGGAGCACAAAGTTCGCGCTTTACGGGCACAGGGCGTGCAATTCCTTAACCAGTCCGTGCTTCTCGCCAAAGTCAACGATGATCCCGAGATATTGGCCGCTACCTTCGCCAAATGCCACGAAATCGGAGTGCGACCTTACTACTTATTTCAAGCTAGGCCTGTGAAGGGTGCGTCGCACTTCCAAGTTGCACTGCGGCGTGGACTAGAAATTGTACGCGGCATCAACCAGCGTCTGAGCGGGATCGAGAAGACATTCAAATACATCATGTCCCACTACACAGGAAAAATAGAGATATTGGACTTAGGACAGGATGGCCGCGTGTATATGCGATACCACCAAAACAAGGCTCCCGAGAAGATCGGTAAGATCTTTTCCCGACCGCACGTCGCGACAGCCTGCTGGTTCGATGATCTGCCCGAACAATGAGATCTCCCGCACAGTATCGGCCAACGATACTCGGAGCGGTGCGGTGCCCCCGCCGCCCAAAAAGCGCATTCAAGGTGAGCGGCCGGCGGCGCGCCCTGGTCTCAGTGGTAGAGAGGCTCGGATGCCCGCCCGAGTGTCTCGCCGGACTGAACCTAAGGACCTGTAGAGCTCCCCTGTTCCTGGACTAACGGGACAAAAGGCCTATGCGCTTGGCGCAGGCATGGGCTCAGATTCGTTGAAGGAGGAGGAGCTACAATTTGTCAGGAGGGCGCTTGCATCTTTACGCCATTTATAGGTGATCCCGACGTTTGCTGCCGTCCGCGCTCGGGGCGCAGGCCTCGAAGTCATCGTTGATCTCAATCGAGTCATGGTCGTTGACGGCGAACGCGCGCATGACGTTTCAACAATGACCGTCCGGCGAACGTCTCCGGGGGACGGCAAGATCGCCACAATCGTTTCGTCGACCTTCGCGAGGAATGACAGCGGCTTTGGGGCGCGATCGGACGGGTTTGCCCTAACCGCACTAACTGCTGGCCAAGCAGCAGCCTGGAGAAACACGACCGGATAGCACTGGGTTTCTGATCGCGCGCATGGAGCAGTTGAATTTCTTAGCAACATTCGGGGCTGAAGAGCCTCCGCCGTGGCGTCGGCGCTGCCACGCCGCTTGGACCGATCAGAATCTATGTCAGCGAGCACATGCCGCATTTCTCCATTCGTTCCGTGGCGACCTCGGCTAGCCGACAAGACCGGTCACTGCTGCGACAAGCCGCGCGTGTGAGCGCCGCATTTGTCATCATAGCAATGTCAATCGCACAGCACCTGTGGCCTACCCAGAATCGCCTTCAAGTCCTGGCGCCGACATCCAAGATCGAGTCCGACTGTATGCCGAACGCGGAACAATGCCGTCAGCGCCTGCAGCGCCGAACTGCACCGCGCCGACGTAGTGGTGTGCAATCAAGCACGCTTCGTTCTTTGAACCGCTCGGATCCTGGTCAGCGTCGATGCGCTGTGCAAACCTTGCGTCTGCCTTCATCGCGAGTGCAGGAGATAAAGACGATACATAGCTCTACTCGCTCCTACACATGACACTCGTCATCATCTTGGAACGACCACGCCGGCCATGCAGGCCAAATGCTGACCCCGATGATAGCCTCATCAGGTTAAGGAGCACTCTCGATTCCTGGCTGAATGTGCCGCCCCCGACGTCTGAACTCAGCGAATTGGCGAAACATGACAAACAGCGCGATCAATCCGGCCCCCAACTCAGCGATGGCTCTACTCGCCAGCACTCCACTGAAGCCGGATATAACAGGAAATAAAAGGACCGCCGGTATGAAGAGATAACCCTGCCTGGCGAAAGACACCACCGCGCTAAGGCGTGCTCTCCCCAGCGCCTGAAGCATTGTCGTCACGAAACTCTGAATGCCGTAAAGTCCAAAAAACAGATGAAAGATGATGCAGGTCGAGACGGCAATATCCGTGACCTTATCGCTATCGCTGAACAGCCTGACCAAAGGTCGGACAAAAATCATAACGCCCGCGGAATAAGCAAAGGAAAACGCGACCGTGATAGAGAGCATAAGCTTCCCAACCTTCAGTACACGCGCGAAGTCGCGGGCGCCCCAACCGAACCCCAGGACAGCTTGACAGCCGATACAGAATCCGGTGACAGGCAGCGCCCCGATTGTCAAGATTCTTACAGCTATTCCCACGGCTGCGACGAACTCGTCACCGAATGGCGCAGCAGCTCCATACAAGAACATACCGGCAAAAGCGGCTAAGATACTTGTCATCGTCGCTGGTGCACCAACGAACGCGAGCTGCCTGATGCGATCTGCTCGCAACGAGACCTGAGATATCCTGACAAGGACGATGCCCCGCCGGTGGGCAAAATAAGCGATATAGAGGCAAATTCCGGCGGCCTGGGACAGTAGCGTTGCCAATGCTGCTCCTCGGACACCCAAGTCCAGTAGGAATATAAAAAGAGGATCAAGCAGGGCGTTCAATATGAACGCGCTCAGCATCGTCCACATGCTGAATCGTGTGTTGCCTTCCGCTCTGGCGATGAAGCCACTGACGATGTTTAAGAGCATCACAGTAGAACCCGGCAATAGGGTCGTGGCGTAGTCGAGCGCGATTGGCAGAACAGTTGGACTTACCCCGAGTACAACGAAGGTGCCTCGTAGACTTAGAAGCATGGCGACGGTCATGATGACACCGATCGGGGCGGCGAGCGCGAGGGCGGTACTCGCACCTCGACTGGCCTCCAACTCCCTACCAGCACCTAGATGACGAGATATGAAGGAGGCGGTGCCAACACCGATCCCCTCTCCTGCCGCCGCGAGCAGCACCACGATCGGCATGGTCATGCTGACAGCTGCAATCGCTTGCGCGCCAAGTGAGCCAACGAAGATCGCGTTGAGGAGTTGCTGTAAGGCGTTGATCGACAAGCCCACAACAGATGGAACTGCGAGCCGTAAGAGAAGGCTCGGGAGATTTTGGTCCGATAGATCTATGTGCTGGTTCTTCTTCGGCATCGCATCACGATCGCTCGAGGGCGACCTCCGCACCGCGCTCATTCATGGTTCACACGGTCGTGAGTGTTGCCGATTTCCGCTGATCATTTGCAACAGCTCCTGTTGCAACACCGTTCAAAAGAGTGGCGCGTCACCTCGTCACCGATCACGCTCGGATCATACCCCGTTTCATTCTGTAGATGGCCGGATTGATAACCGACATCGAACCAGGAGAGGTGAATCGCCGTCGCTTTATCCATGTCTTAGCCGGTCCAAAGTGGAGAAGGGTCTGTGTCTAGGAGGCGGCGTGGGAATGATGATGCAAATCGCCCAAGGGCTCGCGCCGCCGCAGCAAGCGACTGCAGATATTCAACAAAGACTGCCAGCATGGACGGAACGAATTGAACAATGGCGGAGGCGACCCCTGCCTAGAGGAGGGATGACGACGATCTCAGAAGCGAGCGATCGCCCTGATCGCGTCAACCGGATTACGTTCCACCGATATGAATTTCGTTTGATTGGTTTTCTGCACGCACGTGCCCGCCATCCGTCGTCCGTTTTGCGGCGCTCGATCGGAACGCTGCATTGCGTGGCCGCGCTGATTGCGCACGTCATGAAGTTTTGTCCTTATGAGCTTCTCGCTCAGTGTGTTCGCTTCTGGCTCGATGATGAGCAGAGCAACAAGGGAGACGCTACGACTCCAAGTTCACCGTGACACCTACCCACTCTTGTAGCGGACTTGCGATCGTCTGCATGGCACCCGCAATTAACGCTCCCACCGTCTCGTTCCGGCTTGTGACTAGCGCATTTGGCACCGCCGGTTTCTCGGAACTTGAGCCGGCAACCACCCACCCTGTCGAGAGCTAGTTCGCGTGATAGCTCAGCCAATTCTGTCCACAATTGAATGGCGACTTCTAAATGACTATGGATAGCGAGAACGACACCCACCCGCTCTATCCAAGATTGACCCATATGCTGATCGAGCTATGGGGAGCGAAGAAACTCGACGGTCCGGCCCTTACAGAAATCGCAATCCGAAAGTCATTCGCGCAGCGAGGGCGACACTACTTCGCCTTCATGTCCATAAGTTTTGTCCAGTCACACGTCTCCGCAGCCTCGTGGGCTGAATCGCACGTAACAAACGCAGCGGACCAGCTAAAAAGCAGAAGACGATCTGACCAATTCAGGTAGGTATTTGGCAGTCGTTCTGGGCTTGAAAGTTGGCAGCGCCCTACGGGGGCAAAGTGTCAGCATTGATACCGGATGGGGGAAGGCTTGCGCCAAGGTTTGGCTGCGTGGCAGGGACAGCGCTTTCCAGGACTGAGCGCCGAGTCATGTCGCCGCTAACCTTTGACGTCGCTTGTCCGGAGCGTCGTCTTTGAAGGCTTGCTCCGCAGTCCAGGTAGGTGCCTTCGGCATCTCTCAAGGACACCACTTGGTAGCACCGTGAGGGGCTTGCCCCCACGGGAGCAAAGGTGGCCAGCTTTGGTTGACGACAAAGGCTTGCGGCATTTGCCAGGATCTGCGCCGGGTTCACAACGCGAGCGCTGAGCTACTACCGCTAATTGTGGGCTAGCAGGGGCAGCATCGGATTGCCTCACTGCCCCCAGCCGCGTCTGCGCTGCTTCCTCTCTTCTGCAATAACTCTTTGCTGATACTGTATCGGTAGAGGTAGTCTTCAGCCTAAGAGAATGGAGGGGATAAGGCATCTGAAGCGCGCGCTGATCGAAGGCTAAAGGCCCCTCTAACATTGCCTGAACGACTGTTACTGCGATCTTCCGCCCGCTCATTCATCGGGGCTACGACTTGCATTTCCTTGAATGGAGGACAGCGGCTCCCTCTCAGCCAGCATTTTTGCTTTTAGCTCGAGGCCGTTCGCGAAAATGGGCGAGCGGAATCGAGCCGCTGTCGAGCCAGCGGAACGGCCGTGCTCCGGTCAGCGGCCACAACAGCTGCGACGGCGGAAGTTGATAGTTGATCGACATTAACCAGCCCTCGCTCAACCACCCTAGTCGCGCCGAGGAACAGCGATTCGATGACACGCATCGAATAGTTCGGTGGAAAGCTCCAATTTCGTGATGCTTTTAGGTCGGTTATAGCCAGTGGTTTGATGACCATCGAAATGGCTGCCTTCGCGCATGAGAGCTCGTGCGCTTGTGGCTTATAATGTGCGCCGGATCCGCGTCGAGCGCGGTATCCCGCAAGAGCAATTGGCCTACGATGCAGGTGTTGATCGCTCCTATATGAGCGGACTTGAGCGGCAACAGGCGAACCCGACAATCGATCTTCTCGATCGCCTTGCCCGGACCCTCGGCGTTGCTGTCTCCGAGCTGTTTGTTCGACCATCCAAGGGTGCGCCACCACCCGCAACCTTGCCTAAAGGTCGCAAGCCGAAGACCACACGCCGCAAAAGCACCTAGCCCCCTGACAGCACCGAGCTGTTGACGCAGATCTTGTGAGCACCGGACCAGCATCACTGGCTTCGCGCGGATTTTATGCGCAGCCCCCATTTATACGCGGCAAACCTCCGGTGGAGATCGAATAATGTGATGGATGTTCATTCTGGCGCCGGAGCGGACAGTGGCGGCTCAAGACGATGAAGTTCCATTAAATGCCATTCGCGCTTTTGTGACTGTCGCACGCGAAGGCAGCGTCACGCGCGCGGCTACCATTTTGGGGACAACACAGAGCTCGGTCAGCCGCTATTTGTCCGTGCTGCGGGACTATCTGGGTGCTGACCTCGTCGAGCGGCGTGGACGGCGCAGTGATTTAACGGAGTTCGGAAGGCTATTCGCAAACGCAGTCGCTGAACCGCTCGAAACCGTCAGCTTCACCGCGAAGAGAATGCGACGCCGCGCAGGCGCAGGAACTAACCGGATTGTGGTCCGCACATCACTATCAACCTTTGCTTTCTCTCTTCTTATTCCAAATCTGCAGGCTTTCTCTTCTGAAGCGGGTGGCGTTATCGTGGACATCGTCAGCTCGCTGGCGCCGCCGACATCTTCGGATGATTTCGATGTTTTGATTACACGGGATCTTTCCGTCATCGAACCCGCCGACAGTTGGGAGATTTACAAAGAGGAGCTGGTGTGCGTCGGCCCGCCAAATCTGGTCGGAGCCAGAGAGCTCTCGATTGTTCGCTCAACGCCTATACTGAATGTTACATCGCGTCCCGACATCCTGCCGACATGGCTGAGGGCCATGAATCTGTCTTCGAGCGACATACGAGTGGGCGCCCGGTATGATCATAACTATCTTGCTCTGCCGGCAGTCATGACGGGAAAATGCCTTCTTGTCGCGCCGGAAATCATCGTCGGAGATCTGGTGAGAGGGGGCGCTTTGCAAATCATCCCTGGCACCCGAACTCCAAGTGGCATGCAATATCGCGCTTATGCCGTAGATCGCAGCGAGCACCCCGAGATCGCACGTTCTTTTTGCCGATGGCTGGCTCGTCTTTGCAAGAAGGTCGTACTTGCGCAGGCTGCCTGAGGTCTAGCGGTCCCTCAATTCGGTGCAGGGAGGGATCAATGTTCAGGTCGAGGGCGCTAAAATTAAGAAAACCATTCAAGCGTAATCCGCAAAGCCTACGGAAATAGCGCCCCTCTGTTGCAGCAAAGACGCCAACAATGAGAGAGCGGAACGCAAAGACTTTATCCTATATCCACCATCGTGCTAGGCAGGAGAAGAATTGGCTGGCAGCACGGAAGGTAGGCCATTTATCGCGCCGCAGCCCACTACTTGTCATCCCTGTCCCTGCGTTTGTCTAGCAATGCTCGCCAGCGTAGGCGCATGAGGCGCTGCCCCAGCTTAACAAGTCGAATAGTTCGGCTGCGCAAATCGTCTGTTTTCCAGGCGCGCTCGGCAATACGATGACTTCCGAACAGGCCTTGCGCGATTTGGCGATAGCTATTTCCTTCCTGCCATCCATCCACTGCGCGCAACGCCAGGATCAGCCGACGCCGCTTCAAAGCAGGCAAAGCAAGTGGCGAATCTCCGAGCGCCCGACGCTGAAGGGCAAGCCAAAATCGACGTGCGGCCCCCAGGCGAAACTCGAAATGGGCATCGAGCGGCAGATCAACGACGACCGCATATCCGCTCGCCGGAAACTCTCTTAACCAAAGGCGATGCTTCGTGCCCCCGAGCGGTACGATCGCATGCCATCCATCCGGCGCACGGCGAAGCTCGCCGGGCGGCAGATTGTCGAAATCGACGTAATTTTTAGGCGCAACGCAGCTCGTCGCCCGCACAGCCAGTACGGTCGGCAGCACCTCAGGTGCCCAAAATACTGCTTGCTTGTCGAACGTCTTTTGCGGATCAGCAGGAAAACGAGAGCCCCCACTTGCGTCGGAACTCGCCCGCCGCTGCGCTTGAACGTTCGCGGCGAGATAACCGCTTATAATCCTCTTGGTAGTCGTTATCCCGGCGCAGCCACTCCCAGGCGAGGTCGGCAGCATCTGCCGTCTTCAGGCCGCTGTACGCTTCCTCGGATCTCCAGTCAGTATTCGGCATCGCACCTTTCCCGCATAATCTTCAGACGCGGCGAAATGCAGCCGATGATTGTGGCGCTTTCCGGCTGCTTGCTTATCCTGGGCGCCTCTTCCACGCAACAAATCGATGGAACAATCAACTTTTGCGATTGCGACGACCTCGACATCACATCCGCGCTGATCATTGTTTTGGCCAGCCGCTGCGCAGCAGATCACGATAGCCCTTCCCTGCTAGCCACTTGGCCCGCGTCAGATGACTTTCGAACGTGCGTCGCGCTCGATCCGGTTCAGCGGTCGGGTCAAGCCCAAGCACGATGCGCGCAATTTCACGCCAATCTGCCTTTTCAGCGTCGGCATCAAGAAGTCGCATGTAGGCAACGGCGTGCTCCTTGTCATAGGACGTGAGCTCGTCGACGCTGGGCGCCAATTCTGCGATCTTCGGCTCGGCTGGCACTGCTTCAACTCCTACCCAGCTGAAAAATCTACCGAAATCAGAGCAACGATAACCAATCTGAGGTCGTTTTGGTACCTGCTCAATGGTCGCACGCCGATCTCCTTTTTCGCGGTGAGATGGCACTCTCGTATCGGCTCACATTGATCGGGCGGCTCCATCCTGCGCTTTCTCTTTTTCATCGCCCTCCATACTGCAAGCGATTGCAGATGCGTCCTGTAACTCGGTTGTCGTTGCTGTTTCTGGCGGAAGGCATGATGGTCGTGGTGAGGAGCCCCGGTCGCACTCGTGAAAGGCAATAGCCAGAACCGGTCAACTGGAGAATATTTGTTTCCGTTTCGATCCACAGTTGAACATTCGTCCTATATGGACGCGGTCTTGGGAAAACGCCGCACGTACCTCTGAGCGCCGTTTTTTCTCTGCCGCCAATGGCAAGCTATTGCCCACGAGAACGCTTGTGATGAGTCAACGAGAAGACGGGCACGCACTAGCTACCTATGCATTCACCGTTGCCTGATTTTCTCGAAGCAATAGGGGAGGACAGCCAAAGCTGGTGCGAGCTTATCGTAATACTCTGGCTATAACCAGTGGTTTCATAATCGTCGGAATGGCTGCCTCTGCGCATGAACGCTCGTGCGCTTGTGGCCTGGAATGTGCGCCGGATCCGCGTTGAGCGCGGCATTCCGCAAGACCAATTGGCCTTTGATGCCGGGATCGACCGTTCGCACATGGGGCGCATTGAGCAGAAGAAAGAGAACCCGACTATTGATCTCCTGGAACGCATCGCCAAGACCTTGGGTGTTCACATGTCGGAATTATTCATGCAGCCGGCTAAAGGCGCAATGCCCCCCAAGCCGATGTCCAGGGGGCGCAAGCCGGCACGGCTTCGCCGAACCAAGACGTAATTATTGACGAGCCATGTTTCAGCCGGGAAGGAGCGAGCCGAATCGGCCCGCATGCTTCATCGATCTACAGCCGACGCTTCCGATCTTCTGCTCCAGCCGACGTCGTCCCAGAAGAGTTGCGCTCTTAGCGAGCCCCAGGGCAGCCTGTCGTAAAGCCGCGCATCGTCGAAATAAACTTGCGCCGCTCGCCGTAACCCTACTCGCGGTCGCTTAAACAGAGGTTTTCGAAGGGCCTGTTCGCAGCCGCGGTCGGTTTGTCGGGTGGGGTTCGGATGATCGCAGAGCCCCAACCAAGAGACTTCCGCGAAAGTGGCATGGAGGACTTGTTACCCTGGTGAGCAAGAGCAAGAGCATGAGAACAGATCTGTCGTCCAGAGCTGCCGCACGGAGGATCAAGCTCACGTGTGGCTTGAGGATGGGACCTTTCCGCTGGACGAAGATCGGGCGAGGTGTGGCGCCCACGCAGGGGCGCAATTTAGGCGCTGCTGGAAAGAGGGACACGTAGGACGTGGGGACGATCGCGAGCGAGATAGTTCACCCGACGCCGGGCGTTGTGAATCAAGCCCAATGCCCTCATCGCGAGATGGTGGCGAATATGTTCTGAATTGGTGTGCGCTACGCCGGGCGCGACTATCCCGATAAGGTGAAGGGGATGCTGCTCGCGGGGCGAGAGCCAACGGCTGCATGAGATCATCAAAAATGCAGCGTCATCGGTTTGACCGCGAGCAGAGACGATGCCTGAAGATTCATGCTGTTGGGCCTGGAAGAAGTTAAGCAGGTGGCAGCTGCGCCCGTCAGCCCGTCCTTGCGCGTAAGACCGGCCGCTCCGCTCGACATTGTAGGACGCAACTTAGTCTTGGGCTTGCAGGCGTTAACGTGGTCCAGGAGGTGCGGACAATGTCAGGCGGCCTTTGCGGCCCTTGATTTTGGCCTCTTCACGTGCGGTATGCGGGCGTCAATCGCAAGCTGGTCCATCATCCAGTGAGGGCTGTTGGATTTGCTGACTGGATACGGCTCCGTCGCGCGATTGTCCCAGATTACGACGTCGCCTGATTTCCAGTTCCAGCACACGGTGTTCCGGGGCGCAATGAGGTAGGATTGCAGCCGTTCAAACAGTCTTTGGCTGGGATAGCGCTGCAGGCCAACGAAGTTGTTCACCGAAGGACCGAGCGATAGCATGCGTTCGCAGGTCTCGGGATGAACACGAACAATCGGATGTGTCGTTTCGTAGATCGTTCCGGTGGATACGCCGTACCAAGGCCGCTTGTTGCCATCGGTGACCCTTTCTGACGTAGTAAGATCAGATGCGACGAAGCTCGCAGCCCAAAGGTTATCTGCGAGCATCCGCAGGGGATCAGGAAGATCAAGATAAGCGGCGGCCCTGCTAGACCAAGCAATGTCGCCGCCAAAAGGCGGGGCCGCTGCGAGCCGCAGCACCGAAATGGCCGTGCGGACCCGTTCATCGTTCATCTGGTTGAGATGACTGCAGGCGAAATCAGACAGTTCCTGCCGGATCGCTAAACCGCCCATTGTATCCGCCATTGTGGGATTCAGTAGCAGCGAGCCGAGCCGGAGCACAAAACGCTGCTGCTGTGCATCGTCGAGATGTCGCTGGTCACGGAAGAAGATGACCTTATGCTCTAGCAGAAGCCGCTTGAACGCTATGATGACATTGTCAGGCAAATCGTCCGAGAGCGCAATGTTCTTGATTTCGGCACCAAGCCGCTCCGCACGCTTCACGATATCTGCTCGCGGAATAACATCTTCAACAGCCATTGTTCCACTCATCACGGCGCCTCTTCTGTGCATGTCTAAACAGACTCGGTGGCGGTCGCATCTGGCGACAAGCCCTGCAAAATCATCTTGATGCTACACACCCGAATTGTTTGAGCGCGGGTCAACGCGCCGCTCCATTAGGCGGCTGGATTCCGATACACACCGCCAGCACCTTAGAATCCGACTCCCTCTGCGTGTCGACGCGCCTAGTGCCGTTCTCATCTAAGGACACTCGCATGTGAGGCCACCAGATCGATTTGCAGCCTGATTAACAGCGCAGATCATAGACGCAATCCATGTCCAGTCCATGAAACGAAACCAGCTTTCTTTTCGAGCTCGCGTAACGTTCTCCTCGTCTCAGAACTCAGGCTTGGAAAATGCCCGAACAACGACCGCGTCGTACCTCATTCATCCCGCACGGCGTCCTGCACACGATGAAGTTCGGAACTGGTTCGCGGCATGCACTCGCGAAGCGGACAGGACCTGCCTGCCAGAAAGCAAAATCTATCTCAAGATGTATACCAATGTTCACGCTACTTCAACGAGTTTACAATCATATTTTTGCGACTTGTTGCTCAATCCGCGACTTGTTTCATCAGCTGATCACTTGCCCTCAGCGATTGGCTAGCGGTGAAAGCGCAAAACAGGAACGCTGCAACTTCCGATGCAGCTTAACAACGGACTTAATCCCTCGATTTTCGAATTTGCACTTGGCACGAATGCAGGTGTCCCGGGTAACCTGACCTTGCCCCTCAGACCTAATCCAGGTTGAAGTTCGCTCTGGCCCAAGACAAGGACCAGAGAATGAAGCGCAGCCGCTTTTCGGAAGTGCAGACCATCGGGATTTTGAAGGAGTACGAAGCTGGCGTTGCAGTCGCCGATCTGTGCCGGAAGCCCGGCGTCAGTGACGCGCAAGCCCCTCCTATCTGTTCTACCGTGATCTTTGCAGGACGCGAGGGAGCGTCCTTTCTGGATCCGGTGGCGACTAACATCCATGCCTCGCGCTACCGTGATACGCGGTTGGTCGTCCGCGTGTTCTTCGCGGCGCGATGTGTGAGGCTTCGCGCCCTCACTCTTGCCCAGTCGCTGCCCGTCGGCGACCCTGCTAGAACTTGCGCAGCGGTCACGTCCCGCTGCTCGGGAAATGTGACGATGTCCAATCTACTCTGCCACGCGGAATCTGGTGGTGCAGCTCGTTCTTCTGGCGATCGCCGTCATTCTGACGGTCGGGAGCTGTCGGGGGGTTCGTTGACATGTGATCGGTCCTCTGAGGATGATCCGCGATGCCACCATCGAGCTCGCCCAGGGCAATCTTGCGTAGACACGCCCTTCGTCGACCGCCGTGACGAAATCGGAGCCCTCGCCGGCGCGCTCTCCACCTTCAAGGCGAATGCGCGCGAGAAGACCCGCATCGAGGAGGAACAGCGGCAGCACGGGTCGCGGGCTCTGGAGCGGCAACAGGCGATGGAACGGCACATTGCGAGTTTCGAGGCCGAAATACTCCGCGCGCTTTCGTCGCTCAACGCAGCTTCGGAGCAGACGAGGGAGACATCAGGCCGGATGTCGGCGGTCTCCATCCAGACAAACGAGCAGGTCAAGTCGACCGAAAGGGCCTCGGGAGAGGCATCCATGAACGCACAGAGCGTGGCAATCGGCATCCGAGGAATTGAGCGCCACGATCGCGGATATCGCGCGGCAGGCGGTTCGAGACGCCGACGTCGCTGCCCGCGCTGTCGAACAAGCCAACCGGACCGATGAGATTGTCCAAGGGTTCCGTATAAAAACATCATGCTCTAGCGGCGCCCTCAGGACTGAGTACAAAAATTCTCAAGGGCCTCAACGCCACGCTTACGATCAAGTACACGATCGGAAAGACGGATTAGGACTAGCAGGGAGCGGAAGGGGTGTCCGTCGTTCTCTGGCTATCCCCTCTACTATCCGTGCCGGCGGCAGCCCTCGCCGGCCTTCTCGCTGCTGGTCGATGCGCTTCGGTACAGCGGGGCGTTGATATCGGTCGAAGGGTCAAGCGCCAGCCAGCAGAAAGCCGCCCGACCGTGGACCGAGTCTCGATGGCACGCAGAAGCCGAAGATTGCGAGTATGACTTGCGGCCGAAGCGCTGCAGAGCGCAGGCAAAATGGCGAGGACTAAGGGGCGTTCTTCTTCCCCACTGACCCTTGAAGTACGACCGAGCCGCTGCGCGTAGCGACGCCGACCGCCGTAGGGAGGCTTTCGGCGAGCAGCTCCGCCGCAGATTGGGCCGGAATACCGAGCGTCATGGCAACACGTCCGATATTGGCCGCTCCGAGCGCGGCCTCCACTTCTTTCGCGGAAAACGGCGTCGGCGCCTTTTCTGCCCAGCTCGACACCGTTTCGGCCAGGCCCTTCTTCTCGAGTCCGACGACCACCGACTGTAGATCGCCAACCTGCGACGTCTGCAGGGCTGCGCCAATGAGCCTCGGAAGAGCGGACTCGTCCACTCGGCTTACCAGGTCACGGAAAGTGCCACCGAAATCGTCGAACGGGCGCATATGACTTCCTCGAAACTTCGCTCGACTACTATATGCCGAGTTCCGGAACCTTGCCACGGTAGCGCTGAGCCAGATCAGTCTTTATGGCACTTAGTTGTGTCCCGACGTTGACGTACGCAACATCCCGCCCATTGAATTTGACCCCGGTTACACGGGTGGCTCCCCGGTGCAGCCCAACAGCCTCCCAAAGGTCATTAAGAACAGGCGAGCCCGAGGATCCCGCCATCGTATCCGTGAAATACCGCAGCTCAGTATCCGTTGCGGCCGTTAACAGATTGTTTCTTATGGCGAATTTCTTGGGGTCTCCATCGGGGTGCTGGATGATGTTCAGTGCCAATCGGTCTTCCTGGCTGCTTGTGGCCGCAAGCCTTTGGCCATGTGATAGCGGCTTTCGGGCTCCGCTGTCTATTCTCAAAAGCGCGTAATCCAGTCTTCGGTCGCGTGCTATCAATTCGATGGCAGTGGCGCTCGAACCAGCAGCTCCGTCCGCGTCGTAGTCGAACAGTGCGACCGTCGACTTCGCCTGCAATTCGAAATCTGAGTCCGACGCCGGCGGCTCGCCTTTCTCGCGCGCATTCACAACGTGGTTGTTCGTCAGCATAAGTCCTGGCGCTACCAGCCAGCCCGTACCCAGGAATTTGGATGGGTTACCCGATGAATTCTTTTGAACTTCGTCGTTCAAATACCGCGTCACCAAAAGCTTTGCCACCGCCTCGCCGGCCGACACACCAGCTTTCATATATGCGTAGGGCAACATGTCGTCGTGATGGACTACGACTTCCTGGAGTTCAGTAAAACCTACCGTCTTGATGGGTGGACTGCCTGTGACCTTCTCGTCGATCGCTTCATGAAATCGGCGGAGCGGCTCTGCGTCCGCCCTACCTGCTCCGAGCCAGGACGCATTTCTCAGCCAACTCTTCAAGGGTATGTTGCCGTCATCGAGACGCGGGACGGTGTTCAGATAATCCAGATCCAGTTTCAACCCGATCGTGGGCGCCGTCATTCCCCCCGGCAGCAACCCAGCGAACCGGCGCGGCATGCCTTGAAGCAACGCTGCCCTGACGGGAGGATCGTACCCGAAGACTTCCATCGTCACCTCGGCGATCTTCTGGATCTCTTCTTGGCTGAAATGCTCCATCAGATCGCAACCTCCGTTACGACATTCAATTCCCAGGATTCGCGGTATTCATCAAGACCGCCGAGATTTGCACCGGACAACGATGCCTCCTCCAATCGAAGCAACATAATAATGGCTTCGACTAATTGGGGTTCTTGTTCCCCCTCAATCAGCTTCGAGATGAAGTATTCGAGGATGCGCTGGAGTGCTGCAGTCGGCGGATCGTTTGGAAGCCCGTGAGGTGCCAGGTTTTCGATCACGACTGGGGAACGCAGAGCCTTTTCAATATCGGCGCGCGAGCGCCGCATGAGGTAATAGAAATCGTGGACGACAAGGGGCAGCAGCTTGGCGATCGTCTGCGGATACTCAACGCCGAGACTTACGAGCGCCAGGCGGATCAGAGACCTTTCTTTATCGATCTCGGCTGGCCCCAATAGGGCCAGCTTGTTCACCAAGGCAAGCCGCAAGCTGGCCTTGGCGGATTCCGGGCTACGGATGATTGTCTCAGTCAGCGTCTGAATGCTCGGCAGAGGGGAGCGCAATGTGTCGCTTACTTCGCGCAAGCGAACCAGCAGATCGAGCGCGTCGTCGGCTCGCCTGCGCTGAGAATTGACTTGGATCTGGAGCCAAAGGAGTTCGGCCAAGCGGCCCCTGTTGGCCATAAGTGGATAGCCGTCAAGAGCTCTTTCGAGCAACCGTTCCGCCTCATCGGTTCTATTCAAAGCCAGGAGGGCTCGGGCTTCGATGGCAAAAAGCGGACTGTCACTTGTGCGCTCGGACCGCTGCCTGACGAGCGCAAGAACCTGGTCCGGCGCGGCAAACCGGAATGTCTCGAGAGCCTTCCTTCCGATCAGCCGTTCCCAACTCGATAAGTCCGCTTTGTCGTAGACGTCGGCCGGCAGCTCGATACTCATTCTTTCCGCCAACCAGATTTGCTGCTCAGGCTCGAGATCGGCAATAGCCGATGTGAGATACTGCTCGACCCCAGATAGCCACCTGGTTGCTATGACTTCAGAATCTTCGTGAAGCATGAGACGGTGATAGATCTCTTCCGCGCGTTCGACGAGCGTTTCGCCTTCCGTTTCATAGTAGTGCACAGCCGCCGACTGCAGTGTTCTGACCTGATCGGGGCGCTGGTTCTTCATCAGAAGCAGAACGGGGCGTCGAATTTCTTCGCGGTAGCGCAACGCATCGTCGTCCTCGATGCTGACCAGGGTATGCTCTCTTCGGAGTTCCTCGAAAAGTTCTTCGGCTCGTTCGTCGTTCAAGACGGTAACTTTGCACAGCGGCGCGAGCACGAAGCGTATGATCTCCTTGGTGACACGTCGAAGAACCATCCCCGGGTGGGCCAGCGCCCTCACGTCTTCATCGTGGATATGGTCCAACACACGCGTGTAGAGACTCCCTTGAACGACCTCCGGAGCCACATCGAAAAGCCAATACCGCTTCGTTTGGAGGCCTGTGATTCCTCGAGATGCATCTTCGCTTTGCGCGATTCTTGCCGCCAGGCGAAGGGAGAGCGGACTGCCTCCGATCTGTCTTGCAATTACAGTTGCGCTCGCACCATCGACGCCGAGGCTGGAAAGCAACCGCGTGGCGTCCTGTTGATTAAGATCGCCGAGCGAGTGTTCCTCTGGATGCTCACCCTTAACTGTAAAGGGATTAGGCTTGGCCCGTCCTGCGATGATGACGCGAAGAGACGGGAATATCTTTTGTACCACCGCCAGCATCTGCCAGAAACTGAACAGATCTTCTTTGGTCCGGTAGTAAACTTCCTCGAAAGTGTCGAAGACCAGCACGACGGGCACGGCTCCGGCTTTTTGCTGGCGGCCCGCTGCGGATGCGATGCGTTCGAGCATGCGCCCGAATGCCACGTAGAGTCGCTCCTCGGCGCCACTGTAGTTGGCCAATCTTTCTTGCTGCGCCGAGATGTTGGAGGCCCGCTGCCTAAGTTGTGCCCGTTCATCGCGATATTCTGAAACGAGAAAGCTGAACTCCTGAGTCGATCTATCGCTCCGGGCTTCGTCGTTGATCTGAGCGCTCAATTGGGTCGAGGCCGCTACGAGGATGGTGAACGGCTCGCTCACATCGAGGGACGAGGAATCGAAAGGCAAATAGGCGAAAGGAAACCACCCTTTCGTCGGAGCGTTTACATGCTCAAGCAGAAATTTCCCGATAAGCGCAGTCTTACCGACGCCGCCTGGACCGTAAAGAACTAGTGGAGGGCGGGAGCCGGGCCCGACGAAGCCCCGCAACCGCTGCCAGAGCGAGGGCTCCACGACACCAACGTAGTCCCGAAGTATCTGCAGTTCTTCTTCTCGTCCGACGAAACTGTCGTCGACGAGGTGCTCGAAAAGCGATACGGCCGACCGGCGGCGCAAGGCAACATCGAACTTGGCTCGATCCGGCAGCCCCCCAAATTCGGCGATACCCCAATCATACAACTGTCCGGTCGACACCAGGTCGTCGAAGCTCATATTGGAAAGATCAGACCGGTCTCCAGCCAGCCACTTATCGAAAGCCCGTTGGATCGGCGTCATCAATCGATCCGGATTGGCGGCCAGAACGGACCGCAGAATCTCTCTTCCTCCAAGTTTCCAAAGAAATGACAAGGCGGACCGTCGCTCTTCCGGCTTCAGGGTCCGGAGCCCGAGATGCCGCCAACCAACCGCCACCACCGAAGCTCCGAATAGATCGGGGGCGGGATTGATCGGCGAGGAAAGCGGGAGCCAAGGCTTAAGGTTGGATGGGCTGAAAACGTGAAGCACCGCGGCGGCAAAGAGATAAGTCGATGACGATAAGTCCATGCTTGCGTTGCTTCGCGCCAGTGTGCGCTTCTGCAGCTCGGCGACGACGTCGCTTGTCGAGCGGGTTACAGAGCTGCTCATGCGATCATCCCACGACCTCGATCAAATCGTTCAAACGTTTGCCTAATTCCCGCAGATCCGAGATCGGGTCTGCGAGGCCTTCCGCTATCTGGGTAAGGATGGCTTGCGCGTCCAGACCGCCAGCGGACCGAGCAACGAGATCGTTCACGAAATTGGTCACGAATGCTCGACTAAGACCGGGTATCGTCTCGTGCGCGATGCTGCCAGGAGGGACAGGAAGCGCCGTGTGATCGAAGTCCAACAGGATCAGTCGATGAAGGCGCCTCGCCACCCCGGAGGTGAGCACGTGCGCGAGCTTCACGATGAAAAGAAGGGTGTCTTGCCGCAATTCACCGTTGCTGAAACCGTCGAGAACGATCCAATGTTTAGAGCCGGAGTTTTTCGCCACTAGCGACACCCAATTGGCCAGCTCTTGTGTCCATCGCTCCAGGTTTGTCACACCTTGCTTGGGAATCAGCGAAGTGTCTCCTCCCATAAGGGTCACGATATCCCCAGCGAGTTCGGCGGGGCCGATGGAAGGGCCTTGCTCCGGCTTAAGTTCTACATGGCAGGAATTGATGATCTGATGCGTTCGGCAGACATGATCAATCAACTCGGTTGTATACGTCTTTCCTGCTCCTCGAGTGCCGTTGATGACGACGATTGGCTGACTCGGAAGGTCTTGTAGAAGGCTTCGCAGATATGCTCTTGCGGTTGGGCGTCCCAAGAAGGGGAGCCGTCCCAAAAGAACGGCTTCGAAGGGATCGGCGACGACGGAAGCGGGCGGTGGAAGCAGAATACGGTTGCATATGCTCTTAATGGTTTCGTCATTTGGAATTAGAATTGTGATAAACGTACAGAGGGTCGGCGGTGTGATGTTGTATCCGTCCTCCTCGCAGAGCGCGACTGCCTCCTTGACGAGGAGGTACGGCGGCTTCCCCTCATTAAGCCTGAGCTTGAGGGCTTGAGGCATGCCCGCGAGGAGCGTCATTCTCGCCGGAAGATTGGCTACGAGGTCGAGCAATCTGCCTTCGATGTATTCACGCTCCTGCGCGGTCAGCATTGCTGTACTTGTCCGCGCGGATAGAAAACCGGTCACACATCCGAATTACTACTTCTGAAAGGAAGGCCTTTGCCGGCGCAGTAAACGACGGCCCGCATTCATCGGGATCAAACTCAGTCTCGCACCTTACTTAGCTGCCGGCACGGCCGATATCTGCGACACATTGGACGAATTGTTCGGGACTAGCGCCATGACTTGGTCCCCGACCTTTATGGACGCATCCATCGCGCGCGCCGAGATCTTCATACTACCGTTCGACTTCGTACTGACTTCTAGAACATTGTTAACACGCTGTACCCGCCCCTCGTAAATCTTGGCGATCGGCATTGCATGAGAGTCGGCGGCCACGGCGACTTTGTTCCAGAGAACCGAGAACTCCGAATTGTGATCTTTCTTTACAATGACCCAGCCAGGCAAGGCACCAGGGGCCTCCTCGGTCAATTGGGCAGGAAGCGGGAGACGAGCGCTTGCGGCAATCTGCTTGACAAGCGACGCTTGTGTCGCCGTCATATCCTCGTACTGATCGGAAAAAGTGGCGTAGTCGCGTGCGATAAGAATCGTAAGTCCTGCGGCAAACACAACCACGATCGCCATCGCTCCACCAGGACGAACCGTGGGAGAAACGATGTAGCGGGAGGAAACGAACGCCACGGCGCAAAGCGCCGCGCTGCACAAGGCCAATTGGGCGAAAATCCGCAGGGCGCCATTTCGGACCAAAGCAGACAAAATGGCATCATTGAAGGCATACTGATACAAGACGAATGCGACGATGCTCGCCACCACGCCGGCACCGCCGTAGGAGACTGCCAGGAAAAAGCGGTTCGCGGTCGATGAGGCGGCCGCACGCTTCGGTTCTGAAGCCGCGGCTGCTTCAGTCTTGAGCACCTCCTTAAACCATGCCTCCGGAGGATTCGCCGCTTCCGCCAGGGCGCTGCACATCGGGCATTTCGACAGATGCTCCTGCTTCGCCGGAGAAAGATCGTCGGAGAAGATCTGCGCGATTTCGAGAGGGTCTAGGCACTCGGGCGTCGGATAGTTGGTTCTCGACGCGGCGAGAGCGTCGTGCTCGAGCATCTGGGAGACCGACATGCCGAGCTCGTCAGCGCGCCGCCGAAGGCGCACTTCCAGGCCAGAGGGAGCTACGATAGAATGTCGCGGCGCGGTCAGAGACGATGCAAAACTTCTGTCAACCATCGGAATTACTCAAAGTTGCGGGTTCATAAATAGACCGCTTCTCGACGTGAATTTTTACAGGCCAGATCGAAAAATTATTTCTAGTGTAATAACAAGAGCTTAGCTAGCTTTCGCCGAAGACGGTGCAGCTGCACTGCGGTATTTGAGTATGTTTGGCCGAGCGCCAATGCCGTCTCGGCAATAGTACGTCCCTGGACGAAATGCAGCAATAATTCGCTTTCCTCCGGACCCAAGGCGTCTTTCGTCAGCGCAACCGCCTCTCCGAAGATGATCCGTTCTTCGCTTGGCGTATCCGAAGCTAGATTAGGCTCGTGGAGATCGCTGAGCGCTCTGTCGCTTCGCATCAAACGCCGCCGCCGTTGCAGCAGGTCCGTAGAGACGTTTATCGCCACCCTCCAAACGTATGCTCGTAGCTGCGCAGCATTGGAAATCTCCGGGAACGGGCTGGTCCGTACGAGGCGCAGAAACACCTCCTGGGCGGCGTCTTCGGCTAGAGTGCGATCCCGGAGTCGACGCCAGACCACTGCAATGACGAACGGCCACAGCGCCCGGAAGAGCTTTCTCCAAGCGTCTTGGTCCTTCGGGTCCGAAGACAAAACTGCAAGCGCCCGGTCCAACACTTGATCGTTCATCGCCTCGTCCATTGCTGGCGGACAGCTGTTTCGACCAGACGAGCCATCGCCAAATGTGGATTGAGAGACTGTATCACCTTTTCGTTCTGTTCGTCCGACTTGAGTGATTCCTCGTGGGCAATTGCGATGTTCGGAAGAAACCTGTCGCTCACGAAATGGACAACGTCGTCGGCTAGCGCCATTTGCCCCCCGAAGCCGAGGTAGTTGTTCACCATCGTCTTGATCCACTGTCGCAAAGGTCGCTCGTCCGTCCAGTCGAATTCCCGATCGAGCACCGCTCCGGCCGCTTCGTCAGCTTCCGAAAAGCGGCCGGCCCTGAGTAGCTCCAGAATACGCTGCCCATGGCCCAGGAGGATTTGGTACTCGTAAATCGGAATATTCCAAAGAAACGGAAGCCAATAGCCTTGGATATATAGCCTGGCTTCGGATTCGCGGCCATCGATCAGATCCAGCGTCACGTTGTGTATGGGCGCGAATGCCTTCAGTCGGCATTGTTCGCAATATCCATCCGACCCGGCCGTATGGACGGCGTCTCCGTGATTAAATCCGTGACTTCCGGCGTCGCCCATGTCCTCGCAAAACAGCGGCAGCAGCCGGAACAACCGGGTAAGAAGATTCGCTCGGACTATTTCGCTTCGCACATTTATGTCCCGGGCCCGTCGCAAGATTTGGAGCCATGGATATTGCCGAGGTAGCGGCGCGCTTCTCATGATGGTGTTTCGTACTTTAACTCCACGCGGATCGCTCAGCGCCGCTCCGACCAGATACGACCCGAAACCGTTGGCAACGATGTGTGGCTGAACGTCTCCTTGATCCGTCATCCAGACGGCCATCACGTTCGCGCATGCGGCACGATAACGGCGGGCGAGCTGCACTCCGAGAGCCGCTGCCGCGACGGCCAGCGTAGCTGTGACGACGTAAAGCGGCCATTCGACCAAGAAGCTGGAGACTATTAATGCAAAGGCCGCTAGACAGCACCGGAGATCGATGATGATGTTCGGACGCCAAAGTCGGCCGCCAAGGTTCTTGTACGGAAAACCCCTGCAGACGAAATGCGGCTTCAGGACCCGGTGAATGGCGTCTTGCCAACTGCTTTTCTGAGCGGCGCTCGACACGGTAAGGACTAGCGGTTTCCAGCCCGACTGGGCGTCCTGCAGGATATCGTCGCCGTAGCTCTGATTAGTCGACATCTTCTGGAAATCACTTCGAGGTAGAACCCGATGACAAAGCGGTCAAACGACTCGACTGTCACCTAGGGAGATTACCGGGTGTCCGGCCCGTGCCACTGGCAGAAACTGCCGCTTGAACGATCAACGATGGAGAGATCTCGTGACGGATCAGATGCCGACCTTCCGCGACCATTTTCTGTCGATTTTCCAATCTGCCGCTGCTCAATACGAGCGGACGACTCAAACCGACGTCGTCGAGGAGGGCCTTGGGGAGGGGCAAAGTTTTGCGATGGCAGCGGCCGCGGTTGCAGCGCAACGAGTGCAGCAAACGGTCGAGCCCCACTCAGACGTGATCGAAGAGGGATTTGGCGATATCGCCAGAGTCTGCAGTGCGCTTGGTCTACGCTATCTTGAAGCCTTAGTTACGGGAGACGAAGCTGGCGCAGCCTTGCTAGCTGAACAGATGGAAGTCAGCACATGCGATCCGAAGTGGGGTCGGACACTTCGCGAATACAGTGAATATTTTGGTTGGGATGGCACACGACGCCAGATTCCATACCTCAAGCCCACAGAGGCCTCTCGTCCGATTGAGATCAAGACTGGCGCCACCATCGCGCTATTCGGCGACTGGGCCGCGGGGACCAAGACGGCACGCAAGACTCTGGAGTCGATCAGGGCGTTCTCTCCGGATATCCTCGTTCATCTGGGCGATATCTACTACTCGGGCACGGAGGCCGAATGCGCGGTCAATTTCGACGACGTAATCGAGGATGTGTTCGATCGGAAGAACAATCCACTTCCGGTCTTCACCTTGGCGGGCAACCACGACATGTACAGCGGAGGAATCGCCTACTACGATTTGATCAGAAGACTTAATCGAGGACGTCAATCGCAAATCAGTAGTTTTTTCTGCTTGAGGTCGTCGGATGCTCAATGGCAATTGCTTGCGATGGACACCGGACTGCACGACTACAGCCCTCTTTCGGTAGGAGATGCACTTACGTTCGTCGAGAAGGAGGAGCAAGCCTGGCTAGAAGCACGCGTGGCTGAATTTGATGGTAAGTCGATTCTGTTATCCCACCACCAGTTGTTCTCTGCATTCTCGAAGATAGGAAAGCCTGCCGCGGATGGCCGTCTTACGACCCACAATCCAAACCTGCTGTCGCTGTTCAAACGCCTGAAGTCGACAGGTCGCAGCATCTCAGCCTGGTTTTGGGGCCATGAGCATAATTTGTGCATCTATCAGCCCCACTTGGACCTCGAACGTGGCAGATGCATCGGACACGGTGCCGTGCCCATCTTCGAGGGTGAGAACCCGTATCAATTGCTGGAGGAAGGCGTCGATCCGCCGTTGCTGATCGAAGGAACGAAGCTCAAGGTGGAGCAAGGCGTCTACGAACACGGGTTTGCGATACTGAGGCTGGGCAAGAACGGCTCGCTCGCCAATGTCGATTATGTCGCAAACGGCCGGGTCATTTTCACCGAGAGCTTCTGATGGGCGAGGGCAATCGTCGAGTTCGGAAGCGACCTCAGAATGGCAGTGGTAGCTGGGAATCGAAACCTCCGAACAGGCCGTAGTCCTCGCTGCGACGGGGTGCGACGTTGGACAAGGCTACCTGTTCGGGCGCCCCGTTGAGCCGACAGCGGCATCTTCCATCATGCAGCGGATCGACTGCGATGCTTTCGCGCTGCAAGCTCGTCCCGCCGACCGCTACCGCCCGCCCACAGAGTGCCGGACGTCCGTATGCCCTCTAGCCCATTCGGGAACACCTCATAACATATTGACCGCGCAGGTTGTTGATGGCTTAATACGGGTAATATTTCCGTGCGAGTCATACTGGTTGCGTCGGTACTTGAGCTTTTCTGATGGCCGAGCGTCGTTCCTTGGCTCACAATATTCGTTTGCGTGAGCGCACAATTAGAGCCCACCGTTTGAGCGTCCTTACTGGATCGCCGGCGCGCGTGGGCGTGCTTCTTGTCCACGGCAATTCGTCGTCAAGTTCTGCATTTTATGCCCAGTTCGGCACATTGACGCGGATGGGTCTCGGCGTCGTCGCCCCTGACCTTCCCGGCCACGGACGATCGGCATGGTCGAATACCCCCCGATCCACGTATAGCTTTCCAGGGTACGCGCGCATCCTGCATGAGCTGATGGGCGAGCTCGGGTTCAAGACTTATCACATCGTCGGGTGGTCATTGGGTGGCCATATCGGCCTGGAGATGCTGGCCCGATATCGCGAGGTTCGTTCTCTTCTGCTCACCGGAACTCCGCCCGTGAGGCTCGATCCTGCCGGCATCAGTGCCGGATTTCGATGGACGCCATCAACCGCACTTGCTGGCCGACGCCACTTTTCCGACGACGATTGCCGCAGATACGTCCGTGCGATGATGGGCTGCCCGCGTGCTTCGGACCAGCATCTGGCTGCCGCGCTGCGCACCGATGGCAACGCCCGGAAGTGGATGGTCCAGAATGGCATGGCTGGGGTCGGCGTCGACGAGGTCGATACCGTCGAGACCGATGAGCGCCCGATCGCAATCGTTCAGGGTGTCCAAGACCCTTTTGTGAATCTCAATTACCTATCCAAGCTCAAGTACCGCAACCTCTGGACGAAGAAGCCAGTCTTGATCGACGCCGGGCACGCACCTCATTGGCAGGTTCCGACGACGTTCAACGAGCGAATGAAGGAGTTTCTGGTCCACGCTGGATAGGTGTCGTTGGAGATGGGGGGCGCCATGATCACGACTGTCGAAGACTTCATAGAACGGACTCAGCAGGCGAACAGCGAAGCCGAGCTGAAGAACCTATTCCTGCCTGTCATGCGGGCCGTCGGTTATGAGAACGCGGTTTTCGCACGGGCTCAAAACAAGCGCCTGATTTCCATTCCGTGGAGCGAGTTTCCACCTGGTTATCTCGACAACTACAAAGCCATGCAATGGGATAGGATCGACCCCGTGGTGCAGAAGATCCATTATGCGCGGGGGAGTTTTCGATGGTCGGACACCTGCGATCCCAAACAGATTTCGCGAACCGACCGGGACTTCTTCGAGTCTTGCCGCGAACTGGGTGTACATTCCGGGATCACCATACCGATGCGAGGCCCGGCCCGCGAGACGGACCTCATCAGCCTCAGTTTCCGCGAGAAGGGCGCCCCTGCCGACGAGAAAACAGGCTTCGTCTACATGGTCTGTGTGCAGTACTGGCTGAAGTACTGCGAGTTGGCCGACGGAAGGCGCAGCCTGGACGCCGGGCTGACCGCTCAAGAAGTCGAGTGTCTAAAGTGGTGTAAGGAAGGCAAGACGAACTGGGAGATTGGAGAGATCCTCAGTATCTCACAGAAGACGGTCGAATTCCACGTCGGCAACACGATGAAAAAGCTCGGGGCGAGTAATCGAATCACCGCCGTAATCATGGGGATCAAGAGCGGCATCATCCAGTTGTAGAGACGGCGCATGACCATGGGCTGTTATGGTTTCGTCGACCACTTCGCCCAACCGAGCCAATGCGCTCTTGAACAGCTCGGCCGGGATGTTGAGAGGCGCCATGACCATCAGGACCTCGTCTCTCGGGCCGCAGCACTCGACTATGATGCGGCGGCTCACTGCGAGGTCCCCGGTTTGCAGCGGCCGGATCGCTAAAGCTCAGGCCACGCATCATATCGCCCCCTTATACTCGACCCAAATACCGGTCGGCGGCCGCCTGGCACCATCTTTCAAGAATAGCTGCGGTTTGATCGATCTGCTGCCCAAAACCCTGAGTCCAAAGGTCCAGAGCTGCCGCTGCGGTCACGAACACGAGCGAATTTCCTCTGAACGTGCCGTTGTGCTCGCCGGTGTTCCAAACGTCGTGCTCCGGTTTCATCAACATCAGCGACATCGGTAGCCCGTATCCACTGATCAACTTCGCCAGACAGACAGTATCCGGAACTATGCTCGCCCGCTCGAAGCTGAAGAATTGCCCGGTTCGCCGCAGCCCGCCAAGATGTCGTCGACGATGAGGAGAGCGCCGAAGTCTTCGCGACGTTAGACAGGGTTTGCAACCACTCGTTCGAGGCGACGTTGAGCCCGCCCTCTCGCTGCACGGTCTCGACCGGGATCGCAGCAACCGGATCAATGCCCCCTAAAGCGTCCAATGTCATGTGGGGAAACCGCAATAGGTCACTCTCGCCCGCCCCAAGGTAGCCTTCGAACGGCAATCGGTGGATGCCGATTAGCAAGCCCTCTGCGCTTGTCCCGCAAAGCGCCGAGCGCGTCACTGTAGCGAGCGCATCGAAACGCCCATGAAACGCGTTTGAGAACGCAACGATTGTTCGTCGACCAGTGACCCTGCGCGCGAGCTTTATGGCAGCCTCAACGAAGTTCGTGCCCGTAGGGCCGGGAAATTGCATCCGGTAGCGTAGACCGTGGGGAGCGAGAACCGCGTTCTCAAGTTCGGTTATGAAGCGGAGTTTAGCATCGGTGTGGAAATCCAAATCCACCGCAATGCCATCAGCGAGTAGATACTCCACTCCCGCTCAGCGCAGATGCGGGTGATTATGACCATGATACAAGGGGCAGCACCCCGCTAACAGATCGACGTACTAGACGCCTGCCACATCCCATATCCTGGCGCCTTTGGCGGACCTGAGAAGAGCGGGCACCCTCCGGCAATACGAGCGCACCTGCGATGCGTAACTCGAGAAGAAGTTCCCATGCGAGAACGGCGCCTCTTTCATGCACTTGCCCTTCCGCGTTTTGCCTCCTCCTCGGCGCGAGCGATCGACGCCAAACGGTCGCGGAGCACGTGGATATCGGCAACGACGGAGTGGTACCCCGCGTCGCTTGCCACGCGCCCGAGATAGGTTAGAGCGTCAGCCATGTTCCGGGCGGTATGCTCTTCACTACCGCGGACGGTGAGCTCGGTCATGCCGCATGCCTCGTGAATTCGGCCCTTTCCCGCCCTAACACGGTGACGCCTATCGCCAACTTTTGGCAGTGCCACTCTGGTCGAATGCGATCGGTCGGCACGAAGAAGGCTCTCTCGAGTTCGCCCTCGATGATATGCTCCCTTCCCAACCACTCAATGCCGGACCGAAGGAAGTGCGCGAGTAGATGCTCGCGCGTAACTCCGATCATTCCGATGCCGCCGTTAATGCGCATGAACTCCTGGATCGCGCATAGGAGTTCCGGGAATATCCGCTGTCGCGTATTAGGGTTGACCGTCTTGTCGACGCATACGCGCGTTACCTCGAATACGGCCGGAGATGAGGGCAGATCTCCTTTCTCTACAAGATATGGCCAGTACTTCCGAAGCATGTAGGGACCAGTCGTACGCAACAGCCTGGCGAGCCCGCGAACCACCAGATTGTTGTCACGCCAGACCAAATAAATCGCCGCGGGCGTATCGAACTCGTCGAATTCGAGCCCATCCCAGTGAGTATGATCGAGACCTCTACGCTTGACGAAGACCTCGTACCTTAGCCGAGCTTGAGATGCGTACGCGTCTTGGAAGTGATGCGCCGTCGCTACTGAAAAGGCTTCGATCATCTCGATGCGCTCCGCACTGCGAGGGCATCGGAGCAAATAGGGCGGACGCGGTGTACTGGGGAACTCCCTAAGGTGGGGATAAAGAAGTGACGAATGCGACACTTCGTGCAGCTCCCGGGGTATTCCCTAGTATACTCGCGGTGCCGTTGGGCCAACATTTCCTCCGCAATGGAGGACGTTCGATGGGTAAGAAGGGAAAGAAGCTCAAGGTCGCTGCGGCAGCGGAGCCCGAGGCAGAATTCTTGGCAATGACCGGCGGGTTCATCTCGCGCGACGAAATCTACCATCGTTTGGAATGGTACTTCGATCACAGCCATAATCCCCGCGGTCCGCACACGATCGATCCAAATTCGCCGATCGACGCTTTCTTCCAGGGCATGGACCCCGCGACGGGGCGCAAAGTACTATGGGTCAACATCAACAAAATCAGCCCGACCTACGTCCCCGCCTGGCGTAGCGCTCTATTCCATGGCGTGCAGTTTCCGTGGACGTCGAAGCCCGATGTGGCCATTGGGCTACGAGACATTCAGTCGTTCGGGAATCTGATCGACTCCGCGGTCCTTACATATGAGCACTTCGGGTGGCGAGTAAGCTGAGGGGGCTTCAGCATGAAGCACATTATCTCGACCGCGTTTGCGATCGTCCTCACGTCGTCTTCGCTGGCGGCTGAAACGCTCTCCGCGGCGAAATACGATCGTAATAAAGACGGCGTATTGGACGAGCGTGAGGCATTGGTTTGGCGGCTGCACGTCCAAGATCCGATGCTCGCCAAGTACGATGTAAACCTGAACGGCAAACTGGACCCATCCGAAGCAGAAACGCTTAGGTTGGAAAACGAAGCGAGCTTCGGGACCAGATCGCGGTCGGTGGCGAATGACGTGTTGTTTTTCAAGGACCGAAAGATCGCCGATATCGACAAGGTGGCATCGACACGGCCGCCTCCTGCCGTTCCGGCGGACGTCAAGCCTCCGAAAGGCGGCTGCGAAGAGCAGCAAAGGCTGTTCATCCGCCGCGACAGGCTGGACACGTATCAATACCGGGAGGGAACGTTCGTCACGGGGTTTGTGCCGAGATCCAAAGCGAAGGGAGCCTCCGCCAGCTTTGCACATGACGATCTCGACCGCTCTCAATCCCTGACGGTCAACGGGCGCGTGTCGTACGTCCTGTCGCAAAATGACCCCATGAGCCCTTGTTTCACGGGTCTGCCGGACGATACGTACGCGAAGCGCGACTTCAACGTTCCGTCCTTGTTCGGGACGACGGTGGCGTTGTGGACGGATGCGCAAGGCACGATCAACGCCCCCAGGAGCAAAAGCGAAAAGAGCGCTGTGAAAACCGGCTTAGATGTGCAGGCTGCCATTGCCGGTGGGCCTCTATTCGATCTGCAATACGTGATCGCAAGCCCGTATGCGCAGACCGACTTTCGCGGTGAGGCACGAATATACGGTTTCACCGCCGCGTGGGAGCCTTTCGCTCCGAATGCTCGGTTGGGAGGGACGATCGGGGCACCCGCCACGAAATATCTCGACTGGTTCTGGCAACTTCGGGCCGAAGCGGACATCAAGCGTGTGGATGTGGTGGGCGCGACGGCACTGACCAGAGGCGATTATACCTGGGGCGGAGCAGTGGCCCGCCTCCATCTAACCCCGTTCCCCGATCGCAGCATCTACGACCCATTCGCCGAACCAGTCTTTGCGGACCTCATCGGCCGCTTTTACGCCGATGTGACGGTCAATTATCACCGCGAATTCAACCGCCGTATCGATGCCTTGCTGTGGGGAGTGGAGGTCGGCTTCAATATAACGCCCGACGGGGCGGCATCCGTCTCGGTCAGCTATACTGACGGCCTGGATAAGGACACGCTGATAAAGCAAAGACAGTATCTCGTTGCCTTGAACTACAAACTTTGAGCGCAGCCAAGCCATCAAGGAGAGAAAATGAGATTGATGTTCGTCGGTTTCCTTTGCGCCGTGAGTGCGATTTCAACCAAAGTTTTGGCAGCAGAAGCGGAAATCGTGACCTACAAGGAAATGTGCGACGCTTCTGCGGCGGTTGCGCTCGACAAGGACCATTTCGTTGTCGGAGACGACGAAATGAACACGCTTCGCATCTATAAGAGAGGGCAGTCGTCTTCAATCAAGCAGGTTGACCTGTCGAAATTCCTGGACACCAAGCCCGACAAGGAATCGGACCTTGAAGGTGCAGCGCGGATCGGAGACACGATATACTGGATCTCATCGCACGGCACGAACAAGGACGGAAAAGTCCAAGACCGACGGCGGAGGTTCTTTGCGACGACAGTTGACACGACCTCGTCACCGCCCGGCCTGAAGCCGATCGGTGCGGCCTATTCGAAACTGGTGGAGAATCTCTCATCGGACCCGCGCTTTGCGAAGTACAAGCTGGCCGAAGCCGCAAAGAAGCCACCGAAGACGAACGGCGCGTTCAACATCGAGGGATTGGCTGACGGCGGCAACAACAAGCTGCTCATTGGTTTCCGTAATCCACTCCCGGAAAACAAGGCACTGGTCGTTACGTTGGAAAACCCGACCGACCTAATCGAAGGAAAAGGCGAAGCCAAGTTCGGGAACCCGATCGAGTTGGACCTTAAGGGTCGCGGCGTACGTAGCATCGAAAAGGTGGGCGGTAGCTACCTGATCGTCGCGGGCCCTTACGACGGGAAAAAGGACTTCGTGCTGTTTCGATGGTCAGGCAAGGAGTCCGGTGAAGGCATTGAGAAGCTCGAGACTCCCGCCATGAACGCTCTTTTTCCGGAAGCCATGTTCGAGATTCCGGGGACCGGAGAAGTTCAGGTTCTCAGCGACGATGGGTCGCTCACGGTTGGTGCCGGGGAATGCAAGGATGCGCCGCGAAGCGAACAAGCATTTAGGAGCGTGATTTTGAAGCCCTGAGGCGCCGCGCCGGGAACAGGCGGAGCTTCACTTCGAAGTCTCGGGGCAGGGCGAACGTTCGGGCTCGTCAGGCAAGCCCACCTCTACGCGCTCTTTCATCGCGGCCACGTAGCTGCCATAACCAGGCATTGCCCTGCCGGTTGCAACTTCCGGCGAGGCGTCGACCTCCTTATGGTGTTCAACCAGCTGCTCTCCTAAATTTAGCGTCTTCTTCAAGTAACTAAGCTTCCGTCTAGAGCCTGCATCTCATGATCCCGAAGAGGTTTTCGCCCCCTTGATTGGTGGCTTCCAGGAATCCCGCATCGTTCAATCTCAAGGGACGCTTCGTAACCGAGTCCCCAACGTTACCGCCGACGATCTCTATCTGGTCGGCCCCGACCTCGATCACGACGTCGCAGTGACCTGGATAATCGCCGCCATTCTGGTGTTGGTAGTCAATCCCGTCGCGACGAGCCCAGCACACGAGATCGCCCACCTGCGGCTTCCACTCCCGGAGCTGGTAGCAGTAGAACCCAGCGTCTGGCTTACCTTGCAGCAGATCCTTGATGGCACGGAAAATATAGATCGAATGCTGCGGGCTGTAGTGAAAGCGGCTGCCGGCACCGGCTCTGCGCATCACCCAGGAGATGAAGGCCGCGGACCATGGTACGCTGTGATCTCGTCCGGTTAGAGTATCGTTGTTGACGCCGTACTTCCAATATTCGCCGACATACTGCCAATACGGCGTCTCACCCTCTTTGTGCCCGACATTGATCGCATGCCCGCGAATATCGTAGGTCTGCTCACCGAACCTCCGCCACTCGCCGAGCGCAATGGACGCCGCCCGGGCGCCGAAGCCAGCTGGTGCCACGGCGTCCATGGCCAGCCCATCGGCTTGCTGAACGGCGAATGCCGTAGAGGTGTCGGCGATAAGTTCGAGATTTGCACTCGCACGGCTGGCCAGTTGTTCGCGAACAGCATCTGGAGCCGGTCTATCGGACCAAACCCCTTTCGTCTTGCGCAGCCAGAAGCGGCGGTCTTCGATTCCGGTCTGTCCGCCGTTGATCGCGTAGGTGACGCCTACAATATCATCCGCATCCGCCAGTTGATTGCAGGATTTGCCGTGATAGCCGCTGGCGTTCCATTCGGCCGCTGCGATCTCCAAACAATGATCCCGGTGATATGCAAGTTCGGGATTCGCTTCGAGATCGATGCCGAGGTCCCGTCCGTATTTCGCATAGGCAGACCGTCCGGTCATTTGCAGAAGGCCACGTCCGCGGTATTTGAAACCGTCTCCCGGGCTGTCGTTCCCCAACCTATGTCCGTAAACGTACTCCCCGAGCTTCTCTTCGTTGTGCGCATATTGTTGCGCAATTTCCAATGTCGGAAAACGACGGGGCCAAACCTGCATCAGCCGGGAAGGCGAATACCAGAGGCTTTCCTTCTGGATCTTGAAACCACCGGTCTCTTGCAGCATCTGAGCAAAGAAATGCGCCAACCTCAACTGGTTTGCCGAAATTTCGTATTTTTCCAGCACGGTATTCGCGTCATTCGAGCGGAATGCGGCTGCGTATTCGTCGATCATGCGAGGCGCTAGGGACTGGACCTCGGCGTAGTCGATCTTCATGGCAATGACCTCCGGCTTTTATGCGTCTTGGTTTGCTTGAGCTCTCGAACTCATCGTCACTTCTCTTGCGCTCGACGGATCGCCACTCGGGTCAGGATTTGCTTGCGGCGGCGCGTCGTTTGAGGGACGGGCTTCGTTGTTGACAGGCTCGCTTGGCGAGGGAGACCGTTCCGGCGGAGTAGCAATCGGTGGCGTTTGAGGTGACGGCGGCCCCGTGAAGGCCGCCACGATGCGATCCAGAGCCGTGAACACGAGGTCTGCGCTGTATCCGGCGACGAAAGCGAGCGCGAAAGGCGACAGGGAGGCGGTGACCGAGGCCCCCGTCGAAGGTTGCAGTAGCCAGCCGGCTGCCAAGCCAGACAGCGCGCCAATCGGGACGCGCAAGGAAAACTTACGTTTGAGGACCGTCGCTTCCTCGACGAACGAGGTTTCGTCGGAGAGGCGCCGAAGCACGAAGGCGATCGCGCCAAGCATTCCGTAGAAAACCGGCAAGAGAAACCCGCCGACGAACGATGTGGCGAGGTCCAGCTGTACTTGCGCCACGACCTCCGCCTTGTCGCTGCTGTTATTGTCACCTGAGCCGAGCCCTATGATGCCCAGAAAGCCGGCCATCTTGCGTGGGATACCCATGAGATAGTCCGCAGCGTGGAGATACGTCTGCCGTTTGCCGACCAGCCCTTCGTTCTTGGCGGTTGCGACACCCGTTGGAGCAGGCGTTGGCGCTACGGAGGGAGTCGGTGCAGGTGCAGTTGCTGGTGCAGCAACGATGGCTGCTACTTCAGCGGCCTCGATGCTCTTGTTGACCTCCAACAACCCCTTCTGCACCGACAAAAACGCGGAGTAGTAAAGCTGCAAAAGCAGCAAGGCGGCGAGGATTACGTAAAAAAATCGGCGGTAGTGGTCCCTCGCCTCCTCCGGCGATTTGATCCTGGAGTTGAGCGCGCTGTAAGCGGCCCAGAACCGGGACTGGGTCTCGGCGCTTGACTGGACCAAGCTGCTCGTGGTTTGCACTGCAGTAATCGGGGTCGAAATGTGAGACGGAATTTCGAGGCCGCGCTCGGACAGCTTCCTCATCGACGCGTGTGCAGTCTCGACGGGACCTGCCGTCACCGCGGCGGTCTTGGTGGTCGGCCAAAGGCTCATCGCTCCGATCCAACGCTATTTGATCCAAGCACACTGCCTCAGGACGGCGCTTGGCTCTCCTAGGGACCATACTAGGTGCTTGTTGGTGGCGCGGCGGATAGCCGGGTGAGGGCTTCAGCGAAGCTGAAGCCAAGCTATGTGCGGGCCGCACGGCGTGGGGAGCGCCGCTTGTGGTTCGCCGGTGCGGGCTTTCCGGATTCCCGTATGGGATCCGGCCACTCACGCCGGCGATGCAGCCGGCCTGGATGTGGCGGGGATCGAGCCCTCGATCCCGTTCGCGCGCGGGATCTCACCCCCGTCTGGAGAAGGGGCGGCGCGAGCCACTCCCCTGTCGTGACGACGCTAGAGGTCGGCGACTTCTCAGCCATCCGATCGCGCCCCGTGGCGGGTGATCAAATCCCGTGTCAGTCACCGGCTTTCGACTTCGTCCGCCGCCACTTCTTTCGAGTCGTTCGTCTGGCCTGCGGCTACATGGCATCATTGTGCCTTTCAAGCCGGCGAAAGGTTCGATGAGCGCGGATCGCCTTGTAGATTCCCCCGCGCGAACTGGCGCACCGCTGAGTGCTGTCTAGCCGCGCGCGACATCGCGCACGACCACAAGCTGATCTAGCAGAAATGCGACGGACCATGCCTCTCAAACGCCGCAGAACGTCTTGGTTGCAATGTTAACATCCCTCGCCGATCGGCTGGGGGAACAAGCATGGTTAAAGCATTTCGCAATACCATCATGGCACTCACTTTTGTCGTCGTCGCCGGCAGTAACATAATTTGGAGTTTGCTGGATGACTACGTTGCCTGCGGCCTAGCGGTAGCCGCTTCAGTCACCGCCGGCTTTTGCGCCGAGCGCGCCTTCATTAAACGGTCCCATAGCGAAATGATCCGTCAACACGGCGCAGACTGGCAGGCTGGTAGCGAGCGCATAGAGTCTGGCGGACCAACCAGGACGGCGAAGGCAGAGAAATGACAATCGATCGGAATATCATCGAGAGCGGCACGAGGCGCGAGGAGCCCAAGCTGGAGATGCTCGATTGCCAAACGCCGTCGCGACAGTTGATTGCCCATGCATCGGCGATCGAGGCATTGCGCGCCTAGTACGCCATGCAGTCAACCGTTAATACCGTCGCGCTCTACGACGCCGCAGCAGCGCTGTTCGGCTCGGGTTTCGACCGGGCCGAATACCACGAGGTCGAGTGAATATATCTGATCTCGACGCGCTTGCAGTTGCGAAAGCGCGGGCCGAACTTCAGATTATCTTACGTCGACAGAACGGGTGAAAGCCTCTAATTCGATTGCTTCCGTAACGTCGTGAGGCGGCCACCATAAGTCGCTGCCTCACAATAGGCATGGGCCCGAAGAGGAAGGCGATCAGCCTGAAATTACTTTATGGCGCCCTAAAGGGGGAGGCCGCTCGATCGAAACAACACTCTGTCCACTCGACCGGCGTTTCGACAAAGATTCGGGGCATCGTAGAGATCGCGCGGGCGCGTTCGCTCGGCGAAAGCCGTGAGGTTTCCGCGAAGGCCTCAACGTAGTCGTAGGCCAGTACCTCGATGCCGTGATCATATCCAGCGAGTATTGTGGTCGTCCGATTTGAACACATGGCCGTAGCGGTCCTTGACCTAAAGACTGCTATAGCCGGCAAAAGGTCTGAACTGTTTTTAGTTCAGGTCGACCTCGATCCAGCAGGAAATTGAAATGCCGCAAGGCGTGCCACTTGAAGCGCAATCCGGCATCTTGCGCGTTTTTAGCGCAAAGTGTGGCGATGGGCAGGCCCATTTAGCTCACCGAATTCTCTGAGTGCGTCAGCTTGTCGACAGCTGATCCTAATAGAGCGAGAGCGACACACTCGAACCGAGGGCGGACATGGACCCATTTAACAGCATCAACCCATTCGACCCAGAGTTCGCTGCTTACAACGCCACGGTCCCGCAAGAGCAACAGCAGCAAGCGGATTTTGAGCCGTACTTGGATGAAGTGCCGCAAGCTGGTACCTCTGCGGTCGCAAAGGGTCCTGTTTTTCCTGATCCCAACTATCCACATCTGTCTGAGGAAGGCCTCAGACTCGCCAAGGCCTTGGGACTTGAGCACCAGAGGGCCGACGGTTCTCATCCCGAACACGCAGTCACCGGACGCGATGACGCCGCTGCCCCGATGGGTGAGGACTACACCGGCCAGTTGAGGCCTGCGAAGAGGCAGAGGACACTAAGCCAGACGGAAGGCGATGCCATTGAGCGCCAGCCCAGCGAGCCTAGCAATTCAGCCGCTCGCGAGCTGATTCAAGACATCGGCCTACCCTTTCGGGCCAGCGGTCCGTTGATCCTTCCTGCGGAAGGCTACGATCAGGATCTGCTGTGGGCGATGCTGGGAAACGCCGGCTTATCGTCGTCTCTCGAGCCAGCCGCCCCTCATGACCACGCCGTGGATCCAGGAGCGGCCGTTCGTTCCTTCAACTCGTCGCAGGACGACCAGCGCACGTCAGGCGCGCATGAGGGTAGCAGCGTCCCCCTGAGCCAGGATACCCCACCCGCTCCGTTCATAGTTCATAATGACCGCTTCACGGCGCTGTTCGTGCCCGCGGCGGCGATGAGGGGCAGATCTCCACTCAATCTGTCAGGCGCACCCATTCATTTCGCATCTCCAACGGAAAGCGTTTCGCAGCCGAGCGCACAGCCGGCGAATCGGCCCACGCCAACACTGCTTGCACAGACGATGGAGCAAGCAGCTCCCGCGTCCGCGAGAGCTGAGACGACGCCGCCCGCGGCCCGCGAGATTTACGCTGCATCATTCGCCGTTCCTGAGGCCTTTTCGCACGGGACCCAACCCGCCCCAATCACGATGATCTCAAAGCTCGGCCACTGGGGCCTCTTGCCGGACGCAGCGCAGCCGATGAAGCAATACGACATTCGCGGCGAGCGTTACACCGCCCTCTTAGGCCCGGGAGGGCCCAATGACGTTCGGCTCATCCATCACCCACAGAACTAGACACCAGGGACAGTCGCTACGTGAGGGTAGCTCAGGTAGCGGACATGTTGATGGACGATAGCTTGCTTCAGCGACTCTTGCGAGTTTAGTGGGGTCCAGGGCGGTGCGGATAAGCGCTGCCGGCCCCAACGAACTTGCGGGCGCCATCGCTTAGCGGCTCCTTGTTGAGCCGCCCAGCCGTGGCCCCTTCTTGTTTGTGAAGAGCGCGATCACGTTGCGGGCTGGTTGCGGCGAGGTGATAGTGCAGTAAAATCGAAGGCGACTGCCGCCCCCTCAGGGGCCGCTCGTCGCTATAATGTTTGCCCATGTCTCCACTTTCTTTCTGGCAAGGCGCAGGAACGAATGGGCATTGACGCAATCGGCCCCTGCTCTTGAAGGCCTTGATGAAGGCCTTGTCGGCGGCTTGCAGGGTCGCGAGAAAGTCTGGCATACCGCCGCGGTGAGAGTCCACAGGTCACGATCACTCGCCTCCTTGATCGGCGCGGATCTTTGCCCGGAATCCCTCCGACCTGCAGCCCCTTCCAGCATCACTACGATGGCGGTGCCGCGGAAGGCGATCCGGAGCATGCAGCTGAAACCAATCCCGAGGAACACCAAATTGTGATGAAGGCGCGGATAGACGACCTACCAATTCGTGCAGGAGATTTCGCAGCTCACGTCAGTTAGCTTGCTCGGTGTTAGTGACTTTGGGAGATTTCTTCGATGTTGATTGTTGAGACAATTTTGAAGCCAGACCAGTTTGGCGGTATTGGACTTTTCTCTGCGACTCGTTTGCCTAAAGGAGCGCTACTTTGGATTCACAACCCTATCGTTGACATTGCGGTGACGCGCGAGCAATACGAAGCTCTAGCTCCAACATTTCAAGCTCTACTTGATAAGCATGCCTATCCGAGAGACCACAAGGTTAACGACGGCGTCGTAGAGTATAATGCTGACAACGCTCGCTTCATGAATCACAGCAGCCATCCAAACACATATCAAGACGATCATTGCAGAATTTTCACAGCTCGTGACGTACAACCTGGTGAAGAACTAACTTGCGATTACTTGTCTTTCGATCCAGGGTGTGACTTATCGTGGAATAAGGAGCTATTGCCGATCTCCAGCTCCTGCTTTCGAAGTCTGGAGCCGGCTCCGACAGGTTGATCCTGCGGCGTACGCGTTGTTCTAGTGATTCAGTGAGCAGCTCTCGAACCTAAAAGTTCTCGCCGTCCAATCACGCGGCGGAGCAGTGTCGCCTTTTGAGCGGACTCGCGACGTTCAGGGCGTTTGACGCTGTAATCGCGTGCAAAAGCGCTTCGCGAAGCAGGAATTCTGCAATGAAAGTTGTATTTTGAGTGATTTTATCAGGGCGCGTGTGTGAAGCTGCTTTGGACCTAGGCTAGCTTCGGCACCGGACTGTCTGCAAGGAAGGTTGGCACGGAAGCGAGTTGGTCGGATTGCTTGTTGACCCGAGATTCGACGCTTCGAAGTAGGCGCATGTGTAGTCCCCGCCAACTGCGCTCTCTCGCCCGGAATAGTTTGAGGATGGAGGCTCCCTGAAATCTGATGCCGTCCAAGCTGCCAGGAACGAAAAGACGGCTCGGGAAGAGCCCTGCCGCGAGTCAGGATGTACTCAGGCGGTTCACGTGGGAGATCAGAGCCATTAATGTGTGTCTGGACGACCTTCGCTATTTCCAGGCGCATGCGCTGGGCCTTGCTTCACCACAAATGATGATCTTGATGGCGTTGATCGACTTAGAACAGGGCGACGGAGTTCCGGTCAACGTGGTTGCAAAGTTGATGAAGGTTGAGTCGGCCTTCATTACGAGGCATTCAAAACAGCTTGAAGATAAGCGATTTGTGCGACGTAAGCGCTGCGCGAACGATGCACGAATCGTCAACCTGTCGCTAACCGACAGCGCTCGCAGACAACTTGCGAGCATCGCGGCACAGCAGGAAGAACTCGATGAGTTTGTTTCTGGTTATCTCGATATTACGGACTTTGCAAAGCTGGCTAGTTGCCTTAGCGGGGTCAGGCAACGGCTGGAAAAGGCCCGCCTGCACGCCGCGTTAAAGATGCAAGAACCTTCAAGAGAGCAGCAGTTGCGGGACGCCTAGCGGGTCGACAAATTGAGACCACGAACCTACTCGCCGCGGTGATCACAACGAGCACACCCCGAATCCTGGATCAGGAGCTTGGATTTCCTCTGCCGCTCTGAACAGCTAGAGCCGGAGCCGAGTGACCAAATTCGGTGCTCCAAGCTATGGCTGTGCGCATGCTGAAGGAGCCATGCGCCGACAGAAGCTCCAACGCTGCGATTCACGTCGAATATAGCAATCGTTTCTGCATCTTGTTCCGTGAGACGATGATAAGCGATAACTCTGCGGCATTTGGCGCCGATCCTTTGCTCGGAGGCGCGGTATTTTACGAGCGCCGCCCCAGAGCGCTATGGGCCATTCTCGACCGCTCGTTGCGTCGTTCTCGGTTGCGCAGTTTGGACTAATCGAAAGAATGATTTCACCGTCTAATGTGAGGACAACTGACCGAGATGCGTTCATTTTGCACGAGGCAGCACCCTACACCGTTGCTTGATAGTTCTATTCTGTTAAGAACGCATTATTTGCAGCCAACCATGACGTGCTATCGAATTGCGGCGAGCTCCATCGTCGATGTCTTACAGCAGAGAAGCAGGGATTCCTGGACAACTGCCCCCGGCAGTCGGCCGGTTGAGAGTCATGGCGCTACGTGATCAAGCGCTCCTGAGCGGGGGCGCATTCTGTATTCTCGCGTTTTCATAGCAATTGTCACATGACTCCTATTGAATCAATCAAACATTGGTACGTGTCCCTGGACGACGAACTTCAGTCAGACATCGCGTATATGTTTGTATCTCTCACGCTCGGAGACTGCCAATTATCGCCTGCTGCAGCCGTTCGAAGACTGCTGCAATGGTTCGACCTGCGCAGCGCAGGCACGGAATATGAGGATGCGCTAGCCGCGGTCGTGTTTCGCGCCTCGTTCGAATACGTGTTTGCCGACCGCTTCACAGCCGCCGGGTGGACCTTTCCCGAACAATTGTTCAAAGACGTGATCCGCGAGGCTGCTGAAGGGAAAGAGGCAAGCAAGTTCGCAACGAGCGCATTTCGGTTGCTGCGTAACCTTCCGGACCGAAAAACGAAATGGAGAGAGGCAGGTGAGAATTGGAATGCCTTGGTCCACTCGGTACTCAACGACGATGCGCTGAAGCAATGGACCCACGAGCAATTCCTGGCGAGCGACTTCGGGCCGACGCAAGACTGAAAGTACCCGGAAATATTGCGAGAGCGTCGATTTGGAATGAAATGGGTGAGACCAGGCAGCGCGACGATTAGAACGGCAACTTCCAAAGAGAGTAGAAAAGCCACTAGAGAGCGCCCCAAAAGAGCACCGCCGCGACGGCGAAATAGTCGTCCGTGAACAAGGGTCTAAGCGATTGAGCGAGAGTCAAATTTTTCGGATCCGAGACGGCTTGAGATTGCAGGGATTGGGGGATAGAGGCGGTCAAACCCTGCAATTTTGTTTGTGGATTCCCTTTCGCCGTGGACCATGATTCTGTGGTGCACCGGAGGGAGCGATGCGTCCGAAGAAGCACAAGTCGACGGGATCGAACGATCTGTTCCGAGCGCGACTGGATCCGATCATCAACATGAAGCGAGAGCTGGTTCAGCTCGCCGGCAAGGTCGATTGGGACTGGATCGACTGCGAGGTCGCGCCGCTCTACAGCGAGAACGGTCGGCCCGGGATCGTGGCGCAGCCAGGTACGGCATGTTGGAATTGAACTGAAGTCACGATTGAAAAGCCTAGGCAAGGTGCAAATGTAGCAATGTAAGTTAGCGGGAGGTAGCGGCAGGCCCCGCGCCACGATCTGGTCGGCGATGTTCATATTTTCGATCAGCGGGACAAGTTCAGGCCGGCATTCAATGATCAACTCGCCGCCAAGCACCTTCACACGCGCGAAATAGCGCGCTACCGGCGGCTACCGAAAAAGGAGCACGATCGAACGGAATTGCGAGCCGCTATGTAAACGCTGCTCCTGGCGGTCGAACTCAGCGGCGCCACGATGTTCGCCAGGATCCGTATCATGCGAGGGCTGAACCATGGGAAGCCGAAGCCAGTGACCGAGCCGAGGCCGGGGCGACGCCGGGCGTCCTAACCATTCATGGAAAGCGGGATGTGTGGACGCGCGCACCATTGGAAGAGGCAAAGCGCCGCTGATGCGCTCGAGATCGTGATGCGTTGAGCGGATAAGGAAATCGAGCGGTGGCCTAAAAATGCTCTGTCATCGCGATCCCTCCGCTCGCGACACGCCTTCGCGCGGCTGTCTGTTGAGGCTGTGCCATGACACCTGCCCTAGCCAATTTGAAACAAACAGTGAAAAAAGAGCGGGGGTATTCCCCAAAACTGACTTGATCGCTCCTTTCGCTGACATCTTCAGCGCATCTAATTGGTGAGTAAGCAGCCATGACTAGCAACTAGCCCTGCAAGCGGTTAGCGAAGCGCAACTTATATTGGAAGAATACCTTCAGCCCAGTCCCAAGGATAATGCGCCTATCCTCGATAAGTTGGTAGAGGTTCTCGAATGCCCGGCCTTGATAGTTGCTGTAAGTGGATTGCAGCAACACGGCAATTGAGCACGCTCATGAGCAAAGCCTGTCGCACGAGGTCTCCTAAGACTCACCTCGACACTAGGCAGCCTCGTCGTTGCATGTCAACGCACAGGTTGTATTGGTGCACACCGCACTCTTTGATACACGTAGGGCATTGACGACAAATCCTTGGTGTTGTGTCATCTGAGTGTGACCGAACAGGTGCGCGCCTCGTGGTACGACGTTGTTCGCGGTCAAGGGGTCAGCGAGAAGGACGCCGAAACGATCAGGGGCGCGCTCGTATAGCGGCGGCTTCCCGCCGCGAAAACCCTTAGGGAGACGAGACCGGACTCTATGAAATAGAGGTGCTCGACATTCCTTTTCGGCTCTTGCAGAACGTTCTTTCAGGACGATCGGTTAAAGGCACTTTGAAATGCTCAAGGCTCTTCTTGTGGTCTGCGGAAGTGGCCTGGTTATTTCGCTTATCGCGGCGGCCTATGGCCTCGACTTGAGCGCTGGCGTGTTTTGAAATAATTGTTTAACGGCTGCTGTGACGGGCGGGAAACGCGATGAGGCGTATAGGGCCCCATCCGATTCCTTGGTGTCGATCGTGCCCAATGGCAAAGCCTGGCATGTGTTGCGTTAGCGCAGGTACGACGAGCGCGTATCCACGTTGGCCGACCTTAAATTGACTTGCTTCGTTCGGTCGATGGCCAGTCCCTGCCTGTCTCCGTTGGACAAAACACAACTCTGTATTGTAGCGCGACAATTTGGATCGAGCGGCTAGCGCAATAGCTGCGGTCGAAGCGACTTTTCGCACAAAACATGCGAGGCATGCACGAAAATCGCTGACAACCAACGCGAAGAAACAGGTATCCGAGCATTAGGTTTGCGCGTTAGACGACGTTAGCGCAAGCTTGGAGTTCGCGGTGAGTCATCTACTCATCCCGACGCTCCCTTCGAGACATTCCTTTCTGACCCGGCCGCGCGGAATGTCCGCACGGACATACAAGGGCTTTTAGCGCACGCTGCTAGGCACCCGCGCCTGGAGTCCGCGGTCATGATCTGCGACCTCTCCAAGGCGATCTGTGCCTTCTCGGTCTCACAGATCCCAGCGATCTGACGCAATCACAATTCGATTATATCAACGAGGAGGCTGCGCAGAGCTATGGGAATCTTAGTGAGCTTCCCCGGTCATTACTTCAGCCGGGATTTTAGCTTCAAGGTCTGTGTGCGATGCGATGGTATCGCCGACGGTCTGACGACTCATTGCCCCGGTGTGGAGTTGCCGCCGCTCGTCGGCTGCAACGTCGCCGCTGGCCTGCTCGATTATGACGAACGCTGCGGCTGGCACTGGCGCATGCCATGGCATTCGCGGAGGCCGCTGGAATGAATTGGTTTCGGCACTCAATCTATGAAAAGTCATCGTCTGGCTGGATATCAACGAGCCTTTCGTGATCTTCATGCTCGATGAGCGCTACAAGCCAGTTTTCGGGCCGATGGTGTTGCACTCTTTAGGCTCGCCACGACAACCGGGTTGTCGCTGCGAAGGCCAGCAGACACCGCGTAGTCCATCAGACCTTTAAGCCGCTTCCGGAAGTTGCTCGCGGCGGATGGCGTATCGGCCATCTCGTCAATCAGCTTATTGATGTGTTTTGGCTGAAGGCCAGCAATCGGCCCTTCGCCGTGCTTATCAACAAAGCGGTCCAGCACGCCGCTATAGGTGTCGCGCGTGCTCACAGCCAAAGCCTTGAATTCAGTCGAGCCGTAATAGGGGCGCACCACCGCCGCTATGCTGCCGACCTTGACACGCCGCACCTCTGGCATCCGCTCGTAGCGCTCATTGCCGCACGATAGGCCGTCCAGAATTCCGGCGTGTACAAAGGCGCTGGCAAGGCGATTTGCGCCCTGCCCGGGGCGTCGCAGATAGACGCGGGGCTTGCCGTGGCTATCGACGTACTCGTTTACAAATTTAGGCTTTCGCTGCCGCATGCCTTGTCCCAATAGCCGTCGTTTTCGTTCGCGACTGAAACACCGTCGAACAAACGATCGAGGTCCTGGCGGCCCCACAGCACCACGCCGAGCATCTGCTTCGGCGCTGGGAATATTGCTGGCTTTGCGCTGGGCATCGAAATGCGTTGGACTGATGCCCAGACAGCGGGCACCAGCCGCACGGCGTAGGCCACGCGGCTGTACGCGATGGTTATCGTTTGCTGGATTGGGCGAGAGCGTGCCCCTGGAAAAGAAGCTCTGCTTTACCTCGTCGGCCGCAGCCGACGCACCGAGCGAATCAAACGCTCGATGGGATTATACTACATACCGCATGGACAGTGGGGGCGCGGTAATGTTGTGTTTCCAGTAAAATGAGTAGTTAGCACAATTGAGTAGTTCTCAAAATTTAAATCAATGACTTAACTAGAAACCAACCACGACCCTGGTTAGTTTAATGCCATCACCGCGCGGTATTGTGGCAAACATCGGTGATGAGAACGCGACACTGCGCTCCCGCCTTCCTCTGACGGAAAGGTGCAGCGCATGATCAAGCGTCGCAACCGAACCAAGCATACGAAAACATTTGAAGAGAGATTGGCCGAGGAGGCTGCGCGGTTCAGGGAGGCCGCAGCGCAATTGCCGCCCGGCACCCAGCGCGAGCTATATCTGAGACGAGCCCGCCAGGCCGATACCGCCGCTCACATCAATGAATGGCTGACATCGCCGGGCTTACAGCCACCGACTGCGCTGGAGAATATGCAGGAAGGAAGACCGGCAAGGCGAGATCGAGTCGCCTCGGATTAGAAACCCGTGTGCTAGTTGCCGCATTGAACGAAATGGCAGAGTCGTTCGGCCGCTCATTTACCGTCGTTCAAGTGACGGCGGACGACACAACAACGCAAATTTGGGTTGCGCTAGCCAAGCCAAGCCAGCCGCTGACATTGTTCTCGCTGCCGTTTCAGAAGGCTGGACCGCGGAAGTGTTGGATGTCGCATCGACAGCTGCGCAGCAGCGGATGTGCAGCTTAACCTACAGCCGGGGACGTTCACAAGCTGACGAAGTAGCGAGCCCGCCCGATCGCTGAGGCAGGCTGCTGCGCTCTTTCAGGCCAGGTCGCCCGATGGCCCGGGAGGAAGCGCGGTTGCGGCTCGTTGGTTATTTCTTGCTGGCTCGTCCGTCGAGCCGGCGGAGCGGCCCCGGCCTGAAAGAGGCCGCTAGTGAATTGAGCATCGAACGTAAAACCTCCGCCCCCCTACCGGCGATTGCAGACGGCGCGTAAGATGGTACGAAGCTCGAAGGCTGCCGAATCCACCAACCATTGAAGCGGCTCTAGAATGAAACACGACGATTTATTAGCTGGGTTACGAAAGCTGCTCGTCGCAGCTGGTTTAGCGACGCTTGGGTCATCCGTGCTGGTGATCCCAGTCTCCATCGCCCAATCATCGGCGAATTGCCGTGCCTATGCCGAGGATTACTCTCTTCGCTATTCGACGCCTGGGCAAGGTCGACTTTCAGAATCGGGGGACGTCGCGCCGGCGTTGGTACGTTGGCGGCCCATAGGTCCCGCGCCGTTCAGCGGTCTACGCTCTTTGACAGCGCGTATGCACGCTGCATGCGCGGCCGCTGGCCGTAAGGGAGCGGCCAAGCTCGCCGAGCTAGTCACCACCCTCTAGCTCTATTGCGGGGTACGGCCCACCTCAGTGACGGGGCGGGCCATTGCGATCGCGCGCGCCATGTCGCGAGCGCCCTCGTAGATCGAGCGCGCCACTTTCCGAGCCGGAGTGCTGGGGCAACACCTCTTTTTCAAAGAGCATGCTTGACAATCGTGCTTCCTTGCACGCTAAAGGATCGTCGCTTCATCGTTCACTGGCGTCCCTGTGGTGATGAGGGTTTTGCCATCGGGGGCAGCGATAGAGGTCCCCGACATGGTCATAGGTGAAGTCCTCGCGCGAGAAGGTCCCGTCGGTGCGTGCCGACTTGTCGAAGACGGTCACGTGCGGCTCGATCCCGTGTTCGTAGACCAGCCACCCTAGCATCGCGGCCGAGCCTTAGGCGCTGTCGCCGAGACGCCGGCTCGTATGAAGGTCGAATCGTTCGAGCGAGCGTTGGATCATGCGCTTGGCGGCCAACACTTCCGCCTGGCGGATTGCCGAGGTCGCTTCGACATCGACAATGATGGTGTTCTCGACGCGACCAAGTGGTTGGTCGAATACGCAAAGTAGGCTTGTCCGCCGTGCGCTCCCGTCCAGCGCGCCGCCGGATCGGAGGGCGACACGAACTTCGGAGTGACCTCTGTCGCAGCACCGAACGCGGCATCGTCAAGAACGGTAAGGTACTCATCGATTGCTCGGCCCGCGGCCTCCGGTTTTTGCCTTCGATGCCCTTCTGCCGATTAGCATCCGCCTTGATCAGGCTCGCGTCGACCGCGAACCTTCGCCACCGACCAGCCGCGCCCGGATGCAGTGGCGCAAGACAGTCTCGAACACGCGACGGAAGAAGATCGCTCCGACGGAAGCGGCCGTGCCGTTCTTCGAGAACGTCGAGTGATCGTTGACAGTCCGCTCCAGATCCAGCCGGCAAAACCAGCGGTACGCCAGATTGAGGTGGACTTCATCGCAGAGGCGCCGCTCCGATCGTATGCCGAAGCAATAGCCCACCAGGAGCATCCTGATCATCAGCTCGGGATCGATCGAAGGCCGCCGATGTTGCTGTAGAACGGCACCAACTCCCGGCGCAGGTCCTCAAGTTCTACGAACCTATCGATCGACCGGAGTAGGTGGTCGGCCGGGATGTGTCTTTCGAGCGAGAACTCATAGAACAACGCAGCCTGTTCGACTTGCCAACGCCCCATCATGACCTTCAGTCCTGCCAATTAGAGAGCATGGCTACTTGCTCGTGAATGTTTCTATATCTGGGGCGTTCCCAAATGCCCATCGCCCTCATGGTTCGATCTCCCACAACCTGCCTCAGACGGCGTCCGTGCTTCGCCTTCTCCTGGCACTTTTAGTGGTGAGTGTGATGATGGATTGGCGTATCATCCTCTTCAGCCAAGCCTGCCGGCTCGATCGTGAATTCGATTTCTATGGTGCCCGCCTTTTCGAATTCCAACGTCCCTTTGACCATCTCTCCTTCCTTTAGTGCGCCGTGAAGTCCTTCAAACAGAATCCGCGCGCCACCGGGTTGAAGACGAACGAAACCACCAGGTTCTATTTGAAAGCCTTGCTCATGGGTGGCGAACTTAGCTGGCCGTGCGCCTGCATCGGCTTCCTGCAAGATCCCCTTCTCGCCCGAAAGCGAGGCCCCGAGCAACCGATCTGGCCCTGTGCCCCTGTTCTGAATTTCGATCACATAAGCCGTCGTTGCGGTATTGGTCGTATCCTTTGCAGCCACCCAGGGATGCTGGATCAGTAGTGTTCCGACCTCCAACTCATGGCTGAAGGCGGTACTGCTAAAAAACGCCAGGACGGCAACACCGGCAATCGGCGACAGCAATGTCCTTGCACTCGCCTTCAACATCGTGGGTTTCCAAGGCATCATGGCCTCCTCTGTAATCCGCGTTTAGCGCTTACCACTTTATGTTCGCGGGAAAGGTGGTCAGCGAACGTTTCCCGCAATTGCCGCTTTTGGAGGCGGGCTCAACTGGTCTGGATCAAGATCATTCCGCTAAATACCGGCAGCGTTAGCCACGATCACTCGGGGGCTGATGCGGGACGGCCAGATGAGATGCTCTTTTTCTGCCACCGATCCCGCACCCGAGTGCCCCAGAAGAGCTACCGCCTGCTTGTCGACACAGAATCTGCTCGCTACTATGATCATGGCTCGTCCCGGCCTGCGATCTTACTGGCACTAGACCTGTCGCCGCGACAAATGATCGATTGAAACTCGCGGGGGGGGACTGCGCTCGGCGAGAGCATTGATCGCGAGTGCGATCAGCGGGAGCCAGACAGCAGTGAGGGCAAGCGCGGCCCGGACCGCTAATGGTCATGAACGCCTCTCTTGTTGATCTCCGGTTCAGCTTGGAGCTGCGTAATTGCGTCGACCAGTTGCGAATGCGATGCTAATCTCTCCGTCTCGTCCGAACGCCAGCGTGCGCGCACGAATCCGAATCTGTCGATAAGAAACTCGATTATCGCTGGGGGCGAATCGTTGTCATCGAAGCCGGGGTTCGCCATTGTGCGCCGATAGAGATTCCACGCAGCGGCAATGCGATGGTCTATGTCGAACACGATGCAGGGATTTCCTGACTCACTTGGAGATGGGAACTCCTCGGAGGGAGACGGCATCACCGCGACGATCATTCCGCCTGCTTGCTCGATGGCGCGCGCGTGTTGCGTCAACTGATCTAGGCGCTGCGTTCGGATGCCATCTCGGAAGATCAACACAAGTTTTGAGCGCCCATCGCTCCTATCTTTCAACTTCTCTCTCGGGTCAACGCCGCGGCACATCGGAAAGTCGATCGCGTGAAGCCACGGCTGCCCCGCCGATATTTCGGGACCAAGAACTCTTGCTTCATAGCCAAGCGATAGAGCCATCACGTACTCGACCACTCGCCACCTGTCTAACTCCGACAGACTTTCGGCAAAGCCCGGCATCGCCGAGGATGGGAAGCCATGGCTCACCCACCAGTACATGTCTCCCATCGTATGGTCTCTCGTGTGCGGAGCGGTGAGATCGGCGGCCGGCGGCTTCAAATCTTTTGCCAACGGGCCGTCTCCTCTACCCCTCAGGCCGTGGCAAGCTACGCAATTCGCAGCGAATACGTCCTGCCCCTGGGCAATCGCTTCCGCGTCATACGGCACTGGAACTTTTGAGTAGGTCGATGGATACGCGGGGACTGACAGCCCGGGCAGTGCGACAGCCCCTGCGACGCCAAGTCCAGCAACAGCCGCGACCGTCGCCCACCGCCATCTTCCCATACGGCCGAGCTCAAATGCGGCAATACTCCCAACTAACAGAGCAATGCAGCCGCCAATGGCCAGAACGTTACTTCCCGGTACGGTCCCCCAAGCGATGACTGGATCCAGACGGAACGAAAGCGGCCAGACAATCTCGACGTGCCTCGATGGAATGGCCTGAGACAGGCAGCCCGCAAGTAGCGTGACCAGAAATGCGAAGGTTAGCTCGATCTTCAAGACCATCGCGAGTGGCTGAGTTGCCCCTTCAGTCTTTAGCAACGGCAATAGCCTCTGTCTGATAAACGTCGCGCAGAACAGGACCGTGCCGATGCAGGCGAACTTTCCCGTCAGGAGCCAGCCATATTCGGTCGCCACCAAACCCGGCCAAGTCCCCACGTTTTCGATCGCTAGAGCTACTCCGGTTGCGACCAGGAGCAACATGACCGGCAGCGCGACCGTCGAAAAACCGCTTAGGAGCCTGGATTTACTTTCGGGCCTCTCCGCTGCGTGGCGAGCCATCGCGACAACGAGGGTTGACAGTCCTCCGAACCAGAGCGCCGCCGCTGCAACATGGATCATATTGATCGCGAGGTCTGCTATAGTGCCGCCAGCCGCCGAGTGGCTCGAGAACAATCCCACCAGCAGCGATAGTCCGCTGAAACTCGCGGCAAGACCTGGCTTGTGAAGAAGTTGCAAGCTCGCAACTCCGACTAGCACAAACCCAAGCGCCGCGACCTGAGCTCTCCCGAACCGCGTGTCCAAAATGATGAAGAGCACGTCGCTGGAGCTGACAGCTAAGACCGGCTTGCCTAGGACGGCGCCGATCCGAATCGTCAAATACAAGAGACCGAGGACGAGTCCTACGGACGCAGCGATGGAAGCTATCGTCGTGAAGCGCGACCGAGTGCCGCTTTCAAGACCCTCGCGCCACAGTGCCAAACCCCAGCAGAATCCGCCGAAAGCTGCCGTGGAGGCGAAAGCAGTCCCTCGCGCAAGTGAGAGGACCGTTTCCATCAAGGTTCTCGGTAGAGAAATTTAAACTTGCCTTCCGTGCGATGCCCATCAATCGAGACGACGCTCCAACTGACGGTATAGAGCCCAGCAGATAGATGAGGTAACGAAACATTCACGATTCGCGCGTTGCCGCTTAGCACGGGCTGCGAAAGCCCTGATACGGATTTATTATCGCGAGAAAGGGCGACATTGATGAGCCGCTGTTCGAGCGCTTCGGTGAAGTACAGGACCATCGGGTCGATCGGAGCTGAAATTTCGCTGCCATCTTGCGGCGTCGATCGAATGAGATGCGCATGAGCGAGCACCGCGCGTGGCATTACGATCAGCACGGCCATCAGGACGAGCACGAAGCTTTTCATCGAAGCAACTCGCCTTTGCCTGTGGTTCGCCGAGGATAGCTCCCGCCCGATCGAGTATCGCCGCCGTGCCCACAGAAACGTTCCCATGGCGCCTGACACTATGACCAGGCACCACGCCAGAAGACGTATCAGACTCCAGCCTCGCCCCACATCGAATGGAAAGTTTGCCACGCTTTGCCCACGACCCTCGATCGCCACCATGCCGACGTATCTGCCGGCTTTCTCGAAATTGACCTCGATCTTTATCGTTCCGTTCGGATACTTCCTTGGTGGAATGTAGAGGATGCTGGATGATGTGTCTGTCATTCCCATCCTTTGTACGCCGTCATCTCTAGCCAGGTTCACGCTTACCGGGATGTCTCGAAGGGACTCGTCGACGAAATCAAGAACGATGATCGTTCGCCCGACCTCCGGTATATCCTCACAAAATTCGGCTCTCGAGCTCTGCGGCTGATAGCCAGTAAAATGCATGAAATAGCTGTCCACTTTCAGCTTGCATTGGTCAGCCTCCATGGACACCGCTCCGTGCGCATGACCTTCGCGGACGGCGGCAAGAACAACGAAAGCGCCGAGCGCCATCACAATGACGGCCGGGAACGCCCCTCTTCCGCTCGCGGTCGTCTGCCACTGACCTCGTCGCGACATTCGCGCACCCAAGGTTACTTGAGTTCGGTGAATACGGGCACGATTGGTCCGCGCATCTCCGCTATGACGCGTTTCCCATTAGGAGTGTAGAGGAGCAACAACCCGCCGAACTTGGAGTCGACGTCGGTGAGGAAGCTGACAAGGCGCTCCAATTCCCACACGGCGTCCGTTGCCTCGACGAGCACCTCTCTCGTCTCACCAGGATTTATCGGTGTATCACTACTGAGCTCAAGCCCTGTGCGTGCGACGAGATCCCTTGGGTAGGTCGGATCTACATTGGCTACTGCCGCTGGGAGCCCCTGATTGAGGAAGCGGATGTTTGCGGTCGTAAGCTCGCCGATCGACAGAGGTTCTGACCCTTTGTTCGTTATCCTGGTCGCTAACCTCATCGAACGGCCCGGCACCTCATAGGTGGCCGATATGACCTTGACCTCTGCGTCAGCAGGGCTTGCCGGGCGCGGCGCGACCTTATTCAACCCGCTCTGGAGGGGAACATTATATGGATATTCCTGATTGGCTCGGACATAGCCGCCGAAGACCATGACGAGAACGATCGCCGCCACTATAATCCCGACCCCGGTGTCCCTCAACGAAACCAACAAATCCTCCCTGCCCTTTTGCAGCACAAGCCATCGAGGCAAAAACAGTGGACGAACCAACCAGAACAACAACCAAGCCGCAGCCACGGCCAGCCAAGCCACATGCCATCCGATCGCGTTAGTCAGCCCGAACGTCTGCAAGTCGTCGATCTGCAGTCCAGTCATAGTCTTGATCGGAAACGCGAACGAATGCGCATCACCCGAGATGTTTATCCACTGTCCCGGTCCCACCAGAGGGCCAGATCCCTTGATCGAGATCGAGGGATGGATGTGGCTGCTGCCCGGTGTACGCCCCTCAAGAACCATTCGAAAATCGTAGTCGCGGCCAAGTTCCAGCTTAGCGAAAGACTGCCTCGCTGGCTCACCGTTGAGGTATGTTTCCACCCTGGCAATTGTCGGTCCGGGCGATACGCTCGACACGAAAACAATATCCGGTGGAGTAACTGCGTCCGGCCAGTCCTCCATCAGCCTGAATTTTCCCGTTAGCTCGAACCGCTCGTTCACCTTCACGTCAGTTTTGGAAAAGTAGACATCGTAGAATTGTACCGTCCGGGTCCTCAAGTATGGCTCCTGAGCACGTTCGCCATGAGCGGCTGCGCTAGACACTCCGGCAGTGAAGGCAACAAGCCAACCGGCAGCGAGTTTTATAAGTTGCGCCAACATACCCGTGTTCCCTGTGCTTATTCGCTTAGGACGCTGGCCTGCTTTTTATACCCATGAAGGATTTGACGACATCGCCGTTCTTGAGGAACGTCGTCTGGGACGCAAAACGCCCAAGCTGCCACCAAAGTTGGTGCATGAATATGCAGATGAAGCCCGCGAACGCCGCCGACACCCAACTAACCGAGCTACCGAAAGTCCGGAGCGTACCGCGCTCGATGATACGCAGATACTCGGGCATGTTCGAACGCGGAAACGTGTAACCGATCATGTCGGCCAACGACGCGACCATTCCTTGGTGCTCGACTGGGAGATAGAACGGAGCCAAAGCGGAATAATTCGATGGCCAGAATACCAATCCGAACGCAAAGCCCGCGACGATGGATGTGAACAGGCTATTGCGAAGGACGATTAAGGCCATATCCATCAACAATGCGCCCGCGATCACCTGTGACGGCACGCCTTCCGTGAACGGGAAGCCTGTCCATATCCACCAATTCGCGTAACGTCCGAGCCACGTGGTGATCAGCAACACTGTCGCGCCCACCGTCGCGCCGATGGGCAAACGGAAGTTGACCCAGAAGATCGCCTGCAGAGCAGCAGGAAACATGATCATGGAGATGGGCGCGACAAGGGGCCAATATTGCCGGTCTTTCCAGTCGACATACATGTCCCAATCACCGACCGTGAGCATCACGTGCAGATGGAATGCTCCCGCAAAGAGGGGCACCACCGCCGCCACGACCAAGAAGTCGAATATGCGCGAGTATCTTGCTGCCTTGGGGGTTAGGCCGGAGACAGAAATGACCGTCTCACCCTTGGGGCCAGCTTTCCTTTTCGGAATCGCCACTGCATCTATGTCGGTAATTTGAGGTGACTCCTCTCCCTAGGGTTTACCTGCTCTTCCCGGACTTGGATGCTGTCCGGGAAAGGCTGTTGGCTTGTATTGTTGTCGCACGGCTTCCCGCACCGCGATTTTCCAAGGTGTAGCAGAGGTGCTTTCGTCACGTTCTCGCTGCATCCTGCTTGAATACAATCGGAACGAGTTCTCTAAATCGTCCGACGATCTGCATCAGGACGCCCGCCAGCGCGAGTGCGCACCATCCGAGAACCACGAAACCCCAATGCAGCGGGTGGGAGAAGATTTCTTCGGTGAGCCAGTAAGCGTGCCCCCATTCGTTGAAGCCGAGATTCGGCAAAATGAGGAAAGGCCCCACTACGGCGAAAACATGCATGAGCGAGATCCCCCTGCAAAAGGCCGGAATGCGGGTCATTGCGTAAACAAAGCTGCCTACGCCAAAGAAGAGATAGATTGGAATGGTCGCATAGAACAGAATGATGTGACTGGGAGTAAACGGCGTGTCTCTGAGGGTCGTCTGATGCCAGACTCCATCTCCATCGGCGAAGAAGCTGCCTGTCCAGAAGATGCAGAAGCTGTACACGACAAGCCACATGGTCAGATAAAAGTAACTGCGCAACTCGACCTCGGGCGTGATGGCCTCAATGTTCTTGTCACGCGTCAGGAAGAGATAGGTCCAGCAGAGCGCGCCCGCGCCATACAACACCGGCAATTCGATCTTGAAGAGCGTCATCCAGTATTCGCCAAATTCAGGTGAACTCGCATCGAGTCCCATGGAGAAACCAAAAGCCTGCTGATACAGCCGCGCGCAGATGTAGAGGATCGTCAGCCCAACGACCGCGAACGCGAACAATCCGTAGTTTATGCTAAAGGTCTTGGTGCCCGTGACATTCGGTGTGCGATTTAGCGCAGCGTCAGACATTATTCCCCCTCAGTTTTGTCCTAGTACCTCGATACTGAGATTTTGTTTGATCGGTTTTGGTCCAAGTCGGGTAGCTGCTCAGGAGGGGACCAGCACTTCGACGCTGCGCGGCGATCCGGGCCGACGCCTGATGAAGCTCACGCGTTCGGCGGCAACTCCATCTTGGTGGACGAAGTTGCCAAGCCGTCGCACCAATGTACCGACGTTGAAGCATTTTTCTGGATACGCTGGCCGACAATGAGTGCATATCCCAGTCGGCATCAGTGCGCTCTCCAGGAATATTCATCCTATCGTGCGGACCGGCGTCCAAAACAAAGGCCCGCCTGTCGTGGAACGTCCCTCGACCGTGGGGCCGGCCGCGTGAGCTGCATCGAAATAGGGACTGCTCTTATTGAGCACGTAAGCGGTGTTCCGAAAATGGCCGGCCGGTCGATCACCATTCGGGCGCGGACTCCGCTGTTGCATATCCATTCCATCTGCCAAGCTTCGCCCCGACCGCTTTAGAGAGCGTGAAAACAAGCGGACGACCTCGGACCGAACTGGAGGCTCTGCACAGCATCCACGGAGTTCGATCGGCCCCCTCGCTCAAGCCTACTTAACACCAGCTACGTGGCTTGGGCAGCTACCAAGTCAGGTAGTTCCAGAGCACACCAGAGTCTGTTCCATTCGCTTGGATGGTAGCGGTTGGATCCATCCTCGGTAGCTCCCTTGGCGGTCGGTGGTGTTCGGCCTTTCCTAGTTGCTCATCTGCCCTCATGACGAGATAATGCGCGGGAAGGAGTAGGTGTTCATGAGCTAGGGCCAACCCCACAATCAAAGTGGCTCACTGGGATGCACCGGCCAGTTATCGCGAATAGAAACCATTATTCGCCGTCCGATTGCCTATCATGGCGGAATTCGTTCGGGAACTCGTTCACCATCGTTGATGTGACGGCGGACGACTCAAAAGCTCAAGTTTGGATTGCGCCGGCCAAGCCAAGTCAGGCGCTGACATTGGTCCTCGCCGCAGTCTCGGAAGGATGGACTGCGGAAGTGTTGGACTCGTGCCCCGTTGAGCAGCAGCGAACGTTCGAAGAACTAAAGCTTGAAGCCTGCGACGTTTACAAAGTGGCTGAGTAGCGAGCGCGGCCTGGTTTCCGGAGGGCTACTCTGGATAGCAAGGGCTTTCCTCGCCAAGTTGTAGGTTGCCTAGGCAGGCTTACGCCGCTCGTTCTCAGCCCTATTCGCAGCCTTGAGCCGGCCTTCGATGTAGTCGGAAATGTCGCCGATCTCAGCCCGCAACTCGGCTTCCGAAATACCCTGCCCTTCGGCAGCCTCGACAAGGCGCCGGGTGAGTTCGGCCACGTCCTGCGACGCGCCAACCGTCCGATACTGCTCGACAGCGTGAACGCTGTTCTCGACCCAGAAATCGATAAACTCGCGAGCGTTGCTCACCGTGCCTCCCTTACGCCGACGGAAGGGCTATCGTTAGCGCCAGCGAGTAAATGGAGCAAGGCCGCATCAGTTAGCGGAGCCTTGCGTCCGACGCCATCGAAGGCGCTGGCCGTGGGACTGGGATACCATCTTTGGCGGTTACGCCTCGCCATATCGCGCGATCTTAGACGCGGACGACAAGGACGGATTGTCGGGCGTCGGCGTCAACCCAGCGCAGGCGCAGATCGTCGATCCCGCCGTCTGGGCTCAAGAGAGCGCCGATCTCGCAAAGCAGTTCGCGTTCGCGCCGCCGGTCAGTATGGGAAAGAACCCGCCCCTCCTGACGCGCGAGTACGAGACCGACGCCAAGAACGTGGCTCGAGCGCGGGCCGCCCTGGCGGGGGCCAAGCTGGCCAATTTGATCGAGACCGCTTTGAAGCAGGCATTTTTCGCCGGCAACCGGCAAGATGATGATTTGGAAGTTCACGCAATGAAATGATTTTTCGCGCAACATCGCTGGCAACCCTTCCCGCCTTCGCAGGGGTGCTCTCGTTCAATTGACGCCGACCACGGGGTGCCCGTCTTGTTCGACGCCAGGAAGATCACGGCCGTCGTCGCCCTGTCGACCAGCGAACTTCGCGTCGACGCCGAGACCCCGTCCGACGCCGATTGACAGCCAATCCGCCGGTGGCGGTTTGTCCGCACTCACAGGCGCCCAAATGATCATGAGGCGCTCGCGACCTCGGATGGAAGATGACGCCAGCCACGACATCAACCCATTCGCGCCGAAGCCGCCAACGATTATCCAAACCCATTAAGCGATTATGCCGCCATCGGCGATGGTTCCGTCGCCGACCGGCACGATGTCCAGATGGTCGTCCTTGCGCCGGCTCAGGGCGGCGTCGCTCATGCTCGCTTCATCCGTCGCATCGGGCTGCGGCGTTGCATCGGATCGGACCGAGGGCAGCGCGCGCACGCCGCTGCCTCCCGCGCGTTCAGGCCGGCGCACGCTGGCTCCCCCCGCAGCGTCGCTGCGGTAGCGCCTGGTCGAGGTCTGGTATTACTGCGCGCGGATGGCCGCCATGGCCTCGATCAACGGCCCCCACTGCGCGGGAAAGTGTTCTTCGCCATCACCCGGTGCAGCATGCGCGTATGAGGCGCTCGATCACCGGCTCTGTCACTTCCGGCTGGCGTTCTCCGGCTTCGAGCATGCCCATGTCGTGTTCGGCGGCGAAAGCTTCGTCGCTCTGGCCGAGGGCTTGCAGAACGCATGTGGGCGGTCGGCGGCGTGCCGCGAGGGCATCGCAGCGATAGCCTGTCAATGTCGTTCCGGAATCCGGCAGCCGACGCGCGGGAGGATCTGACGCAGCGCTACGCCGCGCCGCATCAGACATTGTCAGAAGTCCGACAAAGGAACGCTTTCTAGGCTGGACAACAGCTGCCCGTCAGCTCGCCATCAGCTTGTCTGGGTATCCTCGCAGCAGGGCCTAAGCAGCCCGAATTGATGCGTAGAGACTAGCGCAGCACAGAAAGGTGAATCGTCATGTATGATCGAATCAGTGGCTCATCCACATGCACTAGACAAACTGACGAACCGAGTCAGTCGGTGGATAGCGGCAGCTTTACGGAAACACTTGCAGGTCTCGCGCCTCAGTGGAGCTCACAACCGGGGGAGCTGCCTGACAAGATGGGGGCCTGCTGCAGCAAGCCACATACCTCGGATGCAAACGTTCAGACTTCTAGCGCCTCCGACCCCAGTACATCCTTTCCAGAGAGTCCGGCCACCTCCTTGTTTGAATACAGAACGGCCGACCTGCGTGATGCGAACGTGGACGGCATCTGCGTTGGGCTGACTGCGGAGTGGTTCCGCAATCTTAACAACAGCCCATCAACCCGAATGAGTGCGCTCACACCCGGATCGCAAACGCACGCCTCAGCGGCTGAACGGCAGCAGCAATATCAGAATCTCAAGGATCAGTTGCGGAGCAGGGGAGCAGGATCTTCTCAGGCCGACCTTCAGGCACAAAATACCATGTTAGAGGACGCAGGCTTGGAACCGGCTGGAGAAGAGAAGAGATTCGCATTCGGCAAGTCTTCGAACGTCAAGCGCATGGTGAACGAAATCAACGAAGATGGATCGAACCATTTGCTCAGCTTGTATTTCGCCGAAGGCGGCGCACACACAGTGGCGACGTCGGCCTCGAATGGAAGGACCACGGTTTTCGACCCTAACTATGGAGAATTTACTGTTCGATCAGATCCGGACCAGATGGCTTCATTGTTACAAAGCCTCGCCAATCGTTACAGGAATCCCAACGGGCAGCATTTATCGACAATCACGACGCAAAGGATGCAGTGAGTTGTGCCTTCAGGCCGGTGGTGATTGACGCCTTCTGTGAAGGCGCGGATGCGTCGGCCGGCGATCGCGGCGTCGGGGGCCAAATCTGCGGCGGATACCCGCGGGCCGGCTCGGGCGCCGACCGCGTGGCCGGTCGACAGTCTGAAGGTATGGATGGCCAGCGAAGTGGCTGCTTCCTTGTCAAGACGAATCAACAGCTTGCACCAGCCGCACCCGGCCGCCAGATCGGTCCGAAAAGCGCGACGCCGATGGGACGGTCCTCCGGTCGGGCTACGCCCTCCCTTCGGTCCGTCCCCATCGGCGCAGTCTTATCCTGATTGTCGCTAAGGTCTCACCTTGATCGCCGCCGCCCACGCACTGCCGTTGAAACTAGCCGAAAGGTGACTCGGCGCTGATCGATCTGGAGCAATAGCGCTATCCCTGCCACATCCCCTTAACCCCAAAGGGCTCTGTATCTGTGATAGCTTACCGCAACTGACAGGCCTTGCGCAGTCGGTCAATGGTACGTGTGGGCTATCAATACCCGCTCAATTTGCCACGGAAATTCCTGCAATCACTCAGACATGCTCTCAGGCTGTCAGCCGTCACGACTTCAGGATTACCCGGACGGTTCAGGCTGCTGAACAGTGAGACATTGTCGGTTGCGGACCATACCATCGTAGATACTCCGCCCCGTTAGAGGGCAGGTCTGCTGTGGCGTCAAATTGCGAATTCGGTGCTTTGCGCCCGCCCATACCTCCGCCTGCATATTGTACTGCCATGTTCGTCGCACTCCGCGTATCGGTCGATTGTCGGAGTGCATTTGTGGAACTCCCGTAAGCCTTCAACCGGGGAATCCTGCGGATTGACGAAAACGAATTAGATGATGATTGCAAACTTAAATTGTAGGCTGTGTGATGCGAGAGAAATACAGCATCGCACGACTGAGCGACATAACGCAGGTGAGCAATAGATGGAAAGCAGCGCGGATGCGACTTGGCGCCTATCGAGGGGACTTGATGAGAAAGGCGCTGTCCCTATCCGCTTCGGCACTGCCAATGAAGTTAGCCACGGGATCGAGAGGCTAACGCACCGGTTTGCCCTGACGGCTATTCACCCGAATTGCCTCGTGGCTATTAACGAGAAATCGGCCTTGAGTGACCTACCCGGACTGATAGGCGAGACTGAGGGCGTAGCTGATCGCTCGGATTCATCCCCAGGGACATACCATAGTCTGCGGAGAACGAGCAAAGACGAGCTTGCTGACGCCGCTGCCGGTAACGTCGTCCGCCAAGCGTCATCATTGAAGTAGATCTTAGTCCTCGACATCACTCATCAACAAGCCGCCGGAATGCATAAGTATATTCTAAAGCGATCCGGCGTGCCTGTTCAATGAGATTGGCGGCTGCGCTATGCCCCCCGTCGGTATTCTCATAGTAGAGGTACGGTTGGCCCAACGCAGCGAGCCTCGCCGCTGCCTTGCGGCCATGCGCTGGATGCACGCGGTCATCCTTGGTAGAGGTGAGAATGAAGGGGGCCGGGTAGGTCTTGCCTGGCACCAACCTCTGATAGGGCGAGTAGGCCTCGAGCCACTTGCGCTGTTCGGGAATGGTGGGATCGCCATACTCGCCGATCCAGGAGGCTCCGGCGCCCAGCTTGGTGAACCGAACCATGTCGAACAGCGGAACCTGTAAGATGGCCGCATTGAAGAGCTCGGGTCGTTGGGTGATTGCGGTCCCTACCAGGAGGCCTCCTTGGCTACCGCCGACTGCGCCCAGACTGCGGGGAGAAGTGATTTTGCGCCGGATCAAGTCCTCCGCGACGGCGATAAAATCATCCCATGTGCGCTGCTTCGTTGCTCCTTGGGCAGTCTGGTGCCATTGGGGCCCGAACTCACCGCCGCCGCGCAGGTTCGCGACAACATACGCGTTGCCCTGCTCGAGCCAGAGTCGTCCGGTGAGGCCCGCGTAAGAGGGGATGAGCGGAGTTTGAAACCCACCATAGCCATAGAGAAGCGTTGGAGTTGATCCGTCAAACCTTGCGCTCTTGGATCGTAGCAGAAAGTAAGGAATGCGGGTGCCATCGCGCGAGATTGCCTCGAACTGTTCGACGACAAGTCTTGAGGCGTCGAACCTAGGAGGTGACGCCCTCAGTGTCTCAAGGCGTTCGGTTGCAGCGTCGAAGTACCAGAGCATCGTCGGGCTAAGAAAGCTGGAGACGGTGAACATCGCCTCGTCCGTTTCATGCGATGCCGCAGCCAGACCGACACTCGCATTCTCTGGAAGCGGGATCGGCGTGGCCTGCCAGGCGCCCCGATGGTACTTGTAGACGAACGCCCTACTCTGAACATTGTCGAGAATCGTTAGGATTAACAAGTTTCTTGTGGCGGTGAATCCGCTGAGCGCTTGTCGAGGCCCAGGCTTGAAAACGAGCGTGGGTCTGGCGCGCAGCGGATCCTGCTTCCATTCGGCCAGGTCATACGAGATGATCGAGCCGGCTGAGAAGGGGGTGTCTCCGGACGGTGCCTTCCAGTCTTCGTTTAGGGTCACCAGCAGGCGACCACTCGCGATGCCCCCGATGGTCGCCTTCTTTGGCAGATTGAGCTTAATCGGCTTGGACCCAAAGAGAATATACTCATGCTCGAACGAACTGACGCTGCGGACGGCGCCGGTCGCATGGATCGTGCCTTCACTGTCGCGCAGCACGAATGGAGTGGCCCCGACATCGGTCGGCTCGCCACGGAAGACCTCGTGTGCTTCCGCAAGCGACTGAGCGCGCTTGAGCTCTTTCACAACGAAAGGGTAACCGGCTTGCGTCATGGTTCCTTCGCCCCAATCGCGTGCAATTAGGACTGTGTCGCTGTTTACCCAAGTGACCTGCTGTTTTCCCTCGGGAAGTTCGAAGCCGTTCGAGACGAAGGCTTTGGCGACTGCGTCGAACTCCCGGACGAACACAGCGTCCTTTCCGCCCTCTGAAAGGTGGAGCAAGCACAGGCGCTCTTGGGGCGGAAGGCAGCTCGCCCCTTCATAAATCCAGTTCTTTTTCTCCGCGTCCGCCAGAGCATCCACGTCGAGAATGGTCTCCCATCGTGGGCTTTGGGTTCGATAGCTTTCAAGCGTCGTACGCCGTAAGACGCCGCGCACCTGGTTCTCGTCCTGCCAGAAATTATCGAGACCGCGCCGTCCCAATGAGACGTACGGAATCCGGTCCTTGGCCTGAAGAACGTGGAGCGCTTCCCCGTAGAAGCGCTGGTAACGTGGATCAGATTGGAGCGCACTGAGTGTCTTGCCGTTCTCGGTGCGAGCCCAAGCCAATGCGCGCGGCCCTTCGATTTCCTCAAGCCAAAGAAAAGGATCCTCAGCCCCGCTCGCAGGCGCTAGCGCCTGGGACAGTCCCGCGGCCATCAAACAGCTCATGGATAGCGACGCTGCGAGAAAAAGCGAATTCTTCATGGGAGTTGTCCTGAGTTAGCCAGCCGGACTTCGGCGCCTTGCTAGGTGAGTGGAAGCATTCGGAAGATGCATACTCGGCTTCAAAGAGCGGGCATGCGGGAACTGCGTCCTGGCTTTCGATGTAGCAAGCAGCGTGCCGCTCGAAAATTGGAGGTTCTCCAGTCGTTTCCAACCCATGTAAGTGTGGACTTTTGGACGTCCGTCTCAAACCTGACAATCGGTTCTTAGTAAGGGCGGCATGTTGCGCAGCGACCGCCTTGTTCATCGTCGCAGTACGTAATTCCTCGACGGTCGCTTGCGCCACCGTTCGGCCACTCACAACTCGGCTATGGGCAGCATCATCCGTCGACAGTTTCGACTTTAGGTGTGAAGTGCGAGCAAAAGTTCGATCTTCGCGGCCTGCTGATCGCGTTGGCTCGCACCATCAGTGCCCCGCGTAGGCCGCCGGTACTCGATGTGATTTGCGGCCTGTTGGCTGGGAGAGACGTGAGGCGATTGGCGTTGAGCAACGCCTTTGTCCGCTAGCCAAACGCGTAGCCTGCGGCAGGTTCGCGGCCGAACCCGTATGGAAGGCGCTCGACGCCACGATTCCTAAATTCCGCAGCGGGATCTCTCCTGAGCAACCGTGACCGCGGCGAGCCCCAACATCACGTCGCGGGTGAATCCGAAATGGAGACGATAGAGCCACCAGATTGCGCAGCACCGGTCGAGATCGTACATGGCGAGCGCGCGCCTTATTGCTACGACCATCCGCGCAATCGGCTTCATTCCTCGTATCATCTGGAAACCTCGACGACTCGGGGCTAGCGTTCTCCCTCTCGTGTTTTGATAGGCGATGGTTCGCTGTGCGCGTGCATCCGCAATGGACTGGTAGCTAAGCTTGATGTTCGTCATGCGCTCTTTTCCGCGTTTCGAAGCTGGCTGCACACGCCTATGTGCGTGCGATCTACCGTGACCCTACGGTGGAGGTGCTGCTTGAAAAACGCCCAGATCTGGTAGGGCCAATTGACAGGACTCCCATCCGATAGATACGCTCGCGCAATCCCACTGCTGGTTTGGCGGCCAAGCCCCGTCTGAGCGCGCTGGCAAGTCTCCGCCTCGCTGAACAACACCTCGGACAGTTCGGCCCGCCGCAGCACACCATCGTGCAGCGCTTGTTGCGATCGATCAGACGCAAAGCAGCCGAGACGGTCATCCCGCGCACGTCTAAAGGTGCGACGCTGGCCGCGTGCAATGGGCATTCCGCGACGTACTCCAGTCCTCCGATCCTGCGTGCTATGGTGCAACCAAGAGGCTGGCTTTCGAGAAGCTGACAAAGGTCGAACAAGGGAGACAAACCGGCGGCCGCATCTGCCACGTCTGATGCGACCAACTTCGAGCCAAATCTCGTTCCGCCTGACCTCCCAGTCGGCGCGCAGGTCTGCGTCGTGCATCGCATTCACCTGGCGGTAAAGCTGATTAGGAGGTCCAGGCGATGCGGACCGCGGCCAGATCCAGCCTTGCACCGAACGTATGCATTTCGATCTCTGCTCGCGACCAGTCGTTCTGGCTTACACTTCGAGCCTATGCACTGGCCGCTAACCGTAGCCGCGCCAGCGCGAAAACAGACGAGAGCGCGACCTACGTGAGGGCCCGGCAACCGCGGAGCGAACTGCTCACCTGATTGGATGAAGAACGAAATCGCTCAGACGCAAAGCAGCCGAGCCGATCATCCCGCGTCCTACTAAAGGTGCGGCGGTGCCGGTGATCCCGGGACTGCGGCTGCCACTGCTTGTAATGGGCCTCCGCGACGTACCCAGTGCCTCCGATCCTGCGCGCCATGATGCAACCTCGACTGACAGCCGGAGCTACATCGGTCAAACGGAATGTTACATCCTCATGTGAGGCAATACGAACGGCCAACTTTGTCCCGGCTGCTATTGACGCTCAGCGTCATGCAAATGGCGCTCGTGTTAGGGCGCGCTTAGAGGAAGCGGACATTTCAGCGGCGACTTCGACACTGCACTGCACGAATTACGACGATCTTCCTCATTCAGGACACGAGTGAATTCTCCTTCCAACGGTCCGTTGGCGAAGAAACGTAGGCCGCATTCGTGCTCGCCCGTCCGGGCACACGAACGGTAGCTCCTACGTGTGGCGTCACTCATTTGCGTTAACAGCTCCCCAAGTGGTTGACCAAGATGTACGACTCTGAAATTTTGGCAGCGCTCACCGAACGACTTGAGATAGGCATCGTCGGCCTCCGGGCCGAATACGCCGCGCCTTGTCCCCGTCCCGGGGACGCCCTCGCGCCGGAGATAGCCGAGATGCACGGCGAGCGGCGCGGAACGCAGGGATGACGGACAGTCTGGTCTTGATCGTCGCCAGATGCGATCGGCCCCTGAGCAGACGGGTCGCGCGCTCGCTGGCTACCCGTCCGTGGCCGTAGGTGGAGCACCTATAAAAGGTGAGCTTGCACGCGCGCGAGAAACCGCCGCAGGCGCGCTGAGCGGCGGCGAGCGCCTTGGCGATGAAGGGCCTAGGCCATTGGCAGCTTAGGGAGCGGACGCAACCTGGCCGAGGCGGAATGGCTCGAGTCGTCGTCAGTCGTGTGCGACGCCCGTCAATTTTGTCGCACACTCGCCACAGCAGCGCAAAAGTCTGCAGCCACCTGACGAATGCGGCAGGTTCGCATATTTGTCTTTGCCGGCCAGGCCAGCGATCAGATCAAGGGCAAATGGTGGGGAGAGGCAGGCATTTTTATTGCAGACGTTACGGTGAGCTTCGTCGTGATGCGCTTCAGCCTACATGTTGCCTGGCGCACTGGCCGTGAGGGACGGGAGCGGGCAGTGCAATGCAACAATGCGACCTGCCTGGCCAAAATTTTGGGTCAGGGATCGCGCTTCAGATTAGGTCGATGATGTCGAGGAAATCTACTCAGGAGAGGCTGGAGCCGGTCCGCCATCCCGCAGAGGAACGCTTGACGAGCCGCGCCGTGTTGGGCGCAACCATCGGCAATATTATCGAATTCTACGACTTCGGGACCTACAGCTTTTTCGCGATACAGATCGGCCAAGCGTTCTTCCCGGCAACAGACTCGTTCGCTAGCCTCATGCTGTCACTCGCAACCTTCGGCGCAGGTTTTGTGACCAGACCGATCGGGGCCATCGTACTCGGCTCGTATTCGGATCGGGCCGGCCGACGGCCCGCGATGACCGCCAGCTTTACCATGATGAGTGCCGCGGTCCTATTGTTAGCTATCACGCCATCGTATGAGACGATAGGACTTGCCGCTCCGTCACTGGTCGTCTTCGCACGCTTGCTGCAAGGCTTTGCTCTCGGAGGTGAAGTGGGTCCGACGACCGCCTACTTGATGGAAGCGGCCTCCGCTGACGCGCGCGGTCTTGCTGTCTCCTTTCAGCCCGCGAGCCAGCAGATAGCTGCGACGGCCGGAGCGTTGGTTGGAGAAATACTCTCGCTCACCATGACAAGCGAAGCGCTAAATGCGTACGGATGGCGGATCGCGCTGTTGCTCGGCGCCGCTACGTTGCCGTTTGGACTTTTGTTGCGGAGCGTCTTACCCGAAACGTTGCACCGGCCCGAGGCGCACGTTCTGGTCACCCAGCCAGGAGGCCAATCGCGTGCCAATCGCCGCATCATGAGCTTGGGATTTGTCATCTTGGCCAGCTGCACGATCACGACTTATGTTACGGGATATATGACCACCTACGCGATGAACACCCTCCACGTTTCCGCGCCGCTCGCCTTTGGTACCACGCTCATCAGCAATGTGGTCGGAATTGCTGCAGCACTGCTGGGCGGCCTGCTCGCCGACCGCGCAGGTCGTCGTCGCATCATGATATGGCCGCAGGTCACTGCATTGCTGATGACCTATCCGGTATTCTTGTGGATTGCAGAGAGCCGCAGTGCCTTCGCACTTCTAGGAGGTCTCGGCGCCCTCACCCTGATCGGAACGATTCCGTATAGCGCCTTCTACGTGAGCATGGCCGAAGGTTTGCCCAGGAACATTCGTGGTGGCGCCTTCGCGACGATTTACGCTTTTGCGATAGCGATTTTCGGAGGCACAGCGCAACCGATCGTCACCTGGCTAATCCACCTTACCGGCAGCGCACTTGTGCCCGCCTGGTACATGCTTTTCGCTAGCGCGGCCGGGCTCTTTGCCATGCTCATGATGCCGGAGACGGCGCCACTGAATTTGACGCCCGACCATAAACGAAACTTCCTAACGCCACGACGGCTACCCTAGGCATAACCGGGAAAAATGGACATCATGACATCCGAAATGCGAACCATCGAACCGAAGGGGCGTTATGGGCGTGGCGTGGAAGCAATAGAAATTCGACCAGTTTGAGATCGAGCTGTGGCTCGCATCGGAACACAACGTCGCGATCTAAAACGACTTTTCCCGTTTACCCAACCTACGCCGATGCGGCGGCCGCGCACGGCGGTAGTCACAGACTGGCTGAAAGTGAGCAATCGCTTTGATCATCTTAAGAGAATTGAGATGGCGCCGCGTGCACCATCTCTGCCAGTTTAACCGTACGCCATGAGGACGCGGCCGCTGTTGGAGCAAGCGGCGGCACGAGGCTCAATCCTCGTTCTCTGCTTGACTTGTTTTCGGTCCTCAGTGTCGCACGCACGAGGGATCGGTCAAACAAAAGAACAGGTCGCAGATACCATCCAACGGGTCGTCCGCGCACTGAGGATATGATGTATCGGCTACCTCCACCCGGCCGGCAACCGGTTGCGCGGCAACTTTTGCAGCAAAAGGAGGCACCGCCGCAGTTGCAAGCGCGAGGGCGCTCGCCGTCACTAACACAGACTTTTTCATCCGAGAAATCGCTTCCCTAGGTTGGCCCCAACCGTCCTCGGGTCTATATGACGACGCTGTAAGCGGTAAAATTGATTTTCTTGATCAGATCTATCTAGGGAATGGATAAGTCCGGACATAACCGTACGGCTCAATGTTAGCCCGCTCGGAAACCTGCAATCAGCTTCATGATCGAACGCTGGACGAGCCGCGGAGTGGTCGATGCATGTCTGGGAGCACTCGAGTACAGCGGTTTCTGGAATCCGGCTTGTATCGTCGAGCAAGGCGACAGTCGGTTTGGATGGTCCCGCACATGCGCTTCCGGAACGCGCCTGCGTCACACTTGGGCGCGCGATTTCATCAGCGAGTACGAAGACTGCGAAGATCGCTTACCCATCGTCTTGTTCGCCTGGACTGCAGAGACGCTTCAGGAAGAACGACGAGCCCCAGCATCTTTGGGGGCCAAGGAGGCTTGATGCTGGGACCGTCGTAGCCTTATGCAAAAGTAGCAAACAGGCGGCGTTGTTGTGCACCGCCCGGCTCGATTCGTCAAAGCGGCCATGATGCTCAGCTCCCGTGCCACCGAACCTTCCGCGATCCGTTGAAGCTCCGCCGACGGTTTGCGCGCCAGTTTGCCGCGGGCAAACAGGCGAAAGCACTGTTACATCCGGCGGATCGCCGCCGGCATCAGGTACGTGTTTTCCATCTGCAATACTCAGCGGCCCAACTTCTCGCATGGGTGCCGATGTTCGCCACATGCCTTTTGTAAGATGGGCTCAGCGCTGCTCGGGCAATCCGCCGCGCCGGTCTGGAAGCATGAACGCTGCCACCGAACGGCTCACCGCCGCAAGGCAACCAGCTCACTAGATCCCCAGTCGAGCCATCTGCGCTGAAACGTGCTCCGGATCGGGAAGCGGCTGCCACGGCCGGCCAGCGGCGGTGCTCAACAAGGACCTACAGAACGCAGGAGTGAGCTTGCCGCGGTGGATCACGACATTCTCGTGACCCTTGGCGGTTCGAGCGTTCTGCCAATGCTGATTGTATCCGCGCTGTTCGTCTGACTTCACGTGGCAGGCGGCGAATTCGCGATCGCCCAGCGTTGCCAATTGCCAGGCATGAACCGACTGCTCGGTATGGATGTGCACCCACATTGGCCTTGGCATCGCGCCGGAGCGCAGTGCCTTGGGTTGCAGCTTGATCTCGAATAGCTTACCTGGCTCTCCCTTCAACGCTTGCGGCGGACCCACTGACTCCAGTTCCCCCGCCGCGCGCAACTGTTCGAGATACTTTTGCGATGGAAACGGGTACGTCTTCATGCAATCGCTCGTGATTGCTGCCTTTCGCGCTTTCAATGAGTTTGCCTGTCCCTGCACCTCAGACCACATCGCCTTGAGCCGGAGTATTTTTTCGTGCACTTCGGGCACTTGCGCAGGCGTGAGCAGGCCACGTCGGCGAGGCTCCTCCAGCGCGGCTACACAGGCCTCAATCTCGGCGGCCTGCGTCTGCAAGCGCCTAATGACGAGATCCAAGACGTGGTCGGCGTCCTCGGGCTTCATCTGGCGCGCTTGCGAGACGGCACTTTGCTGAGCCGGCAGATCAAATTTCAGCAGCTCGTCCAGTCGCTCGAGTAATCCCGCCAGTGCTTTCCTGGAGGGCGGAGCCTGCCACATCTGGAGGTGCTCGGTAGCAGAGGTTGACGCCCTCGCGCGTGCCTCCTCCGCGGTCGCTAGTTTTTTGGTACCGAGGTCCGAGAGCACGATAACCTTGCCGGTTCGGGCCGTGGCCGCATCGGGCTTGGCGACTTGCGGCTCGGGCGGGCGGGCCGTCGAACTCCCCTCGCCTGCGGCCGCTGCGCGCCTTCCTTTGCCCTTTCTGCGCGCTACACTGCTTTCACCCACCGTGGCGGTATTTTCCGGCAGCGCAGCCCAAGCCGGCGGTTCAATAGTGGCTGCTAACTTTGGCTGCACTGCCAGCAACCGCATGACTTCGTTCGCCGTAAGCCACGCACCTTCCACGATCTCGTCCAGCAACTGCAACGGAAGGTCAGCTCCCGTTCCGGCCGCCCTCAGCGTAGCAACCATGGAACTCACCCCTGAAGCGAATTCGGAAAGCCGCTCCATGACACCTTCCAGAACGGCGCGATGCTCGGCGTCGAGCGGTGCCCCGTTGCTGTTCAGAACGGCCTCGGCGGTCGATACGAATGCTGGAAAAACATCCCCGATGAAGGTCCCGAGCAGACGCACCCGCCCGCTCTCGTCCATGAGGGCGTCGTGCACGTCTGGGTCGAGCGTGCTCGCTCGCGAGTCAATCAAGAGCTCCGCGAGAGCGATCCGCGAGTGCAGATACATGCACTTCGTATTGAGAGCCCAGCCGGTATGCAGTCTTAATGCGGCCTCTTCGGCCTTGCGCATCTCGGGCGTGCTGCTTGGCAAGTTGGCAGTAGCCGCACAGACAGACTGCATCCGCTCCGAGCGCAACACCTTCTTTCCCCACCATTCCATGCAGGCTGCATAGTAGTTCGACACGCTTGCAAACGCGCCGGTCACCTGGGCGGGCGTACCGGTGCCTTTGATCCTCTCCAGCCAGCCTGTTGCTCCCTTTCTTTTCTTCTCCAGTTCGTAAATAATCCGGGTGGCCACTGCGTTACATTCATCGGCCGCGTCCAGCGTGTCATCGCGGAGCCGGCGAGCCCGATCGTCGGGCAGAATGCGACGCCCCAAATTGGCAGGCAGATCCGCGTAATACTCCAGAACTGTTGAGCCTGCTTTGACGACTTGATCGATCAGCTCTTGCGCCTCTTGCAAGTTCTGGCCGTGCGTGGCCGCTCGACGGCTAGCTTCAAGCTCCTCAAGCAGGCTGCCCATTTTTCGCGTTGCTGCCTTGATCTCACCCCGCGATGGCGCCGCCACATCCGAGGTTGAGTTGCCAAGCGCCCCGGTTCTGTGTTGAGGCCCAGAGCGCATCCGCTCTATGACGGCATCGAAGGATTGACCGCGTCCTCCCGGCAAGAGGCGGGGCTCCACGCTCGAACCGCTCACGTCTTCGGTGTTGCCGGCTCCTGCGGCCCCAACTTCCGGTGCGCCGGCTCGGCCAATGCCTGTCATGCTTCGTCTCCGATAAAAAGTCACGAATGTGCAGCCCGTCTGGATAGACCGCCTGCCTGACGACTAGCTGACCAAAAGCGTTCTTGCCGATGCACAAGAAAGCCGACGTCACCTGAAGTTCCAGTTCCATCGGAGCTCCAATGTTCCTGAAGAGAGCGATGCGGGTAACTGCGTCGGTGAAAGCAGCCGCGACGTCACCGCGGCTGAGGTGCCCTGGCCTCGACGCCATCCGGTACGAGTCTTGCCCCTCTGCCGGTGGCTCCGTCCACACCGACCGAGTCAAGTCGCCCCCCAAACGTTAGTGGTAGCCAGGAGAACAGTCGGGGCCTAATCGGCGAATTATGGTCAAGCAGAAACGGCCAACTTATAGATTGGCAGACCTACGCTCGCCACACGCATCTCGCTAACGGTAAGGGGGACTTCGACATAAGAGCTTAACAACCTAGCGGCCGTACACCGGTGACGAGATGCTGAACGACGATCAGAATCGATATCTTTCCTCTTCCCAACTGGCTGAATCGACCTTCCGCAGATCCTCAGGCTGCATATCGCAAAGTGCGGCGGCCATCCGCGCCCGGTGAGATCACCTTCATAGAAATATGGCAGCGAGCACACCAAGCGCACCGAGAACCAGCCCAATGAGCGAACCGGCGGTCGGCACGTCTCTAAAGAGCAGAACCGTGAGTTGGCTCCACGACCAGGATAGCTCCCACCGATATCGAGACAATGATCCAGATATTCTTGAGATGCATGTAGCCCAGCGCGTATCCGAAAACGAGGAGGATGCCACCCAGGCATACCAGGAGAAACATCGGCCAAAGCATCGCCAGATCGTTACCGGCCTTTCCGAATTGCCTTGAGGCAATTCACTCGGCGAATATCGAAAGAGCTTCTCCAAGGAAAATCGCTGCCGCAGCTACAATTTTCAACATCAAGGTCATTGGCCTCTATGGTTTCGGCTATTCGAGGTGGCCCGGAGACCTGCATCGGAATAGCCGTTGAGGTTCAATTAGCGTGTCAAGCGCTTGCGAGTCGAGACGCGCGCCTCACCTAGAGGTCCTTCCAAGCGTCTGCCGGGCCGGTAATTGCTTCCGACATGCAGCATTGTTCCCGTCGATCACCTCAGCTGCGCTGCTTGCAGAAACCAAAGATGGCTCAGGACAAGCCCGCTCTGCCGCCTGCCGTCTGCGTGAGCAGAGCAATTTGAGCCTAGGCTGCAATCCGCACGGGGAGAGCGGAATAGCCGTGCACGAAGTTAGACGCAATCCGCTCGGGTTCGCCGACAACCTCGAACCACAATTCCGCAGACAAAATCTCTTCCCAGAGGACTCTCAACTGCAGTTCCGCAAGATGTCGACCAAGACAGCGATGGATGCCGAATCCAAACGAGAGATGCTGCCTCACATTCTTGCGATCGATCACGAAATTGTTGGCGTTCTCAATGATCTCTTCGTCCCTGTTACCGGAGATGTACCACATGACCAGCTTGTCGCCTTTCCTGATCTGTTTTCCGCCTACGATGCTGTCGATCGCGGCGGTACGGCGCATATGCGCGATTGGCGTCTGGTACCGAATAATCTCGGACACGGCGCTTGAGATCAGCTTGGGATTGTCAATTAGCTTTCGCAGCTCGGAGGGGTACTGATTCATGAACAGGAGGCCGCCGGTAATCGAGTTGCGCGTGGTGTCATTGCCACCAACGATCAGCAGAATCAGATTTCCGAGAAACTCACTTGGCCCCATGCGCCGCGTGGCCGGCGAATGCGCCATCAGGGAGAGCAGGTCGAGGCGCGGCTCGGCTTTGATGCGCTCGTTCCAAAGCCGGGTGAAATAGTCTAAGCACTCAGACAAGATGGTGCTTCGCTTCTCCCAACTGTCGATTGCATGGCCTGCTTTCGGAGCTGCAACAGCTACGTCCGACCAATAGGTCAGCAGCCGCCGATCCTCGAATGGAAAGTCGAACAGCGTGGCGAGCATTTGCGTCGTCAACTCTATTGAGACCATGTCCACCCAGTTGAAGGTCTCATTGCGCGGCAAGCCCGCGAGGATCGCCCTGACCCGAGACCGGATCAAGCCGTCGAGCTTCGTCAAGCTTTCCGGTCCGACGATCGGGCTTACGGTGTTGCGCTGCTCGGCGTGCTTGGGAGGCCCCATCTTGATGAAGCTCGGGGTCCAGTGCTCGCCAGGCACGTCGACAATCGTGACTCCTTCCTCTGACGAGAACGCTTTGTGGTTTGTGTCTACGGCTACGATATCCCGGTATTTCGTTACGGACCAATATGGACCATGAGCGCTATCTTGACAGTAGTGAACGGGATCTTCCTTTCGCAACCGCTCAAAGCAAGTCCACATGCTGTCGTCTTGAAAGCGCTTGCCCTCGCTTACATCCAGCTTGCTCAGCGGGATAACACACGAATCCTCAGCCCTATAATCTTCCGATCGCTTTGTCATGATCATACACACACACACACTTGCAGATTCTGCTCTCGAGAGTTTACGGTGTGGCGCGATTCATCGCTTCGAGCTGGCGCAGCGCTTGGCTGCGACGGGCGCTCGACCAGACTAATTCACAGTGCAGCTGGCATCGCCCTACCATGTCGGGCAGTAAGGATCGCATTGACTTTCCAAGTCGATCTACTCAATGGATCAGTGAGAGCTCCCAGCGCTGGTTAAAGGTGGTTATGCGCTGGAGGCAAAATCAAGCCGAATGCACAGTCAGCCCCTGCGTTCGGGCAGGCCCGGAGTCGCTGCTTTTGTCAACATCACGCTATGCATAATCGTGCGGCTAGGACTGTTCAGGCAGATCGATCCAGACATCCGGAGGACCATTCAGGAGTGTATCCTGATCTGGAACGTAGATACTATCGAAGACCCTGAGACCATGAGCCATTGCCGCTCCAACAATTATGAAAGGGAGCTTGACCTGCTCCAGGTCGACGAAGCTATCAGCGCCAACAATCCGAACAAAATCGAGTTTAAATTGTCGGAACGCTATTTTAGATGTAGCCGACGCTACCAGATCCTTGACGCTCGACGCTCCTTGGGCGATCTCTTTCCTCGAATGGTCCAATGCCGTGGAGAGACACGAAAGCTCATCAAGCTCGGAGCGGCTAAATCGCCTCAAACGCGACGAAATGGGCACTCCGTTCCTATATCTCACGGTGGGCACAAACCGTATCTCGCAATCGAGAAGGAGGTCTGCGACGGCGCGCTTCACCAGGATCGCCTGACCGATATCTTTCAGGCCGAAGTAGCTGCGAGTTGGTCGTGCAAAGCAGATCCAGCGAATCGCACCGGTAACGGCCTCCTTCAAGTGCTCCTGAGGCCCGTCCAAACGCAAATGATAATCGTCTTGCGATATCAGCGTCCGATAGCCCGCGGGGAACATCTCGGCGTCGTTAGACGAAAGCACGGCAGTCGCTCCTGCACGTAGCGCAAGCCGAATATCATCGTCCAAATTGAAATGGTAGCTAACACCTGGCTCAAACTGGCTCTTGTTCGGGTAGACTGTGACGATCGCGACGTCATTCTCGACTGCCGCTCTTCTAATTAATTCTGCATGCCCAAGGTGCAAGGCGCCTAAAGTGTGTACGGTGCCGATAGTCTGACCCGTTCGCGCGACTTCCCGGATGAAGGTTTTTCCCGCTGAAAGAGAGTCTAGATGCATACTTTTGTTTCCGCTTTTGACGCCAAAGAAGGGCCTTCCGATCGATCACTTGACGGAAGGTCTACCGCGTGCTGCACTGGCGCCGCACGCTAGTGAGCCTTACGACGGCTTCTCGTCCTGCCAAAGCACGAGACTTCCGCGCAATCTCGTCCAAGCGACCAAACATTCTATCTCCTTGGTCTAATCATCAGGTTGATCCCTCTCGACCGCGTCTCATCAACGAAGAGAACTCAGCTAGATAGCTTGATGGTCCGCACGGCTGATCATCCTGAAGGGCGGTCTGAAGGCCCGGACATCGGTCTGCAAAAAACGGTGGCTCGAATGTCGTTATCTTTGCGCCCGAAACGTCGACCTTTACGAAGCTGGCCTGGAAGGGCGATATCCCGCTCAGGTTCGCGTTGCGCAAGGATGATTGATTCATACGAACGTATGCGGTGCGCGCAGCCTCCAGGTTGCTGCCGGTCATTCCCGCCGCAAGATATGCCTGCACGAGATTGGATCCTTCGAGATTCGCGTGATCCAATGCCATTGATTGCGGGGGATCACCGGTAATCATCGACCTGTAGAGATAAGCATTAGATAGGTCTGCGCGTTCGAGGTCGCAGTCGCGCACAAAGGCACAGCGGCCACGAAAGCCCGATAATTTGGCGGCTCGCATTGTGCTCTCTGTTATCGAAATGCATTCGCCTGATGCCAGAGATAGGTCCGCTCCGTCGAGCTGGCATGAATGAATGGATGCACCGTTGAGCACAGCACCAACGAGGTTCGCGTTGGACAAGCTTACGGACAGAAGCCGCGCCTGGCTCAAGTCTGCCTGCCCAAGCTCCGCACTTGAAAGATTTGACAGGTGAAGATCAGCGAATGGAGCGTTCAGGGCTCTCGCCGCAATGCGGCCGCTCACCTTTGAGAGTCTCAGATACGGAAGATGAGCGCCTTCCAGGACAAGACCGTCGACCGAGGTGGGACGCACGATCGATAAACAGTCCCCCTTTGACTGGAAGAACGAGCAATCCGCCAGATACGCCTTCGTAATCGTGACTTGGCTCAGCTTGGCAAAGCGGAAGGAAGCGGAAGGAAGAAAGCATTCATTGATGGTCGAACCCTGTAATTCCGCGCCATCAAATACAGCATAACTCGCATCGCACTGGTAAGCGAGAAGTCCACTGAGCATCGCGTTGTCAAAGCGTGTCCTTTTCATGCTGCAACCGTGAAACAGACTGCCGGTCGCATCAATGATATTGCGCAGACTGGCATCATCGAAGTTGCAGACCTGCGCTGCAATCGCGTGCATATACGCAAAATCGAGCTTGGCCCCGCGGAAACTTGCCCTCTCCAGCCCCGGACAGATAAGATTGGCCTCAGAAAGGTCTGCCCGATCCAACTTTGCTCCGTAGAGCTGCGCACGATTGAGGGTACAGCGTCGCAACGGGAAATCTGACAGGTCGTGACCGTTAAAGTTCTCGGAGGATAGCTGCAAGCCAGTCCCGGTCCTTCTGATCGCCTCTTCGGTTCGCCTCCCGACGGCGGCCACCGCGCGCAACCGATCGGCAGCTCGGCTCCAGTACCGAACAAAGTCGCCATCTGATGAAAGATTGTGTTTCGGATCTGACCAGTGCTCTGCCCCGTCATTCGCGGTGCACTCGCTATCAGCGCCGATCGTTTGCGACATCACGACGATTCCGTATTGCGCGGATTACGGGAGGCCTGTTATTGACCTCTCTTTTGTTCCGCCTTGGAGGTACGCTATGCGACCGGTGGCGAACTCGTCGGCGAAATGGCGACACGATGCCTCGATGAGGCGCCTATTGTGTCGGTGATCTCCGCAGCCGGCACGCTTGAGCACGTCAGCCGAATTCTAGTCATGCGCCCCCCACTGCCGCTCGCTCGCTGAAATTGTTCGCTGACAACGCAACGGTCGTTTGACGGTGCCGATATGTCCAGAAGTCGCGGTTTGGCTCGTCAGCTCTTATAGGCACATCCAAATCGCTCTCCATCAAACAGAATGCGAAAAATTCAAGGTCTTGCTTCTTTCTCAATGGACCCACGGCTTCCGGGCGGAAAAGTGATCGTCATCTAGGGCTGCACTCAGCCCTTACGCTGCGTTACCTCGTTATCCGATAGCAACGACCGTGCCAGCCGCGCATCAGTCGGAAGCAAGGGGCTGAATAGGCGTCATGAAATCGATATTGACGCCGAATGTTTTGAACCTGACAAACACGCTTTCGTTGTCAGGGACCGCACCATGTTCGCAAGGGTATCGCGAAAGCGAAAATTCCGAGCTCGTTAGCAGGAGAGCAAGAGCCGTTAGTCTCCTTGCGGGCACTCAATCGATGACTTGCAATTCGATATTTGCGGAACGCCGACCTCACGGTTAGCGAGTGTTCGAACTCGGCTAGCCCTGCTCGGCGCGCCGGTCCGTCATCTAGTTGGAACCCGCGCCACAGACTGTCCTGGTCGAGCGATGAACGAGCGCGCAATCGTGACCAAATCGGCGGGTGCAAAGGCGAATGCCCCCGCGATCGGAGATAGACATTTTTATGATAAGGGATCGAATTCGAAGCCGTTCATGCGATGCCTTCTTCGAGGATCGTAGCTGAATGACCTATCTTGTGGTCGCGCATAAGACGCGGCATGGCGGCGATAAGGCTCTTGGTATATTCAGACTGTGGATTACGAAATATCTCGTCAGTGACGCCACTATCGACAATTCTCCCCCGACGCATAACTATGACGCGATCGCTGATAAGACGAACAACACTGAGATCATGCGAGATGAAGAGATAACTTACGCCGAGGTGGTCCCTCAGATAGCCGAGCAGGTCCAAGACCTGGGCCTGGATCGAGACGTCGAGCGCCGAAACCGGCTCATCGCAGACGATTACGGCAGGATTTGGTGCAATCGCGCGGGCGATCGCAACGCGCTGGCGCTGACCGCCCGAGAGCTCGAGCGGTCGTCGGTCCAGCAAGGCCTGGGATAGCCCGACCAGATCGAGCAGCTCGATAACGCGCTCCTGCCGCTTGCGCCGTGTCTCAACATCGCTCGAAAGGCTGTCGGATATGATGCGCCCGACCGTCCAACGTGGATCAAACGAGCCAAGAGGATCCTGGTAGATGATCGATAGCGACCGCCGCCGAGCCCGCCGTTCGCGCTCGGCGAGCCTGGTCCAAGGCCGGCCTGCAAGCTGAACGGCTCCCTCGTCAGGCTCGTCGAGGGCCAGGACCATGCGCGCCATCGTTGACTTTCCTGATCCGGACTCACCCACGATGCCCAAAGTCTCGCCGGATCGCAGTTCGAAGGAGACGTCGTCCACAGCCGCCCGTAAAGTGCCATCCGGGCCCTTGAAGCGCTTCACCAGACTTGTCGCTTCGAGCAGGATGGGACGAGATTTCGGCAGCGATTGTAGGGGTAGCTGTATTTGCTGCAGAGGCGAACCCACAATAGTCGATGGTGAGAGGCGTGAGCCGCGCGGCCGGCCTGATGGCACGGCGTCCAGCAGCTGACGAGTATAGGGGTGTCGCGGATCTCTGAATATCTGGGCAGCGGTGCCGCGTTCGACGACCTCGCCTCCTCGCATGACGAGGATCTCATCCGCCACGCGGGAGACCACTGCCAGATCGTGACTGATCAGGATCAGAGCCTTGCCCCTCGTTTTGGTCTCCTCGAGCAGTGCCAGCACATGAGCTTGCGCTGTCACATCGAGCGCGGTCGTCGGTTCGTCTGCGATCAGGATGCGCGGATCGAGTGCAAGTGCCGAAGCGATGAGAGCCCGTTGACGCTGGCCGCCGGATAATTGATGCGGCAGCTGCTCGGCCTTGGTCTCGGGCTCAGGGACACCGACGAGCTTAAGGAGAGCAATGACGCGCTGCGCGAGCTCCTCGCGTGATGATACCGCACCGTGGAGGAGCAAGCCTTCACCAACCTCTTTGCCAATCCGGCGAAGCGGGTCAAGCGAGACGAGTGCATCCTGTAATACAAAGCCAATCTCGGTGCCGCGGATGCGCCGCCAGGCACGATCGCTAAGGCCGATTAGGTCCATCCCGTCGAAGCTTAGCTTGCGTGCATGAACATTGGCGTAGCGACCAGCAAGGCCTATGAGAGACCGCGCAGTCACGCTCTTGCCCGAGCCGGATTCACCGACAATCGCAAGACACTGTCCCGGTCGGAGGGAGAAGGATATGCTGCGCACGACCGTGTTCTCGGCGATGCCGCGCCCGAAGGAAACACGCAGCGATTCGACCCTGAGGAGGTCTGGCTGCTGCGGGACAGGCTGAGGGCGACCCTGCGACATTCATCTTTGTCCTTCCAGACGGTCCTGTAGATGGCGCCCGATGATGGTGAGGCTGAGGGCAAACGCCGTAACTGCCAAACCGGGTATGATCTCAAGCCACCAGGCGTAGATTACATAATTGCGCCCGGCATTGAGCAGCGCGCCCCATTCAGGCGCCGGGGGAGCGACGCCGAGTCCTAGAAAAGCAAGACCGGAGGCCCATATAATCGCCTGTCCTACGCCGATCGTCATCATTGCCGTCAGCGGGTTCATGGCGTTGGGAAGAATATGCCTCCAGACAATACGGGGAAATGAATGGCCCAGCACCTTAGCGGCCTCCACGTAGCCTGCCCCTTTGATGGAAAGCATCTGGCCCCTGATCATGCGCGCATAGCCCGGCGCTGTTCCGATTCCGACAGCTACGACTTCAGTCAATACTGACGGCCCAAAAACTGTCACGAACACAAGGGCGAGCAAGAGCGTGGGAATTGCGAGGAGCACGTCAATAATTCTGCTGAGAATGCCGTCTAATAAACCGCCAGAAAGTGCAGCGGCGCCGCCGATGGCCATTGCAACGGACATGCTCAGCGCCGTCGCGCCAAGTCCGATAGCCAAGGATTGGCCTGCGCCCTCGACCACGCGAGAGTAAAGATCTCGACCCAGTTGATCAGTTCCAAACCAGTGAGCAATCGACGGAGACTGCAATGCCGATCTCAAATCAATAGCAAGCGGATCGTGCGTCTGCAGCACCTTTGGCACCATGGCCGCGAGGACAAAGACGCCAAAGATGATAAGACAGACCGCAATTCGAAAGGGGACATGACGCACGATCGCTAGGACTTCTCTAAGCGGCCGAGACAAGGTAACTTCGGCGAACATGCTCATGTCAACTTGATCCTCGGATCGACTACCCGGTAAGTCAGATCGACAATGATACTGGCAAGGACGAATAGGGCCGCGGAGATCAAAACAGCTCCCGAGACAATCGGAACGTCTCGCGAGGACGTCGCAGCGACAAGGACGCCACCTAGGCCTTGACGGGCGAAAACCACCTCGATCAAAATCGCGCCCGAAAGAAGTTTGCCGAGCGCCCAACCTGATAAAGTAATGCCGGGCAATGCGGCATGGCGGAGGACATGGCGAAGCCTGACGCCGAAATCACTCATACCCCGCGCCCTTGCGGACGTAACGAACGGCTGCTCGAGCACGCGCGTGAATTCGTTCTGAACGATTTGTCCGAAAAAGCCCGATAGTTCAAGAGCCAACGCAAGTGTCGGCAGAACGAGCCCGATCGGCGAATTTCCCCCGATCACCGGAAAAATGCCTAGCTTTACCGCAAAGAGCACAAGCAGAATTGTGGCTAGCCAGTAAGGCGGCACCGTTGCCAAAAAGACTTGTGTGTCATTGAGCAGCTTCGACCATATGTTGTCTCTGCCAGCGATGAACAAGGTTGTCAGAATTGCGATAAGCCATGCGGTCAGCAGCGCAGCGATGGCCAGAACAATCGTGGGGCCAATCTGTTCCGCAATAATCGCTGCGACAGGCCGATGTTGCTGGTACGACTCGCCAAGATCTCCATGCAGGATCTGCAATATGTATTTGCCGTATTGAACCGCGAGCGGCTGATCAAAACCATATTTCGCGTTGATCGCTGCAAGCTCCGCCGACGACGCCGGCCCGACGTTGCCACTCGTCACATTGATGATGATCTGGGCGCGGTCGCCAGGGAGCACACATTGAATAAAGAACGCAAAGGTTGCGGCAGCCCACACCACGACCACGCCGGAGAATATCCGGCGCGCGAGCCAAACGATGGGACGATGGGCTACTATCATCACGGCGTCACTTCCCGTCATCGAAATGAGCGTCATAGAAAACGGGTTCGCCAACCGAGCCGCGGTCCAGCCAAACGTCTTTGAGATTCGGCTTGGTTGCCAACGTTACGTCCAGCACCGTGAGGCCAATCACAGGAGCCTCATCCACGATCTTCCGTTCCGCCTGCTGATAGAGGGCGGTACGTTGCGCCCCATTGAGTTCCTGCTCCGCCTTTTGAATGACGTCCCAAAGCGTCAGATCTTGATAGCGTGAGGGATTGAAGCGATTGGTCTCGCCGTTCTGATCGGGCTTCCACGAGATCCGGAATATCTCAGCGCCGGGGGCAACCCAATAGAGGAGAACGACCTCATAATCATCGGGTCCGAGGTTTTTTCCGGCGAAGAAATCAGCCGGATTGGTGGGTTGAAGACGTACGTCAAAACCGGCCTCCCTTGCCTGCTGCTGGATAACTTGCAAGGCTTGCTCGCCATCCGGCTTCAGGAACGCGTTCGAATAGGAAATGCGCACGATGAGCGGATTGCCGTTCTTGACACGAACGCCGTTACGATTTCGCTCAGTCCAACCCGCCTGATCAAGCAGCTGATTGGCCTTCCGAACATCGTATCCATAGGAATGGCCGAGCTCAGGCAAATATTCCTGCGAGCTCTGACTTAGCGCCCCGTTGCCCTCAAACGGCAAAGAGCCAAGGAAGGATGTGTCGACCGCGGCTCTTCGGTCAGTAGAATAGGCAAAGGCCTTGCGGACGAGCACGTCGTCAAATGGGGGCCGGGCCGTATACAATGCCAAGCGCAGGGGGGTGCCGCCGGTAAGGTGCCGCAAGACTGAAAAGCGGGAGTTGGCGTCCTTCCATGCGACAGCCGGGATATCGTATATGGCATCGGTCTCGCCCGTGATCAGCGAGCCGTATCGGACAGTCTGATCTGGCAGAAACTTCCAGGTGATCCCGTCAACGTAAGCCGGCCCTTGATGTTTTGCGGTGGCCGGGGCCGAATTGTAGTCGGGATTGCGGCGGAAGGTGACTTCTCGCCCACGGCGCCACTTGTCGACAATGAATGGGCCGGAACCGACAGGGTTCTCGCAATTGACCGCGAGTCCACGTTTGAGCGCCGATGGCGAGAGAATGCCTTGTGAGGATTGGGCGAATACGTTCAGCAAGGGCTGGAACGGCACCTTTAATTTTACCTGCAACTTCAGAGGAGCAATTGCAGTTGCCGATTCGAAGCTATCGCCAAGATAGGGAGCGGCAGTCGGATTGCGAAGATCGGGGTCGTTGCTAAGCCATCCGTTGATGTTGTCAGCGATAGCCTGCGCATCGAGCGCAGTCCCGTCAGTGAACTTTACTTTCGGCTTTATCTCGAATGTGTACACCTTTTTGTCGTCGGAAATGCTCCAAGACTCAGCCAGCCATGGCACAATGTTGCCGCCCTCGGTGCGCGCAACCAGATTATCGCTGTACTGACGTTGCAGATACCATTGCTGCACCCAGCCCCCGAACAGGCAAGCAGGCTCTTGAAAATGCCCGTAACGAATAACGCCTCCTCGCTTTACACTGCCGGCTAACCCTTCTTGAGCATGAATGCTGGGCACCAATTGCGACAGGCCCAATAGCACGACAAGGGTAGCCGCCACTTTTCTTGCTGGATAGTTCGGCTTGCCAGTGAAGCGCCTCGTTGACCGCGAATTCGATAAAGGCATATTCAGGCTCCAGAGCATTTGGTGTTGAGGAAGCGTCAGAACTGTGAGCTAGGTGTGGCTCGTGCCGGCTCGAAAGGAATGGAAATCCCGAAATGCTCTCGCAGAGTCTGTCCCCGATATTCTTTGCGAAATAGCCCGCGCTTCTGCAGGATGGGCACCACATTGTCGACAAACGCTTGAGTGCCATCTGTCAGCACGTCGGGAATGATGTTGAAACCATCGACCGCGCCAGCGCGGAACCATGCCTCAATCGAATCCGCGATCTGCTCGGGTGCACCCACGAGCAAGCGATGGCCAAAAGCTTGAACGCTGCTGATGATTTCGCGAACCGTCCGACCTTGACGTGCCAGAGTTTCAATCGTGCGATGGTGACCGACAGAAAACGGAACATCATCTGCATTAGGCAAAATCTCCTCCGGGATCGGCCTTTCGAGGCTAAGCTTCTCGACCGCCACGCCCATGCTTCGTGCAAGAGAGGCGACGGCGCGCTCCAGATCGAGCAGTCCGTCCAGTTTTTCTTTGCGACGAGCCGCTTCTTCCTCGGTGCCTCCGATACAGGTGACAAGGCCTGGCAGGATGAGCGGAGCAGCAGGGCGGCCGAATTGCCGAGAGAGCGCGCGCAGGCGCCCTGCCTCCTGCAAAGCCGTTGTCAAGTCTCCAGCTGCCGCAAACACGACATCTGCACTGCGGGCACCAAGCCGTAGTCCGGGATCCGAACCACCCGCTTGAACGATGACTGGCTGGCCTTGGGGCGAAGCGGGATGCGTGAGTGGGCCTCGGATGCCGAAACTATTCGTATTGGGGTCGAGCAGGCGGAATTGACTCGCATCTGCGTAAACTCCCGCAGCCTGATCGGCGATGACCATCTCGCCGCTCCAGCTCAGCCAGAGAGCACGGACGGTTTCAACGAAGTCCTCGGCGCGTCTGTATCGATCCGCTCGCCCGACCTCTCGACCGCCAAAGTTTGCAACCGTCGCCGGGCTCGACGTCGTGACCGCGTTCCACGCAACGCGGCCACCGCTGATGACATCAAGCGATTGGAAACGCCGAGCGAGATTGTATGGTTCATTGTAGGTTGTCGACGCTGTCGCAATCAGGCCAATTCGCTCCGTTTCACGTGCAATCACAGCGAGAACCAGCGTCGGTTCGAGCCCGTTAAGCGGCGGCTGGTGCGTAATGTCGGAACTTATCGCAGGGGTATCGGCCAGAAATACAGCATCCAGCAGACCACGCTCCGCAATCTTCGCAGTGCGGACGTAGTGCTCGATGTCGAAAAAGGCGCTTGGATTTGTGCCCGGCCAGCGCCACGCCGCGAAATGACCACCGGCACCATGAAGATTTAAGCCAAGATGAAGCATGGAGTTACCCGAGGACATCGCAGCCCCTCGTGCGGCGGCCTCTGAGCTGCTTGGTTGGCCTTGTGGACAAGTCGATCTCGGCAGCCAGCCTGCGCTTTCTCGCAAGCTGACCCTGCATGTGCTCCGGGCATTCAATTTGACGGATAGACAACAAACAGTCGGTTGATGTGAGAAGAATGTCACCAAAGAAGCTTTTGTTAGGTCTTGCGATCTTCTCCGAGCGGGCGCGGCCGAGAAGAGCTTCGATCGCGCTATTTGCCGATTGGCGCCGACGGGACAGCTTGTTTCCAGCGGCTGGTTGTTTCCACACGAGTACACTCACATCGGCTCTCCAGAATTCATCAAGAAGCCAGCTCCTTTTCAAGGAAGATGTTTTGGATGGCATTCGCGATCGAAACGTTTGGACTCCCGACCGGGCGAGCAATGATCAAGCAAGAGGATCTTTAGAGGTCCAGACCCCGCAAACGCAATAGTTGAGTATTTCAATCTACTATCGTCTGTTGGCATCCTCTTCTATTTCGATGCCTATCTTTCCGTCGCTTAACCCAAATGGCCTCTGATCAGGCTCACCGAAAACGCGCTGCCTGATTGCAGCGGCTTCAATTGGCAGCGCCGGCTCGAAGCGAACGACATCAATTGATGCGTTCGAGAACACACGACAGATTTGGCGCGACATTGTTGATCAACCGCTTGCTGCTCCGTTGCAAAGCGACATCCGATCAATAAGGCCGCGCCAAGTCCACCATCTAATAATGCGGTGAAACATTCCAGATTTTCGATGCCTCGTTAAGGCAACGCTTGGAAGCTGAACTCTCTTCTGCACCACCCGTGCCGCCTGCTGCATTCGAGGATGCTACGGACCTTCGGTTGATTATCTTGCAGGCGCCGCATCGACCTCGCGTTTTTTATCGGTATGATGACCGAGCGCGACTTTGCAAGAATGCCCGTCGTCACAGCTCCTTCTCGTGAGCGCGCCGATACGGGCACGGTTTCAGTTACCTTTGGACATTGGCCACCTCAGAGCGTCAAAAATCGCCCGCATCAACGTTCGCGGAATCACGCAGTTGGGTATTGGAGCGCGTCACTTACCGGCACATGAGGTGGGGCGCGCCTCTCGTGATGAATGGCGGGCTATCAGCTTCAACAATGCCAGATCGAATCGCCTGCCCAGCGTCGAGGTCTGCGGCCATCATCGGCGAGGGAGATCACGGATGACACGCTCCGCGCCAGCTTGGTGGCCGGCCGCAGCCCCGGCGTTCTGACCTAAGCCATCACCGTCCTGCTGCCGTCCTGCCACTAGCAACAGGGGTGCAACCCGCGAGCGCCAAGAGCCGCTTCCTTCGGGCATCGCAGCGGCCAACTGGCCGCTTTGGATCGACTCAGGAAGACTAATGATAGTCTAATTTTCATGCATCGGGTGCGGCACCGCTTATTCGGTGGTTCAGGAGCAGGTCTCCGCCGCTTTGAATAGCTCAGGCCTTTTTAGCTGTGCGCGTTGCGGGAACCCCGTCCATCACTGGTCTGGGATCTATCGCTACTTTGACTGGAAACGCGTCGGGCCCAGAGGATGGGAAGGAGGAGCCGATACGACCGACTGCGCAGATCGCTCTAGGTCCTTTTGTTCGGCTGCGCCTGCAGGCCACACCAGAAGGCTTTCGCCGCGATATGGTTGTTTAGGCGCGACCAACCTTGTGGTGCACGTGTGGCGCATTGGCTGCAAGCGTCAACTCGCCATTTTGTCTTTCCGAGCTGAGGCGCCCGTGCGCCGGTTCGTCGCCGCCGCGGCTTTCATGCGAGCCGAATTGTTCGTGGCCTTGCCAAGTCTGGTCGGCAATCCAACGTCTCGCGGCAACCCAGCCCCCATGATATTGTGAGTTTAGGCTATTCCGCGCGTGTTGCGGATGCCTGGATCGAAGTAGCATCGCGCAGGTCTTGTTGGCGACCAGCGCCCGGCGGGCCCACGCGAATCCTCGCGCCCATCAGCAATCCCAACAGAGCACAGTGAGCTCCACGCCACGCCGGCGCGGTCACGAGCCCGATGGCCGCGACCAGATCGGCTGTTCGGACCAGAGCTAGCGTCTCGAGTAACGTTTCAAGGACATCGACTCGCAGCCGATGCAAGCTGGCCTCGGCAGACTTCCTCACGCAGCTCTGGCTCAAAATCTGGAAGAGAAGAAGGAGCTGGATCCGAGTCAGTCCCACGTATGCCCTCAACACAGCGACCCATTCGAGAACCAGATCCAATCCAGTTTATAGACATTTGCGCGCGCCTCAGTTGCTGATCCTTATCGGATAACTTTGTCTGAATGATATCGACAGAGGCTACCAAAGGGAGACGGGAATGGACCCATTTGACGACGTCAACCCATGCGCGGCTCAGATGAATTACGTCGAGCCGCGACAGGAGACAGCGCAAGCAGCGCAGCGGCTTAGAGAACCACAGCCAATCCTCCCAACATCAGCTTCACCCCGGGGCTGGATCGACCCGGACTGCAACGGATGGCAATAAGAGAGCGCAGGCTATCCAGGAGAACGAACGGCGCGCAGCTGCATCCTTTGTGAGAACGCGCGCTCAGGTGCCGCAACGCTGACCTGCGCGAATATTGCGGAACTCAGAAGAGAAATCGAACTCGCTGCGCAAGGATCAGCACAATGGTCAAGAGCGACTGGGCCGTCAGCCGACGGCGTCGATAGTGGCCGCCTCTACGACGACGTGGTGGCATCTTCGTACGCGGAGCTGCAGCGCTTTCAAGACCACGCCAGCCATTGCAAGCCACATGGGTTGGACCGTAAAAGCGCGATGGCCCATTTGCGTTCCATGGCGGCTTTGCGTTACGCGCGCCGCCCCCTGGAATATCTGGGATGCCAACGACTTGATCTGGGTCGCGCAGGGGCAGAGCACATGAGGGGCGATATTTGTATCACTGTCCGAGGAGGCCTCACAACTGCTCCTTTCGCCGGACGACGGCAACGAGTATGGCGCCAAAGCAATCGCGGAAACGCGAATGAGCTGCACAGCTACACGGTGCCGAGGGTCCACCACTTGGACGGCCGAAGAGATCGTCAGTATTGTTGAGGACGGGCACGAGAATGATGAACCCAATCTGGCTTGGGTGAGCGATACCCCAACTGAGGAGCGCGAGGTACTGTTTCTGGGCTGAAGTCTAGCTGACTATCGGACCGCTAGCGCATCGAATCCATACAGAAAGTTAGGGACAAAAGGCTGAGGGTAGAGGCTCCGCAGTTGTCTTTTCCGATGCTCGGAAAAATCGAAAGCAGCGTTCGCGCCATCTATAACACTCCGGTCCGACTGGCCGGGGGGCTGGCCGCGTACTGCACTTGGACAATCCGAGTTTCAGCCGAAAGCTGTACCGTCTTTAAATTCGCCGCACTTGTCGTCAGGTTGGAAAAGCCACTTGCCCGCCATCATTCATTCTATCTTTCCGCCCGGCCACGTCAGGTTTTGGAAAGCTAACGTGAGTAGCGAAAGAACGAGGAAGCGACGCCAGTGGACTGCACCATGGACCGATACAACGCGATCAACCCAGCCGATAAAGATTCCGCTGCGTCAGATACCACCGTGGAGCAGCCGCAACAACCGCAAGCGGTGTTTGAGCAACACTTGGGAGAGGTGCGACAGCTCGGCCCGATATATTCCCATAGCGATCTTTATGACATCACTGAAGAAGACGATCGCCTCATCCAAGCAGCGTCTGGTGCTGCCCTTGACCGAGGGCCACCGCCGAATGCGACCACCATCGAAATTTACGACCGTCGGCTTCGGAAATTGGCTGAGGCGCTGAAGAAGCAGTCTGGTCAGTCGATTGCTGAGCTCGATGACGATACGTTGCTTGACCGCTCCAAGAAGCTACTGCCAAAAGACAAGGTCATCGCCCCTGCATTGTCAATGGTTAGTAGGTACCGTGAGCCCAGCGACACCGCTCCGGCCCCCACAACACATTATCGTCCGTCCAAGGAAGACGCGAGCCTCATCAGAAAGGCCGCCGAGGCGGGCTTTGGTCGAGCACTCGATGCAAAAACCGCCGCAAATTATGCTAGCAGTCTTCGGAAGCTAGCGGCAGCACTGCGACCTTTGTCAATTGCTAAGCTCAGTCACAAAGCGCTGCTCGGCCATGCCGACGCTTTGTTTCCGAAGGACAAGAAACTCATCTACTCGTTGAACAGGCTGAGTGACTACCGCCGGATCGCCGGGCAGGACAATTCGGGGGCTGACGGAGGCAACTCGCGCCAGCCAATACAGCCGGACGCCGATTTGCCCGTACAGCTTTTCGATCATGAGCAGCCTTTGGGGAACGCTGCGGACCAAGGCGGCTCATTGCCGGTCCACGGTTTCAATGCTACCCAGGTTTGGGAGGGAACGGGTTTAACCCTTCATTCTCCCGTGCAATGTGTCGCCCAGGATGTGCTTTTCGACGCTGTGCGCCGAAGCGAAGTGCCTCCACGTGCCAGCTTCGATGCGCCGGTAGTTTGGCGGGGAATGCGTGCCGCCGCCCCCTCGCCCGTGCAGAGTTTTGCTCAGGAAGCGCTTTTCGATGCCGCGGATCGCGAGGGCCTGATGCCAGCGACATCCTTCGATGGACCAGCGCTTTGGCCAACCACGCGTTCAGTCACCCACTCACCCGTGCAAAGTGTCGCTCAGGAAGAGCTTTTCGATGCGGCGGATCGCGAGCGCCTACTGCCAGCCGTGCCCTTCAATGCACCGGTGCTTTGGCCAACCACGAGTTCAGTGACCCACTCGCCCGTGCAAAGTGTCGTCCAGGAAGAGCTTTTCGATGCCGCGGATCGAGACGGGTCTGCGCCTGCTGTCGATCTGGATACATCCAAGTTATGGACGGCAATGGGGTCGCCCCCCCATGCCGTGATCTGGCAGCCCAGCTCACGGTCGCAGAATCCCGACTCTGAAGAAGACTTTGGGAGGATGATGCATCAAGATGGTGCGACCCCGGCAACACTTGATACGATGTCCGCCGCAGCCGGCGAGAGCTTTGATGCCTCTTTGGCCGTTCCCGAGGATTTCTCCCATGGCACCCAGGCCGCGCCGGATATGATGCGCTCCAGGCTCAGCCGCTGGGGTCTGTTGCCAGATGCGGCACAGCGGGTAAAGACCTACGACATTCACGGTGAACGCTATACGGCCGTGCTAGGACCGCGTGGGCGCAATGATGTTCAGCTCATCCATCTGCGGTCTCCTGCTATCGGCGATACGTTTGATGTTTCGTTCGCCGTGCCCAAGGATTTTTCGCATGGCACCCAGTTGGCCCCCGAAATGTTGCTTTCCACGTTGGGCAAGTGGGACTTCTTGCCTAATGGAGAACATCCGGTCATGAACTATGAGATTGGCGGCGATCGCTACACGGCCGTGTTGGGACCGAGAGGATCCAACGACGTTCAACTCATTCATCACCCAAGGCTCGCTTTGCCGGGTGAAGCTGCGCTTGTAACGCCGACGGCTGCCCCGCATGCCTACGGCGGCCTTGCACCTGGGTTTAGTCCGCTCTCCTCGTTCGAATTGCGAAAGGACGCTCCTTTGGCGCTGGCGCCAAACATTCCACTGCCGTCTGCCGCACCGGGATCGGGCCATCAGCCGTCCCCGCAAGTGCCTGAACTCGGAGAGTTGTTCGGCAACGACTGGAGGCACGGCCCCCAAGAGGCTTCGCCTGTCGTGATCGACATGCTCCAAAACCTGGGTCTTCTGCCGAGCCAGGAGGTCCCAATGACCCGTTTTCTGATCCACGGTCAGCCTTACACGGCCGAAAGCCTACCCGGTGGCCGCGTTCTTCTCTTCCATCGGCCGCAATTTGGCTGAACGAGGTGCTCGTCCTCACCTCGGGCAGCTGCTCAAGCTCCCGAAACCACGTCGGATCGTTTGCTTTCAGAGAAATTAGAATTGCGTCCGAAAGACAGTTTAAGCGGCGAGCAAACCCCACAGCGGCGAGGCCCAGCATGATCTAAAGCGGGATGGTTCAATCACGTTATGGCCGCATTCGGCAGCACGGAAGTTTCCGGTGAAAGGACCCCAAAAGACGCGGGATGCAAGATACGAGCGCATCGTGGGGTGGGCAAGGGTCGCGCGTCATCATCGCGGGCGCCGCTTGATCGGGTTGGAAACAATGCCCTCACAAGGACGGCGGACAGCGTGCGGACGTACCTTGGCGAGCCAATCTGGAGCGCTCAACCGGAGAGGCCTTGGCTCCAACTCACACACGATAGCCTGAACCGCCGATCTTCCAATCACTGAGATCGAATCGAGATCGACGGCCCTCATAAGTTATTTTGATCGAACTGCAGCAAGTTCGTGCAACTCGATGCCTCCCCCGACGAAAAGACGGCCAGAAACACTCTGGCCGTTCCTGACGATCGAAGCGATCCGTGCCATGGCTTGGGAAGATGTCCACACGATTAAAGGATCAAGTCTTCGAAGGGCATCCCCCTGCCCTGTGCTCTTCGTTACCAGATGAACTTTGCGCCATCCGGCAGTTCGCAGATAAATTCGCCCTGGTTCACGAGTTCGGTGGTCCCGACGACGAGCTTCGAGGCTCGCACCGTCAGCTTGCCTTCGCGGCTGAGGCTATGGCGGATGTACTCGGTCACGGCATGTCCGGAGCTGTCGACCGTTTGGTGCGCATTGGCGAAGCTGATGCCGTTCTGGGCGGTCACCCTGAAGGCATTGATGACCAGACCGGCCTGCGTCGCCGACGAAGGCTTGCCAGCCTCCGCGGTGGTACAGCGGCTCATGTCTAGTATGAGCTTCACATTCTTCCCGGCCTGCAGGGCATTGAGCACCTCGGTGTATTTCGGCGAGGGCTCGTCGGCTCTCGCCAGCGCGCTCGCGCTCGCGGCCGAAAGCAAGGACAACAGGATCGTCAGTCCTATGCCAGTAAACTTCATATGCTCTTCTCCCTCGATTAAATACCACAGATCTCGTTTTTCAAGACGTCGTGCTCGCAAACCGCTTGGCTGATTCCACACATCAAGCGCGCTCTCGCCTGCGACAAAAACATCCTGTCGCAACCAAGCGCAAGTAGTTGTGATGGCTATTCCGACATCACAACCTCGTATGGCAGGTTTGCGGAAGTGGCTTAGCCTCGCGCGACGTCGACTAGAACTATCTGATCGAGCGTTGACCGCTTGGAAAACACAAAACGGCAACCGGTCGCGCTCCTCCTCCATTGCAGGCCCAACGACCGAAAGCCATGCAATTCTCACATCTGCATAAAGTAGACGATCTACGAAAGAACACTTCGACCGGCCGCATGCGCCAGCTTGTCCATCTTGATAGCTGTGCAAGGACTGTCTGCCATAGACGACGTGTCCGCAATCAGGTGGTGGAGCGAACCTGACGCGGCGGTCGGATCAAGCTCAGTCAAGGCACCCGATCCCGGCCTGGTCGAAACAGCAATACCAAAAGGTACAAGGCGGCACCGACTGTTGATCCGTCGCTTTGCGCGATCCCGTCCAGCTGACCGCTCGCCTCATGACTGGATCCATTCGGCATCCTCAAAGGCTAAAGCTAAATGGCTTCCTTCCTGGTCCGTCAGCTTCTCGAAAGCTGCACCTGCAACAATCTACGCCGACAGCCGGCACTCGAAGGGAGAGAGAGAGATATATATGAATGTCGATCCACGGAATGCCGCAGACACTCCCTTTCAGGTTCACGACGCGCTGCAGCACGCGCCCAGCGTCGACTGGCAACCGGACGAGCTTAGCGCCCAGACCGACGCACCAGTAAGAAAGCTTTGAGCAGCAGCTGAATGACTCGGATCTAGACGACTTAGATTCGGTCTTCCCGACCTCTGATTCAGTCTCGTTAGCGGCAAATTCCGCGACTGCCACGTCCTCGTCTGCGCCAAACGAGGTGGCCCCGGAAACCAGTCGCTATCCAGCCTCATCATTTGTCAGCGCGCGCGCTCAGCTTGCCGCAACACTGACAGGTGCCACTCTTGAAGCGCTTCGGAACGAGATCGACCTTGCCGAACAGCAAGCAGCACATTGGTCATCGGCGACCGCAGCTCCCGTCGATCGGGACCGCCTATTCGACGAGGTGGTGGGGTCGTCATATGTCACACTGCGGCGTTTTCAGAATCAGGACAATGATTGCAAGCCGCGCATGGAAGAAAACACGAGCGCGATATCGCATGTCCGCAACACGGCTCGGGATCATTCTTCCCTTGGAGATCCTCTGGACAGCGCGCCAAGCTGGTTGGCATATGCGCGGCAAAGACAACAGCGTCACCCTTCGTATCGTTGGTTGAGGATCCGGCAAAACTCGCCGTTTCTCGCGATCCTTGGGCGAGAGCGATCGCCAACAATGCGGACGCGCTGCATCCCCTACCGAAGCCAACTGTCTGGACCCTCGACGACGTGCTGAGTAGCATTGGGCTTGGAATGAATGCCGAAGATCAGGACAACATCGATGGGGACGTCGATTCGATGTGCTCACCGGGCAGAACGCCAACCCGAGAAACCGAGCGCCTGTTCCTGGGCGGCAATTTGGAAAGCTACCGGCCGCTAGCGAAGCAACCCCCTACAAGCGCGAGAGTAATGAGTAGCACCAGCTCCGCCTCACGCACAGCAGCTTGAGCATATTAGCCGCGTGATCGACGGCCCGATCAATTCGCCGATCGAGCGGTACAGCGGTTGAGGGCTGCGACGGAAGATACACCCCCGACGGTTGGGAGGACGCCGGACCATCCTCTCTCCCCTGCCCGCTCGTTAAAGCATTCTGGCATCATGGATGCGTTGTGACATCGCCCGGCATCAATTTGTTAGCCGCCCCCACGGTTGGCCGGCGGCTTTGGTGAGGTAAGCCGCCGAACGCTCCCCGCCTTAGCTAGCTCGGCCTGACATTAACCGCGCGGTCAACCAACGGGTCCTTTGGCCGCAATCGTATCAGGTATTCACTCGTGCGCAGCAAGCGGCGTTGTTGCAGTACGGCCGATCCGCCACCTGGATGCGTTCCATCAAAACAATCGATTTTGCCGAGCACGCCTAAAAGCCCCATAGTCGATCGCAATGTATGGAGGCCGCATTCAAGATGACGTCTGGCAATCGATTCTCTCCACGGTCCCTTGCCGAACAACTTGGCTCGCGCGATCGGCCGTCTGCATCTCGGACCTTAGCTCCTGTCGTCACTTGGACGCATCCCGCGCCTTGCCACGGTCTTCCCGCTAAATTGCCACGTATGAGGCGGATCGGATCGCCCGATAGTGGAGTCATGGCTTACCCAAAGCGTGGTAAGAACGACCGCCTTTTCGGACATTTCAAAGCGTTTCTGGCGCCACGTTCAATTGGACGGACAAATGCTCACGACGTTGGACAGAGCGAGACCGACCGCCACGCGCAGGTCGACGGCGTGGCCGAACTGTGTCGCCGTTGCCTCACAACGATTCCGAGTTTGAGCGCACTGCTACAAGGAGCCTTTATAGGCACTTGAATCGCACCCAGCGTCAGATTGTAGGATTTCCGACAGTCTCGCGACAGAATCCGCTCGCGTGAACTCTTCCTGACAGGTAGCAACAATTGCGAACGTCTCAAAACCTCAATGCTCGACCGATCCGCCTCGTCGCACTACTCGACTGCTCCCCTTCAGAGTTTGCGTCGTTTATCTGCTCTGTAAGCGCAGGACGCAGCGCCCTCCTCGCAGCCAGACCAGGATCCAGCGCACGAGAACAACGCGGGCAATCGCTATTTCGCCTGTGCCGACCACAGGCCGAGTCCAAGCTCGAGATTAGATCATTCTTGCGCCGTTCACCCTGTCTGACGAAAGGGAGGCGGCGTAACCACCTTAGACAATGCGCGACAGCAACGCCGGACTCAATTTGTAGTTCGTTGGCAGCATTCGCTCGACTGCGGCGGAGAACGTCTTCGGAGCGACCGAACTTCGGGACAGTTGACGTCTTGCTCGGCTATCACCGGCTATCGAGAGGATGTCTATCCCGCCGATGTCGCGTTTCGTCGCGCATCTCGGCCTTTTCAAGCCATTGGTCGATGCATAGCGCGTGAAGTGTCTTCAAACGCGGAAAACTTGCGTTGTCGTGACTTGACGACACTACGGGCTCAACAGCCTTGCAGGACTGACCGCGGTCAAGACGAACTTGGGGAGTTTCCAATGTCGGTTTCGCAAGTCTGTTCGGCGGCAAATACAGCCGCTCTCGCCTGCGCTTTCGTATCGTTCGGGCGGGTTGGCACGATCGCTACTGCAGGCGCTCGTGTAGTGCATGCAGGCACGGCTATGCTCGGCCTACAGATGCATCAGCGCGCGGCCAGGACTCTCAGCTTTAGAGATTGCAGAGCTCTTGCGGGCGTGAGGGAGATTTTGAGACGCGTCCTCCCGCGCAGGCGATCCGCCGCAGGCCGCCACCTATCCGATGACGATGGACGCGCAGACATTGGTCGCCTGAAAACAACGTCTTGCGTGTCGTTTACGGCGTTTCGAACTCACGCCAAAGCGGCAGCCTCTGGGTTTCGCCGAATCTCATGGTCAGCGTGGCACGCTCAAGTCCTGCCGAGGATGGACGAGAGGCAATGAATGCGAATTCTCCTGGTTGATCATCATGCGGACTTTGCCCGCGACGTGAAGGAAGCGCTCTTAAAATGTGGCTTCGCCCTCGACGTGACGCGCACGCTGGATGAGGCGGCGGTCGCGCTCGATTGCGCGAACTACCACATGGTCCTGCTCGAATCGGCTTTGCCCGATGGAGACGGATTGGACTGGCTGAAGCAGTTGAGGCGCGAGGGACGATCAATGCCGGCTATGATGATGAGCAGTCTCAATGATCTTAGCCGGCGGATTGCGATCTTCAATGCGGGCGCGGATGATTTTCTGCCCAAGCCCGTGTCTATCGACGAACTCATTGCCCGCATGCGAGCTATTTTGCGGCGGTCAACGCAAATGATGGCGCCTGTTGTGACATTCGGGAATCTGCATTTCGATCCGATCGCGAGACAAGTCTCGATCGGTGGTCGAATGCTGAGAATTGCGCGCCGCGAAGTGTGCATTCTTGAACATCTGCTCAACCGCGCGGGCCGTACCGTGCCGCGCGCATCCCTCGAAGATAGCTTGTATGCATTTGACGATGAGGTCTCGACCAATGCGCTGGAAGTCGGGATTTATCGCTTACGCACGCACTTGAGCCAAGCGGGTGCAACGCTGAGGATCAAGACCGCGCGCGGTGTCGGTTACACCCTCGAACTCATCGGCGTAGCATCGGCTGCCTAGCCGATCGAACTCGAAAGCAGCACTCCCTTGAACGTGGTTAACAATGACGCCCGCGAGCCGCCGATGGTCGCCAGCGGCTCGCACTATGCCGCTTTTCCCCGCCTCTGCTACGTCCTGTGCGCACTCGCTGTGCTATTTCCGCTTGCTGTCACAGCTCAGACAAAGCGGGATGGCAAAGGGGAACCGCCACGTGCGGCGCCTGGCAGCACCACGGGCACGATCAACCTTACCTCCTCACAGGGCAAGACAGTTCATCTGACCGGGCCGGCTGCGAGCATTTTTATAGCCGACCCGGCGATTGCGGATTATCAGGCGCCATCGAACACCACGATTTTCGTGTTTGGCAAAAAGGCCGGACGGACGAGCCTGTTTGCCCTGAACGACAACGGAGAGGCTCTCGCCGAGCTGCGTGTTGTCGTCACTCAACCGATCGAGGATCTGCGGGCCGCGCTTAAGGCCGAGGTCGGGGACTATCCAATTCAGGTCAGCTATACCCCGCGCGGCGCGATCCTTAGCGGTACTGCGCCTAATGCCGATGTGGTCGAGACCGCCAGGAAGGTCACTGAGCAGTTTCTTGGCGCGGGCGCGCTGGTGGTCAACAAGATCCAGGTCGCCGGCTCATTGCAGGTAAATCTCAGCGTACGGGTGGCAGAAGTCTCCCGCAGCGCCGTCAAGGATCTCAACATCAACTTCACGGCCTCGAGCCCAAACGGCGCTTTCCTTGTGACCGGCAAAGGGGGCGGGTCCGGCGCGGCCGGCGGCGGCGGCACGATCGGGATTGGGTTTAGCGCCGGCAATACCAACCTAAGCGCTGTTCTCGACGCTCTCGCGAGCGAGCACCTCGCCTCAATCCTGGCTGAGCCGAATCTAACGGCCATGTCCGGCGAAGCCGCAAGCTTCCTCGCCGGCGGCGAATTCCCCATTCCGGTGATGCAGGACAACCGGCAGGTTTCCGTCCAATTTCGCCAGTTCGGCGTGAGCCTCGAGTTCGTTCCGACGGTTCTCAACAATAATCAGATCAATGTCCGTGTGAAGCCCGAAGTCAGCGAATTGTCGAGCGAAGGCGAAGTCAAAATAAATGGCATGGCGGTCCCTGCCCTCTCGACTCGGCGGGCGAGCACCGTGGTCGAGCTCGCCAGCGGTCAGAGCTTTGCGATCGGCGGCCTCATCAGGCGCAACTTCAACACTGATATCGGCGAGTTTCCCTGGCTCGGCGATGTGCCGATCCTGGGCGCGCTTTTTCGCTCCTCATCGTTTCAAAAACGTGAAACCGAGCTGGTCATTATTGTCACGCCCTACATCGTGCGGCCCGGACCGAATCCGAACCGGATGAGTGCGCCGAGCGACCGCATCTCACCGCCCTCAGACGCGGGGCGGATTTTGACGAACACGGTGGCCCGGCCGCCGCAAGAGCGCGATGCGCCTCGCGCCAGCGCACCAGGATTGACCGGCAGCGCCGGCTTTATTATCGAATGAGGTTCGCCAAATGACTTTGCGACATCTGTGCTACCCGATCGTTATTGGAGCAACATTGGGGGGCTGCGCAATTACTGCTTCGATCCAGCCCGCGCCGGCTGACCAAGAGATCCAGGTCGAGCAGAAGAGTAGCGTGCTGTTCCTGCAGAGCCTTCGTGGCCCCGAACGGCATCGGTTGCGAAGCTTCATTGCAGCGACCAGTCGCGGCCGGCTGGATGCCCTCCATGTGGGCGTCATCGGCCCACCTAGACTCATTGCACAGGTGGCCCACGAGGCTCGCGCAATGGGCGTTGCCACCTACAACATCCGCCTGTCCGCTTCTCGTGTGGATTTTCCGGCTCGTTCCGGGGTGAGGATCGAAGCGATCACTTTCGAAGCCCATCCTCCGCTCTGCCCCTCGCTCTCCATCGTCGGTCCTACAGTGAACGACAATTCGTTCAATCCAACCCTTGGCTGCTCAGTCCGGCATAATCTTGCGGTCATGGTCAATGAACCTGGCGACTTGTTAGGCAATGGCGCTGTCATGCCGACCAGTGGTGATCGTGCAGTGCTTCCCATCACCGCGCGTGGGGCCACGTCGGCGGGCAACAGGAGCAATTTGGCGGATGAAACGCATAACAGGGTTGCGCCAGAAACCCAATAGGCGGCTCGTAAGACCCGAGCAGCATGAACGTCGGTTGGCCATTCTTGTCCATATCAGTCTTGGAATCGGCGACGAGCCTCCTGGAATCCAATCTTTGCTCGTCCTTTTCTTGGGATCGTGCAGCTTGCAGATCAGGTTCTGGGACAGTTAGGTCGTTGACCAGAGATTTGAGCGCATCGCTGTTTTGCGCGACGCTAAACTAGGCCGGCGGCAAAGACTGCCTTCGCAACCCTCTCGAAACACTCCATCGGAACGGCCTTGCCCATCGCACCTTTTCGGATCAGCTGACGCGCCAACACATGATCCTCGACAATGCTCAGACGTTGGGCGCGCGCCTTCGCCAGTAACTGTGAAGCCGTCTCGCCCTCGCCGCGGCACACCAGTACCGGGACGCCGGTCTCGCCCCGAACGTAGCGCAGCCCAATCAATGTCGCTCGCCCCGTCAGTATCACTGTCGCCCGATGGATGCCGAGCGGAGACTCGTTCGCCGACTCCCGGCGGAGCCTGCGGTGTTCACCCTTGATCTGCGGATTACCATCCTGTTCCTTGGACTCGCGCTTGGCTTCGCTCTGCGTCATGCGCATGTCGCGCAAGAACAACCAACGCTGAATGAGCAGATCGGCCAAGCCGCCAATCAGAAGAGCGCCGGCAGCAATCGCGATCAGCACTTTGAGCTCTTTAAAGACAAAACCAAAGCAGCTCAAATCGCACACGGGCAAGTATACCAGTGCCCTCCAACTTGCGAGCACAGTGAAAACGAACGTAGCGCCAAGAACCAACACTTTGACGATAGACTTTCCAAGCTCGACAACCGACCGCTGGGAGAAAATCCGCTTCAGCCCTTTGACGGGGTCCAATTTTTCAAAGCTGGGTTTAAGCGGCTCAACCGAAATAGTCAGCCCGCCGCCGGCCAAGACACCGGCTAGAATCGCCGCAACAACCGCCGCACCTAGGATGGGAGCCGCGGCTGTTATAGAAAGGTCCATCAATCCGACCAACGCCTGCCGGGCCGCACTGTTGAAGGGCTGTTCCTGCAGCTTGTCGATGAGCCGCACGGCTTCGCGCCATCCGTCTTCGATCGGGCCCGCCCTGAAGCACAGGCAGCTGAAACCAGCGCAAAGGCTTGCCGCGGTCACAAAGTCGGCGCTGCGCGGGCTCTGCCCTTTCTTACGCGCGTCCCTCAGCTTCTTGTGACTTGGTGGAAGGTTTTTCTCTTCGCTCGTGTCGTTCATTTCAAGAACTTCTCGAGCCACTCCAGCACGCCGTTGAACCGAATGATCTCTGCTTGCATATATTCGATCAGGAAGACGGCGTAGCTGACCATAATGATGCCAAAGGCGGCATTCTTGATGGTCGGAGAGAGATCGCTCAGCTTGATTTGCGGCGCAAAGCGCCCGAGCAGCATGACGGATACGTCGATCAGAAGCAGCAGAGCCAGCACGGGCCCGGCGACCACGAGGGTCGTATGCATGACATGGTCGAGAAGCCCGATAAACTCCATTGCCCCTTGGTGGGTCAGGGGCGGTAGCAGCCGATACACGGGCCAGATCAGATAACTTCCATAGAGGCATCTGACCATGGTCTGCAGACCTCCTGATACAACGAAGATCGTAACGGCGGCAGTCCCGAGAAAGAGCCCCATCGGGGCGGTTTGACTGCGTGTGGCAGGATCGTCCACCTGGCTGGAGATGCCGCGCTGGGTATCAATGATGTCACCAACGGCCTGGATGCTCCAAAGTGGTATACTAAGCAGAAAACCGAACAGCAGGCCGATAAATATCTCCTTCAAACCGAGGAGCGAGACCGCAACCATACGGGTGCCCGGATCTAGTGTCTGCAAGCCGTTCCTGATCTGCATCAAGCAAGGCAATCCAATCACAACCGTCGCGCTTGCGCGGATAATCCCGCCAATGTGCGGTCGCGTGAATACCGGAAGAACCAGCATAATGCCGAGGGCCCGGGCCGCGCCAAGTCCGGCCGCAACGACGAACTCGACAGCAGTCTGAATCAGAGTTTGCGTTTCGGTGGGTGACAAGGCATCCATTTGAGCTCAGCTCGTCGTTCCTTCAGCCAATGCAACCGTCGCACTCACGTCGCCGTGATGTGAGACGTCAAGAACTCTGCAGATCTCGTGTCCCAGCGGTTGCAGAGCGACAGGCCTCCCACAAGGCAGATGACTTCGGCTTCAACCATCCATATGGCTACAGCCATCCGGCGCAGAGGTATGACCATTCGATGAAAGCACGGGCGAAATCGCGCCGCTGCGCGGCCTACAAGCCACGCTTCTTGCGCTCTCACCGGCCGCAGCGCGGTTTGGAGATCTGAGGGCCTCAAAGCTTCCATCAATTTCGCAGTCAATGGAGATCGGTCTCGAGCGGCACCTTCATTCGCAGGCTCATTCACCAGAACGCCAGAATCGTGGGGCCGCTTGCAATCAATGCGGTTCGCCCGTTCACTGCGTCGACAACTCGCCAGGCAATGCATCGAGGACCAGGTCTCAGCAGGTAATTCCGTCACGTCGAAGCAAAACCTAAATCGAATGGATAGAACTTCCAAATGGGGTCAACCTCCCTCCGAATACGGCAGGCTCACGGAGCCGAACAGGACAGTTCGGATATTTATCCGTCGCATGCTAGTGAGGCGAACTTTCGATAAGCTGACGAACTCGCCCTTTTGTGGTTCACAATCAAGCCAGACAAACGCGCGCTATAGCTAACACTTAGACAGCCGTGCGTTCCGCGCACTAATACCTCGCTGTGAGCGCGGGGAACTCAGTGAATATATGCTGGGCTTGCTCGATCAGCGGCGCGCTCAGCACCGGAGCAAACAGAACGAGCACGGCGACGACGACGAGGAGCTTCACGGTAAGCGGCAAGGTTTGATCCTGGAGCTGGGTTGCTGCCTGCACGATGCCGATACCCAAACCGGCCACGAGGGCTGCCAGGAGCGGCGGTAGAACCCAGATCATGAACAGGACCAGTGATCGGCTCACGTGGGTGAGGATGCTGGCCTCGTCCATCTCAACTCCCCGGAGATGCGTAGCTTAAGACCAGTCCGTGCATGAGCCGTGACCAGCCGTCGATTGTGACGAACAGAAAAAGCTTGAAAGGAACGGATATCATTGTTGGTGACACCATTGACATGCCCATGGCCATCAGAATTGTCGTCACAATCAGGTCAATTGTGACGAACGGAAGATAGAGAAGGAAACCGATTTCAAACGCACGCTTAAGCTCGGAGATCAAAAAGGACGGCACCAGGATCGCAAAATCATCGGCTGTTGCGTTGCCGCGCATCTCCTCCGACCAGATATGTTCTGTCGACGACAGGAAGAACGTGCGCTGCTCCTCAGTGGTGAACTTCTTGAGGTGGGCGCGTAGCGGCTCGCTGCCCTCCTTGGCGGCGGTCAACCAGTCGTCGGTGGTTTGGTAACGAAGTTGCATATCGGTCACGCGGTTGTATGTTTGCTCGAATACCGGGGCATCTATGAACACGGTAAGGATCAATGCAGCGCCATACAGAACGATGTTCGGTGGTATCGACTGAGTGCCGAGCGCGTTGCGGATCAGGAAGAGAACGACGGAAACCTTGATGAACGCCGTCGTTGTGACGACTGCGAACGTCAACAGGCCAAGGCCGACGGTCGCCGCAACAAGCGCAAGGATGCTCGGTTGAATGTCAACCATTGACCGCCAACCTGCTACGTAACCGGATGCCCAACGCTTCACCGACATGTACGATGTCGCCGCGGCCGATCAATTGACCGTTGGCGACAATGTCGACCGGACCGTCCAGCTGCCGGCCAAGCTCGAACACGTGCCCCTCGTTGATGCTTCTCAACGTACCCAGCGGGATGGGCCAGCGGCCGCATTCGAACACAAGCGTGATCTCAACACTGTCGATGTCGGCTTCCGAGGGCGGGATTGCTTGCTCCGCTTGGGATCGTATCGTCATATTTGCATACCTTAGAGGATGGGACTGCAGGCGGAATGGTCCCCGAAGGATAAGTCTGTCGCCCGCGACCTGCGCCGGCGCCCACAACTTGTCCGCAGCGAGGATGAGCTGGCCATGGGCAAATGGAATGACGTCGGGCAGCAGTGCGTCGCCGGGCTGTGCTTGACGAAGAAGCCTGACGGGCGCCCGCAGCGAGCCGATCTCTCTCGCAATCACGACCGGCAATTCCGAAGAAATCATGCCTAAGTTTCGCGGTAGTTGGCCGATCAACTCGCCTAACACACGAAACGCAGACGGAACCAGACCGTCAAGTGGCGCGAACAAGAACAGGCGGGCCTCGGCCGCCAGCGGTCCGAAAGTAATGTCGAGCTCCAAATAGGGGTCTTTGGCCGTCGCGTCTTCGATGCGGATCAGCTGCAAATTCCGCTCGAGCATGATCTCTAAACGAGCGAGCCAAGGTTCCAGAGCAAGTTCGAGAAGCAGCGAGCGGGTTGGGTCGGAAGGTAAAGTAAGGCCATACTGGACCATTGAAATCAGCGCCTCGACGAGAGGGCGGGGCAAGGACAAGACAGCGGTCTCGCCTCCGGCGCAAAATACGCAGTCGAGCATCGACATGGCATATGGCTCGGCCTGCCAAACAAGCCGGCTTATACGGATCGATAGCGGCTTATCGCCAAGGCGGGTCTGCAGAACCGTGCGTGGTGCTGCGACCTCGTTGAGCCACGAGACCACGCCATGCGACAACTTTACCGCTGGCTGAAATAGTGCGGGTTCACCCACGGCATTTACCGACAGGTTCCACGGGCGCAGCTCGCGACGTCATAAACGAGCCATCAGTTCGAGCCGCCGACCGCTTGGCTGCGCGAACCACCCTGATATCGGAGCAAAACCTCGTCGTCGGCATCGATTTCGGCTGCACACTCCGAACGGACAGCGGTCGTGCGCTGGACATCGCCCTCAATCTCCTCCCATTTCTGGCTCGCCGCCGAGCGCTTGGCCCATATGGTCCGCACCTCATTCACTGACCGCTGAGCCTGCTCATGCGCGACGCGCGCCTGCTCACGCGCCTGGCGTGCCGATTCGATCTGTGCTGCCAGCCCCCCAAGGATGAGTTGAAAGCGACGATCGAGCTCGGTCACGGACATCGTCTTGAGCGACGCCAGCTCCTGATAAAGTTCAGCTTCGACCTTGGCGCGACGATTCTCCGCGCCTTCAAGATTCTCAGACGCTCGCTGCAGCGCTTCGACCGCAATTCGGCGCCTGGCTTCCATGTTCGACAATTCACGAAGCGCGCTTCGCTCTCTCATGTCTTTCACCAGCCGCAATTTCGACGCTTGCACGAGATTCAGGCCGTCAGACGCGACATCCATGAAAGGGTCTCCTCAAAGCTAGACGGCTCGTCCTGTCCCTGGCGCAAGAATGCGCGCAGTTCCTCGATTGAATCGATTGCCCGATCAGTCAGTGGATCGCTGCCCGGCTTGTATTCACCGACCTTAATCAGGAACTCAGCCTCATTGTAGCGCGAGAGCAGATCGCGGAAGACGGATGCCGCTTTGCGATGTGGACCAGAGGCGACCGCATCCATGACACGACTTCGGCTCGACAGCACGTCGATGGCGGGAAAATGCTCCCGCGAGGCCAGCGCGCGCGAAAGAATGATATGACCATCGAGAATGCCGCGCGACTCCTCGGCGATCGGATCGCCCGTGCCGTCACCTTCGACAAGCACGGTATAGAATGCCGTGATCGAGCCCCGCTCGCCCATACCGGCACGCTCCAACAGACCAGGCAGCAGCGCAAAGACGGAAGGAGGAAAGCCGCGCCGGGTAGGAGGTTCTCCTGCGGCAAGGCCGATTTCGCGCATCGCACGGCTAAAGCGCGTCAGCGAATCCATCATCAGAACGACCTGCAACCCTTGATCACGAAAATACTCGGCGAGTGCGGTCGCCACATGAGCGCATTGCGCCCGCTCCATTGCCGATCGATCGGATGTCTCAACGACAACGATCGTGCGAGCGAGGGCATCTCCAATATGACGTTCGATGAATTCACGCACCTCGCGTCCACGCTCTCCTATGAGCGCAACCACGGTGACGTCTGCGGCCGCGCCTTTTACAATTTGCGACATCAGCGTCGACTTACCGCAACCGGCATCTCCATAGATTCCGATCCTCTGACCTTCGCCACACGTCAGAAGTCCATCCAGCACGCGAACGCCGAGCGGAAACGGCTGCTCGATGCCACGCCGCCTCATCGGGTTGGGCGCCTTGCCGCGGAGCGGACACGTGTGGACCGTCTTTATCGGCCCCTTGCCATCGAGTGGACGCCCGAAGCTATCGATCACGCGGCCGAGCAGGTCGGGCCCGACTGACACCTCCTGCATGCGCCCGGTCGGGAGCACTTCAGCCCGGTGGGACAAGCCTACCAGATCGCCAATGGGCGTCAGCAACACCCCGTCCGGCAGCAAACCGATGACTTCCGCTTCAAGTGACCATCCGGAAGCGTGATCCTGCAACAGGCAAAGTTCTCCAACACGGGCCCCCGGCAATACGGCATGGAGCAAGGTGCCGATCGCACGCGTGATCCGCCCCCGCACGGCACGCGTATCGACATCCTTTGCTGCTAATCTTAGAGATGCTATCGCCGCATGCACATCTCCTTCGCCGGCCGATTGATCATGGCCTGATCGTTGCGTCGTCACAGATCGCTTTCCTGAGAAGATGGATTAAGGCTGAGACGCAATGTGCGGAGCTGCGCGGCAAGTCCTAAATCGACACTGCCGAACTCACTCCACAGAACGCATTGGTCAGGCCCCACGGCCGGGTCCGGATCAATTCTGACTTTCGGCCGACCATCCGTTCCATCGAATGCCACGAATTCATGCCTTAGTGCATCAGCATTCAAAGGAGACACGTGTAGGCATACTTCTGCGCTGCCATATCTTTGCTCGATGGCGTGACGAACGGTCCTTACCAACATCTCACCCGGATCAAAGGAGCCCAACAAATCGGTCAATATCTCAATCACGAGCTGTGGCAACTCCTGTTGCAGAACGGCTTTTCGACGGGCCACATCGGAAGCAGCTCGGGCGATCAGCTGTGCCATTTCGTCCGAGCCTGACCTAAGACCTTCGCAATGGCCGCGCTCCCGCTCCTGCTGATAGGCTTTCCTTGCCCAACTGCGAACCTGCCGCAGATATCGCTCGGCTAGCGCGCGCGTCTGCACCGCATCGTACCAGATACCAAGTTCCGCGGCTGGTATGAGCGGACCAAGCGGCCGTATCCGCGGGCTATCTGGCAAGACTGTTTCGTTGGCCGTCATGCCGCGGGCTCCTCCGTGGCCAAGTGGGCCACCACCAAAGACAGTAACTGACCCGCTGAATTGTGGTGTTCGGCTGCTGGGGATTCGGCGGTGGTCCCCACAGGTAAGCGGAAAAGAACGCGCACACGGTCAAGCTCTGATGCGTCCTTGAGCCAAGCACCAAGGCAGGCACATCCGTCGTGTTCAATCTGGCTCGCGAGCTTCTGCGGATCGTCAATCGATGTGGTTGCGACGGCGCTGGATAAGTGTCGGATTGCGAAAGCATGAGCTTCCGCACCAATATTCTCGATCAGAATCGCTACATCGTGCTTTGACACAAGCTTGAGCACCGAACGGGCATGCCAGATACTGCCGGCGAGCAGGGCCGCCCGACGCGGATCATGCCCGAGCAGAACGTCCCTACCCCAGTCGGTTCCGTTCGAGACCAGCTCACTGCCCAATAGCAATTCGACCAGTCTCTGCTGCAGTCTCGGAGTCTTCTGCAGCTGCAGCACTGTGGCGGCCGACACGAGCCCATCAAGATGGCCGGCAAACCGGCCGGGATGAATCAAAGCGGCAAGCTCGCGGAGGCGATCGGAATGCGGCCTGAGTGAATGATTTGGGTCAGTGGATGCCATCGATACGGACCTGCTTGCCGCCTATTTCGGATCGGAGGACAGTTTTTTGCCGGCGGACTGGACCGCTGGCTTGCTGGCACCTCTGCGGAGATTTGTCACTTTGCGCCAGGATTGACGAAGCTGTCGCCCACGTGTGCTCAGCAGCACGTAAGATAGAATGCCGAACGCGGCGAGCGCACCTCCTGCACCGATCGCAATGTGAGTTGCGATGAACTTGGTTGGTTCGGCGGAAGCTGCCGCTGGCACAACGGAGACCTCATGCTGAGCTCGCTCAACCGGCACGAACACGACCGCCACCTTGTCGTACGATAGACCTTCGATGCTGTTGGCGACGAGCATCTTGATCTGCGGCAGCAAGGCTGAGAGCTTCGCGTTGGAGGCGTGTCGAATGAAAACCGACGCCGAGGACGGGGTTGCATCCTGTCGCAAAAGATCATTCTTCGGCAGAACGACATGAACACGGGCGGAGAGAACCCCATCGATATCGTTGATCGTGCGCGACAATTCTTCACTGAGAGCATAGACGTAGCGGGCTCGCTCCTCAACCGGAGAAGCAACGAGGCCCGCCCCCTTGAACACCTCACCAAGGCTTTTGAAGGATTGGCGCGGCAAGCCATGGTCATTCAGCAGCTCGATTGAGTAGGCGAGCTGCCTTTCTTCCACCTGAATTGTGCTGGTCCCATCCTTACCGACGACACGGATGGCATCGACGCCCTTGCTAAGGAGCAGCCCAAGCATCTCGTTGGCTTCACGCTCCTGAACTTTGGTATACAGATCAGCTTTGCAACCCGCGAGGGTCAGCAAAAGCGGCAACAGGACGAGAGCATCAAGCCGCTTTCTTGCGGGCCGGCCATTACCGATCTTGTCTTTCGTCAAGACAGCCAACTGCCCACTCAGCCCGCCGATAAAAGCTTATTCAGAGATGAACTGACAGCACCCGTCCCCTTGGAGATGAGCGAAACCTGGATGACGCCGTTGTAAACATCCCGCAGATTCGCCAGCGCCGAGTCGAAATGATCCGCACCCTCCGGTTTGCCCACTGGATGCACCTCCACTTGCTGCACACGCAAGACCGGTTGCGCGGCCGGCCCAAGCTGCAGGCTCTTGGCAGGATCAGGCTCGCCCACGAGCGTCGGCGAAACTGCACCCGACGGAAGGGGTTTGCCCTGGTGGATAGCAGAAATGCTCTGAAGGACGCGATCGCCTAGCGGGCTCGCCGGCGCTACTGCGCGCTGCACTTCCGGCAGCGATGGAGCTGGCGCGTGCTCGGCCACAGAAGAGGCGACACCTTGGTTCGAGGCCGCCTGCGCAAGACTTTCGCCAAACTGAGCGTGTGCCGGCGAACAGCCGTTGGAGGCACACTCGACGGCGTTGGCAGAGATCGACGTAACGCCAAACAAGATGGAGGAAATCATTTCTGTCACGTGGTGAGATGAGCCGTTCGTTCACACGAATGGGCCACACCTTAGAGAAGCAAGCTGACCAAAAACTGACGAGCATCTGTCATCTAATGATCACGGTTAGCTTCCAATTTGGGACGAAGCATCGGCTTCCACATTTTGGGACGAATTCCGGTGCTTGTTCTCAAGTGTAAAAATAGCAGGAATGCTCATCCCATCCACAAGGCTGCACATCTTGACGAAAGTTCTCTATGCTGGTGTTTTCATTTGCTTTGGCGTCGTCGAGGCGCTCGGCGCTCCCCTGGCGCTGCCATCGACACCTTATAGTTACACAGTTCTGGATCAGGACCTCGCGGCCGCACTGCAGGAATTCGGCAACAACCTAAATATCAGGGTCAATGTCAGCACCGGGGTGAAGGGGCGGATTCGCGGGCGGATGCCGGATCTCCCGCCGCGAGAGTTCCTCGAACGGTTGATTAATCTCTACAATCTTCAATGGTACTACGATGGGCTGGTGCTCTACGTATCCGATGCGCATGAGGCGCAAAGCCGCCTTTTGGTCTTGAGTCCAATCAGCTTTGATGCGTTCAAGGCTGCACTCGATGCGCTCAACATCTCCGACGAGCGTTACATCGTGAGACCCGTACCGGGGGATGGCCTCGTCTTCGCCTCTGGTCCACCCCGCTTTGTCGCGCTTCTGGAGCAAACAGTAAAAGGACTTGCGGCGGAGGCACAGGCGCGGCGAAACCCGAGCGGTGCCGAAAAGCCGCCGCACGAGTCGGTTTTGATGCTGTTTCGGGGATCCTCCAGCGTGGTCATTCGCGAAGGACGACCGAATGACGCTCCTTCGCCGGAGGCACCACATCAAGACGGCGTGGTCCACACACCCGATGCAGGTAAGAAATGACTTGATGACAACAGAAGCCTGGAAGAGATGCAATGCGTCTGCTTATGCCCTCTGTCAGCTTTTCGAAAGCTACTGCTGCCATTGTCAGAGCGCGGATGTGTAGATGGCCGATGCCGCAGGGTGGCGGAATAAACGTCCAAACCGGAGCCACGGATGCGAAGCAGAATTCTAGCCAGCAGCATCGGTGAGCGTGCTTTGCCACTTTAGCGCCTCATGCGAGCTTTTGAACAACTCCACGAGTTCCGTCATGCAAATGAGCTTCGTCGCATAAGAATGAAAGCCACTCCGCTGTCCAAAAGGAGGAACGGGATGGACTTCAACGCGCTAAGCTGGGCGGACAACAGCCCAGCGTCCCACTCGTCCTCATCGCCCGCCGGTCCAAGGGAGTTTGAGCGTGAACTAATGGCCATTGCATGAAATACCCGAATACAGCCAGGACCTAATTTGGCAGGACTGGGAGGCAGATCATCGCGTGTCGAGCCATCATTGAGCGGTGACCAGCGGTCCAATGCCGAACAACCGATCGCTCAACACCGCGCGGACGCCTCCGATCTCGGAGTTTGGCAAGATCTTGAGCCTTGGCTCATGCGGGCCGGGTCACCTCACGCGACCGTCTCAAGCTGGGCCCACGTTGCACGCAAGGGTTGCTCCGCCGAAAATTGGAGATTACGCCATGGCGAACGTTCGTCGCGCCAAGGACGACTGGGTCTTCACTGGCCAAACAGCTACGCCCGCTCAGATCGAAATGCTAAGAAGCCGCGATCTCAAACCTACCAGGGGTGTCCGGACAACAACGTTCACCATCCCGGGTGTGCCTCACACGGCGGAATGGCGAGAAGAGGGTTTTATTTGTCTCAAACCGTCGCTGGACCCTTCCCTTTGGCCTGTAGGTTCGAGCGAACACTCGCCAAGGGCTAAGCATGATGACATGAAGAATGCCGAGTGCAGCTGAGCTTCGATCCGCTCGGGGCAATAGGTGTCCGCACAATACCGTCAGACTCTTTCGAGCATCTACCCAAGCGCCAACACTCTCCTCGGGCGCAGGCGCGAGGTCGCTACGCGCGGGTGATTTCACCATAAGATGCTGCGGAGACCTGCGACGTTGTTTCACGAATCGGCGCACGTGACCATCCGCAGAGCGGCAGACTCGGCCTCGCTAATTCGACCTAGTTGGCCCGGAGGCGAGCGATCGAGCATAACAAGCAAGCCGATTCCGATATCGAGAACCCATCACCGCCTCTCACACCATCATTGCGCGTCTCGTTGTGAAACCTCTGAGCGCCGTCAGCTTTTGGAAAGCTAATCGAACCTACCATGTGGCGTGAATATCTAGACGGCGATGTGCCTATAGATTGTAGCGGAACTGAGCGCGGGGGGCGCACTGAGCAATCGGAAGCGAGTGGTAGGAGCCATCGAAGCCTATCGACATTTCTTGCTCGTTGTTCGTCGCGATTCTCGGGCTGCGCCACATCACCGGCTTGTGGTGCGATCTCAAATCAGAGGACGTATAATGTCAGTCAACAACCTATCGCTAACCGCCAGCTCGAGTTTGTCCGGCCTGGCCCCCGGGCCCTCATCGGCGCGGGATCTTTCAAATTTCGAGGCGATGCTGGCTAGTTTCTCGTTGAAAGACAGTGCCGATGACCGTTCCACTCCACAGGATCCGCCGGCTGCAGACTCGGCCAAGCAGCTGACGGAGGAACTGACGCAGGAGGTGCGGAACATCCTCCCGCCGGAGATCAAGGCCGCACTGGACGCATGTCAGCAGGCCCCAGAGCCATCCTCCGCGGAGTCCTCCTCCGCTGCGAGCGCCCCGAAGATTGCAGAGGCACCCGTACAAAGCTCCAGGATCACGTGGAACAGCGGCACGCTGACTGATGCCGAGCTGCAGATTGTGTCGGTGCTGAACCGACACAAAGACAAATGCCCGCTGGATTGGAAATCTCTTGGAGATTTGGCCAACGATCCCTCCACACCGCCGGATCTAAAGGCGGCGATCGAGGCTCTGCAACTGGACCCAGAGCTCTTCTATGCGATAGGCTCGCAAGGTGACGGTCGCTGTGGCGGGAAGATCAAAGCAGGCGATCTCTCCGGCTTCTCCGATCACCACCCTCAGGTTGCTGCTTTCCAGGAGCAGCGGGCAAAGAGCTATACGCAAAACTACATCCCTTCCGACGGCACCCGGAATGGCGAGCCATCGGTTATGACCCAGACCGATGCATTGCGCGAGCTCTATCGCTATTCCGACAACCTGCCTAAGAACCTGAGCCTTGCGGATTTCAAGCGGATCGTCGACGGCGAAGCTAAAACCGGCAAATGCCCGCCACAGGTCCTTGCGGCCGCTCAATACTTCCTCGACCACCCGGATGAATGGAAGCACTTGTACGGTGGCTCGATAGACAAGGTCCACAAAGAGGACTTCCTGCAGGTTGCTTCATCATCGATGAATCTCTCGCAAGCCGAGCTCGATACGCTCAATACGATCAGCACGAACCAAAACGCTTTCTTCGGAAAGGGTGATCTGACCCGAGAAAAACTGGCGAGCATGGTCGATGATAAGAGCCTCGCGCCCAAGGTGCGAAAGGCGGCCTCCCAGCTGCTCTCCGATCCTGTGTTGTTCGGATTGATGAACAACGCGATTACGGGCTACAAAACCCACCATAAGTTCTTCGACTTCGGCGGCGGCCATACGGTCGATTCCGGCAATATCAGCAACACCGACTTCAACCAGTTCTTCAACAACATGTCGGGTGCGAACCGCACCGTTCACCAAGTGAAGACGCATGCCGCCCGAACGCCTGCCGAGCAGGACGCGGTCGCGGACATGACGATGGGCGTGGTAGACCAGCCCGACATCAAGTCTCCCAAAAAGAACGGTGGCGCCTTCATGCACGCACTTAATGACGTGCTCAAAGTTGGCTCTAAAATATTCGACTGGGCCGCGACAGCAGTCGGCGTACTTGGCTTCATTCCAGGCTTGGGTGAATTGGCCGATCTGGCGTCAATGGTGCTCGAAGCCGAGGCGCAAGCTGCAAATCTTCTTCACACTGCCATCAGTGGCGGCAACATAAAGCAAGCGCTGGAAGAAGCCGGGCTGAGCCTTGCGGCACAGGCGGTGGGCTGCATCGCCGGACCTGAGGTCAAATTAGCAATGCGAGAAGGCTTGGTGAAGCAAGCAATTCAAGAAGCCGCGACGGCCGGCATCAACCTGCCGGTTTCGGTGGCCCAGTCCTACGCGGAGGATTATCTGAATAACCTAAAGGCTCGCATCGAATCCGAGCGCTTGCAAGCTGCAGGCGCTAACGCCTAGGCGGAGCGACGCTATCTTCTCAGGATCACGCTGGAAACGCTAATCGAGCTTGCGCGGCCTCCGCGCGGTTGGGCCTCTCTGCCGAGCAGTAGGTCGCGCAAGCTCTACCAGCATACTTGAGACCGCCCCGAATCCGGGGAACTTATTTCGGCTCTTCACTGCGTACAAACTAAATGTTGGCCGCACTCGATCGTTCGAATCCGACCTCAAGCCCAGTCTGCCACTATGAAGTTCACATCGACCATACGTCCGCCTGTCAAGACCGCGATGCATTAACACTACGCGACAGACCGGCCGCAGCCGCGGAGCCTGCCGGTTGCGCAAGGATCGAGAGCACATTGGTCCAGAGCGATAGAAGTCCGAAGGGCTCTTTCTCGAGTGGCGGGCTTCTGCTCGGTCTCCCTGAAAGTAGGTCGCGATTGACGGATCTGCTATGGGCCCGCCAGGACCGAGGGACCGCTCTTGGCCGCTGAATCGGCCGTCACTCTGGCTTTCCGCCTCGCTCCGACCAGGTCCAGCTCCATGCCCGCTCCGCCTGACTGCAAGCAAATTGTCGAAAGAGCTCGGAGGCATCGCAAGGGACGTGAGCCCGAGATTGCAGCACGTCGGCCTCAAAACGTTTTTGTTAGTGGTGGCTTTGATATTCCGCTATTGAAGCTTTCGAAACGATGAGCACTGTGCTCACCCGATCAAGCTTACAAACGATTGTTTGTCTTAACCATCTGATCTCCAGCTTTCGCGGGCAACTTGTTCAAATACGGTCGGCTGGTGAAGACGTATAATGATGATCGACATCGGCTCTTTGCATTTTCTACGACTCGTCAGCTTGTCGAAAGCTAATACTTGCATAGTGGAGGACGGAAACTGCCTCCATTGGAACGATCGAATTGACATAGGAGAACCCGATGCGCGTTACGAGCTCTAGCGGCGCTGGGCACGTTGATGCTGACCTCCATGCGGCTGGCGGCAAAAGCGGCGGCAAAAAAGGATCTCACAAGCCTGGCGAGGGCGACGATCATGCCCGATCGCCTGATGCAAACATTCCCGTAAACGGCGGCGCGTCCACTCCGGGCGGCAACTCGCACGAAGCCGCTATGCAGCAAGCGTTCAGCGCCGCTTTGGGAGCCGCTGCTCTCCAAGTTGCGAATAGTGCAATGAGCCATTTCGACGATGTCATGGCCGAGACAGAGGAGGATTCCTGACGTCGCATGTTGCGACGTTAGGAAATAGGAGCCGCACGTCGCGGCGAAATTCGAGCACACAGGAGAATAGTATGACTAAGAATGTTGGTGCGTCTCATACCTCGACTGCAGGTGGAGCAGCCGGCACCGCTACTGCTGCAGCCGCTTCCACGGCTGCTGAAGCTGCTGGAGAGGCGGCATTCCAACGGCAAATCGCCGCCCTGACTTTGACCAGCACAAAGGCTGCTGAGAGGGATGTGGAACTTCGCGTCGTCTCGACCGAGCTCTCGACCGTCAAGAAAGCGGCCGATGAGCGGGTGCAGTAAGGGATGAGATGGGGCGACGTCGCCGCCCCATCTTCCCCGGCTGCTTAGTCTGTGAAGTCGCACGGGCCGTACGGTTTTGCCGTACGGTTCCGTTCGCTGTTCAGGAAACCGACCGTGAATGAACCAAATTGCCCGCATTTCGAAGTGTTGTCGGGGTGTTACTCCGGGCTGACAAGTAAAGTGGGGGTCGGATCGTGTCTGATTGGCAGCAGCCTCGATGCTGACTTGATCTTCGTCGAACAAGGCCTCGAACCGCACCATCTTCGTGTCACCCCCCATTCCAATTCAATTGAGATCGAGGCCCTTGCCAGGGACGTTAGGATCGAGGGGCACGAGACTGTTTTACCGAACGAATCCATTGTTGTCCCTCTTCCTGTCGTTTTGCATGCCGGGGCGATGTCCATTCGCTGGACGATCGAGGACTACAAACAAGCTGGCTCCATCGACCGCCGGCATATATCGCTCGCCTTTCTTGCTTTGGTCCTGATCAGCTCTGCCGCGGTTGGCGCAGTCTCACCCAGATTTGTCCAGACCGTCACCACCGTGGCGTCAAGTCCGTCGTCCCCTGCTCCGGACATTGCGCCCAAGCTGGCGCTCAGCGCTCCTGATGCTCTGGCCACCGATGCCGCTGCCGAACGGTTGCAAGAGGAAGTTGACAGAGCGGGCCTTGTCGGCATCAAGGTCGGCTCTGGGGCGGGCGTTGTCACCGCCGATGGCACCGTTACGCCCGCCTCGCTCGCCACATGGCGAGACGTCCAGCAGCGGTTTGATCACAATAGCAATGGCGCTTATACGCTCGTCAATGCGGTGGCTATCAAGGATGAGAAGACGCCTCCCGCAATTGGGGTCCAAGCTGTTTGGCGCGGGAGCGACCCCTATATTGTCATTGCTGGTCAAAAGTATTTCGTCGGCGCGCTCTTAAGCAATGGATGGACCGTCTACGGGATTGAGGAAGGGCGTGTTCTGCTGAGCCGGGATGGCCGGCTTGCCACTCTACCCTATTAGCGTTTCAGGCCGCAGGTAAGGAAGCAAAGTGCCATGACTAGGCTGCCCCCCAATCCCGTCGAGCCCGGCACCTCTTTTCAGGAGCCAAACGTTGATCATCATGCATCTGTCATCACGCCGGTCAATTCTCGAGCCAAGTCCATCGGGATTGACCGGACGCGTGGCAATGATCCCAAGAGCCACACCTCACTTTCTCGTCATAGTGACGTGCCGGATCTGTTGGTGGACGCCACGATCGAGAGCGCGCTCGAGCTCAGTTCGATCGATGCAGTTTCGCGCATCAATCTAGACGAGGCGCGCGCCCCGCCAGGTCAGATCGAGCCAAGCTCGGAACTCGCTTGGCTTAATGAGCCTAATCTCGCGCACAGTCTGCTCTCCTTCGTAACGCCGCGCTTACGTCATTCGCATGTTCTGCGTCCAGAGCAACACGGCCTTCTTCTGGAGCGTTTGGCTGATACGCTATCAGCCGCGCCAGAGGATTTGGTGCCACGTGAAGGGGCCGCCCTTCTGCAACTGGAGCTGCAACGTTTAATCCTGCTCCGGCAGAGTCACAACGGCTTGATCAAAGGCTAGCAATGGTCGTGCCAGACAAAGTGCAACACTTCACATCTACACAGCCGCCGATCGTTTCCGAAGCCGGCGCTATCGAGCTGATCTCCGGGCCGGAGCGAGATTTGCTCTGCGTGCTTTCTTATGTCTACCTTGCGTGCGGACAGAGCGCCAAGAGCCTGGCTCTGTTGCGGTTGGTCCCTCACGAACAGTCTCAAGACATCGGCCTGCTCCGCATCCTGGCCTACGCTCTCATCTCGGAGCGTCGCGGTGACGAAGCACTGTCGGTATTGGACAGGCTTGACAAACTGGATGACGAGCCGTCTTCGTGTCCGCCCTTGATGCTGATGCGCAGCCACGCCCTGCGCCACGCTGGCCGCATGATCGAAGCGCAAGCCGTCTTCAAACGCTATGTTTTGTTGCGGGGCAGCACAGCTGCAATCAAACAACAATAAGGCTTCTCATGGCCAACCTTCTACGAAATCTCATCACGCGCGCGCCGGCTCACCCGGATTTGATGGTCGCGTTGATGCTTCTTCTGGCGATCGCAATGATGATCATGCCGATCCCGATCGTCATGATCGATATGTTGATCGGCTTCAATCTGGGGTTTGCCATATTGCTGTTGATGGTAGCCCTGTATCTCAACACGCCGCTCGACTTTTCGTCCCTGCCGGGCGTCATCCTGATCTCCACCGTCTTTCGTCTCGCTCTTACCGTTGCAACGACGCGACTGATCCTCGCCGAGGGCGATGCCGGCAGCATCATTCATACGTTCGGCGATTTCGTCATATCCGGCAACATCGCCGTCGGCATTGTCATATTCCTGATCGTGACCATGGTGCAGTTCATGGTTCTCGCCAAGGGCGCCGAGCGGGTGGCGGAGGTATCTGCGCGCTTCACGCTCGATGCGCTGCCGGGCAAACAAATGGCGATCGACGCGGAGCTGCGCAACGGCCATATCGATCAGCACGAAGCCCGCAGCCGGCGCGGCGCGCTGGAGCGAGAAAGCCAACTGCACGGCGCGATGGACGGCGCTATGAAATTCGTGAAGGGCGATGCCATAGCCGGACTAATAGTCATCTGCATCAACATGCTGGGTGGCATCACGATCGGATCGCTCTCCAAGGGCATGTCCCTCGAGGAGGCGATGCATCATTATACCATCCTGACGATCGGTGATGCGCTCATTTCGCAGATTCCGGCCCTGCTGCTGTCAATTACAGCCGCAACCATTGTCACTCGTGTCAACGGTCCTTCCAGACTCAATCTCGGCGCCGATATCGTCAACCAACTTACGGCCAGCACACAAGCGCTACGCTTGGCCGCCTGTGTCTTGCTTGTGATGGGGTTCGTTCCTGGCTTCCCTTTGCCGCCCTTTGTCATACTGGCTGCGCTGTTCTCCGCCGCCAGCTTTCTCAAGGTTGGCGTGCAAGAGGGCAAGACCGCTCTCAAGGCCGGCGCCGGTCCCACCGGTTCGGCTCCCGCTTCCGCACAAGGTCAGAAGCAAACCGTGCCCGCGGAGGCACTTCCGATTACGCTGTTGCTGGCGCCGAGCCTGATGCAGGCAATCGACGTAGGGGAACTCGAGCAGTGCGTCGCACGGGTTTCGGCACTGGTTTCAGCTGATCTTGGCATCACAATTCCACGCATTCCCGCCCAAAGCGCACAGCACCTGGCCCAATCGCAATTCCGGGTGGATGTCGAAGGAGTGCCGGTGGAAGAGGGCGCCATTGACCCGACACAACTCTTACTTAACGACGACGTGGCGAACATTGAACTGAGCGGGATTCCCTTTTGGCAGGACCCAGACACGAATCGGATCTGGATCGAACGAGGCCATGCGCCCGCTCTCAAAGCTGCCGGAATAGGGCACCACCGTCCGAGCGAAATCATCGCCTTGCGCGTCCAGTCGACGTTGACACGCTATGCACAGCGCCTGGTGGGCATTCAGGAAACGCGTCAGCTGCTTAGCCGGATGGAGCAGGAATATGCCGATCTGGTCAAGGAGGTGCTGCGCACGACACCGATCCCTCGCATCGCGGATGTGCTACGTCGCTTGCTGGACGAGGGCATCCCGATCCGGAACACCCGTTTGGTTCTGGAGGCGCTTGCAGAATGGAGCGAACGGGAGCAAAGTGCCGTACTGCTCACCGAATATGTGCGCTCCGTTCTGAAGCGGCAGATCTGTCACCGCTATGCCAACGCCCATCGTGTTGTGGCGGCCTTTATCGTCGAGCGTGAGACCGAGGATATCGTGCGAGGTGCGGTGCGCGAGACCGCTGTCGGTCCCTACCTCGTCTTGGAGGATCGGCAAAGCGAGATGCTACTTGCACAATTTCGCCAGATCCATTCGAGCATCGCGCGCAGTCAGAACCAGCCAGTTATCCTGGGCTCGATGGATATCCGGCGTTTCGTCCGCGGCTTTCTCACCCGCAATGGAATAGACCTACCTGTTCTCTCGTATCAGGATCTCGCCTCGGATTTCACCGTCCAGCCGATTGGCTCCGTCAAACTTGGGCCTGGCAAGGACAAGACTCCTACAGGCGGGCATCATGACCTCCTCCCTGCGGCCGGCTGACGAGCACAGGTGTGGGGTCGTGAGGTCGCTTATGAATTCATGTAAGATTAATGTTCTGCGGCGCTGGCGTAACTTTCGTCGCCATTCGTGCTCGGCCTATCTCCCCATGCTTGCCATTGTGCTGCTCGCGGGTTGCGCTAACTCGCACACGTCGGGTCTTTCACAGAAGCCGATGTCTACGGCAGAGCTGGTTGGGGCCAAGGAGGTCGATCCAGCTATGCGCGAGCGCATCTCTCACGCCCTCGGTCGGGATGCTGACGAGAAGGCTTTGCGCGATGCGCTGAAGCAACGACCGGACAATGTCGATGCGGCGATTCCTCTTGCGCGGGGCCTGCTGATGCGTGAAAGCCCTGATGAGGCGCTTGAGGTGCTCGACAACATCTTGCTTGCAGCACCCGGCGACCTGCGCGCACTGAATGCCAAAGGTGTTGTGCTCGATCACGAGGGCCGCCATCACGAGGCGCAAACGCTATACCGCCAAGCTCTGGCAATTGACCCAGAAAATCCGATGTTGAGCAACAATCTCAAGCTGTCGCTCGCCCTTGAAGGGACGACGCAGAACGGCAATCCGGACCCACAACTGCAAGCGGATGGCCGGCACGCACCGTACCGTTAGAGGTAGTCAACGAACAAGAGCGGATCGCAGTTGCTCGGTGCCTGTCTGTCAGCTTACCGACAGCTAGCCGATTATCAGCCGCCGTGGAGGCTCAAGACTTAAATTCCCTGCGAAGCGACATCGTTCGTACAATGAAACCGACATGCATAACCAGGATCAGTAACCCAACCACACGCCAAGTGTATCCGCGACGGATGAATGAGACGACCCACGAACAATGGCTCGGACTGAACTGATAGTCAAACGTTTCAAGGACATAGTCTCTACTAAGAATTCGGCTCCGTCGAATTCTTCCTCCGGGTCGATCTTCGATGGCAACCCCGCCGTACTCGCTCATTTCCAAGCCGCCAGTGGTTGATATCTCAAAGTCTTAAGTTTGCTGGATGAGATGAAAGCACCTCGACGATAGATCTCAGCGTCACTCATCCGCTGGCCAACAACCCAGGCGATATCCTCCTGGAACGTCAGCTCCGGCTCAATGGCGACGAACCGCTCGTCCTCTCTACACATCCAATCGCCCAGCGAAAGCTCGCGCAGCAGCGTTGGGTTTTGCTGAGGCAAGTGACTCGATGATGGCGCTTAATCCCGCCAAGCAGGGCGACAAGTGGAACAAGAACAAAGATGCCAGATGCGCGAGCAGGGCAGCTTATATCTTTGCCGCAGCTGAAGACAGTAGCGCCAACGCCGACATGATTTCACGACGGCTGCCTGCGCAACCGGATCACCTGGCCAACGTTCTCCCTCGTGAACCTTACTTATTGTTCGATCGTGGATCTGCGAAGCGCCCGCTGCCGTTAACGAAAACATGCGGCCGAGGAACTAAAGTATCTCTCGAGCTCCGCGATCGCGCGTTCCTCCCACTGTGCAGCTTGTGCTAGTAATGAGTCCCGTTGGATTGGCCGAAATGCGGCGGACTGACGGCACAACGAAGCTATCGCGCGATAGCGGCAAACGTTTTCCATAACGGCCGGTCCGGTCATGTGTGGATCTCCTCCTCCCCTGCTATCCCGAGCAAGAACTTGCTCGAAAACCGTTCTCGATCCGTTAGCGGTCGGAGTGGAAGGCGTGAATGGTTGGCAGAATCTTGTCGGCATGAGGGGGACCGACAATGAACGTCTTCCACAAGGAGCACATCCACATAAAACCCGGCTCGGCAGTGCTCCATCCGGGCGCTTCTGCACCCCGTTGTCTCAGTTTATTGGTTGGATAGCGGAATGTAGAAATAGCTAATGGGAACGAGGAGCAATCCGTTTATTGGTGATTTGAAGGACGAAGAGGGCCGGTGCTTTGTCGGCATCCCCTTGCCTCCTTAAACAGAAAACGGCACACAACTGTGACTTCCTCAGTCTCATCGACGCTAGCGAGACTGAGCAGTTGTTTACCTCGCCGGTCGACAACCGAAATGCTGCTTAGAGACAAATCCTCTTAATCTCGCAACACTGGGCGATCTACCAGGTCGTGTAGGTAATCGCATAACCTTCCGTGGCTTGGTTTACTTGATTTAGCAGTGCGCTTGTGCGGCGGGAGTGCACAGGGATTCATTAAGCGAAATCGAAGAAGGCCAGAGATACTCATCGATGCTCAGCTCAAGTAGTATCGCCGCAAGTTCCGAAAAGTAAAAGGCTATGGGAACGAGGCTAACGGCCGGGATCTTCTGGGACGTAGACTAACCCCGCCTTGGTCCACATCCGATTGGTACCCGGGCCTCCCATCCGATGCCACGTGTGCCGCTCATTGTGCTTCAAAACGTGCCGCAGTCCTCCCCCTCAACAGGCGGCGTCGTGGATCTGCTGAAACTATGGTGCCTGTCAGCATGGCGGCGCCGCCGGAGTCAGGTGAGGCCGTGTTGGACCGGCGACTAGCAATGACGAGTGTTCCTGGTTTTGCGGCCGTGCGCATCACGAAAGGCTACTGCGCCATTCAAGAGAAGGCGTCAGCCAGCCGAAAGGCCTCTGGCCATCAGCCTACCAAAACAAGGAGACGACGGCATCTCTTGTTTGTTTGTAGCATATGCTGTGCGAGCGTATGGCTGACCACAGATGACAACAATGTTGCGCCCGCGCGCTCGCACGGTACGCGATTAGGGGCAATCGGATGACCACGCCGTTTCGACGGAACTGGAATCCAAAAGAATTATTCGATGCTCTTACGCCAGCGATGTTCGCCGCCGAGCCGTCGGCTATCCGCGCTCGTTGGGACAAATTGTGGCCTGATCTGTACACGGAATATGACGCCCGGTATCTGAAACAAGAATTAGTGGCGCGAAATCTTATTGCTTCCGATGAAGCTGCGGCATTCTTCAACGCTTGGGCGATTGACGAAGAGCGCCACACCGACGGATTCATCCGAATCATTGAACTTGTCGCTAACGGGTCGGAAAAGGATCTTCGGGCGAGATTGGACGCCCGAACACATGATTTTGGTCCGATCGTTGAACACCTGAAGGACGAATTCTCCCTAATGGTTATAATCGCGTTTGATGAGATGTGCACTTGCCGCGCCTATGCAGCAGAAAAGCCATTTTATGATGCGCTTGGGAACAACACGTTCCATCATTGGCTGCGGGAGGTTATTGCCGACGAGGCGGTCCACTCGATGAACGCCGTTAACGTTATCCGCGCACGCTATCGCGACCGCATCGACCAAGCCGCCACAATTCTCCATAACCTAATCCGCGCGTCGGATAATCTACGCTATTCTGGCACCTTCGTCCTGGACTATTTCGGCGCAGTGTACTCCAAGGAGCTGCTCGCCGACTCCCGGCTCGCGACCATGAGAAATATTGCCAAGCCGCTCATCGTGTAAAGCGAGATGCGTAACAGCGAGCCTGCCTAAAGTGCACTGGCGCCATATCGCCGCTCAATCCACCCTTTCAGCAAGTTTCCATTCCGTCAGTTGACGCCAAGTTGTCCTGACGCGTTGTGCGCAATGTCGTGTTCACGACTGTCGACGGTTCACCTTTGGCCAGACAATTACGCGCCGGTTCTGTTTGTGTCCAGTTGAGGTGCGCGCGGCTGTGAGCACGCCATTCGGCAACTGGTCCGGTTTTTGCTCTGCTGTTTTCCAAAACGACCTGCGGCTCCCCGCTTTATCGGATTTGCCCGCCATAAACGTGGATCAGTATGCAACGAAAGGCGATGCCATGAAGAACCGGATTTCGGTCACCGCCAAGGCGGGAGGTGCCACTGCTAATGCCTTCGAATCGACGAGGCGCACTGCGCCGGCGGTCGAGCACAGAATAGATGATTACACTGACGTATACCTTCCCGATGAGGATAGCGTCTTTGCCGACACGATCAGATCAGATCGACCAGCTAGCTTCACGCTTCAGAACGGCCTGCAGGTGGTCGTGATCCCGGATCATCGCACACCCGTTGTGACTCAAATGATCTGGTATAAGGTCGGTTCCGCCGACGAGCCGCCTGGCAAATCGGGGCTTGCGCATTTCCTCGAACACCTGATGTTCAAGGGCACCTCCAAACATCCGGCGAACGAATTCTCCAAGGCCGTGCTGCGCGCGGGCGGCAATCAGAACGCCTTCACCGGATTCGACTACACCAGCTACTTCCAGCACGTGCCGCGCGAGCACCTCGGCAAGATGATGGAGTTTGAAGCCGACCGCATGACCGGCCTCAGTCTCAAAGATCAGAACGTGCTGTCCGAGCGGGACGTCGTGCTGGAGGAATTCAATAAGCGCGTCGCCAACCATCCAGGTGAACGGCTCGCTGAGCAGATGATGGCGGCGCTTTACCTCAACCACCCCTACGGTCGCCCCATTATCGGGTGGCGCCAGGAAATCGAAAAGCTTACCCGAGAGGACGCGCTTACCTTCTACCAGCGCTTCTATGCACCGAACAACGCGATCCTGATTGTCGCTGGCGACGTCGCCCCCAAGGAAGTCCGCTCGATGGTCAAGGAGACGTTTGGCGGCATCCCCCCGCAACCATCGATTCCCCTGGAACGCCTGCGGCCGCAGGAGCCGACGCCGGCCGCGCCGCGCACAGTGACGTTGGCCGATTCCCGCGTCGAGCAGCCAGCCCTGCACCGCTATTATCTCGTACCGTCGGCTCGCACCGCGGCCGCAGGTGAGGGTCCAGTGCTTGACGTGCTCGAGCAGTTGATGGGCGGCGGCGTCAACTCATATCTCTATCGCTCGCTGGTGGTCGAAAAGCAGCTCGCGGTCACTGCCAGAGCGCGCTACCACTCTGCCGCGCTCGATCCCTCGCTATTCGAGATTTCTGCCATACCAAAACCTGGCGTCAAACTCAGCCAGATCGAGCGTTCCATCGACGAGGTAATCGCCGACCTTGCGCGTACCACCGCGAGTGCCGAAGATCTCGAGCGGGTCAAGACGCGGTTGATCGCGCAGGTAACCTACGCCCAGGACGATCAGGAAATGCTCGCGCGCTGGTATGGCCGCGGCCTGACAACGGGACTATGCATCGACGATATTCGAGGCTGGCCGGACGGCATCCGCGCGGTCGGTGCACAGCAGGTGCACGGGGCCGTGCGGAAATGGCTCGACAAGAAACGATCGGTGACCGGCTATCTCATCAGAGAGTCTACGCCAAAAGACGGGGAGCAGCCCTAGTGATCCATCCTTGCACACGACGTGGGATCCTCCTCGGGGGAGCCTCGCTCTCAATCGCGATGCTCGCTTCGCCAAATTCGCTTGCGGCCATGAGGACGCTTGCGCGGACCAGGATCAAGCGCCTGGTTTCGCCTTGCGGTATAGAAGCCTGGTTCGTGCAGGATTCCACTGTCCCATTGATCGCGATGGAATTTTCTTTCACTGGCGGCGCGACTCAGGACCCCCCTCAAAAACCTGGCGTAGGCCACATGGGTGCTGGCCTGCTCAGGGAAGGTTCCGGCGATCTTGACTTCAAGACCTTTCATGAGCGGCTCGACCGTCGTGCCATTGAGCTGCGTTTTCGCTCGACCCATGATCACTTCCGCGGTGCCTTGCGCACGCTCGAGGACAATGCGGACGAGGCCTTCGACCTTTTAGGGATGGCGCTAACCTCGCCGCGTTTCGACGCGGCCGATGTCGAACGGATCCGTGCCACTGTGCTTGCGCGCCTTCGGCACGACTCGACCGATCCTTCGTCTCTGGCCCATCGCAAGTTCCTCGAAGTCGCCTTTAGCGATCATCCTTATGCTCGCCCAGCCGGAGGCTCGCTGGAAAGCGTGCCGAAGATCGAGGTCGCGGATCTCAAGGGTTATGTCCGACGCGTGATCGCAAAAGACACGCTCAAGATCGCGGTGGTCGGCGACGTCGATCCAGGGGTGCTCTGCAAACTGCTCGACAAGTCCTTTGGCAGCCTGCCGACCAAAGCGGAAGCGACGTCGGTTCCCGAAGTCGTCGCAGCAAAGCCGCCGCAGCGGGTCTTTATTCCGCTCGACGTGCCGCAGACAGTTGTGACTTTTGGCGGTCCAGCCGTCCGTCGCAGCGAGCCCGATTTCATGGCCGCTTTTGTCGTCAACCACATCCTCGGCGGCGCCGGCCTGACGTCGCGCCTGTTCCGCGAAGTCCGCGAGAAGCGCGGACTGGCCTATTCCGTCCGTGAGCACCTGGTCTGGTTGGATCATTCAGCCATGTTTCTCGGCAATAGCGGCACCTGCGCCGATCGTGCCGGCGAAACGGTCGAAGAAATCGAGAAGCAGGTCCGCCACATCGCCGAGGAAGGACCGACTCAGCAGGAACTCGATGATGCAAAGTTTTACGTGAAGGGCTCGCAAGTGCTGGCTCTGAACACATCATCAAAGCTTGCGCGAACGCTGCTGCAGCATCAGCTTGACAAGCTGCCCATCGACTATGTCGAAAAGCACAACGCCGTGGTCGATGGGGTGACGTTGGAGGACGCCAAGAGAGCAGCGCGGCGGCTGTGGGGCGAGGGTCTGCTCACAATTATCGTCGGCCGCTCCTCAAAGGACGCAGCGCAGCCGATCACCATGCCATCGGGGACCACACGCGCGCCAGGCGCCGAGCAGCTAGACGCCGCCCCGATGGCGCCACCCAATTAACCTTCTTGCAGCCCGGGCCCTTAGCAAGCGCCTCCCTGTTGCGCGCAGAGTGTGTCTAGCCACCCGCCTTGACGCGGAGATATTCGCTCGTCGGGCAGGTACCATACGGCCGCTCGAGTGCCGCTTTTGCTCAATATCGTTGCCAAACCAGGCGGCAGTCCGGCTTGAAGTCATCAGGGTAGCGAAATGCAAAAATAGAGCTATCACCAAGAAAACGGCCTCAGCGGGGGCTACGCTGAGGCAGAGCTTCCACTGTGTCGTGCTATTGGGGGAATGGCACAGACATGGAAATAACCTCTTCCCAAATGGCTTTTCTTAATTCTTTTCATTTCCGGCCTAACCAGCGATCCCCGGATCGGAGCTCTTCGCAGCGGCAGGAGATCGCTACTTTCAGCGGCCTACGGCGGCAGCTATGAGGACGACACTTCCTGTTTTCCACGCCTCCCTCGATTGTTGCAGTAAGTATCCGCCTTAGTCGCATTCAGTTGTGCTCGAGTTGCGTTACCCTGGTAGGTTTGCGTTTGTACCGCGGCGCCAGCGGGATTCCCTAGAGCGCAGCTCTAGGGGATGCCTAACAAAGCTTCGGTGGTTGTCCCGTGACGGATATGAAGGTGAGCATGATGTAGCTTTACGCCGAGGCCGAATGTGCAGACCAATTATCTAGAGCTCGACCGACCAGAAGAAACGAGAACTGGACGCGCACCTCGCACCCTATTTCAGGCGGGCTTGCCTAGCAAATCGAAAGGGTGGTCAGAGTGGGCGCTTTAAAACGGTAGTGTACACCGTCTGCCGCACCCAAGGAAGCGGCCCAGCGAGAGCGCACACGCGCCAGGCCATCGTTCATTCCCTGCAGATTCTTGTCGACCCGCACCACGTAGCCGCTCGACGCCGGCTTCTTTTGACTTAGCGTCCTCGATGTCGCTTCGCCACCGATGTTGCCCGTCGGGCGGTGCCCCGCTTACCCTTCAGTCTCGTTCTCCGCGACACGATAATCTCGCCTCGGCGCGAACAGATGCATGCTTGCTATTTGCGTCAGCAACCCGTTTCAGCGCGCATATCTCGATATTCTTCAGCAGAGTGAGAGCTCGGTCGTTCAGGGTCATCTCTCAGTACTTTTCTGCCGAAAAGACAACGATCGGATCCAGCAGACTTTTGATGATTTGCCAAGCCATAGACGGACCGCGTAGCACCGCCTCGATTGCGCTTCCCCGAGCTGGCAATCTGACGCTACGTAAGATTCTGTCGCTTCATGCCAATCTAGATAGGGGCGTCGATAGATCACCTACGGCAATCGCAACGATCACAACAGGCAGACGGTTGATTCTTGGTCGCGCGCATTCCAGCCGGTCAAAAATCTCACGTAGATCACCATTACAAGTGATTTACTCCCCATTCTCGGTCTGCATCGTCGTCGCAATCCAAGGACGTCACTCGCTTGATGTTGAAAATGTTCATCGGTCGCAGAGCTCTCGCATCTGAAGGTTCATTGGCCCTTCTTTCTGCCATGTTCGCACCCAAAGCAGAGACGTGCCGGTTGCGCAGTTTGCGCGCGGCGATAGCGAGTGTCTCAGGAGATTTCCATGGTGAAGCCAGTTGTAATTGTGGTCGGTGCGGACAAGGGAGGTGTCGGCAAGACGACCGTATCACGCACGCTACTGGACTACTTCAGCGTCAACAATGTGCAAACACGCGCATTTGACACGGAGTCGCCGCGGGGAACGCTGAAGCGCTTTTATCCCGAGACCACCGAGATCGTCGACATGACGACGACGGCGGACCAGATGAAGATCTTCGATACCCTGAACTCAGGGCTGTCCGTCACTGTCATCGATGCTCGCGCAGGCTTACTGTCCTCTGCGCTGGCCTCCTTGCGCGACATCGGATTTCTGGACTCGGCGCGGTCTGGCCAAATAACATTTGCCGTGTTCCATATCCTGGGATCATCCATCGCTTCGCTAGACGAGATCGCGGAAACCGCGACCTTCATGGGCGGCGCAAAGTACTACCTAGTCAAGAACTTCATCAACGACACTCAATTCTTCCAGTGGGATCAAGCGACCTATAATTCCTATTTTCACCGCATCAAACATGCGACTGAGTTGGTCATTCCGAAGCTTAACGAAATGGCCTATGAGCAGGTGGAAGTCGCATCCGTCCCATTCATAGACTTCGTCGCAAACAAGGGGCGGAACGATGAACCCGCGACCAACTCCTTCGTGCTGCGCGGCTATGTCCGGCACTGGCTGGCAAATGTCTGGAGCGAATTTGATCGCATCAACTTGACGGAATTGGCCGGCGCCAAGTCCGCCACCCGGGCCGGCGAGAAGTAGTCGCATATTCGGCGAGCTCAGGTCGGGCCCACGTACGAAACGAAATTGATCTGCTGGCTATGTTAGCGACCCCAATCTACATCATTTGCTCTCCTAGCCCGCAGGTCGGTAAAACTCTCATCGCTCGGGCCATGAGCGAGTTCTTGCTGCTTAAAAACGGCACAGCGCTGTCGTTTGATGTCAACTTGAAAGAGCCGTCATTGCTCGACTACCTCCCCAATATCACGGAGACCGCGGATGTGATCGACACTTATGGCAAGATGCAGCTTATGGACCCTCTTATCATCGACGACGGGGTAGCCAAGGTAATCGATCTCGGCTTTCACGCCTTCGACGAATTCTTCAGGATGTGCGAAGAGATCGGCTTCATGAAGGAGACGGCGCGCAGCTATGTCGCCCCCGTCATCCTCTTCGTCGCGGGCGCTGACCGCATCTCCTTTCGCGGTTATGAAATGCTGCGGCGGCGAATTCCGCCGGCGTCGCTGGTCACCGTCCACAACGAATTCGTGCTGCGTGGCGAATTACCTGGAGCGATGGATGGCGAGCGGGTGCTTCGGATTCCCGCGCTTCCGCTGTTCCTCAAAAGATATATAGACCGGCTTAGCTTTTCCTTCACTGGATATCTGCGCAACGAGAAGGACTGGTCCACTGAGCTGCATCAATGGATCCGACGGAACTACAGCATGTTTCGCGATCTGGATTCGAGTGTGATGCTGCGAAAGGCCTATCGATCTCGGGGCACGGATATCGACAGCCTACGTTGCACAAGGGCTACTTGAGATTCCGATCTGCTCACCATCTATTCGTCCGGCCTATGAGTAGTCTTCGATGGCGTTCTCAACGGGACGCGAACGCATAAATTGCGGTGTACGAATCTGCAGTGGATTGCCCATCTTTACCGTGATCGTCCGCACCGATCACGCGACCGGCAAGTGACGGCAGCTCATTCGCCGAATAGCGCATGCAGACACGCCCGTCCTCGAAAGGATCGATGACTGTCTTCACCTTGTGAACGGCTAGGCGGATCGACAGGCCCTTCCATCAGAGGACTGCTCATAGATCAAGGCCGAGTTTCCCGAGCACCTGGTGCATGACCGCGCTTTTGATCTCGCGGGCGATCTCGTTTCGGATCTGGGCGCCGAGCACCCGCTCGGCATCGGCATCGCCTGTCAAACCTTCCTCGGCCAGTTGGAGACTCAGACGGGTTTGAAACTCTTCGCCCATCGCGTCGACGAGCCGCTCCTGCATGGCAGCATAATCTTCGGGCGCGATGCGCCTCGTCACGCTTTCCCACGGTTGCCAGCGCGTTGCCAGATAATCGGCAAATTCCGCAGCTTCCCGATTCCGCACCGATGCCCCAGCGCTGGCCACATCGTCCTCGGTCACGTGAGAGACGTTCATGAAGCGCATGTCGGGAGCGATGTGCCGCAGCTCGAGCGGGTCGCGCAGCTGGGTCTGGTAGGCAAGGTAGACCTCGATTTCATCGACGTCCGCGTCGGGATCGGCACGACGAAGCGAGTTGACCCTCTCGCGCGCGATTTCGTCTAGCGCTTCCAAGCGAAACATGACGCGGCCGTGCTGGAGCAGTTCGCCCAATCGCCCGTCATAGACGCCGTCCTCGACATCAGCGTTCAGGCGTGCGGTCTGCATGCCGTTCCAGGCCAAAGTAACGCGATCCTCGCAACTCGCGTTCGCTCCCGAAGCCAACTCGAAATATTGCTCGCGCAAACGCGGCCTGACGGCTGCCTGCCGCAAATCTTCGGCGACCGCCTGGCGGAACGCCTCGTTGCCATAGTTCACGGTGCCACGGAGCCTGTCGAGGAAGCGTGCATAGTCCGCGGCCCCCGCTTCATGGCCGAAGTGCCGCCAAGCGGCCATTGCCATGGGCTCGTCCTCGAGCCAGTCCGCGGCAACCTCTTGCAGGGACCGCGGCTGAACTTCCACCGCTCCATCCGCCGTCGAGAAGAAAACCTGCGGGCCGGCATAGTGTCCGGCATGCATCGCTGTTGCAAGGCCGGCCTGCACCCCATCGGCGAGCGGATTATTCTCCAGATCAACGCTCGAATCACGACTTAGTTGCGTCAGCAGGGTCTCGGGCACGCTGGTCAGCTGGTTGTTGCTGGCGCCGAGCCACAGCAGCTCGGGCGGGACCGTCTCAGGCAGGCTGGTCAGCCGGTTGTGGCTGGCGCTGAGCCATTCGAGCTCGGCCGGAAGAGGCTCGGGCAGGTCCGTCAGCTGATTGTAGTCGACGTTCAGACGCTGGAGCCCGGCTGGAAGCCCGGGCAGGTGGGTCAGGCGGTTGCCGCTGACGTCCAACTCCTGAAGCGTTGCTGGAAGGCGTTCAGGCAAGCTGGTCAGCTGATTGTTGTCGACATTCAGCCGCCGCAATCCCGGCGGCAGCTCTGCGGGCAGGCGCGTCAGCCCATTGCTGATGGCATAGAGCCGCCGCAGCCCAGGTGGAAGCTCGGGTAGGCTGGTCAGCCGATTATTGCTGGCGTAGAGCCGTTGGAGGCTCGCCGGAAGGGTCTCGGGCAGGCTGTTAAGCTGATTATCGTCGACATTCAGGCGGCGCAACCCGGCCGGAATGGACGCCGACAAGGCGGTCAGGGACAGAGACGACAGATCTAACGGCTCATTGAGATCACCCGCGCCCCGCCAAGCCCTCGTTACCGCCTGTTGCCGATCCTCATGTTGCCCCTGCCCGTTTTCGGCAGCCCAGTCCGTCAACATCTCGTCCTGCGAGGCAGCCGCCTCGGCAGCGGACACCTGAACGTCCGTTAAGGCCTCTCCCCACTGCGATGCGGCCGGAGAGCCCGGTTCGGAGCTTTCCAAATCGGACGTTGCGGAAGGAGTACCAGCGCCGAGCTGTTCTGCATTCATCGATGTCGTCTCTTCGGTAGCAAAATGAAGCAAACGCGCCGGGGCGGCGCATCTTAGAACTGGTAACCGGCCATGGAGAGCGCTCCACCGGCTAACTGCAATGAGGTGCGATCACACAGCGGGGCCGTCACACACCGCTGGCGCGAATACGCTGCTGCGAGTGCTACCGAGTAACTTCAGACGGGGCAGCGAACCCAGGCGAAGTCTCGCTCGTGGATCAGTTGATATTGGAGTCTATCCCGGTGTCCCCTGCCAGATCTAGCCCTTTGAGCCGGCTCTGCCAGCGAGTAGCGATGTTCATGATACGAGAGCCAGCTGTCGATAAGCTGACAGACCGCGGAGCGACGAAACTGGACGGCTCCCATCAATTACACAACCTTAGGCTCAGCGCTACGCAGATGAATTACTTCGAGCTGGGCCGACTGGCGCCGGGTGCCGGGTGCCGGCACCCCGGCAGCGGGACGCTTAGGCCGGCAACTTTGCCGTCGCTTGCGGAGGCGGGCCCACTGCCCCCTGCGTTCAAACGCCTATGCTAAATAGCTGAGCTAAAAGCTTGCAGCCACATCGCGCCTAATGCCGCTCGGCCTTCTACGAGACGCGGCGCGCACCCGATGTTAACAAACACGGGCTCGCTAAATTTCTCCGATGACGAGTTCCCAGCCATTGACATCGGCCACAAAGACCGGCCCTCCCCTCTCGGCTCACCGTCGCGGATCTCGACGGGTAAGCGCTGATGAGACGGCACTTGACCCGTACGCGATCGACTGAATGATCGAACAGCTGCATCCGCACTGGTGCGACAAGAATTTCTGTATACCGAGCTCAATTTAGTCGATCCGCGCCGCGATCAATGAACTTGAGCATCGACTGCGCCTCGTTGATCTCGCGTGAAACACGTTTCAATATCCGTATTGCCATCTCCTCCGTCGCGATCAGTTCCGCTCTCTCGCAGGCTAGCCCAAAATGATGCATCACCTGCTCGTCAGAGGGCGCGATACGGTTCTGCAATAAGCTGGTCGTCAATGACGAGAGCATGTGCTCGACAACGTCATTCTCCGCCTGGCTCAAGTCCTTGTCCTTCTGATTTTCTGGTCAGTTCTGTAATCTTTGGCCACATCGCGTTGCTGCGAAGGATAGTCATCTTCGACACTGCAGCTTCATGCCCGTTGAACGCTGCTTCGAGAGATTCATTTGGTCGGTTACCTCACTGCTTGGACCTCTTCTCCTCAGCACAGGCGCACGGCTTCAGATAGCGTGAGTTGCGCCATTATGATAGCTCCACAGCGACATTCCGCTCCTTTGGAGTGCCGATCGAATGATGCTGCAAATATGGAAAGGCCCCCTAACTCCGACCTTCCCAATCAGAACGTCGTCAAGTTGCGACACACGAGAAGCTATTCTCTCGCAAACGTCCCGTCCGGCCTGACCTCCGGCCTTTCGGCTCAACGCATTGCATGTCGTGGCGCAGCCCCACGATCGTCCGGCGCGGATGCTTTCCTCGAAACTCGGCAGAAATAGATTGAAGCTCAACCGCCGCCTTTTGCTGGAACACCGAATGGTCGACGTTGCGCAGCTTCTTGTCGCGCGTGACGACCACTATTGAGAATGCAACGATGTCGCTGGCGCGATCGATTTCGCCTAGCGCCCCCGCGAGGCTGGTTTGAGAGGACATAACGACCTTCCGAGCTTTCACCGCAGCGCTCTGTGCGGCCGTCAGTGCTGCCGGTCATCGCCTCTGACCGGATATGAACAGTCTATTCCGTTGGAGTATTTGCCTGCGAGCGCGGGCTGTTCACCCAGCACGCTTTCGCTGGACCGCCAAAAACGCGAATACGGCTGGGGTCAGCCATATTCTGCTGCCTGTATCGTTCCACCATCCAGGCCATCTCGCGACTCCAACTGGTCAGTGTACTTTAGCCCGACGTCCCGTGCGGACGATGCAAATGGCTCCCTGGCCATCGCCCGCAAGCGAGAAAACTGGCAATCAGCGCGCCGTCCCCATCGGTCTCCACTTGCGATGCGCCATCAACGCCTGCCAAGTGGGCCTTTATCCTTTACGCATCAGCAAGCCTACAACCTGTCGCAGCGTGAGATTCAAGCTATTAAATCGGTCTTTTGAGGCAGACTGTGCACAGCGGATGTCGATAGCAAGATTGTCCATGGAATGCTCAGTTGGCTCGACACTGCGTCTAGCCGACATTTGCCTCGACCCAATCCCGGCGCGTGCGTCTCTTGATTGGATGGCGCGTGCCGGGATCGCAGTCAGGCTGGCTCGCCTTCCTAGAACAATCGTCCCCATGGCTTTCTCATATTGTTGATGTGGTCCACCTCGCTCATAAATTATTTATCGGGTAAGCGATTGCGAATGCCGGGTACCACCGCGGGACTGACCAGCATCAGAGAGGAGGCGTTCGCAAGAAGCCGCCGCTCTACGCCGCTTGGGCCGCTAGAGCTCGACATCGCTACGGTCCGACTCGCGAGCTGTGGCCCAAGTCATGTCGCGCCCAGCGACTCAACAGGCAACAAAGCCGTCAAGCCCTTGCAAGTTCCGCCGCCATCGACCATGGGGACATGCGTTGTGCGTTAATAGTTCCTGCTTGAGCCGTCTGCGTGTCGGACATGAATTTAACTGCTCCGGTTCTCGGTTTTTCTTCGCGCACCAATCAATCCTGTGTAGCGCAGGAATTGTGCAAGGCACACGATCGCAGCGCCGTGAAAACGCGAGGATCTGCCTCGATTTCTCGTCGCGCGCGCGGTGTAGGGTGATACTGATGATAAGAGTGGCAAACATCGAACTGCTCGCCGAAAGACGGGCGTGAAGTCGCAAGTCCTCGGATGCAGTTGTTCGGCAGGAGTGCGGAGCCAAGGAATGGCCGCTCGATGACGATCGCCATAATTGATACTCCAGGGACGAAGTGAACTATATCTGTGATGACTTCAATTGATGATACATTGAGTGAGATCAGATGGCTGCGGAACGAAATCTGGCGCTGCCGTCGATTCCTTAAAAGGGACCTACCTGGCGCGGAGCGCAAGGCCGTTGAGAAGCGTCTGCTTGAACAGCTTTCTGCCTTTGAACGGCTCTTGTCGACGGCGTTTCCTTTGGCCTTGAGCCCTAAAGTGTATTCGGCCAAGAGCACCGCAATCGGGCGAAGCGACTCCCCTGAAGCGCCGATCGAGAACGCCGCAATGGCATCAAACGGTTCCTTCGAGAAGCAGATGGGCGGCTAAAAAACGAGGTTGCCTAGCTCAGTCTGTACCTTGAGCCCGGCACTCGAGAAAAGCTAATCCCCAGCTGAGAAATCTGAGGAAGACGCGACGGAACAAACCTCCAACGCTAACCTTCCGGCGATCTTTTTCCAGTTATAGCGATTTAGCCACCTGACGGAGAAAACCTGGTTGCCGACCACAACGCCCTAGATTGATGGACAGCACGGATTCCTGCAGATGTCCGACCGTAACCAGAACAGTTTACGCAGATTGTCCTTCCGACCAGTTACAGTGAGCCGATGGCAATCTCACGACGGCCTCAAAGTCGGCGAATGACTGCGCAACTGCTGCGGTACGAAATAGAAGTTCAGAGCGCGTTACAACCTCGTAACACGCGTGGGCGCATTATTGATCGGTGATCGAGGCCAGTCGATTCACGAAGCTCAGTCCCCCTGATAGATGAACTGCGGCTCGGCAGGCTGATGCTTCTGCCACCAAGCTGGCCAACTCCGGCGCCCGTCAGCCTGGAACATCTCACTGTCGCTCGATTTCTGCAACTGCCGCTCTGACCCCTCACTCTCGATGGAGGACGATCGGAAGCCTGTTGAGACGCCGTCTCGGTCCGCCGTTTCTCGCCGCCGCGGTTGGCATCATGCGGCGGCATTCGCGGCGCAAGTTCTTGAAGTTGTCCCTAAGACAAAAAATGGCTACGACCACATCGGTACGCCCTGTAAAGCGGTCACAGAAGCGCATCACATCTGGTCTGCACAACGTCAAGACTTCCTCGGCCCGCCGATCTCGCGCACGAGCGTGTCCTGCGCACCACGTGGCTGTGATCGCGATCACGATCGCAGCGAGAGCGGCTGCACAGCGATGCGCATTGCAAACCCAGCTCATTCGCCGCTCTTGATTCACCAAACCTGTCTTAAGCCGCATATCCTTCATTATTTTTCTTTGCCCCGCGACCGCAGTCTGTTTACCGGATTGGGCGCCTCGGCAGCCGCGGTCGCGCTGTTGCGGGGCAGCCGCAATGATTGCGGCCTCCGAATCATCGTCCCGCCAAGCCCAACACGCTCATTGCGAAGACCGAGATACAACAAAGATCGACCGTTTAGCGCATGTGTGACGATGCTGGCTCCCCATATGGCGTTCTGCTTCGCAATGCCTACAACCTGACGCCACGGTCGATTCAAGCACTTTGAGCGTCCGTCATGCGTGAATACGTCCTGAGACGGGCAAACCCACATTGTGAGCAATAGGACGAACTCCCGACAACTGCACGCCTGACCGACAGCCCGCGGGTAGGACCGTCACCGATGTTCGTGGATGACGCCCAGCCTAGTGTTGGGGGTGGACATCGAGACGATCAGCGACAAGCTGCGTCAGCGCAGCTCGCTTTGTTCGCGGTCCCAACCAGCTGACCTGCAGAGTCAAAGAGTGCGGTACGGTGAGTTTCCGAGAAGCACAGAGGTTTGGACCAACAGGCCAGGATACCGTGGCTGGAGGTGATTGTCGCAACTGTCACGTACCATCGATTCGACAGCCTCAAGCCGCTCTCTGCTATTCACGATTCGCAATTGCTTGAAAGCAGCTCAGCAGCTTCGACCTTGAGCCCCCTGGCACGCCGGTTGCTATTAACACCGGCAGAGCGTCAGCCTGGGTGCAGCCTAGCGCATCATTCGGAAGAGACCATTCGTCGTTGAGTGCTGCAGGTCTTCCTGCGGACGGACGCGGACCGAGCCCTATGTTCGCGATCCCACGATCTAGGAGAAAAGCGAGACTTCACATGAGAAAATTAGCGGTACGCGAGCTTTCCAGGGCCGGCAGGTTAGGTGTTGTGGCCTCAGCCATTCTGGTTCCACCAGCAGCAGGTGCCAGTGAGGATTTGATGAGCGCCGCCAAGCGGATCTTCAAGCCGATTCCCTCAATCGCTCCCGCGGTGAAGGACAATCCTATCACCCAGGAAAAGGTCACACTTGGCAAATCCTTGTTTTTCGATCCGAGGCTATCGGCGAGCGGGGTTATTAGCTGCAACACGTGTCATAACCTTGGGACGGGCGGGGTAGATGCCGGCCCAACGTCGATTGGTCATCGCTGGCAGCTGGGGTCACGTCGTGCGCCAACAGTCTATAACGCGGTCTTCAACGTGGCGCAGTTCTGGGATGGGCGCGCGGCGGATCTTAAGGCGCAAGCCGCAGGCCCTGTCCAGGCCAGCGTCGAAATGAATGCGACGCCCGATCGTGTGCTCAGAACATTGAATTCAATGACCGACTATGTCGTTATGTTCAGTAAGGCTTTTCCCAACGAAGCGGCGCCCGTTACGTTTGAAAATTTCGCCAAGGCCATCGAGGCTTTCGAGGCGACCTTGATTACTCCTGCCGCCCCCTTCGATCAGTACCTAGAGGGCGATGAATATGCTCTCAGCGATCAGCAGAAAACCGGGCTAAAGCTATTCATCGAAAAGGGATGTTCCTCTTGCCACAACGGAATCAACGTCGGTGGACAGGATTATTTCCCGTTCGGCGTCATTAAAAGGCCAGCGGAAAGCCTGCTTCCAAGGGAGGACAAGGGTCGTTTTGCCGTCACCAAGGATCTCGGCGATGAGTATGTTTTCCGCTCGGCGCCGTTGCGCAACGTCGCATTGCGCCCGCCCTACTTTCATTCTGGTCAAGTTTGGAGTCTTAAGCAAGCGGTTGGCGTAATGAGTGAGGTTCAGCTTGGCGCAAAGCAAAGCGATGAAGAAACTGACGAGATTGTCGCCTTTCTGAATTCGCTCACCGGGCAGCTGCCAAAGATCGATTACCCGATACTGCCCACGCGCACCATTGCAACGCCAAAGCCCTCCTTGGACAAATAGACCTTCTCCATAGCGACACGCTAGGCCGTCCAAGCTGGAGCACTCAGCAGGCCCAAATTGCGAGCATCGAGCCCCAACCCGTTCGTCACTGACGCAAGAGTTCCTTAGGGGCCGGTCAAATTATCCGTCTTGGGCAGCTTAATCCTGGGCCACATCGCGTTGCAACGAAGGGCGCGCGCGCCCTCAAATGCGCCCGCAATCGGTGCTGCTAGGAAGACGCTCTGCCGTAGCTCGCGGGCACCGCATATCATCTCACATCAACCCTTTTTCCAAACGCCCGGCTGCCGACCTTCTCCTCCGCGCAGATCGGAAGGTGCCAAATCGGATGGCATGGACTTGTGCATCATTGACGAGTTTTACGGCCGCATATTCGCCAAAGCACCATCCCCAATCCAAGAGGCGATCTGATCATCCTCAGCTTCCATCTGGTAGCTCCTGCATGTGCGGTTGCTGACGCGAGCGTCCAAAGTCCTACAATAAGATGCGGCGATTTAAGACGCCGGGTGGAGGCCGATACAAAGCCTCCCTTACCGCTAGGCGCGCAGATTCCTTGAAACGGCACGCGGATTGCTGGGCAGGGATCAACCAGTCGCCGCGAAGCAAGCCGTCGCGGCGAAACCGGAGTTCCAATGAGGTTTATCCGTTTCATCCTGATCGATCTGGCTTTGATGCTGCTCGCACCCGAGAATGCAGCGGCCATGACCATGGCTACCGGCGTACACTTCAAATCGGCTACCAAAGCTGTGGGATCCTTGATGCGAATTTCCGGCTCCGAGCCAGTATTCAGCTCTGGCGTGAGCCGACAAGTTTACCGCCAAACCTCTCAAGCCACGCCATTTGGACATTCAGCAGAAGCCCTCCGCCTGGAGGAGCAGGCTGAGAACCTCGCACTGCTGGACAGGCGCTTTGCCTCTCATTGGCAAGCGCACTGGGCAGCGTCCGATTGTCACGATCCTCGCGGCGCGGGGATACTCAACAAGCCTCTAGTCTTAACACCGATCTGCAGTCCGCCGCCGCACCTTATGCCCTCACGCGAGCAGAGACGCCGTTCTGGAGCGGCACAGACTGGATTGTCGGAGGCATGGCCATCATCTCCATTGCAGCGATTGTGCTCGTGACTTGGATAGGACGATACAGCACAGGCGTAGGTTCATGAGAGAAGCAAAAACGGGCTATATTGAGGTTGCCTTCAACGACTCTCTCGCAAACATCCCGCTTGATGCGCAATTCAGCCTGCCAGCCAAAGGCGTCACAGCGATTTTTGGTCCGCCCGGGTGCGGCAAGACCACGCTCGCGCGCTGCATCGCTGGCGTGCAGCGTCTGCCCAGCGGATTTTGTGCGGTCGATGGAGAGATTTGGCAGGATGAGACAACGTTTCGACCGCCTCATCTGCGTCCCGTCGCATATGTATTCCAGCTATCAATTCTTCCTTCTCATTGGTCTGTACGGCGCACCCTCCTATACAAGGCGTCAAAATCGCCACCGACACTGATCGATTTTGATGGTGTGGTCGAATTGCTCGCCTTGGCGCCACTGCTCGAGCGCTCCCCATCACATCTTTCCGCGGCCGAGCGACAGCGACTTGCCCTTGGCAGCGCGCTGTTAGGCCAGCCTCGGCTACTTTTGCTGGACGATCCCCTCATTGTGCTCGACCGCTCCGCCAAATGCGAGATCCTGCCATTTCTCGAGCGCATGCGGGAAAAGCTCCCATTGCCGATGATCTACATCAGTCATGATATCGCTGATATCGAGCGTTTTGCCGATCATCTTGTCATGATGAAAGATGGCTTCGTGACTGCGGCCGGGCCGCTCAATGTCGTTCAGAGCGATCCTGCGCTTGCCAGGCGCGGCGAAGCGGCAGTCTGTCTTGATACCTTGGTCGGCGGCTATGACGGACGCTATGGGCTGATCATGCTCCGCCTCAACGGGGCGCGCCTTCTGATACCTGGAGTGCCGCTTAGACCGGGCGCGCAGCTGCGGCTGCGCATCGCAGCCAGCGATGTCAGCATCGCGTGCGAGCCCCCACGTGCAAGCTCTATCCTCAATGTATTTCCGGCACGCATCAAAGCCTCTCTGCCGTTCGACGAGGCGGAGGTCACCTTGGTTCTGGCTCTTGAAACTGGCCGTTCTGGCGTGCCGCTTTTGGCGCGCATCACGCGCCGCTCCTTTGATGCGCTACGGCTCAGCAATGGAGCGGACGTTTTTGCGGAGGTCGCGCGCGCCGTTCCGCTCGGGGCTGCCGAGCGGTGCTTGCAACGCGTGCCACGATCAGCATGAGAGCGTTCGACAGCTATGCCCCGATACGAGAAACACATCAACAGGAACCCCGCCGTGATCGATAATCTGGATGAGATAGATCCGAATAGTGTGGGGGCTATTCTCTACCGTCCAAAAGACGATGTCGATAGGCTACTGGCCGATTTCGCTCAGGATATCGCGCAGCAAGGCGTACGCATCGGCGGCATCGTGCAGCGAAACTCGAGGTGCGCAAATGGCACGCATGTCATGCTCGCAATCGACGTTGCGACGGGACAAGAGATCTCGATTTCTCAGCCACTCGGCAGCGGAGCTATGTCCTGTAATCTCGATACAAATGGGCTTGCCAAGGCCGCAGCTGTCGTTTCCCAGGCACTTCGCAACGAGATCGATCTTCTCGTGATCAACAAATTCGCCAAACAAGAAGCTGCTGGCCGCGGCCTGCGCGCCGAATTCGTTGGCGCGATCACCCAAGGCGTCCCAGTCCTGACAGCCGTTCCGAAAAAATGCCTTGCCCAGTGGCGAACCTTCACCGCGGGCGTTGGCACGCTGCTGCCTTGCGATCGTCAATCCTTGGAGCAGTGGTGGTGCGATATTTCAACGCGCGTCGCGCGCAGCGGGGCCTTCAGCCCCAGCTGCGGTTATTTGGCGACGACGATACCGGACCGACGACAGTGAGACTGTCGAGCACGTCGTCTCCGACATCGCCCATCAAACTCTTCCACCACCTCCGAAAACAGCCTTAGCTCTGGCGTTCGCTCCGACGCTCTGCGCCACGTGACGCCTCGCGAACGGCCGATTGCGGACCTTCAATGGCCAGACGTCGCAGTTCAACCAGCCGCGCGCGCTAACCAGTTCAAGCCGACATCAACCCCTCAGTCGGTTCTGCAGTGCCTGCCGGTCGACTACGAGATTGCTAAGGTCCAGGTCTGGCTGTCGTCTCCCCGCCAACCGCCTGGCCAGCGCCCGCGCACCGTCGAGCGCAAAGACACCGCAATCGTAGCCGTTCCTCTGCTGGCGTATGGAGGCGTTTTGCAGGTTGGCCCCACACGTTGTGCGAGCATTGCTGCGGGGCTATCATTGCGCCCCCTGGAGGAGTCGTAGTGGTAGGCTACGGGATCGTTGCGAGCGGCGGTCCACCAGCAGCAGCGACCAACGGGAGCCGCGGTGATTGAGGTCCGTAGCGCTGGCATCGTTCACTGGCATGAAGAGGAAGTCGGCTGTATCATTCCCATTCCCATCATCGACAATGCGATGGAATGCGCGGAGCGCTCCGCCTCGGCCGGTTCCATACCATTCTGCCTTGATGACATAGCTCTTCATAGCCGCCCCAGAGTCACACTCGGTGCACCGTCCACAGAGACTCCAGCTCAAAAAAGCCGGCCGACGAGATCGATGCCTGAACAAAAGAGACCCCCATCGCACCGAGCTCGTGCATTACACACACCTGCCCAACCTTGCCTGCTGCAGCAGAGCGCCCGCCCCTGAGCGGCATCGCTAACACTGAAAACAGTCCAAGAGAAACGAAAGCCAACTTGCCTCATCCGGAGAGCAACGGCGTTCGCGTACTACTCCCGGGCAAGGTCGCATGCGGCACATCGGGATCGCAATTGGGCTGATCCATTGCCGTTGGAAGAGCTACCTGGATTTGATACTTGCAACGGTACGTTCTGCTTCGCATTCGATTCTTCACGCCAATGCCCTCACATCCGCGACAAACCGCGTCAAGCCTGCACAGCCACATACCCAATGCACCTAAGACTTGAGACATTGAGGTCTCTCATTTGACCATGAAGCTTCAGAGTGACCCTCGCATGTATGATCCCGACTGCACAATCTGACGCTACGTAGAGTTCAAGCCCCAATCGCCGCCGCGGCGAGCCTGGTTGGCTTTCAAGCGTTTCAGGATCCGGCAAACCCTCGAGCCTTGTGATCTACCGCCGCCTCAATGCGCGAGGCGCCGTAGCCTATGATTACTCGCACCTTACTTGGCAACGGCGAGCATCTGGTCTTACTAGCGCAATCTGTTGTCGCGGCGATACAGCTGCTCTTGTTTGCGCCAGATGCTACGAACCTCGCGCTTCGTCAGGTTCAGTATTTCCATTAGACTCGGCAGGCCGACAGTCATTTGGCACATTGATGGCGAGATGAGGCAGTTTGCTCTTGAGAGACGCAGAACGGGCTTTGAACAGACGCTTGCAGGCGAACATCTCAGGCGGTCGCGCAAAGCAAGACTGTTTTCATGAATTTTGGCAAGGAATCGCTTGGCTACAGATTTTTCGTTGATCGACGCTCCAAGCGCGCGGGCTTGCCTGTATCAAAGCCGCTGGAATCCACTCCTGAGAACGGATGGCATATAGCTTGCTTCAACAGTGAAGCCACCTTCTACAGAAAGAAAATTTGTGAGGACAGCATGCTCGGAATTGGAAGTCAGTTGCCGCCGTTTGAAATCACAGGGGTGAAGCCCGGTTTTCAAGCGCAGGAGGAAGGAGGACAGAGTGCATTCGAGACGCTGACCGAAGCGAGCTTTCCAGAAAAATGGAAGATCATCTTCTTCTATCCCAAGGATTTTACCTTCGTCTGCCCGACAGAGATCGCTGAGTTTGCCCGGCTTTCCAAGGAATTCGCCGACCGCGATGCGGTTGTACTGGGTGGTTCGACTGACAATGAGTTCTGCAAGCTCGCTTGGCGGCGCTCACATGTCGACCTGCACAATCTGCCAATCTGGCAGTTCGCCGACACAAAGGGGACGCTCGTCGATGGTCTCGGCGTGCGTTCACCCGAAGGGGTTGCCTATCGTTACACCTTTATTGTTGACCCCCAAAATACGATCCAGCACGTCTATGCGACCAATCTCAGTGTCGGGCGCAGTCCTAGGGACACGCTCCGCGTTCTGGACGCGCTGCAAACCGACGAGCTCTGTCCCTGCAACCGCGAAATCGGCGGCGAAACCTTGAAGGTTGCTTGAGGCAGCATGTCGTCGATCGAACAATTAAGCGACAGGATTCCCGACTTCGCGAAGGATGTCAGGCTTAACTTGACCTCCTTGGTGGCCGATGAGACGCTTTCGCCGCAAAGAAAATACGGGCTGCTGCTGGCGAGCGCGATTGCCACCCGCAATGCAGCCCTCATTGCCGCGATCGAAGCGGCTGCGTCTGCCGTGATGACGTCTGTGGCGATCGCCGCAGCGAAAGCCGCTGCCTCCGTGATGGCAATGAACAACGTCTACTACCGCTTCGCTCACCTCGTTTCCAACCCGGAATACAAGATGATGCCTCCACGGCTTCGTATGAACGTGATCGGCAATCCCGGCGTGGACAAGTCCGATTTCGAGCTGTGGTCGCTTGCGGTCTCCGCCATAAACGGCTGCGGTGCCTGCATCGACGCACATGAGAAAACACTGAGAGCTGCGGGCGTGAATTTCGAAGCGATCCAGACCGCCGTGCGCTTTGCCGCGATCATGCAGTCAGTGGCGATCGCAATCGAGGCCGCTGGGCCCAACCCTCTCAAGCGGGAGACTGACCTTCCTCTCCCATCCGATCGACTGCGTTGTGACGCCACTCGGTGACGCCACAACCAGTTCTTCGTGGCTCCCGAAAGAGCCGGACATCGGCAAGTCATGTCTTGCCTGGCGTGCCCATTAAGAGTGTCTTGCTCGAATCCCAGGCGCCGTGCATGTGACGCGGAATGCGCTACAGATACGGTGAGATCCGGTCGCCTAACTCGGTCGCACCATGGCCCTTCGTTCCACCATCACCCAAACTTGAACAGCACTCCATATCCGCCGCGCGGATGGCTCCATTGGATGTCGCCGGTTGGCTCGGCGATCACGCGGCAGGTACCGCACTCGATGCAGCCGTCAACTGTTATCTCGACCTGGCCGTCATCGTTGAGCTCGTAGCACCGCGCGGGGCAGGCTTTCAAAAGTGCAAGTAGCTGCGGCGATGGCGTCGTGTGCGCCCGGACCTTGACGTGAGGGTAACCGACGTCAACAAGATAGCGGTTGTAATACAGCTTATCTTCGACGCGCACTGGGGGTTCGACATTCATGCTTTGACCTTCCATTGTTGGACTTCACACACTGTTGCGATCAGCGCCAGGCCCGGGCGAAACGACAAGCATCGCCGAACAGACCTGTCCATGACCGCGCCTTGACAAAGGATTTCAGGGTCGCCTTCTCCTTCTCAGCCTTCGGCGTACCATCGACGCGCACAAAGTCTTGCATCGCCTTGGAGATGAGCTGCGGATAGGTGAGAAAGAAGTTTTGTGAGTGAGTATGCATCAGGGGCGGCAAATCCTTGTACTTCTTTAGATCTTTGACGACGAAGGAATCATCCAGCATCTTCTTGTAGATCGACAGATTTGTTGCACTCATTGGCTCGCCGCGCGATTTCACCAGACCTATCGCTTCGGCGGCGATGCGGCCGGAAGTCATCGCTAGATTGGAGCCCTCACGATGAACGGCATTGTTGAGTTGGGCTGCATCGCCCACGACCACCCACCCCTCCCCATAAAGCCGCGGGATCGACTTATAACCGCCTTCAGGAATGAGATGGGCCGAATATTCCTTGACTTCGGACCCTGCTATCAGGGGCACCACAGAGGGATGCCTCTTGAATCGATCGAGCAGGCCGTAGGGCGTCTGGCCCGTGCGCTGGAAGTCGGCGACGAGACAACCTATGCCGAGCGAAATGCACTCTTTGTTGGCATAGATGAAACCCATTCCGGTCATGCCGCGGGAAATGGTACCGGCAGCCTCAATCACGACACCTTCATCACCCTTGAGATTGAAGCGTTCCTCGATAGTCTCGCGAGGCAAGAAGTGCATCTCCTTCACCGCGAGCGCAACATTATCGGCTGTCGGGCGCGCGCGCAGCCCCGCGCGCGTTCCGAGCAGGCCATTGACCCCTTCGGCCAGCACGACGACATCGGCGTGTATTTCGCCGTCTCGGCGATCTGTACGAACACCGACAATTCTTTCACGCTCGTCCCGTGCGAGCTCGGTGACGGTCGTCTCGCACAGCACGGTCGCGCCAGCCTCCCGCACCTTGGAAGAGAACCATTTGTCAAACTGGGCGCGTATAATCGTGTAGCGGTTCGGCCGTTCCTCGTTGAAGTCCTCCGAGCGGTAATGCATGCCGACATGGGAGTGATCGTCCATCATCCAGAACCGCTGCTCGATCAGGTGACGTTCGAGCGGCGCCTCCCCTCGAAACTCGGGGACCAGCTTCTCCATCATGTCGGCGTAGAGGATGGCGCCCTGCACATTCTTCGATCCGGGATATTCGCCCCGCTCGAGCTGCAGCACCTTCATGCCGCGTTTAGCCATGGTCAATGCCGCCGCGTTGCCGGCCATACCGGCTCCCACCACGATCGCATCGAATCTCTCTTCAATCATCATCATCTCCTCTAGACTGCGATACGGGCGCGCGAATTCGGCAAAAGCCGGGCACGAAATGCGGCCGTCAGCGCCGGTAGCAATTGCATGGCGTCACTGACGATCGCGAGATGGGCGAAGTCGAAGATCGGAGCGTTCTTGTCAGTATTGACGGCGACGATCAGATCCGCGCCCTCCACGCCAACCCGGTGCTGGATCGCGCCGGAAATGCCGGCGGCAATATAGAGCTTCGGCCGGATGGTTTTGCCCGTCTGGCCGATTTGCCGGTCAGACGTAACCCACCCTTTTTGCACGAGAGGACGCGAGCAGCCATATTCAGCGCCAAGCAGAGTTGCGAGCTCGCGCACCAACCGAAAGTTCTCAGGCGATCCCAATCCTAGGCCGCCCGCAACCACGACATCGGCATAGGCCAGATTGGACGTTTCTGCATCGCGGTCGGGAAGGAACGACAATACTTTTGTGACAATATCATCTTCGACAAGACCGAGCGGATGGACGATGATACGAGCGGCATCGCGTACGACGCGCTCAGGCATCGGCATGACCCGCGGGCGTACGGTTGCCATCTGCGGACGATAATTCAAGGTATAGATCGTGCAGAGCAGCGAGCCACCAAAGGTTGGACGCGTCGCCGCAAGAGAACCATCGGCGTCGACCTCCAGCGCGGTGCAGTCGGCAGTGAGCCCCGTCGACAGGGTCGTCGCCACGGAACCTGCGAGATCGCGACCGAGGGTCGTCGCCCCCAACAGTAGGATTTCGGGTTTGTAGGTGTTGACGAGTTCGGTTAGCGCTTTGGTATAGGATTCGTTGCGGTAATCCGACAAAACATTGTCGCTCACGAGATAAGCCAGATCGGCGCCATAGCAAAATGCGTCAAGCGCGGCGTTACGTGTGTGCTGCCCCTCCGGACCGATAACGACAGCGGCAAGGTTCACCTTTAGCCTATCGGCAAGCCTGCGGCCCGCACCCATGAGCTCCCAGGAAACCGGATGCACCTGGCCACGCTCCAGCTCGACGAAGACCCAGACGTGCTTGTACGCCTTAAAGTGCTCCGGCAGTTCTTTTTTGGCTGCTGCGCGGCCGGCCGCCGCCGGCATGGCCGTTCTGGTGACATTGCTCATGCTCTAAATTCCCCTCGAAAATAGGCGCGCCCGCGCCACACGTTGCTTTTTAGGTTCGCTAACTGAAGATCACTTTGGGTCAGCAAGTGGCCGGCTGCTCTGCCCCGTCTGCTTGGTCCGACCGGCCTCACAACAAGACGCGTCGTCGCGATAGACGTACCGGTCCCGCCGGATTTGGATAGGCCTTCCACACTAGAGCCTTGCGCGCGAGTTTCGACGAGCGCCACCGCGGCGGCCAGGGCGTCGCGGTGATTCTGACCGGTCGCTTCCATGCCTGAGTTGGCGAGTCCATTCGTTGCGCAATACCTGCGCCTCACTTTCGGCCCAGCGGCACCACATCGACTGTGACGACGAGGGCGATCCTGGCAACGCACCTGTCACGCGATCCATGCCGAGCCTCCAGCGCGGACAGCCCGTATGGGCCGACGTTGGCCCTCTTCCTGACGCATGTTGCAATCCGCCATGAGATGGATACAAATCTGAGCGGAATCCGGGGCCGATTTGATGCGGACGACACTGTGCATACCCTCTCCAGGTGTAGCGCGAACGGGCGACTTATCCATTGACCACCATCTCACCGTTCATACGGAGCCTTGATCGCGTCAAAGACCGTTTCGAACGGACCTGGCGCGATCGTAGGCCACGAGATGATGGCGCAGGGCTCGGCAGGCATTAAAAGCAGCATCATGGGTCTTCCTTCAATCTCATCTCGGACGACTACCATCTGTCGGCATCGATGATCGGATCGGCAGGACAACAGCAAGTGTCGTACCAGTTGCAAAACACACTGAATGTCAGTCGAAAGTAATGGTTTGGCAGACACTTGAATTTCCGCTGATACCGTGGACACGACCAGTCCAGACATGGGTCGGGAATACGACAGCCGCCGCTCGGGTGATAGCTGCAGAGAGTTGACCCGGAAAAAGACGAAGACCGCACATCGGGTTGCCACGGTGTCCCGTCGGGCACACCTTGCTTGCAGTGGAACGCTAGATCACTTCAGCTCGCTCAATGGGACGAAGGCCGCCGCGTTCTTAGGGTCTGCGACCGCCTCCTTCAAAACCTTGAACACTCGCTGGTCGATCGGTGACGATGCCACGAAATCGGCATAGGCCTGCTCCAGCATCCCCTTGCACCGAGCTCTGATTTCCGGTTCTGCGGCACCAGCAAATTGCTCTTTTGCAAAATATTGTCCCATGCGCTTTAAGATGTGAAGGCGCGCGACATTCACGATTTTAGGGTCGTAATCGACGTCAAGTAGCGAAAAAAAATCCTCTGCCGACGAGGCCTTGCTGAGCCGATCCAGGATACCGGCTGCCGGGGATGGGTTGATCATGGAAAATCTCCTTCGGATTAGCTCTCGACGGTAAATGAGATGGGGTTGTCCCTGTTGACTGCTGCTGTCCTGCCTCGCACAGCTGGTACACATCGCCAAAGCCTGACTCCGGAAAACGAGCCCTCAACTTCGCTGCCCGACCAGCAGGTCCGCCGGTGACGACGTCGGTCCCGATGAAGATTTGGGATCAATGGCCAGACCACGATAGAGGTTGACGCTCGTCAGGCCGGTCGCCGGACCGGAAATCAGCCGCGCGAGAAGACGCCGATTGGCAGTCCGGGGACGGCTCGCCGTTGGGTAAGAGATCACAGCATGTATGGCGGAACGGCAAGTAAGATCTGGAGGTGAGATCGCGCCAGAGGATCTGACGTGCGAAAGCTGGACGCCGTTCGCGCCCATCAGCGATATCGAACACCGTCCTTGCGGCGCGTCGGTTTGCGAGTGGTCGACGCAAATATTGTTGGACACGGCTTTTCACGCGGGGTGGTTTGCCAGGCATCCACACACGTCGCGCCAGATCGCCGCCACGGTTTCGCGCGCGACCGGCCGCTTGTGCTCGATGGCATATTTGCGGACTTGCGACAGAATCTGTCTGGCTTGATCGCGGCTGGCGACGAGCTGCAGTTCATCGAGTAACGCGGTGATCGCTCCAAGTCCGGAATGCTTGCCGATCACAAAGCGGTTGCAGCGGCCAAGCAAAACGGGATCAAGCGATTGATAGGTGCGTTGATCCTTCAAAAGGCCATCGACATGGATGCCGGATTCGTGCGTAAATACATGCTCCCCGACGATGGCCTTGTTCGTAGGAATCGCACGTGCGGCCGCGGCTGCTACCACCGCGGCGACGTTCTCGAGCTCCGGGAGTATGATGCCGGTGTCGCGCCCGTAGAGCTGCTTGAGTGCGACCGCGATTTCCTCGAGCGGGGCATTTCCGGCCCGCTCGCCCAGCCCGATGACGGTCACTGAGGCGTGGCTCACACCAGCCTTGATAGCGGAGAGCGTGTTGGCAGTTGCGAGTCCGAGATCATCGTGACCGTGAAACTCGAGTTCGAGATCGGTGGTCGCACGCAAATTCATGACCAGCGCGTAGGTTGCGTCGGGATCGAGCACACTGAGCGTATCTGCAATACGAAAGCGACGCGCGCCCGCGGCTTTTGCAGTTGCCATCAGTCTGATGAGAAAATCGATGTCGGCGCGGGAGGAGTCCTCACCACCGACGGCGACCTCAAGTCCGCGCGCACAGGCATAGCCTACCACTCGCTTCACCCGTTCCAGTGCCAGGTCGCGATGACCACCTAGCTTGGCCGCGATCTGGACATCGGAGGTCGGGACCGACATATTTATCATGGACACCTTTGCTTCGATCGCCGCGTCGACATCCGATTCCCGCATCCGACACCAGCCTATGGTGGTCAGCGGAAGATCTGCTTCGACAATGGCGCGAATGGCGGCGATCTCCTCATTGCCCATCGCTGGCGTTCCCGCCTCGATCTCCGTGACTCCGGCCCGCGCCAGCGCCTGCGCGATCGCCAGCTTTTCCTCTGTGGTGAACGCAACGCCAGGTGCCTGCTCGCCGTCGCGTAATGTCGTGTCGTTAAGCACGGTGGGCTTGGCGCACACCTGGTCGGACCAAGACGATTTGGCGGCGGTGCTGGCGGCAATCACGCGAGAGCTCCTCATTGTTTGACCTACCTAAGCTTCAGCAACCAGCATGCCAGCCTATCGTCCCAGGCAACCCTCTGACTAAGCTAACGCTTCCGTCCTCGACCTTCTTCAGCAAATGGATTGTCGCAAATGCGACAGGCTCATGAAGCGGACGCCTTGCCTGTTGCCCCGCCGAGTTCGAACGTTAATGCAATTGCGGCGCGCAGGATGTGAGATTTGTCGCGGAGCACTTGAGCCCTCCGCCGCTTTGGACACATGGTCACTCGCTCGAAACGGCGTCAGCCGCGCCCTCAACCTTCCGCGCGGCTCACCAAATCCGGCGAGGCTTTCTCCGATGATGGTGCGATCGCGGACCCTTGTGGCAGTTCAGATGGCCAGTCGCCGGCAACGACCGGCCGAGCCGCCTGCAACAGAAAATCGCGCCGGCGCTCGGCCATCCGGCTCTCACCGCTTTCTTCGCCGAAGCAAAGGTTGAAGTCGACACATTGCGTACACACGGGTGTTGTGCACATCACGAGGCCTTCGTCCTCGCAAAGCATGCGGTAGAGGAAGCGCTTCCAGCGCATATTGTTGACATTGCGCACGGCGAGCGGCGCGAAATGGCGGCTGAGCAGACGAGAGAGTTCGCCACGATTGCGCAAGCCGAGAGCTTCCCACAGATGGTCTGGCTCAATGGCGCGGCGCGCGATCATCGCAGCCAGCCAGCGGCCGATATCCCCTTCAGTCGAGCGTTGCTTGAGCAAGAAATCGCGCAGCATTGCGATCTCGTCGTCCTCTTCGCACTTGAAAGCCGAGAGCTGCTCCGCGAGCTTGATCTCAAGGGAGGGAAAGTACTGCTCCAGCAAGGCCGCCAGTTCAAGGCCGCACAGGCCGGCCTTCTCGGGAAGGGAGCCACCATCCATTGTGGCAGCCGCCAGGATGGACGCCAGGACATGGCGGTCGAGATTGCTGTCAATGGCGATATCGGCATCTGCAGGAGGCACACCGGTGAGCAGGCTGTAGGTTGCAATTCCCCTGTGCATCTGGCTGTTGGCATCAACGGCACAAGCAGCCCTCAACGGAAGGAAGTGCGCTTCGGACATAATTTTGCGGGTTTCCACAGTGGTCAGGTTTGCCCCGCCGCATCCTGGTTTTGGTCAGGCTCGATCGTTAGAATGCCGGCCTCCCGGGATGGGCGGTTTGGGAGACCGGCACCCGTCGCGCGCCTTCACAAGGCTGCGACACGCGACCTTTACGACGCCGCGAGCTCGGCGGCGGTCTTGCCGATGATGGATTCGTCTACGGCCTTCATAATGCCATGCTCCATCAGCATGTCCTCAAGCTCGTCCATGGAGATCGGGGTCGGGATGATGCCCTTGCCGCCATTATTGTGAACCTTGGTCGCAAGATTGCGATAGTGATCGGCCTGCTTGGACTCGGGTGCATACTCGAGCACCGTCATGCGGCGTAACTCGGCATGCTGCACCACGTTGTCGCGCGGCACGAAGTAGATCAGCTGAGTGCCTAGCTTCTTGGCCAACGCTTCCGCCAGTTCCAGCTCCTTGTCGGTCTGCCGCTCGTTGCAAATCAGACCGCCCAGCCGCACGCCGCCAGAGTTCGCGTATTTCAGGATGCCCTTGGAAATGTTGTTTGCGGCATACATCGCCATCATTTCACCGGACATCACGATATAGATTTCCTGCGCTTTATTCTCGCGGATTGGCATCGCAAAGCCCCCGCAAACGACGTCGCCGAGCACGTCGTATGAGACATAGTCAATGTTTTCGTAGGCGCCGTTCTCCTCCAGGAAATTGATCGAGGTAATGACGCCGCGCCCGGCGCAGCCGACACCCGGCTCAGGACCACCGGACTCCACGCAGCGAATGTCCTTGTAACCGACCTTCATTACGTCCTCGAGCTCGAGGTCTTCCACGCTGCCGGCGCTCGCTGCAAGGCTCAAAATCGTGTCTTGCGCCTTGGCGTGCAGAATCAGGCGGGTCGAGTCCGCTTTCGGATCGCACCCCACAATCAGAATTTTCTGACCCATCTCGGCCAGCGCCGCTAGCGTGTTCTGCGAAGTGGTCGACTTGCCGATGCCGCCCTTCCCGTAGAACGCGATTTGTCTCAGTGAAGACATGTTGCTCTCCATCAACCGATTTGCCAAAAGTTGCGCGCTTCTTGCACGCGAGCTTGTTTCTCTCTCAGAAACGGGGGCACACGGGTTCAAGGGAAGGAGCGCATCGCTCGCCTTACGCGTCGGCGTGCACTCAGCCCTCACTCAGTGTTGCTGCCGCTTATTAGCAACCGCCGTGCCAACGCTTGACCACGCTCCTTAAGCATCTGATTACGTTTCTAAAAACCAACCAGCCGTGGAGTGATCCTGGTTGTTTCTGATCCGACAGGATCTGCGCGGCTGTCAGAAAGCGAACAACGACCACAACCATTAACGCGAAAAGCCGATTTGGCGGGACCTGTTCCGATGCCTTCAGGTGTGGAACGGAACTTGCTGCTGTTCTCGCAAGTCGAGCGATTTGAGAAGCGTGAATATGCCGGTCGGGCTCAAAACCTGGCGGACCAGCGGCGAGTGTTGCAAATACAGTACAGCGCTTGGTGCGCTGACATTGGAAATGATCGGGCAAGAAATTCGAACTGGCTCACGAAAGCAGCAGCGCCGTGCCAATCGTTCAGCTCAGCGCGCTCACATAGGTATGTCGTGGCGACAATTATCTTTTATCAGAAGCTCGGCTGCGCCACTAACGCGCGTCAGATTCAAGCGCTGAAGTCCGCCGGCCACGACGTGATCGCCCAAGACATCTTGAATAAGCCATGGGATGCGGAGGAGTTGCGCGAGTTCTTCGGCAACATGCCCGTCGAGGCCTGGTTCAACCGAGCTGCGCCCCGTATCAAGTCAGGCGAAGTCAATCTCGATACTATCGACGCGGCAAGCGCACTTGCATTGATGGTAGGCGATCCGCTCCTGATACGACGACCGCTGATCGACGTAGACGGCGCACGATTTGCCGGACTCGGTCATGAGCCCGTGCTATCGCTGCTTGGCCGCAACACGCAAGATAATCTCGAGGAATGCTTCCACGAAGCAAACCGCACGCGTTGTCCACAGACGTGAGGAAACGGCGGAGCGTACCCCCAGGCCATCAAACGAGGCAAAGAATGACGTTCCCCACTTCCGGCTTCCTTCACCGGTAGTAACCGAGGGGATCTTCGCTGAGACGGCCGGCGCGAGTGGCTGCCCCGTAAGGCGGCATCGCCCATATTGCGCTCGCATGCTGCGCTTCTCGCCTTCGCAAGGTGTGAGAGGCCGCCGCAGCTGCCGCCTCTATCACCCATGACTCCGCGGCCTGGATTGGATCAGAGCACCAAGCCGAGAGGCAGTTTCTTGAACACTTCGGCTCTCTTGACTGAAATAACGATCAGAACAGACCACCACGCTCCGCGGTCGTGATCCTTATGCAACTTAGCGGCATAATTGTGCGACGGTCGCTCCCATTTTGATCGGTATCAAATCCTCCGACATCCCCCATGTGTGACAGAGATCTCGCGCGGCTCCTCGCGTGAACTTATGGAATGGAGACTTCGATGAGAACAAGGACAGTTCTGACGGCGGCATCGCTCCTCGCACTAGCGAGCTCGTTGGCCAGCATCTCCGTACGGGCTGCGGATCTGCGTCCGGCTCCGGTCTACTATAAAGCGCCTCCAATCGAATCCTTCAATCCATGGATGATCCGCCTGCGCGTGCTCGGCGTTTTGCCGGATACCGCAGGAAGCTCGGTCAACGTTGCCGGGACGCCCTCGCTGTCCTCACCAAGTTCTGGGCTTTCGATCAGCTATCAAGCCATACCCGAGCTCGACATCACCTATTTCTTCACGAAAAACGTTGCAGCTGAACTCATTCTCGGCGTGACCAGCCATCACATCAGCGGCAGTGGCGCGCTCACTGGGCTCGATATCGGCAAAGCCTGGCTGTTGCCGCCAACACTGACGCTGCAATATCACTTCACAGATTTCGGCCGGCTCAAGCCCTATATCGGCGCGGGCGTCAACTACACCGCATTCTTCAACCAATCGGCAGCGAATACCTCGCTCGCCGGACTTGCCGTGACGGATTTGCGCATTAGCAACAAATTCGGCGCGGCTGTCCAATTCGGCTTCGATTACATGCTTGATCGTCACTGGGGTCTCAACTTTGACGTGAAGAAGCTGTGGCTGCGGCCGGAGTACTCCGCGACCGTAAACAATGCAGTTGCCGTCACCGGGCGCGCCAACATCGACCCATGGCTCGTCGGCGGCGGCGTCACCTACAAGTTCTGAGGCTAGGACAGGACCCAGTTGATCAACCGGACGCGGCGAGCTCATCGAGCGCGTCCCTTAACCTCACCACAGCGCAAGGAAGGAGCGAGATGACGCGGTCAATTACGTATCATCTCGCGAAACGCAGGGAGCCATTCGCAGCATCGCTCTCGCTGCGAGCTACGGATCGCGTGGCATGAGTAACGGTACACAAACAGACCGACCCAGTTTATGATCATATTCTTGTTTCATCGCGCGTTGCAAAGGCGCCATTTGCCTATTGGGCGGAGAAAAACGGCGGCACGCCGCGCCAAGGTCAATGACCTGCTGTTCGCAGACCCGGAGCGTGAGGCTTCCCCTCAACCTCAGACGATCTGAGCTCCGAGCGGCCCGCTCATGGACGGACAAGCCGTCCATGCTTGCTAGCTCGGCAAGTGGCCGCTAAGCGGAGCTTCTAGCCTCGCTTTAGCACCATCACAAGGCGGTCGACACGTTTGTCCTGCTTGAGGTGGGAGTTTACGATTTCGTCAACGTCCTCAGGCGTGGTCGCGCGATACCACACTCCGTCAGGATAAACGACCATCAACGGACCGGAGTTGCAAAAGCCAAGGCAGCCTGCCATCGTGAAGCCAATATCGTAGAGGCCTTGCGCTTCGATCGCCTTGCCCATTCGATCCCACAGGGCTTGCGCGCCGGAGGCGCCACAGCTGCCGTGCGGATGAGTTGGCGGACGCTGCGTGTTGCAGGCAAAGACATGATGCCTATAAAGTTGAGGAAGCTCGAATTCGGTTTCTGAGTTCATGCGCCTATCCTGTGATCAATGCGCTTCATCTGAAAGAGCCAAAGTGCGAGCACATTGCCCCTCACAATCTCTTAAGATTGAACGCCGCATCGACCAATTGCTGCTAGTGATTCCTACTCGCGCTTGCGAAAAGCGGCGAAATGAGCGGGCACCATCGTGATTGTCGTCGCTGAAGATCAGCGATAGATACCTTCGCGTCCGGAGCAGCCTCCTTGATCAATTTCAACCTCTTCTCCCGTCATCGCGGTCTTTTTACTCCCGCATCACTTGCTCACCATCCAACTTCTCCAAAGCAAGTTGCGCACCAGATACGTTACGTTCGTTTCTGCAAGGATCCCTTGCTTTGCCCGGCGCGACTCACAATTATTGCCGAAGTTGTGACAAATGTCGTTTGCTTCTGTTTCGGACACGACAAACGTCGCATAGCGTTTGGCCTCCCGCTTCAACCTTCTGCAGTTCGTACGCAGGATAAGCGAGAATCTCGGCTATTTTGCCCAGCTCTCGCGCTATCATATCTTGGAATGAGCAGCGATCTTCATGAGCCTCATGCCGCCTATCGAGGAGTCTTCATTCTCGACGATCGCGCGGTGACTCGAGCGCTCTGTTCTGCCATGGCGTGATCGGCTCGCCGCATCGCCCGGCGCGAACCCACAGCATCTTTTTCGCCTGCCGGCTCGATTTGGCGAGCTAAGGCAGGAGCAGCTTCTTGGTGCGGCGAGAGTCGCGGAGTGCAACGCCGTAATCCACGCCAAGCCCCGTTTTGTCTCACAAGTCAAAAGCCGTGACACCCATCTGCCAACAATCACGAGTAGGACGGCCTCATCCGACGGCAAAGCGGCTCAGGCAGCTTGAGCACAACAAAGCGATGGGGCCGTTAGTGGGATGGATCGTTATATCTATGGTTTTATCGCTGTCTCCGAACGGGCGGCCGGCAAACCGGGTCCTCCAGCAGCTTGACGCCGCAGGCAGACGTCACCTCCGATCACGCCGAGCGCTACCGCTCGTCCATCGCTGGGGCCGTCGATGCACATCACAGTGTCGATCTCGAATCTTGCACCGTGCCGGCCGCATCTGAGGAGCGATCCACCGAAGAAAACGCGCCAGAGCCGATGTTGAGCCGGACGCTCTCATGCGGACAACGATTGACGTAGCCAAGATAGTCGTTGCTGAAGGTGCGCACCACAATAACTGAAAATGGCCGGCTCTCGCCTCCATCGATCCGCGACAAGCTACACCCCATGGCGCCACGCCGCTCGATGGCGTCGACCAGACAGACGGCAAACCCCTCGATTTGATCGCTCATCAGGTTGCCGTTTATCGGTTCGCTCATCCCGGCCTCGCAGTTTCCTGCTTAAAGGCTTCGATCGCAGTCCGGCTCAGCCGAAACGTCCCACGGCCACGAGCGAGCGGCCGATAAGCCGAGCTGGCACGGGCGTGGAGGACATCAAACCATTGGTTCGGCGTGAGCTTCGTCGGACGCTCGCTGATCTGGATCACCCTCCCGTTCGGACCGAAGCGGACGTGGATGATGACTTGTTGCGAGTTCATACCGATCTCCTGTTCTGGTAACTCCAAAGATCCCGAGCGAACACCGACGATCTCGACTGTCGCCCCATGGACGCGGCGCCTTTGCTATCGAGCAGGACCTCTTCGCGTCGCTTGAAGCATCTCTTAGGTTCCCTTGCTCATCACTCGCGATGACAAACACTGTGATCATCGCAATTCAATTCTCGTTCTTCCGTGTGTTGGATCACGAGCATCTCAGTAAATCGCTGCACCGGCTCCCACGTTGATCGACGCATCTTTCATGGTCTCGACGATAAACTCGATCTGCTTGTTCGTGATATGGGTGTGAAACGGAAGCGCCAGGGCGCGCTCGGCTATTTTTTCCGTAACCAGGAAGTCGCCACGCCGATAGCCGAAGTCAAAGTAGTGACGTTGCAAGTGCAGCGGTTCGCTATAGGCGGCGGATTCAACCTGTGCGCCGCGCAGATCATCGACGATGGCGTCGCGCGCCGATCGCGTGAAGCGCGTCCCCAGATGAACGAGATAAAGCAACCAGTTCACCTCGGTCACATGGGGTCCAACATAAGGCGGCTTGATGCCCTCAAAAGATTGCATATGCGCTTTGTATAGCTGCTCGACCAACCGACGCCGCTCCAGGATTTCACCGAGACGCTTGAGCTGCGCCAGGCCCAAGGCAGCCGTGAGATCGCTCATGCCAGCCTGGTAAGGTGCCGTGTTACCGACGACAAATGAGGAGCGCTCGTCCAGACGATGCAGGCGATGGCGACGCAAGCCGACCGCGATGTCGACATCGTCGGTCACCACCATTGCGCCTTCGCCACAGGTTAGGGCCGCCGGCTGGGCAAAGTCGAACACCGCGAGGTCGCCAAATCGGCCGACGAGCTCACCTTTGTAGCTCGATCCGACCGCCTCGGTGGAATCCTCCAAGAGCAGGAGCTGATGGCGCTGCGCGATCGCGCGTAGTTCCGACCATGGCGCGGGATGACCGTTCGGATTGCCGGCGACAATTGCCCGCGTTTTCGCCGTGATGCACTCTTCGGCCTTCGCTGGGACTAAAGTTCCGGACCAATAGTCAATATCGGCAAATACCGCTCGTGCGCCTGCGAGACTGATGGCATGCGCGGTCTCACGAAAGGAGTAGGGCGAGGCGATAACCTCCTGCCCCGGGCCGATGTCGAGCGCCTTCAGCGCAAGCAGGAGCCCGATGGTACCACTCGAGACCGCAACAGCATATTTGCGGCCAAGATAGGCCGCGAAAGCGTGCTCAAACGCCTCAGTGATCTGCCCGTTGGAGATGCGCGGCGAACACAGCACCGTTTCCAGGGCAGAGAGCTCGGCGAAGGTGATGTCGGGATCCGACAATGGAATGAATGATGTATTCTCCTCCAAAGTATGCGCGCCACCAAGACGATATTCTGCTAGTTCAGTGCTCATCGCCAACATTCCTTTTGGCCAATACGATGCCGGTCGCCAGCGACGGATCGGCCGTAATCCGCACGCAGTGATCCGATCCATCGATCAGATGAAGGTCGAAACACGGGAACTGCCGGAATGGCTGATCCGCCACATCCGACGCTTCACAGCGCACCCAAGCAAGCTGCGGAAAGCGGCGCCGCAGCTCGACAAACGGACCCATCTCGGCGCCATCGGCTGCAAGCAGCCGCTCGATTTCGATCACTTCCTCCGCGGTGAGCGCCATCGTGCCTCCTCTATGACCGGTGAAAGGCGGGGCGTCATTGCCAAAACAGACTCTCCGGATCCGCATTCAATTCGTCGATTGCCGAAGTCAACCGGTGGTAAAGGCTGTGAAATTCCCAGATTCCTCGCGCGTGGTTCTTGCGAAACAGCTTCCAGACCCCGCTCACGGCATCATAAAGAACCAGCGCGACATCGATGAGAGCGCCATCCTTGTTGATGTTGCGCGAGCAACAGGGGCTCTCGACGAGGTAGCCGCCCCTCACCGGCGTCACGTTCGGCGAGACGTAGAGATAGCGCTGGCGCGAGCTCAAGCCGCGCTCGATCCGTTTGCGATCGAGCTCGTTAGGGTGAGGCATTAGCCCGGCTTTTACCTTTCTCATCAGCGCAGCATTCATGGCGGGAGCCTCCATTCAAAGCTCTTCAAGACAGCCGATGAGCAGCTGCTCACCAAAATCGACAATGTAGATCGGCACGTTCGCTTCGGTATGGGTCGCGACGTTGATGATCTCACCCGTCGCTCCGGCGGCTAGCAAGACTCCCTCGGGCTCCGTATCGGGAAATGAGTGGTCGTTGATGAGGTCGACTGCGGTCTTGACCCGCTGGCCACGCCGATATTTCGGAAAGCCGGACTGCGTCATGACTCCTCCGGCAATGGCAGATCATCGATCTCCTCGCAGGCATCCACCAGCTCCAGTTCCTTGCGCTTCATGCCAACGCGGTAGCCGCTTTCCAGATACTCGACGCCGTAGATGTAGAATTGCTGCAGGAACGTGCCGATCGATACGACGTAGCCAACCTCTCCCTTCTTGACTAAAACGTCGCCAATCTCCTTGCCGCGATAGGTGCCATCATTGCGGATGGTGCGATTGGCCCGCACCTTTTGGCCAAAGCTGAAGACAGGCGGCTCGCTGAGCTCGACGACGTCGCTGTCGCGAACGATGCTGTTCATGTACCGCTCCTCATGCATCGCTCCTTTAAAGATGCCGGGATCCGCCTCGCCCACCGCAGGCGAGATCCTGCATCACTACATCGTGGCGCGGCACTGTCAGTCACCTCGACGATTGCAGCGCTGCCGAGAAGGCCGCGCTCGGCATCGCGAAGCGCCTTTGGACCATCGCGCGCAATGAAATGGCCACCAGGGCCATGCTGCCGACCAGCAACAGCACGATCGCAGGGCAATCCAGCGCTGTTGCCGTCCGTGATGGAGGACCGAACGTCGGCGCCTGGGCCGACGCCAACGCGCAGCACGAAGCTTACGACGGTTTCAGCACCAGCCCTTGGCATGCCAATCATCGGCCTCACGCTTTAGGCTGGCGCCTGGTAGCGAGGCAAGGATGTGTCAATCACGCAGGTATTGTCGACCGGACAGGCGGCGACACATTGCGGGTCATCGAAATGGCCAACACATTCAGTGCATTTCGCCGCTTCAATGACAAAGCTCGCCCCCTTCTCCGAGATGGCAACGTTCGGACATAACGGTTCGCAGGCTGAGCAGCTCGTACACTGCGAGGCGATGATCTTGAATGGCACATATTCCCCCTTACGCTGCAGAGATCAGAGATCCTTGCCGGATCACAGCGTCGCCGCGCTGCACGTGCTGGATCTCCCCGCGTTTCACCTTGTCCAGATAGGATTTGAACCAGGCGATCGCCGACTTCTCGATGAACTCATGGGCGTATTGATCGACCGGCTCGATCCCCGCCTTGATCAGATTGCTTTTCGGGCAGCCGCCGATCTTGGACACGAAGACCGCATGGCAGTCATGGATGCCACGCATGATGGCAGCAAGCCTGTCCTCCTCGCCATAACCGCCCTGGCAGTAAACGTCCACGCGGCGGTGGCCGACGAATTTGGCGCCGGATGTAGAAAGTTCGTACACTTGGAATTCCTTGGCATGCCCAAAGTGCTCGTTGATCAACCCCGAGGCCTTGGTTGCGACGGCCACTAGAAGAGTGATCGCGCTCGTTTCTCCGGCAAATTCCGCAAGCTCCTTTTGGGCGGCCGCGACTTTGGCGGCACGCTCATCCTCTACCCTGGCCTGATATGCCTTGCGCATCTCTAAGTCATACTGGACGTCCATCCTCATGACCTGATCGGTGGTGAACTCTGCGCTACGATTCTCCCCGAGTAGACCGACCGCATCGGCGCGGCACTGGCGGCAATGCCGCATCATTTTGATCTCTCCTTCGCAAGCATCTTGCAGCGCCTTCAACTCCTGGGCCGTCGGTCCGCGCTGACCGTTGAGGCCAAATACTGTGCCGTGCTCGGGCGCAGAGATCAGCGGCATGATATTGTGAAGGAAGGCACCGCGCGACTTCACCGCCTTGTTGACCTCGATCAGGTGGTCGTCGTTGATGTTTGGGATCATCACCGAGTTCACCTTGCATAGGATACCGCGTTCGCTAAGCATCTCGAGGCCTTGCAGCTGGCGGTCGGTGAGTATCCTTGCCGCGTCGATGCCGGTGTAGCGCTTGTGGTTGAAGAAGATCCACGGGTAGATCTTAGCGCCGATTTCGGGATCGACCATGTTGATAGTGATGGTGACGTGGTCAATTTTCGACCTGGCGATGGCATCAATATGGTCCGGCAGAGCCAGTCCATTGGTTGACAGGCACAGCTTGATGTCCGGAGCCGCCTTGGCGACCAGCTCGAACGTCTTGAACGTCTTTGCTGGATTGGCCAGGGGGTCGCCGGGGCCAGCGATGCCAAGGACCGTCATCTGCGGAATGGTGGTCGCGACCGCGAGCACTTTTCTTACCGCCTGCTCAGGCGTGAGCTTCTCGCTAACCACACCCGGACGCGATTCATTGGCGCAGTCGTATTTTCGGTTGCAGTAATTGCACTGGATGTTGCAGGCAGGCGCGACCGCGACATGCATGCGGGCGTAATGATGATGCGCTTCTTCGCTGTAGCAGGGATGGTTCTTGACCTTTTCCCAGATTTCGATCGGCAGATCGCCTTGACCTACCTGCGAGCCGCAGCTCGCCTGCCCGGTCTTGGCCGAAGCGCGGCAGCCCTTATGCTTGGCGGCCGGCTTCATCTTGCCGCTATCCACTACAGCTTTGACATATTTTCCGCGTCCGACGACCGCGTTCATTTTCATTTTTCCCTGCAGGCATCATCGCCCCCCCAAGGACCATCCGTGAGCGAGCCTCAAGAAGCTGGGTAGCAACTTGCATGCCATGGCGGAGACGATGAAATTGGAGCCATACGCCAACGAGTTAGCGGAAACGATCGGCGCTGGGGCATGTAAGAGCATGCAATGATGCGCTTGTTGACAATGCAACAGATACGTCGCCATTCTCACGCAACGCTCCACGGCTTGCGCATTCATTCTGGCGCTGAGTGCCGGAACCCGGCTCCATCTGAACGGGTCTTCTCGCGTTGCGGCTCTCGCAAATATGTCGATAGGAGCTGGGATTCGGCTTCACAAGGACACTAATGGGTGATCAGTATCTCAACCGCGCAAGAGAGCCCAATCGCAAGCGGTGTAAGGCCTTGCTCGAGTAGAAAGCGGAGCTCGTTGCGAGAGAGCGCGTCCGGATCAACGATCGCATAGCGGGTGTCGGCCGAGCGCTTGATGATCTGCCGGGCATAGCTACACAAGAGCTGGTCGTTGAAGCGACAGCCGATGAAGAGGAAGGTCTGTCCGGTTCGCCTTTCCTTGATGATGTCCGGAATTGGCGTCTGAATGTCGATTTCGGTCAACGCCTCGACATAGTCGGCATCGGAGATAAGGAAGTTGTTGGCCGGCTGCACGCTGCCATGCGGCTTGTACAACACCGTCGCCCAGGTGCCGGCCACGGCACTGTCGACCTCTTGGCCAAGCGAATCGTAAAAGCGATACCAGCGATTCTCGCCAATGCCGATGCGGGTGATACCCTGCACTTCGCCTCATCCATCGCGCTTACCCAGCGCCGAGCGCATGGCGGCATCATACCAGGCGTCGACTATGACGGGCAGCGACAGGGACGCAAGATGATGGTGCAACCGCGTCCGCTCGACCGGTCGAGCGAAGGCCTACGTCATCAATGCGGTCACGGAGGACCAGTGTTTGCTGATCTCGATATGCTGCGCCGACCACCACGCATTGCCCCTAGCCCGCCGCGGCAGCGCAACCTTGCTCGCGAAGAAGCTGGCCAACGCCTCTGGCGTGGTCGGCATATCGGATCTGCACAATTCGGTGAGGCCAGGACCGAGATAGGGAATGACGCTCGCGGCCCTCAGGCCGGCAGCGATGTCCACGAGCGTCGCCTTTGCATCGGCAGCATCGACAAAGTCAATCTGCGGGGGCGCCTTCATGGATCGCCCCCGTTGTCACCCCGTTTTTTTGCGTTGATTGTGATCGGTAGCCGTGTGTCGCTCGCCATCTCGGGCAAATCGAGCACCCAGCCATTAGCTACTTTGATCCAGCCGCCCCATAGCGTCTCGTACTCGGATTCCACGATTGGCTCTTCGAGATCTTTTTTTGGCACGTAGATTGACAGGCCCGCGTCCGGAGACCGGCGGATCATGATTTTCACGAGGTCTACTCCCTGACTGCGACGGGGGAGGTGGCGCGCAGGCGAGCCGCGATGTCGGACACTGCGCACACGACCTCATCGACCTCCGCGAAGGAGGTTTCACGGGACAGGGAAAAGCGCACCGCGCCACGCATCCGCCACGCCGGCACCTGCATGGCACGCAGAACATGGGATGGCTGCATTGAGCCAGCGTTGCAGGCTGATCCGAGCGACACGGCAATGCCCGCCCCATCGAGGTGGTGGGCGATGGCTTCGCCTTCCACATGATCGAAGGCAATATTGGCCGTGTTCGCTAATCGATTGCTGATATCGCCGAGCGCAACGCACTCGCCATTGTGCAAAATTCCCTGCTCAAGGCGGTCGCGCAACGCCCCAATGCGAACGCGCTCCGGTTCGAGCCGCTCCGCCGCAAGCTCGGCGGCCTTTCCCAGACCAACAATGCCGGGAATATTCTCAGTCCCGCCGCGGCGACCTCGTTCCTGTGATCCGCCGCAGATCAGTGGCCGGAATTTTGTCCCTGTGCGCAAATATAGCGCGCCGATGCCCTTGGGGCCGTGCAGTTTGTGCCCGGATAGCGACAGCATGTCGATCGCACTGTCCTTTAGGTTCACGCGCACCTTGCCGACGGCCTGGACCGCATCGGTGTGAAACAGCGCGCCCGCCTCACGGGTCAACCCGGCCAGAAACTCCACGGGAAACATCGTTCCGGTCTCGTTGTTGGCCCACATAACCGAGGCAATCGCTGTACGTGGCCCGAGTGCGCCGCGAAACGCCTCGATGTCGAGCCGGCCGTGGGCATCTACGGGTACGATGCGCGTCTTGACTCCTCTTGCCGCCAATTGCTCGGTTAGCGCAAGAACGGCGAAGTGCTCAACTGAGGTGGTGACGATCTCGTCGCGGCCTTCCTGCATCGCAAGCGCAGAGAGGACCGCGGCATTATTGGCCTCAGTCCCTCCCGAGGTAAAAACGATTTCATGTTCGTATGCGTTCCCTAGTAGGCCCCGCAAGCTACGCCGGGCCTGCCTCACAGCGACTGCGACCTCGCTGCCGAAGGCATGCGTGGACGAAGCATTGCCGAATTGCTCCGTGAAGAACGGCAACATGGCTTGCACAACGGATGGATCCGTCCGCGTCGTTGCATTGTTATCGAGGTAGATCGGCACTCGATTTTCGCTCAATGCACTGCCTCGCCTGCAGCAGCGACGGGGATCAGGCGAACCAATTCGCCGAGTTTACCGACCAGCCGCGCCTGAATGCCTTTCAGCGTCACGATCGAAAGCTTACACAACGTGCAGGCACCGGTGAGCCTGACCATGACCCTGCTGCCATCGATCCCCATCAGGTGACGGTCGCTACCGTCGCGTTGCAGATTGGGTCGGATCTCTTCGATTGCGCCGCGAATGCGACGCTCTCGGTCTGTCGCAGTGGACGACGATTGCCTCAGTTGTCCGGTTCCGCCGGCATGCTCCGATGACCTTCTCAGCAGCTGAACGATTTGTCTCATCAGCTGAACGATTTTCCGCATGAGCAGTTCGCGGTGGCGTTCGGGTTGTGAAAGGTAAAGCCAGAACTCTCCAGCGCCATTACGAAATCGATGGTCGTGCCCATCAGATGCTCACAGCTCTTGTTATCGACGAACACCTTCAGCCCGTCGCATTCGATCACGGTGTCGTCAGGCTTCGGTTCTTCGACCAGACCCATCTTGTATTTGAATCCATTGCAGCCGCCTGCTTCGATCATGACGCGCAGACCGCCAGTCGGGTGCTTCGAGGATGAAATCGCGCTTTTGATTGCATTCACTGCGCTATCCGTCAGGTTGATCACGGCTTTCCCTCATCAGCTTGGATATAGCTGCTAAGGGCAAGCCACGTGCCAGCGCGCAGGCGCTTGATGATGCTCACTTTTTCGGATCGCGCCTGTTTGCTTTGGAACCGGTGTCGCGTTCCCGACAAGGCTCCTTGATGCGATCGCAACCACTGAGGCATTTTCTTTCTAAGCACTACGGCGAAGGCCCCTACTCATGCGACGGCAAGCAATTTGCATCGCATCTGGGACCGGCAAAGGCGTCGGTGAAGAGCTTAGATCGAGGACGAATTTAATGACTGCAATCGAGAACACCGCACTCGGCAGACTTGAGAAGGAGGGCCGCCTGCTCAATGCCGTACTCAAAGGCGGGACTACCAAGCCGGGCAGGTTCGGCTTTCGCGGCGACGTCGCACTAAAATTCCAGACTCAGGTCGCGGACGAGAAACGGCCGCCAGAATATTCGATTGAGCAGGTGTTGACGATCGCGCAGGACGGCGAACGCACTATTCCGGTGCTGGCCGGCTACCTGCATTCCTTCGCCTATCTTGCTGACGTCGCGACCGTGCTTGACGGCGCCTTAAGCCCAACCGGCAGCTACTTCATGTTCTGCAACAACATTGACTTGCTGGCGAAGTACCGAGTGAAGTTAGGTGATATTATGTTCCATATTCTACCGTGCGATGAATCCACGGTTTGGAAGGAGATGATGGACCTGGTGGGGCTCAACAAGGACGAAATCAAGAAGCTCGATCCGGGCGGCAAGCTTGATTACCTCCTCGATGCCGCAAAGGATCTCGACCTGTCCTATGAGGAGATCTCGTACGACGACGGGCTAAAGAGGATGGAGCCCGTGAAAAACCGCAACGAGAACCGGCCCGTCTGAGCGCGGTCTTCAGGTGTGGGCCGATGCAACTTCTTCGACAAGATGCACACCAACGACGCAGATATCACCATCCAGAACTGCCAACGCGATCGGCGTGAGAGCTCTACCTTGACATGGACCTTCGACGCACCGGCCGGTGCCGAGTTCGAAGGTCGAACCGTGCTTGCCGCACATCAGCCGGATACCGTATGGGTCGAGGAATTCGTTCCGCTCCCAGTCCAAGTTGACGCCGTTGTGCGGGCATTTATTGGCGTAGCCAAGCACCTTTTTGCCCCAGCGCACCACAATGATGGACCATGGCCGGTGATTGCCGTGCTCATCGACGACCATAAGGTGGAATCCCACGGCCTGGCGGCTCGGAATGTCGTTAAAGCTGCAGATCGCGTAGATGGGATTTGGTTTCATTTATCGCCCATTTATTGCAAGACGCTTTTCATTGTCGCTTTGCAATCAACCTGCAAGAACCATACAAGTGCCGGGCTGATAGTGTCTGTGGTCATCCAACGCGCAAGCCAGCCATTGCTGGCTCACCCAATTACCCGACGCATAATTCAGAGCAATCAGTTCGACAATTTGGGCCTTGCTGCCGTTTTTCCATGAAGGCCGTGCAGGTGCAGCTTTCGGGCCCAAGCCCTCTGCACTATTTGCCGGATAGCTGCCTGCGGTGGCTGGTCATTGCTGCTCGTTGATGGCTACTCCGTAGGGAGCCCCCGTTACGCCCCCTCGGATCGCGCATCCCACCGCAGCTTCGTAAGCGCCTTCGGAGAAAGGTTGAACGGACGTTTCAGCCGGCGGGGGCGACGCAGCGAGCGTGCGCCCCCTTTAAAGCAAGACCGTTGAGCCCGGGATAGAACGGTCAAATGTCCGTCATTTCAGGCCCGCTGCTGCTATTGCAGCCAATTTACTCCATGTGCATCCCACTAAGAGCGCGCTCCAAGTAAAATGAAGGGTCATCGTCCGACGAATCCGTTTCGTAGCTTCTCTGAGGACCGACATCACTGCCCCCATCTTTGGAAAGATACTTCGTAGGCTTGCCTACCCGCTGCCACTCGTCGTTCTCGTTCTTCGCCCACACATCGGGGCGCTGGTGAGGATCAAGCACCCAGTGGTTACGACCCACCTGAACAAAACCCATGTCCGCTAGACGAGGTTCCATGCCCGCTAGGGCCGGCCGCGACAAGATCAGCGGATGGTCCCCGTCCTCTCGCAGTTGATGTTCTAGCAAGATATCGCCAGCGTTCTCGACAAGCGGATGAGTCACCCTAAGATCTACGACGGATGTGATATCGTTGCGCCCAAACTGCTGCTGAAAATGGTCTCCTTTAATCCGAGCCGGGCCTCCTGCTCTTAGAAGCCCGACAACTTCGTCGCCCAACCGGTAGCTGTAAAATCGTGCCGGCTTATTTGGATCGTCGTAGGTGTTAACGTAACTTCCAGCAACCGTCGCTGCGCGCTCAGCCTTCTGGGAGACGAAGTCCGAGTACTCTTCTGGGTTCTCGGCGATGTGCCTGATATCACTGCGCAAGAATCTCTCAGCTCCGCGCAAGAAGGAATCTCGGTCGATCTCTCTAATGGGCGCTTTGGAAACGAGAGAGTATGACGCCGCTGGTTCGGATGACGACCCACCTCGCTCCATTCTTGCAACTGTTTCCGCAAACCGGGGACTATCTCCCGCTTCTGATGAATCGTCAGTTTGGTTACCGGTTGTGAACTGGCTGGATGAGCCAACGCTTCTGCCATACATGAGAGCGCTCTCCTATCGGCAAAGTTGCACGCAATTGAGCTCGTGCCGTGCAAGCTCTGCCGGCTAGGATAGCATTCCTAGCTGACCACAACCTGACCAAAGCAACTCGGCGCGCTTCGGCGCGACTACCCGACGCACTCTGCGCGTGAGTTACAGATAGTCGCTGCGACAAGCCGCGATCCTGTGGGTAGAATCGGACGTAAGATCGCCTGCTGCCGATCCGTCAAAAAGACCGACGTCTAATGATAATGACTCGCAGGTTCCTATCAGCAGATGGGTACGCGGCCCGACCAGGTACCCGCCAACGACAGTTAGAGACCTGCGTGCCAAGTGCTTCGTGTCCTGGTTTGCGATGTGCTATCGATGTCCACCTACTCAATTGCAACCACCGTGTGCTGGGCAGCGAAATGTCCGCCGCAACCGGGCGTACGCAAAAAGACCAACTAAGGTGTTCCCGGCACATCACGTTCTCTATAGAACCGATTATCTAGGCAGACATCATTATCCCCGATCGGCAGTGCGGCGGGCAAGTAAGCTTCTCCTGATCGCAAGCAGACATGCACAGCATCCCCTCCGATCAAATCGCCCGACGTGGTGGCTACCTGCCTTGAACTGTGCTCTTCGGACTTCATCATGACGGGCACATCGATCTACTTAGCGCCGCGGGAGGCACGGCTCGCCTTTGACGAATAGGCGGACCTTGGAGACGAGCGGTTTGTGAGCAACGGCGATTGCATCGGCATAACCTAGCCGTCGCCCAACCACCACCGGGCAATGCTTGCGCCTTAGCTCGCGCGATCTAGCCATTCAATGTTTGATTGAGATCCTTCTGGCGCGCCGTCCCAACCATGAGTGCCGCGACAGGACGAGGTGTGCTCGCTCACGCCGCTTCAGAAACGGCCGAAGTGTGAGTCTGGCAGTTGGCCGGACAAACCCTGGCGCATGCACCACACCCGATGCAGGCGCCTTGATCATTCAGAACCATAGTCTTCTTCTCGATCTCATCGTCCTCGTCATCATCGAGCGCGACAAGTTCGCCCTCGTCGCTGATTCCTTTCAACGTCATGACATCTCGACCGCACACCTTGAAACAGCGACCACAGCCGATGCACTTCTTGGCATCGATCGAGCTCAGGTATTGTGGCGTCCAGTCGCGGCCGTCGCGCGTTGCAAATGACATGCATGGCTCCTTTAACTATTTTCGAGCGTCTTCAAGTCACGGCTCTTGCGCTCGAATTCAGCATAGGCATCGTGCGCCTTTCGCGCCACCACCATGATCGATGTCCAATTGATGGGTAACTCTTCCGAAAGGTCGTGCAGATCCATCTTGGCCTGTATCGCCTTGGCGGATACTTTCTTTAGTTCGGCCTTCAGTGTTTCACGATCGCTCATGAGTATCCCCAATAGTTCGCCACGTCCGGAAATTTCCGAATGAGGTCGATTCCGTCACTGACATATTTGTCGCCCTCCTGCGCAAGCTTTACGAAATTATCGAATCCGAAGCGATGCACGTCGCGCAGCTGCTTGTTCACGGCGATCAGCCGGCCTGAGATGAGCACCATGCGGCCGAAGCCTTCATGATGCAGATCCAGAATCGGCTGGATCATCCCGCCGGTCTCCCTCTCGATCGAGAGCGCGACAGCATCGAAGAACAGCTTAAGCCGCCACAGTGTATCGGGATCGGGATCAGCGATAATCGGCAATGCGCGCCTTTTCTGCTTGTCCAGGATATACGGTCCGAGCAGTTCAAGATCGCTCTTCGCCTCCCAAGCTCCGTTGGTATCCTGAGCACGCCAAATCTTGATCAACTCCTTGAGGAACGGCGCGTCGACGGCGCTGTCCTGCTGCTCTATTTTTGCGGTCATATCACCTCATTCGTCGAACTCGAACGTACGCGCTCGGTCCTTTGCCATGGCCTTGCGTAGCCAGGGAGGTGGCGTGCCCTTCAGTACGCGCTCGAGTTTTTCGAGCAACACCAGAATGCTTTCTGGCTTGTTCACCTTGATAGGATGGATCTTGTTGGCCACCACTCGCGCAGCCCCGGCACCACCAATGGCGGCGACGTAAAGGATTGCGCAATCCTTGATCGCCTCGATCTTCGGCACCAACTTGTCGTCGTTGCCGTCTTCCTTAAGATCGCCCTCAAACTCAATCGCTTTGAGAAATACGTGCCCTCCAGGCGTGACATCGTAGATTGCGATATTCTTTGCCCAACCAAAATGGGCATCGACTCGACTCAAGTCCTGAGTGGCAAACGCGACCTTCATCCAATCGCCCCCCCAGCCGCGCCGGTGGAGCTGCGATAGCCTGAGCAACGTGGCGGTCCGGACGCAGTCCGCCATCTATCGGGCGTAGGCTGATCGTTTTCCTCACGGTGCGCGATCACAAGGTTGGCGATTTCGAAGATCAGATTCCGGGTACCACGATAGCCCACGGATAGTTGGTGTCCCGCACCAAGTCGATCGAACATAGGAAAACCCGTACGATAGAACGGCAATTTCAGCCGAGCCGCCGCTTGCCTGCCATGCGAATGCGTGATCAAGAGGTCGCAATGGTGTGTTTTGGCAAGCCCTTCCAGATCCTCGAGATCGCCAATGAGTACCTCCTTGGTCTTGATCCGCTCGATCACCTCCGACTGGGTGGTCGTCACGGCCGCTGTCACCTGCGCGCCCATGTCGTGCAGCATGCTGGACAGATCGAACAGAAGGTCTGGCTCAGCGCCGATAGCAACTTTGCGACCGCCAATATGGAAGTGCGCGTCCAGCATTGCATCGGCGAGCTGACCGCGCTGGCGCCGATATTTCAAAGGTATGGGGCGGCCGCTGATCTCGCTCAAGAACGTCAAGAATTCGTCGTTCGGACAGAGACCACACATCCGCTCGAAGACACGAAAAGGCACGCCGGTCTTGCCCTGCATGACCTCTGCCGCACGCTGCATCTGCGCCCCGATTGCAATCGTCCATCCGGCGCGGCCCATGCTCGCGATTTCGTCGACGCCGATGCCGCCGATGGTCGTGGGCGTAAACTCATCGGGGATATGCCCATCGAGCGATCCCGCCAGGTCAGGGAGGAAGGACGGGCACAAGCCGAAATCCTCCACTATGACACGGAGTTCATCAAGGTCGCCGGGCGTGAGGTGACATCCCGGCAGAACATTCACTTTCGACGGGTCCCGCAGGCCATTGGCGCTGGGCCCTTCCACCAGCACCTCCACAATGCGCGCCACAGCCTTCTCCCAGCCGTCCTGGAAGGCGCCCTTGAAATCAGGTGTCGAGACATACACCAGTGGCAACTTTGCGAGTTGCGGATGCTTGCTCCGGATTAGCTTGAGGTAGGCATCCACATCGTCGCCGTTGGTCTCGGTGACACCAGTTGAGCAGATCCCGATGATCTTTGGCTTGGTACGGTTGGAGATGTTCAGTATCGCCTGCTCGAGATTATCATAACCGCCAAGTACGGTCGCGACCTCGCTCATCGCGGTGGTCTGCAGCGGAACTGCCTCTTTGAAATGCCGGACGAAAAGCGTGAGCCCGAAGGACGTGCATCCCTGGGAGCCGTGCAGAAGCGGCATCGCCCCACGCAGCCCCATGAAGGCTAATGCGCCGCCGATCGGCTGACTCATCTTCAGCGGGTTGACAGCGCAGGCTTTCGTCGGCGCGGTGACGATGGCCATGACGCCTCCCTACTCTGCGGCCTGTCGCATGGCAGACGGCTCGGACACCAAGATTCCTTCGATGCGACTCTGGCAGCAGCCACCGACCGCATTGGTATGCTCTCTCACCGCTGCGACGCTCCTCAGGCCGTGCGCGTATATTGCATCCTCAATCGTGCCAAGATCGACCGTGTTACACACGCAGATCTTCCTCGCGCGGCGCGCGGTTTCGGCAAGCGCCGGATCGCAGGCGATCGCCGCCACCGGCGATTGCATCTGCTCCAGCGCCTTGGCCAATGCCTGCCATGGTGCCGGTCGACGTAGCTGCTCCCACATCGGACTGGAGAGCGACTTATCGATTTCCTCCACCAGCTTGACCATTCCGACATAGCCCATATAGGCGTGGCAACGCTCCTGGTTGATATCGAGCCAGGGCATCGCCGCTTTCAGCGCGACGAACTGCGACTTGCCGCCCGATAGCATGATGTCCGCTTTTGCGTCCTTCAACATCTTATACATTTCGCGCGGCGTCATGTCCTCAATCATGTGGGCATCCTGCCCCATCAGCTCCTTGATGCGCTCCTTGTCTTTCCTGGTTGATTTCTTGATGCTGGTTCCGACTAACTCAAGCCCGGCTTCCTGGAGTGCCGCAACGACCGACCATGACTTGACGCCGCCGGTAATCAACAAGGCCTTCTTGCCTTCAAATCGGGGCTTGTACGGCTTGATCGCAGCCCAGGCCCACGCTTCCTCGCGCGCGATCACCGCTTCGGTGCGTCCGAGCAGATCTGTCGGCGCGCCGCGTTCAACCAATAAGCGGGCAAGCTGACGCAGTGATTCGCTCGAATCTTGAATACCGTAGAACGACCCCTCGAAGAACGGGATCCCGTAGCGCTGCTCCATCTTGCGTGCGACGTTCATCATGGACTTTGAGCACACCAACATCGCCGCCCGCGCGCGATGAGATGAAGCGACTTCGCAATACTTGCCATCGCCGGAGATACAGGAAAGAATCCGTACTCCAAGCTCGTCCAGCAATGGCTTCACTTGCCAGAGCTCTCCCGAAAGGTTGTATTCCCCGATCAGGTTGATATCGTACGGGGTGGTGTGGTCCGGCTCTTGCGTCCCGATCACATAATCGAGCAACGCCTCGCCGGCGAGCTTGTTACCGAGGTTCTTCGAGCCGACGAAGCCCGGGGAATTGATCGGGATCACCGGCTTTGCGAACCTTTGAGATGCTGCCTTACAGACTGCGTGGATGTCGTCGCCGATCATCGCCGGGATGCAGGTTTGATAGACGAAGATGGCGGGCGGGTCGCACTTGTCGATGATCTCCTTGATCGCTTTGTAGAGCCGCTTCTCGCCTCCGAATACAATATCGGTTTCGCTCAAATCGGTTGTGAACGCGGTGCGCCACAGATTCGAGCCTGACGACGCCGCGCCGCGATTGTCCCAGGAATTACCTTCGCACGCGATCGGACCATGCACCAAGTGAGCGACATCGGTGAACGGCTGCAGCGCAACCTTCGCGCCATCGAAAGCACAGCCCCCGGCAGCGCTACCCGGCTGCAGTTGTTTTGTGCAGCCCCTCTTGCGTTCAGCCTCCGGCTTACTGCCGTTCTTGGCGCAGCCCGGCTCGTCGAAAACATTCTGGACCGTGGCCGCTAGTGAACTCATCCCTTTTTCCTCTCAGCGCAAATTAATTGCATGGTCAACCGTCGTGTGCTTGTGCCATCCTCGGGTGCTCGGGCGATGGCACGCGCACGGTCGCTCATCAACGAATGATGTCGAAGCTGTAATCAGTTTTGCCAAGAACGTTTGTCTTCTTGTCGATCTCATCGAAGATCTTGTCCAGGATCTTCACCAGCACATTCAGGCCACCCTGATAGCCCCATAGAGGGGAGCGGTGATGGTGATGCCGATCAAAAACCGGAAAGCCGATGCGGATCAGTGGCGTTCCTGTATCGCGCTCCAGATACTTGCCATAGGTGTTGCCAATCAGAAAATCGACTGGCTCGGTGAACAGGAGTGAGCGCATGTGCCAGAGGTCTCGGCCGGGATAGGCTTGGCACCCTTGCCCAAATGGCGAGCTTGCAAGCAGCACCTGCATTTTTTCGTGCCAGGCCTTGTTGCCGTTGGTGGACAGCACATGTGTCGGTTCGGCGCCGAGTTCGAGCAGAAACGCAGCCAACCCATAGCAAAGATCCGGATCGCCATAGATCGCGAACTTCTTGCCATGGATATGCGCACTGGAGTCAGCGATGGCGTCGACTAGGCGGCCACGTTCTCGCGCGAGTTGCTCGGGAATCTCCTTGCCGCTGATGCGTGACAGCGCCACGATAAAGTCATCCGTTGCGGATAAGCCCACCGGGTAGTTGAAGGAGACGACCTCCTGCCCATGCCCAGCCACGAATGGCAGCGTTTTTTCGGTGCACCACTGCTGCATGGAGATTGTCGCCTTGGCGTGAACCGCGTTGGCCGCATCTTCCAGCGTCGTGCCGCCGTCATACATCCGGAATTCGCCGTCGGTCGGAGTATCGAAGACTTCAGAATTATCCGCGAGAATCGTGTGCTGGATGCCCATCAACGCCAAGATGCGCTTGATCTCGCGAAGGTTTCCGACGGTATAGCCATCGAACCCACCGATGATGTTGATCGCCCCGTTCTGCTTGCGCTTCAGCTTCGGCGCTGTTCCGGCTTTACCGTCCCAAAAATGCTCCAGAATGCCCTTGAGCGCATTGTCATAACCGGTGACGTGGCTGCCGACGAACGCCGGGGTATGGGCGAATGGCACATCGAAGTTCGCCGGAACCGAGCCTTTTTCTTTCGACGTCTTGATGAAGGCGTTGAGGTCATCGCCGATCACCTCGGCCATGCAGGTCGTAGAGACCGCAATCATCTTGGGCTTGTACATGTTATAGCTGTTCGCGAGCCCGTCGATCATGTTGTTCAGCCCGCCGAATACGGCAGCGTCCTCCGTCATCGACGAAGAGACGCAGGAAGAAGGCTCCTTGAAGTGCCGCGACAGATGGCTGCGGTAATAAGCCACGCAGCCTTGCGAGCCGTGGACGAAGGGCAGCGTGCCCTCAAAGCCAACAGAGGCGAACACGGCGCCAAGCGGCTGGCAGGCCTTCGCCGGATTTACCGCTAGCGCCTCCCGCGCAAAGTTCTTTTCCCGATATTCGGCCGTTTTCGTCCATTCCTTGATACGTTCGACCTCGGCAGGATCGCGAGGATTCTCGAATATCTTCTTCTTGGCCAGCATCTGCTGGTATTCTGGACCGCGGAAAAGTTCGAGATGATCGAGCACGTGTTCGGCACTCTGCGCCATTGTTGAAATCCTTCACTATCGAGATTGGTATCGCCCCGGCTTTCCCAGAGAGCGAGATGAGTTGCTTTATTCTGCAGCCAGAAGTTTGGCCCTTGAAGCTTCCTTCCAGGGGGCCCTCGTTTTCTTCCAGATCGGCGAGTTGACGGCCATGTCCATGTCGCGCGCAAAGATCGCAAAGCCGTCATAGCCGTGATATGGACCCGAATAGTCCCAGGAGTGCATCTGCCGGAACGGCACACCCATCTTTTGGAAAACGTATTTTTCCTTGATGCCCGAGCCGACAAGGTCAGGCTGGAGCTGCTCGACGAAGCGCTCGAACTCATAGCCATTGACGTCATCGTAGATGAGCGTGCTGTCCTTTACGTAGTGCTGAGCTGTGCGCTGATAGTCGTCGTTGTGACCGAACTCGTATCCAGTGCCAATGACTTCCATCCCGAGGTCCTCGTATGCGCCAATCACATGACGGGGACGGAGCCCGCCGACGTACAGCATCACCGTCTTGCCCTCCAGGCGCGGGCGATATTTCGCAATCACGGCGTTCACCAGCGGTTGGTACTTTTCAATCACCCGCTCGGCGCCTTCCTTGATCTTGTCGTCGAAATAGCCCGCAATCTTGCGCAGCGACTCTGCGATCTTGGAAGGTCCGAAGAAGTTGTACTCGCACCAGGGGATACCGAACTTCTCTTCCATGTGGCGTGAGATGTAGTTCATGGAACGGTAGCAATGCAGAATGTTGAGCTTTGCTTTCGGCGTTGCCTCGAGCTCAGCCAGTGAACCGTCGCCGGACCACTGCGCGATCACCCGCAGGCCCATCTCCTCTAGTAGAATTCGTGATGACCAGGCGTCGCCGCCGATATTGTAGTCTCCGATGATCGCCACATCGTACGGCGTCGGCTCAAACTTCGGTTTACCATCGGACTCGAGCTGATCGAAAATCCAATCGCGCACCGCGTCGTTGGCAATGTGATGGCCTAGTGACTGCGACACGCCCCGAAAGCCCTCACAACGGACCGGCACGATGGTCTTGCCGCCATATTCCTTGGACTTCGCTCTCGACACGGCCTCGATGTCGTCACCGATCAATCCGATCGGGCATTCCGATTGAATCGTGATGCCGTTGTTGAGCGGAAACAGCTCCTGGATTTCGTCAAGAATTTTGACCAGCTTTTTGTCGCCACCGAATACGATATCCTTTTCCTGGAAGTCGGAGGTGAACTGCAGGGTCACGAAGCTATCGATGCCCGTCGTGCCAACGTAATAATTGCGTCGCGAGCCCCACGAATACTGACCGCAGCCTACCGGGCCATGGCTGATATGGACCATGTCCTTGATCGGTCCCCAGACCACCCCCTTTGACCCTGCATAAGCGCAGCCTCTGATCGTCATCACGCCAGGTATGGATTTGATGTTGGACTTCACCCCGCAATCTGACTTGCCGGCTTGGTGAACGTTCAGGTGCTTGGCACGCCGTTTCGCGGTTTTCTCCGGATAGACCTTCAGCACCTCCTCGATCAGCTCTTTGTTGCGAGCCCTGATTTCTGCGATGCTCTGGGTCGTGGCGAGACTCATCTGATGTCCTTCAAAGGTTAGCTGTTGCGAGGGCGGCGTCTTGAGCAAGACTTTTGCAACCAGCATGCCAGCGCCTCGCGAGCACCAAAAAACACAGCAATCAAAATCGCTTAGCGCGCCTGGTGCGGTGACAGGGGGTGTTGTTGCGAACCCGACATCAGGCTTTGAGCAGAGAACGCTTGGTTTGGTCTGTTCGAAATGGAACAAGGGCTGGCTACGTGTAAAATCGACCGCCCCATTCTCGAGGACGTCCGATCTCAGTACTCTGCGGTCGCGGAAGGCGGCCGTACGGGAAGGCCGGCTCGCCGACACAGGCTTGCCAATGCTATTTATGCTTGCTGAGATCTACAGGTGCTTACCTGCTGTGATGTCGATGAGGTGCATGACCTCATCCTCCAGACCTCAATTCGAGCTATCTCGCCACCCGGACGTCGTAGGCCCACCGAATTACGAGAACAGCTGCCGCGCCTTGATAAGCGCCCGCACGAGCACATCAATTTCTTCATGTGTATTGTAAAGTCCAAGGGACGCACGGCACGTCGCCAGCATGCCAAATCGCTTGAGCAGCGGCATCGCACAGTGGGCCCCCGCCCGCATCGCTACACCGGCGCGGTCGACGACGGTGGCAATATCATGCGCATGCGCACCCTCCATATCAAAGGAAATGATCGGACCCTTCTCGGCCGGGGTCCCGATCAAGCGCACGAAGTTGATGTCCGCCAGCTTCTCCTGCGCGTAAGCGAGCAGTACGCTCTCGTGCCTGCGGATCTGCACCTTGCCTATCGAATTGATGTAATCGATAGCCGCCCCTAAACCGATGGCTTCGACGATCGGCGGCGTACCCGCTTCGAACCGGTGTGGCGGATCACCATAAATGACGCCGGAACGCGAGACCTCGCGGATCATCTCCCCGCCGCCATTGAAGGGCGGCATCGATCCTAGATGCTCAGACTTGCCGTAAAGCACACCGATGCCAGTCGGACCATAGAGTTTGTGGCCCGTCATGACGTAGAAATCGCAATCAATATCGCAGACGTCCGCGCCCAGATGGACGCAAGCTTGCGAGCCGTCGACCAGCACCGGGATACCACGAGCATGCGCGATCCTCACCACGTCTTTCGCCGGCAACACCGTGCCGAGCACGTTCGACATTTGTGTGATTGCAACCATCTTGGTGCGCGGGGTCAGCAGTCGCTCAAAATCATCGAGTAAGAAGTTTCCGTCATCATCCACTGGCGCCCATTTGATCACTGCACCGAATCGTTCCCTGAGAAGGTGCCATGGCACAATGTTGGAGTGGTGTTCCATAATCGAGAGAACGATCTCATCACCCGGGGTAATGCGATCCCGGCCAAAAGTCTGGGCGACCAGATTGATTGCCTCCGTGGCGCTCCGAGTGAAGATGATCTCTTCGTTTAAACGCGCGTTCACGAACCGCGCCACTTTGGTACGGGCACCTTCATACGCCTCGGTCGCCGCGTTAGCGAGGTAGTGCAAGCCGCGATGAACGTTGGCGTATTCGCTGGAGTACACCTGCATCATACGGTCAAGCACCGCGTGGCTTTTGCGCGGATGCAGCGTTATCGAGGTAAACAAGCGGCTTGCCGTACACCGTCATGGCGAGCGCGGGAAAGTCCGTACGCAGACGGTTGACCTCGTAACTACCATTGCTCACGGCGGGATGTGCGCTCATCGCCCCGCCTGCAGCCAGTGTTCAGCTTGCCCTGTCACAAAATCGCGCAGTTTCTCGGAAGTGATCTCCTCAATCGATTCGCCAAAAAACGCTTTGATCAGCAACATCTGCGCCTCCTTCTCGGATAGCCCCCGAGCGCGCAGATAGAATACGAGAGTGTCGTCCAGCGCGCCCGATGTCGCTCCGTGGCCGCAGGTCACGTCGTCAGCCAAGATTTCAAGTTCGGGCTTATTGTCGGCCTCGGCCTGGTCGGATAGAAGCAACGCTCGCGTCGTCAGGGTGGCGTTCGTCTTCCGGGCGGCGGGACGAATGACGATCCGGCCCTGAAACACCGAGCGGCCGCAATCGTCGACGACCGCGCGGAACTTCTCCCGACTGGTGCAATGTGGCACGGCGTGGTCGACCACGATCGTTGTGTCGGCGTGCAGCTTGTCCCTGATGAGATTAACCCCATTCGCCGAGACATTGGTTCCTTCGCCGGCCAGCGTGATGAATCCCTGATAGCGGCTGATGGAGCCGCTGCAGGTCATGCTGAAGAGGTCGAGCTTAGCCCTGGCGCCCACTGCTATGATCGCCGACGAGATGTTTACGGCGTCAGAGGCATCGGCTGCCACGCGGATATGCGAAAGGCTCGCCTCGTCACCAACCAGGACGATTATCGCATCATTGGCTTGATAGCCGCTCGCGCCTTCAGCCGGGACGAAACTTTCCACGATGGCCGCATGCGCTCCTTTACCAAGCTGTAGATACGAGCGTGTAAAGGTGGACACCGACACTCCGGTTGCGACGTGAACGATTTGAATTGGACGCTTCACCGCCTTGCCGTCGGCGACCGTAATCAGCAGGCCATCTGTCGCCATTGCGGCGTTGAGTGAGATAGCGGAGTCGCTCGTCGTGGACAGCACCAGACCTGCCATGTCGCCAGGCGTCGAATTCTCCAGAACCTCTCGCAGCGACCGCACAACAACTTTATTTTCTAACCTGCCGAGATCGGATAGCTCCGGCGCGAATATGCCATCCACCAAAACCAGTTTGACCGCCTGCTCGGCAGACACTTGCTCGGCCGAAACCCTTGCACGCACCAGCGCCTCCGCATCCGGTTGCCGAGCGAGTGGCAGCACCTCGCCGATCAGGGCGCGCAGATCTGTGTATTTCCAGTCCTCCATGCCCCGATGCGGAAGGCCGGTACGCTCGTAGACCTCGAATGCGCTCGCCCGGATTTTGGGGACAAGGCCTGCACCAGGCAGCCGTCCACGCGCCGCAGCGAAAACATTGCCGATTGCGCGTTCGGCGTCGGCTTTGTGCAAAACCTGCTTCATCGGGGAATTCCTAGAGCCGTCAGGCCGCGTCTTCGAATTGTGCGTAGCCAGAAGCCTCGAGCTCCAGCGCGAGTTCCTTGCCGCCACTCTTCGTGATCCGCCCTTTCGACATCACGTGCACAACGTCTGGCACGATATGGTCGAGCAGCCGCCGATAGTGCGTGATTATGATCATCGCTCGTTCTGGCGAACGCAAGGCGTTGATGCCGCTGGCGACGATACGCAGCGCGTCGATGTCGAGGCCGGAATCGATCTCGTCAAGGATGCACAGACTCGGCTCGACCAACGCCATCTGCAAAATTTCGTTGCGCTTCTTCTCGCCGCCGGAGAAGCCGACATTGATGCCGCGCTTGAGCATGTCTTGGGGAATGTTGAGCGAACGGGCCACCTCGCGGACTCTTTTCAGAAATTCGGGGATAGAGAATTCCTGTTGGTCGCGCGCCTTGCGCTGGGCGTTCAGTGCCGCCCGGAGGAAGTTCATGGTGGTCACGCCGGGGATCTCGACCGGGTACTGGAATGCCAGGAACACGCCCTTGGCGGCGCGTTCATTTGGCTCCATCCGCAACAGGTTCTCGCCCCTGAACAGGATTTGTCCGCCGGTAATCTCATAACCGGGCTTGCCGGCGATAACATGCGAGAGCGTCGACTTGCCGGACCCGTTCGGCCCCATGATCGCGTGCACCTCACCCGCATCGACATTAAGATCGAGGCCGCGAATAACTTCGCGGTCTTCGACACCAACATGCAAATCTCGGATTTCGAGTAGCGCCATTCTGATCTGATCCCTGAAATGTCATCTGGCGAGCTGCATTCGAGGGGGCTCGCGGGAGGTTTGGTTATCCGACAGATCCGTCGAGCGAGATCGAGATTAGCTTCTGCGCCTCCACTGTGAACTCCATCGGCAGTTTTTGCAGAACTTGCTTGACGAAGCCGTTGACGACGAGGCCGACCGCCGCCTCCTGCGAAAGGCCGCGCTGGATGCAGTAGAACAGCACGTCCTCGGAGATCTTCGAGGTCGTCGCTTCGTGCTCGAACGTCGCCGAGGAGTTCTTGGCCTCGATGTACGGCACGGTGTGCGCGCCGCACTTATCGCCGATCAGCAGCGAGTCACAGGCGGTGAAGTTGCGCGCGCCGGTCGCTTTCCGGTGCGCGGTGACGAGACCGCGGTAGGTGTTCTGCGATTTGCCGGCGGCGATACCCTTCGAGATGATGCGGCTCGACGTGTTCTTGCCGAGATGGATCATCTTGGTGCCGCTATCGACCTGCTGGAAGCCGTTCGAGATCGCGATCGAGTAGAACTCGCCGCTCGAATTGTCACCGCGGAGAATGCAGCTCGGATACTTCCAGGTGATCGCCGAACCCGTTTCGACCTGGGTCCAGGAGATCTTCGAACGGTTGCCGCGGCAGTCGCCACGCTTGGTGACGAAATTGTAGATGCCGCCCTTGCCTTCCGAATTGCCCGGATACCAGTTCTGTACCGTCGAATATTTGATCTCGGCGTCGTCATGCGCGACGAGCTCGACCACGGCGGCATGCAGCTGATTCTCGTCGCGCTGCGGCGCGGTGCAGCCTTCGAGATAGGAGACGTAGGAGCCCTTGTCGGCGATGATCAGCGTGCGCTCGAACTGGCCGGTATTGCGCTCGTTGATGCGGAAATAGGTCGACAGCTCCATCGGGCAGCGCACGCCCGGCGGCACGTAGACGAACGAGCCGTCGGAGAACACCGCCGAGTTCAGTGTCGCGTAGAAATTGTCCGAGGTCGGAACTACCGATCCCAGATATTTCTGCACCAATTCAGGGTGCTCGCGGATCGCTTCCGAGATCGGCATGAAGATCACGCCGGCCTTCTTCAGCTCCGCCTTGAACGTGGTCGCAACCGAAACCGAATCGAAGACCGCATCGACCGCGATCTTGCGGCGCGCCGGATCTTCCTCACCGGGCTTGGGCTCGACACCTTCGAGCATGGCGACTTCCCGCAAGGGAATGCCGAGCTTCTCGTAGGTCTTCAGGATCTCCGGATCGATCTCGTCCAGCGAGGTGACCGTCTTCTTCGGCTTCGGCGCCGCGTAGTAATAGAGGTCCTGGAAGTCGATCTTGGGATAGTCGACGCGCGCCCAGGTCGGCTCGGTCATGGTCAGCCAGCGCCGATAGGCCTCGAGCCGCCACTGGAGCATCCAGTCGGGTTCGTTCTTCTTCTGCGAGATGAATTTTACGATCTCTTCCGACAGACCCTTCGGGGCCTTCTCGGTGTCGATCAGGGTCTCAAACCCATAACGATACTGGTCGACGTCGATGCGCTTCACGCGCTCGACCGTCTCCTGTACGGCTACCATTTCCCGCTCCACTCGCGCAACGACAACTCCCGCTGGCGAGGATTCCGCCACAATCTATCTGAGCGGATCGCACAAGTTGCCGCCGACTCGGGGTCAGCGAGTGAGAGAAATAGAATACGGATCCAAAAGGCGGCGGCGGTCGATCGCGTTTTCATCATGTCTCGTGCCGGAGCCCCTCTCATCGGCTACTCCACCTACGCCGGCACGCAGGTATCGGGCACCGGACAAACGACGGCGCATTGCGGCGCGTCAAAGTGCCCCTCACATTGAGTACACTGGGTCGGATTGATCACATATATGTCGTTCTTCAGGTTGATCGCGGCATTTGGACATTCGAACTCGCATGCACCGCAGACGGTGCACTGGGATGCGATTATCTTGTAGGCCATCACTGCGATTCCATGAGCGAAAGTTGCGGGACAGTTTCTTGCTTTCAAGTCTTGTGCCAGACAGTTTAACTTGATTTTGTCTGGGCTATTTTCGAGAACGCAAGTCGCCGTCTCGACACGGTGTCGCAAATCCTACACCGCGCATGACAGTAGCTTGAGCTCGATGCCGTGGTTTGCGCATGGTTGATCTCACGGCAGTCAGTGATCAGGTGAACCGCGTTCGCCAGCCTCAGGGAACGATCTCCGATCCTTGCTAAAGCCGCCGTGCCGCGGCGATGGATGCGCCGCGCGACTTCAAAAATTTCTCCGCCGGTGTGTCAGGTCGACCCCGAGCCGCATCTTGGTGGTTCCACTCACCGGGACAGCGGCGGCTTCGGCGACAGTACCACGGTAAACAACCCGCGCAGTCATCACCGGCCCGGTTGGCGTCTCCACAGCTAGTCAGAATCGCGGCGATCGGGCCAGACAAAGTCGCTTCGGTGGTCGCGGGTCCCCAGCGGACCGCAGGACGCATTCCCGATTGCGTTGGATTACCTGGCAAAACCGGCATTCATATGCGCTGTATGGACCGAAAGTACATTGTCTCGCATCGTGCGGGGACTGAAGCCAGGCCTTCGTCTGGTGATCCTCCGCTTCGCTCCACGTTCGAAATAAATGCCGGCGCCGGTCAGCAGATCGATGGAGCCGAAAAAAAGCCACCCCGAAGGGTGGCTTAAGTCAGGGAGGAAACGCCCATGAGGGCCTCTGGGATCAGGCCGCAGCCTGTTCGATCGGTGAGAAGGGCAGCCCGAGGCTTTCGGCGACCGCTTCGTAAGTTAGCCGGCCCCGATGGACGTTGAGGCCTGCGCGCAAATGCGGATTGTCGAGCACGGCGGAAAAGCCCTTGTCGGCCAGAGCCAAACCAAACGGCAGCGTCGCGTTGTTCAGTGCCTGGCTCGAGGTCAGCGGCACGGCACCGGGCATATTGGCCACGCAATAATGAATGATGCCATCCACTTCGTAAGTAGGATCAGCGTGAGTGGTTGGGTGCGATGTCTCAAAGCAGCCGCCCTGATCGATAGCGACGTCGACGAGCACCGCCCTCTTGCGCATCGAGCTCAGCATGCTCCGGCGGACCAGCTTCGGCGCGCTCGCACCTGGAACGAGCACCGCACCAATCACCACATCCGCCGCAAATACCTCTTCCTCCACAGAGCCGATAGTCGAAAACCTGGTGCGAGCGCGTCCTTCGAATAGCTCGTCCAGCTCGCGGAGCCGGAGTATCGAACGGTCGATGATGGTCACCTCTGCGCCCAGACCAACCGCCATGCGTGCCGCGTGCGTACCAACGACGCCACCTCCGATCACCACGATTCTGGCAGGCTGAACACCGGGCACCCCACCGATCAACAGCCCTCGTCCGCCTGCACTCCGCTTCAGGGCGCTGCCCGCCGCTTCGATCGCAAGCCTACCCGCGACCTCGCTCATCGGCGCCAGCAGCGGAAGACCACCATGCGGATCAGTTACGGTCTCGTAGGCGATCGCAGTGCATCCAGATTTCAGGAGGCCCTTGGCCTGATCCGGGTCGGGGGCCAGATGCAGATAAGTGAACAGGATCTGATCCTCCCGCAGCTGACACCATTCGGACGGCTGAGGTTCCTTAACCTTTACGATCATCTCGCTCGATGCGAATACCTCGGCTGCGGAAGTTAGAATCGTTCCGCCAACATTGCGATAATCGTCATCGGTTGCACCAATACCAGCGCCGGCATTTGTCTCGATCATCACGCGGTGGCCCGCTACCACGTATTCGCGGACAGCTCCCGGGGTAAGGCCCACGCGATATTCGTGCGCCTTGATTTCCTTGGGGACTCCGACCTTCATTTTGAAAACTCCCTGCCTGGAGGGCCTTTCTAATCGGAAGCGAGCAGCGATATTGCGACGCAGCCGTCGAAATGGCGCAGAAATTCAACGATATTTGACAAGCTTCGCAGGATTTCAAACCCACGGGTGCCGAGCGATCGTGTGACCATGCTCGTTGAGCTTAACCGTCGGAACTGCGCGATGGCGATGAATTGTCTCGAATTGCGTTCTCGGCCCGTGGAAAAGCTAACAACCGGAATTCAGCACGCCTAAAGGGCAAAATCCAGTCTGGCGGTTGGGCAGATTGCCCATAGAAGGGATCGCTTTTAGAGCTAATGGGTGATGGCTCATGACGATTGATCATAGACTTGGTTTGCAAAAACTGGATGATGCGCAGCGTGTTAAGTTAACAGATCCGAGGCAATTGTTCGCCCCACAACCAGTCGACGACTCGTCGACCGCCGAAACTGGTCGCCATCTGCACAAATTTCCGATTGTCAGCCACTGCTTCGCCGATATCAGCTGCGTCGGACCCGAGCGGGTGCGCCTTCATGGCTGCAAGCACGGCATCGGCCAAATCAGGCGCGATGATCGCAACGAGCTTGCCTTCGTTGGCGACATGGATCGGATCGAGTCCAAGGAGTTCGCAGGTAGCCGCAACCGCCGGCTTCACCGGAATGGATGCTTCCTGCAGACGGAACCCGAGCTCGGATTGATGCGCAATCTCGTTCAGGGCCGCGGCAAGCCCACCGCGCGTGGGGTCGCGCATCACCCGGATGCCGCTACCGCCGGCGGCAACCATGACCTCTACGAGGTTATGCAACGCTGCGGAATCCGAGACGACCTCGGTTTGAAAAACGACGTTCTGGCGTTTTGACATGATCGCCACCCCATGATCGCCGACGCTACCGGAGACCAGCACACGGTCCCCGACCCTAGCCTTGTCGGCGGAGAGATCGAGCCCATCGGCCACAATCCCGATCCCTGTCGTAGAGATGAACAGACCATCCGCCTTGCCGCGTTCGACGACCTTGGTGTCTCCGGCAATGATGTGAACGCCGGCACTGCGCGCTGCCGCGCCCATGGAATCCGAGATCGCCTTCAGATCAGAAAACGGGAAGCCCTCCTCGATGATAAAACTGGCCGACAGATAGAGGGGACGCGCGCCGGACATGGCGACATCATTGATCGTGCCGTGCACAGCCAGTGACCCGATATTGCCGCCGGGAAAGAACAGCGGCGAGACCACGTAGCCGTCGGTCGTCATCACCATCCTGCCTGCCGCAACGTCAAAGGCCGACTGATCATTGCAGCGGGCGAGCCATTCATTACCAAAGGCTTGGTGAAAAAGGCCGGAGATCAGCTGTGCCATGGCACGGCCCCCGGATCCGTGGGAAAGATCAACGCGTCCGTTCTCGACGTCGAGCTTGCGTTGGTAACCCTTTACACTCATGACGTCCGCCTCAACGGTTCATCGCGAACTCGGCCATAGGTCCAATAGGCCGCACAAGCGCCTTCCGATGATACCATGCAGGACCCTATGGGAGTTTCTGGCGTGCAGACGGTTCCAAACAGCTTACACTCGACCGGCCGCTTGGCGCCACGCAGGATGGCGCAGCACTCGCACGCCGGATTGTCTGAGACACGCAGATCGTGGATCGCAAAACGCGTCTCAGCGTCGAAGTGCGCGTAAGCCCGTTTCAGCTTCAGTCCGCTGTTGGGTACGAGTCCGAGCCCACGCCATTCAAACTGCTCGCGCAGTTCGAATATCTGCGATACCTCGTCCTTGGCGCGCCGATTGCCTTCACGCGTCACCGCCCGACTGTATTGGTTCTCCACCTCGTAGCGGTCTTCGTTCACCTGCCGCACCAGCATCAGAATCGCCTGCATCACATCGAGCGGTTCAAATCCCGCGATCACGATCGGCTTGCCAAATTGTTCTGCCAGGGGCTCGTAAGGCTGCGTACCGATAATGGTGCTAACATGTGCAGGCCCGATGAAGCCGTCAATTGGAACCCCGCCGGTGTCGCGAATTTTGGGGTTCTCGAGAATGCTCTGCATCGCAGAGGGTGTAAGCACGTGGTTGCAGAACACACTGAGGCCCTTCAGCCGCTTCTTCTCAGCAATTCGGATCATCACCGCGGTCGGGGGCGTCGTGGTCTCAAATCCGATGGCAAAGAAGACCACCTCGCGGCTCGGCGCCTGTTCGGCGAGCCGGATAGCGTCGAGGGTCGAGTAGACCATCCGAATGTCGGCGCCGAGCGCTTTAGCTCGCAACAGGGACTGTCCTTGCGACCCAGGCGCGCGCATCAGGTCACCGTAGACGCACAGAGTGACCTCCGGTCGATCGACAAGCCGGACCGCCATGTCGATTCGACTGGCGGGCAGAACGCAGACGGGACAACCGGGCCCGTGGATCATGCGGACGTTCGCGGGCAGCAGATCCTCCAGGCCATAACGGGAGATCGCATGAGTGTGCCCGCCGCAGAATTCCATGAACCGATAAGCTCTTTGCGAACTAACCTCGGCGCCAATCGCACGCGCAATTCCCTGCGCGATGGCCTTGTCGCGAAACTCGTCGGCATATTTCATGATCGGCGTTCCCCTGCGCTGCCTAGCTCCTGCAGCAGCTCCAGCGTGCGCTTGGCTTCCATCGGATCGATCTTGGCCAGCGCATAGCCGACATGGACAAGGACGCAATCGCCGACCTCGAGCTCGTCGACGAGAGCGATCGATATCTCCAGGCTGATGCCATCGATGGACACTATGGCCACGTCGTTGGGAAGAATTTTCGCAATCTTTGCCGGAACTGAAAGACACATATCAGGCTGTTCCTACCCTGGCGGACGAGTGTTGAGCTATCTGCAGGGCGGCAATCCAGGCCTGGCCAAGGCTCAAACCGCCATCATTGGGCGGCACCCGCCGTGGCAGGAGCGGGGTAAGGCCGGCAGCGCTGCAACCGCGTGGGATTTCGTCCGCCAGCACCGCGTTCAGGAAGCAGCCGCCGCTCAGAACGACCGTATCAACGCCCGTTGTCCGCGCGGACCGCGTGACCCAGTCGACGCAGGCGGCGGCGAAGGTGCCCTGAAACAGCCCGGCTCCGCCCACCGCGTCAATGTCATTTGCAATCAAGCGCGCAAACAGAGGACGAAGCGAGAGCTCGCCGCCATCGATCGTCCAGCCAGCTTCGAGAATCGCGGTCCGCCGCGCTAGCGCCTCGAGCTTCATCGCCGCTTCGCCCTCATAGCTCTGCAAACTCGCAATCCCCAGCAGCGCCGCTGCCGCGTCGAACAACCGGCCCGCACTGGTCGTGGTGGCCCCGCCCGGCTGTTCGAGCAAGGCCGACACACATCCAGCCTGCCGTTGCGCCGCAAAGCGCGGCCCGATTTCGTTACCCCGGCCGAGCTCATGTAATACTGCGCTGGCCATGCGCCACGGCTCGCGGGCTGCACGATCTCCACCAGGCATTTGCAGGGGCGCTAAGTGCCCGATGCGTCGGCACCTCGTCCCTTCGCACAACAATAGCTCGCCACCCCAATTACCGCCCTCGGAGCCAAGGCCATGGCCATCGAGCACCAGGGCAAGCGCAGGTCCCGTATGGCCATGCTCGGCGATCACTGCGGCAGCGTGTGCGTGGTGATGCTGGACAGCGACCAGCGCGCGGCCATTTGCTTCCGCAAACCGGGTAGAAGCCATATCGGGATGCAGATCGTGGGCGATGGCGACAGGCTCCACATCGAGGCTCGATGTGAGGTGTCGGACCGTCTCCTCGAACGCACGGATGCCTTCGGCCGTATCCAGATCGCCAATATGCTGAGAGACGAACGCTTGGTTGTCCCGCGTGATGGTGACGGTCGATTTCAGTGCGCCGCCGACGGCGAGTACGGGCGGCACAGACATCACAAGCCTGATCGGTTCGGGAACATAGCCACGGGCACGACGAATGAATTGCGGCCGGCCAGCCACGACCGACACCACGGAGTCATCAGCACGCGTCACTATATCGCGATCATGGGTCACGATAAGGTCGGAGATCCCCTTGAGCCGCCCCAGCGCCTGCGCGTTGTCGATCAGGAGCGGTTCGCCGCAACGATTGGCACTGGTGGCGACGATGACCGGGCCGGTCCGCTCACATGCTACTGCCGAGCGAAGCGCATGAAGGATGAGGTGATGCAGCGGCGCTACTGGCAGCATAACACCCACGCGCGATAAGCCAGGAGCTATGGCGGGCGCTAAATTGTTGCGCGAAGGCAGAAGGACGATGGGGCGTGCTACGGATTCGAGCAGCGCAAGCTCTGGCGCGTTCGCCTCCGCGATGTCGCTGACGCGCTCTATCGAATCTACCATAACCGCGAACGGCTTCTGAAGGCGCTGCTTTCTCCTGCGCAAAAGCTGCACCGCGTCCTGGTTACGCGCATCGCAAAGAAGCTGGTATCCCCCGAGCCCCTTGATCGCCACGATTTGTCCCCCCGCGATTGCCGCGACGATGGTGCTGATCCCATGGCTGAGCCGAGGCCCGCATGTCGGACACGCGATCGCCTCCGCATGAAACCTGCGGCTCGCCGGATCGGCATATTCGGCCGCGCAGGCGGCGCACAGCCTAAAAGCCCTCATCACGGTGTTGCGCCGGTCGTACGGCAGCCGTTTGGCGATGGTGTAGCGTGGGCCGCAATGGCAGCAACTGATGAAGGGGTAAAGGTAATGCCGATTTTCTGGATCGAACAGCTCGCTGAGGCATTGCTGGCAGGCAGCAGCATCAGCGACGATCTGCGTTGACAATTTGCCGTCTTCGCTCGTGCCGATCGAAAAGCCTTTCGCCGCGAGCGCCGCAGTCTCCCGAACGCAGATATCGTCGATGCGTGCCAATGGAGGCGCCTCGAGCGGCAACGTGGCGACAAACTCCAACGCACGTTGGCCCTCGACCTCGATCGTAACGCCTTCGGGGCCATTGATGACAAATCCCGCCAATCCGTAGCGCATGGCGAGTCCATAGACGTAAGGACGAAAGCCGACCCCTTGCACGGCCCCACTCACGCGCACGCGCAGCCGCGTTTGGTCGCAGGTGGTTGGAGCGCTCATCTCCTTATGTCCTCTAGGGCGCGCCTCTGATGCCCCGCCTGTCTATCGATCCAGGCGTAGAGCGCATCAAAACCCTCACCCGTACGAGCCGAAACTACAAGCACGTCGATCTTTGGATTGACTCGTCTAGCGTATTCGATCGTCTTGCCCAAATCGAACTCAAGCAGCGGGCCCAGATCAATCTTGTTGATCACCATAAGCGAAGAAGCGGCAAACATGTCAGGATATTTGAGCGGCTTGTCTTCACCTTCGGTAATCGACAGCACTACGATCTTGCAGGCCTCGCCAAGATCGAAGGCTGCGGGACAGATCAGATTACCGACGTTCTCGATGAAGAGAATACCACCCGTGAGCAGCGGCAAGCGGCGATAAGCCTCGCCAATCATCGCAGCGTCGAGATGGCAACCCTTGCCGGTGTTGACTTGAATGGCTGGCACGCCGGCGGCCCGAATGCGTTCGGCATCGTTCGAAGTCTGCTGGTCGCCTTCGATGACCCCGACCGGCCGACTACGCTTGAGCTCAGACACCCCGCGGACGAGCAGCGTCGTTTTACCTGCACCGGGACTGGACAAAAGATTAAATACAAGCAGGTCATCGGCGACGAAGAGCGCGCGGTTGTCCGCCGCAATCCCATTATTCTTGCCAAGAATATCGCGCCCAATCTGGATGACCCGCTTTCTGCCTATGCCCGCGACCTCCAAGCCAGCCGGCCCGGCGCCGCCGCTCAGAAGCGTCTGCCCACCGTGAGTCTGGTGATGGGCAGAGCGACGATGGCGACTATGACTATCGCCAGCATGGTTTGAACGCTGCGGGCCTTGGTCCTCATGCTGATGGGCACAATAGCGATCGCAATCGTTCTGCACATGGGCATCGGATCGCTCATGGCTCTTCGCATCATGCGCCTTGGCGCGTTTGCTCGGCGGTGGCTCTTCGGTGCAGCCGCAAACGGTACACATCAATCGATCTCCAGCTCTTTCACGCGCATCTGTTCGCCCGCGGTTACCTGCAACTGATAGCTGCCGCAGCAAGGACAGCATTCACCACGTCGCGCAATCTCGACGCTCTTTGAACAGCTCATGCACCAGGCAACGCCTGGCAGTTCGACGATATTAAGGACTGCACCCTCGGCAACTGTCCGCCTCGCAATGACCGCAAAGCAGAACCTGATCGCTTCAGGCGCGGCATGACTCAGCGCTCCCATCTCTAGACAGACGCTCCGCACCCGCGAAAGCGATCGGTGACGTACCTCCTCCTCGACGATTTGAATGATGCCAAGACAAATCGCCATTTCATGCATCGCCAACTTCGCGAAAATTGAGTGTGAACCCGACGCACGGATCGAGCGATGCAATCACGGCATCGACTGCATCCCGACGTCGCCTATCCGTCAGCACCGCGCCCTGCAGGCTGCGGACAAGCGGTCCGCGCGGGTGGAAATTCCACTCCGTCGGCGCAAGGAATTCGAAGAGGGATATCCGGCCCTGAGGATCAAGCTCAACCGCGTGGTAGAGACGCCCTCTGGCGCATTCGACCGCGGCCGCCGCACGGCCGGGCCCTAACTTATATCTTTCGATAATCCCATGCTCCGCCGAGTCAATCTGAGCACCGGCCTTGAGCCAGGCACATAACCGGAGGGCTTCGGCAATTCTGGCCCTCAGCCGCTCGGCCGCACCGGAGGGGCTCGGCGAGAGCCGATCACGCGTCATTTGGCGCGCCCATGGGCCCGTCTCGGGCACCTGGCCGTCAATATCTGGACAATAGCAAAATGTCGTGCCATCCACGAGCAGCCGTTTAATGATGTTGAGGTCGTCAGCAACGGACAGGAACGAGTGCTCCGCCGGAATTGACTTCAGGCCGATCTCATCAAGCCTTGCAATGCGAAGCGCCAATGGGCTACCGGACCTCACTGCGCCCCCCTCATTCGACATGCCGAGCGCGTTCAGCGCAGCCACGATCCGCACTGTTGCTTCGCATTGAGCTGAGCTCCAGGCTGGCTGTGCGCTACCGACAAGCGCTGACATTCCCCGCATAAGAGAGCGGATTGCCACCGCACTGGCGATGTCTTGCGCAAGATGTCCGACAAACACGCCCCGTAGCAACTCCGCGATGCGCTCGATAACGATAAGCGCAATACGATGCTGTTTTGTCGTACGGGTGATCACTTCGTCGCGCGCCGTCTCGACCGCGGACAGCAGTGCAGTTTGCTGCGCAGCGGCACACAACGCGAAGAGCCGCGGCAGCACCTTGAGCAGCAACGAGGCCTGTTTGCCAGCGAACAACCGCGCCAGCGGCGGCCGGACTCGTGGCAGGATCTCGATCGCGGCGACTACGTCGGCAGCTACCGATACGGTTACATCGATTTTGTTCTGGGCAGCGAGGCTCATGCGCACCGCTCCGCCAACATCCTGCGCGAGTTATGCCGGCGATCGCTGCGCCCGCGCCGTCTACGGGGTCCCACCCGACGCCGAACGTTCTCCAAGCTCTTCATGTGAAGTACGCCTCAATAATTTCCTGCATGCGCTCAGCAGAGTCCTGGAAATCTTCGTCGGCAGCCAACGCAACAATCGGAACGCCGCCGACCTCCAGCGTATCAAGGATGATATTGTCCGTAGAACTGAAGAACTGCACCGACCAGACGTTCCTGATCCCGGTCGCCTGCACTCGGCACGTGCTGTAGCCACGGAAGATGAGTTGGACCGGGCCATTGCCCACGCTTTTCTGAAGGAATGTTAGGTCGATAACGCTCATCGGGAGCAAGGTGAGATTGATGACATGCGCGCGCATGCCAAAGCACCAGACGCGCGCCCGCTCGCGTATCTCGGCGAGCACCGGTCGCACGTTCATCGCGCCGTCCGGCGCCGCGCCGATCGCAAGATCGGCGGACGTCAGGTCAGTTGCGGCGCGCCGGACGATCTGCGGGATCGCTCCGATCTCAAGATATTCGTGCGCCGGCTCGCTCCCGATGCGCACGCGCCAGATTCCCGCAAGCACCGACTCCCGGACTTGCGCCAAGGAGCCATCTGGCAGCGCAACCACGCCGGCGACCTCGCCTTCTCCGAGCACTTCGCCTATCAGCTTGCGCTCGGGATCGGTGAGATTCGCGAGTCCGTACAGTTGTGTCCGAGCGCTGCTTCTCTGGCTGCCAACGGCAGCAGCGGTATTCGATAACAGCGCCATGGCATTCGGATAGTTCCTTGCAAGCTCGTCGCCTTCGCGCCAAGCGCGCTTGGCGAGCGCAGTCGCACTCGTCAACCCGCTATAGAATACATCGAGACGTCCAGAGCCCGTGGCAAGGTTACTCGCTGCCCCGTCGGCGCCGTCGGATACAACGCGGATCGCTGTTTTCATGATGCGATGTTCCGTTGGCTGTATCGAGATGCAGTGCACGTGCCGACACAAGCGCAGCCGGCGTGTGGCCGAACCATCGGTACCGAGATGCGATTGATCGTGACCAAACGGACCGGTCTCCTGCCGATCAGGCTGAGTGTATCGTGCCGATGGCACAGGATCGGCGTCGACGGGCCTCGCAGCCCGAGCCACTCAACCAGTACGCCACCTACGCCGCGCTCAGGCACTGTACCTTTCATGCGCCGCCGAAACGCCTTGACGATCTCACGAAGTAAGAATGCGACGTGGATGATCTGGAGCGAATATAGGGGATCGACCGCCGGCAGCGGCATCACGGCCGCCCTCAAGGGAGCGTGCGCGACCGGGCGCGCATCGACGCTGACGCCCTCCACGTCGGACGGAGCGGGCCGCGTCAGACCATGCCGCGTCGGCTGCAACTTCATCACACGCCTTCCTGATCATGTTCGGTTCTGCTAGCAGGGCATTAGCAAGGCGCATGCCAATCACCGCCTGGCCGCGACTCGCGCTCGAACCAACGGGCTCGAAAAGCATGACACTTCGATGCAAGGTTACGTCCGACTGCGATACGATTTGTGAGCAAGCCTGGTTGGCGCAACCGGCGAGCGGAACTGCTAGCGTAGGTGCTCCGGCAATTGCGGCTCATGGCCGATCAAATCCGCAAAGAAGCGATCGCAGTCCTGGCCGTTGAGGCTTGCCTCAAGCCCGGCAAGTGCTTCCGAGATCAGCCTTGCTTCTTTTTCGTCCAAAAGCCGCACCGCGCTGTCGATATGAACGAGCACCTTGGCGCCGGCCGAGGCGTCGGAGAGCAGCATGACCGAGACGCGGCGCTGTTCATTGCCATACTCGCACAGCGCCGTGATGCCGTCAGTCTCGACAATCGTCATTGGCAAGCCAAGGCACATGGTCAATCGCAGGCCGCTAGATCGGCTGCGTCCCCATCTCATAGTTTGCATGGTCGATATTGTTCGCCAACAGCCGTTCTGAAGCAGGCAGCGGCGCGGTCCGCGGCTTTGCCGGCGAGTCCCATTGCGCCAGGAGTTTGCAAGCCAGCTCAATCGCAGGCGCAATCTGAAGGCGTACCGGGGCGGTCAGCGGACCGCCCCAATGCTCCAGGTCCAGCGGCTGACAACCGATGAGAGCGAGCTCTCGCGGGCGGCGGCCAAGCAGGTCGGCCGCACTCAAGACCTCCTGAAAGCCGGTCTGATGCAGGCTCACCTTCTTGGCGGCGGTAAATGTTGGCACTTCCTCATCTCGCACAAGCTTCAACTGCCCGGGCAGCAATCCATAGTCGATGGCATCGAACACGATCAGGCAATCGGCCTGCTCAAGAAAACTGACGAGGTAGAGACCCTGTGTGCCGCCATCGAGGACGGTTACGTTGTCATCGATGGCGTAGCGGCGATGAAACTCCTCGACCACCCGCACGCCGAATCCCTCATCGGCCCACAGGATATTGCCGATGCCGAGCACCAGGATCCTTTTCTTATGATTCAGCATTCGCTTGCCAGCCAATCGCGGAGCCCGCGCTGACCCGATATCACAGAAGAGATGCTCCGGCGCGACATGAGTCTTCCCGGACCACCGCGTAGATGTGGACCAGCGCGAAGGTCACGATCACCCACAGGCCGAGATGATGCCAAGTATGGACGTCCTGACTGTTCGGCCAAATTGAAAATACCCAGCCGAACAGCTTGTGCTGCCAGCTGTCAGTACCAGTACCTTGCCCATAAAGTGCAAAGCCTGTGACGACCATGAACGTGATCGTCTGCGTAAACATGAAGAACATCGCGAGCTGAGCAAGACGGTTGTGCCCGACGCGCCTCTCGGGCTCAACTGTAAGGAACGCATACAAGCGAATCTCGTGGTACACCTCGCGCCAAAAGCACCTGCGCCAGAGCGGCACCCAAAAGATCTGCATGGCATGCGCGTTTCCGATTAACGCCCAGTAGATCCGCAGAAGAAAGCCGATACTGAGCACATATCCCGCCGAGAAATGAGCAAAGCGGATATAGCCGAACAGGAAATTGCCGCTTTCCTCTCCCGACATCGCCGGTGTCCCGGATCCAATGACATAGCCGGTTAAACTCAGCATCAGAATGGCCGCCGCATTAACCCAATGCCACAGTCGCACCGGCGCGTAAGCGATACCAGCGCCGATGCTCCGTTCAGTGGGTTCCGCATCGACGGCGGCAAGGAGCTTTCGAGCTCTGTCCAGCATGTCGTTAACGAACCCTGATTGAGGCCATTTCCTGGCCGTCAGGACTCATCACGTGGGTCGAGCAAGCCAAGCACGGATCAAAGGAATGGATCGTGCGCAAGATCTCCAGGGGCCGCTGCGGATCGGCCATCGGGGTACCGATCAGGGAGGCTTCAAAAGCGCCAATATTGCCCTTGTGATCGCGAGGAGATCCGTTCCACGTCGTCGGCACGACACATTGATAATTGTCGATCTTGGCGCCCTTGATCTTGATCCAGTGCCCAAGTGCACCGCGCGGGGCCTCACTGAACCCGAAGCCCTTGGCCTCCTTGTGCCAGCTTTCCGGCTTCCACCTACTGACATCGGCAGTTGCCGTATTGCCTGCCTTGATGTGGATTACCAGCTTATCTTGGAAATAACGCATCTGATGCGCCGCCCACTGGCATTCGAGCGCCCGAGCTGCAGTACGGCCAAGCGTCGAGAACAGCGCAGTCAGGGGAAGATTGAGCCCGTTGAGCAGTCTCTCGGCCGGCTCCTTGAACTCGGCTTTGCCTTGTGCATAACCGATGATGTATCGCGCCAATGGCCCGACCTCCACGGCGTGGCCGCGCCAGCGCGGCGCTTTGATCCAGGAATACTTGCCGCCTTCGTCGAGTTCCTTGATATCTGTCTTGTTGCCTTTGAGTTTTGGCCCAAGTTCAAAACGCGGCTCGGTGATACCGTCCCAGGGATGCAGTCCACAGCAATCGCTAGGGTATTTATACCATGAATGCGTGACGAATTCCTGGATCTGCTCGGGATCACCATGGTCGATCGGCAGTATCTCCTTGAGATTGCCACCGAGAATGACCCCACGCGGCAGCTTCAAACTTTTGGCGGAACAGTCATTTGCGATTTCGGGGATGTCGCCATAGGACATCACGCTCTTGCTCGAAAGTCCGCCGCCATGAAGCCAGTCCTTATAGAACGAGCAGATCGCGGCAATGTCGGGCAGGTAGACCTGCTCGACAAATTCGATCGAACGGTCGATGATCGAGGACACGATGTTCAGACGCTCCATATTGATCGCACCCACCGCACCAGTTCCCTCGATGTTGATCGCACAGGGCACGCCGCCGACCAGCCAGTTCGGATGCGGGTTCTTACCACCATAGATAGCTTGGATCTTGACGATCTCCTTCTGGAAGTCCAGCGCTTCCAGATAATGCGCTACAGCCATCAGGTTCGCTTCCGGTGGCAGCTTGTAGGCCGGATGCCCCCAATAGCCATTCTTGAACGGACCGAGTTGTCCTGATCCGAAGAATTTGGTGAGCCGGATCTGCAAATCCTTAAAATAGCCAGGGGACGACAGCGGCCAGGGCGAGATAGACTGCGCGAGCGCAGAGGTCGACTTGGGATCGGCCATGAGCGCGGAGACCACGTCGACCCAATCCAGCGCGTGCAGGTGATAGAAATGTACGAGGTGATCATGCACGAGCAGGCACAGCTGCATGATGTTGCGGATCGAATTGGCATTCTCCGGAATGGCAATTCCTAGTGCATTTTCAACCGCGCGCACGGAGGTGAGCGCATGCGTGCCGGTGCAGACCCCGCAAATCCGCTCGGTGAACGCCCAGGCGTCGCGCGGATCGCGCCCGCGCAAGATGACTTCGATGCCACGCCACATCGTCCCGCTTGAGACCGCATTGCGGATCACATTGCCGGAATCGAGATTGGCTTCGACACGCAGGTGGCCTTCGACCCGCGTCAGCGGATCGATGACGATTCGCCTGCCTGAACGATCGAGATTGAACCCGTTCGGTGTCTGGACGGCCACCGTCGCCCCTCCTCAACTCGGTTTGCTTTCTTGGGCTGGGCGATCCGGCTTGTGGGTCAACCGCTTCACGGCGGTGACCGCCGCATGGGCAGCGACGGTTAGCCCAACTACGCCGGCAGCGGCCATGCCGATCTGGTCGGCGTTCTCCTCGATGCCGAATTGCCTGATGGTTGTGAGTCGGTCGTAAAATGACCCCTTATCCCAGAAGCCGTCTTCCGAGCAACCGAAGCAGCCGTGGCCGGATTGAATCGGAAATGAAACGCCGCCGTTCCACCGCAGGGCCGAACAGGCATTGTAGGTGGTTGGCCCCTTGCAGCCCATCTTGTACAGGCAATAGCCCTTGCGTGCGTACTTATCGTCCCACTCTTCGACGAATTGACCAGCGTCGAAATGGGAACGCCGATAGCACTTGTCGTGAATGCGCTCGGAATAGAACATACTTGGACGCCCTTGGCTATCGAGCTCCGGAAGCTTTCCGAACGTGGTGATGAAAGTCACAAGGCCGCTCATGACCTCTGCGATAGGCGGGCACCCGGGCACCTTGATGATCAGCTTGTTGGTGATCACCTTATCGATCGGTACCGCGCCAGTCGGATTGGGCTTGGCCGATTGCACGCATCCCCATGACGCACACGTGCCCCACGCGATGATCGCCATGGACTCTTCCGCCATGGACCTTAGCTTTTCGACGAACGGCTTGCCGCCGTCAATGCAGAACATGCCACCCTCGTTCAGCGGTGGATTGCCTTCGACGGCGAGCACATACATACCTTTGTACTTGGCGCGAGTTTCCTCCAGGATGGCTTCGGCCTGATGTCCTGCCGCCGCCATGATCGTATCGTCATAGTCGAGCGAAATCATCGACAGCAGCGCGTCCTTGATCAAGGGATGGGCCGAGCGGATAAAGCTTTCCGAGCAGCAGGTACACTCGAGCCCGTGCAGCCAGATGACGGGCACACGCGGTTTGGTCTCCAGGGCGTTGGCAATACTGCTTGCGGCGAGAGGACCAAGCCCCAAGCTCGCGGCAGTCAAACTACAGAATTTGTGGAAACTACGACGCGTCATACCCTGACGTCTGATCACGCTGTAGAACGTTTCCGTTGCACCACCCATGACGCCTTCCACGTGAGTTGTCGTCGGCCGTAACGAATCACTGACGTTCAGCAAGAAACAAGCCACCGAAGCGAAACACTTAACAGATACCAAGCAAGCGCTTCGGAGTTGCGGACTGGCGAAACGAGCCAACGAGCCACAAGCTGCGCCATTGATCTGTCATGCTAATGGTGTCCGGTTTTGGACGTTCATGTGAGCACTTCGACAGAGCAGCACGATGGTTTCACCACTGCATGGCGGCTACGTCATGCTCGCTCTTGCACGACCGCGACACTCACGTGTCATGCCGGTTGTTGAATAGAATTGGTGCAGTTGACGGGCACCGGACTGCCCTCCAGTCTTAATCAGAATTGCCGATTGCTGTCCAATGGGGCGTTAAAGCCGGTCATAGTCGCAACTGCGCAAGCAGCCCGCACGAAAGCGGCTGTCGAGCGACGAAGAGAAGCCGCAATGTGAGCCGGGATGCGCACACTGCCTTCGCTTTTTAGGTCTGGTCAATCCGATCTACCTTTGATTCAAAGCGCCTCTCTCTACGGCATCGCTGCAAGATCGTGGGCGAGAGCCTGGACGTTCACAGCCATCACAGGAGCGTTCATCGCGCAAGCCGACCGATAGCCATGTGCGATCGTCTTGGCGCATCGCGACACCAAACCCGCTTCCAAGAGTTTCTTCGCGATAGCGGAGGCGATCTCGTTGTTGAAGCACTAGCGCGATCCGCGCTAACGCGGCTAGCAGGTAGCGGCCCCGACTTTCAGTCGACATCGATCCGTAGTAGCAGCACTGTCTGTCGACTACCCAAAACGGTTGGCCGAGCCTTTCGGCGGAAAGCGGACTATCGAATTATTGCAGCATAGACGATATATTGGACTTGTTCGCGGTAATACTTCCGGATTTCTCCGGGCGCTGCCGTTCCGACCACCACGACGAGACGCTCCTTTGGGTCGCAGAAAAATTGTGTGCCGTAGGCGCCAGTCCAGCTAAACTCACCTGGATTGCCCGGAACCGCCGAGAGACCCTCGTTTATGCGTACAGCTACTCCGAGCCCGAAGCCGAAGCCGGCACGGTGCGCCTCCACGTTGGCGACCTTATTTTTGATCTCTGCCCCGAGGTGGTCGGAAATCATGTGGCGCACGGTCTTAGGACCGAGAATGCGCTGCCCATCGAGCTCCCCACCGTTGAGCAGCATTTGTCCGAAGCGCACGTAGTCACCGACTGTCGCAAATGCGCAGGCTCCCCCACAGTCAAACTTCGTCGGACTTTCGAGGAGCTCGATATCCTGTGGCTTTCCCGTCAGCGGGTCGCCTGGAAATGGATGCGCGAGGCGCTCGCGTTGCGATTCCGACAAATGGAAAGTGGCATCCTGCATTTCGATGGGCTTCCACAGATTGCTGGCAAGATAGTCGCCCAATCGCTGTTGGCTGACCTGTTCCAGGACAGCTCCCAGCACATCGGTCGAGAAGCCGTATTCGAATTCCGTCCCCGGTTGGTGCGCTAGCGGCAGCTTGGTGATGGATTCGATGAACTCCTGCTTATCGCCCCTCAGTGGCGGAGCGGCGAAATGGGGATAGAGACGCGAAACTTGGTCTGAGCTGTCGAGGGGCACACCATAGGTGAGCCCGGATGTGTGGCGATATAGATCGTGGATGTAGATCGGAGAACTCTGCGCTTGAAATTCTAATGAACCGTCATGCTGTGGCACTCCCACCTTCATGTTTGCGAATTCCGGGTAGTAATCCGTGAGCCTGGCCTGTAGAGGCAGCCGACCCTGCTCCATGAGGATAAGCCCGGCAACGGCCACCATCGGCTTGGTCATAGACGCAAGCGCGAACATCGCGTCGAGCCGCATCGACTTTCCTTTTGCAGGATCGAGTTGCCCGTACGCCTTGTAGTGAATCAGCTTGCCGTCTCTGGCGATTGCAATCACTGCACCCGGCACGCGTTGACTCGCGATTTCGCGAGCGAAGAACTCGTCTAGCCTAGCGAGGCGATGCTGAGAAACGCCGACGTCATCGGCCGTCGCTTCGGGCAGAGGCGCGGAGTGCACTGAGTGCACTGAATTGAAGCCAATTACAGCAGCCGCCGCGGTCATAACAAGCTTGTTCATTGTAGCCTCGCAAGGATTGATGGATCCGGCTTGCAATACTGCTGCTCGGTCGAGATCGGATATGTCCGGCCGGCAAGCCTAAGACGGTTCGGTGCCTCTCCTGGCACGGTGTCTGTCGATGAGGGATAAGGTGAAGATGGCCGCAAAGGCGAACATCACCATACCGCCGGCAAGCACACTCGCCTCGCGCCAGCGCGATGCTTGGACGTAGTCTACGACGTAGGCTGACAACACCTTGGTGCGCCCAGGAATGTTACCGCCGATCATCATCACGACGCCGAATGTGCCGATCGTATGACAAAAGCCAACGATGGCGGCCTTAACAAACTCCAATCGCGCCAGTGGCCCTCTGATGGTAATGAAGGCATACAGCGACGAAACGCGCCCCGTAGTTTCCAACGAGCGATCCCCTATCCCGACAAAGGCGTTACGGATCGGCTGCACCACCAACGGCAGTGCCGAGAGGACCGATCCGATCACGATTCCTGCGAAGGTAAAAGCGAGCGTGCGCTCGCCCCACAAAGAGGCGAGAACGCCACCCGGTCCGTTGGGGCCGAGCAACACGAGTACGCAAAAACCGAGAGCCGTCGGCGGTAGCACTAGCGGCAGGGCGATCAGCGTCGCCACCGCCTCGCTCAAAAGAGTCTTTGAGCGCGCTTGCCACCAAGCGAGTGGCACACCAATCACGAGGAGGATCACGGTCGTTACGCTGGCGAGCTCAATCGTGAGCGCAACGGATTGCGCAATCTCTGCCGAAAAGACATCCATGTGCGTCAGCCCAAATGTGAAAGCGGATCGTCTTATGGGCCCAGTAACCGCCTGCACGTCCGGCTCGCGCAGGTATGTGGCGCGGATCGCCCTCTAGTCGCGCAGCACTTCGTGGCGGCCGCCACATTCACGCGCGTCGTTTCTACGAGCAAGAGCAGCATCGCAAGTTTCATCGGCAACTCCTGTGACAGGGCCGCTTCCATCCATCTGACGGCGGCACCTCCTCGTTCGAAATCAGCAATTCCTGTGCCGCGGGCGAACTGTGGAGCGCTCTATGCGCAACGTGGGAGCAATTCGCATAGACGTCGACGTCGCTGTGGCGTGGACCTAACGCTATGTCAGATTTCTGGCAGCTTTGTTGCCGAGCAGACAGCGACAGCCGCGCAACGAAACGGCAGAATTTGATGCCGCCAGAGATGCCTATTTGGTTCTGTCGGTAGCTCAAACGCCGCACTCGCCGCGCCGGTAATGGAACGGATCGCAGGAAGCCTGCCCTTTGGCAGCTCGCGAACGATCTAGCTGAGTAATCATCTTAACGCTGCTTCTGCGACGCGGCAAAAGGCGCGAGGGGCCGAGAGCGAAGGTATCCTGCCTAATGCGAATCGCTAGCACAGGCCTGGAGATAAATGCCCCGTGCACGAACGAGCCTTGCCGCTCGCGACAACGCAGTGCATCGATTCAAGATTATTGGCGCGCAATCGAGCTCCTAAACAGGCTTCCATCGCGTGGATGAGTGCTATCCAAACTATCAATTTTACCAATGTCATCTACTCTTGCATCCATCTCGGCAGTCGGCGCATATCGATCACGCTCGGGCTTCCATCCCGAGACGGGACTCCGCTAATGCGCCCAGCCGATCAAGATACGCGTCTCGTTGCAACTTTTTGTTCGACCTTGCGAACGCGGGCCGAGCACTCAAGCCGATGCCGCCAGGAGACAGACGGTTTGTCCGAGACTGCCCAATCGGGCGCACTTTGGGCATCTGGTGCATATCTTGCTTAACGAGAAGGGATAACGCAACTAAACGCCTGCCTTTGGAACGACGCGCCCGCTCTCGGAACCGTCCTTCAATCGGACACGGCTAAAATGATGAGTCTCGTATGACGCCGTCGTCTCTCAACGACGCGGCGGCTCACATTCGAGTATATTCGGGAAGGAAGCGTCATGACCACCATGGCAACAGCGGCGCCCGCACGCGCGTCGCAAGCTTGGTATAAGATTCTCTACGTGCAGGTGCTGATCGCGATCTTGCTTGGCGCCGTGGTCGGTTGCCTATGGCCGTCTGTCGCGACCAATGACTGGGTCAAGGCGCTCGGTGACGGGTTTATCAAGCTCATCAAGATGGTGATCGCGCCGATTATTTTCTGCACCGTCACATCTGGTATTGCACATATTCAGGATGCGAAGAAAGTCGGGCGAGTCGGCGTCAAGGCGCTGGTCTATTTCGAGATCGTCTCCAGCTTTGCCTTGGTGTTGGGCCTTCTTATGGGCAATCTGGTCCAAATCGGTCATGGTCTTGCGGTCAAGCCGGATGCTGCGGCGGTCGCCAATTACGTCAAGCAGGCGGAAGCCTCGAAGACCGTCGATTTCTTTCTCAACATCATTCCCGATACCGTGGTCGGCGCCTTCGCTCGCGGCGATGTTCTGCAGGTTCTCCTGTTCGCGATCCTATTCGGCTTTTCGCTGATGGCGTTGGGAAGCCGTGGGGAGCGGCTGCGAGGCATGATTGACGACGTCGCGCACGCGGTGTTCGGCGTGATCGCTATCATTATGAAAGCGGCCCCGATCGGCGCCTTCGGCGCGATGGCCTTCACTATCGGCAAGTTCGGGCCGGCAGCACTCGGCAATTTGATCGGTCTGATCGCGCTGTTTTACGCGACGGCGGCGATATTTGTCGTGGTGGTGCTCGGTTTGATCGCGCGCCTCGTGGGCTTTTCAATCTTCAAGTTCATTGTCTATATCAAGGACGAGATTCTGATCGTGCTCGGCACATCGTCCTCTGAAAGCGCGCTGCCGCAATTAATGGAGAAGCTCGAACGGCTGGGCTGCTCCAAGCCTGTGGTCGGCCTGGTGGTGCCAACTGGCTACTCCTTCAACCTCGACGGCACCAATATCTATATGACACTTGCGACATTGTTCATTGCCCAGGCACTTGGGGTCGATCTCACCTTTGGCCAGCAGCTCACGATCCTGCTCGTGGCAATGCTAACGTCGAAGGGAGCAAGCGGGGTCACCGGCGCGGGCTTCATCACGCTCGCTGCGACGTTGTCAGTAGTCAACCCAGCGCTGGTGCCGGGCATGGCAATCGTATTCTCGATCGACAAATTCATGAGCGAGGTGCGCGCCCTTACTAACATCACCGGCAATGGCGTCGCCGCCGTGTTCGTATCCTGGTGGGAGGACGAGCTCGAGCACGCGACGCTGCAAGCTCGGCTCAACCAGCCCAACGTTTCCACCACTATCGACCCACGATGAGATAGGTTCCGGATCTTAACCGCCGCCATTCGAAGACGCGTCGAATGCAAGCGCAGCCACCTTTCTCGTAGTTCGAATCGACACAGCCGACTTAACGCGAGCCGAACCCTTTCACGCGCCATCTCAGTGCGCAGCCCTTGCACCGCGCCGCCCCCCGGCAGCCGCTCTGAAAAGATGCCAGCCGAGCAAAAGAGTCGGGAGTTTTCTAACAGTCATTTTCGAGCGCGTCTTTCGCCGTCAAGCTCCCGGCCATCTGAACGCTTCTGCGACATCTTGCCGTGCCAGATAACAGGACTGCGACAGAACGTGTCCGGTTGACGGACCTAGGTGTTGCTCCGCCTACAATTGCCCGTGTGCGCGGTCGCTGCGCTTGCCTCGTCCGACCAACGAGTAGCGAACTTGCTGACGCAACTCATCGTCCCTTGTTACGGTCCGCGCTGCCGCATTAGATCATGATGGGTGTGGTCAGCACGGATTAGATGGCACCTCGACAGAGCCGTGGCGGCTCGCACACGGCTAGTGTCGGCTCGGCGTCGCTGCGCGCGCTCGATTCCGGCCAACCACTCGGAGACAAGTCCTCCGCACCTAGGCGTGATGGCCTAGGGCATACAAAGCAGTCGCGTAACTTCGCCTTCGTATCTCGGCATATGACCATTGCGCTTTCTTCCGCATGACCGATCGCACCGGCGAGATGAGTGGTCCGGCAGCTTGTCTTTGTTCTTTCCGGTTGGGCGAGGCGCGCCTGATTGTTCCGGCACAACGTCTTGACTGAACTGCAGCCGCTGTCCTCGTGCGGCTGGCGTGGAGTTGTCCTCGGCTGCAGCCTCGAGCGCCTGCCCGGGGATATCGGCAGCGGAGGAAAGCAGACATCTGAGCGTCGATTGCAGGCGTGTCAGAGCCATATTGAAAGGTTTAGGGCAGCTATACGTACGTCTGTGATGCAATTTTTCTTGGCGCGTGCTCAGTTCAGAAACAAGCAATTGATCTCGGAAGCGCTCGCCAGCGGGTGCTGGTGCCGAGTATTGCCCTATTTTTGCCTAAAATGTTATAACTCTCCCGCCGGAGAACAGGCCGGACGGTGTCAAAATGCGTAGGCCGATCAACAGTTTAGAACGTTCAGCCCTTCAGTTTACCTTCGGCAGCATAATGCTGGCCGTGGTAACACTGGCTTGCTTGTACCTTCACGCGCATTTCGCCGCGACGGCCTTCGCATATTTGTTAGTGGTATTGCTGTTTTCCCTGATAGGCAGCTTCATCGCGTCGTCCGCGCTTTGCATCGTAGCCATCGCTGCTCTCGCTTACTACTTTGCGCCGCCGGCATTCAGCCTGCGAATCGATGACCCCCAAGACCTGCCGGTGGTTGTTGCATTCTTTATTGCCTCGATTGTCGGAGCGCACCTGATCGCAAAGCTCCGCCAGGAAAGAGAGGCTGCGCGTGTGGTTGCGGCCAAGCTCCAGCGGAGCGCGGCCGATTTGGAGGATCGCGAAAAGCGGTGGCGCGCCATCTTCGAGCACAATCCGGCCATGTACTTCATGGTCGATGAAGCCGGCACTGTGCTCAACGTGAATACATTGGGCGCGACACAACTTGGCTATGCTCGTGCTGAACTGATCGGTCAATCCGTGCTGGACGTATTTCTTGAGGAGGATCGCGCGTTCGTTTGCGAATGCGTTCGGACATGCCTTGAAGATGTCGGACAAACGCGCACGTGGGACGTCCAAAAAGTCAAGAAGGACGGCTCGGTGTTGTGGGTACGTGAAAACGCCAAAGCCATGCTCTGGGCCGATGAGCAGCCCATTGTCCTTATCGCCTGCGAAGATATAACGGAGCGGAGGCGGACCGAACTTGCCCTGCAGCGGAGCGAAGCACATCTGGCCCAGGCGCAGGAGTTGAGTCACACAGGCAGCTTCAGCTGGAACGTCACTACGGGCGAGGCCTTCTGGTCAAAGGAAACATTTCGAATCTTCCAATTAGACCCTCAGATAGTGCCACCGGGGCCGCAGCTCGTCGTTCAGCGCACGCATCCAGATGATAGGGCTTCGGTTAGAGAAATTATCGATCGCGCGATGCGAGACCCGAGCGATTTCGAGCACGAATACCGGCTTCTGCTACCGGACGGCTCGGTAAAGCACATTCATGCGCAGGCACGAGCGACGAGGACAGCCTCTGGTGACATCGAGTTTGTTGGGGCAGCTACGGATATTACGGCGGCGAGGCGAGCAGAACAGCAGCTGCGCCGCAGCGAGGCCTATCTGGCCGAAGCCCAGCATCTCAGTCACACGGGCAGCTGGTCCTGGGACGTCTACGGTCTAGATTTCGTGTATCGCTCCGCCGAGGTCGATCGTCTGTTTGGCTTTAGCCCCCAAGAGCCGGTATCGATCGAGACCATTCGATCGCGCATCCATCCGGACGACTTGCCGGGGCTACAGGAGGTGCAGCGTCAGGCGATTGAACACGAGGAGGGGCGGTTCGAATATGATTTTCGTATCCTTCTACCAGATGGCGGGATAAGACGCATACACTCCGTTGCGCACGTGGTGGTCGGCAGCGATGGTAATGTTAGCGAGCTGATCGGAACACATATGGATGTGACCGAGCAACACGCAGCTAGGGAACGCCTGGAAAACACACTTGCCGCGCTGCGCGAAAGCGAACAGCGCTTTCGCGACTACGCCGAAACAGCTTCCGACTGGCTCTGGGAGACCGGGCCGGATCATCAGGTCACTCACTTATCCGAGCACACCAGCGCTGCGGGAATTTTGGCGACAGGATTGATGGGCCTGCCTCGCTGGGAGATTGCGTGCGACGTCGAAGACGAACCCGAGAAGTGGGCGCGGCATCGGGCGACGTTGGAGGCCCATCTTCCATTTCGGGATCTCGTCTACCGCACCGTGAATCGGACAGGTTCTCCGATCTACGTCCGCACGAGTGGCAAGCCTTTTTTCGATGGAAAGGGCAATTTTCTCGGCTACCGTGGCGTCAGCACTGACATCACCGCTACCATTCGCGCCGATCAAGCCGAACAAGAACTACGAAAGGCACAGGCGGAGCTTGCGCACGTGACGCGTGTAACGACGTTAGGAGAGCTGACAACTTCCATCGCCCACGAAATAAACCAGCCCCTCGCCGCTATTATCAGCAACGCCGATGCGTGCCTGGGTTGGATGGGGCGAGAAGCTCCTAATCTTCCCGCCGCGCGCTCTTCGGTGGAGTGGATTATCGAAGACGCAATCCGGGCAAGCGAGGTGATCCGTCGTGTTCGCGCGCTCGCGAAGAAAGGCGAGATTGAGATGGTGCCGCTCGATATCAATGAGGTCGTCAAGGACGTCATTGCACTGGTAACACGAGAGCTGGTGAGCCACCGAGTGATGTTACGAACCGAGTTGACGGCAGGGCTGCCTACGATCCTCGGCGATCGGATTCAGCTGCAACAAGTGATCATCAATCTGGTGATGAATGGAATCGAAGCCATGGACGCAGTTACAGACCGGACGCGCGAACTGCTGATTCAATCATCGAAGGACGATGTGGGGCACGTCCAACTTGCCGTGACCGATTGCGGCGTCGGCATCGCCGAGAACGACGCCGACCGCGTCTTGGATCCCTTCTTCACCACCAAATCGACTGGCCTTGGAATGGGTCTTTCGATCTGCCGGTCGATCGTGGAAGCTCATGGAGGACGACTGTCAATGGCCCACAAAAATGGACCGGGCGCGACGTTCCAGTTTGCTCTGCCGCTGCATAAGGAGGCCGTCTCGTGACAGGACGATTTGACTCGCCACGTGAAGTCAGCAACGCCAAGGCCTCGACAAAGGCGATCGTCTTCCTCGTCGAGGATGACATCTCCATGCGTCGCTCGCTTACGAACCTTTTTCTATCGGTAGGGATGGATGTCATTGCATTCGGATCGGCTCGCGAAATGCTGCAGAGCACAATTCCGGACGCTATTAGCTGTCTAGTTCTTGATGTCCGGCTGCCAGGCTTGAGCGGCCTTGACTACCAGACCGAGCTAGCAAGGTTGAACATACATATTCCGATCATTTTCATTACCGGCCATGGCGACATTCCCATGACCGTCAGGGCCATGAAGGAAGGAGCGGTCGATTTTCTCAGCAAACCGTTTCGCGATCAGGAACTGCTTGATGCCGTGGTTGCGGCGACCGAACGCGATCGCAAAAGACGGGACGCTCAGCAGATCGTCGCGAACCTGCAGTCTCGATTTGAGACCTTAAGCCCGCGCGAGCAGGGGGTGATGAAACTGGTCGCTGCCGGCCTGATGAACAAGCAGGTAGCCGCCGAGCTTGGGCTGGCCGAGATTACGGTCAAGATCTACCGGGGACACGTAATGAAGAAGATGCGTGCACGGTCGCTGGCCGACTTGATTAGAATGACTGAGACGTTGGGAATTCGCGCCAATCGTCCTGAACAAACCCAAGTATGATTTTACAATTTTATCAGTCGAGCCCACTTTTCGCCGAAGGTGGCTGATGCTTGCAGCTGCTATTCCCCGTTCAGGAGTGCTCGTCTTGTCCACGCCTTTGATTTCCGTCGTTGACGACGACGCCTCAGTCCGTGCGGCGACAGAGAATCTTTTGAAATCGCGTGGCTACATCGCCCAAATATTTGCGTCGGCCGAGGAACTCCTGAGGTCCCCGCAATTGGACGAGACATCCTGTGTGATTACCGATGTACAGATGTCGGCTATGAGCGGCCTGGAACTATTGGCAGAGATGCGGACACGCGGTTACGACGCACCATTCATTTTCATTACGGCTTTCCCCGACGACCGCGTACGCGCGTCAGCGCTGGGCGCCGGAGCGATTGGCTTCCTCGCCAAACCCTTTACCGGACAAGCGTTAATCGAGTGCCTCGACAACGCACTGAACGCGTATGACGGCCGAGGCGGCATCTGATGCAATCAACCTGCGGCTTGAAATGATGTCCGATCTAAACGGTCCACAGGTCGATCTCGCCACCGATCAACCCCTTCGCGGTCAAACATGCTACTTGCTTTAAAACGCGAGCGAGAGGCCAATTGTTGCCTTGTCCATGCTTCACCGACTATCGCCGGTCGGCTACATTGGTGCAGAACAACCTTATCGCTGCGAGGGCCGGAAGGGCAGGCTAGCTCGACTCATTCTGTAGGTCGACGTTAAAGATAATGCTGACCCAAAGCAATCGACGACCCTAAGCACTTCTTAACTCGTCTAGATCGAGGTTATATACTCCATTGCGGAGCTGGAGCTGGCGCGAGAGCGCTCGACAAAGCAAGGGATTGGCTGTTCGCAGCCCGACTGCAGTGACGATGATAACGGAGCTTCGCCCAGGACAACCGCCTCGCGTGTGTGTTGAGGCTTTTCTGGTGAAAGAGCTCTGCACGATCCTCGTGCTCACGGCGTCGTTATATCGGTTGACGAATGCCGGCCGTCTTGTCCATCGAGCGCCGCTTCGCTGTACATTTCTTTGCCCACCGACACACGGCAGGCGCCCACGCCGTTACTACTTCGTAGGCCGCGATCTGTAGAAGACTTCTGCCTCCGAGCCGTCCAACGTGCTCGGCGCAACACGCCCGGCCCCTCGGCGGCCGGACGCACTCTGGCGGCACCCCATGCAGGTCCTCGCCGCGGCGAGCATTGCCGCAATTGCCTTGCGCAGTGAGCTCCTACTTCCAACGCTCACACAACCCAGCAACCGCTAGGCCAAGGAGCACTCTGGGGGCAGTCTTCTGAGCCAACTCAGAGGAACTCTCAGCCGCAAACGCTATAAACAGAGAGGAGCCGGAGCAGGCTAGATTAGCCTACTCCATCGGGCCCAATCACCGGTGATCTCATGGTCACATAAAATCATCCTCATAATCGTATGTTGGGCTCGCTGGGATCTCGGTATCACTACCTTCACTGTCGTCCGCTTTGGAAAGATACCGCGTAGCAGTGGCTTTTCGCTGCCATTCGCCGTCGCTATTTCTTACCCACTTGTCTGACTTCTCTGGGTCGAGAACCATGTTGTCGGCGTCAACCTCGATGAAGCCCATCTTTGCCGCACGGGCTCTTGCTTCCGGATTAGCCAGTCGCGAATTGAGCAGCGGCTGTTCGCCGTCTAGTCGAAGCTGGTGCTCGAGCAGGATATCGCCAGCGTTCTCGACAGGTGGATGAGCGACTTGAAGATCCACAGTAGAGGTAGTCCCGTGGCGTCCAGGAAATAGCTTCTTCTACCTTTTGACGTCGAACTCGGTCATGCTGTCGCCGCCTTCCATTCTTAGAAGTCGGACGCTCTTGTTGCCCAATTGGTAGTTGAAGTACCGCGCATTCTCGGAATCTCGGGTCGTCCCGTAGTCTTTGGCAACTTCTGCAGTTCGCCTCGCCTTGGCGGAGACGAAGTCGGAGTACTCATGGGGGTTGTCGGCGATGTACTGGATTTCGTCGCCGTGATAGGCCTTCGCGGCTTCTCGGAATGCGTGACGATCCTTGAACTCTATGATGGGAGGGGTTGAAACGAGCGAATACGGTCTTGTTGCCGAAGATGAACTGCCACTCGAGCCGGATTCGGCTAAGTGCATATTGGCGAACGCATCCGCAAAGTTGGCTGCGTCCATTTGCTCATCAGTTTCTGCAAAGTGAGAGGATTGGAAGTAGGACGAGCCATTGATCCGATTATGTATCGCGATTGGTGCTCCCGTCGGACATACATTTCCGCATCTAGTTTAGGCTTGGTAGGCCCAGCGGTGCTGATAGGGAGGCTGGCCTACCAAAACCTGACGCGGCCGCCCTCACGTTGGCTTGTCATAGGGCTTCCTTCTAAACGACACGGCGGCCCGCTCGTGCCATCGGCATTCATCAGGTTTGATGAGAGGCCGCGAACAGCTCCGAGGAAGCTCCTTGATTAGGGAATTTGGTTGATCGCTGATTGACCTGCCGACGCCAATCGGACCGTAATCTTTTCGGAGTTCCGCCGCGCCGCCTTATGTCCAAGTTTTCTTTTGAACGCCCCAGCGGAGCTCCCGGACCGCCTTCCATAGACTGGCCGATTTCCAGACTTTGAGCAACGCCATCGCCTGCCCCCGAGACGTAGTCTAATGTCAACTCGTGGAAGCGCGACCGCGCGTTCGGCGTCAACGCTCATTTATCCAAATCCGCATTTCGCCTTCGCCGCGGTTAGCCCAGCTGAACCACGGAATGAATGTCAGCCGCTGCGGTTCTAGCTGTCCAGGCACTTTGTCGTATTGATAAAGCGCTGCTTCTTCAGAATGCGGGTGTTGCAACCGCGCCCCGCCGGCGTGCAGCAAGATCTTGCCATTAAAGAGACCAGTTCCTTCGATAAGGGAAAACCGACTGTCTGCATTAAGCCAAATGTTGTGTAACTCGGTCCCGTTGTCGGCTTCCTCCAGACAATAAATTAAGGGGCCGCGCTGGATGGCCACCTTGCCGGCCAAATTGCGAAGTTGTGGATGACCGTATACGCGACGCACTTGCATTGGCAGCGATAGTTTGACGCGATCTCCCTGCCGCCACGTTCGGCGAATGTGCAAATAGCCCTTGCGCGGCTCCCAATTCACAGGCTCGCCGTTCACGCTCGCCTGCGGCGCGCTGCACCATTCCGGCAGGCGCAGGGCGAGCGTGTGGGCAATTGGCGGCGCAGATTCGACGGCGATCTCCACCTGGTCTCTCCATGGATAGCTGCCGCTTATGAGCAACCGCAGCGCATGTCCGTCCACGGATATTGCCACCCTATTATCAACGTAGAGATTTACATAGAGCGCGTCGGTGCTGGGCGTGTAGATGTAATGACCAATCGATGTGAAAAGGCGTGCGATGTTCGGTGGACAGCACGCGCAGCCAAACCAGCGTCGTCGCACCGGCGAGACGTGATTGTTGATGCCATTATACCTCAGCGTTTTGGGATGCACTTCGAGCGGGTTAACATAGAAATAGTGACGCCCGTCGAACGCGATACTGCCGAGAACGGTATTGTAGAGCGCGCGCTCCATAACGTCGGCATAGCGGCCGTCCAGTTCCATCTCCAGCATACGGTGCGCGAACATCATCAGGCCAATCGACGCGCAACTTTCCGCGTACGCCGTATCATTTGGCAAATCGTAATCGCTGCTGAACGCTTCGCCGGCGCCTTGCGAGCCGATGGCTCCGGTAATATAGATCTGGCGCTGGACCATGTTTTGCCATAGCCGCAGGCAAGTTTGGCGCTGCTGCTCGTTCTGGCGCAGACGCGCGAGATGAGCTACTGCCGTCATGAGGCATACAAAACGAACCGCATGACCAGTTGCAGTCCGCTGCTCCGAAAGCGGCAAGTGCGCTTGGCTATACGCTTTGCTTTTTATCATCCAAGGCGTGCTGTCGGATTTGAGGACGCAGGATTGCTGGCGCTTCTCGTACTCAATGTCGTAGAAGTGTGGCTCCCTGCCGCGTTGCTCCACGAAATAATTGGCTAGCGTGAGATATCGCTGCTCCTTTGTCGCTTCGTAGAGGCGTGCCAACGCAAGTTCGATTTCCGGATGGCCATCATAGCCGCGCAACTGATCGCGCTCTGGGCCGAAAACTGTGCAGAGGTGGTCAGCAAGCCTGCAAACGACCTCCAGCAATCGCCGTTTGCCAGTCCCCTGAAAGAATGCGACACCTGCTTCAATCAAGTGGCCAGCGCAATAAAGCTCGTGGCACTCCGTTAGGTTGGTCCAGCGCTCCTGAGGCGCGTTCAGTATGAAATAAGTGTTGAGATAACCGTCGCCGCATTGGGCGGCCGCGATCAATTCAATCAGCTCATCGACGGCATTCTCCAGCTTTGGATTTGGTGCCTGGCATAGCGACCATGCAGCCGCCTCAAGCCATTTTGCGACGTCACTGTCCTGAAAAACCGTGCCATGGAAGTCGCCCCTCGCAGGTCCGGCAGCAAGGCGGAAGTTCTCTACCGCGTGACTCGGTATCACCTCGGGATCGCGATCGTTTAGCACCTCCCATTGGTAGGGAATTGCCACTTCCCTGACCAGCTGCTGGCATTGCCCAATCAGTGGATCCGAGACCTGTAGGTTCTGAAGATCGACTTCGGCCACACTAGGATCATTCATCGCGTTCCTCCTTGAGTGTGGCGAACGGAGACCTGGCCAGGCAAGCCACCTCACCACGATTGTGTTGTTGAGCTTGTCGCCCAGAGATTTGCGGCTGCACCCGTACTCTCGGTGCGAGGCTTCAAAACGATAGAAATGGAGAGGCTGCCCCAAGGCGCCGCCCTCCCAGACATGCGTTGACAGCAGTCGGTCGAGGAGCGGGACAGCAAATCCCGTGCCCAGAATAAGGAGCGGTTCTTCTGGTCAACCAAATCTGCGGCTCCCCGTAGGAACCCGATGCGATCGCTGGCCCACCAACAGGATTTGCCAGTCGTGCTAAATCCCGCGTCGCTGCAAGGCAGGGTGGCTCTTGCTATACGAGCGGGTCGGCCGTCACTGGATTATATAAATGGCTAGTAGTACTCTCCCGCCGCTACAGCCGGGGTGCCGCGTCCTTCCGGTGCGGCGCCCCTGCACTTGGTTTTAGGCCCTCAACCTTGCGCGGGAATGTCCGGTTTCTAACAATCCATTTGATGACACGTAGCAGCTGGGAGGGCCGCCGCGGCGCGTATGGTCCAACCGGATTGCGTGAGCCGCTGCTACGCGCGATCTAAACGACAAACTGCACCTAAGGAATCGTCCCCGCTGTGGAAGTGCATGCTCAACGTGCCCGACATAGGGCAGATGAACGTAAGTTGTCGCGCGTATGCGCTGCCAGTGAATAAGCCGCGACGGAGCGGCCCGAAGCTGGTGTGTGTGCACCGACATGCTCGTCGGCTTCGCCAAGGTGGGAGGATGAGTTAGAGGGTATCTTTTGTGTACCGAGCTTCAGGTGATTTGGCCCTGCAAAGCAGATGGCAGGCTGGGTAACCGAGAGCCGACATGGATCTCCAATGGTCAGTAATTCCCACTTGTTATCAACCGTTCCTCTCGAGCGACAGGAAGGCACGCTCGCCTCCATTGGCGTTAGTCGGTTGACGCTGATGACGCAAGCAGGACTCTGCTCATCGAGCTGGACCGGTCTATGATTGACCTATCGATCCTGGGATCGCTCTCCTTGAGCTCGCCCACTCCATTAGTGGCCTCAATGCTTCAATATAACACTGCCGCCTCATTCCACAGTCACCGATTTTGCTAGATTACGCGGCTGATCCACGTCCGCGCCCCTTACGAGCGCGGTATGGTAAGCCAAGAGCTGAACCGGAATGGCATAGACCATCGGCGTAAAGGTTGCGACCATCTCCGGCAGCACAATGGTCATGAGTGTGTCCATCGTCGCTTCTAAAGCACCCTTAGAATCGGTGATCAGGATGATCTTGCCGCCCCGAGCCGCAACTTCTTGCATATTCGAGACGGTCTTCTCGAAGACCCCGTCATAAGGGGCGATCACCACCACAGGCACAGCCTCATCTATCAATGCGATCGGTCCGTGCTTGAGCTCGCCGGCCGCATAACCTTCTGAGTGGATATAGGCAATTTCCTTCAGCTTGAGTGCGCCCTCAAGCGCCAGGGGAGCCGATGTGCCACGACCGAGATAGAGCACGTCCCTTGTGTCGGCGATATAACGCGCGAGCTTCTCGATCTGCGGCTCAATCAACAGTGCCGCAGCAATCAACCGCGGCACTTCGATAAGCTCACGCACAAGCTTCGATTCATCGATTTCAGACAGTTTATCGCGCTCTTTGCCTGCTGCGACGGCAAGCGCCGCCAATACCATCAGCTGGCAGATGAATGCTTTGGTGGAGGCGACGCCGATTTCTGGCCCCGCCAGCGTCGGCAGAACGGATTCGCTCTCCCGCGCAATCGTCGACGTCGGGACATTGACTACAGATATCGTGTGCACCCCCTGGTCCTTGGCGTATCGCAACGCAGCTAGCGTGTCAGCGGTTTCGCCCGACTGCGAGATGACGATCGCGAGATCGCCCCGGCGCAAAGGCGCCTCTCTGTAGCGGAACTCGGAGGCTACATCGATCTCGACAGGCAAGCGCGCCAGCCGCTCGAACCAGTATTTGGCGATGTGCCCGGCATAGCTTGCAGTGCCGCACGCGGTAATTGAGATGCGCTGAATGGATTTAAAGTCGAACGGCAATGTGAGGGGCAGGACGACGCGCTTGGCCGCCATGTCAAGATAATGCGCCAATGTCTTGCCGGCCACTGTCGGCTGTTCGTGGATTTCCTTGGCCATGAAGTGGCGATAATTCGCTTTGTCTACAAGGAGTGACGATACGCCAGACTTTGATGTTTCCCGCTCGACGACAAATCCGTCTGCGCTATAAATCACGCACGTCGTGCGCGTAAGCACGGCCCAGTCGCCGTCTTCAAGATAGGTGATGGTGTCGGTCAACGGCGCGAGCGCGATCGCGTCCGATCCTAGATACACTTCGCCCTTGCCATGTCCGATCGCAAGGGGCGACCCCTTACGCGCACCGATCAAAAGATCATCGTGGGCCTTGAAAAGGAATGCCAGCGCGAAGGCACCGCGCAGCCGCGGCAGCGACGCTTGTACCGCATCCTGCGGCGAGTAACCCTTCTTGAGATAAGATTCGACGAGATGCGCCACCGCCTCCGTGTCTGTCTCCGAGCTAAAATGGGCTCCATTCCGCTCCAGTTCAGCTCGCAGCTCGCGGAAATTCTCAATGATCCCGTTATGAACGACCGCGACATTTTCCGTCGCGTGCGGGTGAGCATTGCTCTCGGTCGGCTTTCCATGAGTCGCCCAGCGGGTATGACCGATGCCGGTATGACCCGACGGCGGATAGCAGCGCAGCTGCTCCTCAAGGTTTCTCAGCTTACCTTCAGCGCGGCGGCGCTCGATACGGAGACCTTCGAGAGTCGCGAGGCCTGCGGAGTCGTAGCCACGATATTCCAATCTCTTGAGCGACGCGACCAACTGCCCAACGACCGGACCACGCCCCAAAATGCCTACAATTCCACACATATCGATCAATGCAGCCCAAGTTTAAGGAGTCCGACGTCCGCCTACAGGAACCCGGTCATGAAGTCCGCTTGCCTGATGGTAACGGGTGTCTAGTTCGGTTTTCGCGGCCGCCTGTATCGCCGCCGCATTCACAAGCGTGAGCTCTTTCAGCCATCATCGCTTCGCCCGGCTACATTCCGCTTTTGGCTGCCGATCGAGTACAAACGGCACAGCAGCTCTAGCTTGAATTTTCCTGTCTTACTGGAGACATTTTCCGGCGCGGGTTAAAGAGACTTATCATACTCAACCGAGGCAACTTACGCTCGGTCAAGGTTAAAGGATTGCCGTCGAAGCTCCATTGTACGAAAGTAAGCTCTCGATATCGAAACGTTCGACGATCTATACCAACGTTTGCTACTCTTTCTCACCTTGTCTCGCGTCAACCGTCCACTGCCTGCCGCGAGTTGGATATTGGCAACGGCGCTGATCGTGGTTGATGAGTCGACCTACAAGACTGCGTGTTATGTTCCGACGCTAATAGCGCTTTGTAGACTGCGGCTCTATGAGCAGGATGGCCGCGTGCTGCCTTGCATGCCGTCATTCCGACAAATGCATTGACGAATACGACCTCAGCTCGTCGCTCTCTCACGCCATGATGAGCCCACGCGAATGCACACATGCGCCTGAGGATGATAAGGAGCACAGACCAACACTTCTATCTCATTGAAATACCGCCCAGGGGCAAGCGCGCCCCGGGCGCACGTAAGGGCGTTTTGCCATCCATCTCGCCTTAGGACTATCGCGCTGCTAGGGTTACTGGGCTTCATTTTTGACGCTCAATGTGTTGGCACCCTTCAGTCCAAACATAAATCAATGTATATGGTGTGCATTCCTGCATGGTGTGTATGACTGGAGCTAACGATCGCTTTCCTTTAATTGCGGGTGGAGCGCGCGTGCACATCTAGATTTTTCGAGAAACGGCTTCGCATGGTGTTTCACAGCGAGGCTCTTTGCGGCGCAACTAAGAGAGACCATGGCGGCTCAGGACTCAAAGCGGCGCGTTGCGCTAATTACGGGCGTCACCGGGCAGGACGGCGCATATCTCGCCGAGTATTTGCTCGGTCTCGGCTACACCGTGCATGGGATCAAGCGCCGGTCTTCCTCGTTCAACACCGCGCGCGTCGATCATCTTTACCAGGATCCGCATGCCGGCAACGTGCGGTTCCTGATGCACTATGGCGACATGACGGATTCGACCAATTTGATCCGCCTGATGCAGCAGATCCGCCCCACCGAGATCTACAATCTCGCAGCTCAAAGCCACGTCGCCGTCAGCTTTGAGAGCCCCGAATACACCGCCAATGCCGACGCGATCGGCGTGCTGCGCCTCCTAGAAGCGATCCGCATCCTGGGCATGGAGAAGGAGACGCTGTTCTACCAGGCCTCGACCTCAGAGCTCTACGGCCTCGTGCAGGAGATCCCGCAGAAGGAGACGACGCCGTTCTATCCGCGCTCGCCTTACGGCGTCGCCAAGCTCTACGGTTATTGGATCACGGTGAACTACCGCGAAGCCTATGGCATGTTCGCCTCCAACGGCATCTTGTTCAATCACGAGAGTCCGATTCGCGGCGAGACCTTCGTGACCCGCAAGATCACCCGTGGTGTCGCCCGCATCGAGGTGGGTCTCGAACAGACGCTCTATCTCGGCAATCTCGAGGCCAAGCGCGATTGGGGCCACGCGAAAGACTATGTCGAAGGCATGCATATGATCCTCCAGGCCGACAAGCCGGACGATTTCGTGCTCGCCACCGGCGAGACCCGATCGGTGCGCGAGATGGTCGAGCTTGCCTTCGCGCAGGTCGGCCGCCGCGTTGAATGGCGCGGCACGGGCGTCGATGAGACCGGGGTCGACGCTAAGAGCGGCAAGACCGTGGTGAAGATCGATCCGACCTATTTCCGGCCGACCGAGGTCGATCTCCTGGTCGGCGATGCCAGCAAGGCGCGCGAGAAGCTCGGCTGGAAGCCGAAGCGGACCTTTGCCCAGCTCGTCGAGGAGATGATGGCGAGCGACCTTGCCGAGGCGAAACGGGACGCGGTCCATGGCAAGCGCAGCGTTTGAGCTGACCGGCAAGAGCGTCTATGTCGCCGGCCATCGTGGCATGGTTGGCAGCGCGCTAGTGCGCCGGCTGGCGCGCGAGGACGTCAAGATCGTCACGGTGGACCGGCGTGAGGTCGACCTCTGCAACCAGGCCGCCGTGTTCGACTGGTTCGCGCGGGTTCGGCCGCAGGTCGTATTCCTCGCCGCCGCGAAGGTGGGTGGCATCGTCGCCAACGACACGCTGCGCGCCGAGTTTATCTACGACAACATCGCGATCGCGGCGAACGTGATTCAGGCCGCGCAGCAAGCTGGCGCCGAGAAGCTGATGTTCCTCGGCTCGTCCTGCATCTATCCGAAGCTCGCGCCGCAGCCCCTGCGCGAGGACTCGGTGCTGACAGGCCCGCTGGAGCCGACCAACGAGCCCTACGCGATCGCCAAGATCGCCGGCATCAAGATGGCGGAGGCCTATCGCAGGCAGTATGGCAGCGACTTCATCAGCGTGATGCCGACCAATCTCTACGGTCCCGGTGACAATTATCATCCCGAGTACAGCCACGTAGTTGCCGCCCTGGTCCGCCGCTTCCACGAGGCGAAGCTCGCAGGCTCGAGAAGCGTGGTGGTCTGGGGCACCGGCACGCCGCGCCGCGAATTGCTCTACGTTGACGATCTCGCCGACGCCTGCATTCACCTGATGAAGACCTATTCCTCACCGGAACTTGTCAATATCGGTACCGGCGAGGACATCAGCATCGCCGAGTTAGCACTCATGGTCGCGGCCGCTATCGGTTTTCGCGGTGAGATCAGCTTTGATATGTCGCGCCCTGACGGCACGCCGCGCAAACTGCTCGACGTCGGGCGGCTGTCCGGGCTCGGCTGGCGTGCCACGACCTCGCTTGAGGACGGCATTCAGCTGGCATACCGGGCATATCGCGCCGACAGCGATGGACGGCACCAGAGTGATCTGCCTGTTCCGGAATAACGGGACAATCCTAGGTCGCAATCGGCGGTCAATGTCTAGCATAGCGGACTTGCCGCCCACGTAACGACCAACTTTGCTTCGCAATTGACAAGTCGTTCATTGTCAACGACCGGCCTCGGTCGGACGCCAAAACCCAAGTGACGCGGTGTATCCTACGTACGACGCAGCCAACGACTTGCAGGAAAAGGAGAATGGCCATGACCGAGACCTGCTGCCATGAGGTTGAGAGCTCATCGTCTCTAAGCCGCTAAAGCGCCGACCGCTGGACGGTCATTAGCCGGAAGCGTACTGGTGTCCCTTTCCTCTCGGCCAACGCCTTAGCGATGGTCTGTCATCATCATCCTCGCCGACAGCGTAACGATGGACATGAGCGCGCCCAACACCCCAAACGCCAAGCGCAAGCCAAACATGTGTGCGACGAGCCCAACGCCGGCGGGCCCAACGAGTATACCCGCATAGCCGACTGTCGTGATGACCGCGATCGCAACGCCCGCTGGCATCATTTTCTGTTTGCCGGCGCGTCGACAAAGCACAGGTACAACATTTGAAATACCCAATCCAATAAGCAGGAACCCCGCCATAGCAATCAACGCAACGGGCGCCGCCACCACAGCCAAGAAGCCTGTTACGATCGGCAGAGTCCCGAGCATCAATGTGGCACGGTCTCCGATTCGCGCCACCACGGCATCTCCGCTGAGACGCCCTCCGGCCATTGCGATTGAGAAGAGCATACAACCAATGCCCCCGTGCGCTTCCGCGAGAAGATCTCGTTCGACGAGAAGCAAAGCGCTCCAATCGAGCATTGCACCTTCGACAAGAAAGGTGATAGCCGCGAGCACAGCTATTAGCAACACGCTGCGATGGGGCAAAACAAACGATGGCCCCTGCTGCCCCGACCCCACCGCGAGCAACCCCGGCCAGGCCGATACAAGCGCGATCGTCATTAACGCCGAACAGACCAACGTCGAAAAAAGCGGGCCAAGCTGCAGCGACATTAACGAGGTCACGGCGGCAGAGCCGGTGAATTCCCCAATGCTATACTGAGCGTGGAAGCCAGACATCAATGGACGGCCTGAGTCGCGCTCCAGTTCAATCGCATGAATGTTCATTGCTACATCGATCGAGCCGAGTGAAACGCCGAAAGCAAACAGCGTAGCACCGAGTCTGACAGGTGTGTCGGCAATTGCAAGGCACGGCAACATGATCGCGAGTCCAAGTCCACCCGCGAGGATAATTGGCTTGCTGCCGTACCGCGCATTCAATACGCTGGTCGAAAGCATCGCGATGACGGATCCCGTTCCGAGACAGAGCAGCAGAAGACCAAGCATGCGGTCATCGACCGCGAGCCGCTCCTTGGCGAGTGGCACCAAAGGCGCCCAAGCCGCGAGGCCGACTCCGGCCACAAAAAATGCGAGCCGTGTCCCAAGCAGGCCGGCTGACCAATTACCAGGAAGTATCACGGGCGCTCCTGAGAGAACGGGCTCGCGAGCGCGACGCCCCTCACCCGGCGCGCATCGCCTAAAGCGACGCCATCGACAATGATGGCCTCAAGCCGGCATTCTTTATCCCTGCAAATGCAATGCCGTCACAAAAACAACTGGGACTACGTCACTAGGCGAGCGGGCGGTGATCGTCGAGGCCGTGGATACGGTGTTTCGGCTATCCCTTCCCGGTTAAGTTGGCCATAAGAGGGTGACAGTTTTTGCTGATCTGCGACAACGGCCGGAGGCGCAACGACTGAGGCTTTGTCGCAAATGCTACAAACCCCGCAAAGCCAACGGTGCCGGACGCCACTGTGTACTTGGCGCGAACACCGCCGTAGGTTTTCCGACAGCTCTTGCAAATCGGGAGCTCTCATCACGAGTAACGGCGCTGACTCGGGGGACCAATACAAGACCGCTATCACGCGGAAGCCGTCAATGTCGGCCCCGTACTTTTGAAATTCGATTATTCCTGGTTTCAGGCGGCCAGGTAGTTTCCATGACATCATTCGCGCCGCGGAAGAGGTCGGCGTCGCTCAGGTCCACGACGCGCGCGCATTCGATACCGAGATGCCAGCCGGCATCGTTCAAGCGCTGATATCCGCAGTTCGCCTCGCTCAGACCAAATTGGACTGGGTGGTAAGGAGCAAGTGTAGCAGGCACAGATCCATCAGTATCGCCGCCCCTCACGTTATAAGCCCAGGCGCTCTGCACTAGATCGAGCTCGATCATCACCAGCGACAAACCGACGCCCGCATCAAAGCTCATGCAGATGCGTCGAGATATCTCCGGATCAAGCCGGCGCATGAGGTAGGAGCCCAGCAGGATGTCAAGCATGACACTGGGTATAAAAAAATAGAGCAAGCTGCCGCTCTCGGGAACGAGCCAAGGTGATAGTAGACGAAGGGGGGCACGCTCGATTCCACCACGCGAACCAAGGGCTAGGCCGGCGCGAAATTCGTGTTTAGCCAGCCCTGATTGTTAAACAACATCGCTAAGGGAGGGCCGGAGATAGTCGTCACCGAACGAGAGGATACCCAGCATCCGCCCGAATGGCAGGCCGATCCGCCAGCTTGGCTCGATGGGGCGGCGTCAACCCGCAGCTTGCAGCACGATCAGGGACAAAATGATCGTGTAGGCGAATTTCATCCAGCCCGGCTGGAGCGAGGTCAAGGCATGGCCGCCGAGCGCAACGCCCGGCAAGAGAAGCAAGATGGGAAACACTCGTCTCAAACGCCGGCACGCCCTTCAGATCGACGAGAAGGACGTAGACGCTGACGACGACCTCAATGATGACCTGCGTCGGTCATGTATACGGGGCTCCTGACGGCGACCGTTCTTGACCCGTTCGTCCAGGGAATTGAACTCGTGTCAACTAGTCCTAAAGGGGTTCAAACCGGTCATCTTTTTCAGCCAGCAACGCAAGCGATCAGACGGAAGCAAGTAGTTGTCGTTCAAGAGACCTTGGCATAATGGCAACGCCATCTTTTACAGGAGAGCATGAATTCTCTTCTCCTCGGCGAGGTCGAATTTTAGCATCCCGCTGCCGTTAAGTCCGGTGCAATTCACCTTAGCGGAGCAGGCGCGGATCACCCACGTGTTCTTCACCGAGCACCTGATGGTCGCCAAGCTCGGCACCACGGGCGTGAAGATCTCGATGCGTAAGGGAGCGTGAAGCGGTCACAGGCTGCTTCGCTCACTACACTGAGCGTCCTTGATTGATTTTATCGTCATTGCTTGACCATCTGGGCATCAGCAGCGCCGGTGAGGTCGAGCTCGGCGGCGATCTTCGCGCGGCCGGAGCTCGCATCGGCACGATGATCGGACGCGATCGCGACATAGACCGCCGGCAGCACGAAGAGCGTGAACAGGGTGCCTACGGACATGCCCGCGACGAGCACGAGCCCGATCGAGAAGCGGCTCGCAGCGCCAGCTCCCGTTACGGTCATCAAGGGTATGAAGCCCGTGACCATTGCCGCAGTTGTCATCAAGATTGGACGCAGTCGGACGCGCGCCGCCATCTCTATAGCCGAGCGACGGTCAAGTCTCTCCTTGAGCTGCAGCTCATTGGCGAACGCAACCATCAGGATGCCGTGCTTGGAAATCAACCCGACCAGGGTCAACAGTCCCACCTGGGTGTATATGTTCATCGTCGCCCAGCCAAAGAATAGCGGGATCAACGCGCCGACGATTGCCATCGGCACGCTGATCAGGATGATGAGGGGATCCCGCAGACTTTCGAACTGTGCCGCAAGCACCAAGAATATGATTATGAGTGCAAATGCAAAGGGAATGGCCAGTTGGTTACCCTCGTGCACATATTGGCGGGCGTCGGCGAGGAAGTCGTGGCTGAAGCCTGCGGGCAGTTTCTTCGCCTCGGCTTCCAGGAAGTCCACGGCCTGCCCGATCGTGACGCCGGGCATCGGGACGGCCTGAAAGGTCGCGCAGTTGAGCTGGTTGTAGTGGGTGAGCGCGTTCGGATCGGTCGCAGCCTCAATGGAGACTACGGTAGACAACGGGACCATCGAGCCCGTCGCAGCCTTCACATAATAGCTCCCGATTGCTTGCGGCGCCAGGCGTACCTCGCGTGGCACCTGCGGGATCACCTGGTAGGAGCGGCCCTGTAAATTGAAGCGGTTGACGTAGTTTCCGCCAAGTAAGGTGGCGAGCGCGTTACCGACTGTCTGCATGGTGATGCCAAGCTCGTTGGCCTTAGATCGATCAACCTTGATTCGTACCACCGGCTGGTTGAACTCGAGGTCGGAGTCGCTCACCATGAACAGACCGCTGTTCCGCGCGGCAGCCTTCAGCTTCGACATCTCCTCGTAGACGGATTGGAAGCCAAGCGTCGAATTGATCACCATCTGCACTGGTAGGCCACCCGAACCGCCAGGAAGCGGCGGCAAGCTAAAGGCAAACGCGTTAATGCCTTCGATTTTGGACAGCTCAGCCTGGACAAGGGACTTTAGCGCAATCGATGATCGCTTGCCCTCGTCCCAGGGCTTGAGCAGCATGCCGGCCATGCCAGTCTGCTGCCCGCTAACGCCATTGATCACAAAGCTCAAGTCAGTCTCTGGAAATTTCTGGAACGCGTGTTCGAGCTTGGCCCCGTAATAGTCGAGGTAGTCGATATTGGCGTATTTCGGCGCCTTGGTTAGAGCGAACACGATACCTTGATCCTCCTCGGGCGCGAGTTCCTTGGAAGTATGCATATAGAGAAAGCCGACGAGGCCCAGCATAGTCAGCGCAAAAAGGGCGGTAATCGGACGATAGTCGAGCGAGCGGTCGAGCTTGTGGCCGTACCATCGTGTCATGGCGCTGAGCCCACGGTTCACAAAGCTTGCAAACCGCCCCCCGTCAGCGCGCCTCAGGAAGAGGGAGCACATCATCGGCGACAGCATCAAAGCGATCACGCCCGACACGATCACCGCTCCCGCTAGCGTAAACGCGAACTCGCGGAACAGCGCACCAGTGAGGCCGCCGAGAAATCCGATTGGGGCATACACCGCAGCCAAGGTAATCGTCATGGATACAACGGGGCCGACGATCTCGCGCGCGCCCCTTATAGCAGCCTGTAGGGGCGGCACACCTTCGTCTAAATGGCGATGAATGTTCTCCACCACCACGATCGCGTCATCGACCACGAGACCGATCGCGAGAACCATCGCAAGGAGAGTCAGGAGATTGAATGAGAACCCCAGCGCCAGCATCATGCTGCAGACACCAACGAGCGACAACGGAATAGTGACCACAGGAATAATGACCGACCGCAGCGAGGCCAGGAATAGGAAGATTACCACCACCACGAGTACGACGGCTTCGATGAGCGTCTTCTCCACTTCATCGATCGACGATTGAATGAATTTGGTGGAGTCGTATGCCACTTTCATCTTCAGTGACGGCGGCAGGTTACGCTCCATTTCTGGAAACAGCGCTCGAACGCCTCGCACTATGTTTAGCGGATTGCCTTGCGGGCTCGCCTGAACGCCGATAAAGACCGCGTGCTCGCCGTTCATTGCGACGCTAGTGTCTGCGGTCTGTGCGGCAAGCTCGATTACCGCAATGTCCTCCATGCGCACAAAGCCACCGTCATTGGCTTTGACGATCATGCGCTTGAAATCATCGACACTTCGCAGATCCGTGTTTGCCGTGACATCGGAGATTGTGAAATAGCTCTTGGTCTGACCGGCCGCGGCCTGGAAGTTGTTAGCCGCGATTGCAGCCGAAACTTCGGCTGGCGACACGCCGTAGCCTGCCATTTTCCCAGGATCGAGCCATAGCCGCATCGCAAAACTCTGGCCCCCCAGGATGTCTGCCGCTGCGACGCCGTCGACGGTTGACATAACGGGTTGCACGACGCGCGTGAGGTAGTCGGAGATCGCGCTGGCCGCCAGTTCCTCGCTGGAGAAGGCGATATACATGACAGCGGTGGTCTGACCGGTCGACTTAGTGACGACCGGATCGTTTGATTCCTTCGGGATTAAGTATTTGACTGAATTAACTTTGGAGAGCACCTCGGTGAGTGCTTCGTTGGGATCGAAATTGAGCTTGATGTAGACTTGGATCGTGGAGGTACCGAGCACCGATGAGGAACTGATGTAGTCGACGCCCTCGGCGGAGGCGACTGCCTGCTCCAGGGGAGTGGTGATGAACCCCTGGATCAGGTCGGCGGAGGCGCCAGGATAGGAAGTCGTGATAGTGACGACCGTATTGGATAGCTTGGGATATTGCCGGATCGGCAGTACGGTGGCCGCGCGCAAGCCGATCAGCAAAATCAAGGAACTGATGACAATAGACAATACCGGACGTCTGATGAAAAGCTCAGTAAATGCCATCTCGACTCGCATTTCAAGGGGGATGCAAATTCGCCAGCAACTCGCGCACGGCAACGGTCATCAATGCGGCGACTGCGCTAAGCCCGTGGTATGAGGGAAGCGTTATCGGCTACTCTAATGGCTCACCTCTTCCTGAGCATAACGCGCCCAATCGTCCGCTTCTCCATCTTCGTCGCTCGAATGAATGTTGACTCCGCTGTTCTGATGCCGATCACGATCTCGAATAGTCGGCACCTTCTAAAGATAAAGCCCCCTGCCTCTCGTCTTCGCACCTGATTGGAACGCAACGATTTCTAGCAAGGTATCAGTTTCAGGTATTGCGCCGCCCCGTCGATCGAAGGATCCAGGTTCGACATCGAAAGTACAAACGACCAAACCGATGCTCAACTCTACAAAGGTAAGTCGGTAATATAGCATGGGCTGCAAAACCCTATACCAAGGTTTGTCGAAATGAGCGCTGGTCGCAGCCGCGCGAAACTTCTGACGTTACCAGGCGCAAAGTTCTCGTTCCCACAATATTCCGTACGCACGCGTTATCGCTTCGCTAAGTCGCTAAACAAAGTCGCCTCGGAGTTGGCCCTTGGCTACGAGCTCGACGCCCCTTTTCCGAGCAGTGCCTTGAGCATTTCTTGCGGGTCAATATGCTGCGCGCAGTTTAGCCACGCATAGCGCTACCGAGTTCGCAACCCCAGTATTACGTTGTCGACCAGCCGCGTTGAGCCGACGTAGGCTGCCGCACAAAGCGCCGCGGGCGCCGCAGTGGGCTGTCGGCGGGTTTGAGCGTGTCACCTTCGACAGGTTCAAGATACTGCAGGCGGTCAATTGCCTCTGAATGCTCCTTGGCGACCGCAATCAGCTTTCTCTAAGTTGCACTCTCCCGAGCGAAATTCGTCGAGCGCTGCGGATAGTCCACGATTGATCGCAAGGGCCCGCTGACGCTCTTCTTAGCTGAGATAGCGGTTGCGACTGATCATTACGAGCCCATCCTGTTCGCGAACGGTTGGTAGTGACGATCTCGATCGGGAGATTGAGATCAATAACCATCCGACGCACGACCGCGCATTGAAGTCGCGCGGATAGGTGTTGTGATCCTCGTTTGGTCCGAACTGAGTGGGGTTGACGAAGATGCTAACTACCGTGACGTGGCACTGCGCCCGGCTCGCCGCGATCAGGGCCATGTGGCCATCGTGGAGATAGCCCATTGTTGGCACCAATCCGACCCGTTGATCGGCACCGCGGGATTTTGCGAGAGTACGGCCAGCGACCCTCGTGATCGTTTGCATGACGAGCTCTACATCGAGTTGGGTTGGACGGCGCCCAGTTGGTAATTGCCTCGCCGACGCCTTCGGGAAGCCTATAGGACTCTTGCGACTTCGGGAATGCACCACCGCGGACGTCCGCGGCCCAGCGCGAAAGCGCATCACGCAACTGCTGAAAGCCTTCTGCATAGGCGCGAACGAATTTGGGGCGATGACCTTCCGCCCAGCACGTCGTGAAACACGAGCACCTGGCCTGAACAAGTCCGGGCCGGCGCCGATTTCGATCGTCGGTATTGTCAAGGAATTGATTGCTCGAGCAGAAAGATCGGCCGGAATGCCCTCCAAATACCAAAGCGAAACAGCCGGCCTCCTGCAGACGGTGAGCATCATCGAGCAAACGCAGCGCCTCATCCGCTTTTCGACCCTGCACTTTGACCCCCCATGGCATTGACGCTCTGGGGCATTAGACCGAGATGACCCGTCACAGGAATCTCGCAATCCACGAGGGCACGCACCATCTCGATTCTCCTGCCGCCGCCCTGATCGAGCGCCTCGACAAACATCGATTACATTGACCGCGTTGTCTCCTCGCTTACCCAATCCTCCAGACATTCCGGCAAGAGCGTCAGCTGGGATCTGTCCGCGCCTGAAGCGTCCCATCCGTATCCCCCATCAGGAAACGGAAGAATCCGAGCCGACTCGAGCTTTTCACACATGGGGTAATTCCGGGCTCGGAGGCATACTCAGGCTCTGGGAATCAGCTCTCCAGGACTCGACAAGGCCTACCTCAGGGCCTTGCAACGACGGAGAGAGGCAATGGAGCACTATGTCGGATTAGATGTGTCACTGAAACTGACTTCGATCTGCATCGTCGATCGGACAGGAAAAGTCGAGCGCGAAGGGGTGGTTACGTCTGACCCGGAGGCAATCGCGACGTTCATCAAATTGCACGCGCCACACGTCGTTCGGATTGGACTCGAGACCGGAGCACGTCGACATGGCTGTGGACCGAGCTGAATAAGATCGGGTTACCCGTTATCTGCATTGACGCCAGGCATGCGAAGGCGGTTCTGAAGATGCAGATCAACAAGAGCGACCGAAATGACGCCGCTGGTATAGCGCGTATCATGCAATGTGGTTGGTACAAGGAGGTTTGCGTCAAGGATCTCGATAGCCATGCGACCAAAGCCCTTCTTGTTAGTCGAGCTCTGCTCGTCAAGATCAAGCGGGATATCGAAAATCAAATCCGGGGGCTCCTCAAGAATCTTGGGCTTGTCATCGGACGAGCAAAGATGAATATGTTTGCTGTGCGTGCCGCGCAGTTGGCAGAGGATCGGTCAGAGCTTTTTGCCGCGGTAGATCCGTTGCTGAAGGCACGCGAGGCCGTTGAGCAACAGATTGTGGACCTTGGCCGCAAGGTGCTGCGGCTGGCTCGCAACAATGCTCAGGTGCGACGGTTCATGTCGGCTCCTGGCATCGGCCCGGTCACCGCCCTTTGCTACCTTGCGACAGTCGATGACCCCGCTCGCTTCAAGAGATCACGAAGCGTGGGAGCCTACGCAGGGCTAACGACCCGCCGATACGCATCCGGCGAGATTGACTGGACGGGCCGAATCTCGAAATGCGGCGATAAGATGCTGCGAAGTTACCTCTACGAGGCGGCCAATGTGCTGCTCACACGCGTAGCAAAATGGTCAGCACTCAAAGGTGGGGCATTCGGCTTGCGAAACGAAGCGGGCTACGCAAAGCCAAGGTTGCAGTTGCCCGAAAACTTGCTGTCATTCTGCATCGGATGTGGATCGATGGTACCGAATTTAAATGGTCATCAAAAGGATGCTGCTGATCAGCCGCATAAAGGATAACGAGTTCCCGCCGAACTGCGGGAGCGAACGTCCCTGCCGGGACGCTGGCGTTGGTGAGATCGCCCCTGGCTTTGCGGTGCTCGAAAGGGCAAAGCGCGCTTCACACATTGATCCGCTAACGTCATCCTACGCCATCATGCGGAGGGCACGCCCCTACCGCGGAGAGAACCATGGACCCGGCAAGGATGTTCAGGGAGAGCTTGACCTCACGCCCGGAATTAGAGAACAGCCAGGGTCACGACGCGCTGACCTTGACGCGGAGGCTTGTGGCTAACGCAGACCACGGGGCAGCCCTGTCGCTCGCTCCTCATCACCTTTCAAGGAATTTCGGGAGGCATCGTCGAGACACATTTGATATAATCTCCGCCAGGCTCTTCGCGGCGAGCCGCGGGCTGCTCTGTCGAGTCCCGCCACATGTAGATCGATGGCCTACACGGTTGAACTTGCAGAGCTTGTTTTGATTTCGTTGGATCAGATCGCCGGGATGTTCACGTTCATAGCGCCGCACCGGCACGGCCGGGTCAAGGTGCGCGATCGGCTCAATCCTAGCGGCCGCTGGATAGGGCTACGGCGTCAAGCCGACCTCGGTTGCGATCTATTTGCTTGTGTGGCCCTGTCGTCGCACACGTTCGGCGCATGTGGTAGGCAGGGTTTGGCTTGGCATGAAAGAGGTCTTGTGGAGCGATCACGGTCCATCGACGCCTGCCTCGCGGAACGCTTGACCCACCTGGCGACGGTCTTCGCCGAAATAACAAAGTGCAGCGCGGCTGCAGCCTTTGTCAGGCCATCTACGATGACGCTCCGCGCCATAGCCTTTCGGCGTCAGAGGCGCATCCTTATGGGTGCCCATCGATCCTGCGGGAGTGGGCTAAAGCTTTGACAACTGCGCTCCCTCGTTCAGGACCGGTTGGACAACCTACCGAAAGCTCACACTAGTGGTCTCACAGACATCCTACCCGAACCGGCTGACACCCAGGCGGCTCCTCTAAAAGCGCGCGTATGCGCGCAGCGATCTGCCGTGCTTCCTTGGGCCGCAGGTTAGGCTTCATGCAATCGAGTATGGCTAGCATCGCCCGAACTTCGTCGATGTTTAATGTCGCGACCTTTCGATCTGATAGTCCCAGCGACTGATCGGCGGCACGGACCTGATTGGCTACAAGTACCGCAAGCGCTTGCGACCGCAGGGACGCGATATGCCGCTCGAATGTATGCATTTATTGACCTGTAGCTGCCCTGGGCATGGTGTCGCAAGCGTTGGTGCAACCCGGTCGCACAGACTGGGGCTGGCCCTCTTTTGCTCCAAAGAGGCTCAAATTCTCAAGGGCTACTAAGCTGTATCTTCGAGAAGTAAACAAAGGGCACCTACCAAAACCGGTCGGTCCCGTCCTCATCGGCGACTCTCTAAGCTGGGTCTTTGCCTCGAAGAAACTGGAGACACCAGCATTTCCAGACACGTGCGCGTTGCATAAACAAGAATGATAGGCCAAACGCACATGAGAGACCCAAGAATGTGGCGGAGTAAATCCAGACGAAGCGCGATAGGAGCAGTCCGTTGGAAAGATATCCGAGACCTCGGAAGCCGCGACAGGGAGAACTGCCTTGATCGGAGAGGCTGTCGGCGCCGTCATCGGCCACACATGGCGGAGACAATTGCATCAAGACCACAGCGGACGGAATTCAGCCAGGCAATCTCCTTTCCCTCCTGAGCGTTGCTGATGATTATCGGAAGCAGTGCGGACGCGACTCGGCGTCGTTTGGTTGCGCTGGAGCAGACGCTGTCCCTACCCCGCCCGCACTGCCAGTTGAACTTAGCAGAACTTGACTCAGCGCTTATCCCCCACGCATACACAGAGGCAGCGCTGTACCTGCCACCCAGCTAACTGCTCCAAACTCAGCTTGAAGTGACGGCAAGAAGCTGATCGGGAGCTTATCGCTCGCCAAACGAGCAAAATCGACGGAACGAGAACTAATCCGTGAGTTGGAAGCAGTGCGGACGCGGCTCGGCGCCTGACGGTCTGGGGGCATCATGAGGCACTATCCTGCCGCATCCGCAGTGCAATGAGCTTAACGGAAGCGTGACTCGGCACATGGTGGTCCTTCAGCTCATGCGCTGTCCCTGCCACGCCCCCGTTAACCAACGATTTCTTATCAGGGCTGGCTTACCGAAAGCTGACAGAGCTGCGCAGCAGTTTACAAAATGAAGGGCCATGTGGCCCGCTTGCCATCGGCAGCAATATCGACGTTTACGCCTCGGACAATAGCCATTCGGCGCGCTTGCGATCAGCGGCAGCCGCACCGGCGCTACGCGCCGGATTGACGCTCAGCCAATCCACAGCACGTTTGTGACTGATCGCCGCTATGACCTCACGCCCCCTGGCTCGTGCGGCTCTTCGACCGTGCAGTATTCGATCACGCCGATCAGCCGGTAGGGCGCGAAAACTAGACGCAATTGGCGAGTTCGAGAAAAAGCAGCGCGGATGCGACTCGGCGCCTATGTCCACCGGGGGACGGTGGATAAATGCGCTATTTTGCCGCATCCGCTTCGCCGGAAACCTTGGGGCCACATGACTCGGCACCCTCCATGGGAGGGAAGGAAGGCGCCGTCCCTATCACGTGCCGCTGGCTCAGTAGTCGGCCTCGGGGATCACAAGGCCAACCCACCCGGCTTTCCCGTGAGGCCCGTCGCCTCACGGCAGTGGGAATTTAGCGAGAGAGCGGCGTCGGGTGACCTACCAGCATTGGTAGTGATGCACAGCAATGGAAAAACTGTTGGTCAAACTTGAAGACCGGGCGAGTTAACGCCGCTCAGTCCTCCGAACGATCAGACGACGCCAGGGTCCCCCAGTTTCGCCACCTCTCGGTTTGGCTGCCGTAAGTAAAAAAAGAGCGCACCCTAAAGCATCGGCCAGCCGCAGCATTTCGTCACAACGCGGATGGCGCGAGCTGGCATGTCCTGCCGTCGTGAAGCGGTCCAAGTTAGGAACGGTAACAAGACTTGAGGCCGCTCCTCGAGAAGCGGAGGGCGTTTAGCGTCGACCGCCTAGTGCCACCTATGGGAGCAATCTTGCGCACCCCTGGATCACTCGCCACCAGCGATGACGGTTCGCGCATCTTCGATCGGCGCAGCGATAGAATTCTTGTCGACATTCTTCGGCACCAATGACGCGGTCTCCGACTAAGTATAAGCTTACCATTATCCGGCATCCTTCGTTTGTTAGCGATGCAAGCTGCGATCGCAGCGCGCTTATGTCAGCGCGGCATAATTGAATGAATGCAGAGCAGCGCCTTCCCCGGGCGCTACGGGCTTGAGGAACGGATGCTCGGGCGGACCTTAGGATGTTGGGCCATGGCTTTTATTCTTCTTCGACCACGCGGTGTGCTCGCCCATTTTGCGCCGCCTGTCATACCAGAACCGCACTCGCGCCCCAACCACAAGCGGGACGTCGTAATTGGTCACGGTTCCCTCGGTGAAATAATAATCGCGCGTCTTGCCATCGGCGTGCAGGAAGCCATAGTAGCCGCGATCGTTCGGCTTGATCTTGACGACGCCATCGAGCGTTTCAGGCATTTGGCGGAAGCCGGACATTCCGCGCGCGGGTTTCGACCCATACCTTGTCTGCCACAGTCAAAGCTGACCCGCGTATGCGGCGCGTCTATCTCGTCGCGTCACAGCCGACGAGATCGCGCTCGTGAAAGTTGGCGGTTAGCTCACGGTCGTAACCCTCGCCAAGCGCCGCGTCGACGATATAGCCGTAGTGGCGGCTCCGATTGTTCGGTCTTCGCGGAAGACAATGATTCGCGCCTCAAACTCGCGAACTCGTTTTCAGGGAACTGGAAATTGCGTCATCACGCAAGACTTTGGTCCTGGCTTCGCTTCGAAGCGGGTGCTCAGCCAAGAACGAAATCACACTTTTCAGGCGCGTCAGGATTTCTCAGCCTCAGGTTGGCCGGTCGAAAATCGGTGCGGGCGTGACACTGTCGCGACGCTGTCTCAATTGCGTCGCGACATCGGGTCTCGTCGTCGCCTCAGCAAGCTTCTTAGTTCGCGTCGGTTCATAAACCAATGTCTTCGTCGAGCGCCAGCGAAGACGCGGCCGGTAACGAGACCGCGGCGATGTGGCTCATGCCGTCCACTGTGAGCTTCTGACCTTGCATGACGGCAGCATGCTTCATGCCGGGTTCCGGGGTATCAGGCGCTCCGTTACGCCGTTGCAGAGCATCTTTGAAGCATTGGAGCCCCCCACTACACCGCGGCTTTCTCGCGCCGATATAGCTCCCGGCGCTGTTCGCGATTCTGACGAACCGCTCGTTCCCCAGCGCCTCGCTCCCTTTGCTTGCGAGAGACCAAGGTACGGCCACCACGGCTTGCGGCGGCGAGCGTTGGCTTCGAGGCGTTTGTCCCTCGAGCTGGCTTCTGCGGCAAGCTTCCTGCCGTTAGGGAGCGCAGTTGCGCGATGAAGTTCGCGGCAAACAGCTCGTTGTCAAGCAGAGCCTTTGATCTGTAGAGAGGCGCAAGCCTCTGCATGCCCTTCTTATCACTAAGCATCGGTCAATCCCTTCTCTCGCGGTCGACCGAAACGGCTTTCGTTCCCAAAATTGAAGCCACGCCAGCAACGCGATGACGGCTTCGCGTGCCGCAATGCAGCCGGGCCTTGTGCGTACTGCAAGCGCGTGGCTCCGAAGCCCCGCAGGATCTTTCGCGATGGATTGCGAGAATTGGCGCGGCCTCAACTTGTTAGGCTGGGAGGCGATCAGTCTTGATGTTATCTGTGCTCAGCTAGCTTTGAAAGTCGCGTCTGCCGGTTCGTCAACGCTATGCCACCATTTTGCTTCGTCGGGACTCGGCGGAATAACTGGGAATATGGCAAATTGTGAATGTGAGGGATCGGCTGCGGAACTAGGCGCGGAAGAGAAGTGCGCTGCCGCCGTCGTCGGCCTTAGGATCTGCAGACTTGCTTGGCACGACGATCGGAAAGGAGCTTGTAGCTGCGCAATGCTGCGGTAGACTATTTATTTTGCGCGTTTGCCTCTTCGCTCTCGCCAAAAATCCCGACTCATCTGTGATATCTGTCTGTGCTGCAAAGATCCGCTCGCCTGCCGGATCGCAAAGGCGCGTATTAATCGGCGTTTGGCGGCACCAGCATAATTCGGCGTCCTCTGCAGCTTAGCCGGGGTCAAGGAAGCTGTGACCTATCAATCTAAGAGGGCGCAAATCGACGTCGCTGATCAAGATCAGACATTGTCCATTGGTGACAGAAGCGATCAGCGGCGCTAGGTATCGTTCGGCAGCCGCCTCGGCTCATGATGTCGCTTGCCAAGGAACGTGTCCGCCCACTTTTGCAGCAGATCGCGAGAGTGACGCACCGCACCGTAATTGGCTGCCCGCCGTTCAGCGTCTCAAGGCTCTGGCCGACAGGAATTGACGGGCAGGGATCGGGCATGGCTCACCTGTTAATGTTTTGAAGTATTCCGAGCCCGGAAGGTCTAGCGGGGGAGGCAGCGCGGGCCGGCTCTCCGCGCTGTTTAAAGCTCTGAAACTACCGGCTCCGCGCTGCCAGCGGAGTTAAATGACGATGTGACTCGGCGCTCGTCGAAGAGGCCCTTGGAAAGCGCTGTCCCTATCACGTGCGCCACTTCGCTCGCCAGCGTCACGGTACTGCAACGCTGCCACCTAGCACCCTTGGGCGACTGCCCGGGGCGCTCTGCCTTTTATCGTCAGAAGTCCCGCAAGGCACCCGCCAGATTTGGTCGGTTGCGCTAGTTACCAAGAAGAAACTGAAGTGAGAACCAGTCGTTGTGCCGACCACTCCTGTCCCCGAATCCAAGCCTGACGCCGCTTATCGCGAGGGGCCATGAGGAGCTTCTGGCTTGTTCACAGTAGGCACGGATCTGATTCGCGACTCTGGCGAGGCCTTGAGTTTCCACTCAGGTATTCGGTAGATGGAGAGGGCGTGCGCTTCCCAGCGGCATCAATTCCGCCTAAGCAAAGCCATTGGGTCCTCTCTTTTTCTTCGCCTGGGCATCCGATTGCACGACGAGCTCATAGCGGCCGTTGCACCTAGTTTTCATCCGAGCAGGATGCTCGAAATGATCAGTTCCCCCCACGTCTTGTCGACTAGCCCCAGCGCAGGTGCGTGCACCTCGTTGAGCTGCGCGATGGCCTAAAGGTTCGGTCGTGCGGGAAGCCGATCGCAACTTTCCCTTGCAGACAAATCCAGACAAGGCGATCTTACGTCTCGCGCGAGTACTTGCCCGTGTGGCCGCGAGGGAAGATCATGAAAGACAGCTCATCGAGCGAAACGATAAGGAAAAGAGCGACGATCTATGCTCGATTCTCAATCGATCTACAGAACGAGAGATCGATTGATGATCAGCTTTCACTTTGTCAGAGCTATGCCGAGCGCGAATGCTTAACTGTGGTCAGCACCTATGAGGATCGGGCCCGTTCGGGTGGCTCAGTCATGGGACGCGAAGGCCTTCTTCGGATGTTGGACCAAGCGCGGGAGAGATCCTTTGACGTGGTAATCGTCGAAGCGCTCGATCGTCTTTCTCGCGACATGGAAGATCTCGCAGGCATCCATAAGCGGCTGTCTTTTCTCGGAATCGAGATCCGGGCGGTTCACGAAGGTGTTGTCAACACCGTGCTGGTCGGCCTTCGCGGCTTGGTCGGACAACTCTATCGTGAAGACAACGCTCACAAGGTGCGTCGTGGCCAGGCAGGGCGGGTCAAGCAAGGTTTGGCTGGAGGTGGCCTGACATACGGATACGCCGCGGTTGCCGGAAAAAGCGGCGAGCGGGTCGTCCTCGAGACCGAGGCACAAGTGATCCGGCGCATCTTTCAGGAATACGTGGACGGTCGAACGCCTCGCGAGATCGCACACGATCTCAACAAGGAAAGGGTATCACCTCCGCGGGGGCGCGCATGGAATGCTTCAACTATCAATGGCAACGTTCAGCGTGGCGCCGGAATTCTGCAGAACGAGCTTTATGTAGGGCGCCTCGTTTGGAACAAGGTCAGGATGGTGAAAGATCCCGACTCGGGAAAGCGCCTGTCACGACCGAATCCGAGGAGTGATTGGCAGATTGCTGAAGTGCCGCATCTTGCAATTGTCGGTCCAGAATTGTTCACAGCTGCCCAGCAACGCAAAGGGGAGCGCAGCCACGGCCACCCCAGCCATCAACGTCGGCCCCGTCGGATGCTATCTGGCTTACTCCATTGCGGTTCATGCGGCTCGGGTATGGCAACGAATGGACGGGACAAATCGGGGCGCGTTCGGATTCGCTGCTCGGCGGCCACCGAAAGTGGCACGTGTCCTGACGCCAAGACGTTCTATTTAGACACGGTCGAGAGCGCAGTCCTCAGCGGCCTAAAGGCCGAATTGCGTGCGCCGAACGTTCTTTCGGAGTACGTGCGCACATATCTAGAGGAGCGGAAGCGCCTCGCAGCTACATCAAACGCAAAACGGCAGCGCCTTGAGCAGCAGCTTGGGCAATTGAACCGGGAAATCGAACGACTGGTGGATGCGATCGCAAAAGGGCATGGCGATCCGTCTGTTCTCGGACCGCGATCAACCGCACTGGATGCCAAACGAAAGCGGATATCCGAGGAGTTGCAGAGTGAACCGCTCGCCCCGAGGGAAGTCGCGCTACATCCGGCCATCCTCAAACGATACGAGGATCAACTCGGTCGGCTTGAAGAAGCACTAGCAGAAGGTGCCAGTGGGGGCGACGGAGAGGCCGCAGAAGCCATCAGAGACCTGGTCGAGACGGTGACTGTGTTCCGCGATCCAGCTCGCCCAGGTGGTGTAGCCGTGGAGATAGCAGGCCGGCTAAATGCCCTGCTCGGGGAAAAGGCCTATCCCAACCACGTTAAAGGAGTGTGGGGAAAGGTGGTAGCGGGAGAGGGACTCGAACCCCCGACCCCAGGATTATGATTCCCGTGCTCTAACCAGCTGAGCTACCCCGCCACAGGGCCCGCGAACGGCTGCTATGGCCGATCTCGCGAACGCGCGGCATATAAAGAAGGGGGCGGGCGTAAGTCAATCCGCCTTCGCTAAAAGCTTCTGCCTTCGCCAAGGCTTCGGCGGGACAAGATGGCGAGAAACGGCCGATTTGGGCGCCGGATTTGCCCATTTGAAGACCGGACTCGTGGAAAATCCCCCTCACCCGGATCGCATCTCCGACGCGCTCCGGCCTCTCCCCGCAGGCGGGGAGAGGCGAAGGGCGCGAAGGCGTGAAATCGCTTATTTCGGCCGCACGTTGGGGTCGCCGCCGGGGCTGCCCGGGGGCGGGATCACCGGGGTGTTGCCGCCGGTTTCGGGGGCCGGGGCGTGCATCTCGGGATCGACGCCCGCGGGCGGGCACAGCACGCCGTCGGACTTTGCCAATCTGTCGCCGAGCGGTTCCCGGGACTGGCCGGTGGTGGTGCCATCGGCCTGGCGGTTCGGGCGGTCCTGCGGGGTGCAATTGGCCGCGTGTTGCGGGGATGGCGGCGCGGTCGCTTGCGGCGGCGTCGCCGGGGCGGGCGGCGCCTGCGCGATCGCGCTGCCGGAGGCGGCGATCAGCAGGCTGGCCAGGATGATGTTTGATGTCGTGCGCATGGGAGGGAAACGCGCAGGAAGCGCGGCCTGTTCCCGGTGGGAATGCGATGTGATCGGGCTATTCGCCGCGTTCTCAGTGCACCTCTCCCGCTTGCGGGGAAGGAAGCGCACTGCCGGCTTGGCTGCTATCGAGACAAACCGCGATCAGGCTTTGTGGTAGCGGATCAGCGAAAAGTGCCCCATCGGCGGCATCGGCCTCCGCTCGGCCAGCGTGACGCCGCCGTGCCTGGCGGCCCAGCCCTCGAGGCGGGCCCACGGGAATTCCGGCCGCCAGCCGAGGCGGCGGGCGACGGGGGCGAAGGCGAGCTCGAACAGCTTGCGCGGGCCGGTCTCGGCGCCGATGTGGTTGACCAGGATCAGCTCGCCGCCGGGCTTGAGCACGCGCACGAACTCGTCGAGCGTGCCTTCGGGATCGGGCACGGCGGTGATGACATATTGCGCCACCACCGCGTCGAAGAAGTTTTCGGGGAAGGCGAGGTTTTTCGCATCCATCACCGAGAGCACTTCGACATTGGAGAGCCGAAGCGCACGCACGCGCGCCTGCGCCTTGCGCAGCATAGGCTCGGAGATGTCGACGCCGCAGATCTTCGTGGTGCGCGAATAGTCGGAGAGCGAAAGCCCGGTGCCGACGCCGACATCGAGGATGCGGCCGCCGATGCGGTCCGCCTCTGCGATGGTCGACTGCCGTCCGGCGTCGAACACCTTGCCGAACACGAGATCATAGACCGGCGCCCAGCGGCCATAGGCCTTCTCGACCCCGGCCCGCGAGATGTCTGCTGCCATGCCCCTGCCCCGGTATTTTTTTAGCCGCGCACCGCTTCAGCGAGCGGCCTCGCTGCGTTGCTTGCGACCTTCGCGGCGGCGCTCTGAATAAAGCCGCCGCCGAGCACGCGCGCCTGCCCTGAGGGCGCGTCGTAGAACACGCAGGCCTGGCCGGGCGAGACGCCCTCCTCGCCGGCGACGAGCTCGACCTCGTAATGACCATCGCTGCCGCGCAACCATGCCGGCTGGGGGCTGCGGGTCGAGCGCACGCGCACGAACAATTCGAGGCCGGCGCCGATGGCGCGGTCGATGTCGCCGCCGCCGATCCAGTTGACGTCGCGAAGAGCGATGCGGTGCATCTTCAAGGCATCGCGCGGGCCGACGACGACGCGGCGGGTGGCGGCCTCCAGCCGCACCACGAACAGCGGCGCGTGGGCGGCGATGCCGAGGCCGCGGCGCTGGCCGACGGTGAAATTGGCGATGCCGTTATGCCGGCCGAGCACGCGTCCATCGAGATCGACGATATCGCCGGGGTCCATCGCATTGGGACGCAGCCGCGTGATGATGTCGGTGTAGCGGCCCGTCGGCACGAAGCAGATGTCCTGGCTGTCGTGCTTGTCGGCGACGGACAGGCCAAAGCGGCGCGCGAGCTCGCGCGTCTCGGGCTTGGTCATGTCGCCGAGCGGGAAGCGCAGGAAGTCGAGCTGTTCTTGCGTGGTCGCAAACAGGAAATAGCTCTGGTCGCGGTCGGCGTCGGCCGCGCAGACCAACGCGCGCGAGCCGTCTTCGCGGCGGCGCGAGGCGACGTAATGGCCGGTGGCGAGCGCCTGCGCGCCGAGCTCGCGCGCGGTCTTCAGGAGGTCGCGGAACTTGACGCTGCGGTTGCACTCGATGCACGGCACCGGCGTCTCGCCGAGCGCGTAGCTGTCGGCGAAATTGTCGATGACGGACTCGCGAAAACGATCCTCGTAGTCGAGCACGTAATGGGGAATGCCGAGTTTTGCCGCGACATCGCGGGCGTCGTGGATATCCTGGCCGGCGCAGCAGGCGCCCTTGCGGTGGGTCGCCGCGCCATGGTCGTAGAGCTGCAGAGTGATGCCGACGACGTCGTAGCCTTCCGCCTTCAGAAGCGCAGCCGTCGTCGAGGAATCGACGCCGCCCGACATGGCGACGACGACCCTGGTGTCCTCAGGACGGCCTTCGAGATCCAGACTGTTGAGCATGGGCCTTAAGGGTTGTGACGGCGTGCGGCGATCCGCGATTTCATGCTTCTCGCGGGACGTCGGCGATCCCCGGGAACTATAGTTCCCGCAAGGCACGACTGCCCGGTCGAAAGCGGCTGAGAGTAACCTCTTTAATATAGGCGGCATTCCGGTGAAGCAATCACGGGGGCGGCCAGCTTAGGGCAATTCTTGCCGGGGAGGCAGAAATGGCGGGGTGGCGACGGGCCCTGCGGCGACGGGCTTTAATAATTAAGATATTGATTTTGCTATACAAATATACTTGGAAGGGCAGTGGCCCGCTCCTTGCTCCCCTGAGGCCGAAGATGTTTCCAAGGGGTCCCCTGTGGTCAGTCGTACGTCAGATGTCGTGGCCAGCGTGCAAGTGTCGAGCGCGCAGCAAAAGCCTGCGCGGTCGCAGAGCACCAGGGAGCCGTCCGCGAACGACTCCTTCGGGTCGCTGGTCGACAGCAACACCCAGGCGATCAACACCAATGCGGCCTCGCAGGCCCAGGATAGCGCGCCGCGGCGGAACGATTCGTCCTCCGCGGACAAGGGCCCGCGCGACACCTCATCCACCGATCAATCCTCGCAGAGCAGGGCGAGCGACGACACCGACACCTCCGCGCCCGCCAGAAACGACAAGACGAACGACAAGGCGAACGACGCGACCACCGATGCGGCCAAGGACGCCGGCACGGTCAAGGACAAGTCCGAGGCGTCAGACGCCAAATCGGCTGATGCATCCGAGAAAACCAAGGACGACCAGACCGAGGGCACCGACACGCTCACCGCCGCAATCGATGCCGCGACAACGGCACCGGCCGACGCGGCGCAGGCTGTGCCCGATCCGAACGCGATCGTGGTTGCCGCGCCGGTCGTCCCGGCCGATCCCAACGCGGCTGCGAACCAGGCCGCCACCGCCTCGCCGCTGACGATCGCCGCCGCCGGCATCGCCGCCAGCGCCTCGACCGCGGCGCAGATCGCGGGCACCAAGACCGACACCGCCACGCCCGCCGACAAGAGCGCCAAGACCGCCGGCGCCAAGGTCGATGCCGACACCACCGCGACGCTGGCGGATGCCGCGACCGGAGCAACCGACGCGGCCACGACCGACGCCAAGGCGACCGGCGGGCTGATCCCCGTCAACCAGGGCACGCCGAAGACCTCGTTCCAGGCCGCCGTCGCCACCGCGCAAGGACAGTCCGACGTCTCCAATATCGGCCAGGACGCCGGCACGGCGAACCCCGCCCCGACGCAAGCGCCGGGCACTGCGACCGCCAATGCCGACGCGCATGCGCAAAGCGCCAAGCCGCAGGCAGATGGCGCAGCGACCGAGGCGAAGCCCGGCGCAGCGGACCGTACGCCCGACGCGATTCCGGCTGCACCCGCCGCCCAGGCCCATGCCAATGCGCACGCCGCCTTCAACACCACCGACACCAGCGCGCAGGCCGCCTCCGCGATGCAGGCGCCGCTGACCAACACGACCTCGACCGCGTCCGCTTCGACCGCGACGCTGACCGCGACCGCGGCCAGCGCGACGGCGGTGCCGATCAACGGCGTGCCGATCGAGATCGCGGCCGCCATCCGCTCCGGCAAGTCCCGTTTCGACATCAGCCTCGACCCGGCCGAGCTCGGCCGCATCGACGTCCGCATCAATGTCGACCGCAACGGCAACGTCACCTCGCATCTCACGGTGGAGAAGCCGGAGACGCTGCAGATGCTGCGCCAGGACGCGCCGCAATTGCAGCGCGCGCTCGACGATGCCGGCCTCAAGTCCGGCAGCAACGGGCTGTCCTTCAGCCTGCGCGACCAGAACTCATCGGGCCAGAACTCCGGCCAGAACAACGACAATGGCGGCAATGCCCGCCGGCTGATCATCAGCGAGGACGACACTGTTGCCGCCGCACCCGTCGGGCGCGGCTATGGCCGCATGTACGGGCCGAGCAGCGGCGTCGACATCAGAGTGTAAAGGAGTATCCGACATGACCACCACGACTGGCGCTACCGCTCCTGCTGTCGTCTCCGGGACGACCGACCTGCCGAAATCCTCCTCGTCGAACTCGCTGAGCTCGACCACGGGATCGACGCTCGCCGGCAATTTCCAGACCTTCCTGACGCTGCTGACGACGCAGCTGCAGAACCAGAACCCGCTGGATCCGCTCGACACCAACCAGTTCACCCAGCAGCTGGTGCAGTTTGCCGGCGTCGAGCAGCAGCTCAAGACCAACGATGCGCTGTCGCAGCTCGTCACCCTGCAGCAGACCACGCAGGCGACCCAGGCGCTGGGCTTCGTCGGCAAGACCGCTCTGGTCGACGGCTCGACCGCGAGCATGACCAAGTCGACCGCCACCTGGCATCTCAACGTGCCGACCGACTCCACCGTCGACATCACCGTCGCCAATGCCAGCGGCCAGACCGTGTTCACCGGCAAATATACCGCCGCCGCCGGCACCGACATCCCCTTCACCTGGAACGGCCAGGGCAATGACGGCACGCAATGGCCCGACGGCAAGTACACGATCACGGCGACGGGCAAGGACGTCGCCAACAACACTGTCGGCATCGCCGCCCAGGTGCAGGGCGTCGTGTCGTCGGTCGACCTGACCCAGTCGCCGCCCCTGCTCACCATCGACGGCGCCAGCTACACCCTGAGCCAGGTGAAGAGCATCATCGCCACCAGCAGCAATTAAAGGTGCGCGCCGCGCGCCAAACGTCATCCCCGCGAACGCGGGGATCCATGGCCCCAGGGAGAAGTTTGGCGAAGACCAGGGGTTAGGAAGTCATTCTTGGTACTGCTGCCCGCGTCTCATCGATAGATCACGCGGTATGGGTCCGTGCTTTCGCAGGGACGACATTGAGGGCCTCCGCAACACCGCGCTGCGGCACCATTCGTTAGTAAAGTATTTACGAAGACCCCCTCGACCGGCCCGGATTCCACCGTTCCGCCGGCCGACACGGCGCCGTTCCAGCCATTTTCAACGAGAATTGTATTGAAGCCTTAGGCTTAGCGGATTTTTAAGCCGCCGGGCGTAGGGTTACGGGCGTGAGTTCAGTGGTTGAGAGTTTGTGAGTACGCCATGACAGAACCCCATCGCCCGAGGGTAAAATACGTCATCGGGCCGGACGGCAGTCCGTTGACGATCGCGGATCTGCCTGCACCCGGCACCAAACGCTGGGTCATCCGCCGCAAGGCCGAAGTCGTCGCCGCCGTCCGTGGTGGACTTCTCTCGCTCGAGGAGGCCTGTAGCCGTTATACCCTGACGGTCGACGAATTCCTCTCCTGGCAGTTTTCCATCGACCAGCATGGTCTGGCGGGTCTTCGCACCACCCGCATCCAGCAATATCGCCAGTAGGCGATCCGGAAATCTGCGGCTTTTGACGAAAATCGGCCTCGCCCTGCGAGGCCGATTTTTTTCATATCCGCCCTTTGCGCGACTTTTGTCCGACCTCTTAACCTTCGTTAACCATATCGAAACCATCACCTAGGCAATAATTGCCCAGTCGGCCTTTCCGGTGAAAGCGGCCGAATCTGTTGGGGCGGTTGCTTGCAAGGTCTTGCGGACTTTTTGAAGAGTATCGGCGCCGCCCGGTTCGGGGCGATGATCGCGGTCACCGCCGCGCTCATCGGCTTTTTCGCGTTCGTCATCATGCGCGTCACCACGCCGCAGATGACGACCCTGTTCACCGACCTCAGCGTCGAGGATTCCTCCGGCATTATCAAGGACCTGGAACGCCAGGGCATCCAGTTCGAGATCCGCAACGAGGGCAGCATCATCATGGTGCCCAAGGACAAGGTCACCCGCCTGCGGATGAAGCTCGCCGAGGGCGGCCTGCCCAAGGGCGGCGGCGTCGGCTACGAGGTGTTCGACAAGTCGGACGCGCTCGGCACCACCTCCTTCGTCCAGAACATCAATCACCTCCGCGCGCTGGAAGGCGAGCTCGCCCGCACCATCCGCGCCATCGACCGCATCCAGGCCGCCCGCGTCCATCTGGTGCTGCCCGAGCGCCCGCTGTTTGCGCGCGAGGCGCCGGAGCCGTCGGCCTCGATCGTGGTCCGCGTCCGCGGCTCGCTGGAAGCCCAGCAGATCCGCGCCATCCGCCACCTCGTCGCTTCCGCCGTCAACGGGCTGAAGCCGCAGCGCGTCTCGATCGTCGACGAGGCCGGCCAGCTGCTTGCCGACGGCGCCGCCACCGATCCTGAGCAGGCGGTCGGCGACGAGCGCCGCATCTCGTTCGAGAAGCGGATGCGCAAGCAGGTCGAGGACATCGTCTCCTCCGTGGTCGGCTCGGGCCGCGCCCGCGTCCAGCTCTCCGCCGATTTCGACTTCAACAAGATCACCCAGACCTCGGACAAGTTCGACCCCGAGGGCCGCGTGCTGCGCTCGAGCCAGACCCGCGAAGAGCAGAGCATGACCGCCGACAACAACGGCCAGGTCACCGTCAACAACGAGCTGCCCGGCAACCAGCAGAACAACGGCGTCGCGGCCAAGGACCAGAGCAAGAAGTCCGAAGAGACCAACAATTACGAGATCTCCCGCACCACCAAGACCGAAGTGACCGAGGCCGGCCGGGTCAACCGCATCTCGGTCGCGGTGCTGGTCGACGGCATCTATTCCAAGAACGACAAGGGCGAGCTGGCTTACCAGGACCGTACCAAGGAGCAGCTCGACCGCATCGCCACGCTGGTGCGCTCGGCGATCGGCTTCGACCAGAAGCGCGGCGACCAGGTCGAGGTCGTCAATCTGCGCTTTGCGGATGCGCCCTCCACTGCCCCGATCGGCGAGCCCGGCGGCTTCCTCGGCATGCTCCAGTTCACCAAGGACGACGTCATGTACTTCGTCGAGCTCGGCGTGATGATGCTGCTCGGCCTGATCGTGCTGTTCCTGGTGATCCGCCCGCTGGTCAAGCGCATCCTGGCCTCCGACGAAGTCGCCGCCGCCATCTCCGGCGTTCTTGCCGGCCCGGCGGCCTCGGAAGAGAGCGCGCCGGCCGGCCAGGCACTGCTGCCGAGCGGCACCGCCAGCGCGATCGACGTCGCCACCATCCAGGGCCAGGTCCACGCCCAGTCCGTTCATCGCGTCGGCGAGCTCGCCGAGCGCAACCCCAACGAAACCGTCGCCATCATCCGCCAGTGGCTGACCGAACCAGCCAAGTAATCCCAGTCAAGTAATCCCAGCCAAGTAATCCTAGCCAAGTAATCCTAGCCAAGTGAATCAAGAAGTGATCTGACATGGCCGCCAGTCTGCAAAACGCCAACTCGAACGACATCACCAGCGTGATCTCCACGCTCGGCCAGCGTGCCGGCAACCGCGCGGGCGCTCAGACCGAGGCGGTGACGGGACCCAAGCGCGCCGCGATCCTGATGCTGGCGCTGGGCGAGCAGTATGGCGGCAAGATCTGGTCGATGCTCGACGACGACGAGGTGCGCCAGCTTTCGCTGGAGATGTCGACGCTCGGCACCGTCGAGGTCGACACGGTCGAGGACATGTTGCTGGAATTCGTCTCGCGCATGTCGGCCTCGGGCGCGCTGATGGGCAATTTCGACGCCACCGAACGGCTGCTGCAGCAATACCTGCCGCCGGAGCGCGTCAACGGCATCATGGATGAGATCCGTGGCCCCGCGGGGCGCAACATGTGGGAGAAGCTCTCCAACGTGCAGGAAGAGGTGCTCGCCAACTATCTCAAGAACGAATATCCGCAGACCATCGCAGTGGTGCTGTCGAAGCTGAAGCCGGAGCATGCCGCGCGTGTGCTCGGCATCTTCCCCGAGGAGCTTGCGCTCGACGTCGTCAATCGCATGCTGAAGATGGAAGCGGTGCAGAAGGAGGTGATCGAGAGCGTGGAGAAGACCCTGCGCACCGAATTCATGTCCAACCTGTCGCAGACCCGCCGCCGCGACGCCCACGAGGTGATGGCGGAAATCTTCAACAATTTCGACCGGCAGACCGAAACCCGCTTCATCACCTCGCTGGAAGAGGACAACCGCGAATCGGCCGAGCGCATCAAGGCGCTGATGTTCACCTTCGACGACCTCGTGAAGCTGGATTCCGGTTCGGCCCAGACGCTGATGCGCAACGTCGACAAGGACAAGCTCGGCGTCGCACTCAAGAGCGCCAACGAGGACGTCCGCAACTTCTTCTTCGGCAACATGTCATCGCGCGCGGCCAAGATGCTCCAGGACGACATGGCGGCAATGGGCCCGGTCCGGCTGCGCGACGTCGACGAGGCCCAGGCGCTGCTGGTCAACCTCGCCAAGGACCTCGCTGCCAAGGGCGAGATCATGCTGACCAAGAACCGCGCCGACGACGAGCTGGTGTATTGATGGCCGCTCCGGCAAAATTCCTGTTCGATACCGACTTCGCGGCGCCCGAGCGGACGACGCGCGAGAAGGCCGCGACCGCCGCGGAGATCGCCCAGAAGGTCGCGGAAGCCGAGGCGCGCGCCTATCAGGACGGCTTTGCCGCCGGCCAGCAGGAGGCCAAGGCCGAGAGCGACCGCCGCGTCGCGCTTGCCATGGAAGAGATCAATATCGGCATCCGCGGCATCGCATCCGGCATCGGCAACATCGAATCCAAGATGGAAACCGAGGCGGTCGACGTCGCGGTGGCGGTCGCGCGCAAGCTGTGCGCCGACCTGGTCGCCGCCGAGCCGCTCGGCGAGATCGTCGCACTGGTCAAGGACTGCTTCTCGCATCTGGTCGCGACGCCGCATCTGGTGGTCCGCATCAACGACGCGCTCTACGACAGCGCACGCGAGAAGATCGAGCGGCTCGCCAAGCAGAGCGGCTTCGAAGGACGGCTGGTGATCCTGGCCGAGCCGGAGATTGCGACCGGCGACTGCCGGATCGAATGGGCCGATGGCGGCGTCGTGCTGGAGCGCGGCGCCATCGCGGCCAAGATCGACGAAATGGTTGGACGCTATGTCGCGTCCCGCAGGGGGAGCTAAGCCATGAGCGACACCGACGGACAGGTCCCGCTGCCCGATCTCAACGGCCCGATGCCGCCCACCGGCACGGACGTCGGCTACAACGAGGACGAATACGCGGCGCGTGCCGCCGCCGACCTCGAGGCGGTGTTCGACGTTCCCGTGCAGGTCTCGGCGGTGCTCGGCCGCTCGAAGATGGACGTCAGTGAGCTGTTGAAGCTCGGACCCGGCACCGTGCTCGAGCTCGACCGCCGCGTCGGCGAGGCCATCGACATCTACGTCAACAACAAGCTGGTCGCCCGCGGCGAAGTCGTCCTGGTCGAGGACAAGCTCGGCGTGACCATGACCGAAATCATCAAGACCGAACGCAGCTGATAGCGCGCGCGACCAGACGGACAGGAGACTGACATGCGGCTTCTCATCGTTGGCACATTGAAGGGCCAGCTCACCACCGCCACCAAGATCGCGATGGACAACGGCGCCACCGTGACCCATGCCGAGGATCACGAGCAGGCCATGCGGGTGCTGCGCGGCGGCAAGGGCGCCGACCTCCTGCTGGTCGACGTCGCCCTCGACATCCGCGACCTCGTGATGCGGCTCGAGGCCGAGCACATCCACGCCCCGATCGTCGCCTGCGGCATCACCAACGACGCCCGCGCCGCGGTCGCCGCGATCCACGCCGGCGCCAAGGAATACATCCCGCTGCCGCCGGAGCCGGAGCTGATCGCCGCGGTGCTGGCCGCGGTCGCCAACGATTCCCGCGAGCTGGTCTATCGCGACGAGGCGATGGCGAAGGTGATCAAGCTGGCGCAGCAGATCGCCGGCTCGGACGCTTCGGTAATGGTCACCGGCGAGTCCGGAACGGGCAAGGAAGTGCTGGCCCGCTACGTCCACACCCGCTCGGCCCGCGCCAAGCGCCCCTTCATCTCGATCAACTGCGCCGCGATCCCCGAGCATCTGCTGGAATCCGAGCTGTTCGGCCACGAGAAGGGCGCCTTCACCGGCGCGGTCGCGCGCCGCATCGGCAAGTTCGAGGAGGCAACCGGCGGCACGCTGCTGCTCGACGAAATCTCCGAGATGGACGTCCGCCTGCAATCCAAGCTCTTGCGCGCCATCCAGGAGCGCGTGATCGACCGCGTCGGCGGCACCAAGCCCGTGCCGGTCGACATCCGCATCATCGCGACCTCGAACCGCAACCTCGCGGAAGCGGTGCGTGAAGGCACGTTCCGCGAGGACCTCCTGTTCCGCCTCAACGTCGTGAATCTGAAGATCCCGCCGCTGCGCGAGCGCCCCGCCGACATTCTGGAGCTCGCCCAGCATTTCGTGAAGAAATATGCCGAGGCCAACGGCGTGCCGATGCGCCCGATTTCGGCGGAGGCGCGCCGCGTGCTCTCGGCCAACCGCTGGCAGGGCAACGTCCGCGAGCTCGAGAACACCATGCACCGCGCGGTGCTGATGGCGCAGGGCGACGAGATCGGCCCCGACGCCATCATCACCCCGGACGGCGACCGCCTCGACCTCGCCAAAACCGCGCCGGCGGTGGCGCACGCCACGATGGCCGCCGAGCAGGTGACACGCGCGCTGGTCGGCCGCACGGTTGCGGATGTCGAGCGCGACCTGATCCTGGAGACGCTGAAGCATTGCCTCGGCAACCGGACCCATGCCGCCAACATCCTCGGCATCTCGATCCGCACGCTGCGCAACAAGCTCAACGAATATTCCGACGGCGGCATCCCGATCACCCCCGCGGGAACGCCGGGCGAGTATCCGCGGATGCCGATGATAGGGGCGTAGGGCGGCGCCCACTCTGGTTGAGATAATCGCGAATGCCCGGGCTGGTCCCGGGCATTTTGTTTGTGCACCGAACCCACCGCGCTCCCGCTGTCGTCCCTGCGAACGCAGGGACCCATAACCCCAGGAAGGCGTTTGGCGAAGACTCGTCGTTCGGTACTCCTACCGCCGTCAACCGATAGATTCCGCGGTATGGGTCCCTGCGTTCGCAGGGACGACGGCGGTGGACATGGCGGCATCGCATTCTCCGACTAGGTCGCGCCGGCGCAACGCCCTATAACCCGCATGAAAACCAACGCGGAGAACTCCATGTCTCAAGCTCAAATCACGGATTGGCTGGCATCGCAGAAGCAGGCGATGATCGATCTGCTGCGCGATGTCGTGAACATCGATTCCGGGTCCTATGACAAGGAAGGCGTCGATGCGGTCGGTGCGCGGTTCGAGCGGCATTTTGCCGAGCACGGCATTCCGTTCCGGCGCGAGGCCAATGCCACGTTCGGCGACGCCATCCATGCCGACGTCGCAAAACCCGGCAGCAACGAGAAGCCGGTGCTGTTGATGGGCCATCGCGACACCGTGTTCGGCAAGGGCGAAGCTGAGCGGCGCCCGTTCACGATCAGGGACGGCCGCGCCTATGGGCCTGGCGTCGCCGACATGAAGTCCGGCGTCGTGATGAACATCTTCGTCGCGACCGCCTTCCACAAATTCGGCGGCAATCCGCATCCGATCAAGCTGCTGATCACCTCGGACGAGGAGATCGGCTCGCCCTCCTCCCGGCCCGTGATCGAGCGCGAAGGCCGCTCCGCCCGCGCCGTGTTCAATTCCGAGCCGGGCCGCCCCACCGGCAACGTCGTGACGGGACGCAAGGGCGGCATCTTCATGCATCTGGCCATCACCGGCAAAGCCGCGCATTCCGGCGCCAATTTCGCCGCCGGCGTCAGCGCGATCGGCGAGCTCGCGCACAAGATCGTGCAGATCCACGCACTCACGGATCTCGACAAGGGCATCACCCTCAATGTCGGCCTGGTCTCGGGCGGGCAGTCCGTCAACACCACGGCGCCTTACGCCGAGGGCCAGATCGATCTGCGCTACGTCGATCCGGCCGATCGTGCCCGGGTGATGGACGCGATCCAGGCCATCGTCGCGAAATCTTACGTGCCGGGCACGCGTGCGACGCTGACCATCAAGGGCGAGTTCGTGCCGGTGGTGCAGAGCGCGGATTCAAAGGCGCTGTTCGAAAACTATCAGGCCGCAGCAAGAGAGGTCGGCCTCACCACGCTGCAGGGCGAGTTCTCCGGAGGCTGCGCCGATTCCGGCTTTACCGCCGCGGTCGGTACGCCGACGATCTGCGGCCTGGGCCCGGTCGGCGGGCTCGCGCACACGCCGGAGGAATATCTCGATATCGACAGCATCGTGCCGCGCGCGCAGGCGCTGGCGCTGGCGATTTTGCGGGGGTAAAGGCCGTAGGGTGGGCAAAGGCGCACTTGCGCCGTGCCCACGATTTGCCCGCGCTGGATGGAAGTCGTGGGCACGCTTCGCTTTGCCCACCCTACGGGACCGCGCGCGTTCGCCTACGAATAACTCGGCGCGTCCGGCTTGCGGAAGATGTGGATGGGATCGCCGGGGATGATCACGGACTGGCCCGAGAACATCGCGTAGGCGTAGAGCGCGAGATAGGCGATCGCCAGCGCGCCGATGGCATAGAACGCCCAGGTCGCGACGCGCTTCATCGATCCGCTCCATTGCCGTCCCGGCGGGAGGCTCAGGCGCTTCTAGAGCGATGAGGGGGAAAAGGCCAGCCTTCCGGCCCGCCTGCCCGCGCGATCAAAGGCCGCGCCGGCCGTGCGCGGGAACGCTCACTTCGGCAAGCCTGGCGGCGTCCTCGTCCTGGTCGACCGCCACGTACTGGCCGTGCCAATAGGCCAGCGCCGCAGTCCGCGCCGAGCTCCTGATGTCCCTGACACGGCCGATGACGATGCCGTGCGAATGCCGCTCCACGATCTCCTCAACCTCGCAATCGAAGGCCGACAGCGCGCCGACGAGCAGCGGAACGCCCGAGACCGCCGTCACCCATTTGGCACCTTTGAAACGATCGGCGCCCTTCAGCCCGCCCTTGCCGGCAAAGCGTTCGGCGACATCGAGCTGGTCGGCATTGAGGATGTTCACCCCGAAGGCGCTGTGCCGCCGGATCAAGGGGAAGGAGGAGGCATCGCGGTTGATGCTGACCAGCAGCGTCGGCGGCTCGACCGACAGCGAGGTGACCGAGGTCACCGTCATGCCGGTGACGTCCTTGCCTCGCCCAGCCGTGATGACGCTGACGCCGCCGGTGAGATGGCGCATGGCGCCGCGGAAATCGGCGGACGAGACGGGGATTTCAGTCATGAGATCGCGGGGTACTACATTCATGGCATGGTCCCCGAGGTGGGGTTCCCTTGTATTTAGGTACGATCGTCCGCCGACAACAGGTGGCTCAGGATCGAGCCCTCCAGACCCGCAAGCTCGGCCGAGCCGCGCTGGCGCGGCCGGCCCGCGTGAACCACGACATCATGAGCGATGCGGCCCTCTTCGATCACCAGCACCCGGTCCGCCAGCGCCACGGCTTCGGCGACGTCATGGGTCACCAAAATCGCGGTAAAGCCCTGATCGCGCCAGACGCGCTCCAAAAGGCGCTGCATCGAGATCCGGGTCAGAGCATCCAGCGCGCCGAGCGGCTCGTCGAAGGCCAGCACGCGGGGACTCGAGACCAGCGCGCGGCCGAGCGCGACGCGCTGCTTCTGTCCGCCCGACAGCACCGAGGGCCACTGGTCGCGCTTGTCGGCGAGACCAACCTCGGTCAAGGCCTTCTCGGCGCGCGCATGCGCATCGCCTGAAGCGCGATCGCGGCCGAGGCCGACCTCGACATTGGCCAGCACGCGAGCCCAGGGTAACAGCCGCGGCTCCTGGAACATGACGCGGATGTCCTCAGGCTGAATGTCTTTTGGTTGAGTGTCCTGGCCGAAGCTGATGCTGCCGGCATCGATCTTGTCGAGGCCCGCGATGAGGCGCAGCAGCGTGCTCTTGCCGCAACCGCTTTTTCCCACGATGGCGACGAACTGGCCGGCGGGGATGTGCAAATCGATACCGCGCAGCACCTCGTTGCTGCCGAAGGATTTGCGCAAGCCCCGGATGCTGAGCGGCAGGCCGCTGGTCTGCACCTCGCGCACTATGCGGGCGTGAGGCGCAAAATTGACGCGGCTGGCGAGCTCGGTTTCGGGAAGGGACGTACGAACGGCTGTCTGCATGTGATTCCCAGTATGTCTCAACGTTTCTGGAAGGCGGGGTGCCAGGAGAGCGTCAAACGCTCCAGCACGCGGGATGCGCTGTCGGCGAGCTTGCCGAGCAGGGCGTAGATCAGGATCGAGAGCACGACGACGTCGATCAGCATGAACTCGCGCGCCTGCATCGCCATGTAGCCGAGGCCCGACGAGGCCGCGATGGTCTCGGCGACGATCAGCGTCAGCCACATGATGCCGAGCGCGAAGCGGATGCCGACGAAGATCGACGGCAGCGCACCCGGGAAGATCACGCGACGGAACAGTTCGCCGTCGGTCATGCCGTAGATGCGGCCCATCTCGATCAGCTGCGGATCGACGGTGCGGATGCCGTGCAGCGTGTTGAGGTAGATCGGGAAGAACACGCCCAGCGCCACCAGGAACAGTTTTGCGCTCTCGTCGATGCCGAACCAGAGGATGACGAGCGGGATCAGCGCCAGGTGCGGCACGTTGCGCACCATCTGCAACGTGGTGTCGGTGAGCTTTGCCGAGAGCTGCGACAGGCCGTTGGCGAGTCCGAAGGCGAAGCCGATGCTGCCGCCGATCAAAAAGCCGATCGAAGCGCGCCAGAACGAAACCCAGATGTTGCGGACGAGCTCGCCGGAGAGCAGCAGCTTCCAGCCGGCCATCAGGACGTCGCTCGGGGCCGGCAGCACCCGCGTCGGCACGAAGCCGGTGACGCTGGCGACCTGCCAGAGCGCGATGATGGCGAGCGGCACGATCCACTGGATCAGGCCGTTGACCCCCGGCAAACGAAAGCTGCGCGGAAGTGAAACGCTGTCGATCACGCTCATGACTGCGACACCCGATGTTGCGGACGGAAGTCGCTGCCGACCGTCTCGCCGAACGGACCGCCGTTGAAATGCAGCCTGGTCACGTTGGAGGGCTGCTCGAGCGAGAGCAGCGGGAATACCAGCTCGGCAAAGCGATAGGCCTCCTCCAGATGCGGGTAGCCCGACATGATGAAGGTATCGATGCCGATGTCCTGATACTCCCTGATGCGGGCCGCGACGGTCTCGGCATCGCCGACCAGCGCCGTCCCGGCACCGCCGCGCACGAGGCCGACGCCGGCCCAGAGGTTCGGTGCGATCTCGAGCTTGTCGCGCTTGCCGCCGTGAAGCTGCGCCATGCGCTGCTGGCCGACGGAGTCCATGCGGGCAAAATTCTTCTGCGCCAGCGCGATGGTGTCGTCGCTGACATGCTTGATCAGCTCGTTCGCGGCACGCCAGGCTTCCTCGTTGGTCTCGCGAACAATGACATGAAGGCGGATGCCGAAGGACAGCTTGCGGCCGCGCGCGCTAGCGACCTCCCGCACCTTCGCGATTTTTTCGGCCACCAGCGCTGGCGGCTCGCCCCAGGTGAGATATTTGTCGACGGCATCGACGGCGACGTCGATGCCGGCATCGGACGAGCCGCCGAAATAGAGCGGCGGGCGCGGCGACTGCACCGGCGGAAACAGCAGCTTGCCGCCCTCGACATGGATGTGCTTGCCCTCGACATTGACGGTCTTGCCGGCGAGCAGATCGCTATAGACGTTGAGGAACTCGCGGGTGACCTCGTAGCGCTCGTCATGGCCGAGGAAGATGCCGTCGCCCTTGTTCTCGACGGGATCGCCGCCGGTAACGACGTTGACGAGCAGCCGGCCGCCCGTGACGCGATCGAGCGTCGCCGTCATGCGCGCGGCGACACCAGGCGATTGCAGGCCGGGCCGGACGGCGACGAGATAGCGCAGCCGTTCGGTGAACGGCGCAACTGACGAGGCGACGATCCAGGAATCCTCGCAAGATCGCCCGGTCGGCAGCAGCACGCCGAAATAGCCGAGCTGGTCGGCGGCCTGCGCGATCTGGCGCAGATAGTTGAAATTGACCTCGCGGCCGCCGATGCCTGTGCCGAGATAGCGGCCGTCACCGTGGGTCGGCAGGAACCAGAGGATGTTGGCGTTGGGTTGCTTTGTCATGACTTGCGCTCACGAACCGGATTTCCGCGCGACGTCAGAAATCTTGATGGATTTGGGGATCAGGCCCAGCGCGAAGAACGCGTCGGCCACCTGCTGCTGGTCGGCGATGACGGCATCCGTGATCGGTTTGATGCCGTAGGACTGCCGCTTCAATGCCACCTCGACGACCGGCACGGACAGACCGATTGCCGGAGCAAGCTGCTCGGCCACCGCATGGATGTCGCCCCTGGCCCAATCATCGACCGTGCTGAGCTCGGCGAGCACGGCGTCGACGATCTCAGGGTTGGCGCCGAGGAATTTCTTCGAGGCAAAGTAGAACTGGTAGTTGGCGACGATGCCGGAGCCGTCTGCGAGCGTGCGCGCGCCTGTGGCCGCTTCCGCGGCGGCCTGGAACGGATCCCAGATCACCCAGGCATCGACCGCGCCGCGCTCGAAGGCGGCGCGCGCATCGGCGGGCGCCAGGAACACGGGCTCGATCTCGGAATACTTCACGCCGGCCTTCTCCAGCGCCTTGACCAGGAGGTAGTGGACGTTGGAGCCCTTGTTGAGCGCGACCTTCTTGCCCTTGAGGTCAGCGACGGACTTCAGCGGGCTGTCCTTCGGCACCAGGATCGCCTCGCCCTTTGGCGCCGGCGGCTCATAGGCGACGTACTGGATCGGCGCGCCGGCGGCCTGCGCAAAGATCGGCGGGGCTTCGCCGGTGTTGCCGAAATCGATCGCGCCGACATTGAGTGCTTCGAGCAGCGGCGGTCCGGAGGGAAATTCGGTCCACACCACCTTGTAGCCGTCGGCAGCCAGCTTCGGCTCCAGCGTGCCTCTGCTCTTGAGCAGCACCAGCTTGCCGTATTTCTGGTAGCCGATGCGGACCACCTTGTCCTGGCCGTAAGACGTTCCGACGGCGGCGGCGACGATGCCGATCGACAGCGCCACGGCCGCGATCAGACGCTGGATGATACGCCTCATGTTCAAACCCCTGTGTGTGGGAAGGCTGGTCGGCACGATCAGGCTGCCGGATTGCGCCAGACGATGTCGCGGATCGCGATCGGCCTCGGGATCAAGCCGAGCTTGTAGAAGCGATCGGCGACGCCCTGCTGCGTCGTGACGATATCGTCGGTGACGGGGCCGACGACGAAGGACGAGCGGTTCGCCGCGATGGTCTGGATCTCCAGCGGAATGCCGGTCACCGCGGCGAGAGACTTCGCGACCTCGTCGCGGTGCTGCTCGGCCCATCTGGCGGTCGCGGTGGTGACGTCGACGATCTGCTGCAGGATCGCGCCGTGGTTCTTCGCGAAGTCGCGGTTGGCGATGTAGAAGGAATTGGTCTTGGTGACCTCGCGCGCGTTGATCAGGATGCGGCCGTTCTGCCTGGTCTCGCCGATCGCGAAATACGGATCCCAGATCGCCCAGGCCTCGATGCTGCCATTGGCAAAGGCGGGGCCGGCGTCCGGCGGCGCCAGATAGACCGGCGTGATGTCGGCATAGGTCAGGCCCGCCTTCTCCAGCGTTTGCACCACGATGTTGTGCGCGCTCGAGCCCTTGGTGAAACCGATGCGCTTGCCTTTCAGCTCGGCGATGGCGCGGATCGGCGAATCCTTCGGCACCAGAATGCCCTGGCCGTTGGTGATCGGCTGGCCCGCGGCATAGACGATCGCGGCACCAGCTGCCTGCGCGAACACCGGCGGGGAATCGCCGACCGCGCCGTAATCGACACTGCCGACATTCATCGCCTCCATCATCGGCGGGCCCGAGGAGAACTCGATCCATTTCACCTCGATGCCCGAGGGAACGAAATGTTTTTCCAGCGCCGCCTGCTGGCGCGCGATGACCAGCACGCCGTTCTTCTGATAGCCGATACGAATTTCCTTCACCGCGCCTTGCGCGATTACAGGCGAGGCGAACGCAGCGGCGACTGCGGTTCCAACGGAGAGCTTGAGAAAGTCACGACGCTGCATTCCACACTCCCGGCCGAGCGCGGCCGTCTTTCATTCCAGTTCGGGAATGATGGTGCGGGTTGTCGGAGGTGTCGAGACGTGCGGAAAAATAGCGATGCGAGCACTGCGCGTGCGGCAGCGCGCATGATTAATCTTTCAAGCGGCCGCAACGATGCAGAGGGATTTTTTTCGCACGCGAATGTGAGACGCGCAGGGAGCGGGACGGCAAAACGCCTCCACCACCTCCGCTGTCATTCCCCGCGAAGGCGGGGAATCCAGTATTCCAGAGGCGTCAGTGCTTCACACGACGGCCGCGGCGTACTGGATCGCCCGGTCAAGCCGGGCGATGACACTGAAACCGTGGTGGGCGCGTGCCTCGCGCAGGACCGCTTGCAAGCTAATGCCATCTCACCGGCAAATTCTGCAGCCCGCGAAACGCCCAGCCGCCGATCCGCACCGGCTCGTCGTCGGCGATCTCGAGCTGCCTCGCCCGCGCGAACACGGTCGGCAGCGCGACGTCGGCGATCATGGCGCGGGAGGCCCACGCGCCGGCGCAGAAATGCGGGCCGGCGCCGAAGGCGACGCTCTTGGTCGTATCGCGCCGCACGTCGAACTGATCCGCGCGCTCAAAATGCGTCTCGTCGCGATTGGCGGAGCCGAACATCAGGAACACGCGCTCGTCCGTCTCGAAGGCGACGTCGCGGATGCTCCACGGCTTGGCGATGCGGCGCGGCGACATGCCGATGGGCGAGATCCAGCGGGCATATTCCTCGAACGCCTCGAGCCAGGTCACCTCGCCCCTGCGCACCAGATCGAGCTGCTCGGGATGGGTCAGCAGCGCCCACACCGTGCCAGCGATGGCCTTGCGCGGCTCGTTCTGGCCGCCCGAGATCGCGAGCTTGACGTTCGCGCGCACGCTCTCCATCGGCATGCCGGAGGCGAGCAGCACGCCCAAAATGCTCTGGTCGGGATGCTTGCGCATCGCCGGCAGGATGTCGTCGATCGCGGCATCGATGCCCGACGTCGCGGCGTGGCAGCGCGCCTCGACCTCAGGGTCGCCGGCATAGTTGGCGATGCCCTCGATCATGCCCTGCGACCACGCGTCCATGTCGCCAAAGCCGATATTGGTGAGGCCCGTGATCGACTTCAGGCATTCGCCGGAGAACGGCAGCGCGAAATCGCGCATGAAGTCGATCCGCCCCGGCTCGATCGCATCGAGGATGCGGTCGGCATGGGCCTGGAACAGCGCGGTCCAATGCGCCTTCACCGTCTTCGGCGACACCGTCGGGAACATCGCGCGGCGCTCGACCTGATGCGCTTCGCCGTCCTTGCGCATCATGTTGTGGCCCATCAGCCGGTTCATCAGGCCCGCGGGCTGGTGTGAGGAGAACACGTCGATCTGCTTCTCGGAGATCGAGATGTCGTCGCGGCTGGTCAGCAGCGTCGAGCCGAGCTGCGGCACGAACGCGATGGGAGCTTCTTTCCGCATCTTCGCGAGCATCGGATAGGGATCGGCCCAGAATGCCGACGTGTCGATGTCAATGCGCGGCGCGGTGCTCAAGGCGGCTCCCCTGGGGTCACGTTTCCTTCAGGCCAGATTAGCGAATTAGGGCAACCGGGTCTGTCCCTAGCGATTGGGACAGACGGAATTGGCGGGTGTCCGCCGGCAACGATCTATTTATTGTGAGCGCGTGCCTCACGTGCGATTTGATCGATTATCGCCTAAGTTGCAATCGACATGATCGAACGCTTTGGTGCAAGCCGCATGCAACCACATGATTGGGCTATTGTCCTGTACTACGCGTGGCCCATCATCTTGATACCCGCGGGATGGCTCGTCTTGGAGCGATTGTGCCGGGAACGCGCAGCTTCCGGAGCGTCGATGATCAAATTGCGGGAGCAGCACCTCGCTGAAACATACCGGATGAGCGCTGTGATGGAGAGGATCGCAGCCGTTCTCGAGAAGAACCGCGGGAAATGATCAAAGTTACTGGCTTGGGAGGTTGAGGATGGCCGTGGCCGACATACTGCTTGCGATGTACTCCTGGTGGCCGTTCATCCTGATCGTGGGTGGATCGATCCTGGCTATGCGCGCGATGCGCCAACGCACCTCGTCAGGCGCTACGATGATCGATCTCTATGAGCAGCAGATTGCCGAAACGCGCCGAACGAACGCAGGACTGGAGCGGATCGCTGCTGCTCTCGAGCTTGGGATTGGCACGGCACAATCCCAGGCCGACAGGGATGGCGAAACCGCTTGAACGCGCAAAGCGTCCGCAAAACCAAATCGGTACGATGGTGAAGCACCCCAGCCCAAGAAGGCATCGATCCATTTGGCGAGACCGCTGGACTCCAGATCGCGCGGACATTGCGTGGATGCTTTTGACGGCAATGATTACTGTCGCCATCTTTGCAGCCGTTGTGATTTATTACCCTTTCCTGCCACAGCGAAAGGCCAGCGCGGGCTTCGGACCCGACTGGGATTGCACACCTCACCCCAGCAGCGAGCCCACTTGCATCAAGAAGATTGATCGGTAGATCAGCCTGGATGTGCGCCTTCGGAGCCGAGCTACCGCGCCTCGGCGATCTTCGCTCCAAATGGCAGCATCTGCGCGTTGGCTGCCAAGGGCCGCTTCGATGGCGATGCAGGGTCCGGCAACCGGAACGCGGCGTCGGCCGGCGTGCCCTGGGATGGTCTGCGGGCAACGCTTGCCGGAAGCACGATCACCTTCGCGCCGACCTTCACCCGCTCATAGAGGTCCATGACATCCTCATTGGTCAGCCGGATGCAGCCGGACGACACCCGCTTGCCGATCGTATCGGGCTTGTTGGTGCCGTGAATGCGATATTCGGTCTCGCCGAGATACATCGCGCGGGCGCCGAGCGGATTGCCGGGACCGCCTGCCATGAACCGCGGCAGATAAGGCTGACGCGAGACCATCTCCGCAGGCGGATGCCAATCCGGCCATTCCGCCTTGCGGGCCACAGTCTGCTCACCGGACCATGTGAACCCCTCGCGGCCGACACCGATGCCGTAGCGCAACGCCTGGGTGTCGTTCAGAACCAAATAGAGGAATGTGTTCTTGGTATCGATGATCACGGTGCCCGGCGTCTGGCGGCTGGCGTAGTCAACCACCTGCCGGACCAATGCTCCGGGACCATCAGCGTCGGCTTTTGGTGGTTCGACCAAAGGCGCCGGGGTCGGAATCGGAGCCGGAGCTACCGCCGGCGCGGATGCATGAACCGGGGGCGCCACGTAAACCGGACTTGACGATGCCTTGGCTTCCTGTGGGGACGGCTTGCGTACCGGCTGCACGCTCGCCGGGCCTGACAGCAAACCGTAACCCAATGCGGCGACGGCCACGGCGCCAATTGCAACTCTCGCGGCCATGGGTATTGCGAGGGCCTCTGCCTTTCCACGTTTCGCCCGCTTACCCATACTGTCTCCCCAGGTCACTGTGCCCTGAAGAGGTACCCAGCAAAATTTAAGAAACTTCGAAGCGATGCCGCTCAGGCTGGAACCGTCGGGGATGGTTAACGCCGGGCCCTTGTTCGACGATATCAAAATTGGGAGCACCGCTTGATAGTGAGCTGGCGATGCGGACAACGCGCTTCTCTGAATAGCCCGGCGGAGCGGACACGCTGCGACCTTGACTGCTCCCAGCCCGACAGCCGACATTCTGAGGCCAGAAACAGAAGGCAGCTAAGGGGTCAGAAGCGGAAGCCGAGAACTTACTCGACCGTCCTGTCGGCACGAGAGAGTAGCATCGGCGGCATTTCGACACCTAGCATTTTGGCTGTCTTGAGATTGATGACCAGTTCGAACTTTGTCGGCTGCTCAACAGGCACCTCGGCTACCTTTGCGCCTCGCAATAGTCTTGCGACCTGACGCGCGCATTGGTGGAAAACCGCGCTGAGGCGGGGACCGTATCCCATCAGTCCGCCTTCTTCCGCCTGCTCGGGCCACTGCAAAATGGCGGGCAGGCGGCGGAGGGCCAGCCGATCGCGGATCAGGTACTGGAATTTCGATGACAAGATCGGCGAGGCCAGCAGGTTGACGGCCCCGATCTCTTCGACCTTCAAAGCGTCAATCACACGGATGAGATCTTCCTCGGATCGTGCGGCAAACGGAACGATCTCGACGCCGAGCCTCTTGGCGGCGCTTTCGAGAGTACTCATGTTTGGTATCGGCAGGCGGTCTGCGAGAGCGGCTATTCGCCGGACAGCTGGCAGTGCTTCATGCAGCAGCTCCAATCGCTTGGCGTCGAGCTGAAACGCGAAGATGGCAACACCAGTGGTGTTACCTTCGGGATGCGGCATCGAGGCGACAAGCTTGCTGCCAAGCAAGTCGTCCGCGATCACCACGATTGGAATACGCTGCGTTGCTTTCTGTGCTGCGCGCCCTGCTTCGGCCCCGACTGCCATCAGCACATGTGGACTTGCCTCGACCAGTTCAATGGCCACACTGGCATAAGACGCGGCAGCCGCCCTTTCGCCACGGCTGTCGATCTCGAGGTTTTTGCCTCTGACAAAGCCGGCTCTGCCCAGTTCATCGAAGAAGCTGAGCGGTACCGGCCCCAATGCCGCAACGCGGTACCGCTGGCCAGCCCGCTGTGCGCGGGCTTTGAGCGGCAATGCCGCAGCGCCAGCAATCAGCGTGACGAACTCGCGCCGCTTCATGAGGATCCCGGGAGCATTTGACCGGGTCTCAGTCTAGCACATTGGAGGCGAGGAGTGGCGTCGGCTTCGGGTCAAAAGGCGACGATCCCCGTAGGTGGACCGCGTGTCCGCTTTGCTTTCGGAAGCAGGTATCGCGGACTCCCGATCCCCTCAGTTCAGGCCGTGTGGCCCTGCCAGCAGGCCCAGCACGATTCCGAACAGTTCGTTCTGCGAGGAGATGCCGAGCCGCTGATAGGCGCGCTTGCGGTAGGTCAGGGTCGAATGCAGGCTGATGCCGAGTCCTTGCGAGATTGCTTCGGAGCTGAAACCGAGCAGGATGCGGCGGCAGACCTCCTGCTCGCGCGGTGTCAGGTTCGAGAGTGGCGCGCGCGTCGCGAACAATGTGGCGAGGTTCTGATCGGGCGTCGCGGTCGCGGCCTGCTGAAAATGACGCGCGACGCTGGCGCCGATCGCGGGCGCGATCGTCTGCAGCCGTTCGCGTTGCGCGGCGCTGAAGCGGCCCTGGGACGTGATGCGGTAGAAGTTGACGTAGAAGCAGGTGTCGCCGGTCCAGATCGCGGTCGCGCATTTGTCGACGATGCCGGAATCGTGGAAGAAGATCTTGCGGTATCGCGCGCCGTACATGCGGGGTGCGAAGCTCGGCAGCATGATCGGCCCAGTGCCCTCGCCTTCGAACAGCGCATCGCGGTTGGGATCGGATTCGTGGAACTGGCCGGCATAGGCGGCGCCGAGATCGCCGCCGATCGGGATATTGCCGGCATCGAGCAGGCAGGTCGCGGCACCGGCACGGCTCAGCGCGAACACCATGCAATGACCGACATCGGCCTGGCGGCGCAGCGTGTCGATGAGGACTTTGGGGAAATCGGAACGGCCGATGGCGAGCACCGCGGGCGTGATGTCGCCAGCCGCTGCAGTCGAGGCCGTGCCGTGGGGCCGCATTGGTTTCCTCCGTCAGACGCCGTTTTGCGGAAGGATAGCAGCAACGATCGGGCGCCGAAAGCCGGCGGCGCCTGCGTATGCCGCTTCTGGGTCCCGGCTCTGCGCCACGACGCTGGCGCGTTGCGGCTTGTCCGGGACACGAGAGCGGCTGCGTCGATTGACAGTCTCGTTCCCCGGACGCAACGCAGCACTTTAGTGATGCGCTGCTGAGCCGGGGCCCATGCCGGATGCAGAGTCCTTATCCCGCCGCCTTCGCCGGCGACACGTTGACCGCAAGCTTGCCGTAGCGGTCCGTAAACGCCTCGGTGTCGATCTCCTCCAGCTTGATCTCGCCGCTCATGACGCCCTGCTTCCAGGCCGCCAGCGCCGGATCGTTCTGGAACTCCGGCATCACCTCGCGGCCGAACAGCTCCAGCGATTCGCAGATGTGCTCGTGGCTGTTCTTGCCGGCCTGGTTGAGCAGGATGACCTGGTCGATATGCGAGGACTGAAAGCGCTTCAGCTTCCTGCGGATCGTCTCGGGCGAGCCGATCAGGCCGCCGCGCAAGGCCGCCTCCTGCGCCTCCGGATTGTCGCGCTTCCACTTGTTGTACTCGTTCCACATGTTGACGGTGTAGGGCGCGGGCCGCTGGCGGTTCTGCGAGGCACCGTAGAAGCGCAGCGCGAACTGGAAGAAGGTGGCGCCGTCGGCGCGGGCGCGCGCCTCCTCATCCGTTTTGGCGCACATGAAGAACGAGACCAGCGCCATGTTCGGGTTGATCTGGTAGTCCGCCAGCTTTACGAGACGCTTGGTCATGGCGTTGTAATAGGCGTGCACCCAGGCATGCGCGGCATCCGCACTGACGAACTGAAAACCGAGCGCGCCAAAACCGTGACGGCCGGCACGCTCGATGGTCGGCAGCTGCGAGCACGCCATCCACAGCGGCGGATGCGGCTTCTGCACCGGTTTTGGCACGACATTGCGCAGGGGAATGTCGAAATACTTGCCGTGATGTTCGCTGCCCGCGTCCTTGAACATCGGGAAGATCGCCTGCACGGCTTCTTCAAAGACCTCCTTCTTGGTCTCCATGTCGCGGCCGAACGGCGTGAGCTCGGTGATGGACGCGCTCTCGCCCATACCGAACTCGCAGCGCCCGTTCGAGAGCAGATCAAGCACCGCGACACGCTCGGCAACGCGCGCCGGGTGATTGGTGGTGAGCTGCAGGATGCCGTGGCCAAGCCGGATGTTTTTCGTGCGCTGGCTGGCCGCGGCGAGAAAGGATTCCGGCGAGGGCGAGTGCGAATATTCCTCGAGGAAGTGATGCTCGACCACCCAGGCATGGTCGTAACCGAGCTTGTCGGCGAGCTCCATCTGCGAGAGGGCATTCTGGTAGAGCCGGAGCTCGTCGCCGGCCACCCAGGGCCGCGGCAGTTGCAGCTCGTAGAAGATGCCGAACTTCATGGCGTCGCTCTCCCGCTTTATTGTTGTTAAGCTCATCTTAAGGTGTGAGGCGGAGCTGTCTACGGAGCAGCAATTCCGCCGCGCGGGAGACTGATCCCGAGCCTGGCATGGCGACGCATACCCGCCTCGGCGCCGCCGCTGCGACATCCGCGCAAGTCGACAGGTTGATCCAGATCAACGCCACCACGGCCCGATTGCAGCAAAAGGGCTGCAAGGCAACGGCCCGGATGCCGTCCCGCTTCCCATACCATCCCAAAGAGACCGAATATGTCGGCCCCTGACGACACGACTTCGCGCGTGCGCCGCAAGCGCATGGAGATTTTCGCTTTCCTGTTCCTGACCGCGATCGTGATGCCCGTCCTCGCGGTCGGAACAGTCGGCTCCTATGGGCTCGGCGTCTGGATCTACCAGATGTTTGCTGGCCCTCCCGGCCCGCCGCCCTCCCCGCATTGATCTCCTCCAAGCGAAAGACCGGCATCATGGCCCAAGCTTCACTCAACCGCCGCGCATTGATCACCGGCCGCGTGCTCAGCACCGACCGCATCGTGCCGCCACCGGGCGCCGAAATCGCCAGCATCATCGTGCAGGCGCGCCCCGAGCGCCTCGCCGAACTCGAAGCTGAGATCACCGCCCTGCCCGGCTGCGAGATCCATGGCCGCGACCCACGCGGCAAACTCGTCGTCGTGACCGAAGCGCCCGATGCCGGCAGCCTCGGCACCCTGCTCAACACCATCCAGTCGCTGCAACACGTCTATTCCGCGGCGCTGGTCTTCCACGCCATCGAAACCGCCTGAGTCAGGAAGAGCCATCATGACATCGCCAAAGCTCGACCGCCGCCAGATGCTGAAGCTCGAGGCCGCCGCGATTGCGGCCGCCGCAGCAGGCATGCCGGCTCCGGCGCTCGCCGCCAATCTCATCACCGAGCGCGACAACAGCGAAATGAAATGGGACAAGGCCGCCTGCCGCTTCTGCGGCACCGGCTGCTCGGTGATGGTCGCGACCAAGGACAATCGCGTCGTCGCCACCCATGGCGACATCAAGGCCGAGGTCAACCGCGGCCTCAACTGCGTCAAGGGCTACTTCCTCTCCAAGATCATGTACGGCCATGACCGGCTGACCCAGCCGATGCTGCGCAAGACGGGCGGCAAATACGACAAGAACGGCGAGTTCACGCCCGTATCCTGGACCGAAGCCTTCGACATCATGGAGGTGAAGTGGAAGGAGGCGATCAAGAAGCGCGGCCCCAACGGCGTCGCCATGTTCGGCTCCGGCCAGTGGACGATCTGGGAAGGCTATGCAGCCTCGAAGCTGTTCAAGGCCGGCTTCCGCACCAACAACATCGATCCCAATGCGCGGCACTGCATGGCTTCCGCCGTCGCCGGCATGATGCGCACTTTCGGCATCGACGAGCCGCCCGGCTGCTACGACGACATCGAGGCGACCGACGCCTTCGTGCTGTGGGGCTCCAACATGGCGGAGATGCACCCCATCCTGTGGACACGCCTCGCCGACCGCCGGCTGTCCGCGCCGCATGTCCGCGTCGCCGTGCTCTCGACCTTCGAGCACCGCTCGTTCGACCTCGCCGACATCGGCATGGTGTTCAAGCCGCAGACCGACCTCTACATCCTCAACGCCATCGCCAACCACATCATCAAGACCGGCCGGGTCAACAAGGACTTCGTCGCCGCGCATACGATTTTCAGGCGGGGGCAGACCGATATCGGCTACGGTTTGAGGCCGGAGCATCCGCTTCAGAAAAAGGCAACGGGTGCAGCGAAGGCCAACGACTCCACCGACATGAGCTATGACGAGTACGTCAAGTTCGTGTCGGAATACACGCTGGAAAAGGCAGCCGAGATGTCCGGCGTGCCGCTGAACCGGCTGGAGGCGCTCGCCGAGCTCTACGCCGATCCCAAGACCAAAGTGGTCTCGTTCTGGACCATGGGCTTCAACCAGCACACCCGCGGCGTCTGGTGCAACAACCTCGTCTACAACATCCATCTCCTGACCGGAAAGATCTCCTCGCCCGGCAACAGCCCGTTCTCGCTGACCGGCCAGCCCTCGGCCTGCGGCACCGCGCGCGAGGTCGGCACCTTCTCGCACCGGCTGCCGGCCGACATGGTCGTGACCAACAAGGCGCATCGCGACCACGCCGAGCACATCTGGCAGCTGCCCGAAGGCACCATTCCCGACAAGAACGGCGCGCACGCCGTGCTGCAAAGCCGGATGCTGAAGGACGGCCTGATCAACGCCTATTGGGTGCAGGTCAACAACAACCTCCAGGCCGGCCCCAACGCCAACGAGGAGACCTATCCCGGCTTCCGCAACCCCGACAATTTCATCGTGGTCTCGGATGCCTATCCGTCGGTGACGGCACTGGCCGCCGATCTGATCCTGCCGACCGCGATGTGGGTGGAGAAGGAAGGCGCCTACGGCAATGCCGAGCGGCGCACCCAGTTCTGGCACCAGCTCGTCCCCGCGCCCGGCGAGTCGAAATCCGATCTCTGGCAGCTCATGGAGTTCTCCAAGCGCTTCAAGATCGAGGAGGTCTGGCCCGAGGAGCTGATCGCCAAGAAGCCCGAGGTTCGCGGCAAGACGCTGTTCGACGTGCTCTACAAGAACGGCCAGGTCGACAAATTCCCCGTGACCGACATCGAGCCGGGCTATCTCAACGACGAGTCCAAGGCCTTCGGCTTCTATGTGCACAAGGGCCTGTTCGAGGAATACGCCCAGTTCGGCCGCGGACATGGCCATGACCTCGCGCCGTTCGACACCTATCACCGCGAGCGCGGCCTACGCTGGCCCGTCGTCAACGGCCAGGAGACGAAGTGGCGTTTCCGCGAGGGCAGTGATCCCTACGTCAAGCAGGGCACCGACGTGCAGTTCTACGGCTATCCCGACGGCAAGGCGCGCATCTTCGCGCTGCCCTACGAGCCGCCGGCGGAATCGCCCGACAACGAATATCCCTACTGGCTCTCGACCGGCCGCGTGCTGGAGCACTGGCATTCCGGCACCATGACGCGCCGCGTGCCCGAGCTGTACAAGGCCTTCCCCGAAGCCGTGTGCTTCATGCATCCGGACGATGCGGCGGATGCCAAGCTCCGTCGCGGGGACGAGGTGAAGGTGGTCTCCCGCCGCGGCTTCATCCGCGCCCGGGTCGAAACGCGCGGTCGCGACCGGCCGCCGAAGGGCCTCGTCTTCGTGCCGTGGTTCGACGAGTCCAAGCTGATCAACAAGGTGACTCTGGACGCGACCGATCCGATTTCGCTGCAGACCGACTTCAAGAAATGCGCCGTGCGCATCGAGCGGGTGAGCCTGTCATGATGAAACGATCTGCAATCGCCTTGCTCGCCTTCGCGATCGCCGCGGCCTCGAGCTCGCTGACCGCACAGACCGTCACCTCGGGCCTGCGCGGTCCGGCCCCACTCAATGACGAGGGCCCGGCGCCGCCGATGCTGCCGAACCGCAACACGTCCGAGAAGGAGGTGCGCAATTATCCGGAGCAGCCGCCGGTCATCCCGCACACGATCGACGGCTATCAGATCGATCTCAACGGCAACAAATGCCTGTCCTGCCATGCGCGGGCACGCACGGCGGAATCGCAGGCGCCGATGGTCTCGATCACGCATTTCATGGACCGCGACGGCCAGTTCCTGGCCTCGATCTCGCCGCGGCGCTTCTTCTGCACGGAATGCCACGTGCCGCAGAACACCGCCAATCCGCCCGTGAGCAACGACTTCGTCGACATCGACACGCTGCTCTCGCGTGCAAGCCCGGGTGGCCGCCGATGACGACGACTGCTGACGAGCCCAATGCAGAGCTGAAAACCAAGCGCGGCTTCATCGCGCGAAGCTGGGACTTTGCGCTGGAGCTCTGGCGTGTGCTGACCCGGCCGAGCTCGGTGTTCGCGCTCGGCACGCTGGTGCTCGCGGGCTTCGTCGCCGGCGTTATCTTCTGGGGCGGCTTCAACACCGCGCTGGAATTGACCAACACCGAAAAATTCTGCACCGGCTGCCACGAGATGAAGGACAACGTCTACGCCGAGCTGAAATCCACCATCCACTTCAGCAACCGCTCCGGCGTGCGCGCGACCTGCCCGGATTGCCACGTCCCGCACAACTGGACCGACAAGATCGCGCGCAAGATGCAGGCCTCCAAGGAGGTCTGGGGCAAGATCTTCGGCACGATCGACACCCGCGAGAAATTCCAGGATCATCGCCTCGAGCTCGCCGCGCACGAATGGGCGCGTTTCAAGGCCAACGATTCACTGGAATGCCGCAACTGCCATAGTGCCGATTCCATGGACATCACCAAGCAGTCGCCGCGGGCCTCGGTGGCGCACCAGCGCTTCCTGTTCACCAAGGAAAAGACCTGCATCGACTGCCACAAGGGCATCGCCCACCAGCTGCCCGACATGCGCGGCGTTCCCGGCTGGCAGTAGGACCAAAAGGCAACCGGCTTCGCCCCGCTTGAACCGGCGGGGCGAATGGTTAGTTTTGGGGGATGGCGAATCGCCTCGTTTCGCCCTTCCTCAAGACAGATATGGCCAGTTTCACACCGCATCAGGATGCCGCTCTCAAGGCCGTCGGCGACTGGCTGAAGGCCAGGCCGGGCCGCAATGGCACGCCGCCGATCTTCCGCCTGTTCGGCTTTGCCGGCACCGGCAAGACGACCCTGGCCCGGCACATCGCCGAAGGCGTCGACGGCGAGGTGAAATTCGCGGCCTTCACCGGCAAGGCCGCCCTCGTCATGCGCAACAAGGGTTGCGACGACGCCTCCACCATCCACTCCCTGATCTACCGCGCCCGCGAATCCGGCGAGGAGCAGCCGAGCTTCGAATTGTGGGACGACGCGCCGGCCTCGAAGGCGAAGCTGATCGTGATCGACGAATGCTCGATGGTCGACGCCGAATTGGGCCGCGACCTGATGTCGTTCGACTGCCCACTGCTCGTGCTCGGGGATCCCGCGCAGCTGCCGCCGATCCAGGGCGGCGGCTTCTTCACCAACACCGAGCCCGACGCGATGCTGACCGAGGTGCACCGCCAGGCCCAGGACGATCCGATCGTGCGGATGTCGATGGACGTGCGCGAGGGACGCGAGCTCGACATCGGCCGCTACGGCGAGAGCGAGGTGGTGTCGCGCAAGGAGCTCGATCCCGACCGCGTCATGGGCGCCGACCAGGTGCTGGTCGGCCGCAACAACACGCGGCGCGCCTACAACATGCGGGTGCGGCAGCGCCAGAACATCGAGGACGTCTTCCCGGTCGCGGGCGACAAGCTAGTATGCCTGCGCAACAACCGCAAGAAGGGCCTGTTCAACGGCGGGCTGTGGCGCGTGAAGTCGCGCAACACGTCGCGCTCGAAATCGCGCATCCTTTCGATGCGGCTGTCGCCGGACGAGGATTTCGGCCACAAGGTGACCAAGGTCTCGGTGCGCGCCGATTGCTTCGAGGGCGGCGTCGAGCAGATCGCCTGGGAGCAGCGCAAGCCCTATGACGAGTTCGATTACGGCTACGTGCTCACCGTGCACAAGTCGCAGGGCTCGCAATGGGACGACGTCGTGCTGTTCGACGAGAGCTTTGCGTTCCAGGACTCGCGGGCGCGGTGGCTGTATACGGGGATTACGCGCGCAGCGAAACGGCTGAGCATCGTGGTGTGACCCTGCCGTAGGGTGGGCAAAGGCGCATAGCGCCGTGCCCACGATCTCTCTCCATAAGCAAATAAACACGTGGGCACGCTTCCGCCTTCGCTCTTCGAGCTACGGCGGACAAGTCGCTTTGCCCACCCTACGGCACGGAGAATGGGGCGCCGGAATCGCGCCCCTTACTTCCCCGCCACAAAGTAAAAATCCTCCCGTCCCGGCGGTGACCCATACGTGAATGGCTGCTGCTCGTGCTTCGTCGCAGCCCAGACGTCGTCGCGGATGATGTCGAACAGTTTTCGGATCTCGATGCGCGGCTGCTTGATCTCGCGGGCCAGCGCGGTGGCAAACGGGCTGTTGGCGCTGCCGTCGCCGTCCATCGCGGTCTCGCCGTGCTTGGCGGCGTAGACCACCATGAAGCCGGCGCCGGGCTCGATGTTGGAAAAGCCCTTGTCGACCAGCTTCAGCGACAGCGTGCGCTGCATGCTCGGCGCGAACGGATTGTCGCGGCAGGCATCCAGAACCACGAGGCGCATTTTCCGCGCGGCACCGACCGCGGCGATCACCTGCTCGAGGGCGACCGCCTGGGTCTCGGCGTCCTTGTCGGCGGCGAGCTTGGCGTCGACGGGAACGAGATAGTTCACCCCGCCGATCTCGAAGCCGTGGCCGGCGTAATAGACTACGGCCCAGTCGGCCTTCTCCGCTTCCTCCGCAAAGGCCTTCAGCGCGTCAAAGAACTTGTCGCGGGTGAGGTCATTGACGGAAATCACGCTCTGGAAGCCGACGTCGCGCAGCACGCTCGCGATCAGTTTGGAATCGCGCGGCGGATTGGGCAACGCATGGACGTTCTTGTAGGAGCCGTTGCCGATCACCAGCGCCACGCGGCGCCCGGTTGCTCCGGCCGGCGCCTGCAGCATCAGCGCGGCGAGCCGCTCCTGCGCGACGGCACGGGCGCGGGCGACGTCGGGCTCGTCGAACTTCGTCAGCGAATACGCGGCCGCGCGGTAATCGGCGCGCGCCTGCGCGAGATCTTTCTTCCGCTCGTAGATCTGGCCGCGACCGGAATGCGCGCGGATGTTGTTCGGATTGATCTGGATGGCCGTGTTGTAATCCTTCAGCGCGGCGTCGAGGTCGCCCTTCATCATGCTGACGTCGGCGCGGTTGTTGATCGCGAACACGTTTTTCGGCTGCCGCTCGATCAGGCCGTTGCAGTCGGCAAGGGCCTGCGCGTACCTGCCCATCATGCCGTAAGTGATGCAGCGGTTGCTGGCGATCTGCGGCGCGGCCGGGTCGATCTTCTCGGCCTCCGCGAAATCGGCGATCGCGCCGTCGAAATCCTTCATCAGCGTCCGCGCGCGGGCGCGATTGGTCCAGCCGAGCAGGAATTTGGGCGTGTATTTGATCGACAGGCTGAAATCGTCGAGCGCGCTCTGCAACGCGCCGCGGCGCGCGTGGATGACGCCCCGATTGTTGTAGGGGACACCGTAGGTGGGGCGCTTCTGGAGGGCGAGGTTGTAGTCCGCCATGGCGAGGTCATCCTGGCCCTTGCGCTCATAGGCGAGGCCGCGCAGGTTGAGGGCGATGACGTAATCAGGATCGAGATCGATCGCGATGGACAGGGTCTCGATCGCGCGGTCGTAGTCGCGCTTGCTGATCAGCGTGTTGCCGCGCACGGAGAGCGCGATGGCCTTGTCCTTGCCGGTGAGCTTGTCGGCCTTCAGCAGATTGTCGCAGGCGCTCGCACGGGCCTGGGCCTCCGCCTGGCGGTCGCGGCAGAGGGTGAGATCGTCGGCCTGCGGGTCGGCCGCCGCGCTGAACAGGCCGGCGGTCAGGATGACGAGGCTCAGGGAAATGACGCGCAGCATGGGTCAGGCCTGCTCCAGCCAGATTCTTCTTAAGTCGATCATCGATCGCACCGGTTCATCTAGCGCGGAGTTCCCGGTCTCGCCAAGCCGCCGGCGCCCTTCTATCCCGCGCGGCTCGTTTCACAGACTCGTGTCCGTCCCGCCGTAACAACCGGCGGCCGCGTCCGTACCTCGGATGGTGCGAAAACGCAGCCGGGCAACTGTTCGTCCGGCCCCGACCGCCCTAGACTGTCAGACCTTTCGAAAGAGGATCCGCCATGCGCCGACCTGCCCTCGCCTCCCTGCTCGCCGCAACCACCGCCCTTTCGCTAACCTTCGCGCTGGCCTTTGCCGCGCCGTCTCAGGCCGCGGAGGACGCGGTCGTGATCCCCGCCCCGGCCATGGATGCGGCACCTGCGAGCGGGATCCAGACCGCCGTGATCGCCGGCGGCTGCTTCTGGGGCGTCCAAGGCGTCTTCCAGCACACCGCGGGCGTCGTCAACGCGGTCTCCGGCTATGCCGGCGGCACCAAGGCGACCGCCGACTACCAGACGGTCTCGAGCGGCCGGACCGGCCATGCCGAGGCGGTCGAGATCAAGTACGACCCGAAGAAGATCTCCTACGGAAAGATCCTCCAGATCTACTTCTCGGTGGCGCACGACCCGACCCAGCTCAACCGCCAGGGCCCCGACGTCGGCACGCAATATCGCTCGGCCGTCTTCACCACCTCGGACGAGCAGAAGAAAGTGGTGGAGGCCTATATCGCCCAGCTCAACGGCGCCAAGGTGTTCAGCAAGCCGATCGTGACCAAGGTCGGCGCGCTGGAGGCGTTCTACCCGGCGGAGGCCTACCACCAGGACTATCTGACGCTGCACCCGAACCAGCCCTACATCGCCTATAACGACCTGCCCAAGGTCGAGAACCTGAAAAAGCTGTTCGCGGATAACTACATTGAAAAGCCGACGCTGGTGAGCGCCAGCAAGGCCACCAACTGATCGCGAGATCATCTCAAGAACGGGAGACCCATGCCCGACACCAAAATGAAAACCACGGACGACAAGGTCATCAAGAGCGAAGAGCAGTGGCGGCGCGAATTGTCGCCGATGCAGTACGCGGTGCTGCGCGAGAAGGCGACCGAGCGTCCCTTCTCGGGCGAGTATGAGCACGACCACCGCGCCGGCACCTATGTCTGCGCCGGCTGCGGCAATGTGCTGTTCGAATCCGACGCCAAGTTCGACTCGGGCTGCGGCTGGCCGAGCTTCACCCAGCCGGCCGTCGAGAGCCATGTCGACGAGGAGCGGGACGTCAGCCACGGCATGATCCGCACCGAGGTGCTCTGCTCCAAATGCAGCGGCCATCTCGGCCACGTCTTCCCCGACGGCCCCGGGCCGACCGGCCTGCGCTACTGCATCAACTCGGCCGCGCTGAAGCTGGAGCCCAAATAACGTTGCCCGCGGTCGGGTTCCTTCATGGAACCCGGCCGCGCGATGTGCTTTTCTTGTCTGGCGGTGCGGCCGATCATCGCATTTGGCGGCCGCCAGGGGAGGATGCCATGTCAGTCGGGACCGTCCTGATCATCCTGGTGATCATCTATCTGCTCGGCGGCCTGTCCGGCCGCGTCGGCGGCTACGGCTATGGCATGGGCCATTCCGGCATGGGCATCGGAGGCGTCGTCTTGGTCGTGCTCGTCGTCCTGCTGCTTCTTGGCAAATTTTAAGCCATATAAGTCATTGAAGTAATTCAGTTAATTTCATCCGCGGAGCTGCCATGCGCGGATTCATCATCTCCCATCGCAGGGGTCGCATTTTTGTCAAAACGGCCTATATTAGTGGGCGAAAATGGCATGTGCGGCGGGCCCGCTCGATTGCGGCCCCTGCCCTCCCAAACCCCACGCGCTTAAAGCCCCAGAGAGATCACGAGGTCTTTGACCATGCGTCCACTGCGTCCGTTCAACTTCAACACGTCTGCCGAACTCTTCCCCGCCGCGATCCGCAAGAAGAAGCGCGCAGGCTTCACCTATCGCCGGTTCGGCACCGCGGCCGAAGCCGTGCAGTTCGCGATGGAGCAATTGCCGACGGATTCGCTGAACGGCGCCTATCTCCAGGTCGAGGAAGCGCGTTTCGACCAGAACGGCATCCGCTCGCTCTATGAGAGCGAAGCCTTCCCGTTGCCCCGCCGTCCCAAGCCGGCGCCGGCCGAGACCGACGCCGCCGACGCGGCATAAGTTTCGCTGAGCCTTACGATGTGCGCAGAAAGCGCGATGGCCAAAAGGCCGTCGCGCTTTTTGCGTTTCTACTCCCTCTCCCCGTTCTTACGGGGAGAGGCGAAGAGGGGAAGCCTCAGATCCGTGGCTGCTTGTCGAGCCAGCGGCGCAAGAGGCGCACGTTGCGCATGTTGGCGCGGAACATGACGTCGAAAGCGTCGCCCGCGAACGGGACCAGGCCGACCACGCCGTCGAGCGCGACATTGCCGAGCATGCGGGTGGTGATGTACCAGGGCGCCCCCAGCGCCCGGGCCTCGCGCACCAGCCACAGCGAGATCGCCGTGGTGATGATGTCGCCGACGACGGGGATCAGGCCGATCAACCCGTCGATGCCGTAGCGTATGTTGGTGCCGGGCAGGATGAAGGCGACGTCGAGCAGCTTTGCGATCGCCTCGATCCGCGCGATCCGCTGCTCGCGCGTCAGATTGCCGAACGGGCTCCCGGCGAACGGATGATCCTTGCCCAGCTCGAAACCGAACTCGCGAAAGCCCTGCTCCAGCGTTTCAGGGCGGATTTCCCGACCATCCTGGTCGATGATCGGCCCGCGTGCCTCCGGGCCGGAAGCGGTCGCGCGCGAGCTCCCCGTACGGGATCTGCGTGGAGCAAGGATATCGTCGTCGGACATGGTCATGGCCTTCAGGGAACGCGCTGGGGCGGCAGAGGTTGCTGCGCCGCGCCCGAACGTCGCGCGCTCAGGTCGGCGCCGCCACTGCTTGCGGCTCCTTGATGTATTTATGTACGAGCCAGGACGAAATCACCGCCGGCACGAACCCGACGAGGCCATACAGGATGAACTGCACCGCACCCGAATCCGGCCCGCGCGAGCTGTAGGTGAGCGAGGCCAGCACGAAGGCGAACAGACCGACCAGGAGCATCCGCAAGCCCGGACCGATCCGCCTGACATGGGTCAGGATGTCATCGACCGCGCCGATCATCAGCGAGGGCAGGAAGCCGAACAGGTAGCTGTACTGCAGGGTCTTGAAGAACACCGCGAACAGCTTGCCGACCTCGCCGAGACTGGTCTGGGCCCAATAGCCGGACTGATAGGTCGTCGTCAGCAACAGCAGGAACCCGCCGACGAACGGGCCAACCAGGGCAAACACCAGATAGCGTTTCATCAAACACCCTTTCACTTCGCCGACGTTTATAGCAGCGCCGCGGGAACCTTGAATAGCGGGGCGGGCTCGGCCATTGAGGGAACAAGTGGCAAGGCGACGAGTTCAGACAGGACCTGAATTATCCCTGTCAGATTGGAGCCGCCGATGGCCCACAAATTTCTCCTGGCGACGATCACGCTGGCAGCCCTGAGTGGCCTGTCGAACGCACCCGCTCTTGCGCAAGGCCACATGGGCTCGCCGCAGGAACAGCAGGCGTGCTCACGCGACGCCTCGCGCTTCTGTCGCAAGGACCTCGGCAATGACGGCGCCGTGCAGGGTTGCCTGCAGGCCAACCGGGCCAAGCTGTCGCGCTCTTGCAGCAAGGTGTTTCAGAGCCACGGCATGTGAGACCGACCATCCCCAGCGAACGGAGAGTGAAGCCATGTTGCGCGACGAACAGCTCTCGATCCTGCGGGACATCAGCCAGTCCGTTGCCTTCGCCGACGACCGCCACGGCAAGATCGGCGAGCTCATCGCCGACGGCTACGTGATGAAGGACGGCGATCTGTTCGAGCTGACCGCCAAAGGCGTCACCGCCGTCGAGGAACACGCCGCCGCGCTCGGCGCGAGCGACGTGGAACAAGCGAGCGCATCCTTCGATCGGATGATCTGATCGCGCGCGCAAGCTTTGTGCGTGACGTCCACGCAACAATTGCAAATTCCTTTGCGCCTGCCATTGCAGCCGCGTGACAATGGCGCATACTTCGCTCGGGCGGCGCAGCACCTTTCGATTCGAACTTCAAGAAATCGAGCGACCACATGCGGGACCAAAGTTCCCGACGTGAAGGCTGTGACATGCGGCAGATCAAGCCACGTGCGGCGCCCCAAAAACCAAGTGGCTCAAGCCCACGGAACTCGGGGACGCATTCTGCATGACACGCTATCAAACCATCGCTTCGCTGCTTAAGACCACCGCTTCGCTCTTCGCCGTCGCAACCACGGCCATCGCACTCCAGACTTCACCCGGCCTCGCCTTCTCATCCGAAGCGCAGCAGATGTGCACGGGTGACGCGATGCGTCTGTGCTCCAGTGAGATCCCCGACATTCCCAGGGTCAGGGCCTGCATGGTGCGGAACAAGGCCCAGGTCAGCCCCGGCTGCCGCGCCGTGATGGACCGCGAAGCGGTCGCCTCGCGCAAGCGGGAAGCGGCGGCGCAGTAGTCGGGTCGAGTTCGGCTGGATCGTTGAGGCTCGGTCCGCCTCTTCCCGCCGGACAAGGTTCTCGCATGTGACTCTTGGCGGCGGCCGGCGCGCGCGCCTCGTCCTTCGAGATGGCGCTTACGCGCCTCCTCAGGATGAGGCTAATTGGCGTCAGTGCCCTTGAAACTGCTGCCTCACACTCCGCCCTCATCCTGAGGAGCCCGCCTAAGCGGGCGTCTCGAAGGATGGCTGCAGGGAAAAGCTCTCAAACGCGATAGCCCTTCCGCAAGCGGGGGAGGTATCCCCTCGGCTCGCATCGACTCAGTCGCAGCTTGAGCCCCTAATCGCCCCACTGGGCGAAGGCGTCGTTGAAGGCGCGCTCACCGGGGGCGCCCTTCTCGATGGCGATGATTGCGCGGCGCTGGTTGGCATAGACCAGCGGCACGTCGAACCACGAGCGCTCCTTCAGGAGCTGGACGTTGCGGGACCGGTCGGCGTCGACATTGGACAGGCCGACCAGGAAGAAGCCGTCGGTGACCTTGACCGCGAGGCCGGCGAGCGGCGTGCCGCGCGCCTGCTCGTTCGACTTCATCAGGATGCCCGGCACGTTGGAGACGCTGCCGCCCGGAAAATCCGGCGGCAGGATGAAGGTCAGCTCCGCCGTGTGGCTCGCCGGCAGCGAGGAATCGGTGTTGCGGCGGAACGACATCGTCATCTTGAACTTGCGGTCGGGGATCTCGATGTCGGCGCGCACGGCGACGTCGGCCTTCTGGTTGCCGGACGCCTTGATCGGCTCGAGCCGCCACACCACCGAGCCGACATATTGCTTGCCCTTCGGATCGGACGGATCCTCGTCATAGAGCACGACCTTCTGCGCCACCGGCGCGACCGGCTGGTCGCTGGCCGAGGGCTGGCCGACGCGATCGGGAATCTTCGGCTTGCTCTGCGGCTGGGACGGATCCTTCGGCGCCTCCACCACCTGGGTCGGCGAGGACTTCAGCAAATTGGTCGCGATCTGGACCAGCTGCTTGCCCCAGAGGATGCCGGCGCCGACCAGGATCAGCACGATGCCGACGGCGATCGCACTCTTGAACGGGAAGGTGGAGCGCGTGCGGGCGCGTTTCTTGGCGTCGCGCTCGGGCGCGATGCGCGGACGCGGCGACGGCGGCTGCGGCGCGTAGCGCTCGGCCTCCTCGACCGACTCGTCGTAGGAATAAGGCGCGTCCTGCTCGCCGGCGCGGTTTTCCAGGCTCGGCTCGAGCCGGTCGAATTCCGGCGAGGGCGAGGGCACGTTGGCATAGGTGCGGCGCGCGGCGCGGCTGGCCTGCGCGGCAGCGCCGCCGAGATCGTTGGCGTCGGCGGTGATGTCGCGGAAGCCGCGCACGCCCGGTGCCGGCGGCAGCGGCGGCGGAGGTCCGACATCGGGAGGACGACGCGCACCGGCGCGATCGCGTCCGGCCGCCGGCTCCGGCATCGGTGGCGGGGCGGACGGTCCCGGTTGGCGCGGGGCGTCGAAACGGGGCGCGCGCGGCGGACGCGGGGCCTCGCCTTGGTCATCGACATTGATGGATGGACGGTCGGCGCGCGGCGGCGGCGGGGCCGGACGCGTCCGCGGCGGGGCCGGCGCAGCCGGGCTGCCTTCGGCGGCTCGGGTGCTGGCGCGGCGAAAGGCGTCGCCGCTGCTGCCACCGCGGGCGCCGCCACCGGGGCGCGAGGCCTCGCGGGCGCGCTGGGCAGCCTCCGATTCGACCTTGCGGACCGCCTCCTCCAGCGACAACCTTTCGCGGGTGATCTCGGATTCGGAGAGCGGCGGCTGCACGCTGCGTAGCTGTGCGATCAACGCCGTGCGCGCCCGCTCATAGAGCGCGCGACGGCTTTCGCCGGGAGCGTTCGGGTCCAGGGCGGCAATAGCGCGGGCGATCAGCGGATAGTAATCAGCCATTTCAACTCAACTATACGCGCGTCCCGGTAAGATATCGTTAAGCCTCAAACGGATTTTGCACCAGGATAGTATCTTCGCGTTCGGGGCTGGTGGAAAGCAGCGCAACCGGGCACCCCACCAATTCCTCGATCCGCCGGACATATTTGATGGCCTGGGCCGGCAGGTCGGCCCAGGACCGCGCATTGGCGGTCGGCTCCTTCCAGCCCTCGATGGTCTCGTAGATCGGCTCGACCCGGGCCTGGGCACCCTCGCCGGCCGGGAAGTGGTCGATCTCCTTGCCGTCGAGCTTGTAGCCGGTGCAGACCTCGATCGTGTCGAAGCCGTCGAGGATGTCGAGCTTGGTCAGCGCCAGGCCGTTGATGCCGCAGGTCCGGACCGCCTGGCGGACCAGCACGGCGTCGAACCAGCCGCAGCGGCGCGGACGGCCGGTGTTGGTGCCGAACTCGCGGCCGCGCTCGCCGATCCGGCGGCCGGTCTCGTTGTCCTGCTCGGTCGGGAACGGGCCCTGGCCGACGCGGGTGGTGTAGGCCTTGCACAGGCCGAGCACATAGCCGACCGCGCCCGGTCCGAGGCCGGCGCCGGTCGCGGCCTGCGCCGCCACCGTGTTGGACGAGGTGACGTAGGGATAGGTGCCATGGTCGACGTCGAGCAGCGCGCCCTGCGCGCCTTCGAACAGCATGCGCTTGCCTTCGCGCCGCTTGATGTCGAGCAGCCGCCACACCGTCTCGGCGTAGGGCAGCAGCTCCGGCGCCAGCGCGCTCAACTCCTTCAAGATCACCTTGCCGTCGAATTCGGGCAGGCCGAGGCCGCGGCGCAGCGCGTTGTGGTGGGCAAGCAGCCGGTCGATCTTGTGCGGGAGCGTGTCGAGGTCGGCGAGGTCCATCAGGCGGATGGCGCGGCGGCCGACCTTGTCCTCATAGGCCGGGCCGATGCCGCGGCGGGTGGTGCCGATCGCGGTCGCGGCGCTGGCCGATTCGCGGTGCGCATCGAGCTCGCGGTGCAGCGGCAGGATCAGCGTGACGTTCTCGGCGATACGCAGGTTCTCCGGCGAGACCGCAACGCCCTGCGCCCGCAGCTTGGAGACCTCGTCGAGGAAGGCGGCGGGATCGAACACCACGCCGTTGCCGATCACCGACAGCTTCTGCTCGCGCAGCACGCCCGAGGGCAGCAGCGCGAGCTTGTAGGTCTTGCCGTTGATCACCAGCGTGTGGCCGGCGTTATGACCGCCCTGGAAGCGGACGACGATGTCCGCCTGCTCCGACAACCAGTCGACGATCTTGCCCTTTCCTTCGTCGCCCCACTGGGCGCCGACGACGACAACATTGGCCATTCGCGGGTAATCCTTCGAAGATTTCTCTGTAGGTGGCATGATCCGAACGGAAAATTGGTACCCACTTTTCCGGAATCACGCCTGCGCCCAGCCCAATTCCCGGCCAGAGGCCGTTCGCACCGAGGCAGCCCAACCGGATAAAGGAAGCAGCCTCTCTAGGCAAGCAAGAACGGGGCATTTTCAGGGCTTCGAGGCTACTCCAAGCCTTTGATATCCCCGGAAAATCCAGAAACCTTCGCGGCGGCGCGCGGGGCTTCGACCAAAGCGTGAGAGGCGCAATCCGCCGCTGCATGGTCGCGATGCGTCCGCCCCCCGTTGATGCAGCCCCGATTTCCGTGTCTTTGGACAGCGCCGGGCGATCAGCCGGCCCGGATCCCGCCGGGCTGGAAGCCTCGGCGCATGCGGGGCACGCCAATCCCAATGTCCGCCACCGGCCAGACCACCAGCGCGGAGACATCCGGCCACAGCTGGATCGCCAACCAGCCCTACCTGCTGCTCAGCATCACCGCGCTGTGCTGGGCCGGCAACGCCATCGTCGGGCGGCTCGCCGCCGGCCACATCCCGCCGGTCACGCTATCGTTCCTGCGCTGGTTCTTCGCCTTCCTGCTGGTGCTGCCGTTCGCCTGGAAACATCTTGCCCTGGACTGGCCCGCGATCCGCGGCAGACTTGGCCTGATGATCACGCTCTCGGTCACCGGCATCGGCGCCTTCAACACGCTGCAATACTGGGCGCTGGAGCATACCCAGGCACTCAATACGCTGCTGCTGCAGTCGGCCGCGCCGCTGATCGTGGCGCTGTGGTCGCTGGCCATCCTCGGCATCCGCCTCACCGCCGCGCAGGCGTTCGGCGTGCTGCTGTCGATGTGCGGCGTGCTGACCATTCTGCTGCACGGCGATTTCACCACGCTGTCGAACATCGAGTTCAACAAGGGCGACCTCATCTTCATCGTCGCGCTCGTCATCTTCGCGCTGTATTCGGTGCTGACCTTGAAACGGCCGCCGATGCACGGCCTGTCGTTCCTCGCCTTCACCTTCGGGGCCGGCGCAGCCTGTCTCATTCCGTTGGAGATCTGGGAATTGTCCGCGCGGCCCGTGATGAAGCTCGACGGGCCGAACCTCTTGACGCTGTTCTACGTCGCGGTGTTTCCCTCGACGCTGGCCTATCTCTGCTTCAATCGGGGCGTCCGCCTGATCGGCGCCAACCGTGCCGCGCCGTTCTTCCACGTCGTGCCGGTGTTCGGTTCGATCATGGCGATGGCGTTCCTGGACGAACACCCGCAGGCATTCCACTTCATCGGCTTCGCGCTGGTGCTGTCGGGCGTGTTCGTGGCGTCGCGGAAGCAGGCGACGTAATTTCTTCCTTCTCCCCTTGCGGGAGAAGGTGGCGCGAAGCGCCGGATGAGGGGTTGCATCCGCGCACTCAAATGAGAATTGGACTCGCGGAAAGAGACCCCTCACCCGTCTCGCCGCTTCGCGGCGAGCCACCCTCTCCCACAGGGGGAGAGGGGGAGACGCGCGCCAGCGATGTTCAACATATTAACCGCCAAAGGCGCTCCTCAGGGTTTGCCTGCATTGTAGCATTGCGGCCGCGTGGCTTGTGCGGCGACGGCAATCCGGCGCAAGCTTTCGTCCAACGCCAATGACGATTGCTCCGCCCGCGCCAAAGACCGCCAATCCGGCCAGTTGGCTCAACAACCAGCCTTATCTGTTGCTCAGCCTGAGCTCGCTGTTCTGGGCCGGCAACATCGTGCTGGCGCGTCATGTCGGCGCGCATGTGCCGCCGCTGACGGTGACCACGATCCGCTGGTTCGGCGTTTTCCTGATCCTGTTGCCGTTCGCCTGGCCGCATCTGAAGCGCGACTGGCCCGACTTGCGCAACAGCCTGCCGCTGATGCTGTTCCTGTCGCTGGTGGGCTTCGCCTTCAACAACGCGATCTCGTACTGGGCGATGCAATACACGGAGGCGCTGAACGCGCTGCTGATCCAGTCGGCAGGTCCCCTGTTCGTGGCGCTGTGGTCGCTGGTGCTGTTCGGCGTGCGGCTGACGGGTGGGCAATTCGCCGGCATCGCGATCTCGCTTCTCGGCGTGCTGATCATCATTCTGCGCGGCGATCTCGCCGCGCTCGCGAGCATCAGCTTCAACAGGGGCGACATCATGTTCGCCTCCTCGCTGGTGGCGTTCGGGATCTACTCGGCCTTCATCCCGCGCCGGCCCAAGATCCACCAGCTGTCCTTCCTGTCCTTCACCACCTGCTGCGGCGCGACGATGCTGCTGCCGACCGCGATCTGGGAGGCGGCAAGCGGCCGCGTGCTGCAACTCGACGGAACGACGCTGGCGACGCTGGGCTACATCCTGATCTTTCCCTCGACGCTGGCCTATCTCTTCTTCAACCGCGGCGTCGCGCTGATCGGCCCGAATCGGGCCGCGCCGTTCTTCCATCTGGTGCCGGTGTTCGGCTCGGCGATGGCGATCCTGCTGCTCGGCGAAAAGCTGCAGCCGTTCCACCTGATCGGCTACGCGCTGGTGCTCGCCGGCGTCGTGATCGCCTCACGCCAGGGCTCCGCGGTGAAGTAATTCCGCGACGCGGACGATACGCTCTCGTGTCCCGGACGCGCTGCGGCACGCAGTGACGCTGCGCAGCGCCGGGATCCAGATTGCCGCGAGTATGGGCCCCGGTTCAGCAGCGCATCACGCCGCAAGGGGCGGCGCGCTGCACTGCGCCCGGGGCAAGCAACTCCCGCCTTCCGATTTCGACGAGGAGGCGCTAGGTTCCCCGCCAACCAAAAAGAGGGAACGTTCAAACATGCTTTCAGGGCTGATTCGAAACCTGCGTGCCGCCGGAGCGGCCGCATTGTGCCTCGCCGCCGCATCCACGGCCCAGGCCGACAATTATCCGAGCCGCAACATCACGCTGGTTTTGCCGTTCGCGGCCGGCAGCGGCACTGACACGACGACACGGCTGATCTCGCAGCATCTGTCGCAGGCGCTCGGCGTCGGCATCGTGATCGAGAACAAGGCGGGCGCCAACGGCATGCTCGCCGCAAGCTATGTCGCGAAGGCGGCCCCCGACGGCTACACGCTGCTGGTGACGACCAACACCACGCATTCCGCCAATCCCTATCTGCTCAAGAACCTCACTTACGATCCGGTCAAGGACTTCACGCCGATCGCGCGCACCGGCGACCTGCCCTTCATGCTGGTCGTCAATCCGGAAGTGCCGGCCAAGACCGTCGGCGAGCTGGTCGCCTACGGCAAGGCCAATCCGGGCAAGCTGAGCTACGCCTCGGGATCGTCCTCCGCGATCGTCTCGGGTGCGACCTTTGCGCACAATGCCGGGCTCGACCTGCTGCACGTGCCCTACAAGAGCTCGCCGCCGGCGCTCAACGACGTCATGGGCGGCCGCGTCTCGATGATGTTCGTCGACATCCTGACGGGCCTGCCCCACGTCAACGGCAACGCGCTGCGCGCGCTCGCCGTCACCACCAAGGACCGCTCGCCGCTGGTGCCGAACCTGCCCTCGATGCAGGAGGCCGGCGTGCCGGACTTCGACATCTCGTCCTGGCAGGGCTATTTCGGCCCCGCCGGCATGCCGAAGGAGATCGTGACCCGGCTCAACGCCGAGATCCGGAAGATCGTCGAGAAGCCGGAGATCAAGGCCCAGCTCGCCACGCTCGGCATGGACGCGTTCTCGGGCACGCCGGAGCAGCTCGGCACGTTCGTGAACGAACAACTCGTGCTGTGGGAGAAGCTGATCACGAACGCGAAGATCGAGAAGCAGTAGGACGGTCTCGTGTCCCGGACGCGGCGCTGAGCCGGGCACGGCTCTCGTAGGGTGGGCAAAGCGAAGCGTGCCCACGAGTGTCAGCGAACTAAAAAGAAAGGTGGGCACGGCGCTTGCGCGCCTTTGCCCACCCTACGAATTCAGCGCAAGAATCTACGCCGCGCGCACCTTGGCGAGGAAGCCGTCGACGGCGCTGCGCAGCGCGCCGGACTGGTTGTCCAGCTCGCGGGCGTTGGAGAGCACGTCGGTGGCCGCGGTGCCGGTCGCTTCCGCAGCGGAGGTGACGCTGCCGATATGGGCGTTGATCTCGCTGGAGCCGGCCGCGACCGACTGGATGTTGCGGGCGATCTCGCGGGTCGCCTCGCCCTGCTGCTCGATCGAGGCGGAAATGCCGGCGGTGATCTCGCTCATCTCGGCGATGGTCTGGGTGATGCCGGAGATGGCCGTGACCGCGTCGCTGGTCGAGGTCTGCATCGCCGCGACCTGCGCGGAGATCTCCTCGGTCGCCTTGGCGGTCTGGTTGGCGAGCGCCTTGACCTCGGAGGCGACGACCGCGAATCCGCGGCCGGATTCACCGGCGCGTGCCGCCTCGATGGTGGCGTTGAGCGCGAGCAGATTGGTCTGCGCGGCGATCGAATGGATCAGCTTGACGACTTCGCCGATCTTCTCGGCGCCGGTCGAAAGCACCTGCACGGTGGCGTTGGTACGCTCGGCGTCGCTGACGGCGCGGCTGGCGACTTCGGTCGAGCGGGTCACCTGGCGGGAGATTTCCGCAACCGAGCTCGACAGCTCTTCGGCGGCCGCCGCGACGGTGCCGACATTGCCGGAGGCCTTTTGCGAGGCCGCGCCGACCGTCGCCGCGCGCGAGGAGGCGTCGCTGGCGGTCGCGGTCATCGACTGCGCCGTCGTCTGCATGCCGGCCGCGGCCGAGGAGACCGAGCGGACGATGCCGTTGACGCTGCGTTCGAAGTCGCTGGCGATGCCCTCCATCGCGCTGCGACGTTCGGCCGCGACGCGCTCCTTGGCATCGGCTTCGGTCCTTTCGAGGTCGCGGATGCGGACCGCGTTGTCCTTGAAGATCTGGACGGTGGAGGCCATCGCGCCGACCTCGTCGCCGCGGCCAACGCCGGGAATGTCGCCCTCGAGCTTGCCGTCGGCGAGATCCTTCATGCGGGCGCCGAGCAGCGCCAGCGGGCGGCTGATGCCGCGGCCGATCAGCCAGGCGACGCTGCCGGCGACAACGAAAATGCCGAGCATGGCAAAGCCGAGCAGCCAATAGACCGGGCCCATCTTGGCGTCGATGTCGTCGAGATAAGCGCCGGTGCCGAGATACATGTCGAAGCCGGGCACCGCCACCGCGTAGCCGATCTTGCGGATCGGCGTCGGCTGACCGGGCTTCATATACTCATAATGCAGCAGGATCGAACCGTTGGCCTTGACGCCGTCCATCAGCTCGACGGACAGCTTGCGGCCGTTGGTCACGACATCCATGCGATTGGTGCCGATCTGCTTGGGATCCGGCGCGAGCTGCGTGATGCCTTCGTACGATGTACCGAACAGATAGCCCGCGCCGTTGTCGTAGGTCATCGAATTGCCGTAGCGGCGAAGCTCGGCCATGGCCGCGTCCTTCGTCAGCTCGCCGGCGTCGACGCGCTTCTTCAGAGCGCCCGCATAGTTGCGTGCCAGCTCGACGATCGCCTTGGCCTGATCGATGCGCGCATTCACCATCTCGCGCTTCATCAGATAGCCGGCGAGGACGCCGGAGATGCACAGGCCGAACAAGGTGACGCCGACAAGGATGCCGAGCTTCGGGGCGATCTTCAGATTGCTCAACTTCACGATTAGCTCCGGCAATAATGGGATATGGGCGCGCGACAGATCGATCGAAATCGAAACAACTTTTAGGGAGAGAGCCTTAGCAAGTTACTTACATGCCTCCGTAGAAGCCCGGACGCAGCCGCAAAAAGCGGCAATTTATCCCCGCACCGGCAACCGACGATTGTACGCGGCCGCTCCGATTTCGCGTAAAAGACGCAAAGGCCCGCCCGCTAAGGCGGGTCACAACAAGAACCGACAAACCAAATCGGGAGCGAGAAAATGCCGAAATACAGGGTGGTGACGCCGAAGGGCGCGAGCTTCACGGTCGCGGGCAGCGACTATTCCTTTGAGCGCGAGGCGCTCGATCCGATCGACGCCGAGATCATCGAGGCCCCCGCCGACGAGGCCGGGTTCATCGCCGCAGCAAAGACCGCGGACGCCATCTATGCCAAGGGCATCCCGATCACCAAGACCATCATCGACAGCTTGCAGACCTGCAAGGTCATCACGCTCGGCTCGGTCGGCGTCGACAGCGTCGACGTCAAGGCGGCCACCGCGCGCGGCATTCCCGTCACCAACATTCCGGACACCTTCATCGAAGAGGTCGCCGATCACGCCATGATGCTGCTGCTCGCCGGCTTCCGCCGCCTGGTCGAGCAGGACCGCATGGTGCGTGACGGCCGCTGGGCGGAGGGCCGGCCAGCGCTGCTCAAGGTCCCGAGGCTGATGGGCCAGACGCTCGGCTTCGTCTCGTTCGGCCGCGTCGCGCGTGCAGTTGCGAAACGCGCGGCGCCGTTCGGCCTGCGCATGATGGCCTACGATCCCTTCATCCAGGAAACGCTGATGTACGACCACGGCGTGATCCCCGCGACGCTGAACGAGGTGCTGTCGCAATCCGACTTCGTCTCGATGCATGCCCCGGCAAGGCCCGAGGTGCATCACATGCTGACCGAGAAGCACTTTCGGCAGATGAAGAAGGGTTCGATCTTCATCAATACCGGGCGCGGCGCCACCGTGGACGAGGAGAGCCTGATCAAGGCGCTGCAGGAGGGCTGGATCGCGCACGCCGCGCTCGACGTGCTGGAGAAGGAACCGCCCTCGCACAACAATCCCCTGCTCGGCATGGAGAACGTGACGCTGACCGCCCACGTGGCGTCGGCCTCGGCACGGTTTGACGAGGCACGCAAGCGCCGCGTGGGCTACGAATTGTCACTGGTGCTTCAGGGCATGTGGCCGGTAAGCTGCGTCAATCCGTCGGTGCTGCAAGACACCACGCTCCGCCGCTGGCAACCCGTCAGCATGGATCGCGGGCCGAACAGCTAGGCGGCCGGCGCCCGAGGCGCCAACGACCGAACGGCCCTTCACCGGCGATCAACGCCGGGAAGGGAACATCACAGGGAGGTACTGATGAGGAACGACATCACACGTCGTGATGCCTTGGCGCTGGGCCTATCCGCTGCAACGCTCGCGGCCACCGGTGCTGCAGCGCAAACAACATCGTCGACAATCAAGGCCGCCGACGTGGCGGCACCCAAGCTCGACATCGAGAAGGGCGCATCGCTGCGCATGCTGCGCCCGGTGCGCTTCGTCCAGGCCGACGAGGACGTGTTCCGTGCCAATGCAGCAAAGTTCACCAAGGAGACCGGCGTCGAGGTCAAGGTCGATTTCGTCGGCTGGGAGGACATCAACCAGCAGACCGCGGTGACCTCGAACTCCGGCGCCGGCCCCGACATTATCATGGGCTTCTCCGATGCACCGCACATCTACATCGACAAGCTGATCGAACTGACCGACGTCGCCGACTATGTCGGCAAGCGCTATGGCGGCTGGTTGCCGCTGGCGCAGCGTTACGGCAAGAAGAACAAGAGCAACGACTGGATCGGGCTGCCGTTCGGCGCCACCGCAGGGCCGCTGATCTACCGCAAGTCAATCCTGCAATCGGTCGGCTTCGACAAGGTGCCGGAAGACCATGCCGGCGTCCTCGACCTCTGCCAGAAGCTGCACAAGGCCGGCAAGCCGGCCGGCTTCGCACTCGGCAATGCTAGGGGTGACGGCACCGGCTTCGCGAATTGGGCGCTGTGGTCGCACAACGCCTCGCTGCTCGACGAGGACGGCAACGTCACCATCAACAGCAAGGAAACAATTGCTGCGCTGAACTGGGTCAAGCAGCTCTATCCGACCTTCATCGCCGGCACGACGTCGTGGAATGATGTGTCGAACAATCGCGCTTATTCCGCGCAGGAGATCTCGCTGACCGCCAACGGCGTCTCGTTGTACTTCTCACTGAAGAACGATCCAGCAACCAAGGCGATCGCAGACGATTGCGAGCATCAGCTCCTGCCCAAGGGCCTGGCCAAGGTCTCACCGATGGATGGGCTCACACTCAACGCCATGGTGTTCAAACACAGTCAATATCCCAACGCCGCAAAGGCCTTCCTGCAATACATGCTGGAAAAAGACCAATACGAGCCGTGGCTCAACGCTAATTCCGGCTACTGGTCGCAACCGCTCGCGGCTTATGCCGATGCCGCGGTATGGTCGCAGGACCCCAAGGTGTCGATCTTCAAGAACACCATGAACAGCACTTACTACAGCGGTTACAAGGGACCGATCTCCACCGCGAGCGGAGCGGTCACCGCCGACTACGTGCTGATTCAGATGCTCTCTGCAGTTGCGACCGGTGCGGCCACGCCGGAGGCCGCCGCCGCGGAAGCCGAGCAGCGCTGCAAGCGGTACTTCCGGCGGCAGCGGTAACGCGCGACGATAGAGCCGCCGTCATTGCGAGGAGCACTTGCGACGAAGCAATCCAGACTGCAGCCGCGGCGACAGACTGGATTGCTTCGCTTCGCTCGCAATGACGGTGTGGTGACGTTCAGCGATAGGACAACACATTAATGTCCGTGACGACACTCTCCTCTCCCGTACTTGCCCAGCGGCAACCGAACTGGCTGGTGCGGCTGTTCGACTACAAGCCGTTCCTGATCGCGATGTGCCTCGCGCCCGCGATCGGGCTGCTCTCGGTGTTCCTCACTTATCCGCTCGGCCTCGGCATCTGGCTCGCTTTCACCGACACCACGATCGGCCGTCGCGGCGTCTTCGTGGGCCTGGAGAATTTCCAGTATCTGCTCACCGATCCCCTGTGGTGGAACGCAGTGTTCTACAGCGTGGTCTATACGGGCATCGCCACCTTCGGGAAGTTCGCGCTCGGCTTCTGGCTCGCGCTGCTGCTCAACAACCATTTTCCGTTCAAGAGCATCCTGCGTGCGATCATCCTCTTGCCCTGGATCGTCCCGACCGTGCTCTCGGCGCTGGCGTTCTGGTGGATCTACGATCCGCAATTCTCGATCATCTCCTATTTGCTGGTCGACGTGCTGCACTGGCGGTCGGGCAATGTCGACTTCCTCGGCTCGCCCTGGCCGGCGCGCTTCTCGCTGATCGCCGCCAACATCTGGCGCGGCATTCCCTTCGTCGCGATCTCGCTGCTGGCGGGTCTGCAGACCATCTCACCCTCGCTCTATGAGGCCGCGATGCTCGACGGCGCCAGCGCCTGGCAGCGTTTCCGCTACATCACCTTCCCGATGATGATGCCGATCCTCGCCATCGTCATGACGTTCTCGATCATCTTCACCTTCACCGACTTCCAGCTGGTCTACGCCATCACCCGCGGCGGGCCCGGCAACTCGACCCATCTGCTGGCCACGCTGGCGTTCCAGCGGGGCATCGCCGGCGGTGAACTCGGTGAAGGCGCGGCAATCGCGGTATCGATGATCCCGTTCCTGGTGTTCGCGACGCTGTTTTCCTATTTCGGCCTGGCGCGCCGCAAATGGCAGCAGGGAGAGGCCAATGACTGATACCGCCGCGCAATCAGCTGTCGCCGACGCCAAGGCGGCGCCCGACACCATGGCCTGGGATTCCGGGCTGCGGCGGCTGATGATGATCTATCTGCCGCTCAGCTGCTTCGTGCTGATCCTGCTGTTTCCGTTCTACTGGATGGCGATCACCTCGTTCAAGCCGAACGCGGAACTGATGAACTACAAGGAGCACAATCCGTTCTGGATCTCCTCGCCGACGCTGGCTCACATCAAGCATCTCTTGTTCAACACCGCCTATCCGCGCTGGCTGTGGACGACGATGACGGTCGCGATCGGCTCGACCACGCTATCCCTGATCGCCTCGACGCTCGCCGCCTACGCGATCGAACGGCTGCGCTTCCGCGGCAGCCCTTATGTGGGCCTCGGCATCTATCTCGCCTATCTGGTGCCGCCGTCGATCCTGTTCATTCCGCTCGCCACCGTCGTGGTGCAATTCGGCCTGTTCGACTCGCCGCTCGCCCTGATCCTGGTCTATCCGACCTTCCTGGTGCCGTTCTGCACCTGGCTCCTGATCGGCTATTTCAAGTCGATTCCCTATGAGCTCGAGGAATGCGCGCTGGTGGACGGCGCAACACGCCTCCAGATTCTGCGGCGGATCACGCTGCCGCTGGCGGTGCCCGGGCTGATCTCGGCCGGCATCTTCTCCTTCACGCTGTCCTGGAACGAGTTCATCTACGCGCTCGCCTTCATCCAGAGCGGCGCCAACAAGACCGTGCCGGTTGCGATCCTGACCGAGCTCGTCACCGGCGACGTCTATCAGTGGGGTGCGCTGATGGCTGGCTCGCTGCTGGGATCGCTGCCGGTCGCGATCTTCTACTCGCTGTTCGTGGACTACTACGTGTCCTCGCTGACCGGCGCGGTAAAGGAGTAGACCGCGGCTGCGGCGTTTGGCCCGGTTTCACAAAACTGCAACACGCTGACAGCATAAGGCGTGCGTCCGCCAACAGGAGACGCACATGCGCGCGACTTTTTTCAGCACCGTCGCAACGATCATTCTCGCCGCGAGCCCAGCGCTCGCGCAGAGCGAAGGTGAATTCCCCGCCAAGCTCGCCGGCCACGTGGTGATGCCGGCCGCCACCTTCATCGACGCCCCCGCCGACGCCCCCGCCGATCTCAAGACTTCGGGCAAATACACCACCGGCAAGCGGGTCGACGCGCTCGGCACCGTGATGGGCAAGTCCTATGAGCGCGCGACCGGCGTATCGCTGCCGTTCAAGGGCCAGCCGCTGCAGGGCCATTCCGGCATCAAGACCATGCCGGACGGCAGCTTCTGGGTCATCACCGACAACGGCATGGGCGCGCGCGCCAACTCGCCGGATTCGATGCTGTATTTGAACCGCTACAAGATGGATTGGGCGAGCGGCAAGATCGATCGTCAGGAGACGATCTTCCTGCACGACCCCGACAAGAAGGTCCCGTTCCGCATCGTGCACGAGGACACCGAGAGGCGCTATCTCACCGGCTCCGACTTCGACACCGAAGGCTTCCAGATCATCGGCGATACCTTCTGGATCGGCGACGAGTTCGGCCCCTACATCCTGAAGGCCGACAAGTCAGGCAAGATCCTGGCCGTGTTCGACACGGTTGCCGACGGCAAGCCGGTACGTTCGCCGGACAATTGGGCGGTAGCGACGCCGGGCGCGCCCGGCGCGACCTACACCAACGTCAACCTCCGCCGCTCCAAGGGCTATGAGGGCTTTGCGTCCTCCAAGGACGGCAAATTCCTCTACGGCCTGCTCGAGGGACCGCTGTGGGATGCCGAGAAAAAGGACTGGGAGAAGGTCGACGGCAAGGAAGCCTCCCGCATCCTCGAATTCGACGTCGCCGCGGAAAAATTCACCGGCCGCTACTGGCAATACGTGTTCGAGCAGAACGGCAACGCCATCGGCGACTTCAACATGATCGATCAGGCTTCCGGCCTCATCATCGAGCGCGACAACGGCGAAGGCACCGCCGACAAGGCCTGCCCGCAGGGCACCCGCGGCGAGACCTGTTTTCCGGATCTTGCCAAGTTCAAGCGCATCTACAAGATCGAGCTCACCGAAGCGAATGTCGGCAAGCCCGTGCGCAAGATCGGCTATATCGACCTCATGAAGATCAGGGATCCCGACAAGAAGGCGAGGAAGCCGCTCAACGACGGCGTCTACACCTTCCCGTTCTTCACCATCGAGAACGTCGATCGCGTCGACGACACCCACATCATCGTCGGCAACGACAACAATCTGCCGTTCTCCTCCAGCCGCGATCCCAACAAGGCCGACGACGACGAGTTCATGCTGCTCGAAGTCGCGGACTTCCTGAAGGCGAAATAGGCTGACGCTATGCTCCTCTCCCGCTTCGCGCGGGGGAGGAGTTCGTCGCAAATCAATTACCAAACGCGACGCCCACGTTGATGGGAATCGTCGCATAAGTGATTTCGGACGGCACCGGTGGGAATGGCTGGGCCTGACGCACCATGGCCATGGCCTGGGCATCGAGCACCGCCACACCCGAAGAGCCCCCGAGGCGGCTGGACAGCACCTGACCGCCACGGCCGAGCGTGAAGCTCAGCTTGACCACGCCCCTCTGACCATTCGCACTCGTCGGATACTGGTGGAAGCGCATGAGGTGCGCGCGCACGCGCTGATAATAGGTTGCCATCGCCGAAGCAACTGAGCCGGCACTCACGGCGGATGCCAGCGGAGCCTGACGCTCGGCACGTGGCGGCGCGCTGGTGCGCGGCGCGGGCGGCGCATCCGACGGCTTCCGAGCGTCGGGACGTACCACCCGAGGCTTTGCCGGTGCCGGCTTCTCCACGGGCGCGACTTGCACCGGCTCGGGCTTCGGCGGAGCCGGCTCCAGCTTCTGCTCCGGCGGCGCAACCACGTCCGGCTTTTCCTGCGGCGGCGTCGGCGCGATCGTCTCTTCGACGGCCTGCTGCTGCATCGGCTCCGGCGGCGACGCATCCGCCTGCTCCATCACGGGGCCCGGCGCGATATCGAGCGGTGTCGACTGCGGCGCCGATGTCTCCGGCGTCATGTCGATGAGGATCGCCGGCATGTTGACACCTTGCTCGGGCTGCGACCTGATCCAGTTCATCGCCAGCAGTGCGGCGGCGATGTGCAACGCCACAATCACCGCCGCCGATGCGCCCCAGCGCGCGGTCTCGCGCTCTCGAAGCGGCTCGTGCAGGGCAAAGGCGTTCGCGGCCATCAGTTGCGTCCGTCGAGGCCGACGAGGGCGACCTTGAGGTAGCCGGCGTTACGCAGGGTGTTCATCACTTCCATCAGGTCGCCGTAGGAGACGGCCTTGTCGGCGCGCAGATAAATGCGCTCGTCCTTATGGCCTTTGATGACGGCATCGAGGGCGGCGGCGAGACCATCGCGGGCCATCGTGTCCTCGCCAACGGCAATTGTGAGATCCGGCTTCACCGTCACGAAGGTCGGCTTGTCCGGCCGCGGCGCCGGCTCGGCTGCGGTCGCGGGCAGCTCGACACCGATATCGACGGTGGCGAGTGGGGCTGCCACCATGAAGATGATCAGCAGCACCAGCATCACGTCGATGAACGGCGTGACGTTGATCTCGTTGACGACGTCGAGATCATCCGGGTCACCGCGCTTGAGCGGAGATTCCCCGCGCGCGCCGAGCTTCGCAGCCATGAGCCTACTCCGCCGCCCGCGCCAGGCGGAACTCCCTGTGGTCGCGCTGACGGCTGACCAGCAGCATCAGCTGCGCCGAGGCATCGCCGAGCAGCGCGCGGTAATTCGCGATACCGCGGACCAGATGATTGTAGATCACCACCGCCGGGATCGCCGCGACGAGGCCGAGCGCGGTGGCGAGCAGCGCCTCCGCGATGCCCGGCGCGACCACCGCGAGGCTGGTGGTGTGGCTCTCGGAGATGCCGATGAAAGCGTTCATGATGCCCCAGACGGTACCGAACAGGCCGACGAAGGGCGCGGTGGCGCCGATGGTCGCGAGCACGCCGGTGCCGCGCGCGATCTGTCTGGACATTGCCGCCTCCACCCGCTCGAGCCGCAGCGCCACCCGCTCCTGGAGGCCGTCGTCAAGGATGCCGCCGGAGAGCTCGGCTTCCCTGGCGCAGGACTGGATCAGCTGGGCGACGGCGTCGCGCGCGTCACCGGCCCGTGACGATACCTCGGCCAGCGTCATGTTGCCTTCGAGCGCGCGCGTTCGCCGCAAGGCGAGTGCACCCTTGCGACGCAGCTCGATGGTCTTGGCGAGCCACACCGTCCATGTCACCAGCGAGGCGACGGCGAGCCCGATCATCACCGTCTTCACGATGATGTCGGCGCTGACGAACATGCCCCAGGGCGACAGATTGCGCGGTAACAGGGCTTCGTCGATCGCGAAGGCCGGTGTTGGCGCCAGCGCCAGCGCGATTGCAACGACCATTTGCCGAAGCCTGGACTTGCCTTGCATCCTGATCTCCCGACAACAAAAGAAAGCTACGCAGCCGGCTGCGCCGCGATCCGGGCCGCGAGCTGCCGGAACCGCGCCAGCTGATCCGCCCGCAGCGCCCTTGTCTCGTCGCGGCCGACGAAGACCTTGAACATGATGCCGCCGTCGGCGTTCACGAACGCGACGAAGGCCGACGACTTGCCCATGAACGGGCGCTCGACGAAGGCGACGCCCGCGCAGCGCTCGTGGCGAAGATGGCCGTGCAGACCCTTCGGCTGCATCAGGTTGAAATAGCCGCGGCCGATCTCGCCCGCGGGAATGGCGCCCGTGAACTCGAAGATCGCGTCATCGGTGTGCACGATCAGCGTGACCTCGCCCCACTCCGCGATGTCCTGCATGGCGGCGGCAAAATGCTCGCCGCCGCCAATATGCACCATGGAGGATGGCAGCGCCTCGATCACGCTGCGCGGGGTGACCTTGCGCTGGCGCGCAACGTCCTCGATCACCGCGCCCGGATTGTCGGCCATATGGGCCCTGAGATCGGCAAGATCGGTGCTCAACATGTCCGGCTCCTCTGCCATTGCAATCTAGGCGGCCGCGGCCTTGCGCTCGCTCTGGATCACCTCAAAGCCTTCGAACTTGGGATGGCCGAGATACAGGCTCTCGCCGGTCGAGTTGTCGGCGCGGGCATGGGCACGACGAAACTGGTCCGAGCGCGTCCAGGCCTCGAACGCCGCCTTGTCGACCCAGGTGGTGTGCGACGAATAGAGCGTGTGGTCCTCGGCCTCAGGGCCCTTCAGCAGGTGAAACTCGACGAAGCCCGGCATGCTGCCAAGATAGGATTCACGGGTGGCCCAGACGGTTTCGAACGCGGTCTCCGCGCCCTTCTTCACCTGGAAACGATTCATGGCGATGAACATCAAAGTCTCTCCTTCTGATCAAAACGAAACACGCCGAAGCCGCGCTGGAGCATCAGCGCGGCCCGGCGGAGATGTGGTGCTGCGAAGCTGGCGGCTACGCACCTCCAAAGTGAATCTTCATGCCGGCCTTATAGACTCTGCCCGGTCCCGGGGCTGACCAAAGCACGTCGTTCTGCGACGTGCCGTCGGTCGAGCTGCCGGGAATGGCGTAAGGCCGGTAGTACTGGTTCAAGAGATTGTCGATCGAAGCCGTGAACACGATGTCCCTGGTCGCATTGTAGGTCATGTACAAATTGACCAGCTCGTAGCCGGTCGCAGGCAGATAGCCGACGGGTACGTCGTTGTTGGCACCAAACGAGGCCCATTGCGCCGACAGGATCAGGGTGCGATCGAGCAGGCGGACACCGCCGGTCGTGACGACCTTGCGCGGGGTGATGGTCGCGAGCCCGACATTGGTGACAGCGTTCTTGCCCTGGATGTAGTGACCGGCGACACCGATGAACCAGCTGCCGGCATCGTACATCGTCTCCGCCTCGAAACCCTGGATGCGGGCATTGGCGATGTTCTGGTACTGGTAGTACTGGCTGAAAGAGCCGAACGGTGGCACCGCGACCCGCGCCGAGGCGACGAGGTCGATGTAATCGCTGACATCGTTGCGGAACAGATTGATCTTGCCGCGGAACGAGTCATTGGCGCTGAAGATGTTGTCGTACTTCAGATTGAAGCCGACCTCCTTGTTCTTGCCGACCTCAGGACGGAGGTTCGGGTTGGGCAGGAAGCAGAACAGGCCAACAGTGCCGTCAGGACAGGGGAAGAAGGCCGGTCCGCCACCGGTTGCGTGCGCGCCGGAGATCACCGTCTCGGTGATCGATGGGGCGCGATAGCCTTCGGCGTAGCTGACATAAGGCTGGAAGCCCGGGACCGGCGTCACACCGAGGGTGATCTTGGGCGAGAAGCGATCGCCACTCGCATTGGTACCGCCGGACTGCAGATTGTAACGGTCATAGCGGATCGCGCTCACCGCCTCGAACCAGGTGTTGTAGTTCTGTTTCAGTTGAATGAAGCCGCCCGACACGGTGCGGATGCCACCCGGCGTGGTGATGTTGGAATTGCCGCGGCTGTCGGTCGTGATGACGTCGTCCTGGAATGCGTCGACGCCGTAGGTCACGGCATTGCGCCAGTCGCCGACGTTGAAGCGCGTGGTGTTGTTGGCGTCGAAGCCAAACGTATCGAGGACATAGCCGCGCTTGTCGCCGACACAGCCGGAGATGTTGTTGCCGACATTGCCGGCGCCGCAATAGGCCGCGCCGGATGTCGAGTAGTGATAGGTCTTGGTCTGGTCGTTGTCGGTGCGATTGCCGTAGACCGATATGTGCGAGTCGAACAGATTGTCGCTCGGCAGCGAATAGTTCCAGGTCACCGTTCCGGTGTAGTTCTTGGTGTCGGACGCATAGACCGACGAGCCCTGATACAGCGCGCGCTGCGCCGCCGTCGCGACCGGGCCGCGGTTGAACTGGCCGACATCGTACTGGTAGTCCTGAAAGACGGCGCCGAACTTGACCTCGTGGCCGATCGCGGGCCGCACCGTGAGCTTCATCAGCCCGGCCTCGACCTGGTTGCCGGTGTTGCCGATCTCGGTGCCGTTGCCGTCCTTGTAATTGCCTTGGGTGCGATAGACCGCGCCGCCGAAGATATCGACGTCGGGCGTGGCGCGCACGCCGCCAAAGACCGAGCCGAGGCCGCGATTGTTGTTGGAGCCGTAGGAGCCGGAGAGATCGACGCCCCAGCGCTCGCCAGGACGTAGCACGTCGTCGATGTCCTTGGTGCGGAACGAGACCAGGCCGCCGATTGCGCCGGAGCCGTAGATGTTGGCGGTCGGACCGCGCACGACGTCGACACCGCCGATCAATTCGGGATCGAGGAAGAAGGAGCCGTTGGCGTTGTGGCCGGTGCGCTGGTAATTCTGCCGCGCGCCGTCGACGACCACGGCGACGCGGCCGAAATCCTGCAGGCCGCGGATGTTGATGACGGTCGCGGGATCGTCGCCGCGTTCCTGGAACGACACGCCGGGTACAGCATAGAAGATGCCCGACAGCCGGTTCGGCTGAAGACCCTGGATCTGGTCGAGCGAAATGGAGCTGACCGGCGCGAGCGCATCGATCGCGCGCTCCTTGGTTTTCGTTGCAGCGACCGTGATGGTGTCGAGCGTCTGAACCGGCGCGGTGCCGCCGGCCTGGGCTCGGGCGTTGAGGACCTCCGGCACTGCCTGTTGCGCGACCAGCGGCTTGGTCGGCTTGCGCCTGGCCTGCCTCGGCCGTTCCGTCGACGCACTTTCGGCCTGCGGCGCGGCGGTCTGCGCAAGACCGCTCTCCGTCGTCATTGCCGCAAATGAAACCACCGACGCGCCCAAAATCAAGGCGCGCGAATACCTAGCCCCGTCAGCCATATCAGCCCCAGCCTGCACTTCACTCTATTTTTTCAGGTCGTTTGGCTGGCGTGCGTTCGCAACGCGAACGACTGGCTGGCTGATTTTCTCGAGACGCGGGCAAGTCACCCCGCCGCCATAATTGGTTACGTGGCAACACTCTGACGGTCAATGACATCAGCTTGCAGTTTATATCGATTGTAAATTGCGGCCGTTGGAATGCGCTTCGTGCCGCTTATACAAACAAGCAGCACTCCAGAGTTTCGAAAGCGCATCACACCCAACATGTCGGCAACATCAGGAGACAGCAGCGGCGACGCGGCGGGGTCGGCAGGAAGCCCTTCTGCGACAACGCGAACCCTCACCATGCGTGGGAGCCGGATCGACAGTCGCGAGCTGTTTGCGGTCGAGCGCGAGATCATCATCGCGCACGGCGAGGACAGCTATCGGCTTCGCCTGACCTCGCAGAACAAGCTGATCCTGACGAAGTAACCTGTAATGACATTTTGTCGCACCCTCGCAAGCCTCCTGCTCTCCAGCACGATCGCGCTCGCCTCTGCCGCGCACGCCGCCGGCATCACCGTGCATGACGCGCGCAATCGCGACGTCGCCGTGACCGACTTCGCGCGCACGGTCTCGATCGGCGGCGCCATCACCGAGATCATCTATGCGCTCGGGCTCGAGAACCGGCTGGTCGGCGTCGACACCACCAGCCTTTATCCAGCGACGGCGCTGCAAGACAAACCCAATGTCGGCTACATGCGCCAGATCTCCGCCGAAGGCGTGTTGGGCCTCAATCCCACCCTGATCCTGGCGATTCAGGGCTCGGGCCCGCACGCGACCATGGAGATCCTGGAAACGGCGAAAGTGCCGTTGGTGCTGGTGCCCGACGCCTTCTCCGAGGACGGACTGATCGAGAAGATAAGACTGGTCGGCCACGCCATGGGTGTCGACGCACGCGCCGCGTGCCTGAGCGCCGCGGTCGGCGCCGATTTTGCCCAGCTGCGCGCCCTGCGCGCCATGGTGACCAAGCCGGTGCGCGTGATATTCGTGATGTCGCTCCAGAACGGGCGCGCCATGGTCGCCGGCCACAAGACCGCGGCCAACGAGATCATCCAGCTCGCCGGCGCCGCGAATGCCGTCGACGATTTCGACGGCTACAAGATCATCGGTGACGAGGCGATCGCGGCGGCAAAACCCGACGTGGTGCTGTCGATCGAGCGCGGCAAGGACTCGCTGCAGGCCGACGCGATCTATGCCCATCCCGGCTTCGCCCTGACGCCGGTCGTGGCCAACAAGAGCCTCATCACCATGGATGGGCTCTATTTGCTCGGCTTCGGGCCACGGACGGCGGCGGCGGCGCGCGATCTCTCGGTAAAGCTCTATCCGGCGTTGGCCGAACCGGGCGCTGCCTTCACCTCGGCGCTGTCGGCGGCGAATTGCCGGCAATGAGCGTGGCGATCGGCATGGAAGCGCGCGGCACGGAACGACGCGCCAACGCGCGGCGGCGGTCCGCATCGTTCGCAATCCCTCTCCTGATCGCGGTGCTCGCGGTCGCCGCGATCGTGGCGCTGAGCTTCGGCGCCGCCGGCATTCCCCTCTCCCGCCTGCCTGCCGCACTGGGGCTATCAGGCGAAAGCACGGCCATGACGGCCCGCGACCAGCTCGTGCTGTGGTCGATCCGCATCCCCCGGATCGCGGCGGCGGCGATGGTCGGCGGCCTGCTCGCCGCCGCCGGCGCGATCATGCAAGGGCTGTTTCGTAACCCGCTCGCCGATCCCGCGCTGGTCGGCGTCTCCAGCGGCGGCGCGCTCGCAGCCGCAAGCGCGATCGTCTTCACCGATTCGCGCTTCGGCGAGACGCTGCGTTTTCTCCAGACCGAGCTCCTGCCGCTCGCGGCATTCGCGGGATCGCTGGCCACGACCGCGATCCTCTACGGCATCTCGAGCCGCTCGGGGCGCACCTCGATCGCGGTCTTCCTGCTCGCCGGCGTCGCCATCACCGCCATCGCCAATGCCGGCATCGGGCTTCTGGTGTTCGTCGCCGACGACCGCCAGCTCCGCGACATCACGTTCTGGCTGCTGGGCTCGATGAGCGGAGTGACCTGGACCAAGGCCGCCGTGCTCGCGCCGGTCCTCATCATCGGGCTTGCCACCTGCTCCTTCATCGCACGCGGCCTCGATCTCCTGGTGCTCGGCGAGGCCGACGCCTTTCACGGCGGGGTCGATGTCGAGCGTCTGAAGCGGATCTCGATCGTCATGGTCTCCGCCATGACCGGCGTCGCGGTGTCGATCAGCGGCGTCATCGGCTTCGTCGGCATCGTCGTGCCGCATCTGCTCCGTCTCGTCATTGGACCTGCGCATCGGCTGCTGTTGCCGGCCTCGGTGCTATCAGGCGCGATCCTGATGGTCGGCGCCGACACGCTGGCGCGCACCATCGTGGCGCCGGCGGAGATGCCGATCGGCATACTGACCGCAGCGGTCGGCGCGCCGGTCTTCCTCTTCATCCTGCTGCGGCAGCGCGGGTTCGCCTCGCTATGAGTACGGTGATCGAGGCGCGCGCCTTGCGCAAGCGCGCCGGCCGCGCGACGCTGCTCGATGACGTCGGCCTGACGGTTGCGGCCGGCGAGATGGTCGCGATCGTCGGCCCGAACGGCGCCGGCAAGTCGACGCTGCTGCGGTTGCTCTCCGGCGATCTCCGCCCGAACGAGGGTGCGGTGCGCCTGAAAGAGCGCGATATCAGCAGCTATCCGCCACGCGAGCTCGCCGCGCGCCGCGCCATGCTGTCCCAGCACATCAACGTCACCTTCCCCTTCACCGTCGAGGAGATCGTGCTGATGGGCGCGGGCGAGCGCAGCGCGCGTGAAGCAGGCGCGCTCGCCGACGCGGCCCTCGACGAGGTTGGGCTCGCCCATTTCCGCGAACGGCAACTGCCGACTCTATCAGGCGGCGAACAGCAGCGCGCCCATTTCGCCCGCGTGCTGGTGCAGCTCGCCTGCGGCGAAGCCGAGCACGGCCCGGGCCTCCTGCTGCTGGACGAGCCGACCTCGAGCCTGGATCTGCGCCACCAGATCGACCTCGTCGAAGCCGCCCGCCGCCGTGCGGCCGGCGGCACGGCCGTGATCGCGATCCTGCACGACCTCAATCTCGCGATCCGCTTCGCCGACCGGCTGGTCGTGCTGGCTGGCGGCAGGCTCGCCGCAGATGGCTCGCGCGCGGATGTCGTCACCCGCGAAACCATCCGCGAGATCTTCGAGATCGATGCCGTTGTCCATCAAGGCGACGACGGCGTGCCTTACGTATTGCCGCAGTCGATGCGCGCGAATTTGACGCCGCCACGATGAAGGTGCACTCCCTCGCCCCGCTTGCGGGGAGAAGGTGTCTCGACAACGAAGTCTCCCCCAGAGGAGAGAGCCCTCACCCCAACCCTCTCCCGCAAGCGGGAGAGGGGGCGCATCTCGTTTGGGGCGAACAGCCTACCCCGCCGGGACGATCACCATGCTCTTGTCCTTCGGCCAGCGGATGCGCCAGGCGAAGTTGATGTCCTTGACCTCGCCGGGCTTGGCGTCGAACGACCATTCCAGCACGCCGCGGCGGTCACGGATGTTGCTTGCGGTCGGCGGTGTGGTCGCGGGCAGCATCTCGACGACGATGTCCTCGCTCTCGCTCACCGGCAACTGATCCTCGATCGCGACCTTGATCGGGAAATCATGACCGTTGCGGATGGTGGTCTTGAACGTGCGCTCGTCGGTCTTGGACGTCGTGACCAGGAGACCGGCCGAGCCCTCATTGCGCTTGAGCACCGCGCGCTCGATTCTCACCTTGTCGTCGGCGCCGAAGCCGAGGCGGACGATGTCGTCCTTGGCGGAAGCGGAAAGCTTGCCGCGACCGACAAAGACGCCGTCGCGGTAGATCGCGACCTTGCCCGGCAGCAGCGTCGTGTCATCGGTCTGCTTGAAGCTGGCTTCGAGGAAGGCGGTCGGGTCCAGCACCGGTGCGGCGCGGACCGCCAGGTCGGCGGGCACCGTCATCGCTGCAATCCGCAGGCTCTTGGCGCCCTCGGCGGCGCCGAGGCTGACGCGGCCGGGAATTTTGAACGTCGCCTGGAAATCCCCGATCTCGGCAATTGCCTGCTGCTCGTCGGCACGTTCGCGCGGCTCGGCCGCTTCCGCAATCTTGGCCATCGCTGGCGATTGCATCTGTCGCAGAACCGGCGCGGGCCGCGCCAGATCGGAGACCGAACCTGCTGCCAGCGGCTTCGGCACCTGTGGATATTGCGCGACCAGCGAATGCAGCTCCGGCGCACTGCCGCCGCGGCTGATGCGGGTCGTGGAGACGCCGAGCGTCACGTTGGACCAATCCTCGCCGGTCGATTGCGTGATCTCGGCGCGGCGGATCAGCTCGAGCTGCGGCTTGCGATCCTTGGCGCCGGTGTCGAGCCGAGCGTCATAGAGCGGCATCCAGCGCGCATTGCGCACGGCGTAAGTCACGCGCAGCGTCGCCTTCGTCGCAGCAGTCGCGGCAACGTCCATGCGAACCTCGAGCTTGCTCGGCGGCTTGGCCTTGCGCTCGACCTCGAGTTGGGCGATCTGCCGGTCGATTTCCCGCGTCTTGCGCGTGGCATCGCGGATGACGGTGTCGGCGCTCGCAATTTCTTCGCCGACCGCAGCAAAGGCCGCGCGCCATTCGGCGATCGGCCGCGCCTCACCCTTGTCGCCGATCCCCGCGGGAGAGGTTTCCGCAAAGTGCTCCGCAAACTTGCGCCGCGCATTCGCCGAGTCGATCGCGCCCTGCAAATCGGCGCGCTGATCGTTCAAGGCCTCGATGCGCTTTTCCAGCTCGGGCAGATTGACCGGCGCGGCGCGAGGCGACCGCGCATCGATCGTGCCGATGGTGAGCTTTGCGCCGCCCTCACCCTCGACCCGGATGGAGGAGGCATCGAGACCAAGCGGGAAATCCTTGGCGACCAGGGTCGAATCCCCGGACGGCAGGTCGACCGTGATGACGCGGGTGACGGTGGCGCCATCGGGGTAAACCGTGACCGTATCGATCGCCGATGTAGCGTCCAAATCGGCGGCCCATGAAGGCGAGGCCGCCGCCATGGTGACCAGAACCAGGCTTGTCGTTGCCAAATATCTTGCGGTGATGCGCATGAAGTCCCTCCTGCCGTATCGCCGCGCCGCCAGCCGGACGCGCGCGATCAAATGCCTCGCCAACATGGTTGGACGCGGCAGGGAAGGAACTGGTTCGATTGGGGTTTCCGTGGGGCGCCGCCGCGGCGGCACCAAGGCTGCGGAACGTATCGCCCGCGGCAGGCCTCAGGCCTGGGTGGGCTACCCCTGGCCGAAGATGCGGCGGAGCAGATCGGTCACGTTCTTGGCCCCGGCCTTCTTCAGGACGCCGGCGCGATAGCCTTCGACGGTCCGTGCGCTCAGATGCATGCGCCGGGCGATCTCCTTGTTGGTCAGGCCGGCCGCGAGGTGCTCGAGCACGTCGCCCTCACGCTCGGTCAAGGGCTCGCAGCCGGGCAGCCAGCGCTGCCGGCTCGTGCCGGGCTGCGCGAATTCGTCGATGGCGGCATCGATCCGACCGATGATGTCGTGGGTGCGGAAAGGCTTTTCGATGAAGTCGGTCGCGCCGCTCTTGATGGCGTCGACCGCCATGGCGATGCTGCCATTCGCCGAGGTCACCAGCACAGGCGCCATGCAATTTTCCTCGCGCAGCCGCCTGAGCATGTCGAGGCCGGAGCGATCGGGCGGCAGCTCCATCAGCACGCAGGCCGGCATGCGTGCCTTTGCTTCGGACAGGAGTGAGGCACCGTCAGCGAAGCAGATCACGTCATAGGCGCTCTGTTGGAGCGCGGTCGAAAGTTGTTCGCGGGAGGCAGCGTCGGTGTCGATGACGAATACCTCGCCCTTGGAAAGCATGTTCCCCGGCATAATCCCGATCCAGCAATGTCTTGGTCAAATGGGTCCGAGACGGAAAGCGGGCCGCATCGCCCTGCCGCGTCGTCGTGAGCACGGCATTCACGCCAGTGCTTCGGTTTCCCCTATGTATGTTCCGGCCGGTTCCTGGATTTGACGGATCGAGACAGAAATTTTACATTTCGGGACATCTGCGGGAATGGCTGGCAGGAACGGTTCGCATGACCGACCTCGTTCGCAGCGCAGGCTTGAGCTATTACCCGGAGATCGCCCGGTCGGTTGGGCTCGATCCTAAACAGATGATGCGCAAGGCCAGGCTGCCGCTGGCCTGCCTCGACAAGCCCGATACGCCCATTGCCGTCGCCGGCCTGCGCCGTCTGCTCGAATTGTCGGCGGAGGCCTCCGGCGCCGAAGATTTCGGCTTGCGTCTCGCCGAGCGTGGCGGCCTGACCAATTTCGGTGCGGTCGGCCTGATCGTGCGCGAACAGGCGACTGTCGGCGAGGCGATCGACGCATTTTCGCGCTTCATCCACATCCATCATGACGGCATGCGGCTGGATGTTGCGCGCGACCGGCAGATCGTGACGGTCACGCTGCACCTGCGCGGCCGGCAGCCGAGCGCGCCGCGCCAGGCGATCGACATGGCGCTCGGCAGCATCCACCGCATCATCCAATCGCTGCACGGCCACGACTGGCGGCCGCAGGAGGTCCAGCTGCATTACCCGCCGCCGCGCGACCGCAAGCGCTACCGCGAATTTTACGGCTGCCGCGTGACCTTCAACGCCGAGCACGATGCGATCCTGCTCTCGGCGCGCGACATGGAGCGCCGGATCCCGAGCGCGCATCCGCTGATCGCAAGCTATCTGCGCAAGCGGATCGAGGCGATCGAAACCCGGCCCGCGAGCTGGGAGGGGAAGGTCGACGAGGTCGTACGGACCCTGCTCGCCGGCGGCGACTGTACGGTCGAGCGCGTGGCCGAGCATCTTGCCTGCACCCGCCGCACCATCCACCGCCACCTCGCTGCCTCAGGCACCAGCTTCTCGGCCATCCTGGATGCGCAACGTGCCGATCTCGTGATCCAGCTGATCGAGGACCCCGGCCGGCCGTTGGCTGACATCGCGATGCAGCTCGGCTTCTCCGCGCAGAGCGCCATGGCGCGCTGGTTCCGCGGCCGGTTCGGCTGCACCATAACCGACTGGCGCAAGGGCGTTCGGCCTCCGACGCCGCCGCCCGATGCGCCATCGGCAACCGCAGCTTGAGCTCAGCGCGCCGGAGCAGGCACGCCCATCGTGGCGAGGGCACGCCGCCGGCTGCCGGCGAGCAGCGGGCCGAACGCGACGGCAAATCCGAGGAACGCGACGAGCCAACCGCAGGCGGCGATGTGCAACAACACATCGCTATGTGCTGGCAACACCACGGCGGCGACCCGGGCCAGGGCCGCGATGATGATCGCAGCATAGATTGCCTGCGTCGCCGGCGAAGCGGTCAACGCCTGTCCGGTATGGCCGAGGCTCGCGCGGGTCATCACCGCCAGCGTCATGGTTCCCGCCGCGCCCGCCATCCAGGCGTGGATGCCGGCGCTTGGCGGCAGCGCTCCGAAAACAGCGACGGCGTGCAGGATGAAGCCGAGCGGCACGAAGACGTAGCCAATATGCAGGATCACCAGCAGTCGCTCGCCAAACGTGCGATCACCGGCCCAGCGCGCAAGCCGCACCAGATGCAGCCCGCCGACCAGCGCCATCAGGACACCAGTGACGACATTCAGCGGCGCCACGATCCAGAAGACGAGCGCGAGCGCGCTGCATCCGATCACTGCGCCGTCGAAGCGTCCGAACGGCACCGGCAGGCGGCCGGGATTGAACTTGACCAACCAGTTGCGGGTGAAGCTCGGAATGATGCGGCCTCCGATCAGCGAGATCAGCAACATGACCACTCCGATGCCGACGCGGATGCTGACATCGGCCGCGCCCTGGTAGTGCGCCTCGAGATGAAAAGTGACGTTGCCGGCGAGCAGAACGGACACCAGCGCCACCACGGGCAGGTTGCGCCAATTGCCGCCTGCGATGATCTCGCGCGCCGCGGCGGCGACGACCAGCGCCAGGAAGGCGGCATCGACGAGAAGCGCAAACGCCCAGCCGGTATCGGCCGACAACGTCACCGCGATACGCCCGGCAAGCCAGACCATCACTAACGCCCCCAGCGAGGTGCCCTGGATCGGCAGCCGCCCGGTCCAGTTCGGGATGGCCGTGAACAGGAACCCGGTGATGACAGCCGGCAGGAAGCCATAAAGCATCTCGTGGACGTGCCAGTCGCGCGGCGCGAATGCGGAACTCACCGACAATTCACCGTAGAACATCGGCAGCCAGGCCAGGATCGATAGCCCCGCCTGGATCGCGGCGAGCAGGAAAAAGGGCCGAAAACTGTTCGCAAACAGCGGCCAGCCCTCAAAGTTGCGGGATCGGGCGCCAGCCATGGGGTCAACTCCAATAAAATTCAGTCCGTTGTCTGGAAAAATACTGCCACTCAGCCGTCCCGTTTTGCGCTATCGCAAACTATCGGACGATTGCAGGTGCCATCACACTCCCTGATGCCAAGGAGGCAGAATGGCCAAGGTCGACACATCGCTGGTTGCGCATTTGCCGCTGTTTGCCGGAGTCACGCCGGAAGCTCTGGATGAGATCCTGCGTGAGGCCCGTTCGGCGCGCTATCCCAAGAACAGCGCCATTTTCGAGCAGGGGGCGGATGCGCAGTCCTTCTTCCTGCTGCTGCACGGCCATGTCCGCGCGGCCAAGACCACGCCGACCGGCGAGCAGATCGTGGTCCGCTACGTCGCGCCCGGCGAAACGTTCGGGCTCGCGATGGCGATCGGAGCCGTGCAATATCCGGCGACCGCGATCGCTGTCGATGACAGCGTGGTGCTGATATGGCCAACCTCGGCCTGGCCGCGGCTGGTCGAGCGATTTCCCTCGCTGGCCGCCAACACGCTCCAGACCGTCGGCGCGCGCCTCCAGGAGAGCCACACCCGCATCCTGGAAATGTCGACCCAGCAGGTCGAGCAGCGCGTCGCCCATGCGCTGCTGCGTCTCGCCAAACAGTCCGGCAAGAAGCTCGACCACGGCATCGAGATCGACTTCCCGATCAGCCGCCAGGACATCGCGCAGATGACCGGCACCACGCTGCACACCGTCAGCCGCATCCTGAGCGGCTGGGAGAGCCAAGGGCTCGTCGAGAGCGGCCGTCAGCGCATCATCCTGCGCGATCCGCACAGGATCGTCGTGTTGGCAGAGCGGAGCGCCGATAGCGGCGCGGCGTGACACAGCCGCACCGGGGCGTCTCCGCCCAAGATAGGGACCAGGATAGGGATCGAGATAGGGGTGAGGGGCGCTTCCGCTTACGGCGAAAGCCGTCCCTCACCCGGGAATCCGCGCGCGCCCGCGCGAATTCGAGACTGCTTCACGCCGGCACGCAATCGCACAACGCGGCGAGGAATTTGTCGCGGTCGATGCCATGCTCGCGGCAGGCATCATCCACCGTGTGGAAGGTTGCGATAGGGCAACCGACACAAGCCATCCTGAAGGCCAGAAACACGCGGATCGTGTGCGGCGCGGTACGCATGATGTCATCGACCAGATCGTCGGATCCGAAAGACATGGGCAACTCCGTTCCGACACGACGATAGCGGAGGTGACCTGAGTTTCTTTGTTGGAGCGCAAGCTGTTGCCCGTTCCTCCGCCGTCATTCCGGGGCGCGCCTTTTGGCGCGAGCCCGGAATCCATCGTGCAGCGGATGACATGGAGGAATGGATTCCGGGCTCGCGCTTCGCGCGGCCCGGAATGACCAGCTACACAGCCCGGCTGTGCAGCTGCTTCGCCGGATTGAGATGCGCGTCGAACGCGGCCGCGACGCTGCGGACCAGGAAGCGGGAATCTTTTGCGACTGCGAGGCGGTTGCCGTCCAACCTCACGATGCCGTCGGAGACCAGTGGCTTCAGACGTGCCGCCGAGTTCAGCATCGCCGCCGCCTCCGCGCCATGGCGCGCGCAGATGTCGTCGAGATCGGCGCTGAACTCGCACATGATGCGTTCGATGATGTCGGCGCGCAGCCGGTCGTCGTCGGTGAGCCCATAGCCCTTGGCGGTGGCGAGACGGCCGGCGGCGATGCTCTGCGCATAGGCGCCGATCTGCACCTCGTTCTGGACGTAACCCTGCGGCAAATGCCCAATCGCGCTGGCGCCGAAACCGAGCAGGACTTCGCTCTTGTCAGTGGTGTAGCCCTGAAAATTGCGCCGCAGCGTCCGTTCCTCGAAGGCCACGGCCATGGAGTCGCCGGGCCGCGCGAAATGATCGAGCCCGATCTGCACGTAACCGGCCTCCTTCAGTGCATTCGCGATCGCGCAAGCCTGGTCGTGGCGCGCGAGGCCGTCCGGCAACACAGCCTCGTTGATCATCTGCTGGTGCTTCTTGAAGCTTGGCACATGAGCATAGCCGAACACGGAGAAGCGGTCGGGCGCGAGCGTGAGGCTACGCCGGACGGTATCCAGACACGACGCGACGGTCTGGTGCGGCAACCCGTAGATCAGGTCGAAATTGAGTCCCTCGATGCCGGCGCGCCGGAGCATGTCGACCACGGAAGCCGTCTGCTCGAAGCTCTGCACGCGGTTGATCGCCCGCTGCACCACGGGATCGAAGCTCTGCACGCCAAGGCTCGCGCGGTTGACGCCGGAGAGCCGCATGGCATCGACCATGTCGGCGGTCAATGTGCGGGGATCGATCTCGACCGCGATCTCGGCCGAGGGCAGCACGAAGAACTTCTGGCGCATCGTCGCCATCAACTCGGCGAAAGCTTCCGGCTGCATGATCGTCGGCGTGCCGCCGCCGAAATGGATGTGCTCCACCTTGATGCGGCGCCCGATGGTTTCGGCGACCTGCTCGATCTCGTTGCGCAGCGTTCGCTGATAGCCGGCGATGAGTTCGTCGCGGCGCACGATCTGGGTATGGCAGCCGCAATACCAGCACATCTCGCGGCAGAACGGCACGTGGAGATAGAGTGAGGCGCTGGCGCCCGCCGGCAGCTCCGCCAGCCAACGGGCGTAGGCGTCCGATCCGACCGCCGTCGAAAAATGCGGCGCGGTCGGATAGCTCGTGTAGCGTGGCAATCGTTCTTCGCCGTAGCTCGCCGCAAGATCAGCTCTCATGTCTTACCCATTCGTAAATTTCCGCCGTGTGCAGACCACGGCAAATCACGGAATACACCCCACTACCTCGGATTCGAGGGGGTGACCTTGCGCTTGCGCAAAGTCGGCCGGGGGTGCCGCAGACATTGCGCTCGCGCAAAGCGCAGCGGCCATTTCGGGGCCATGATCATGCCAATTCGCACGCCATCCGGAGCGTTTGCCCATGAGGCTTCTCGCACTCGAACTGCTTCTTTCCTTGCTCGACGTCCGCGGCCATATCCCGCGTTTCGACGACTTCCGGCCGGCCCCGCTCGCAGCGGCCCCGGCCGGCCCCGTGCGCGCTCTGGCCGCAGCCATCGCCATCTTCGTCGTGCTGTCACTGGCGATCTGGGCAACGGTCTGGCTTGCCACATCTCTCTTCTAGTGGCGTCTTCGCGAAGGCCTCGACCATGATCTCATCCAAGCGTGCGTTCGCCAGCGCGGTCGTCCTGACATGCCTTGCCGGGGTGCCGGCCTTCGCGGCCGACACGACCAGCGGCGACCTCGTCATCACCAGGGCCTGGAGCCGGGCGACGCCCGGCGGAGCCAAGGTCGCCGGCGGCTATCTGACGATAGAGAACCGGGGCCTCGCGCCGGAGCGACTGCAGGCCGCATCGGCCGCGCATGCGCTTCGAACAGAGATCCACGAGATGACCGTCAACGACGGTGTCATGACCATGCGCGCGCTCGACAGGGGACTTGTCATCGCTCCCGGACAGATCGTAACGCTTGCGCCCGGCGGCGGACACCTGATGTTCATCGGTCTCGATGTGCCGCTTCATGCCGGCGACCAGATGCCCGTGACGCTGTCGTTCGAGCACGCCGGCGCGGTGAAAGTGACGCTGGACGTGCAGGCCATCGGCGCACAGGCTCCCGAAAGCATGGCGACCACGGCGGCCGCAGAGCCTGCGCATCGCGCGGAGCAGGCGGCGGTCCCTGCCGCCGCGACATCCGACGCGGACGAGAGCTTCTTCACACATCTCCATGCAGAAAAAGCCATGGCCAACGTCACGGTCTCGCCCGGGCGCGCCGGTCCGGTCGAGATCGCGATCCAGCTCGAAGATGCGAACGAGTTGCCGCTGAGTGCCGATGCGGTCGCGGTCACACTCGGCAATCCCGAGCATGGCGTGGCGCCGATCACCGCAAACGCCGAACGCGTCGGTAACGATCAGTGGCGCGTCAGAATGTCGGCACCGCTGTCAGGCCGCTGGTCGCTCGGCCTCGACATCCGCATCACGCCAAAGGATGCCGTCAACGTCGTGTCGCCGATTCTGCTCCGCTAAGGCACCTAAGTACTGTAGCGGAGCCGAATCCGGCAAAACCTTGTCGCAGCGCAAACACTCTTGCCGAGATAGGCGCACACTGCATCCGTCATCAAAACCTTTCCAGATGAAGGATGCTTCCGATGTTCACCCGCAGAGTCGCATTGATCGGCGCCGCCGCGACAGCTCTGATGCTGGCGACCCCCGCTTTGGCTGGCGACGATCTCAAACTGCCGCGTCAAAAGGTAGAGCTGGTCGCTCCGCCGTTCGTGCATGCGCACGAGCAGGCGACCAAGCAAGGCCCCAAGATCATCGAGTTCAAACTCACGATCGAGGAGAAGAAGGTCGTCATCGACGAGAAGGGCACCACCTTCCAGGCCATGACCTTCAACGGTTCTATGCCGGGTCCGCTGATGGTCGTGCACGAGGGCGACTACGTCGAAACGACGCTGGTCAATCCTGCGACCAACTCCATGCCGCACAACATCGACTTCCATTCCGCGACCGGCGCGCTCGGTGGCGGCGCGCTCACTCTGGTCAATCCCGGCGAGCAAGTCGTGCTGCGCTGGAAGGCAACCAAGACCGGCGTCTTCGTCTACCATTGCGCCCCGGGCGGCCCGATGATCCCCTGGCACGTCGTCTCCGGCATGAACGGCGCCGTGATGGTGCTGCCGCGTGACGGCCTCAACGACGGCAAGGGCCGCGCGCTGAAATACGACAAGGTCTACTACATCGGCGAGCAGGACATGTACGTGCCCCGCGACGAGAAAGGCAACTTCAAGTCCTACGAATCGCCTGGCGAGGCCTTCACCGAGACCGAAGAGGTGATGAAGAAGCTGATCCCGACCCATGTCGTGTTCAACGGCAAGGCCGGTGCGCTGACCGGCAAGAACGCGCTGACGGCCAATGTCGGCGAGAACGTGCTGATCGTGCATTCGCAAGCCAACCGCGACAGCCGTCCGCACCTGATCGGCGGCCATGGCGACTACGTCTGGGAGACCGGCAAGTTCGGCAATGCACCGGAAGTCGGGCTCGAGACCTGGTTCATCCGCGGCGGATCGGCGGGAGCCGCGCTGTACAAATTCCAGCAGCCCGGCATCTACGCCTACGTCACGCATAACCTGATCGAAGCCGCCGACCTCGGCGCCACCGCGCACTTCAAGGTCGAAGGCAAGTGGAACGATGATCTGATGATGCAGGTGAAGGCCCCCGCCGAAATACCGGCTGCCAACACCAACTAAACGCGACAAGGGGCCGGTCATCACCGGCCCCTTCTTTCTTCGGGGAATGACCATGCTGATCGCATTCAAGCTCAAACTGGCCCTCGCCTGCGCCGCCGGGCTCGCCGGACCGATCGCGATGGCGCCGCTGGTTTCGAACATGACGGTCCGCGGCACCGCGACGGAGCCAGCGATCGTCAGGGTCGCGCCGGGCAGTCTGTCCTATCGCGAGGCCGGCGATTTCACGCGCGGCGGGCAGCAGGCGGAGGCGCCGCTGCGCGCGATGCGCGTCGACCGACCGCTGCACATCATGCGAAATCAGGTCTCCTCATCCGATTATCAGCTCTGTGTGCAGGAGGGCGCCTGCCGCGCGCTCGATCGCGACGTCACGGTCGCTGCCGATCGTCCCGCGGTGCAGGTGAACTGGCACGATGCCGAGGCTTATGCAGGCTGGCTGTCGCGCAAGACAGGCCACCATTACCGCCTGCCGAGCGATGCGGAATGGGCCTTTGCAGCGGGCTCCAGATTCAAGGACGACGGCGTCGCTGTCGATGCCGACGATCCTTCAAAGCGCTGGATCAGCCGCTATGAGCGCGAGTCCGAACGCGATCTTTCCGACACCACTGCCTATCCCTTCGGCAAGTTCGGCCCGAACGAGCACGGCGTCGAGGATCTCGCCGGCAATGTCTGGGAGTGGACCTCGACCTGCTTCGTGCGCTCGCGCGTCGACGCCGCCGGCAATGCCGGCCGCCCCACCGTGAACTGCGGCGTGCGTGTCGCCGAGGGCGCCCACCGCGCCTATGTCACCGATTTCATCCGCGACGCCCGCGCCGGCGGTTGCGCCCAGGGCGTGCCGCCCGCCAATCTCGGCTTCCGCCTGGTGCGCGAGGAGACCTCCTGGGTCGCGAGCGTGTCGGCGCGGTGGAGCAAGGTGTGGGCGGTGAGGTCATAGCCAAGATTATCGCCGCGTAGCCCGGGTGAGCGAAGCGACACCCGGGAAGGTCCCGCATATCGCTTCGCTCATGCGGGCTACGGACACGTCAAATCGCGCGCGCGAACATGCGAAAGCCTGGAGCTCCGATGATCGTCTCGAACGCGGGATCGCGTTTCTCCTCCGCAAAGACGAATCCGGCCTTGGCGTAGGCGCGCTCGGCGGGCTCGTTGCCGATCAGGAATGATATCGTCGTCCGGGCAAACCCGCCCGCCCGCCCCTTGTCCAGCGCGTGCGCGATCAGCGCCTGCATCAGGCCGCGGCCACGATAGGCAGGGTCGGTCGCGACATGCTCGATCATCCAGTCGCCCTCGCCGCCCTGGACCCAGCAAGTCCGCGAATAGGCGCCGCGCCGGCGGATGGCGTCCAGCTCTGACGCCGTGAGCCCAGTTGAGAGACCGACCTCTTCGAGCGCGCGCCAGGCCGCAGGTCCGGTGCCGGCCGCAGGCACGGCGCAAAGTGCAGCAGCAGGCCTGCCATCGATTTCGGTGACCAGGAACTGCGACACATGCCACATCGACACCGCGCGTGCGACGGCGACGCGTGCGATGAAATCGAGGCACTCCGCTTCCGGCCAGCCGAGCGCCACGTCGAACCAGCCGCGCGGCCGATAGCCGCGCATCGAGTGCAGGATGGTTCGTGCGATGAAAGCAGCGTCCTCGGGACGCGCTGACCTTATCGTCATACGCGCCCCATTCTCGAAGACCTTACGTGTTCTTCAGCGCCACACGAAACTCGGCTTCGGTCTTCGCCTTGACCTCGTCGAGCGAGACGCCGTCGGCGAGCTCGATCAGGGCCATGCCGCCGTCACCGTGCTTGTCGATGGTGAAGACCGCCAGATCCGTGACGACCATGTCGACCACGCGCTCGCCGGTCAGCGGCAGATTGCACTTCTTCAGGAGCTTGGAGCCGTCCTTGGCCGAATGCTCCATCACCACGACGACGCGCTTGACGCCGGCGACGAGGTCCATCGCGCCGCCCATGCCCTTGACCATCTTGCCGGGGATCATCCAATTGGCGAGGTCGCCGTTCTGGGCCACCTGCATGGCGCCGAGGATCGACAGGTCCATATGGCCGCCGCGGATCATCCCGAAGGAATCCGCGCTCGAGAAATACGAGGTCGAGGGCAGCTCGCTCACCGTCTGCTTGCCGGCGTTGATCAGGTCCGCGTCCACCTCGTCTTCATAGGGGAACGGGCCCATGCCGAGCATGCCGTTCTCGCTCTGCAGGCTGACATCGACCCCGTCGGGGATGAAGTTCGAAACCAGCGTCGGGATGCCGATGCCGAGATTGACGTAGTAGCCGTCACGCAGTTCCTTCGCGGCGCGCGCGGCCATCTGTTCACGGGTCCAGGCCATGTGTGTCTCCTGATACGCTTAAGCGGCGGTACGCGGGCGGGTGTTGCGGAATTCGATGCGCTTCTTGGCCGTGCCGACCTCGACGATGCGCTTCACGAAGATGCCGGGCGTGTGGATGTGGTCGGGATTGAGTTCACCCGCCGGAACCAGATGCTCGACCTCGGCGACGGTGATCTTGGCGGCGGTCGCCATCATCGGGTTAAAATTGCGCGCGGTCTTGCGGTAGATGAGGTTGCCGGCGGTGTCGCCCTTCCAGGCGTGGACAATGGCGAGGTCGGCGAACAGGCCACGTTCCATCAGGTACTTCTCGCCGTCGAACTCCTTCACTTCCTTGCCTTCGGCGATCAGCGTACCGACGCCGGTCTTGGTGTAGAAGGCCGGAATGCCGGCGCCGCCGGCGCGGATGCGCTCGGCGAGCGTGCCCTGCGGATTGAATTCGAGTTCCAGCTCGCCGGCGAGGAATTGCTGGGCGAACAGCTTGTTCTCGCCGACATAGGACGAGATCATCTTCTTGATCTGCCGGGTTTCCAAGAGGCGGCTGAGCCCGATGCCGTCGACGCCGGCATTGTTGGAGACCACCGTCAGGCCCTTGACGCCGGACTCGCGGATCGCGTCCGAGAGCTCCTCGGCGATGCCGCAGAGGCCGAAGCCTCCCGACATGATCATCATGTTGTCTTTCAAAATGCCTGACAGAGCCGACTTGGCGTCGGGATAGACCTTGTTCATGCAAATAACCTTCGACTGAACCTTCGGCTTGGAGGCGGCGCGCCCTATTGGCGGCGATTATTAGGCGAAATCCTCCAAAGCCGTCAATGATACGGGGTTCTCCGCACGGCGGCCGGGTGATAGAAGCTGCCCACACCGTGGGCAGAACCGTCCGCGGCCTTGAAAGCGACAAGAAAACCCATCAAGTTGCGGGGGTTGGGCGTGGGCACGCAGGTTTCCCGACCCGCCCTCCTGGCTCCAACGACCAACCCGATCAGGACATGCCATTGACCATGGCCCAAGGAATGAAGCGCCTCGGGACGCCGATCGCGGCGCTGCTCGGCGTCGCGCTGATCGCCCTGATCGCGACCTCATGGCTCATCAACCGCGACGCGCTGCGCAAGGCGGTCGAAGCGCAGATCCGCGACGTCACCGGGCTCGAGCTCAGTGTCGCGGGCGCAATCGACATCTCGGTGCTGCCGGCGAGCTACATCTCCTTCCGTGACGTCGGCCTCAAGGGCGGCGGCACCAGCGATCCCGCGCTCCAGGTCGACGTGCTCACCGCCAATCTGCGGCTGCTGCCGCTATTGCTGCAACGGTTCGAGATCGCCGACCTGACGCTGCTGCGGCCGCGCATCCATGTCAGCCTGAAGCCGGACGGCCAGAGCAACTGGACGCCCTTCATCCAGACCATCGCGCGCACCATGAAGCCCGGGGCTGAAAACCAGCTCTCGTTCTCCGAAATCCGGATCCAGGACGGCGTGCTCGACTACCAGGACGCCGCCACGCACGGCACCGAGAAGTTCGAGGATATCGACCTGTCGCTGGCCTGGCCTTCGATCTCGCGCTCCTTCGCCGCGACCGGACAGTTCGACTGGCGCGGCGAGCGTGTCGACGGCTCGATCAGCTTTTCCGACTTCGTCGCCGCCCTCTCCGGCGAGCGCTCGGGCTTGAAGGCGCGGATCGCCAGCGCACCGCTCAAGCTCGCTTTCGACGGCAGCGTCGCCAACCGCACCAGCCCGATGATGGAAGGCACGCTGACGATCGACAGCCCCTCCTTGCGCAACGCGCTGCGCTGGACCGGGCAGCCGCAACCCGCCAGCGGCGGCTTCGGCCGCTTCGTGCTGAAGGCGCGCGCCAACGTCGTCGGCGCCTCAATCGCGCTCACCAACGTCAATGTCGAGCTCGACGGCAATGCCGCCGAGGGCGTCATGACCTACGCCAATAACGGCCGGCAGACGCTGCAGGCGACGCTCGCCGCCGACGCGCTCGACTTCACGCCTTATATTTCCACCTTCCGACTGCTCGCGAGCGGCGCGCGGGACTGGAACAGGCAGCTGTTCGATCTCAACGGATTGTCGACGACCGATCTCGACATGCGCCTGTCGGCAGCAAAGCTGACGGTCGGGCCGACCAGGCTCGGCCGCACCGCGATCGGCGCCAATCTGCGCAACGGCACGCTCGCACTCTCGGTCGGCGAAGCCCAGGTCTATGGCGGCATCGCCAAGGGCTCGTTCGGCATCGCGCGCTCCGACACCGTCGCCGACATCAAGGCGCAATTCCAGTTCACCGACGTCGACCTCCAGGCCTGCGCCACCGAACTGTTCGGCCTCAGCAAGCTATCCGGTCGCGGCAACATCAACGTGTCGCTCTTCGCCTCGGGCTCGAGCCCGTTCGGCCTCGTGCAGTCGCTCGACGGCAGCGCCACCGTCACCGGTCATGACGGCGCGATCTCGGGCTTCAATGCCGAGCAGCTGCTGAAACGCCTGGAGCGGCGACCGCTGTCGGGCGGCGGCAATTTCCGCAACGGTTCGACGCCGTACAACAATCTCACCATCGCCGTGAAATTCTCCGATGGGGTCGCCACCGCCGAGGACATCCGTGTCGAAGGGCCGGCGGCCAAGATCACGCTCACCGGCACCGCCTCGGTGCCGACGCGCGAATACGACATGAAGGGCGTGGCGAGCCTCAACAGCACGTCGGGATTCGAGTTGCCGTTCGTGGTGCAGGGTCCCTGGGACGACCCCCTGATCTTCCCCGATCCGGAAAGCCTGATCCGCCGCTCGCCGGCCTCCGCGCCGCTGCTCGACATGCTGAAGGATCGCAAGGGGGGCGACGCCGTGCGCTCCGCGATCGAGCGCATCACCGGCAGCGGAAAGCGTCCTCCACCGGCGGAAGCGCCGACGGCGGAGAACGCCAAAGAGAACGTGAAGGAGAACGCCAAATCCAACTAGGCTGATCAACGCAGCCTTCGCGGATTTCGGTAGCCCGAGCTCAACAAGCTCGACATGCCGGCGACTTGGCAAACCCGAATCGAGCAGTGCGGCCGATTTCATCCCGGAGGTGGCGTCAAGCGGCCGATTGCGTCGTCGAAATCCAGGCCTTGTCCCCCTGCAGCACGGCTCCTCCGCCGATCTTCGATCCGGCCGCGACCTTGAGAGAGCCACTCCCTCCCAGTTCGCGAGCCAACACCTCTCGGTCACAAGCGTCCTCCCACAGCGAAACGGTGATGGCTGCGACGCAGTTGCTGATCATACTGGTCAGCGCCCGCGCTTCCGACATGAAACGGTCGATGCCGACGAGCAGCGCCACGCCGGTCACAGGCAGATCCGGCATGACGGAGAGGGTCGCGACAAGTGCGACGAAGCCGCTGCCGGTGACGCCGGCCGCGCCTTTGGACGTCAGCAGCATCAGTCCGAGCATCGCCGCGATCTGCCCCCACGACAGGTGGATGTCGCAGGCCTGCGCGATGAAGATGGAGGCCAGGGTGAGATAGATGGCGCTGCCGTCCAGATTGAAGGAATAGCCCATCGGCAACACGAGTCCCGACACGCCTTTGCGGCATCCGAGCTGCTCCAGCTTGCGCAGCGCCCCGGGTAGCGCCGGTTCCGACGATGACGTGCCGAGCACGATCAGCAGCTCTTCCTTGAAGTAGCGGATGGTCTTCCACAGGCTGAAGCCATTCAGCCGCGCCAGCGTGCCGAGCACGACGACCACGAAGAATGAGCAGGCGATATAGAATGTCAGGATCAGCAGTCCGAGCGAGCCAATCGATCGAATGCCGTAGCGGCCCACCGTGAACGCCATGGCGCCAAAGGCGCCGAGCGGCGCGAGCTTCATGACGAAGCCAAAGGACACGAACAGCACCTGAGCGAAGGAATCGACGGCCTTCGTCACCACCGCCCCCCCAGGATGGAGACCAGCAGGACCGGCAGCACTTCGCCGTCGGCAAACGCGCCAAAGAAGGAATGCGGGATGATGTGCAGCATGAAGTCCGCAAATCCGGTCGCACTCGCCTGCTTGGTGAACTTCGCGGCCACCGACGGATCCAGCGTGCTGACGGACACATGCATGCCGACGCCCGGCTGGATCAGCGACACGGCGGCCAGTCCGGCCAGCAACGCAAGCACGGTCAGCAGGTAGAACAGCGCCATGGATTTCACCAGCGTGCGGCCGACCTCGCGGGAATCGCTGATGCTGTTGATACCGTTGACGATGGTGCAGAACACGATCGGTGCGATCATCATCTTGACCAGCTTGACGAAGCCGTCGCCGAAGGGCTTCAGCGCGGCACCGAACTCAGGCCAGAGATGGCCGGTGAGGACGCCCAACATGAGACCGATCAGCACCTGGACGTAAAGGATCCGGTAGAATGGTTTTCGCGTCTCACCGTTCGCGGGCCCGATCAGCGCTTGCTTCTGCATTCTCGTTTCTCCCATGGCTCTGATTTTTCATGGCTCTGATTTTTGAAGGCTTTGAAAGCGGTCCGGCTTCAGGCCGCCAGGACCGAATGAGGGACGTGCGATCGACGGGCGAAGACATGGCCCTCGAGAATTCGCCGGGCTGTCCGCTGCACCCGGGCAACCGGGCCGGGCTCGAGCCGAACCACGAGCCGGCCGGACGGATGAGCGAGGGTGATCGGTACCGGCGGTGCCAGCGATCCAACCATCTCTGCGGCGATCGTCCCGGGCGTCACACAGGCGGTCGCGATCGCGACGGCACCGGTCACCGCCAGCGCGCTATGGCAGTCGTGCGGCATGAAGTACCTGACGTTCAACGTCGCCCCGCTTGCGGGCGCGATCAGAACCGGCTTCGGAATCACCATTGACGCGGAATCCGGAAAACCCATCCGGCGTCCAGCCTCGATGCGCAAATGTTCGAGCCGCCCTCGGAAGGCGCCGTCGGCGAAGGCCGGAGGGGCCTCGCGGCCGGTCCATCCGAGATCTGCCGCGCGGACCAGCATGACGGGCATGGCTGCGTCGATGCAGGTCACGTCGATCCCTCCGATGCGATCGACCGGACGTCCTGTCGGCAGCAGGCGGCCGGTGCGTGCGCCGGCGGCGTTGGGGAACGACAGTTCGATGGGCGCGGCCGTTCCCGGCACGCCGTCGATCCGCGCTTCTCCCTCATAGGTCACCCGCCCTCCCGGAGTGGCGACCGTCGCGTCGATCAGCTTGCCGGTGTTGACATTATGAATACGCACATGGGTGCGATCTGCGGCAGCGGCGACCAGGCCGGCTTCGATTGCGAATGGCCCGACCGCCGCAAGCATGTTTCCGCAGTTCGGCGAGGTATCGACGATCCCTTCACGGACCCTCACCTGGGCAAACAGGTAGTCGACATCGGCACCGGGCACCGTTGCCGGTCCGATGATCGCGACCTTGTTGATCACGGCATTGTCGCCGCCGATTCCATCGATTCCGAGATCGTGCCCAGCTCCCATTACCGACAACAGCACCGCGTCGCGCGAGCTGGGGTCGGCCGGAAGGTCGCGGGCCAGGAAAAACGGTCCGCGCGAGGTCCCACCGCGCATGACCACACAGGGAATGGCAATCTGATCGTTCATGATGTTCTTCCGTTCGGCGACGTGCTCGTCTGAACCAGAGCATCCTCCGTCCGAACTATTTTGTGAAATGCAAATATCCGAGGTATTATTTCTCTGTTCGACATAATGGAGTCTTGGCATGAACGCAGAACTGCTCGACCTCAAGGCGTTCATCACCGTCGCGGAGATGGGCAGCTTCGTCCGGACCGCGAAGGCGCTGAACTTGTCCCAGCCGGCGCTCAGCCGACGCATTCAGAAGCTGGAGGAAAGCCTTGGTGCGCCGTTGCTCGAACGGTCCACGCGCCACGTCAATCTCACCATGACGGGACGCGACTTCCTGCCGAAGGTCCGCCGCCTCATCGACGAGTTCGAGACCTCGGTGCTCGCCATCCATGATATCGGCGCGCGAAGTTCGGGTTTGGTCTCCGTGGCTGCGGTGCCGACGGCGGTGTTCTATTTTCTTCCGCGAGCGATCGGTCGGTTCGCCGAAGCCTATCCGCGAATTCGCATCCGCATTCTGGACATCGGCGCCAATGAGGGGTTGGAAGCGGTGGCGCGCGGAGAAGTCGACTTCGGCATCAATTTCATCGGCGCTTCGCATGCCGAAATCGAATTCGAGAAATTGGTTGAGGACCCGTTCGTGCTGGCCTGCCGCCATGACCATCCGCTAGCATCGCGCAAGCAGGTGAGCTGGTCGGAGATCGTGTCGCACCGGGTCATCACTGTCGGTCGCAACAGCGGCAACCGCGCGCTGATCGACAATGCGCTGGCGCGGCAGGGCCTGCAGCTGAACTGGTCCTATGAAGTCGCCCACCTCTCCGGCTCGCTTGGTCTGGTCGAGGAGGGATTGGGCATCGCCGTGCTGCCGAGGCTCGCGACGCCCGCCGCCGGTCATCCGATCATTCACACCGTTCGGCTGGTCGAGCCGGAAGTGTCGCGGACGATCGGAATCGTGCGCAGGCGCGGGGCGACGCTATCGCCGCATGCCAGCCAGTTTCTCAAGATGCTGCTCGAAGCATGGCGCTCTCCATTGCGGACGAGCGGGCAAGGCAGGTCGCGGCCCCGATCAACCGAGGCAAGTTCGAATGCCACTTCGACGGGGCCAAAGCGCAGACGCTGACAATTCACCCGCAGAACGGCGCCAGACTGTTCCCGAGCCAAACCGGAACCCCTCGGATCGCCCCTGTAATGTCTTCAAGGCATGTTGGATCCACCGCCGCGGCGGTGGCGCGGGTGCCTGCCACGTTGCACCCGGTGCTCGCACCGCTTACAACAGCCGGTCTTTCGGCGATCCGGCGTTTGACGTCGCGGATGGCCCGGCGAAGCCAGAACGCACAAGGCGAATTGATTGCCGCGAATTGATGCGGCGATTGGATCGATGCACGCGTTAAGCATCTCCGCAAGGCCCATTCCCACGACCTATGTCTGACAACATGCCGCTAGATCGGGTTAACGCCATGCGCTAGTGTTTTATACGACCGGTTAAAAACACCGGCCGTTTGAGGGAGAAAAACGTGAAATCCAAGGTTATTGGCGCAGTATCACTGGCGGTCGCTGCGGCCGGGCTGTTTGCAGCCGCTGCACCCGCATTTGCGCAGCAGAAGACGATCACGGTGTGGTGGGGCAAGGGCTTCTATCGCTCCGAAGACGACGCGCTGATCGAGACGATCAAGAAGTTCGAAGCCAAGACCGGCATCAAGGTGGAATTGTCGCAATACGCGATCCAGGACATGATTCCGAAGACGGTCGCCGCGCTCGATGCCGGCACCGTGCCCGATGTCGCCTATTCCGACTCTTATGACGTGCAGGCGCAGGGCAAGTGGGCCTATGAAGGCAAGCTCGAGGATCTCTCCGACGTGATGGAGCCGATCAAGGGCCGGTTCGTGCAGAACACGCTGGATGCGTCGATCCTCTATAACGACGTCACCAAGAAGAAGGCCTATTACGGCTTCCCGCTGAAGCAGCAGAGCATGCACGTCCAGATCTGGAACGACATGCTGGAGAAGTCCGGTTTCAAGCTCACCGATATCCCGAACGACTGGACCGGCTACTGGACGTTCTGGTGCGACAAGGTGCAGCCGGCGATCCGCAAGGCCACCGGCCAGCGCATCTATGCCGTCGGCCAGCCGATGGGCGTGGAATCCACCGACGCCTTCCAGTCGTTCTACACCTTCATGGACGCCTACCACGTCAAGCTGGTCGACGACGACGGCAAGCTCACGGTCGACGATCCCAAGGTTCGCGAGAACCTGATCAAGGCGATGAAGGATTACACCGACACCTACATCAAGGGTTGCACGCCGCCGTCCTCCACGACCTGGAAGGATCCCGACAACAACGTCGCCTTCCACAACAAAACCATCGTGATGACCCACAATTTCACGATCTCGATCGCCGCGAAGTGGTTCGAGGATTCCCAGAACCAGGCGCTCACGCCGGAACAGCGCGAAGCCGGCAAGAAGGCCTATGAGCAGGACATCGTGACGGCGTCCTTCCCGAAGGCGCCGGATGGTTCGACCATCCGCTACCGCTCCGACGTCAAGACCGGACTGATCTTCACCGCGGCCAAGAACAAGGCCGAGGCCAAGCAGTTCATCAGCTTCCTGCTCCAGGAAGAGAACGTCCGTCCCTACATCGAGGGTGCCCTCGGCCGCTGGTTCCCGGTGACCAAGGAAAGCCAGGAAAGCCCGTTCTGGCAGGCTGACAAGCACCGCAAGGCCGTCTACACCCAGTTCAAGGGCGGCACCGCGGCGTTCGACTTCACCAAGAACTGGAAGTTCACGATCCTCAACAACGAGAACGTGTGGGCGAAGGCGATGAATCGCGTCGTCAGTGAAAAGGTTCCGGTCGACAAGGCCGTCGACGAACTGATCGCCCGCATCAAGCAGGTCGCGGGCTGAATCATCCTTTCCCTCTCCCCGCTGTGCGGGGAGAGGTATAAGAACAACACCGGCCGCGTTTCGCGGCCGGCATCTCTTTGAAGAGTCCGAAAAGAATGGCGATCACGCTCTCTGGCGACCAGGCAATCCCCGCCCCGCCCCTGTCGTCGCGGCTGACCCCGGCGCAGGTCTGGGGCATCGTGCTGCTTGCGCCCTATCTGCTCGTTTTCCTTGCCTTCGTCGTCTATCCCGTCGGCTACGGGCTGTGGCTGGCGCGAGCCCCGTCGAATTATTTCGCGCTTTACAACGATCCGATCTTCGCGCGTGCCGCGGTCAATACGCTGATCTTCCTGGTCATCGGCATCAACATCAAGATGCTGATCGCGCTATTCCTCTCCGGCTTCTTCGCCGTGCAGCGCCCCTGGATCAAATGGCTCTCGGTGATCTTCATCCTGCCCTGGGCGGTGCCGTCGATCCCGACCATCCTGTCGGTCCGGTTCATGCTCAATCCCGAATGGGGCATGGTCAACCATTTCATCTTCTCCCTGACCGGCGATGACGGCCCGAACTGGCTGAACGATCCGACCGTGGCACTGACCATGGCGATCGCGGTGCATATCTGGAAGTCGCTGCCGTTCTGGACGCTGATCCTGATCACCGGCCGCCTTGCGATATCGCACGATCTGTTCGAGGCCGCCGAGGTCGACGGTGCGAGTTGGTGGCAGAAATTCCGCTACATCACCTGGCCGTCGATGCAGACGCTCTACGTCACCTGCACGCTGCTCTCGATGATCTGGACGCTCGGCGACTTCAACAGCGTCTATCTGCTCACCGGCGGTGGCCCGGCCGACCTCACGCATGTGCTGTCGACCCTCGGCATCCGCTATCTCCGGCTCGACCAGCTCTCGCTGGCCATGGCATCGATCGTCTGCGCAATGCCGTTCGTCCTGCCGCTCGTGTACTTCATGATGAAACGGTTGTCGCGATGAAGCTCCCTACCCTGCGCGAAGTCGCAACCGAAGCGCGGTTGCTGCTGATCGGCATTCCCGTCTTCCTCTGGACGATGATTCCGATCTACCACATGTTCCTGTTCGCGATCTCGCCGAAGGAGGACGCATTCTCCGGCAAGCTGTGGCCGGACCATCCCACGCTGCACAACTTCGAAATCGTGTTCAAGCAGCAGCACTACTTCCTGCGCGACTTCTACATACAGTTCTGGAACTCGCTGGTGATCGCGGCATCCGTCGGCGTGCTGACGCTGTTCATCGCCACCGCCGCGGCGTTCTCGATCTCGCGGCTGAAGGTGCCCGGCGGGCGGGTCGTGATGAATCTCGCGCTGTTCACCTATTTCATCCCGGCGGCATTCCTTGCCGTGCCAATGTACCGCACCATGGGTAATTACGGCCTGCTCAACAATCACTGGTCGCTGATCCTGGCGATGGTGACCATCGCCAGCCCCTACGCGATCTGGGTGCTCAAGCAGGCCTCCGACAAGCTGCCGGTCGAATTGGACGAAGCCGCCGTGATGGACGGTGCGACGACGCTTCAGATCTTCCGCCTGGTCTACCTGCCGCTGATGATGCCCTCGCTGGTCGCGATCGGCACCTATGCGGTGCTGCTGGCCTGGAACGAATATCTCTACGCGTTCCTGCTGCTCTCGAACGACCGCGAGATCACCCTGCCCGTCGCGCTCGGCAACTTCCTCGCCGCCGACGACTCGCCGTGGGAGCTGTTGATGACGACCGGCTTCATCTACGCACTGCCGCCGGCCGCGATCTACTATGCCTTCCGCCGCTACATGGTGGGCGGGCTCACGGCAGGTGCGGTGAAGTCCTGACGCGACAGGACGCATCGGGTCGCCGCAAGCAGGACGTTCGAGCGACAAGGTGGACAATTGCGGGTTGTCCACGCCTGCTCTAACCTCCGTGCCCCAATGCAGGGCACGGCATCATGCGCAGCAACGACGCGATCCATCTCGGCCTGATGCTGCTGGCGCTCGCGGCGGCCTATCTGATGCCGTTCGAGCTGTTGCTGCTGGCTTATGTCGTGCTCGGCCCGGCGCACTACTTCACCGAGATTTCATGGCTGCACGACCGCAGCTATTACCTGCCACATCGCGGGATTGCGGCAGCCCTCGCAATCATCGCCGTGGTCGCGGCCCTGATCGACAACGCCTCCTGGTTCGGCTTTGCGATGTGGGGCGCGCTGATCGCCTGCGCCATGCTTGCGGCCACCACCTCGGCGATCGAGAGCATGTTGCTGTTCATGACGGCGATCGCACTGTCCGCGCTCATGTATTCGAGCGGATCCTCGCTCGCCGTGATCGGCATCCTGATTCCGACCCTGATCCACGTCTCGCTGTTCACGCTGATCTTCATGGTGCTCGGCGCGCACCGATCCGGCAGCCGCGTCCAGGCTGCGCTGGTGGCTGTCTACCTCGTCGCGATCGCTACGATTCTGCTGCTGCCGCCAACCGCTGAAATCCGGATCGCGAGCTTTGCCCGGGTCGGACAGGATTATTTCGGCAATGTCGGTCCGGCGCTCAGCCGGCTGTTCGGCGTGCCCGGCCTCGTCCTCGACACCAGGCTGACGAGCCTGCTCGCCTTCGTCTATACCTATCATTACCTCAACTGGTTCATCAAAGCCGACGTGATCCGCTGGACCGCGGTCCCGAAGGCGCGGCTGGCGGCGATGGCCGCCGCCAGCGCAGCTTCCACCGCGCTCTATTTCTACGACTACGCGTTCGGTTTCACCTTCCTGCTGGCGCTGAGCCTGATCCATATCCTGCTGGAATTTCCGCTCGACGCCCTGGCGCTGCGGCAGCTCGGGGCGGCGGCGCAGGGCGCATTGCGCGCGCGGTATGCCGCCCCCGTCGCAGCCACCGCAACGCGGCCGCGTCCCACAGGCACCAGAGGCTCGAAACGTCCGCCCCGGTCGCGCTGATCATCCGAGGGTGCGTTTTCGTCGATAGGCCATCACCAGCGCGATCGTCGAGCCGATGAAGTAGCCGGCGGTCGCGCCCGAGATGGCGCGGCCGATGATGATTGCCAGTGCGCGGTCGCTCGCATCGATCACCGAGATCACGCCGACCGCATATTGCAGTGAGAACACGACAAGGTTGCGGATCAGGGCAAACGCGCTGCCCTGGCGGATGATCTCACCTGTCGTGTGATCGACCTCGAAAGGACGCGGCGTCAGCACGCCCAGCGGCAGCAGTGCCAGCGCGGCCGCGATCCACGCGATCAGCGGCCACGCGTTGCCCTGAGGCCCGAAACCGATCCGAGACATCCCCCAGACGATGAACACGACCGGCAGGATCAGCGCGCGCCAGATCGGCGTCGTGCGTGGCTGCATCGACTGGATACCTTGCCAGACCAGATAGGCGAACAAGATCCAGACCCATAGCGGGGTATGGGCGGCGATAGCGAGCCAGCTCTTCATGAGACCTCCAGTCCTGCCGACCGGGCCGAGAAAGGCAAGAATCGGATTGACAACCTAAGTGTGCGCGCAGGATATTCTCTACTTATTGCCTGTGCCGCGTATTTTTCAATTCAATTGCCCGACGGATAGCAAAATGCTGCTACACCGACTGACGAGATTTGCCCTCATCGTGCTGATGCTTCTCTGCGGCGGCCTGGCTTGTGCGCAACAGCTTCCCGACAATCCGAGCCCCAGCGCCACCGCGACGCCCTCAGACGTCAGTCAAGATCAACGGATTACCAATCCGCCGCCGACGGGACAATCGCCCGCAAGCGTGGGGACCGGCAAGCCGGCGCAGCAACAGGGTTACATCACCTACAAGACGCCTTATGAATTCTGGTTGACCGGCCTCGCCATCGCATTGGTGGTCACAATGGCAATCCTGCTGTGTGTAATGGCGGCGATCGGCAAACTCACACAGGAGTTCTATAAGGCCTTCCTACTTCTCGTCGTGGTTTTTGCCGCGTTGTTCTTGATCGTAGCCGGCTACACCGACACGCAGACCGCACCCGTATTCAGTCTCCTCGGCACGATCGTCGGGTATATTTTTGGCAAGTCGGCGGCCGGGGCGGCCGAAGAATCTCAGGGCCAACCGCCAGCCCTCAATGCTGCCAACGCGGCTCCTCCCAATCAAGCGGCACCGCCGGGCACCGCGACCGCACTTAGAGGTTAACGTTAGACAAGAGGGCATCGTCATGGACTGCTTAAGCACCGCAGTAGCGACCGCCGGCCTTATTCTGATTTCGGCGCCCCAGCTGGCATCGGCTCAATCAGCCTCGCCTGGAAATCTTGGTTTGCGAGCCCCAAATCCGCAGACCGCGATCGAGAGAAACGCGATAAGGCCTGACCTGGCCCCGATGACTCCCTATGTGACCCAGATGCCGCTCCAAGTCCCCGGACTTGCGCCGGGCCACGTTCCAACAGCCACAGGACTGGCTCCGAATGGCAATCAAGGTCTCACCGTTCCCGTCCGCTCGCTCGCCGAGCCGGTGGTCGCAGCAAACAGCGTTGGCTTTTACAACGACGCCGGTCAGCCACTCGGCTTCCAGTTCGTTGTCGGGGGAGTTTCACAAAAGATCGAGCTGGCGCCACGGCAGATCTTGACCGTACAAGCCGATGCAGCCGGCAGCGAGCTCAAGGCCATCATCGGAACGGGAAATACCGACTTCCAGACCGTGTTGGCGCGCGGCAAACTATACATCTTACGCGCGGACGGAGCCAAGTGGGTGTTGGCTGCTTTCTGAGAAGCGGGCCCCGCTTACAGCGGCGCGGCGCTCTCGCCCTGCGAGCTCGACAGTTTTGATGCGAGCGAAGCGATCACGATCACCACCGCGATCAGGGCGATCACCAGCGTGCAGATCGCGTTGATCTCGGGTTTCACGCCCAGCCTCACCTCGGAATAGATCCGGATCGGCAATGTCGCCGAGCCGGGGCCGGTGGTGAAGCTCGCGATCACGAGATCGTCCAGCGACAGCGTGAAGGCCAGCATCCAGCCTGCGACGATCGCGGGGGCGATCAGCGGCAGCGTCACCGAAAGAAAGGCGTGCACCGGGTCGCAGCCAAGGTCCATCGCCGCCTCCTCCAGCGAACGATCGAGCGAGCCGAGGCGGGACTGCACGACCACGGCGACGAAACACATCGTCAGCGTGGTATGGGCGATCGTCACCGTCCAGAAGCCGCGCTCGGCGTTCAGCGCCACGAACAGCAATAGCAGCGACAGCCCCGTGATCACCTCGGGCATCACCAGCGGCGCGTAGAGCATGCCGGAGAACAGCGTACGGCCTCGGAAGCGCTCGCCGCGCGACAAGGCGACCGCGGCGAGCGTGCCGAGCAGCGTGGCGATGGTCGCGGAGGAGACCGCCACGCGAAAACTCATCCAGGCCGCCTCGATCATGGCGCGGTCGTTGAAGAACTCGTGATACCAGCGCAGCGACCAGCCGCCCCACACCGTCACCAGCCGCGAGGCATTGAAGGAATAGATGACGAGGATGAGGATCGGCAAGTAAAGGAACGCCAGCCCCAGCGCGAGCGAGGCGACGTTGAAACGGGACAGGCGCGAGACCTTGCGCATGGCGTCAGCGGCCCTTTTCCAGCTGCCGCTTCTGGAGCCGCTCATACAGCAGCAGCGGCACAAGCAGCACCACCAGCAGCACGATGGCCGCAGCAGAGGCGACCGGCCAGTCCTTGTTGGTGAAGAATTCGAGCCACAGGGTCTGGCCGATCATCAGCGAATTGGAGCCGGCCAGAAGGTCCGGGATGACGAATTCGCCGACGATGGGAATGAAGCACAGCAGCACGCCGGCACCGACGCCGGGCAGCGACAGCGGGAAGGTGACGAGCCAGAACACCTGCCACGGCGGCGCGCCGAGATCGGAGGCCGCCTCCTCCAGCACCGGCTGCATCTTGGCGAGCGTGGCGTAGAGCGGCAGGATCATGAATGGCAAATAAGAATAGACGATGCCGATATACATCGCGCTGTCGGTTGAGAGCCAGACCACGGGCTGGCTGACCAGATGTAGCGCCAGCAGGATCTGGTTCAGCAGGCCGTCGTGCTGGAGGATGTTGATCCAGGCATAGATGCGGATCAGGAACGAGGTCCAGAACGGCACGATCACCAGCACCATCGCCACAGCCTGCCAACTCTTCGGCAGCCGCGCCATGCCATAAGCGATGGGATAGCCGATCAGCAGCAGCAGCGTAGTCGCGGTCAGAGCGACGGTGAGGCTGCGCACGTAAGCGAACACATAGATGTCGTCGGAGACGAGCAGCTTGAAATTCTCGATCGACAGTGCGGCAAAGGCCGCCTTGAGCGCATCCCACCCCGCCGTCAGCGCGAAGACCGGCTCGTAGGGCGGCTGTGCGATCGCCGTCTGCGACAGGCTGATCTTGAGCACGAAGGCGAATGGCACCAGGAAGAACAGCACCATCCAGACATAGGGCGCGATCGCGGCAAAGCGCGCCGGGCGCGCAAAGATGCGGCGGGAGCTCATGACGGCAGCACCACGCAATCATCCGGCGTGAACCAGGCGACGATTTGCTGGCCCACGCTATAGGCGTCGACATCCAGGCGGGCGCTGTTGGCGACCGAAGCCCGTACGCTTCCGCCGGTATCGAGCTTCACTTTATAGGTCGTGGTGCCGCCGAGATAGCAGATGTCCGCGACCACGCCGTCCAGGCTGTTGATCGTGGTTTCACGACCGGCTTCGCTCACCGGGGCGCGCCGCGACAACTTGATCTTCTCGGGACGAATCGCGATCGAGAATCTTCCCGCACCGACCGGTTCGCGCGGCTCGGCCACCACCAACGTACCCGCATCACGCGTGCCAATGACCAGACGATGACCGTCGCGCAATTTCGTCTCGCCGTCGAACAGGTTGACGTCGCCGACAAACTCCGCGATCCAGCGCGAGCGCGGCGCTTCGTAAAGCTCGCGGGGACTCGCGACCTGAGCGAGCTTGCCTGATTTCATCACGCCGATCCGGCTCGCCATCGTCATGGCTTCCTCCTGGTCGTGCGTGACGACGATGAAGGTCATGCCGAGACGGCGCTGCAGCTCCATCAGCTCGCCTTGCGTATTCTCGCGCAGCTTCTTGTCGAGCGCCGCGAGCGGCTCGTCGAGCAGCAGCAGTTGCGGCCGGCGCGCCAGTGCGCGGGCAAGCGCCACGCGCTGGCGCTGGCCGCCGGAGAGCTGATCCGGCTTGCGCTTCTCGAGCCCTTCGAGCTTCACCAGGGCGACCATCTCGGCCACACGGGTGGCGATGTCGGCGCGTGCCATGCCGGCGCGCTTCAGGCCGAAGGCAACGTTGTCGCGCACCGACAGATGCGGAAACAACGCGTAATTCTGGAACATCATATTGATCGGGCGCTCATGCGGCAGCGCCTGCGCGATGTCCTTATCCCCGAGCAGGATGCGCCCCTCGTCCGGCGCCTCAAAGCCGGCGAGCATGCGCAGCAGCGTGGTCTTGCCGCAGCCGCTGGGCCCGAGCAGCGCGAAGAATTCGCCGGCCTTGATGTCGAGCGAGACGCCATCCACCGCGCGGAAAGTGCCAAAGGTTTTGACGACGCCCTCGATGCGCAGCAGCGGCCGGCCCGCCGCGGATGCGTCTCCATCGGCCGCACCTGTCGCGGCGTGCGTTTTGGGCAATTCGTCCGTCATGTTCCCTGCCAACCCCGATTCCGCCGCACGCTAGCGGCCGATCGGCTTTTGCTCAACCAATTAGCGGTGCATCTTTCACACCCGCCATGAACGCCGCCAGAGCGTCACGATCCGCCGCGGGCATGGTCAAGCCGAGCTTGGAGCGGCGCCAGAGGATATCGTCCGGAAAGCGCGCCCATTCGCTGGCCATCAGATAACGCACCTCGGCACCGGTCAGCTCGGGGCCGAACGCCGGGCCAAGTTCGTCGCGGGTCTTTGCCTCGCCTAGCACTGCGGACAACCGCGAGCCATAGGCTCCGACCAGACGCTGGGCTTCTGGCTCCGACAGAAAGCGCCAGCGGTCGCGCGCGAGGTCGACTTCGATGTCGAAACGGTCCCAGGCGAAATCTCCGCCGGGCAGCGCAGCTCCAGCAGTCCAGGGCGGCGACATTGGATAGAACGGCGTCAGCTTCGTCACCGCCCACTCGGCGCGCAGGCGCGAGGTGGTGACGTCGCCGCCGAACATCGTGAGCAGCGGCGCCTTGCGCCGGCGTGCATGGAACAGCATCGTGCCGTCGCGTCCGCGCACGGACGCCAGCGTCAGGTTGACGCCGGAGACCGTCCGGACCACGTCGGTCGGGGCGACGCGCTCACGAAAATAGCGGCTCGCCGCTTCGCAGAGATAGCCGACGTCGGCCCCAGGCATCGCCACGATTGCGGGATCACCGGTGAAGGCGTGCGTGACCGTGCCGATCAGCGTCAAGTCGCGCTCGAAGGGCCGGGCAAAGATCAGCCGTCCATCATTGTTCTGAAAGACGTAGACGTTCTCGGAGTCGAACAGCTTGGGCACGATAATCTGGCTCATCTGCGTGGCCGCCATCGCGGGCTGCGGTTGCCGCAGCACGGTCTCAGCGACCATTGGCGTCCAGCCGCCGGTGGCGTTGGCCAGCGCCCGCGCCGTGACCGTGCGGCGGTGGCCACGATCGACCACCGCGAGCCGCCAAATGTCGGTTCTGTCGGCACGGACGCAACGCGCACCGGTCCGGATCGCCGCGCCATGTTCAGCGGCATCCAGTGCCGTCAGCGCCACCAGGCGGGAGTCGTCGACAACGCAGTCCGAATATTCGAACGCTGTACCGAACGGGCGTTTCAGCGCGTTGCCGACCGGATGATGCGTGATGTCGATGGTCGCCGAGGGTGGCAGACCGCCCCGGTTCGTGAGACCGTCATAGACATAAAGGCCGACCCGCAGCAGCCATGGTGGACGCTCGTCGGCATGCGCGGGGATCACGAAGCGCATCGGCCGGACCAGATGCGGCGCGATCCGGAGCCAGGTCCGGCGCTCGGCCAGGGCCCGGCGCACCCGCCGGAACCGGCGCCGCTCCAGCACCGACAGATCGCCGTGGATCAGCCGCGGTGTTGCCGAGGAGGCCGCGCCGCCGAGATCGCCCTGCTCGAACAGGATGACCCGCAAGCCGCGGCCGGCCGCATCGCGCGCGAGGCTGACACCGTTCAGCCCGCCGCCGATGATCGCGAGATCGTAATCCGCCATGAAGCCGTCGAATGGGAGCAAAGCGCCCCATCATCACTAGAGCCATTTCCGTTCCGATGAAATCGGAACGGGGCTCTAGATTCTTATTCTGACGCTTTTTCTTGACGCGAACCGGTGTCCACTTCGCTCGAAAATGCTCTAACCGGTCTTGAGCGCAAGCTCCATGAGTTCAGCGCGGCCGACCAGCCCGGCATATTTCCCGATCGGCAGGGGCTTGCCGAGCAGATAGCCCTGCACGCCGTCACAGCCCTCCTTGGCGAGGAAGGCGAGTTGCTCGACCGTCTCGACGCCCTCGGCAATGATCGACATTTCGAGGCCGTGGCCGAGATCGATCACCGCGCGAACGATCGCAGCCGATTGCGGGTTGCGGCCGAGATTGATGATGAAGGCCCGGTCGATCTTGATCTTGTCGAACGGGAACGCCTGGAGGTAGCTCAGCGAGGAGTAACCGCTGCCGAAATCGTCCATGGAGATGCGCACGCCGAGCGCCTTCAGGCGGCGCAGCAGCGCAAGGCCCCGGTCGAAATCCTCGATCAGCACACCCTCGGTGATCTCCAGCTCGAGCCGGCCGGGTGCAAGGCCGGTCTCGATCAGGATCGAATGGACGAGGCCGACCACGTCGCCGTGCATGAACTGCGCCGGCGACAGATTGACCGCGACCTGAAGCGGCTTCGGCCAGGACGCCGCCTCGCGGCAGGCCTGGCGCAGGATCCACTCGCCCATCTCGACGATCAGACCGCTCTCCTCGGCGATCGGGATGAATTCAGCCGGCGAGACCTGGCCGCGCACCGGATGCTGCCAGCGCGCCAGCGCCTCGAAACCGATGATCTCGCTCTCGGCAACGCTGTGGCCGGCGACGCCCTGCGGCTGGAAGGCAAGCGAAAGCTCGCCGTTCTTGATCGCCACCGACAGGTCCTGGTGCAGCACGCGGCGGTCGCGGATCTGATGGTCCATCTCGGGCTGGTAGAGGCTGATCGTGCCGCGCGACTTCTGCTTGGCGCGGAACAGCGCCGCACCGGCGTTGGCGAGCAGCGAGGCGCCATCGGCGCCGTTGTGCGGGAAGATCGACATGCCGGTGGTGACGCCGGCGCGGACCGCACGGCCGTCGATCTGGAAGTCCTTCGCGACGGCGTCGCCAATCTGCTGCGCCAGTGCAAGACCCGCGTCCGGCTGCTTGCCGTCGATGATCAGGCCGAATTCGTCGCCGGACAGGCGCGCCACCACGCCGCCACGGGCGGAGTCCTGGAGCCGCTGGGCCACCTCGATCAGGAGCTTGTCGCCGAGCGCATGACCGAAGACATCGTTGACCTCCTTGAGGCCGTCGAGGTCGACGCAGAGGACCGCGAACTCCTCGCCGGTGCCTTCGCAGGCCTCGATCATCTGGGTCAGCGCCTGGAGGAAGGCGGCGCGGTTCGGCAGATCGGTGAGGCCGTCGTGATAGGCCATGTGCGCCATGCGCGACTCGGTCTGCCGGCGGTCGGTGACGTCCTCGTGGGTCTTGATCAGATATTGCGGCTCCCCGGTATCGCCGAGCACCGTGGCACGCCGGGTCAGGAACAGCCGCAGGCCGTCCTTGGTGGAGATCGGATGCTCCTCGGTGATCATCCCGCGTTTCTTGATCGCGGCCTCGTCGCGCGCGATGATCAGCTTGGCTTCCTTGGGGTTGAAGATGTCGGACGCGGTCAGGCCCGTGGCCTCCTCGCGCCGGCGGTTGAGGATCGTCTCCGCGCTGCGATTGGCGAGCAGATAGCGGCCGTCCTTCACCTGCTCGACGATCAGCGCCACCGGGATGTTGTCGACCACGAGCTCAAGGAACTTCTTGGTGCTCTCCAATTCCTGCGACAGCGACCGGCGGTCGGTGATGTCCTCGAACACCAGCAGCAGAAACTCGGGCTTGTTGCTCTCGTTGCGGACCACGATCCGGATCGAGGCGACCATGCGCCGCTCGCCGCCGCGGTCGACCTCGAATTCGTTGCGGAACTGGCCGTCCGGGGAGTTGAGCGCCGCCCGGTCGGTCGCCTCGATAATGGCTGCCGAGACCGGCGCAAACAGCTCGCCTGCGTTCTTGCCGACGGCGTGATCCCGCGAGAACCCCCAGAATCGCTCATAGGCGCTGTTGGCGAAGATGTAGCAACCATCCTCGATGTTCTTCGCGGCCACGCAGGCCGGCACATGGTCCAGCACCGATTCCAGGAATTGCTTGGTGGAAGCGAGCTGTCGCGACAGCTTGCGCTGCTCGCTGACGTCCAGATGCGTCGCCACCGAGCCGCCGTTCGGCAGCACGAAAAACTTCACCAGGATGGCCCGGCCGTCGGGCAGCTCGGTGATCAGGCCGTTGTGGCTTGCCGCCTTCTCGTAGAACTCATCGTCGGAGATGCCGCCAAGCACCCCGCGCTTGCGCCTGAGCTCGAGAAGCTCATGGCCGTCCATATTGGCCCAGAGTTCCGACCGCGTCAGGCCGTAGATCTCGAGATAGCGGTCGTTGCAGAAGATGATGCGGCGGTGCGCATCCGTCATCACCACGCCCTGATTGAGATTGTTCATGGCGGAGGAGACGAAGGCATTGCGCCGCAACTGCAAGCGCCTGGTCCGGCGCAGCGAGGAATGGATCCACAGCACGATCGCGGCGAGGAACGCGCAGACGACGATGCCCGCGATCAGGACCTCCCAGACCACGTTGGGATCGAGCTGGCCGAGATAGCTCGGCGCGGCGAAGCTGTCCGACAGCGCAAAGGCGCGCGCAGGCGCAACCGTGCCGGCCAGGCACACAACGGCCTGCACAGCAATCGGAAGCGTGCTGCCCTCGTGCCAGTTCTTCTCAGCCATCAGCCACCCGCGATTTCAACGTCGGATTGTCTGGCTTCACGCGTTTGGATCAGGTAAACGCCTGTACGCGCAACAGAAAAATGTGACGTGAAATACGGCAATTGCCCTGACATGATAAATTCTTCCTTAACGGAAAATGGCCCCGCGGCATTCTCTCCAGGCCTGACGCCACCGGCGCTTCCAGCGGACATCCTGCACAACCATGGATAGGGTCGATTGCGTCGTCATCGGAGCCGGCGTGATCGGGCTCGCGGTGGCTCGAAAGCTTGCGCAGGCCGGGCGCGAGGTCATCGTGCTCGAGGAGGCCGAGGCGATCGGCACCATCACCTCCTCGCGCAACAGCGAGGTGATCCATGCCGGCATCTACTACCGCGCCGGGAGCTGGATGGCGCGCATGTGCGTCGACGGCAAGCACGCGCTCTACCGCTACTGTGGCGAGCGCGGCATCCCGCACAAGAATTGCGGCAAGCTGATCGTTGCGACCAGCCCGCAGGAGACCGCGAAGCTGCAATCGATCAAGGCGCATGCCGAGGCCAATGGCGTGCTCGACATGCAGTTGCTCACAGGCGAGGCGGCACGCGCGCTGGAGCCGGCGCTGGCCTGCGACGCCGCACTGCTGTCGCCCTCTACGGGCATCATCGACAGCCACGCCTACATGCTCTCGCTGCGCGGCGAAGCCGAGGAAGCCGGCGCGGCCTTCGCGTTTCACACCCCGCTGATCCGCGCCAAGGCGGCGGACGGACTGATCGAGATCGACGCCGGCGGCGAGGCGCCAATGACGCTGCAATGCAGCCTCCTCGTCAACGCCGCGGGGCTCTCCGCGACGAATGTGGCGCGCAACATCGACGGCATGCCGCTGGACCGAATTCCACGGGCCTATCTCGCCAAGGGAAATTACTTCAGCTGCAATGCCAAGGCGCCGTTCTCGCGCCTGATCTACCCGGTGCCCGAGCCCGGCGGGTTGGGAGTGCATCTGACGCTGGACATGGCAGGCCAGGCGCGCTTCGGCCCTGACGTCGAGTGGATCGAGACGATCGACTACGAGGTCGACCCGTCACGCGCCGAGCGGTTCTACCCGGCGATCCGCAAATACTGGCCGACGCTGCCTGACGGCGCGTTGATGCCGAGCTATTCGGGTATCCGGCCGAAGATCGTACCGCCCGCGGTGGCCACGCAGGACTTCCTGATGCAGGGCCCGCGCGATCACGGCGTCGCTGGCCTGATCAATCTGTTCGGCATCGAATCGCCGGGACTGACGTCGTCGCTCGCGATCGCAGATCACGTCGCCGAGCTCGCAGACATCTGAAGCGCTTTCGAGCGAAGCGGATACCGGTTCGCAGCAAGACGACGCGTTCAGACAAAAACGAAACACCGCGCAAACTTCTTTGCACGGTGCGCACTTTGCTGCAGGGATGAGCGCAAAAGCTCTCACCCCTGCGGGATAAGGGTACGATCAACTCTACGCTGTTACGGGGGTCACTAGTGGAGCGTGTCGCCGTGCCTCAGACGCTCGATCTGGTCCTTGACCATCAACTTCCGGCGCTTCAACTCAACAATTTGCAGGTCGTCTGTTGAAAGGTGCACGAGAGCTTCGTGCAATTCGTTTTCGAGAAGTTTGTGCTTCCGCTCCAATTCAACGAGATGTGCCTGAATTGTCATTCGAAACCTCCTCGGTAGGGTTGAACCTCAGGATTCGATCCGGACAAGGAAGTGTACATCAGCGATTCGTTCTGTCGATGGGTAACCGTCGCCGCAGCTTCATTTTTGAAAATTCATATGTAACGAAGCGTGAGTAAAGGAACCGCACGGGAAAAATCCATGATATCAATGCGCTTGCGCAGCGCCGCGGCGATCAGCGGAAATATGTCGCTGGAGATCGGCGAACGGTGGTCGCAGATCGCTTGCGATCACGCCGCGCAAGGACGATAATTTCCACAGGGCATCCACAGCCTTAATCCCACGCCTATCGGTTTTCGGCCACCGCAGACATGACCAATGAAGACGAGCGTGAGCTCGAAGCCGAGCTCACCCGGTTGCAGCAGGAACACCGAGATCTCGATGCGGCGATCGATGCACTGCATCAATCGCCCGCCCCCGACCTATTGCGGTTACAGCGCTTGAAGAAGCGCAAGCTGTTGTTACGAGACCGCATCGCGTTCATCGAAGACCAGATCACCCCCGACATCATCGCCTGACCTGCGAGCCGGCTTCCCTCTTGCGGATGAATCCGCTTGACTCGAAAAGAACAAAATAGGAACATTCGAGCACCCCAGCGCCCCCAGGAAACGTCCAGCACAACTGACAAGGACAATGCAGATGTCGACCGCCGCCCTTCTCGACAACAGCCATTATGAACAGGCCTGCGATCAGGCGATCGCGATGTGCGACGGCAATCTGCGCAGCACCATCAAGGCGCTGATCATGGCCAACGAATATCTGGAGGCCGAGCTTGAGGAATTGCAGGCGGCGATTTCCGCCGGCTGCATTCCGGAGACCTCGCGCAGCAAGATGCGGAGCAAGAGCAGCGCCGCCTGAACCGTCAGCTATCAGAGCCGACCATGCCCGACGTCACCTACTACGTTGCATTGCCCTTCCTGATCGACGAGGACGGATCGCCGGTGGCGGGTGCGGCCGAGGAATGCCAGACATCGGCTGCCGCCCTGCGTCGTGCGGAAATGCTGGCGCATGGCGCCGGCCATATCGGCGCCGTCGCCTTCAGCCGCAGCGGCGATCCCCTGACCGGTGAGTTTGGCGACGCCAAATTGCTGCGGACATTCGGTCGCGTACCGCCGGATCTCAGCGCGCTTTAGCTGCGGAGCAGCCTGATCCGCGGCTCGTGCCGCCGGTGCGCCTTGCGCACATACATGGCGGCATCGGCCTCCTCCAGGGCGCGGCCCGCGTCGGACTGCGCCCCCAGCAGCGCGACACCGGCGGAGGCGCCCGCGGTCACGTGCTCGCCGCGAAAGACAAAGGACAATTCGTCGACCGCCTGCTCGAAGATGGCCGCCTTCGCCTTGGCGTCGGTCTCGCTGAGATTCCACAGCAGCAGCGCGAACTCGTCGCCCCCCAGCCGCCCGACCACGTCGGAGGCGCGGACCTGCCGCGTCAGCGTGGCGGCAATCGCCTTGAGCACCTCGTCACCGGCGCCATGACCGAACGAATCGTTGATCGGCTTCAACCTGTCAACGTCGAGCACGATCAGTGCCCCGCTGGCGCGGTAGCGCTTCATGTAGGCGATGGCGCGCGCCAGCTCGCGCTCGAAGCCGCGCCGGTTCGGAATCTCCAGCAGGAAATCGGTGTCGGCCGCAGCTTCCAGTTCCGCGACCCGGCGCTGCGCCTCCTTGAGCTTGGTCCGCAAGCCCCGGATCGTCGCCCTGACGGTATCCTTGGCTCCATCATCGCCCGACGCGCCACGCCCCGGCGGCTTCGTCGGACGCTTGATCAGCCGTTTTGGGGCGGTTTTCGATCGGCCGGCACTGGTCTTCCGGCCCTTTTTGGCCTTCGCAGCGCCTGCCCTTTTTGGTTTCTTCATGGGCATCCTGCTCAATGAAGGCTTGCGGGGATTCACCAAGACAGGATAGTGGATTCCCTTCTCCTTGCCACCGCCTTGCGAGCCGCCGGCCGGAACCGTTAATCTGGCCTATCTTTCTGTTTTTCGGGCACAATTAACGTCATGACCGCGCCGATCGCCATCATCATGGGAAGCCAGTCGGACTGGGACACGATGCGGCATGCCGCCGACACGCTTGCCGCGCTCGGCGTCGCCGCCGACACCCGCATCGTCTCGGCCCACCGCACCCCCGACCGTCTCTTTGCTTTCGCCAAGGGCGCCAAGGCCGCGGGTTACAAGGTCATCATCGCCGGCGCAGGTGGCGCTGCACACCTGCCCGGCATGGCGGCGGCGCTGACCGAACTCCCGGTGTTCGGAGTTCCCGTCGAATCCAAGACGCTCAAGGGCCTCGATTCGCTCTATTCGATCGTCCAGATGCCCGCCGGCATCCCGGTCGGCACCCTCGCCATCGGCAAGGCCGGCGCGACCAACGCCGCGCTGCTGGCGGCGGCCGTCCTGGCGTTGTCCGACCCGGCCTTGTCCGATCGCCTCGCGGCCTGGCGCAAGGCGCAGACCGAGGCGGTCGCCGAGCGCCCGGAGGACAAGGCGTGACCGACACCAGGCAGGTGAAGCTGAAGCCCGGTGACACCATCGGAATTCTCGGCGGCGGACAATTGGGCCGGATGCTGGCCATGGCTGCGGCGCGGCTCGGCCTGCGCTGCCAGGTTTTCTCGCCCGATCCGGACTCGCCGGCCTTCGACGTCGTATTGAACGCGACCTGCGCCGAATATGCCGACGTCGAGGCGCTCGAACTGTTCGCCAACGACGTCGACGTCATCACCTACGAATTCGAGAATGTGCCATCGGCCGCCGCGATGGTGCTGGACGCGCGCCGACCCGTGCTGCCCAACCGCAAGATTCTCGAGACCACCCAGGACCGGCTCGCCGAGAAGGATTTCGTGACGCGGCTCGGCATCGGCACCGCAGCCTATGCCGACGTCACCTCCGTGTCCTCGCTGCGCGAGGCGATCGCCAGGATCGGCCTTCCGGCCGTGCTCAAGACCCGCCGCTTCGGTTATGACGGCAAGGGCCAGGCCATCATTCGCGAGGGCGACGACATCGCCAAGGTGTGGACCAGCCTCGCCACCAAATCGGCGATCCTGGAAGCCTTCGTGCCCTACGAGCGCGAGATCTCCGTGATCGCCGCACGCTCGGTCACAGGCCAGGTCGAGTGTTTCGACGTCACCGAGAACGAGCACCGCGACCACATCCTGAAGATATCGCGCGCGCCCGCGCCGATCCCGCCTGCGCTTGCCGAGGAAGCACGCAGCATCGCCGGCAAGATCGCAAGCGCGCTCGACTATGTCGGCGTGCTCGCTGTCGAGATGTTCGTGCTCGCCAACGGCACCGGCCCGAAGGTGCTGGTCAATGAGATCGCCCCGCGCGTGCACAATTCAGGGCACTGGACGCTCGACGGCGCCTCGGTCTCGCAGTTCGAGCAGCACATCCGCGCCATCGCCGGGTGGCCGCTCGGCAAGCCCGTGCGCCACGGCGAAATCGTCACCATGACCAATCTGATCGGCGACGAGATCAACGATTACGACAAGTGGCTGAGCGTGCCGGGCGCGACCGTGCACATCTACGGCAAGGGTGCGCCGCGTCCCGGCCGAAAGATGGGCCACGTCACCGAAGTCAGGCCGACGAAAGGCAAGTAGCGGGACCGCAGCTTCGAGCTGCGATCCCGCTCCGCGATTAGGCCGTCTTCGCGCCTGCGACGACGCCCGTGGGCTCCTCGCTGAGCCAGCGATAGATCACCCCGCCCAGCGCGCCGCCGATCAGCGGTGCGACCCAGAACAGCCAGAGCTGCGCCGTCGCCCAGCCGCCGACGAACAGCGCGGGGCCCGTGCTGCGCGCCGGGTTCACCGAGGTGTTGGTGACGGGGATGCTGACGAGATGGATCATCACCAGCGCGAGCCCGATCGCGAGCGGCGCGAAGCCTGCGGGCGCGCGGCCATGGGTCGCGCCCATGATGATGAACAGGAACATCATGGTCATCACCACCTCGGTGAGGAAGCACACGATCATGCTGTACTGGCCGGGCGAATGCGCATCATAGCCGTTGGATGCGAAGCCCTTGCTGACATCGAATCCGGGAGCTCCGCTCGCGATGACGTAGAGGAGCCAGGCGGCCACGATCGCGCCGGCCACCTGCGCGATCACATAGGGCAGGATCTGCCCGGCCGGAAAACGCCCGCCGGCGGCAAGACCGACCTGACGGCCGGGTTGAGATGGCAGCCGGAGATATGGCCGATCGCATAGGCCATGGTGACCACGCTCAGTCCGAATGCGAGGGAGACACCGACCAGACCGATTCCGACCTGCGGAAAGCCGGCAGCGATCACCGCGCTTCCGCAGCCTGCGAATGTGAGCCAGAAGGTGCCGATGGCTTCAGCAGCGTATTTCTTGATATCCATGTGTAGTCCCCTGCTTTCAAAGATTCCGGAACAAAGCTCCGGAAACGGCCCCATCCCTGGCGTCGAATCGCCCAAATCAGGGCCGCACAGAGGTATTTTTGCCTCATTTAATGGCTGAACTTGGCCCGAAAACCCGCTTGTCCGGTGGACATCCCGGGATTTGTCTGATACATCCGCGCCCTCAAGGTTAAGGGCTTGCGCGTTTTCGCCATCCCCTTCGTCTTACCAGAATTCAAATCCGATCCACTGAAGAGGATGCCGCGTGCAGGTTCTCGTTCGCGATAACAATGTCGACCAAGCCCTCAAGGCGCTGAAGAAGAAGATGCAGCGCGAGGGAATTTTCCGCGAGATGAAGCTCCGCGGTCATTACGAGAAGCCCTCCGAGAAGAAGGCCCGCGAAAAGGCCGAAGCCGTGCGCCGCGCGCGCAAGCTGGCCCGCAAGAAGCTGCAGCGCGAAGGCCTGCTGCCGATGAAGCCGAAGCCGGTGTTCGGCGCAGGTCCCGGCGGTGATCGCGGCGGTCGTGGCGGCCCGGGTGCAGGTCCGCGCGGACCGCGCTGATTCACCGAATTTTGCAAGATTTCAGTTTCGATGACGCGGGCCTCTGGCCCGCGTCATTGTTTGTGCGCGCTGCTCTTTGGGCCAGGCACCACGGATGCGGCACGCAAACGCGATGAGATTTGGATTGAACGTCGTCGCGCTTTCGTTTGTTGTTTGACCTTGATCTCTACGCAAGCGCGTTCCGCCTTTGTCGCGAGGGAAAACCGCTTCATACTTTTCGTCAACGCGGCCCTTCGGGTCCGGATCATGCTCTAGCGCGAGCGAACCGCAGATGGCCTCCCCCTTCCCCCAGCGCGGCTTGACGCGGCGACGCCGGATCTGGCAGCCGCCGTGCGCGCTGGCCTTGATGGGGATTGCGCTGTGCGGCTGCTCCTTCGATCTGGGATCGTTGATGCCGGAGAAGGACAAGCCGCAGGAAGCCCCCCAGGCGGCTGCGCCCGCCGAGAGCGCGGTGAGCGCCGGCAACGTCACCGAAGCTCAGGCCCACACTGCAAAAGCCCAATCCCTGGCCAAGTCAGGCGAGGTCGCGGCAGCGCTCGACGAGTTCAATCGCGCGGTCGGACTCGATCCCTACAATGCGCAGGCGCTGTATGGCCGTGCCCTGATCTACCAGGGCAACAATCAGCACGCCTTCGCCATCGCAGATTTCAGCGCTGCGAGCGGACTCAATCCCCAGAAGGTCGAGCCGCTGCTCGGCCGCGCCACCAGCTATCTCGCGCTCGGCAAGGTCAAGGAGGCCACGGCCGATCTGGATGAGGCCTCCGAGGCCGATCCGCACAACGCGCAGGTCTGGACCACGCGCGGACAGGCCTATGAGCGGCTGGGCGACAGGGCCAAGGCGGCGGCGTCCTACACCAGGGCTGTCTCGCTTCGCCCACGCGACGACGCCGCGCGCAACGGTCTTGCCCGCGTCGGCGGCTGACGGTTTTGACGGCGCAGGCGCCGTCCTAATCGGGGGTGGCGCTCTTCGGCAGAACCGAGTGGAACATCGACTTCATGCCCGACAGCATCTCGTCGGCGACATTGGTCTTCTTCGGCCGCGGCATGGAGCCACCGGCGTCGGCGCGCAGATCGAGCGGTGGCGCGATCATCGGCACGGGAATGTCAGCCGGCGGCGTCATCCGATTCGGATCATCGTTGCCGACCGAGGCCGTGTAGGGCGGATTGGCCGGCGAGGAGCCATCCTTGCCATAGGCCTCCGGTGAGGGCGTCGATACCGTGATCGGCGGCGGCAGCGGACGGACCGTAGCCGGCTCCATGCTGACGACCCGCGGGGCCTCGGGCGTGCGGGCTGCTTCCCGCACGGCAGGCTCAGTCGGCCTCTCGGCTGACCTGGTCTCGGACGGCCTGACCTCGGAAGGTTTGGTTTCGGCAGACGACTTTCCTTCGGAAGACTTGCCCTCGGAAGATTTGCCCTCGGAAGATTTGCCCTCAGGAGTCTTGCGCAGGCGCTCGATCGCGGCACGCACGAGGTCGTTGGCGTCGGGGGCCGGAGCCGCAGCAGCCGGCGCCGAATTGGCCTCGACCACCGGAGCGGCGGGAGCGGGTGTGCTGGTGGCCGGGGTCGACTTGGCGACCGCCTTCTCGCGCGCCGACGGCTTGCCACGCGGGCTGGCCTCGGCCGGGGCCACATCGGCAGCCTTGTGCTCGGCGGACGGCTGATCGGCAGCCTTTTCGACCGCCGGCTTGTCCGTCACGCTCTTCTCGGGGATGCCTTTGGCCTTGACGCCGGGCGCAGGGAGATTGGCGACATCGGCGGGTTTCCCGTTCTTGCCGGCCTCGGCAGGGGCCACGACGGCCGCAGGGGCATCAGCCGCCGGCTTGGCGTTGATGTAGTGGTTAACGATGTACGCCCCGATGATCGTCGCGAGCACCGAGGGGAAAATATCCATCGAGATTTTAGCGAGGTATTTCAGCATTCCGGCCACTCCCCGCGCGATCTGATGCGGGAACTTTAGGGCATTGTAAGGGATCAACTGCGACGGATCGATGGCAAGTGTTAAGGCCGGATCTACGGCTTTAGCTCGATCTCAAGGAACACGATCTCGGTTGAGGTTTCGTTAAGTACGTCATGTTGGACGCCCGCCTTGCGGAAGTAGGATTTCCCGGCTGCCAGTTGCGCCTTGGACCGCTCGCCGCCCGGCGCCACGATGGTCATTTCTCCCGCAACGACGGGAACAATCACATAGTCCATGCCGTGGGTGTGATGGCCGGTGGCGCTACCGGGCGGAAGCCGCCATTCGGTCACCCGGACCTCCTCGTTGTCGACCTGGACCTCGGACTTGGCGGCAAGCATTGGAACCTCTCTTGGGACGCAGCGCTTCAGGGCACGAAAACCATGAAGGCGTAGACGGCAAATACCACCATATGGACCAGCCCGAACAGGACATTGGTCCTGCCGGTGCCGAAGGTCAGCATGCTCAGGAAGAAGGTCAGGAGCAAAAGCACACTGCCCTGGGCGCTGAGGCCGAGCGTGAGCTCCTTGTCGAGCGCGTAGGTGGCGACCCCCACCGCCGGGATGGTCAGCCCGATGGTGGCGAGGGACGAGCCGAGCGCGAGGTTGATGCTCTTCTGGAGGTCGTTCTTGCGGGCCGCCGATACCGCCGCGACGCCTTCCGGCATCAGGATCAGGAGCGCGACCAGAAGGCCGGCAAAGGCCGGCGGCGCGCCGATCTTGGCCGCGACGGCGTCCACCACCAGCGAAAACTTCTTGGCGAGCAGCACCACGGCCAGCAGCGCAATCAGCAGCAGCACGACGCTGACCACCAACATCCGGCCCGGCAGATGCGCCACGCCGCTGCCGCCGTCAGCCCGTTCATGGACGAAGTAATCCTTGTGCAGGACGGTCTGGGTGTAGAGGAACACTCCGTACAGCGCGAGCGTGACCACGTCGACGAAACCGAGCTGAACCGCCGAATAGACCGGCCCCGGCGCGGTGGTCGTGTAGTTCGGCATGATCAGCGTGATGGTCGCGAGCGCGAACAGGACGCTGAGATAGACGTTGGCCCCCGAGAGCTGAAAGCCCTGCTCGCGATAGCGCAGGCCGCCGATGAAGATGCAGAGCCCGACGAGGCCGTTGCAGACGATCATGACCACGGCGAACACGGTGTCGCGCGCCAGTTCCGGGGCGGGCTTGTCGCCCAGCATGATCGTGGTGATCAGCGCCACCTCGATGACGGTCACCGAGAGCGTCAGCACCAGCGTGCCATAGGGCTCGCCGACCCGCTCGGCGATCACTTCGGCATGATGAACCGCGGCGAACACGGTGCCGAACAGGATAACCAGAAGGACGATGGCGAAGACGAGCCCGCCCAACGACAGCGTGAAGACGTAGCCCGTCGCGCTGACGGCTGCGAACAACAGCACGGCCAGCGCCGGAAAGATCCAGGCCGACCGGGGCATCGGATTATGCGCGCTCATCTACCGGCTCCAATCACTGAAGACGAGCAGTAGCAAATCGGCCGGCAGATTCAATGCCAGCGCAGGATCGGAGCGACCGGCAGCAGCGTCAGCAGCATGAACAGCGGGATCAGCACGGCGCCGGCACGCAAGAGATAGCCGAAGAAGCTCGGCATCTCGATGCCGTTCTCGCTCGCGATGCTGCTGACCATGAAGTTCGGCGCATTGCCGATATAGGTGAGCGCTCCCATGTAGACGGCGCCCATCGAAATCGACGCGAGCGTGCCCGACAGCTCGTGCATCAGCGTTTGCGGATCACCGCCGGCAAGCTGGAAGAACAACAGATAGGTCGGCGCATTGTCGAGAAACGCTGACATCAGGCCGGTGAACCAGAAATAGGCGACCTCGCGCGGCGCACCGTCCGGTGCCGTCACGGCCGACAACAGCCAGGCGAAGGCGCCGTGGTGGCCGGCATTGAGCATGGCAATGACCGGGATGATGGCGACGAAGATGCCCGCGAACAGTTTTGCGACCTCGCGGATCGGCTCCCAGGTGAAGCCGTTGGCCTCCCTGTGCTCGTCCGGTGTCAACCACACCGACAGCGCCGCAATGGAAAGCAGCGCCACATTGCGCGCGATGTCTTCCAGCCCCAGCTTCGTTCCGAGAATGTCGAAAGCAACAGCGGGCTTCCACATCGCCGAGGCCAGCAGGCTCGCGACGATGGCTGCGATCAGCACGAGGTTGACGAGACCGCGAATGCGGACCGGATCCGCGGGACCGGCGTCGCTGAGCTGAGGTTCGCTGCGGAAGCGCCAGAAATCGATGGCGGTGAAGATCGCGAGCAGCAATCCGGCGACGATCGCGGTCTGCAGCCAGATGCTCCGCGTGGTCCAGAAGAAGTCGACGCCGTGCAGGAAACCGACGAAGAGCGGGGGATCGCCGAGCGGGCTCAGCGCGCCGCCGACATTGGCGACCAGGATGATGAAGAAGATGATGACATGGGCATTGTGGCGCCGCGGCCGGTTGGCGCGGATCAGCGGACGGATCAGGATCATCGCGGCACCCGTGGTGCCGACAATGCTTGCACCCAGCGTGCCGAGCGCGAGGATGCCAGCATTGATCGCTGGCGTGGCCTTGATGTCGCCGGTAATGAGAATGCCGCCGGCCACGACATAGAGCGCGAACAGCAGCACGATGAAGCCAAGATATTCGGCGAGCAGAGCGTGCACGAGCACAGCCAGCGTGACCGCGCTTCCGGCAAAAATCACGAGTGAGACGAGCGCCGCCAGCGACCAAGCAGCGGCGATCTTGCCGTAATGATGGTGCCAGACTTTCGGAAACAACAGCGGTCCGAGCGCGATCGACAGCAACAGGCCGGCAAAGGGCAGCGCATAGGGCCAGCGCATCGCCGCACCATCGAGCCCGGCTGCGGCCCAGGCCGGCTGCGGCAACAAGGTGAGGATGGCAACGAGCGATACGGCCGGGATTCGCGTGACGAGTCGTTTATTCTCCAATGAAGCGCCTTGCCGTTTCGATCGCACCGAATGCATCGAGATTGTCATGTCCGCCGCCCGCAAAGCGAACGAACTGCTTCGGTTCATGCGCGAGCGCGAACAGACGTTCTCCGAACACGATTGAAATGACAAGGTCATTGGTGCCATGCATCACCAGGAGCGGCACCGTGACGCGCGCGATCCGCTGGTCGGAAGGGAACGGATCGCGCATCAAGAGGCGCACCGGCACGAACCAGAATGACGAAGATGCAATGTCGGCCGTCGACGTATAGGGCGCCTCCAGGACCAGCTTTCCAACACGCTGTTCTGCGGCGAGCGCGACCGCCACGCCGGTCCCGAGCGAGAAGCCCCAGGCGACGATTCGTTCCGCCGTGTAGCGCGCCGTGGTGAAGGCGTAGGCGGCGGCGGCATCGCGCAGCAGCCCCTCCTCGCTCGGCGCGCCGCTCGAGCCGGCATAGCCGCGGTAGGACAGCGCAACGAGGCCGGTGCCATCTGCCGTCATGACCTTGAAGCGGCTGACACGGCCGGCAAGAAAGTCGCCATTGCCCGGAAAATACAGGATCACGGGACGACCGGGCCTCGCCGGCACGTGCCAGACGATGATCTTCTCGCCATCCGAGGTGGTCAGGACATGCTCCTCCGCCTCGGGACAATCTGCCGCCTCAGGCGGGGTCCGCTTGGCGGTCGGTATCGGAAACAGCATCTCGCGCTGCCGGGCATAGAGCACGAGGAGCCCGGCGAGATAGACGGTCGCAAGCAGAATGACGGTCCATTTGGCGATGGTGATCATTGCGCGGCCGGCCCCCGGTTCAGGCTCAGGGCTTGCGACGGCTCCGCAGCAATTTCATGACGTCGGGCCGGAGGCTCGCCGGTACGTCCCGGCAGCCGCACGCCGCCTTGTGGGCGGCATGCCATGCGACGCGCTGCTCGCGCGTCGCCTTGAGAGGCATGCGATGAGACCGGTGCCAATCCCTGTTGATGGCCACGGTCCGTTTCCTTCGCGTGCTACATCGCCTTGACGATGTTCTCGGTGACCTTCTTGGCGTCGCCGAGCAGCATCATGGTGTTGTCGCGGTAGAACAGCGGATTGTCGATGCCGGCATAGCCGGACGCCAGCGAGCGCTTGATGAACATCACGGTGCCGGCCTTCCAGACCTGCAGCACGGGCATGCCGTAGATCGGCGAGGTCTTGTCCTCCTCGGCCGCCGGATTGGTGACGTCGTTGGCGCCGATCACGAAGGCGATGTCGGCCTGCGCGAACTCGGAGTTGATGTCCTCGAGCTCGAACACCTCGTCATAGGGGACGTTGGCTTCGGCGAGCAGCACGTTCATGTGGCCGGGCATTCGGCCGGCGACCGGGTGAATGGCGTATTTCACCTCGACGCCTTCCTTCTTCAGGATGTCGCCCATCTCGCGCAGCGCGTGCTGCGCCTGCGCCACCGCCATGCCGTAGCCGGGCACGATGATGACCTTCTGGGCGTTCTTCATGATGAAGGCCGCGTCGTCGGCCGAGCCGAGCTTGGCGGGCTTCTGCTCGCCGCCGCCACCGCCGGCCGCCGCGGTCTCGCCGCCGAAGCCGCCGAGGATGACCGAGATGAAGGACCGGTTCATCGCGTGGCACATGATGTAGGACAGGATCGCGCCCGAGGAGCCGACCAGCGCGCCGGTGATGATCAGCGCGGAATTGCCGAGCGTGAAGCCGATGCCGGCCGCAGCCCAACCCGAGTACGAGTTCAGCATCGAGATCACGACCGGCATGTCGGCGCCGCCGATCGGGATGATCATGAGCACGCCGAGCGCCAGCGCCAGGATGACGATCAGCCAGAAGTCGAGCGCGCCGCCGGTGAGGACCAGGCGGACGATGAAGAACACCAGCGCCACCGCAATCGCGATGTTGATGATGTGACGGGCGGGCAGGATGATCGGCGCGCCGCTCATGCGTGCGGACAGCTTCAGGAACGCGATCACCGAGCCGGTGAAGGTCAGCGCGCCGATGGCGACGCCGAGCGACATCTCGACCAGGCTCTGCGGATGGATGTTGCCGGGGGTGCCGATGTCGAAGGCTTCGGGCGCGTAGAACGCGCCGGCGGCGACCAGCACCGCGGCCATGCCGACCAGCGAGTGGAAGGCGGCGACCAGTTCCGGCATCGAGGTCATCGGCACGCGGCGGGCGATCACCGCGCCGATCGCGCCGCCGATGGCGATGCCGACGATGACGAGCACCCAGGCGAGGCCGTCTGCCGGCGGATGGTTGGCCAGCGTGGTGGCGACCGCAATCGCCATGCCGATCATGCCGAACAGATTGCCCTGGCGCGACGAAGCCGGGCTGGACAGCCCGCGCAGCGACAGGATGAACAGCACTCCCGCCACGAGATACAAAAATGCAGAGAGGTTGGCGCTCATCTCAGGTCCCCATTAATCCTTCAGCCCGAGGTGGCCGCTTACTTCGACTTCTTCTTGTACATCGCCAGCATGCGCTGGGTGACAAGGAAGCCGCCAAAAATGTTCACGCAGGCGAAAATGAGCGCGACAAAGCCGAAGGCGCGGGCCCAGCCCGAGCCACTCGAGACGTTCGCGACGCCGCCGGCAAGCAACGCGCCGACCACGATCACCGAGGAGATCGCGTTGGTCACGCTCATCAGCGGCGTGTGCAGGGCCGGTGTCACCGACCACACCACGAAATAGCCGACGAAGACGGCGAGGACGAAGATCGACAGCCGGAAGATGAAGGGGTCGACGACCTGTGCAGCATGCTCCATGGCGGGTCTCCTTAAACCTTCGGCTGGAAGTTCGGGTGGATGACGGCGCCGTCTTTCGTGAGCGCGGTCGCCTTGACCAGCTCGTCGTCCCAGTTCACGGCGAGCTTCTTCTCCTTCTTGTCGACCATGGTCTCGATGAAGGAGAACAGATTGCGCGCGTAGAGGCTGGAAGCCGAGGCGGCAACGCGGCCGGCGACGTTGGTGTAGCCGACGATCTTGATGCCATCGCGGTCGACGACCTCGCCGGCCTTCGCGCCCTCGACATTGCCGCCGCGCTCGACGGCGAGATCGACCAGCACCGAGCCCGGCTTCATCGACTTGACCATCTCGCCGGAGACGAGCTTCGGCGCGGGCCGACCCGGAATCAGCGCCGTGGTGATCACGATGTCCTGCTTCTTGATGTGCTCGGCGGTGAGCGCGGCCTGCTTGGCCTGGTATTCCCTAGACATTTCCTTGGCGTAGCCGCCGGCGGTCTGCGCGTTCTTGAACTCCTCGTCCTCGACGGCGAGGAATTTCGCGCCGAGCGATTCGACCTGCTCTTTGGTCGCGGGCCGCACGTCGGTCGCGGTGACGACGGCGCCGAGACGGCGCGCGGTCGCGATCGCCTGGAGGCCGGCAACGCCGACCCCCATCACGAACACCTTGGCCGCGGGCACGGTGCCGGCGGCGGTCATCATCATCGGGAAGGCGCGGCCGAACGCCTCGGCGCCCTCGATCACGGCGCGGTAGCCGGCAAGGTTCGCCTGCGAGGACAGCACGTCCATCACCTGCGCGCGCGTGATGCGCGGCATCAATTCCATCGCGAAGGCGGAGACGCCGGCATCGGCGATCGTCTTCAGCGCAGCCTCGTTCCCGTAGGGGTCCATGATGGCGATGACGAGCGCACCGCGCTTGTACTGCGCGAGCTCGGAGGCTTCAGGGCGCTTCACCTTGATGATGATGTCGGCATCCTTCAGCGCATCTGCGCTGACGGTGGCACCCACGGCGGTGAATTCGGAATCAGGCAGGCCCGATTTGATGCCGGCGCCCGGCTCGACGGCGATCTCGGCGCCCAGCGCCTTGAACTTCTTCACCGTATCGGGCGAAGCGGCGACTCGCGGCTCGAGCGGATCGATTTCCTTGGCAACGGCGATCTTCATAGGTCCTCCGGCGGCGCGGGACAGCGCGCGCGCAAACTAAGCGTTACTCCCGCGGCGTTCGATACCGGTTTTGGCACCGGCTTGGATGCAAATATTCTGGGCAGCTGCTGCCGCTGGCGTGGGCAGCTGCCGACAGATCAGGTCAGGAAGATCGCCATCAGGATCACGATGAGCGCGACCGAGGCCGTGCCGTACTTCACCAGCTTGATGAAGCCCTCGTAGGTCTGCTCGTGAGCAACGTAGTCGTTGCCGTCGGCGGTGCTGTACGCCACTTCGCTATGATCAGCCATGGATTGTCCCCAGTCGAAAGTCGAATTCTTGGGCTGGGATACCGCAAAGTTTCGGGCAGGGCAACGGCACCGGGACGCGGTTTTCCTGCAAATCAGGTCATTTGGAATCCCAATTGTCGCGGATCCAGCGCGTCAGGTTCTCCTCGCTGACCTCGCCGGCAGCGAGCGACAGGATGATGGCTGCCGCTTCAGCCTCGGGTACAACGAAGTCGATGCCGTTCACGCCGAGAAACGTGTACAACGCCAGCAGCGACGTGCGCTTATCGCCGTCGACGAACGGACGGTTGCGCGCGATGCCGAAGGCGTACGCCGCCGCCAATTCGGGAAGATCGGCGCTCTCGTAAGACCATTTGTTTCTGGGCCGATCGAGCGCGGATTCGAGCATGCCTTCATCTCGAAGGCCGCTTGCGCCGCCATGGATCGCCAGTTGTTCGTCGTGGATCGCAATGATGATCCGACGCGTCAGCCAGAACGGCTCGCTCATTTGGCGAGTTCGGCGAGGGCGTTGTGATAACGCTTCATGCTTCGCCGTGCGATCTCCATCGCTTTTTCGAAGTCGGGATCATGCGGCGTCAACAAGACGCCACCGTCCGACTGCTCGACCGGAAACAGCTTGTCGCCCTCTTTGAGATTCAGACGACCGGCAAGTTCCTTCGGTAGGATAACGCCGATGGAATTGCCGATCTTGCGGACCTGAAGCACGGTAGAGCCGCTCTTCAGGTCCTTGGGGTCCGCCTTCTCGTTCATGGCCGCACCTCGTTATACATCTGTATAACGTCCGGCGAACAGAAGTTCAACAAATGTTTTACGGGCCGCCCACCGCCTCAGCCCATCGCCTCAAGTTCGTCGATCATCCCGGCGATGACCGAGAGACCGCCGTCCCAGAATTTCGGGTCCTTGGCATCCAGTCCGAACGGCCGCAGCAGCTCGGAATAATGCTTGGTGCCGCCGGCGGCGAGCATGTCGAGATAGCGCTCGGCAAAGCCCTCGTTCGCGTTCTCGTAGACAGCATAGAGCGAGTTCACGAGGCAATCGCCGAACGCGTAGGCGTAGACGTAGAACGGTGAATGGATGAAGTGCGGGATATACATCCAGTAGTTCTCGTAACCCGCCTTGATCTCGATTGCCGGCCCGAGGCTGTCGCCCTGCACCGACAGCCAGATCTCGCCGAGCCGGGTCGCGGTGAGCTCGCCGTTCTTGCGCTCGGTGTGGACCGCGCGCTCGAACGAGTAGAACGCGATCTGCCGCACCACGGTGTTGATCATGTCCTCGACCTTGCCGGCCAGCAGCGCCTGGCGCTGTTTTGCATTTTTGGTCTGGGCAAGGAGCCGCCTGAACGTGAGCATCTCGCCGAACACGCTTGCGGTCTCCGCCAGCGTCAGCGGCGTCGGCGCCATCAGCGCGCCGTTCTTCGCCGCCAGCACCTGATGCACGCCATGGCCGAGCTCGTGGGCGAGCGTCATCACGTCGCGCGGCTTGCCCTGGTAGTTCATCAGCACATAAGGGTGCGCCGAGGGCGTGGTCGGATGCGAGAATGCGCCGGGCGCCTTGCCCGGCCGCACCGGCGCGTCGATCCAGCGATCGGTGAAGAAGCGCTCGGCGATATCAGCCATTTTGGGCGAGAAGCCGCGATAGGCCGTCAGCACCATGTTGCGCGCATCGGGCCAGCCGATGACGTCCGTCGCGGCAAACGGCAGCGGCGCGTTGCGATCCCAATAAGCCAGCCGCTTCTTGCCGAACCACTTCGCCTTCAACGCGTAATAGCGATGCGACAACTTTGGATAGGCAGCCTGCACCGAGGCGACCAGCGCATCCACCACCTCGCGCTCGACGCGGTTGTTGAGATGGCGGGAATCCGCGACGTCCTGGAAGCCGCGCCAGCGGTCGGAGATGTCCTTGTCCTTGGCGAGCGTGTTGGTGATCAGCGCAAAGGTGCGCTCGTTGGCCTTGAAGGTTTTTGCCAGTGCCTCGGCCGCGCTCTTGCGCTTGGCGCCGTCGCGGTCCTGCAGCAGATTGAGCGTCGGCTCGATCGCCAGCTCCTTGGCCCCGACCTTGAAGCGCAGTCCGGAGATGGTCTGGTCGAACAGCCGGTTGAAGGCGGAATAGCCGGTCTGCGCCTTCTCCAGGAAAAGCTGCTCGAGCTTGTCGTCGAGCTGATATGGCTTCTCCTTGCGCAGATCCTCGATCCAGGGACGGTAGTGCGCGAGCTCGGGCGCTTGCATGGCCCGGTTCAAAATATCGTCATCGACACGGTTGAGCTCGAGCGCGAAGAACAGCAAATGCGTGGACGCCGCCGTCAGCCGCTCCGACACATCGCCGTAAAACTTTGAAATCGCAGGGTCGACGCTGTCGCCGGCGTGGATGAGCCCGGCATAGGAACCGAGCCGGCCGGCAAGATCGTCGATTGCCTCATAGCGTCGCACGGCTTCCGCGAGCCATTTTCCGCCATCTTCGTTTGCTGTCCCTGTCGCCAGCTTGCCCTTGTAGTCCGTCTCGAACGCGACGCAGTCGGCATCCATCTTTTCGAGATCGCGCGCCACTTCCGGCGCATCGATCCCGGAATAGAGATCGGCAAGGTTCCACTCCGGAAGCTTGCCGGTCTTGCTCGCAGGCTTTGCGCGTGAAGACCCGGAGGACTTCGTCTTGACGGTAGATTTCTTGGCGGCGGATGTCTTGGCAGCTGGCTTGTGGAGGGCGGACTTTTTAAGAGCAGGCTTGGAGCGCGAATTCATTGTGTGGGAAACCTGTGTTCAACAAGCGCGACGGCGGGCGGGGGCATCAAGGTTTAAGAGTGCGTTAATCGGCTTCGGCCAGAGTGCCCCGATTCGAGACAGATAGTAGTAGCGTGCGGGGAACACCATGGCTGCCAGTATTTTGATCGCCGACGACGACGCCGTAGCCCGCCGGCTGGTCGAGAACATGGTGCAGAAATGCGGCTATGAGACGCTCGTCGTGGACTCCGGTGACGCCGCGATCGCAGCCCTCACCGCCCCGGACGCGCCGGCCATCGACGCCGTCATCCTCGATCTCGTGATGCCCGGCCTCGACGGCATGGGCGTGCTGGCGAAAATCCGCGAAGCAGGTCTCAGCGTCCCCGTCATCGTGCAGACCGCCCATGGCGGCATCGACAACGTGATCTCGGCGATGCGCGCCGGCGCGGCCGATTTCGTGGTCAAGCCGGTTGGTGTGGAGCGGCTCCAGGTCTCGCTGCGCAACGCGCTCAACGCCTCCGCGCTCAAGGGCGAATTGCAGCGCATCCGGCACAGCCGCGAGGGCCGGCTGACCTTCTCCGACATCATCACCCGCGCCGAGGCGATGGGAGGCGTGATGCGCGCCGCGCAGAAGGCGGCGAACTCCGCGATTCCCGTTCTGATCGAAGGCGAGTCCGGCGTCGGAAAGGAGATGTTCGCGCGCGCCATCCATGGCAGTGGCGAGCGCAAGGCCAAGCCCTTCGTCGCCGTCAATTGCGGCGCGATCCCCGACAACCTCGTCGAGTCCATTCTGTTCGGCCACGAGAAGGGCGCTTTCACCGGCGCGACCGAACGGCACATGGGCAAGTTCGTCGAGGCCCATGGCGGCACGCTGTTTCTGGACGAGGTCAGCGAGCTGCCGCTGACCGCGCAGGTCAAGCTGCTGCGCGCGCTCCAGGAAGGCGCGGTCGAGGCGGTCGGCGGCCGCAAGCCCGTCAAGGTCGACGTCCGCATCGTCTCGGCCACCAATCGTCGGCTGCTGGAGCGGGTGAAACAGGGACACTTCCGGGAAGACCTGTTCTATCGCCTGCACGTGCTGCCGCTGACGATCCCCTCGCTCCGGGCCCGGCGCGAGGACATCCCGCATCTGCTCCGGCATTTCCTGGCGCGGTTTGCCGCCGAGGAGAACCGCGCGATCACCGGCATCAGCGGCGAGGCCATGGCCCATCTTGCCCAGCTCGACTGGCCCGGCAACATCCGCCAGCTCGAGAACGCGGTCTATCGTGCCGTGGTGATGAGCGACGGCGACCAGCTCGGCCTCAGCGACTTCCCTCTGCTCGCTTCGCAGCCGCATCCCGTAACCGAGATTCCGACCGCTCCGCTGATGCTCGAGCCGGCGGCGACCCCTTCGGTGGTATCGGGCAATGAAATACCAATCGCGCCGCTCCCGGCTGTGGGAAATCTGGCCATGCTGACCCCCACCGGCGATGTCCGCGCACTCGAGGACATGGAGAACGAGATCATCCGCTTCGCGATCTCGCACTACCGCGGCCAGATGTCCGAGGTGGCCCGCCGCCTCAAAATCGGCCGGTCCACCCTCTACCGCAAACTCGACGAGGCCGGGGTTCCCGGGCATGGCGGGAAAAGCGGCGAGGAGACGCACTGAGCCTCATGCGAACGAGGGTTCGTGCGGCGATGCGAGACCGGCTGTAAGCCGTTCGCATGACGACAGAATTCGACTGCTTCTTGAACCGTGACTTGGAAGTGACAGACACAGGGAAAAGCGCGCTGTGCAGGCGCACAATCCGTTGCCAAGAGGCTCCCTTGAAGTCAGTTTGGCGTGAGTTGTCCCGGTTAGCGCTGGCTGCAAAACCGGGGCCTGTATATCGTCTGCGTATGAATCGTTGCGTGCAGGCGTGCAACTTTCGAGAGGCCGGCGCGATTTAGCCGAAGCTCAATAGGCGATAACAAAGCTGTTCCACGAGGGACAGTTCACCCGAGGGGTGCGACACAATGCGTGACTGTTTGAACCACCGTGCGGGCTTCGACCGTGTCTTGATGACGGTCGCGGCAACCTTCCTCACGGTGTCGGCCAGCTCGGCCCTGGCGCAGGATCAGGCGCGCAGCAGCGCCGCCGAGCTCGCGATCGAAGCCGCGATCCCGCGCCCCGAGCCGGCCAACGTCCCGCCCCCGACCGCATCCGACATCAAGCTCGACACCACCGCCACGGTGCAGGATTCCGCCAAGGAGCCGGCGAAGGAGCCTGCAAGGGCTGACGTCGTGCCGGCCCCGGCCCCCGAGAAGGTGGAAACCAAGCCGTCCGACGTCGCCACCACGCCCGCGCCCGAGGCGCCGAAGAGCGACACCGCGAAGTCCGAGCCCGCAACCGCTGCGCCTGCGGCACCCGCCACGGCTGCGGCCCCTGCCGCCGAGCCCGTGAAGGCTGCGAGCAACGTTCCCGCCGCCGACCAGCCGGTCGCCGACAAGCTCAGGGACATCATCGGCGCCAAGACCTCGCGCCATTTCGATCGCAAGAACGAGCGCGCGGCGATCGAGAAGTTTTATGGCGCACGGGACTTCGCGCCGGTCTGGACGCAAGGCGGCAGCCTGACCACCGCGGCCAAGGGCGTCATCGCGCGGCTGAAGGACGCAGCGTCCGACGGCCTCAATCCCGCCGATTATCCGGTGCCGGACTTCGCCAGCGCCAGCACGCCCGATGCGCTGGCCGATGCCGAGCTCAAGCTCACCGCCAGCATGTTCGACTATGCGCGCCAGGCCCAGAGCGGCCGCATGCACTGGTCGCAGGTCAGCGGCGACATCCTCTATCCCGAGCATCCGGTCGACCCGAACGAGGTGCTCGCCAAGGTCACGACCGCGACGGACGCCTCCGCGGCGCTCGACAGCTACAATCCACCCCACAAGCTCTACAAGGAGCTGAAGGCCAAGCTCGCGGAGCTTCGCGGTCAGGGCAGCGGCCCGGTGATCGAGATCGCCGATGGTCCGGCGCTGAAATACACCCCGGCCAGCAAGAAGCAGGCTGAGATCGTCGTGGAAGATCCGCGCGTGCCGCAACTCCGCGCCAAGCTCGGCCTTGCCGAGAACGCCAGCGACACCCGCTATGACGCAGCGGTCGCGGGCGCCATGCGAAAATTCCAGAGCGGCGCCGAGATGAAGGCGACCGGCATCCTCGACGACAAGACGGTCAAGGCGCTCAACACTCCGAAGCGCGACAAGCAGATCGACGTGGTGCTGGTGAACATGGAGCGCTGGCGCTGGCTGCCGCGCGATCTCGGCGCGCCCGCGCTGGGTGATGCCTATGTGATCCTCAACATTCCCGACTACACGCTGAAGGTGATGCAGCGCGGCCAGCAGGTCTGGACCACCCGCGTCGTCACCGGCAAGCCAGGCACGCACGCGACCCCGCTGCTCACCGAGACGATGAAGTACATCACGGTCAATCCGACCTGGAACGTGCCGCCGTCGATCGTCTACAACGAGTACCTGCCGGCGTTGCAGCAGGACCCGACCGTGCTCCAGCGCATGGGCCTCAAGCTCGAACAGAACCGCGACGGCTCGGTGCACATCTCGCAGCCGCCCGGTGAAGCCAACGCGCTCGGCCGCATCCGCTTCAACTTCCCGAACAAGTTCCTGGTCTATCAGCACGACACGCCGGACAAGAACCTGTTCGCCAGGGAAGATCGCGCCTTCAGCCATGGCTGCATGCGCGTGCAGAACCCGGATCAGTACGCGTCCGTGCTGCTCAACATCACCATGCCGAACGAGAAGTACACGCCCGAGCGCGTGCGCAGCATGTACGGCAAGAGCGAGATCGACCTGAAATTCCCGACTCCGGTCCCGGTCAACATCACCTATCAGACCGCCTTCGTGGACGATGCCGGCAAACTGCAGTTCCGCAAGGACGTCTATGGCCGCGACGCGACCATGATCAACGTCCTGAAGAACAACCGCGGCAAGGATCTCGAGGCCGTCGTTGCGCACTCGCAGCCGAGCTATTCGCGCCCGGCGACGACCCTGCCCTCGGGCGTGGCGGTGGCCAACAATGGCGGCGGCTTCGGGTCCTCCGGCCCGAACTTCTTCGAGCGGCTGTTCGGAGGCGGGGCGCCGACGCCCCCGCCGGCTCCGGTCGGCCGCCGGCCCCAGCAGCAGCGGGTGTTCACCCGGTAAGCCTGCGGGACCCCAGCTTTTCGAATTTCACAACGATATCAACGGCCCCATCCCATGGATGGGGCCGTTTAACGTTAACCATTGTCCACCTGGCTCCCGGCACCGGGCGTTTTTTTGCCACACTCAACGGGTTAGGATTGTAGTCTGACTTGGTTTGGGGGCGGGAAGGTCAACCTCGAATTAACCTTCTCGCTTTAAGAAAGCGTTCATCCTCTTTCGCGCTGCTACGGGGTTGGCGGGAGAGTCCATTTGAACGCTCGTCGACTGGGTGGGCTCATACGTGCTGACTGGTCTCGCACGCCAACTTGCTGTGCTGTCGTTGTCCCATGCGGGAGTGAAGACCGGTTCGCGGATCGGCCTCGCTGCCGTATTGCTGCTTGCGGGCGCAGGCTCGGTTCATAACGCCGCCGCGCTGAACGAGACCAAGACGCTCTCCTTCCACCACACCCATTCCGGCGAAGACCTGACCGTCACCTTCAAGCGCGATGGCCGCTATGACGAAGCGGCGCTGAAGCAGCTCAACCACTTCCTGCGCGACTGGCGCACCCAGGACGAGACGGTCATGGACCGCCGCCTCTTCGATATCCTCTGGGAAGTCTACCGCGACGTCGACGGCAAGCAGCCGATCCAGATCATCTCCTCCTACCGCTCCCCCGCCACCAACGCCATGCTCCGCCGCCGCTCCTCGGGTGTGGCGCGCGCCAGCCAGCACATGCTGGGCCATGCGATGGATTTCTACATTCCGGGCGTGGCGCTGGAGCAGATCCGCTTCGCCGGCCTGCGCCTCCAGCGGGGCGGCGTCGGCTTCTATCCGACCTCCGGCTCCCCCTTCGTGCATCTGGATACCGGCAGCGTCCGGCACTGGCCGCGGATGACGCATGACCAGCTCGCCCGAGTCTTCCCGGACGGAAAGACGGTGCATCTGCCGACCGACGGCGTGCCGCTGAAGAACTATGAGCTCGCCAAGGCCGAGATCGAGCGCCGCGGCAATGGCGACGACTCCAGCAGCAGCAAGCCGAACTTCTTCGCCGCCTTGTTCAAGGGCAAGTCCGCCGCTCCGGCCGCCAGCAGCGACGAGGACGACGAGGGCGCGCCCGCCCCGGCCGCCAAGCCGGCGACACCGACCGTGGTCGCAGCCGCCGCCAAGCCCGCCGAACCGGTGCCGACGCCGCGTGCCAAGCCGCAGATCCCCACCGCGATCCAGCTCGCCTCGGCCGATGCGCAGCTCGTTGCACCGCCCAAGCCGAAGCCCGCGCCGGTGGCCGACAAGCCCGCTGCCGGCAAGCCGGAGACCCCGGCCGACATCATCAATGCCCGCGGCTTCTGGGATGATATCCCGGCCGCGCCGCAGCAGGCGACGCCAGCGCAAATCGCTGCGCTGAAGGCCCGCCAGGCCCTTGCCGCCGCCACCGATTCGCAACCGACCGCGAGCGTGTCCAACGCCGCCCTTCAGGCGCTGGCTTTTGCGCCTGCCGCCTCCCCGGTCGATCGCGCCAATGTCGTCGCCGCCTCCGCGCCGATTCCGCGCTCGGCCCGTCCCGCGTCGCGCAACATCGCTCAGGCGACCGAAATCAACACGGTGGTCGGCAAGAGCGTCGACGGCGCGGTCGCGACCGCGACCCGCCTCTCCGCTGCCAAGAGCGAGAGCATCTGGCTCAAGATCGTGATGCTGTCGCCGAGCGCCAGCCGCGCGATGTCGGTCACGCTGATGGGTGAGCTCGATACGGCGGCGCTGCGCGGCTATTTTGTCAAGCCGCAGGCCGTGATCGCGATGGGCTTTGTCGACGACCCGATGCACGGCCTGTCCTGCGACAGTTTTTCGGGCAGCGCGACCGCGAAGCTCCAGACGACGTCGTTCGTCATGCGCACCGCCGCGCTGCGCTGAGGCGCCGAGCTACCTCCACGAATTCAGTCTCGTCGCCCGCATGGAGCGCAGCGCAATCCGGGAATCGCGCCACGAGCAACGACGGCCCCGGATTACGCTTCGCTCCATCCAGGCTACAAGGGCGTCCTACCGCGCTTTCCTCGCTCGCCGGTCCAGATGATAGGTCAGCGCCAGCGACAGGCAGACGGATAATTCCCGCTTTGGCAGCCGGCCCGCCACCGGCAACAGCAACGCCCGCGTCTGCCGGTACTCGAATTGATCGGGAAAGCGTTCGCGGAAGCTATCGATCAGCGTCGTCTTGCAATTGAACAGGATGGCGGCGTGTGCGGAGTCCTTGACGCGGCCAAGCCGGATCGTCGAGCCGCTGCCGGTCTGATCGGTCAGATAAGCCGGCTCGCCCCATTTCAATGTCTCGGTGAGCCGGCCGACCTCTTCATGCGCCGCGGCGGTCGCGAAGATCAGCGCACGCACCTGAAGCAGCCGCTTGCCGATCGGCGTTGGAAGAGCGCCGAAGGCACGGTTCACCTCGCGCGGCAGCGGTGGCGCAGTCATTCGCGACTCCGTTCGCAAACGAAACACGCGCAATTTGTAGCCCGGATGGAGCGCGGCGCAATCCGGGGATTGCTTTCACACTGCGAGAGCCCGGATTTCGCTGTCGCTCCATCCGGGCTACGGCAGTCGTGCTTGAGGCGCTAACGCCTCAGAGCATGCCCAGCGCCTGCATGTAGGTCTCGAGGATGGTCTCGGCCTCGGCGCGCTCGTTGGGGTCCTGCTTGCGCATGCGCACGATGGTGCGCAGCGCCTTGACGTCGTAGCCGTTGCCTTTGCTTTCGGCATAGACGTCGCGGATGTCGTCGGAGATCGCCTTCTTCTCTTCCTCCAGCCGCTCGATGCGCTCGATGATGGATTTGAGCTGGTCCTTGGCAAATTTCGTCGCGGGCTCGTCGTCGCGGACGGCGGCGGAGGTGGCCATCTAGGTACTCCCAATGGAACTGGCAAAACGAGGTGACGCCGGCATCCCTCACCGCGCGTGCTGGTAGACCCTTAGGGTTGGTACCGACGGCGTTCAAGGCAGCATCGCGCTCGTCCACAGCGCGCCCACACCTTCCTGCGGCGAGGCCAAGAAAGCTGTTGTGTGGTGCGACTCAGGCGAGGCGCGCGCCCGGGCCGTTCAGTGCCCGTGCCCGTGGGGATGGACCTTCTTCATCGTCTCGAGCTGTTCTGGCGTGGCCGTGCCCTGGTATTTCGACTTCCAGGTCTCGTAGGGCATGCCGTAGACGGCCTCCCGGCTCTCGTCCTTGCTTAAGGCGACGCCCTGGGCGTCGGCGGCTTCCTTGAGCCAATTGGACAGGCAGTTGCGGCAGAAGCCAGCCAGATTCATCATGTCGATGTTCTGGACATCCGTCCGCGACTTCAGATGATCGACCAGACGGCGGAAAGCGGCCGCCTCGAGCTCCGTTCTGGTTTTGTCGTCGATTGCCATGGCTGTATCCTGGTATCCCCTTGGGCCTGACCCGATGGAGGTCACCCTTACGGGATCAGGTGGGTCCTGTCACAGATTTTGCCATATCCCGGCGCAAACCGACCCGAACCCGGCCTTGAGGCAGTTCCCCGGCCCCTACGCCAAATCGTCAATGATCTGATATAGCTTCCGCGACAATGATCGCCGAATCTCCCCGCTCCCCCCTTCGCATGCTCGTCCGGTTGGTCCCGGTGCTGGCGATTGGCCTGCTGTGCTTGTGGAGCAGCCCGGCCTCCGCCGATTTCCGTCTCTGCAACAACACGTCGAGCCGGGTCGGCATTGCGCTCGGCTACAAGGACGCCGAGGGCTGGACCACCGAAGGCTGGTGGAACATCTCGTCCCGCTCCTGCGAGACCCTGCTGCGGGGAACGTTGGTCGCCCGTTACTATTACATCTACGCCATCGACTATGACCGCGGCGGCGAGTGGTCGGGGCAGGCCTTCATGTGCTCGCGCGACAAGGAGTTCACCATCCGCGGCACCGAGGATTGCCTCGCGCGCGGCTATGACCGGACCGGCTATTTCGAGGTCGATACCGGTGAGCAGCGGGCGTGGACAGTGCAGCTTACCGATGCCAACGAACAGCCGGCGCAGCAACGCGTACCCGGCCTCCCCGGTCCGGTTGGCCCGGGCGGGGTTCCGGGTTTGCCCAATAGCCCGCCCGGTGGTACGCCCCCCGCCCCGCCTGGCCTCCCGCCAGCTCCCTCGCCCCCGTCTGGAAATAAGCCATGAGGCGTCTTCGCCGTATCAAGATCCTCGCGACCCTGGGCCCAGCCTCTTCAGACCTCGCGATGATCCGCCGCCTGTTCGAGGCCGGCGCCGACCTGTTTCGCATCAACATGAGCCACACCCCGCATGACAAGATGCGGGAGCTGGTGGCGACGATCCGAAACGTCGAGAGCAGCTATGGCCGGCCGATCGGCATCCTGGTCGACCTGCAGGGCCCGAAGCTCAGGCTCGGCTCCTTCGCCGAAGGCTCGGTGCAGCTGCAGAACGGCCAGACCTTCACGCTGGATTCCGACAAGGCCCCCGGCGACACCACGCGCGTCCACCTGCCGCATCCGGAAATCCTGGCGGCGCTGCGGCCCGGCCACGCGCTGCTGCTCGACGACGGCAAGGTGCGCCTGATCGCGGAGGAGACCTCGAAAGAGCACGCGGTGACGCGGGTCGTGGTCGGCGGCAAGATGAGCGACCGCAAGGGCGTCAGCCTGCCCGACACCGACCTGCCGGTCTCCGCCATGACCTCGAAGGACCGCGCCGACCTCGAGGCGGCGCTCGTCACCGGCATCGACTGGATCGCGCTGTCCTTCGTGCAGCGCGCCGACGACGTGATCGAGGCCAAGAAGATGATCCGTGGCCGCGCCGCGGTCATGGCCAAGATCGAGAAGCCGCAGGCGATCGACCGTCTCGCCGACATCATCGAGGCCTCCGACGCGCTGATGGTGGCGCGCGGCGACCTCGGCGTCGAATTGCCGCTCGAGCGCGTGCCGAGCCTGCAGAAGCAGATGACGCGGATGGCGCGCCGTGCCGGCAAGCCCGTGGTGATCGCAACCCAGATGCTGGAATCGATGATCCAGTCGCCGGTGCCGACCCGCGCCGAAGTCTCCGACGTCGCCACCGCCGTCTATGAGGGCGCCGACGCCATCATGCTGTCGGCGGAATCGGCGGCCGGCAAATTCCCGGTCGAGGCGGTCTCGACCATGAACCGCATCGGCGAGGAGGTCGAGCGCGATCCGATTTATCGTTCCGTGCTCACCGCGCAGCGCCCCGCGCCGGAATCCACCGCGGGCGATGCCATTGCCGACGCCGCGCGGCAGATCGCCGAGACGCTCGACCTGCCCGCCCTGATCTGCTGGACCTCATCGGGCTCGACCGCAGTGCGGGTGGCGCGCGAGCGGCCGAAGCCGCCGATCGTGGCGATCACGCCGAACATCACCGCCGGCCGACGGCTCGCGGTGGTCTGGGGCGTGCATTGCGTGGTGGCGGAAGACGCGCGCGACCAGGACGACATGGTCGGCCGCGCCGGCCAGATCGCGTTCCGGGACGGTTTCGTCCGCGCCGGCCAGCGCGTGATCATCGTCGCCGGCGTGCCGCTCGGCATCCCCGGCACCACCAACATGGTGCGCATCGCCTCGGTCGGCCCCGAGGGCGACGCGATCATGTAGGCCCGCCAGAGCGCGCCAAGCAAAAAAATCGAAAAACAACCCCATGCAAAGTAGCCGGAGGGTCCGGCGAGCCTGCTGCGGTTTTGCGAAAAGGCTCGCTCAGTCAACCAGCTGAGCGCTGTCAGGCCGGCCACTTCGTCCGCACCGCGATTTCACGCCCCAACGAGCGCCTTCGCGGTCGGCAGCAGCGTCTGCTGCACCACCAGACCCCGGGCGCGGGCGTCCATGACGCCGACCGCACGCAGCGCCAGCAGCGTCACGGTCTGCACCGCATCGCGCATCTTGACGGGATCATCGAGATTGTCAGGCGCGAGCGGCCCGACAAGGGCCTCATGCAGCGCGCCGAGCAAGGCGGTGGCAGCGAGTGCGGTGTCCTGCGCCGGCAGGTGACCGGCACGCACGGCGGCGTCGATCCGGGTGGCAATCTCGCCGGCAATCTCCCGCCGGCTGGCAAGGCGGGAGGCGCTGACATCGACATCGACGGGTTCGGCCAGAATGCCCCAAGCCAGCCGCCGCTGCGACAGGGTATGGACCGCCACGGTGGTGACGGCGGCCGCCAGCGCCGAGGACGGCCCCGGCGCGGCATCGGCCGCCCGGCGGATCGCCGCGAGCTCATCGCGGGAGACCTCGGCAATGAGCTCGGAGATCAGCTCGGCCTTGGAGGGGAAGTAGCGGTAGACCGTGCCGGCTGCGACATTGGCCCGGACTGCGACCGGCGCGATCTGCACCGCCGCCATCCCGCCTTCCGCTGCAGTCTCCCGTGCCGCCGTCAAGATCGCACTGCGCCGCGCCGCAAGGCGCTTCACCACTTGATGCGTCCGCCGATAAACCATGGCGCGCTTCCTGTCCCACACGCCTGCCGCACGCCCTGCGGCTAAACGCTTCGTCACGCAAAAGATGCAAATCGCCCCGCAAGGACTGAACAACTATTCAGGCGGGATGACAAGATGCAAATGCGTGGGAGCGCCACCGGAGAGGCCGCGCCGCAAACGCGCACCATGCTCGACACGGACTCCCGGACCGCCTGGCAGCTTTTCCACCTCAACTGGTTTCCGATTCTCGGGATGGCCACCCTGCTGGCGCTCGGCCTCCCCTCGACCGGACTGAGTCTCGAGCCGGTCGCCTACGGTGTGACCCTGGCGATCGCCGCGGCGCTACTCGTGGGCCGCCTATGGCCACCGGCTCGTCAAAGGCGAGCTTGCCGGCTGTTCTCTCTGTCCGGCATCGTCTCGTTTCCGAGCTTTCACGCGGCGTCGGCTGTGCTCTATATGTGGGCGCTGTAGCCGGTGCGTGGCATCGGCGGCATCGTGGCCGTGCTCAGTCTGTTGATGATCGCGGCGACGCCGGTGATCGGTGCGCATTTTATCACCGACGTCGCTGCCGGCGCCGCGCTCGCCGCAGTCTCGATCTGGGCCGCGAAATTCTATCTCGACCGGAGTTACGGCGTGTGGGTCCGCAGCGCCGGCTTCGTTAGGGCCCTTGCCGGCCTCGCCCAAAAGAAAAGAGCCCCGTCAGCGACGAGGCTCTCAGAAATTCGCAGTTCGTCCGGTCTTACTTGAGGCCGGTCGAGATCGCGGTGAACTTGGTGTTCAGCGTGGTGCCGAGATTGTTCACGACGGTGATGATCGCCAGCGCGATGCCGGCAGCGATCAGGCCGTATTCAATGGCGGTGGCGCCGGATTCATCCTTGAGGAAACGCGCAACGAGGTTCTTCATAGAGTGCTCCAAATGAGTACACGAGGCTACAACTGATCTGGTCTTTTCGGCTTCCCAGCGCCGCCCGACCATGGAACCGAACGTAGAGGCAAAGAATTGCGCCGCAGTTAATTCGACTGCGTAAACACCGAGCGGTTCGTGTGTATTCGCCGATGGTAAATTGAAATCTAAAACAATCTGTTAAATTTGTCGGGACCTGAAACCGGCGTGGCCTGCCGGTTTACCCGAAGTTATGACCGCCCGTGGTCCAATGCCGCCCGCTCGGACTGGCGCGCGATGAGATAAATCGTTCATCGCGCTTCAGGTGATTGCTCGAGCATGATCTTCTCGGAAACCGCACCTCTTTGCGCCAACGCGGCCCGCCGGGTCCGGATCATGCCCGACCGACAAGAACAACAGGACGACGAGGCGGCATGTCCCTTTCCTTTGCGAACAGCATCGCGGCGCAGAGCCGCGCGAGGGCCCTGGTGCCGCTGTGTGTCGGTGCCGGCGTCTATCTGTTCTTCCTCTATCTCGGCGACACCCGGCTGCAGGACTCCGACTCGTTCTGGCAGGTCAAGATCGGGCAATGGATCCTCGATCACCGCGCCATGCCCACCACCGACTTCTATTCGTTCACACGGACGGGCGCGCCATGGATCTCGACGTCGTGGCTGTCGCAGGTGCTGTTCGCCTATTCCCATGCGCAATGGGACTGGGCAGGTCCCGTCATCCTCACCGCGGTCGCTGTCGCGGTCACGGTCGCGATCTTCGTCTATCTGCTCGATGCTCAGATCGAGGCACCACGCGCAGTGCTGTTCGCGATGCTGGCGCTGCTGCTGTCGGCCCATCACGTGCTGGCGCGGCCGCATATCCTGGCGCTGCCCGTCATGGTGGCGTGGGTCGGCCTGCTGATGGCAGCTGCCGACCGCAAGAGCGCGCCGTCCTGGTATTGGCTGCCGCTGATGGCGCTCTGGGCGAATTTGCATGGCGGCTTCGTGCTGGGCCTCGTGCTGATCGGCCCGATCGCGCTCGAGGCTGTCGAGCACGCCGAGAAGGGACGACGGCTCCAGCTGTTCATGCGCTGGGTGTTGTTCGGAATCGGCGCTCTGATCGCGAGCTGCTGCACGCCGTATGGCTGGCGGACGCTGCTGGGCGCGACCAATATTCTCGGCCTCGGCGAACTGCTGTCGCTGATCTTCGAATGGATGCCCGCGAACTTCTCCACGTTCACCCCATTCGAAGGCGCCCTGCTCGGCCTGATCGCATTCGGCTATTATCGCGGCCTGGTACTGTCGGCGCCCCGGATCTTCCTGATCCTGTTCCTGACCTGGAGCGCGCTGACCCATGTCAGGAGCATCGAGGCATTTGCGTTCGTCGTGCCGCTGGTGCTGGCAAAGCCGCTCGGCGAGATGTTCCCGCGCCCGGCGCCTGACGCCGCCGGTGCCGGGCGCTGGCCCGCCCGCTATGTCACCGCGCTTGGCGCGCTGATGATCGTGGTGGCGAGCTGGACCTCGACGTCGCTCTACATGGCGCACCACCGCTTCACCTTCACGACGACGCACACGCCGGTTGCGGCCGTCGACGTGCTCGAGCAACGCAAGATGCAGCGCATCTTCAATGCTTATCAGTTCGGCGGCTATCTGATCTCGCGCGATATTCCGGTCTTCGTTGACGGCCGTGCCGAGCTCTATGGCGAGAAATTCGTCATGGACTTCTTCAAGGCGACGGAGGGCAAGAAGCCCGAGCTGCTGCCGCGCCTGCTCGACGAGTACAAGATCGACGCGACGCTGCTGGTTGCCGATGCGCCGGGCCCGCAGATCCTCGACCAGCTCAAGGGCTGGAAGCGGATCTATGCGGACGACATCGCGGTGATCCATGTGCGAGACCATGCGGACAGCGCGACCGCGACGCCTTCGAAGTGAGAACCTCCTTGAGGGCGCGTACTCGTAACCGTGAGATGTCCCTCCAAAGACGACGTGGACGCGACCTGGCACACCACGCTCAAACCCCGGCGATCCCGCGACATGTCTTCTTTTGACAGGCCGACTTTGACAATCCCGGCTCGGCTCGGCTCGGAGCGGTCCCTTGCGATCGCCGTTCTTGCGGTGCTGGCGGCGGTCTCCTTTCTTCCGGTGCTGCTGACCCCCATTCCTGCGATGGTGGATTATCCCAATCACCTCGCCCGCATGTACATTCTGAGCCGGAACGGCACCCCCGACGCCAATCCGTATTACGAGGTGGCCTGGGCCTTCTATCCCAACCTTGGAATGGATCTGCTGGTGCCGCAGCTGGCGCGGCTGATGAGCGTCGAGCACGCCACACGGCTGTTTCTGCTGCTGAGCCAATTGCTGATCGTCGGGGGCGCGCTGCTGCTCGAATGGGCCCGAAAGGGACGGGTTCATCTTGCCGGCTTCGCTGCGCTCGCTTTCCTCTACTGTCTGCCGTTCAGCTGGGGCTTCGTGAATTTCGAGTTTGGCCTCGGCCTCGCCCTCTGGGGCATCGCAATCTACCTGATGCTGGCCGAAGCCCCATGGCCGCTGCGTTTCGTCGCCAACGTGCTGTTCGTCGCTGCGCTGTATGCGGCGCATTTCTTCTCCCTCGGTATCTACGGCGCGACGCTTGGCCTCTACGAGCTCTCGCGCATCCGTCAGCAGCGAGCGTCCTACCGGGTTGTGGCCGCGCGACTCGTCGCGCTGGCCCTGCCGGCGCTCGTGTTGTTTGGGATCATGCAAATGACTGCGGGCTCGATCGGAAGCGAGGGGACGAGCTGGTTCCTCGGATTCAAGCCGATCTGGCCGCTGCGCATCATGAACGGCTACAATCTGACGGTTGCAGCAGCGACCGGCCTGACGCTGATGATCTCATTGCTGTTCGCCGCACGACGCGGCGTCCTCAAGCTCGAGCCGGCCGGCCTCTGGCTCGCGATCGGCTTTGCACTGCTCTACCTGGTCATTCCCTCGAAGCTGTTCGGAACCTCGTTCGTCGACCTTCGCGTGATTCCCGCTGCAGCTCTGATCCTGCCGGCCTTCTGCTCGCTGTCGCTTCCCAGCCGGACCTGGAGAACGGCTGCGCTCGCCGCGATCAGCAGCATCATACTGATCAATCTCGCGGTCGTTTTCGCGGTGTGGCTGCCTTACCGCGCCGACTATGCGGCGATCATCGCCTCGTTCCAGAAGATCGAGCGCGGCTCACGCGTTCTCGTTGGCAGCACGGGCGACAATGGTGATCCGCCCTTCGCCGACCTCACCTCGTATCCGATGTACTATGCGCCGACGCTGGCCGTGCATTATGCCAACGCGTTCGTGCCCAACCTCTTCACGGAAGCGGGCAAGCAGCCGGTGCGGCCACGCGAGGCCGTGCGCCGCCTTGCCATTCCCTACGGAGGACCGGTGCCGTCGGAGCTGCTTGCGGCGATCGCAACGAGACAGCCGCCGGAGGACGTTCCGCCGTTCATCCGCACCTGGTACCGGGACTACGACTATCTCTATGTGCTCGGACCGCCGGCCGCGAACCCGCTGCCGGATCTGCTGGAGGTGTTGGACACCTCGGGACGATTTGTTCTCTACAAGATCCGCCGCAGGTCCTAGACCGATGCCGCGGCTGCACCGCATGGTTAATCGGGCATCGCCATTCCGTTCGCCTCCGCCCTCAATCGCCCGAGGGCCCTAGATCCTTAACAGTTGCGGCAAGGCGACCTTAACCACCGCCGAACTAGACTCCCGCCCCTGCAACCCAGCCGGATTCTCTCGCATGGCGGCCAATTCCAGATCGATCCGCTACAGCCTCGTCATCCCCGTGTTCAACGAGGAAGCCGTGCTGCCAGTCCTGCTGCGCCGGCTCGACCTGGTCTTGTCCCGGCTCGACGGTCCGGCCGAAGCAATCTTCGTCGATGACGGCAGCAGCGATTCCAGCTCGATCGTGCTCCAGGCGCTCGCCAAGCGCGATCCGCGCTTTCGCTATATCGGCCTGTCGCGAAATTTCGGCCATCAGGTCGCCATCACCGCCGGCATGGACGCCGCGGAAGGTGACGCGATCATCGTGATGGATGCCGATTTGCAGGATCCGCCCGAAGTGATCGAGCAATTGATCGCAAAATGGCAGGAAGGCAACGACGTCGTCCACGCCCGCCGCCTGTCGCGCGAAGGCGAAAGCCGGTTCAAGCGTGCGACCGCGCATCTGTTCTACCGGCTTCTCGGCAGGATGTCCTCGGTCGGCATCCCCGCCGATGTCGGCGACTTCCGCCTGATCGATCGCAAGGTGCTCGACGCACTCAGGCAGATGCCGGAGCAGGATCGATTTGTACGCGGCATGATCGCCTGGCTCGGTTTCCGGCAGGCCGAGGTCGCCTTCCACCGCCTCGAGCGCGCTGCGGGCGAAACCAAATACCCGCTGTTCAAGATGGTGCGGCTCGCGGTGAACGCCGCGCTCGGCTTTTCCGATCTGCCCCTGCGGCTTGCGATCTGGTGCGGCTTGACGGTTTCGGGACTGGCCCTGCTCTACGGCGGCTGGGTGATCCTGCTGTGGCTCAGCAAGGACAGCCATCTCGTCACCGGCTGGTCGTCGACGATCGTCGTCGTGTCCCTGCTGTGCGGAATCAACATGCTGATGACCGGCATCGTGGGGCTCTATGTCGGCCGCATCCATGCCGAGGTGAAACGCCGCCCGCTCTATGTGGTGCAGACGCGCGCCGGCTTCGATCGCAACGAGGCGGCGGCAGCACCTGCCATCCACGCCGTCAACGAGTGACCCGGCGCATGAGCGAGCTCTTCGACGGCTATCACGCCAACTACCGTGACGTTGTCCAATCCTCGATCGACTTCTCCGGCTTGCCGCATGATTTCTTCATGCGCGCGAAGGCCGATCTGCTGCGCAATCTGATCGCGCAGCGGCTGAACACCGAGAGGCCCGACATGCTGGACGTCGGCTGCGGCGTGGGCAGCCTTCATCCCCTGCTGCACGGCATGGTCGGCCGCTTGAGCGGTATCGACGTTTCGTCGGCCAGCCTGGCGCAGGCACGCGCGGCCAATAGCGGGGTCGACTACCGCGAGTTTGACGGCCGCAGTTTTCCCTTCGAGGACGCCAGCTTCGATCTCGTGACGGCCATCTGCGTGATGCACCATATCGTGCCGGCCGAATGGACGCATTTCATCACCGAGATGCGGCGGGTGGTGCGCCCCGGGGGGCTCGTCTGCGTGATCGAGCACAATCCCTACAACCCGCTGACACGTCTTGCCGTTGCGCGCTGTGAGTTCGACCGGGACGCCGTCCTGCTCAGTGCCGGCAAAACCCGAAAGCTGATGGCTGCGGGCGGCTTGCGCGAGATCGGCGCCCGCCATTTCCTGCTGCTCCCCTGGGACACCAAACCGGCGCGTCGCCTCGAAGATGCCCTGAGCGGCGTGTCGCTCGGCGGCCAATACGCGGCCTTCGGGACCGTCTGACTTTATCTTTGCGGCGTATCCCGCCGCTTGTGCACGACCGCCACGTCGTCGCTGTAGACGCGTTGCCACTGCGGCAGCCGGTCGAGCATCGCGACCGCCGGTGTCCGCGGCGCGAGCAGCGTCGCGCCGATGTCGTATTCGTCGAGCAGCTTGAGAAAATCTGCGAGGTCGACCAGCGCCAGGGCACGATTGTAGCGGTCGATGAACGGCCCGCCATACAGTTCGCCGCGACCATCGATAAAGGTGGGAATGCCGGCAAAGATCAAATAGCCGCCGAAGGAATAGTCGTTGAGCACGCGCCCCGCCTTGGCGAGGTCGGCTTGAGCGATGGCAGCCTGAGGGGTGATGACGGGAGCCGGCCGTATGTCGCGCGCCAGCGCCGCCCCGCTCATCGCGATCAGAACACCGAACGCGGCCAGATTCAGGCCGCGCGACGCGCCCTCCGCATCGTCCGTGATCCGCCCGCCGAACTTCCTCCCCAAGGGAGCCGCCAGATAGAGCGGCGCCAGCATGGCCAGCAGATCCGCGTTGCGGACCTGCGCCAGTGCGAAATGGAGCAGGCCGATCACCACCAGGGCCCGCACGACCGGCAGCGTCACGCCGCGCGCGAGCGCAAAGATGCCGGCCAGCAGCAGCAACTCGAAGCCACCGACATGGCTGAAATCCTGCGGCCGCCATTCCCCGATCCAGGCGAGCGCAGAGCCGAGGCCGAGCGTCGTCAGCGGCATCAGCAGCGGCTCCGGCCCGTGCGGCGTCAGACAGGAAGCTGCGAGGGCAAGGGCCGAGAAGGGCAGCCATCGCAGCAGCACGCGCGGCCATTCGCTTCGCTCCTCACGCAGCAGCGCCTCGAGCACCGCCGGACCGATCAGCCCGAGCGCGAGCACGACGCTGCCATGCAGATTGGTCCACAGCACCAGCAGCGGCAGCGCCCAGTATGGCGGAGGCCCGCCGCGATCCATGCAGCGCACCAGGGCAGCCGCCCAGATCACCATCACCGGCAGCACGAGCACATGTGGCCGCGCCAGCATATGCGGCGCGAGCAGGATGACGGCCGCGATCACCATGAGCAGGGTCAGCGCCGGCGAGAGCTCGCGCAGCAGGAAGAAGGTGAACAGGCCAAAGGCGAGCGCTATGGCCGCTGCTGCGACGACGACGACGCCGGGCCAGCCGGACAATGCGTAGGCTCCGGCGTAGACGATTTCCGAGAGCCATTCGAACGTGATCCAGGGCGCGCCATGCTTCGAAAACGAAAAGGGATCGCTCTCCGGCAGGATGCCATGCGCGATGATCCAACGCCCGACCTCGATATGAGAATAGCTGTCGGGATCACCGAGCAGCCACGGCCCAACGATCAGCAGCAGGGCATAGACACCGAGGCCCACTGCCCAAGGGAGCGCTGAACGTGCCGAAAACGGTTGAACCGCGCTGTGGACGACCTGGTCAGTCATGGCGGGCCAAAATAGGCCGCAAGCGTTAAGTTCTTCTTTAGTGATTCCCGCGTTTGCCCCGGAAGCCGCGCGCCTCGCTCGCGCCGGGGACGCTCTGCATCCACGAACCGCCGGCCAACAAAAAACGCGGCGTTTCCGCCGCGTTTTGCAATCTCATCTGTCGCTCGCGATTACGCCTGCGGCTGCGGCTCCAGGCCGGGATCCGCATCGGGCCGCGGGCGCGGCGACTTGCCGGCCGGGGGCACCGCCGAGGCGCGCGGCGTGCTCGGCTCGAGCACGGACTCGCGGTTCGGCTTCTTGCCCTTGAGCAGATCGACGATCTCGTCGCCGCTCAGCGTCTCGAACTCGAGCAGGCCCTTGGCGAGAGCTTCGAGATCGGCGCGCTTCTCGGTGAGAATACGCGTCGCTTCGTTGTAGCCCTCTTCCACGAAACGCCGGATCTCGGTGTCGATCTTCTGGACCGTCGCCTCCGATGCGTTCTGGGTGCGCGACACCGACATGCCCAGGAAAACCTCGTCCTGGTTTTCGCCATAGGACACGGTGCCGAGCGCCTCGGACAGGCCCCAGCGCGTCACCATCATACGGGCCAGGCGTGTCGCCTGCTCGATGTCGGAGGACGCACCCGAGGTCACCTTCTCGCGGCCGAAGATCAGCTCTTCGGCGACACGGCCGCCCATCATGATCGCGAGCCGCGAGGTCATCTGCTCCAGAGACATCGACAGCTTGTCGCGCTCGGGGAGCTGCATGACCATGCCGAGCGCACGGCCGCGCGGAATGATGGTCGCCTTGTGGATCGGGTCGGTCGCGACGACGTTGAGGCCGACGATGGCGTGGCCGCCCTCGTGATAGGCCGTCAGCAACTTCTCTTCCTCGGTCATGACGAGCGACTTGCGCTCGGCGCCCATCATCACCTTGTCCTTGGCCTCTTCGAACTCGGCCTGCGTCACCATCCGCTTGTTGCGGCGGGCGGCGGTCAAAGCGGCTTCGTTGACGAGGTTCATCAGGTCGGCGCCGGAGAAGCCCGGGGTGCCGCGCGCGATGGTCTTGAGGTTGATATCGGGGGCCAGCGGCACCTTGCGAACGTGAACCTTGAGGATCTGCTCGCGGCCGACGACATCCGGATTGGGCACCACGACCTGGCGGTCGAAGCGGCCGGGACGCAGCAGCGCGGGATCGAGCACGTCGGGACGGTTGGTCGCGGCGATCAGGATCACGCCCTCGTTGGCCTCGAAGCCGTCCATCTCGACCAGCAGCTGGTTCAGCGTCTGCTCGCGCTCATCATTGCCGCCGCCAAGACCGGCGCCACGGTGACGACCGACCGCGTCGATTTCGTCGATGAAGATGATGCAGGGCGCGTTCTTCTTGGCCTGCTCGAACATGTCGCGGACGCGGCTCGCGCCGACGCCGACGAACATCTCGACGAAGTCAGAACCGGAGATGGTGAAGAACGGCACGTTGGCTTCGCCCGCGACCGCACGCGCGATCAGCGTCTTACCGGTGCCGGGAGGGCCGACCAGCAGCACGCCGCGCGGAATGCGGCCGCCGAGGCGCTGGAATTTGCCGGGGTCGCGGAGGAATTCGACGATTTCCTGAAGGTCCTGCTTGGCCTCGTCGACGCCGGCGACGTCCTCGAAGGTGACGCGGCCATGCGCTTCGGTCAGCATCTTGGCGCGCGACTTGCCAAAGCCCATCGCCTTGCCGGCGCCGCCCTGCATCTGCCGCGACAGGAAGATCCACACGCCGATCAGGGCGATGAACGGCAGCCAGGAGACCAGCAGCGAGACGAACCACGGCACGTTGTCGCCCGGCGGCTTCGCGGTGATCTGGACCTTGCTGTCATAGAGACGCTTCACCAGCGTCGGGTCGCTGGGCGCATAGGTCTGGAAGCTGGAGCCGTTGGTGAAGGTGCCGTGAATGTCCGGCCCCTGGATCACGACGTCGCGCACATTGCCGCGGTCAACCTCGCTCAGGAGCTGCGAGAAGGCGATGTCCTGCGAGGAGGCCCGCTGACCTGGATTCTGGAAGAGCGTGAACAACGCCAAAAGCAGCAAGACAATGATGACCCAGAGGGCGAAATTGCGCAGATTGGCGTTCATCGATCTTCCTTCGTGGTCGCGCGGATCGCGGCCTCATCCTTGGGCTCTACGAGGAAATCCCCAAGGAATCCTCATCGTTAGACGCATACAATTTAGGTGCCGCCCCGGTCGCTGCCAAGGGAACGAGATGGGACTATTTATCCCATCTTAGAGCGATTCCCGCTGAAATAATGGCGACCTGACCGGGGTTTTTCCTGCCTGGTTAAGGTGTCCTGACGGCGCGGGGCCGAATTGGCCGGTGTCATGATCCGCCCACGCCCACGCCTATCCGCCCTTGCGACGCCGGGCCGGCGCCGGTGCGATGTGGATACGCCCGCCGGCAAGGCTGATCAAGGCTCCCGCAAGGGTCTGCCTCATGGCCGGACGGCCATTTGCGCCTGCGCGAGGGCTTGCGGCGATGGCTTGGTCGAGCACGGCCAGGAGAGATTCAATCTTGCCGAGTTCCGCCGGGCCTTCATGCCCGAGCGCGTTGATGGCCCGCAGCAGGAGCCGCAGCCGGACCTCCTCCGGCAGGCCGGCAAAGGTGGCGGCCTCGAAGCTTCGAACGCCAGCCTGCGGCGCATCGCCGCGATCCCGCAAACGGAGGAAGCGCTCGGCGCCGTCGGCCAGCACCTCGACCGCCGCATTGGCCCGCGCCAGCCGGGCCGCGAGCCGCACCAGCGTGCGGGCATCGCCACCCTCGGCCGCAAGCAGCGGCAGCAGCGCGCGCAGCCGCGGCCGGGTGAAGGCGGTGTCGCGGTTGGTGGGATCATCGGCAAAGCCGATCCTGGCCCGCCTCAAGGTCGCGATCAGCTGCGCCTTCGGGACCTCGAGCAGCGGACGCGCCAGCACGATCCCGTCGCGCTCGCTGAGGGAGGCCATTGCCGACAGCCCGGCAAGTCCGCTGCCGCGCAACAGGCGCATCAAGAGGGTCTCGGCCTGGTCGTCGCGGGTGTGAGCGGTCAGCACATGGCTCGCGCCGACGGCACGCGCGGCCTGCGCGAGCAGGCGGTAGCGCGCCTCGCGCGCCGCCGCCGGCAGTCCGGTCTTCGGCTTTGCGCCGCGCCAGCGCAGGGTCCGGTGCGGCAATCCGAGCTCAGTGGCGAGCCGCTTGACCTCGCGCGCCTCACGCGCCGCCTCTCGCCGCAGGCCGTGATCGATCGTGACGACGGTGAGACGCGGGCCGCGCGCAAGGCTGCGCTGCCAGCGCGCCGCAAGCCACATCAGCGCGACCGAGTCCGGCCCGCCCGACACGGCGAGCACCAGCGCCGGCGCGCGCTTCAGGCCGGCGAAGAGCCGCCTCGCCTCGCGTGCCGAGATCGGAGAATTGTCATCGTCTGACATGACGCGGGCCCTGACTGCCGCAGGCGGATGGTTACGATGTCTAGCGCAGCACCATCCGCATTGTCAGGACCCCGACGTCAGCACTTCACCCGTTTCTGCTCGCGGTCGACCGCGGCTTTGACGCCGGCGGAGGCGCGCGGATATTTGCGGCCGACCTCGCCGAAGGCGGCGCAGGCGGCCTCCTTCTCCTTCAGCGCGGCGAGCGACTGGCCGAGCCGCAGCAGCGCATCCGGAGCCTTGGCCGATTTTTCATATTTGGTGGTGACGGCGAGGAAGGCTTCCGCGGAGTCCCGATATTGCTGGCGCTGGAAGTAGCTCTCGCCGAGCCAGTATTGCGCGTCCCCGAGCAGCGGGTCGCTCGGATATTTCTGCGTGAAGTTCTTCATGGTCTGCTCGGCGAGCGCGTAGTCCTTGCGCTGCATGTAGCCGATGCCGAGGTCGAACTCGTCGCGCGGCGTCGCCGAGGGCGGCAGGGTGGTCAGGCCGGCGCCGCCAGCCGGCGGCGGATAGCCGGATTGGGCCGGCGGATAGCCGGGCTGCGCGGCCGGGGGAGCGGCCTGCTGCTGATAACGGGGGCCGGTGTTGGCGAGATCGAGCGGCTCGCCGGCGCCGCGGCCGCCTGGTGCTCCCGACGGCATCGGCTGCGGGCCGCCGCCGAGCGCGCGCGGCGCACCGGGCGCGTTCGGGTTCTGGCTCGGATCGAAGGCATCGCCGCGGCGACGCGTACCAGGAGCGCCGGGCGCCGGCTGCTCCTGAATGATCGGCGCCGGAGCGGCGCTCTGCGGTTGCTCGTAATTCGGCTGCACGGCCTGCTGCTGCGGCTGCTGGCGATAGCCGGGCGCGACCTGACCTGGTCCGACCTGGGCGGGCGGCATCGCCGCGACGTTGGGCGCCTGTCCGGGCGCGCCCTGGGCGCCGCCCTCGAGCGCCCGCAGCCGCTCTTCGAGCTGGCGGTTGCGGTATTGCAGCTCTTCGTTCTGGCCGGTGAGCTGGCGCAGCTGGTTCTCCAGCCGCTCGATCCGCATCTCGGGATCATCATCGGTCTGGGCGAAGGCGGGCGTGCACAAGGGGAGCAGCGCGGCGATGGCCACGGCGCCTGTAAAGACCTTAAATCTGGATGACATCTTGCCCTGACGACGAAAGCGAAATGGCCTGCGACGGAACATGCGACGCGCCACACATTGAAGGGGAGTACGCCAAAAATGTGTCTGGCACCACGGGGATTCTGTCACGGATTGCTGAAACGAAACCGGCGCCCCAGAGGGCGCCGGCATAATCGGTCTTGGAAGATGAACGGCGCCTGACTGAGTGTCAGTATCTCGGCGTCAGGAGCTCGCGTTCAGCACGGTGACGGCACGACGGTTCTGCGACCAGCAGGAGATGTCGTTACAGACGGCGACCGGCCGCTCCTTGCCGTAGGAGATCGTGCGCATGCGGTTCGGATCGATGCCGCGCGAGGCGAGGAACGAACGCACCGACTGGGCACGGCGGGCGCCGAGCGCGATGTTGTATTCGCGGGTGCCACGCTCGTCGGCGTGGCCTTCGACGGTGAAGCTGTAGCGCGGATAGGTCTGCAGCCACTGCGCCTGCTTCTCCAGGGTCACGATCGCCTGCGGGGTCAGATCGGTCTGGTCGCTTTCGAAGAACACGCGGTCACCCACGTTGACGACGAAATCCTGCTGACTGCCAGGCGTTGCCGCATTGGCCATCGCATCCGTCGCAGCATTCTTGTTGGCGCAGGCGCCCATCGACAGCGCGACGGCGAGCACCGCGACCAGCTTCAATCCCTGGAGGATACGCATAGGATGTTTCATTCCGGAGCCTCCACGCTCACGTTAGTCCACTGCTGTCCGGTCTACAGGGGGTTGGTTAAGCGAACGTTCCGTCAACCTTGACGGAACCTTGCCTCAGCCGATCAAATGCCCCCAACCAGCGAAAAGCACCCGTCATGGTTAATGGGTTGTAAATGTGGCGCGAGGGTGAAGGCAAGTCGCACCGGCCGGCAAAAACGCCGGCTTTCGCCTGAATTTTGGGCCAAGTGATGCGTGGCGACGCGCGACGGGTAAGGGGTGACGGGCAAAAGGCCGAGCCCAGGCTCAAACCTGGCGCCGCATCCGCGCCACCGCCGACTTTAGGCGTGCGCGGCGTCCGCCACGAGCACCGGTCGCTGCGGCACCTGGCGCTGGCCGCCGCGCCCGAACAGCATCCGCCGCTCGAACGCGGTCGACCGCATGATCGGATAACGTTCGAACACCTTCTTGCGGAAGGTCGGGAAGTCCGCGGCCATCAGTCCGAACGGCTTGGTGAGGCCGGGAACCAGGCGGGGCTCGGCGATGGTCTCGTGCAGGAACACCCGCCGGTAGAAAGCCTGATGCTCGGGACGCACGATGGCGAGACCGAGATCGGCATTGAAATGCTCGCAGGCCATGTAAGCGAGACGCGTCGTCAGATAGGGCAATTCCGGAACCCGCTTGACCTGGTCGGGATCGGCGACGAAGCGGGTCGGGTCGATCATGACCTCGCCGCGGTCGAGCCGCGGCAGCAGGATGTCCGGGAAGACATCGGCCGAGGTGGACTCGCGCCATTCCGATGTCAGCACGCTGATGCGCACCGAGCTGCAGAGCTCGCCATGGAGATAGACGCCGAAGGTCCACGCGTTCGGCAGCTCGTCGTAGCGGTCGGTCACCCGCGCATCGGCGGAGGGCTTGACCGCGCCCTCCCGCAGATAGGCGCGGTAGCGGAGATTGTAGATCTCCTCCTTCTCCGCGACGGTTTCCGCAAGATGATAATCGACGTCGGTCAGAAGCTCCGCTCCCCGTCCAACAGCCGAAATGACAGATCTGGCTGAGGACTGCATTCCAACTCCTTACCCACACTCACGTCGCGACATGCAAAGGCAATTCCCGCAAGACAACTTGCGCGCGCGCCATGATTTATTAACACCTTCTTAACAAGTATGCAAAGCAATCGAACGGTTAGGGTTAACCACCGTAGCACTACGGTACCCTGCAACAGCCTGAAATGTTGGGACGTTTTGAGAAACGGACTTAAGCGAAGGAGCGCGAGCTGGCGACGTGGAGCTGGCCTTCGCCGCGCCGTCCATGCGAGGCGTTGAGCAGCTGGCGCATCCGCACGGCGGGCACCGGACGGCTGAACAGATAGCCTTGCGCCTCGGAGACGGTGCCGTCGGCGCTGATCAGATCGAGCTGCTCATTGGTCTCGATGCCTTCGACCACGACGGCCATGCCGAGATCGGCGGACAGCCGCGCCACGCCGCGCAGCAGCGTCAGCGGGCGGTCGGTGTCGATGCCTTCGAGGAAGGATCGGTCGATCTTCACCTTCTGCATCGGGAAATTGTGCAGATAGCTGAGGCTGGAATAGCCGGTGCCGAAATCGTCGAGCGAAATGCGCACGCCGAGCGCATGCAATTGCGACAGGATGTCGTGGGTCAGCTGGGTGTTGCGCAGCAGGGAGGACTCGGTGATCTCGATCTCCAGCCGATGCGCCGGCAGGCCCGACACCTCCAGTGCGTAACGGATTTCGCTCAGCACGTCGCGCTGGTGGAATTGCTGCGGCGAGAAGTTGACGGCGACGCTGACGCCCTCCGGCCACTTCATGCATTCCATGCAGGCGCGGCGCAGGATCCAGCGGCCGAGATCGACGATCAGGCCCATGTCCTCGGCGACCGGGATGATGTCGATCGGCGAGACTGTGCCGCGCACCGGATGATTCCAGCGCAGCAGCGCCTCGCAGGTGGTGATCTTGCCGGACTTCAGATTGACCAGCGGCTGGTAGAACAGCTCGAATTCCTCGTTGGCGAGCGCCTTGCGCAGGTCGAGCTCGAGGATGCGGCGGGCCTCGACGGTCGCCGCCATCTCGTCGCGGAAGAAGCAGAAGGTGCCGCGGCCGTCGGCCTTGGCGCGGTACAGCGCCATGTCGGCATTCTTGAGCAGCGTATCGGCACTGGCATCGCCCGGCGAGGTCAGCGCGATGCCGACGCTGGCGCCGATCTCGACCAAATGATTGTCGATGCGGTAGCGCTCGCTCAGCCGCTCAACGATGCGGCGGGCCAGCGCGGCGGCGTCCTCGGGCGAGGAGATGTTCTGCTGGAACACGACGAATTCGTCGCCGCCGAAACGGGCGACGAAATCTTCGGGGCGCAGCATCTCGCGCAGACGGTTGGCGACGGCGCACAGCAGCTGGTCGCCGCAGGGATGACCGAGCGTGTCGTTGACCTGCTTGAACTGGTCGAGGTCGACGAACAGCAGCGCGGACAGCCGCTCGGCATGATGCGAATTCTTCAGCAGCCGCTCGATCTCGTCGTGGAAGCTGACACGATTGGGCAGCGCGGTGAGCTCGTCATAACGGGCGAGATGGCTGATGCGGGCTTCCGCATTGGTGCGTTCGGTGATGTCTTCCAGCAGCAGCACCGTGCCGCCGCCGGTCATCGGCTGGAACGTCCAGGCCAGGGTGCGGCCGCGCGAGGAATCCGGATCCGCGGTGACGATCTCGCAGATCCGCGCATGCTCGATCTCGGCCAGGATCTGATCGCCGCTCTCCGCCGAGATCGACCCGGCGGAAACGCAGGCCGCCGCGATATCGGCGGCAGTGGCGCCGCGCTTGACGAGGTCCTCGGGCAAGGCCATCAGCTCGCCGAAACGATGGTTCATCACCGCAAGGCGGCCGTCGGCGCGGAACATGCACAGGCCATGCGGCATGTTGTTGAGCGCGGTGTCGAACTGGCTCGCCAGCGCGGATTCGCGGAAGCTCGAGGTCAGCGCCTTGACGAAGATCGCATGCAGGCTGAGGTTGATGTTCTTCAGTCCGATGAAGAAGAACACCAGCAGGATGGCAAGACCGATGTGGTAGAAGCCGCCGTGCAGCAGCAGGGCGAGCGACATCGGACCGCAGGCCAGTGCGACGTGCCACTGGATCACCCGGGGCTGCCCGTAATTGCGGGCGGCGCCGCCCGCGGTGTAGCCGATGCCGATGGCCACACAGAGCATGTCGGCGACCGGATCGTTGTTGTTGTAGATGACGACGAAGGCCCACACACCGAGCACCGCCGCATAACTCAGCGCGCCGATCCAGTAACGCGGCTCCAGGTGCTTGGCCTCTTCGAATGACAGCACCTGGGTGCGGTTTTCATATCCGCGCATCTGGAACGCGCGCGCGGTGCCGATAGCGATCAGCAGAAACGCGAGCGGCCACAGCCAGACATCGCCCGTCTTCAACGCAGTCATCACCGCGGCCACGGCCGCGGAGGCCGAGCCGAAGAAGATCGCCCAGAAATTCTGCACCATGGAGTTGATGAGAGCGGCGTAGAGTATCGGCTCCAGCTCGTCTCGATCACTCTGCTTCTGGTCGGCCAGTTGCATTGGCTTGTTACGCGTCCTGTTTGGCGCGTAGTCTTACCCAGCCCAGATGAAGTCTTTCTGAGGGAACATCGTTAAAGTCGAGTTGTTTTTCGGTATCAGCGAACCGATTTCCACTTAAATATCAAGCAACTAGGCAAGCCTTGCCGGGCACAAGGTGAAGGAAAGCTTGCTTGGCGCCGAGAAGTCGAAAAAATCGGCGCGTTTTTTCGACAACATCGCGCGTCTGAACGCGCGATGTTTTAGCGTTCTCTTGTCAGCCCGCCGTCGAGGACAGCAGCGGCGACCATGCGGGGTCGGAGGCGAAGCCCGGCGTCGGCACCTTGAGCTCGTTGCGGCCAGAGATGTCGACGCTGTACAGCGACGGCCCGCCACTGCCGCCGGGATCGCGGAAGAACATCAGCACCCGGCCGTTCGGCGAGAAGGTCGGCCCTTCGTTGTGGAAGCCGGAGGTGAGCAGCCGCTCGCCGGAGCCGTCCGGCTTCATGACGCCGATCGAGAACTGTCCACCGCCCTGCCTGGTGAAGGCGATGTAATCGCCCTTCGGCGACCACACCGGGGTCGAGTAGCTGGCGTTGGTATCGTCCTTGGAGAAGGAGATGCGCTGCGCCTGTCCTCCGCCCGCCGCCATCACGTAGATCTGCGACCTGCCCCCGCGATCGGACTCGAAGCAGATGCGGGTGCCATCCGGCGAGTAAGACGGAGACGTGTCGATCGCCGGCGTGTCGGTGAGGCGCGTGGTCGAGCGCGAGCGCAGATCCATCACGAACAAATTGGAATTGCCGCCCTGCTGCAAGCTCATGATGACGCGCTGGCCGTCCGGCGAGAAGCGCGGCGCAAAGGTCATGCCCGGGAAGTTGCCGACGATCTCGCGCTGGCCGGTCTCGATGTTGAACAGATAGACCTTCGGATCGCCCTGGCCGAACTCCATATAGGTGATCTCTTGCGAGTTCGGCGAGAAGCGCGGCGTCAGCACGAGGTCGGAGCCGCGGGTCAGGTAGCGCACATTGGCACCGTCCTGGTCCATCATCGCGAGCCGCTTGACGCGGCGCTCCTTCGGACCGCTTTCGTCCACGAATACCACGCGGCTGTCGAAATAGCCCTTCTCGCCGGTCATCCGCTCGTAGATCTGGTCGGAGATGATGTGGGCGATGCGGCGCCAATATTCCGGCGAGGTGAAATATTGCTGCCCGGCAAGCTGCTGGCCGGAGACCACGTCCCACAAACGGAATTCGGCCTTCAGCCGTCCGTCTGACTGCCGCGTCATGCGGCCGGTGACGAGGGCTTGCGCGTTGAGCGTCTTCCAGTTCTGGAATTGCGGCGCGACGTCGATGTTGCTGATGCGCTCGATGAAGGCGGCCTGGTCGATCGGCGCGAACAGGCCCGAACGCTTGAGATTGTTGGTGATGACCTGCGTGACGCCGTTGCCGACGTCGCCGTCGGACGGCGAGCCCGGCACGAAGCCGGTGATCGCAATCGGGATCGGCTGAAATGCATTGGGGTCGATGCGGATGCGGCCGTCCTGGCCTTGAGCGAAGGCACGTCCGCCCCCGAGCATCGCGAGCGTCGATCCGGTCAGGGTCATGAAGCGGCGGCGGTTCATCGATCGGACGTCATTCATTGCAAAATTCTTTTGTTCGGATGTCACAACATATCTTTCAGGCCGAAAGTCATCGGAATGAGCTTCCAGCTCTCGTACTGCTGCTTCGGCATGAACGAGTAGACCTGGCACTGCACGATGGCGCGCTTGGCGCTCTCCGCCACCGCCTGGGCGATCGACCGCGACGGTCCCCTCACTGCGACCACGATGGGCTCGGACGCCAGCGATCCGTCGATCTTCATGGGAATGTCGATGTCGGCTTCGTACTGGTCGGCATCCTGCCCGTTATAGGTCGGCGTGAAGCAGCGCTTGACCGCGCCCTGGAACGCACCGCGCCATGTCGCAACGTTGTTGGCAGCAGTCCCGGTCGCCAATCCCAGCGAGGCCGACGCGTTCAGCGCCGTTCCCGTGATCTCGTGCCGGGTCGCGGCACGCTTGTCGAGGTCGCGCTGGATCTGCGCGGGATCGAAGCTGCGCTCCTTGGGCTTCGGCTGCTGCTGCGGCTGCACCGCCGCAACCTTCTGCTCCACGGGCTTGGGCGGCGGCTTCTTGGTCTCCAGCTTCTTCTGCAGCTCGGCGATCGGATCTTCCTTGGCCGGATCAGGCTTCTTTTCCTGCGGCTTCGGCTCTTCCTTCGGCTTCGCCTCGGCGACGGGCTTCGGCGGCTCGGGCTTCTTCTCCACCGGCTTCTCGACCGGCTTCGGCGGCGGCTCTGGCTGCGAATTGGTCTTGATCAGCTCTTTCTTCTCGGTGACCTTGCCGACGGCGTCTTCCTCCGGCTTGGGCTCGGCGATCTTCTCGACCTTGGGCTTGAGCTCTTCCTTCTTGCCGGTCTTCTGCCCGGCCATCATCTTCGCGAGCTGATCGGTGGAGATGATGTCGATCGGGAGTGACTCTTCCGGCGCGACGTAGGCCTTGCTGCTAAAGGTGACGAGGCCCCATCCCAGCACGAGGACATGCAGGGCAATCGACGCAACGAGTGTCTTGTCGACGTTCACCTTCACCGGCCTATCCCTGATCCGCTTCCGTGACGAGGGCGAGCTTCTTGAATCCGGCGCCGGACAACAGGCCCATCACCCTGGCCACCGTGCCGTAATCCGCCTTCTTGTCGGCGCGCAGATAGATGCGCTCCTCGAGCCCGCCGCGCGCATCCGTGATCGCCTTCAGCTTCGGCACCAGCTCGTTGATCGCGATCTCGGCATCGTTGATGAACACCTTGCCCTTGATGTCGACCGACATCTGGATCGGCTTCTGGTCGTTGTTTTCGAGGCTCTTGGCCTGGGTCTGCGGCAGGTCGAGCGGCACGCCGACCGTCAGCATCGGCGCCGACACCATGAAGATGATGAGCAGCACCAGCATCACGTCGACCATCGGCGTGACGTTGATCTCGGCCACGACGGGCTTGCGCCGGCCACGGCGCCCGCCGCCTCCGGACGAACTCGCAACGTTCATCGCCATGATCGCGTGCCCAAATTACCCTTCACACTATACATGCCGTCCGTCAGCCCCGCTCGTCGATCTGACGCGACAGGATGGCGGAAAATTCATCAGCGAAGCCCTCGAGCCGCTGGGCCTGCCGGTTCACCTCGGAGGTGAACTTATTGTAGAAAATAGTGGCAGGAATGGCGGCGATAAGGCCGACCGCGGTCGCAAACAGCGCCTCTGCGATGCCCGGCGCCACCACCGCCAGAGAGGTATTTTTCGACGCCGCGATCGACTGGAAGCTCGACATGATGCCCCAGACCGTGCCGAACAGGCCGACGAAGGGGCCGGCGGATCCGACGGTCGCGAGCACCAGCAGCCGGCGTTCCAGCCGTTCGACTTCGCGCGCGATCGAGACGTTCATGACCTTGTCGATGCGCATCTGCAGGCCCGCGACCGAGCGGGCCTGGTTCTCGAACGAGCGCTTCCACTCGCGCATCGCGGCGACGAAACACGCCGCCATCGAATGCGTCGGCTTGGCCGAGAGGGTGCGATAGAGCTCCTCGATCGATTCGCCGGACCAGAAGGCCTGCTCGAAACGGTCCATCGAGCGGCGGGTACGGGCAAACAGGAAGATCTTGTCGATGGCGATCGCCCAGACCCAGACCGAGCAGGACAGAAGTCCCAGCATCACCGCTTTCACGATCCAGTGAGCCTGCCAGAACAGCGCGATCAGCGACACGTCCGCGGAAGCGGCAACCGGAAGGGCTGACTGAGCCACGTCGGCCGGATTCATAAGCAGTATCCTCTCAAGGCGATCGTTACCCGATGTGCCGGCCAGCAAATGGCTGCCGGTTCCCCAATGGCCGCGCTAGAACCGGCGCGGCCGGCAAGCCCGCTCAAAGCCTTGTCTTTCTGGGTGCAGGGGCTCGTCCAAAGCCGGCCGTCTGCATTCCCTGCCAAGATGTCAAAACTATGGGCCTTTGGCCCCGGGCCTTGACGGGTCTCGGCTTCGGGCTTTGGGCGCGACTGTCCGCCCTTACCAGAGCCCGGCGTTGGTTAATGCGAGGTTACCGCAGGCAAATTTGGCTGCCGGAAAGGTAGGCCGCGCAGGCAGTTGGATCGGCTTGGGTCCGGACACCTGGTCCGGAGGAACCAGCCCTCGCCCGAAAAATTGTCCCAAAAATCACTTTCCGCGAGGTCCTACCATGACCATCAACCCCAAGACGACCGCCGCGATCGGCGATCACCCGCTCCACCCCATGCTCATCCCGTTCCCGGTCGCATGTCTGGTCGGCGCGCCCATCGTCGATCTCGCCTTCATCGGAACCGGCGACAATTTCTGGGCCAGAGCCGCGATGTGGCTGATCGGGGCTGGCATCGTCATGGCGCTCGTCGCGGCCGTGGCCGGCTTTACGGACTTCTTCAGCGAGCCCCGCATCCGCCGCCTCAACGATGCCTGGTACCACATGGTCGGCAATCTCGGGGCGGTCGTGCTGGCCCTGATCAATTTCTACCTGCGCTACGCCCAAGGCGCCGAAGCTGCGATCAAGCCGTGGGGCGTGGTGCTCTCCCTGATCGTGGTCGGCATCCTCCTGTTCACGGGATGGAAGGGCTGGGAGATGGTCTACCGTCATCACGTCGCGGTGCTGGATGCGCCGGGCCAGACCAGCTCGGAGCCGGTCACGCCCCAGCATGGCGGCGAGAGCCATCGTCGCGCCGCCTGAAACCAGCGATCGCGTTACGGGCGAGCTCGCCGGCGCAGGCTGAGCACATAGAGCCAGCCGCCTGCCGCGATCAGCACAGGCAGAACAAAGAGCGCAAAGTCGCGGAGCAGGATCATGGGTCCAGCCCCGCTTCCGCAAACGAAACAGCGCGCCCAAGCGCGAAGGCGGCAAGCTGATAGAGGGCGCCGCTGAGAAAGACGTGCCACGCACCGCTTTCCACGAACTCCTGATAGGTCTTGACCTCGGTCGGCCAACCATTGAGGAACGCGATCGCGACCGGCAGCAAGCATCCGAACCGTTCGAACAGGTCCGAGGCACGCGCAAGCAGCGCGATGCGCTGCCTGGTCTCCTTACATACAATAGTGGTCATGGTCGTACCCGTCGGCGCAGGCGAAAAGGCGCCGTCGGGGCTTGGTCGGGCCTCATCGCGATTCGGTTCTAAGGCGCCTGTCTTTTTGCGCGGGCGCAGGGATTAGAACGTCGCGCTCTCGGTGAGCGTCAGGCCGCGGAAGCGGGTTCGGGACAGTTGGTCAGACGCGCGGGATTGCCGATTGCCGTGCAGCCGGCGGGCACGTCACTGATCACGACCGTCCCGGCGCCGATCTTGGCGAAATCGCCGACCTCGATGTCGCCGAGGATGGTCGCGCCGGAGCCGATGAAGACGCCGCGGCCGATGCGAGGCGAGCGCATCGGCAAGTCGCCATGGCGCCCGATGCTGACGTTCTGAAGGATGGTGACCTCGTCGCCGATCACCACATTGGCGCCGATCACGATTCCCGTGGCGTGGTCGAGATACACGGACGAGCCGATGCTGGCTGCCGGATGAATGCTGACCTGCAGGACGTTTGACGCCTCGTTCTGAAACAGCAGCGCCGCGTCGCGCTGGTCATGACGCCAGAGCCGGTGCGAGACGCGCCAGGCTTGGAGCGTCAAATAGCCCTTGAAATGCAGCAGCGGCGGCAACAGGCCGGCGACGGCGGGATCGCGGAGCACGATCGCCTGCAAGTCGCGGCCGGCCGCTTCGATCAATTCCGGCGCGCCACGAAAGGCGTCGATAGAAAAGGCCGTGAAGCGTGCCTGTTCGGCGGCGTTGCCGCCAAGCCTGCGCCCGATCAGATCGGCCAGAGCCGCGGCAAAACTATCATGCGCCAGCACCGCATCGGCAAGCGACTTGCCGAAGACGGGATCGGATGCGCACGCACGCTGCGCCTCCGCGCGTATATTCTGCCAGAGGCGATCATTCGTTGCGGTCGCAGCTGCCATCAAGGCCGCCTCCGGTGCTTTGGTGCTTCCTTCACGTGTCGAATATAGGCTGCGGGCAACCCGCGCGCCACGCGGCGGCCGCAATGACTACCTGAGCACCATGCCGCAGCTCCCCGTGGGGCTACGAGCTTGCATGCCAGCCATCCGCGACCATATAGTCAGTCGAATTTTCGGCCGACGCTGCTTTGGCCGGGATGATCACGCAAAGCAGCTCGCTCAAGCCCCGCGGTGGTCCGCCACCCGCGGGTTTTTCGTACCCGGTAGCCCTCAATGCTGCCGATGCAAATCCCGGATCCCCGTTACCTGAGGTCACGCTGAAACATGTTGCCCAACGCGCCCGCCGACGACCACCACGACGACGTCATGTACCCCTCCGCCATACCGTTCGTGCTGGTCCATCTCGGTTGCTTTGCGGCGATCTGGTCAGGCGTCACGTGGCAGGCCGTCGCGATCTGTGGGGCGCTGTATGTCGTGCGGATGTTTGCGATCGGGGCGGGCTATCACCGCTATTTCTCGCATCGGGCTTTCGCCACCGGCCGCGTGTTCCAGTTCATCCTGGCCTGCCTTGCGCAAAGCACCGCGCAGAAGAGCGTGTTGTGGTGGGCGGCCAAGCACCGGCATCATCATCTGCATTCCGACACCGAACTGGATGTGCATTCGCCGCGTCAGCGCGGTTTCCTGTACAGCCATCTCGGCTGGATCTTTTACCGGGAGCACGATGGGACTGATCTCGTGAAAGTCGGCGATCTCACGGTCTTTCCCGAGCTGATGTGGCTGCATCGGCTGGAGCTGCTGCCGGCCTTCGTGCTTGCAGCGCTCTGCTTCATGGCGGCGGGGTGGTCGGGTCTGATCGTCGGCTTCCTGTGGAGCACGGTGCTGGTCTATCACGCGACCTTCTGCATCAATTCGCTGGCCCATGTGCACGGACGCAAGCGCTACGTGACGGGCGACGACTCCCGCAACAACTGGCTGCTGGCGCTGCTCACTATGGGCGAGGGCTGGCACAACAATCACCACGCCTATCAGAGCAGCGTGCGGCAGGGTTTTCGCTGGTGGGAGATCGACGTCACCTATTACTTGCTGAAGGTGTTGTCCTGGTTCGGAATCGTCTGGAACATGAAGGCGCCGCCCGAACAGGTGCTGCGCAACGAGCAGCCGCTCGGCGCCCGCGTCATCAATCGGGCCGCCCGCGAGCTTGCCGGGCGGTTCGACGCGCCGAAGCTTGCCCATGCGATCTCTTCGGCGCTGCACCGCGCCGACCCGACCCAGCTGCAGCTGCCAACGCTGCACGACATCCTCAATCGCGCGCATGACGGCGTCGACGCGCTGACACACCTGCATCTGCCGAAGATACCGACCCGCGAGGAGTTTCTCGCCGAGGCCAAGGCGATGTTCGCACGAACGCGATCGCTCAACGAGATCGTGGATCACGCCTACGAACACTTCCTGGCTTCGGTTCACGCGCAGCTCGCCACCGCGCGCTGAAGCCGGCGGCCATGCGATGCAGCCCGGCGCGTGTCATGGCGCCGGGACGCTTCCGTCGCGCGCGCGGCAGGTGAGAATCCCGCCGATCCCTAGAGTTCGATCTTCAACCGTTTTGCGGTCTGCGGTCCGACCTGTCCGTCGACAATGAGTCCTTTGGTCGCCTGAAACGCCGCGACCGCCGCCACCGTCAGGTCATTGTATTCACCGTCGATCGTCCCCGGATTGAATCCCAGCTCTTTCAAAGCGCGTTGAATGTCCCGAATGACGGACGCCTTCATGTTCGGCTGCCCAAGCGCATACAGCTGGCTCGGCTCCGCCAGGTCGAGTGCTCCACCCGCCGCCCCATACGTAAAGTTCGGCAGCAAGACGCCGGTATCCCAATTCCGGCCCGACACCTTGCCGCGACGAACGCCATAGGCGGTGCCCATCGCCTCCACGGTGCCGCCCTCGCCGTCACAAACGACGATGTGCCCCATCATGCCCGGTCCGGGCGGATAGCGGAGAAGAATGCCGCCCACCGTTGAAGCTGCCTGCCGCCACGGCACGCGCTTTCCGAGTTTTTGTGAATCGCTCTTCCAGGCGCCCGTATAGGCTTCGACCGTTGCAGGATTGCCGTTGTCGTCGACGCATCCGTACAGGATTCCACCGACCTGATACACCAGCCAGGACATGAACTCCGCGCAGTCCCATGGACCGTGCCAGTTCTTGTTGTTCTTGGGAACGCAGACATTGACGTATTTCTCGCCGATGCGGGACTCGGCCAGCTTCAGCATCTTTTCGCCGTCGGTCATGCTCAATTCCTTCTGCGCAATGAACTTGCTAAAATTCGGCCCTCAATAATCGAGACATCTATTCGCGAAGCTCCGGCGAACTTCGCGCGTCAAAAGGCGGCACGCTCTCAGGGGCGCTCTGAAGCCGTCCGGGAATTCAGGCGGAGATTCAACGCCGCCTGCGTCACCACGCCTGCATTTCCATCGACCGGAATCTTGGCGTGGTTTTGAAACCACTCGACCGCCTGCGCGGTGGCGGGACCATATCGTCCATCCACGACAAGCGCCGGCTCAGCCCCGAGATCGTTCAGGGCCTCCTGAAGCTCGCGCGTTTCATCCGACGTGGTTGCGGCTTTCCAGGCCACCTGGTTCGCGCCGCTCTTGCCTACTGCGCTCCACACGATCTCGAAGAGCTCCGTGCGTCCGCTCAGGCCGTTGTAGCCACCGTTGATGAGCCGCGTGATCGTACGGATGTCGTTCCGATCCGCATACGCGTTCAGGCCTCCCTCATTCCATTCGTGCAGGGCGGGAAGCAGAGCCGCTTCGGGTGCGACAATCAGATCCGGATTATTGTAGAAATCCACGCCTGCAAGCTTGCCCATGCGCAGGTAGTTGGCGCCGCCCGTCGTCTGCAACAGGCCGCCGCCGCGATATTTGTATCCGTCTCCTTGCTTGGTATTGCCGAGCTCCTTCGCCTTCTTCGGATTACCCAGTCCATAGACGCGCTCGGCCAAGGCACGATCATTGTTGAGAAATTGATCGACCTCGTCGGGCCGGATGGCCGCGCTATGATGGCCGATGCCGAAAATCTCGAGAAGGCGCGCCGTGGTTTTGTATTTGAGGCTCTCGAAAAGAACCGTACCGCGGCCGGTTTCATATAGCGCCTGAGCGAGGAAGTGCGCGATGCGAAGCGGCGTGTTGATCTTGAAGCGGCCGAAGATTTCGTCGCCGTCTTCAAAAGCCTTGAGGTAATTGGGATAGCAGCGAGGGGCTACCTTCCGAACGATCGTTACGATCCGCACGAAAATACTCCCTAATAATATTCAGCCAAATATCATCGAGTGAAAACGTACTTAGATTATGCACAGCACCCTTTGGTTGCAAGAGAAGATTCGATTTCTGGACAGGCCGCATTGCCCCAGTTCAGGCGGCATTTTGCAGCAACGTCCGGTTTAGTAACGGCCAGTTGCCGCTGCCATCAATTACAACCCGCATCTCGCGACAGAGCTAGGCCGGCACGACGAGCATTGCGAACAATGATGGCGGCCGAAACCGGCCATCGCCTGCTCTCTCTCGCGCGCGCGAGAGAGATTGAACCCAAAAACCAAACCGCCCGCCTGCGGGTTGCGCAGACGGGCGGCTCGGGGCCATCAGGACTTTGGGGGCATGCGCCTGAAGGCTTTGAGAGGTGTCAGTCAGCCTTGAAGGTCAGCCCTGCTGCTGGTCGGTCGGCGGCGGGGTCGGACGCGTCTTGTGCTGCGCCATGAACTGGTCGAACTCTTCCTTGTCCTTGGCGTGACGCAGACGGTCGAGGAAGTTCTTGAACTCGACCTGCTCCTCCTCGAGCCGCTGCAGCGTCTCGGTGCGGTACTCGTCGAAGGCGCGGTTGCCGGAGGACGGGGGGCCGAAGCCAAACCCGAAGCCGCGGCGCTCCATGCGGCCGCGCATGCGGTCCATCTTGTACTGCATCTTTTCCATCTTGTTCTGCCAGCGATCTTGGTGGCTCCAGCACGACATTCTTCTGCTCCCGAGTGTGAAAAAGAGAAGGGCAAGTCCGATCGGCCACCAGATGATGAAGCCGAGGATGGTCACGGCGATCCAGCCGGGATGCCAGGGCGTATCGAGCATGCGGGGACGTTCGTACTGTTGGTATTGGTCCGAAGGGCCGCGCCAGCGATTAACGTCAGCGGTGTAGGCCATTTCCCATCTCCATCACGGCACCAGCGCCGTTGTGAATGTAAATAACATTTACATAGCTAGACCATCCCGCGATTTTGTCAAGCTGGCCGCCAGACACGCCCGCGTGATCATTTGCGTAATTTTATTTCGGCTTGCCCCAAGGACCACCTGGAGTGCTGCCGGGCGGCACGCCTGAACCGGAGGGCACCTCCGGAGGCACCGGCGGCGGCTCGGCGCCCTTGCCTGCAGGACGACGGTCGGTCGGGAAGCCGAGGCCGCGCAGATAGATCAGCACCTCGGCCTCGAGCAGCTCGTCCGGCGACATCGGCAGTTTTCGTCGCGCGGCGTCGCCACGGGAGAACAGCGAAGCCACGCCGTGCGCCATCGACCAGATGTGCAGCGCCATCATCATCGCCGGCGGCCGCGGCGTACCCGGCGGCGTCAGCGCCGCGAGCCGCTCGGCTGCAGCGCGAATGATGTTGAAGGCGCGTTCGCTGGCGGCCTGAAGTGCGGGATTGGCATCGACCGGCACGCCCGATTCGAACATCGCGTTGTAGAACGCGGGCTCCTCACGGGCGAAGGCGAGATAGGCTTTGCCGACGCGCTCGAACGCGGTGACCGTGTCGGGGCGCCCGTCGTCCCAGGCCGCGGTCAGGCGCTGCTCGAACTGCTCGAAGCCGCGCTGGGCAATCGAGGACAACAGCTCGTCACGGTCGCGGAAATGCCGATAGGGCGCCGCTGCGCTGACGCCGGCCATGCGTGCGGCATCGGCGAAGGTGAAGCCGGCCGCGCCCTTCTCGGCGATCAGCCCCAGGGCGGCCTGCAACAGGGCTTCCTTCAGATTTCCGTGGTGATAGCCGCGCTCGGCGCGGCGCTGCTCCTTGCGCCAGCTCATGTGAACGATCTTTACATGAGCCGGCGGTGAAGGTCACTAGCAGGAATCGGGCGTGATTAACCCCGTACTTTCACGGGCGATGCCGGGCCTGAGCGACGGCATCGCACCCGGAATTGGCCTAGTCCGCAGCTACATCTGCGGAATCGGCAGCACGGGCATGACCTCGATCGCCTCGCCCGGGAAGATCGCAAAATGCGGATGGTTCTCGAACAGTTTTGCAGCTTCCTCCTGCGAGGCAGCCCGCACCACCGTGAAGCCGGTCAGCGCATTGCTGATCTCGGTAATGCCGCGTCCGTCGATCCGGCGGGTCTTGCCGAGCGGGCCGCCCATCTCGACGATGACGTCCTTATGCTTCTCGACCCAGCCGTGCCAGGCGGCCATGCCCTCGCGCTCTTTTGCCTTCCGTTCAGCCTCAGGCATCGCATGCCAGGCCTTCATCTTTTCGCCGCTCATGCTGCCGAGATAGACGGCGAGGAATTTATGTTCGGTGCTCATCGGTTCTCTCCTTGTTGATTGACTGACGACAGACGCGATTTCATCGCGATCGCTGTGGCTACCTCTTCAGGTCGCCGAAACCGGCCGCGGCCTCCTGCACGTCGGGCGGAAAGTCGCTCATCTCCTGGACTTGCCGGATCTCGATGATCTCGTTGGCCGAAGCCGGACATTTCTTCGCCCAGGCGATCGCCTCTGCGCGCGAGGCGACCTCGATCATCCAATAGCCGCCAAGGACTTCCTTGGCTTCAGCGAATGGGCCGTCGGTCACGACAGGCTCGCCGGTCGCAAATGAAACCCGCGCGCCCATCGACGGCGGATGCAGGCCATCGAGCGTGATCAGCACGCCCGCGTCCTTCAGCGCCTCGTTATAGCGCATCATCGCCGCGACGCGTTCGGGATCGAGCTGGACGTCCGGCGGCGCGGCCTCGTAGCCGAGCGGGATCATCAACATCATGAATCGCATGGGTCGTATCCTGGCTTCTGCGGTGGTTCCGGGATGCGCCGTGAGGCGCAGGCCCGCTCGCCTTCAAGACGAACGAACCCTCACGGAACCGACACGCCCGCGGAAATAATCTGGAGGGCCCCGGCCCTAGCGCGGCTGCGGCAGGAAACGACCATCCCGCCGGGCAGCGCCGAAATAGACATCGATGCGCCGGACCTTGCCGCCTGCGAAGGTGAAGAACTCCGTGTTGCGAAAACTCCTGCCATCTGTCGCAAGGCAGAGATAAGTGACGAAGGCTTCCTCGCCCCGGACGACGATGCGCTCGATGTCATGCCGTGCGATCCAGCCGCTGTCGCTCCAGCAGCGTTCGAAATAGGTCGCCTTGTCGAGGTCGTCGTCGAACGGGCTGGTGAAGCGGAAATCGTCGGCCAGTGCGGCGGCGACCCGCTGCCGGTCGTTGGCGAGATAGGCGGCGAAGAGGTCGCGGATCAGGCGTTCGCGGTCGTCGGGCATCAATGGTCTCCGCAGCGAGCATCTTGTTAAAGACGGTTCGCCCTCGACCGCGCCGACACCGCCATGCGAGGGTGACGCGAAAAAATATCTCGGCTGCGCCCCCGTACAAGTACGGCCGCATTGTGAACTCCACCGTGCATATAAACCAAGAGCAGCTGTCAGTTGAAGTAGTTGGCTATTGCTCGTGAAATCGCGGAGCTCGTCGCGGCGTGTTCCGGAATTTACCGATGCTCAAGGATAGCATGCAACTTTCAGCTCAGGGGAAACGGTATGGCGATCCTGTCGGATCGCGTCCGAGCATTGCGGGGCTTACGTGTTCAATTTCCTGAGCAAGAAGGTCAGGCACGCCATCGCGGAGGTCGAGGCGCTCGACCGGTCGCAAGCCGTGATCGAATTCGGTCTCGACGGCACCATCCTCGACGCCAACGAAAACCTTCTCAAGATGAGCGGCTATACGCTTGCCGAGATCAAGGGAAAGCATCACAGCATCTTCGTCAACCCGGCCGAGCGCGAGAGCACTCGCTACCGCGATTTTTGGGCCAGCCTGAACCGCGGGGAATTCCAGACCACGCAATACAAGCGTTTCGGCAAGGGCGGCAGGGAAGTCTGGGTCCACGCGTCCTACGCCCCGCTACGCGACGAAAACGGCAAGGTGGTCAGCTTCATCAAGTTCGCCACCGACATCACGGCCTATAAGATCAAGGCCATGGAAGAGTCCGGCAAGATCGCGGCGATCAACCGCGCGCAGGCCGTGATCGAGTTCAACATGGACGGCACCATCGTCACCGCCAACGAGAATTTCCTTGGCGCGATGGGCTATTCGCTCGATGAAATCAAGGGCAAGCACCACTCCATGTTCGTGACACCAGAGGACCGCGCGAGCCCGGCCTACGCCGCGTTCTGGGCCAAGCTGAACCGTGGCGAGTTCGAGGCTGCCGAATACAAGCGGCTCGGCAAGGGAGCTAAGGAAATCTGGATTCTGGCCACCTACAATCCGATTCTCGATGAGAACGGCAAGCCGTTCAAGGTGGTGAAGTTCGCGACCGACGTCACTGCGCAGAAGATGAAGGCGGCCGACAATGACGGTCAGCTCGCCGCGATCCAGAAATCGCAAGCGGTGATCGAGTTCAACATGGACGGCACGATCCGCACTGCCAACGAGAACTTCCTGAAGGCGATGGGCTATGCGCTGGCCGAGATCAAGGGCCAGCACCATTCCATGTTCGTCGAGCCGAACGAGAAGAATTCGGCCGCCTACCGCCAGTTCTGGGAAGCGCTCAATCGCGGCGAATACCAGGCCGCCGAATACAAGCGCATCGCCAAGGGCGGCCGCGAGATCTGGATCCAGGCGTCCTACAACCCGATCTTCGATCTCAACGGCAAACCGTACAAGGTGGTGAAATACGCCACCGACATCACCGCGCAGGCGATTGGCCGCAAGAAGGCCGACAACGCGCGCGGGCTGATCGATGCGGTCGCGGCCGGCAGCGAAGAGATGAGCGCCTCGATCCGCGAGATCTCCGAGACCATGACGAAGTCGCGCGAGACGTCCAAGGTCGCGACCACAAGGGTCGAGTCCGCCGACCTCCAGGCCCAGAAGCTGACGGCCGCCGCACAGGCCATGAGCGGCATCGTCGAGATGATCTCGGGCATCACCAGCCAGATCAATCTGCTCGCGCTCAACGCCACGATTGAATCGGCCCGCGCCGGCGAAGCGGGACGCGGCTTTGCGGTGGTCGCCTCCGAGGTGAAGAATCTCGCGAGCCAGGCCAAGCAGGCGACCGACACGATCACGTCCGAAATCGACGCGCTGAACACCATCTCCGGCGACGTCGCGAGCTCCCTCACCGCGATCAAGGCCGCGATCGCAGGCGTCAACGAGTTCATCGCCTCCACCGCAGCCGCGGTCGAGGAGCAGAGCATCGTGACCGCGGACATGTCGGCCAACATGCAGCGTGCCTCGGCAGAGCTGGCGTAAGGGCGACTTCCCCTCCAGCCCTCGCCTGCCCCTTCCTCGCCAGCACAAAAGCGCAGTAAAAGGAGCCTGCATTCCTGCGCCCATATGCTACTCGAGGACAATTCTCCCATGCCGCAAGCCCCGCAAAAAATCGCTCTCGTCACCGGAGCCGCCCGCGGCATCGGGCTTGCGACCGCGAAGAAGTTCCTGGCCGAGGGTTGGCGCGTGGCGCTGCTCGACATCGAGGGCGAGTTGCTCGGCCGGGCGGTCGCCGAAATCGACCAAGGCGAGGCGACGCTGGCGCTGACCTGCGACGTCTCGGACGCCGCCGCGGTGAGCAATGCAATGGAGGCGGTCGAGCGCCGGTTCGGCCGACTGGATGCACTGGTCAACAATGCCGGCATCGCGGTGTTCGCACCGCTGATGGAGACGTCCGAGACCGATTGGCGCCGCGTGCTCGAGGTCAATCTCACCGGCCCGTTCCTCTGCACCAAGGCCGCGGTTCCCTTGATGCGCGAAGGCCATGGCGGCGCCATCGTCAACATCACCTCGATCTCGGCGGTGCGCGCCTCGACGCTGCGCTCGGCCTACGGCACCAGCAAGGCCGGGCTCGCGCACCTGACCAAGCAGCTCGCTGTCGAGCTCGCCTCGCTCAACATCCGCGTCAACGCGGTTGCGCCGGGGCCGGTCGACACGGCGATGGCGAAGCAGGTGCACACCAAGGAGATCCGCGCCGACTATCACGACGCCATTCCGCTCAATCGCTACGGCCTGGAGGAGGAGCTTGCGGAAGCGATCTACTTCCTGTGCTCGGCAAATGCGAGCTACATCACCGGCCAAATTTTGGCCGTTGATGGCGGCTTCGATGCGGCAGGTATCGGCCTGCCCACGCTGCGCGGCCAGCGCCGCAACGGATAGGTCCGGAAATTGTAGGGTGGGTTAGCACTGCCGCTGCGCGTGCCGCTGGGCGTAACCCACCCTACGGAACCGATTTAGGTGGAGACTTCATGCGACGCATCTCTTTGCTCAACGCCCTGATGCTTGCATTCGCGCTGCTCGCCACCGCGCCGGCGTCCGCCGAAATCCGCATCATCCAGTCTCCCGGCGGACAGGTGGGGCCGTTCCTCGATTTGTTCGAGAAGGTGCGCGAGAGCGGCGAGCGCGTGGTGATCGACGGTCCCTGTCTGTCGGCCTGCACGCTGGTGCTGAGCATCGTACCGGGCGAGCGCATCTGCGTCACCAAGCGCGCCGTGCTCGGCTTCCATGCGGCACGTTCGGTCGACCGGCGCGGGCGCTTTTATGCCGAGCCGGAAGCATCGGTCGCGGTGCTTGCCGCCTATCCCGGCCCAGTGCGCGACTGGATCAGCCGCCGTGGCGGCCTCACCTCGCGGCTGCTCTTGCTCAAGGGGCGCGATCTCGCCGCGATCTATCCGCGCTGCCGCTGACGAATGTGGCAGCCGCCACGGATGTGACGTGAATGAGTTCTGTGAACCGCGTCGCGTCACATCAAAGGCGTTTGGCTTGGCCGGCCCGAGGCCACACGGCAGGTTCCCTGTGTCGCACCCAATGTGCGCACCGGGGTCTCCACGCCATCACACTTTGGCTGCCGTCAATAAAGAGTCTGGATCACCGGCCCCAGCTTCATGCTGACGCAGATAAGCATCCCCCACAGGGCAAAATTGATCTGTAGCGCCGCCGCCATCGGTCGCTCCCCTTCCAAGTGACGTCCACCCCAGCTTTTTAGATTTTGTGATTCACCAATAGCGATTCTGACGTGCAGATTACAGCCCAATATTGCGTCAATTGTTGTGCGATGCAGTCCGCATGGTTTCACGAAGCGGCCTCACTGCTCCCGCAAAGTGATGCGAATCGTGAGTTCATTCCTCGGCCACGCCCGCCAATCGTTTGCCTTAAGTTCCATTTGACCGTTGCCATGCAAGTTTCCCGTGTGGAAGTTTGCGCATTGCGCATCGAACTTTGGGTCTGGCATGATACGACGCGGCTTCATCTTGCTTACTTTCTGCACAGCGCTGCTTGAATGTGCAGTCGCATCGGCGCAGGAGCGTCGTCCGATCGCATGGGATGGCCTCGGCCAGGACCCCAACAAAGCCTCGCATCGCCCGCATGTCGCGAAGCGGCGCGCGACGAACCCCGCGCCCGCGGCAGCTGATCCCAATCAGGAGCGGGAACGAGTGCTCGGCACCTTGCGGCCATATTCGGATGCGTGGTGGGCGGTCCATGACGAGATCGAAGCCGAGAACGACAAGCAGCTCGGCACCAAGCTCGTGATCTGCCCTCGCTGCGTTCAGTCGCCGCAGCAGAGCGAGGACGTGACCGGATCGGTCCGTTGAGCGAGCTCACGACCGATCCGGGTATGACGCGATAAATCCAGGCGTCCCCTCTCCCGCGACAGTGGAGAGAGGGGATCGCAGCTCCACAGATCGTGTGCAGGCTCGCGCCTGTCACATTCCTTCGGCCGGGCAGTTCACCATCCAGGGAATGCCGAACTTGTCGACGCACATGCCAAAGCCCTTGGCCCAGAACGTCTTGCTGAACGGCATGGTGACTGTGCCGCCATCGGCGAGTGCATTGAACTTACGCTCGCCGTCCGCAGGGTCCTTGACGGTGAGCGAGATCGAAAAGCCTTGCGGCTTGGCGAAATGCTCCGGCGGCGCGTCGGAAGCCATCAGCACGCTGCCGTCGGGCAGCGACATCCGCGCATGCATGATCATCTTTTCGCGGCCGGGCGCGGCGGGCATCTCCGGCGGCGCGTCCGATGACCGCATCATGGCGTCGATCTTGCCGCCCAGGACCTTGGCGTAGAAGTTGAACGCAGCTTCGCAGGTGTCCTGATAGAACAGATAAGCGTTGAGCATCGTTTCTCTCCTCTTCGTTTGCAGTGAGGCTTATTGCTTCTCGGCCAGCTTCTTCAGGCTGGCGAGGCCGGCATCGAAATCCTTGCCGATCATGCTGTCCATGTTGATGAACACTTGCATGATCTTGGACATGAACGGAGCCGGACCGTACATCGCCCATGTGACCAGAGTAGCATCGCCTTGCGGCACAAAGGTGAACTCGGCGGTGTTGTGACCTTCGAACGGCCGCTCGAAATCGAGCTTGATGCGAAGCTTGGACGGCCCGGTCGCCTCGAGGATCTCCATGCGGCCGGCGCCGACATTGTTGTTGCCATCCCAAGCATAGGTCGCGCCCTTGCCTCCCTCAGATCCACCGAAGGTGCGCTTCATGGCGGGATCGCGGGTCTCATAGGGGGACCAGTTGGTCCAACGGCGGAAATCGGCGACCTGTGGATAGATCGCTCCGGCTGGCGCCTTCACCGCGAGGCTCCGCTCGACGCGGAAGGTGTCAGATTTTGTCAGGGCAAAGGCGAGGACGCCCGCGATTCCAACGGCGAGCACGACGGCGATGACGGCAATGGCTTTCAGCATGAAGGGGCTCCATGGGTACGGGCTTAGGACGAACGAGAACGGCAGGAGCCGACAATTGCCGGAATGACATTTTGCACGCTACCCACCCCACGTCATGGCCGGGCTTGTCCCGACATGATGATGTGGAGACAGACGGGTCTACTTCACTTTCGCGCCCTGCCGCGCGCCCGCCTTCGGCTGGCTGTCCCGGATCAGGCGATCGATGTGCATGCGAATGTGGGCCGCTTCTGCGGACGTGTTGGCAAGCGCGATGGCGCGGTCGAAAGCGACACGTGCCTCGTCGTTGCGGCCGAGCTGCATCAGGAAGGCGCCGCGCACGCCGTAGAAATGGAAGTAGTTGGCGAGCTTCGGCGCAAGCGGCTCGATCAGATCGAGCGCGGCTTGCGGCCCCCGCACCTTGGAGACCGCGACCGCGCGGTTGAGCGTCACCACGGGAGACGGCTGCACGACCTCGAGCGCGCCGTAGAGCAGGTCGATCTGCGCCCAGTCGGTCTCCTCCGGCGTCGACGCGCGGGCATGCAATGCAGCGATCGCGGCCTGGATCTGATAGGGCCCGCTGCGGCGGTGGCGCATCGCCTTGTCGATCAGCGCCAGCCCCTCCGCGATCATGGTGCCATTCCACAGCGAACGGTCCTGATCGTCCAGCAGGATCAGCGAGCCGTCGGCGGCAAAGCGCGCGGCACTGCGCGCATGCTGCAGCAAGATGAGCGCCGTGAGCCCCATGATCTCCGGCTCGCTCGGAAACAGCCTGAGCAGCAGGCGCCCCAGCCGGATCGCCTCCTCGCAGAGCGGCTTGCGGATCTCCGCGGTGTCGCCGCTCGCCGAATAGCCCTCGTTGAAGATCAGGTAGATCATCGCCGCGACGCCGGCGAGCCGCTCGGAGCGCTCGATTGCGCCGGGCGCTTCGAACGGCGTCCCGGCTTCGGCGACCTTCGCCTTGGCGCGGGTGATGCGCTGCTCCATCGCCGCGTCCGAGACCAGGAAGGCGCGCGCGATCTGCTTCACGGTAAGCCCCGAGACGATGCGCAGCGCCAGCGCGATCTGCTGCGTCGCCGGCAATTGCGGATGGCAGCAGATGAACATCAACCGCAGGATGTCGTCGCGGTAGTGCGAGCCGTCCAGCCGTTCGGCCAGCGCGCCTTCGGCGTCGTCGAGATCGGAGATCGCCTGATCGTCCTCAGGCAGCGGCTGCTGCTTGCGGGTCCGGCGCACCTCGTCGATGGCGGCGTTGCGGCCGACCATGATCAGCCAGGCCGCAGGATCGCGCGGCGGCCCGTTCTGCGGCCAGGACTTGAGCGCGCGCAGCGAGGCGTTCTGGAACGCCTCCTCGGCGGTGTCGAGATCACGGAAATAACGCAGCAGCGCGCCGACCGCCTGGGGTCGCGCCGAGGTCAGCGCGGTCTCGATCCAGCCGGTGTCGGCCTCGCTCACGTCAGGTTTCCTCCGGGCCGGAACACGCCGACGGGACGCACCTCATAGGCGCCGCCGGGATTGGCAGCGCCGAGGTCGCGCGCGACGTCGAGGGCGTCGTCGAGATTCTTGCAATCGACGATGTAGAAGCCGAGCAGCTGCTCCTTGGTCTCGGCATAGGGGCCGTCCAGCACCAGCGGAGGATCTTCCTTCCGCAAGGTCGCGGCGGCCGTGGTCGGCAGCAGCCGCGCCACCGGGCCGAGCCGGCCTTGGCTCGTGAGCTTCTCCTGCACCACGGCGAGCTTCTTCATCACGGCCTCGTCCTGCTCCTTGCTCCAGGAGCCGACGAAGTCCTCATCGTGATAGCAAAGGATGGCATAAAGCATAGGCGACACTTTCCTCGTCTGTTCTAAAGACGCGCCAATATGCCCCGCCCCGACAGCACTGCGGAAAAAATTTGCGAGAAAAATCCGGCAGATCGTGCCAAGGAGGGGCTTTAGTGAGCGGAACCCGACGAGGCACTTCGAATGACCAAGGGCACACTGGCCGTCCTGATCAATAGCACGCAGCAGAACTGGTTGCCGGAGCGCTGGAAGGCCCGCTTTGATGCTGTCTGCGGCGGCCGCCGTGTAGTGCTGCTGCCGGATTCCACGCTCGATCCGGCCGAGGTGCACTATGCCACGGTGTGGAAGCCGGTGCCGGGCGATCTCGGCGCCTTCCCCAATCTGCGGGCGATCTTCAATCTCGGTGCCGGCGTCGATGCGCTGATGGCGGACAAGAGCCTGCCCGATGTGCCGCTGGTCCGGGTCGCCGTACCCGACCTGACCGGCCGCATGACTGAATATGTCGTGCTGCACGTGCTGATGCACCACCGCCAGGAGCTCTATTTGCGGGACTCGCAGCGCGCAAAGCGCTGGGAGCCGAAATATCAATGGCCGGCCAGCGCCGTCACGGTCGGTGTCATGGGATTGGGCACGCTCGGTGCGGACGCGGCCGACGTGCTGCGGCGGCTCGGCTTTCGCGTCGCCGGCTGGAGCCGCAGCCCGCGCGCGATCGACGGCGTCGAGTGCTTCCATGGCTCGGCCCAGATCGATGCGTTCCTGCGCGCGACCGATATCCTGGTCTGCCTGCTGCCGCTGACGCCGGAGACGCACGGCATCCTCAACCGCGACGTCTTCACCAAGCTCAACCGCAACAGCCCGCTCGGCGCCCCGGTGCTGATCAATGCCGGCCGCGGCGGCTTGCAGAACGAGGCCGACATCCTCGCCTGCCTCGACGACGGCACGCTGGGCGCCGCCTCGCTCGACGTCTTCGTACAGGAGCCGCAGCCGGCGGACAGCCGGTTCTGGACCCATCCCAAGGTGGTGCTGACGCCGCACAACGCAGCCGACACCGACGCGGACGCGATCTCGGCCTATGTCGCCGAGCAGATCGCACGGTTCGAGGCCGGCGGCGCGTTGGAGAACGTGGTGGACCGGGCCAGGGGGTATTAAGCGCCGGGATTTTCGCGAGCACCGTCACCTCATATTCAGTGTCGTCCCCGTACACGCGGGGACGACACCGCTTGTGGGGCAGACAGCCTCCCCCCACAACCACCGCGTTCCGCCGGTATCCCGTTCACTCTCTCTTAGCGAGAAGTTGATAAGCGGTGTTAACCAACGCTCAAACAACGAGTCGGACATGCGCGCGAGCCTCGGCCTCAGGATGCGGATCACGGTTGCCCTCGCGGTGACGGCGGCGGCAACCGCCCTGTTCGCCGTGCTCGGAGCGATGTGGATCATCGCTGGGATCATCGACCGCGCCGACCAGCGCGAGCTGCACAGCCATTATGATGCCCTTCAGTCGCGCATCGCCGAGGAATCGCACCGGGCCGCCGCCATGAGCACGGTCGTGGCCGCGATGCCGGCGACGCAGGATGCGATGGCCAAGCAGGACCGCAACGCCCTGATAGCCCTGTTCGGGCCGGTCTTTGCGGCGACCAAATCGGAATACGGTGTCGAGCAATTCCAGTTCCATGTGGCGCCGGCGACCTCGTTCCTGCGTGTGCACCAACCCGCGAAATTCGGCGACGATCTCTCCGGCTTCCGCAAGACCGTCGTCGTCGCCAACCAGGATCGCAAGGTCGTGGTCGGCCTCGAAGGCGGCGTTGCCGGGCTCGGCATCCGCGGCGTGGTGCCGATCGCGCAAGGGGCTAAGCATCTCGGCTCGGTCGAATTCGGCCTGACCTTCGGTCAGTCCTTCCTCGACGACTTCAAGACCAACCGCCATGTCGACGTCGCCTTCCACCTCGCCGATGGCTCCGGCTTCAAGCTGTTCGGCGGCACGCTGAAGGGCAAGAGCTTCTTCGACGCAGCCGATTACGGCCGCGCTACCACAGGCAGCTTCACGGTGAAGCGGGCCAAGCTCGACGACACGCCGGTGGCAGCGCTGCTCGGCCCGATCAAGGATTTTTCCGGAAAGCCGCTCGGCGCCGTCGAGCTGGTGATGGACAATGCCGATTACGAGGCCTCGGCCGACCGCGCCTGGATGCTCGCGATCGCGATCGCCGCGATCGGGCTCGTGCTTGCCGCCATCGTCGGCTATCTCATCGCCCGCAGCATCTCGCGTCCGATCCTCTCCATCACGTCCGTCATGCGCGAACTCGCAGACGGCCGGACCGACGTCACCATCCCCGCCAGCAAGGCGAATGACGAAGTCGGGGCGATGGTGAAGGCGGTCGCGGTGTTCCGCGACAACGCCGTCAGCTTTGGCAAGCTTCAGGCCGAGCAGCTGGAAGCCAAGGCGCAGTCCGAAGCGGAGAAGCGGCGCGCCTTCGCCGCGCTTGCCGACAATTTCGAGGCCAGCATCCGCGACGTCGTCACCACGGTGTCCTCGGCTGCGGTCGAGATGGAGCATACGGCGCGGTCGATGTCGGCCATCGTCGAACAGTCCCGACAGCAGACGCGCGCGGTGTCGTCGGCCTCGACACTGGCGTCGGAGAATGTGCAGACCGTCGCGGCGGCGGCGGAAGAGCTGTCCTCGTCGATGACCGAGATCAGCCGGCGCCTCGCCCACGCGACCGAAGTGGTGGGCAAGGCCGCGAGCGACGGACGGCGCTCGAACGAGCGCGTGCAGAGCCTGGCAGACGCGGCGCAGAAGATCGGCGACGTGGTCTCCTTCATCAACGGCATCGCGGGCCAGACCAACCTGCTGGCGCTAAACGCGACGATCGAAGCGGCGCGCGCGGGCGAAGCCGGCCGCGGCTTTGCCGTGGTCGCTTCCGAGGTCAAGGCCCTGGCGACGCAGACGGCGAAGGCGACCGAGGAAATCGGCGCCCAGGTCCACGCGGTGCAGGGCGAGACATCAGGCGCTGTGGACGGCATCCAGTCGATCTGCGCGACGATCCAGCAGGTCGACGAAATTTCCGCCGCGATCGCCGCAGCCGTCGGCCAGCAGGGCACGGCGACGCAGGAGATCGCACAGAACGTCCAGCAGGCGGCTGCCCGCACCGGCGAGGTCTCGCAGAACATCTCCGGTGTCACCGCGGGCATCGCCGCGACGGGCACGGCGGCCGAGGAAGTGCTGGGTTCGGCGATCGAGCTGTCGAAGCAGTCGCAGCGACTGCGGGACGAGGTGGATCGCTTCCTCGCGCAGATCCGCGCGGCGTAGTTGGGACGCAGGATCGCGCAGCATACTCACTGTCGTCCCCGCGAAGGCGGGGACCCATATGTGGACGGCCCCCGTGGCACAAGAGCTTTGTGAGGTTTGACCGGATCGCTTGCATCCATATGTGCGGCCTGTTGGGTGCAGCTTGTTCGCTGCTGGCCAAGATGGTTTCCGCAACACGAGTTCCAATCACCGCAGCGG
>NZ_JACIHG010000004.1:0-505000 GCF_014198315.1 Bradyrhizobium sp. CIR48
CCTCGACCCTCGCATGGCCAAGCTCGCCGGCGGCGTCCACCGCCTCGAGGGACAGCTCATGGTCGTCCTCGACGTCGATCGCGTCCTCGAGCTCGAAACCAAAGTGCAGATGGCTGCGTGAGCCAACGAAACATCGAAGCCGGAGAACCAAAATGAAGACCTGCTTGGTGGTTGATGATTCCAGCGTGGTGCGCAAGATCGCCCGCCGGATCCTGGAAGGCCTGGAATTCGAAGTTACCGAGGCCGAGGACGGCTCGAAGGCGCTCGAGATCTGTCAGCGGCAGCTGCCCGATGCGGTGCTGCTCGACTGGAACATGCCCGTGATGGACGGCTTCGAATTCATGGGCCACATGCGCCGCCTGCCCGGCGGCGACCAGCCCAAGGTGGTGTTCTGCACCACCGAGAACAATGTGGCGCATATCGCGCAGGCGCTCAGCGGCGGCGCCAACGAGTACATCATGAAGCCTTTCGACAAAGACATCATCGCCGACAAGTTCGCTGAAGTAGGTTTGATCCCGGTCGGACAAGCCATGGTCTGAGTGTGTCTGGCCCGCGTATTCAGGCCAGAGTGTTCCAGTACAAGCTTCGAAGAGGCCATCCGTGACCCCGACCGAGTATGAGTATCTGCGTAAGTTCCTAAAGGAAAATTCCGGTCTCGATCTTTCCGCAGACAAGCAATATCTGATCGAAAGCCGCCTGCTGCCGCTGGCCCGCAAGGCCGGACTCTCCGGCATCGGGGAGCTCGTGCAGAAGCTGCAAGGCGGTGCGCGCACGGTGATCACCGACGTGGTCGAAGCCATGACCACCAACGAGACCTTCTTCTTCCGCGACAAGGTCCCGTTCGATCATTTCCGCGACACCATCATGCCCGAGATCATCAAGGCGCGGGCCGCCCGCCGCAGCATACGGATCTGGTGCGCCGCCGGCTCGACCGGGCAGGAGCCCTATTCGCTGGCGATGTGCCTGAAGGAGATGAGCGCGGCTCTCACCGGCTGGCGCATCGAGATCATCGCGACCGACCTGTCGCAGGAGGTGCTGGAGAAGGCCAAGGCCGGAATCTACAGCCAGTTCGAGGTGCAGCGCGGCCTGCCGATCCAGATGCTGATGAAATATTTCAAGCAGACCGGCGAGACCTGGCAGGTCAATCCCGAATTGCGGGCGATGATCCAGCACCGGCAGCTCAACCTGCTGCACGATTTCGCGCAGCTCGGCACCTTCGACGTCATCTTCTGCCGCAACGTGCTGATCTATTTCGATCAGGACACCAAGATCAACATCTTCAACCGGCTGGCCCGCCAGATCGAGCCCGACGGCTTCCTGGTGCTGGGCGCGGCCGAAACCGTGGTCGGCCTGACCGATACGTTCCGGCCGATTCCGGAGCGGCGCGGCCTCTACAAGCCGAACGATCCGCGTGCCGCAGCCGCCAAGCCGGCTCTGGCCGGCGCGGCGCCGCGCCTGGCGGCCATGGCAGGACGATAGACATGGCCGAGGATGGCAAGGGTACGGAACGCGTGACTTTCAGTCGCGGCTACGATGTCTGCATCATGGCCATCGACGGCACCTGGCGCCGCGACTGCAAGCTCAACGCGATCTCCGATACCGACGCCATCCTCACGGTGGAAGGCTCGATCCAGGGGTTGAACCTGAAAGAGTTCTTCCTGCTGTTGTCGTCCACGGGCCTCGCCTACCGCCGCTGCGAGCTGGTCCGCGTCAACGGCGCCGAGATGGACATTCAGTTCCTGCGCGGCAAGAACAGGAAGAAGCGCGGCGCAGCCGGCGGCCGCGACGAAGCGGCGTGATCCGCCCGCATCCGTCGCCGTCTTTTCCGGTCCGTTGCTTCACATTTTCTGAAAACATCCGAATGAATTCGCGACAGGGCCTTTACGTGGCCTAAGCGCGAACCGTGTATCCATTGATGGTCCCAATCTCAGGATACTGAAATGCCCAGAAGTTCTCTTTCCCCCATCTCCTCAAACCTGCCCGACGGCGCCGAGCGGCGTGCGCTTCAGCTCCTGGTGGTCGATGACGACGCCACGCAGCGCAGCCTGATCACGGTCGCCGCCAAGCAGGCCGGCCACGAAGTCACCGTGGCGCCGTCAGTGGCGGATGCGATCGAGAAGCTCCGCGCCGCGCGCTTCGACTGCGTGACGCTTGATCTCGTGCTGGAGGATGGCGACGGCATCGACGTGCTGCGCGAGATGGCGGCAGCGAAATTCGGTGGCGCCGTGATCGTTATCAGCGGCATGGACGGCAAGCGCCGCAGCGCCGCCCGCAGCTTCGCCCGGTCCGTCGGGATCGAGCTCCAGAGTCTGCCGAAGCCGCTCGACCTCGCGGCATTGCGCATCAGCCTCGCCAATCTCGGCAAGACCGCGATGGGCCTTCCGGCGATCCACACCTGGGGTGGTGTCGCCACCGACGCGATCGTGGAACGGCACCGCGCCTAGGACTTGCGGAGCTGCCATGCGATGGATGCGGCCGGCGTGCCGCTGATCTCGCTCTATGCCGGGGTGCCGGTTTCCGACAGACATTGCAGGGCGTGGCCGAGGCCCGCCCGGCAGGCGTTGAGAGCGGCGCTCGCCGTCGCATAGCGCGGCGTGACGTCGTCGAGCACGAAAATGTCGGCGGAACCGGCCGGATCGCCGTTATCGTCGTGCGCCAGACCCATTTCCATCAGGCCAGCTTCCATCATGGCTGCGTCGATCAGGCGCATGCTGCTCTCGATCCGTGTGATCAGGGCGCGAAGATCGGCAGCGATCAACTGACGGCTGTCAGTTTCAGGCATCGCGATGAGCGGGGGTGTGCCAGCGAAATTTAGCATGGATATTCTCCGTACCCCGCAATTAGGCACCCTGCCGCTACTTGTGCGTTAAGTCCATGTCCCGTACAAATACGGGTGGGCCGAATCCGCGCCGAACGCCATAACGGTTTGGCGCGGACGCGAGTCCTTCATGCCAACTGGATGTGGCACATGGCCGAACAAAGCTCTCGCGGTGAAATCTTCGTGGTCGACGACGACCCTGCCGTTCGCGACACCCTGTCGATGGTGTTGAAGGCGGCGGGCTATGAGGTGATCTGTTTTGCAGACGGCGCAGCGCTGCTCTCCGTCGCGCGAAACCGCACACCGGCTGCGATCCTGCTCGACGTGAACATTCCCGGAAAGTCGGGCCTCGACATCCTGAAGGAGCTGCACGGCGAGGATTATCCGGCGCCGATCTTCATGATCTCCGGGCAGGGCGACATCGCGATGGCGGTGGGCGCGATCAAGAGCGGCGCGCTCGACTTCATCGAGAAGCCGTTCCGCGGCAGCGAGATCGTCGGCCGGCTCGACGAGGCGATCGGCGCCTATGCGCGCAGGCAGGCGGAGAACGCCTCGCCGAAATTCGGCTCGCTGCACTTCCCCGGGCGCGAGCCGCTGACGCGCAGGGAGCGCGAGGTGCTCGAGCAGTTCGCCTCCGGTGCGTCCAACAAGGAAGCCGGCCGCACCCTCGGCATCAGCCCGCGCACCATCGAGGATCACCGCGCCAACATCATGAAAAAGCTCGGCGCGCGCAACGCCGCCGATCTGATCCGCATCGTGATGACCGCGGCCCAGCGCGCGTCGTAGGAAGCCGTTGTAGCCCGGGTGAGCGAAGCGATACCCGGGATCGCTGCTGCAAAGCCCCGGATATCGCTTCGCTCATCCGGGCTACGAAGCCTCAAGCGCTCAACGCCTTGCGGATGATCCGCGCGAGATCCGATTTGCGATAAGGCTTGGCCAGCAGCAGGACGCCGGAATCCAGCCGGCCGTGATGGATGATCGCGTTCTCGGTATAGCCCGACGTGTAGACCACCCTGAGATCGGGGCGTGTCTTCATCAGTTCGTCGGCGAGCTGCCGTCCGTTCATCTTGCCGGGCATGATGACGTCGGTGAACAGCAGGTCGAACGGCTTGCCGGCGGCAACGATCGCCAGCGCCTCCGCCGCATTCGCGGCCTGCAAGGTGACGTAACCCAGCGCATGCAGCTGCGCCAGCACGTAGTCGCGCACCAGCCGGTCGTCCTCGACCACCAGGATCGTCTCGTGTCCGCCCTCGATCGTCGCCGGCGTCACGCCCTCGCCGACCGCTGTCGGCGTCGTGCCGGGTGGCAGGTACATCTTGATCGTGGTGCCGTGGCCTTCCTCGCTGTAGATCTTGATGTGGCCTGCGGACTGCTTGATGAAGCCGTAGACCATCGACAGCCCGAGCCCGGTGCCCTTGCCCGGTCCCTTCGAGGTGAAGAAGGGGTCGAACACCCTGGTCAGCATGTTCGCAGGGATCCCGGTGCCGGTGTCGCTCACGGCGATCAGCACGTAATGGCCGGGACGGACGTCGTTGCCGCTGGCATAGACCTCGTCGAGATAGGCGGCGCCGGTCTCCACGATCAGCTTGCCGCCGCCAGGCATGGCGTCGCGGGCATTGAGCGCGAGATTGAGGATCGCGGTGGTGAGCTGGTTGGGATCGACGATCGCGACGCAATTCTCGTCCTCGAACACCGATTCGATCTGGATCTGCTCGCCCAGCGTCGGCCGCAACAGCTTCGCGGTGTCGACCACCAGCGAGTTGATGTCGATCTCGCGCGGCTGGAGCGGCTGCTTGCGCGCGAAGGCCAGCAGGTGCTGGGTCAGATCGGCGCCGCGCGCGGCGGCCTCGTCGATCATCTTCGTGATGGCCGCAAGCTGCGGCTCCTTCTCGACGGCTTCCGCGAGGATCTCGATCGTGCCGGTGATGACGGTGAGGATGTTGTTGAAATCGTGCGCCACGCCGCCGGTGAGCTGGCCGACCGCCTCCATCTTCTCGGCATGGCGGATGCGCTCCTCGGCGGCGATCTTGTCGGTGAGGTCGCGGTAGAAGACGTTGAACAGCAGGCCTTCGCGGCGCTTCAGCGCGGTGACGCTCAGCTCGGCCTTGAATTCCTTGCCGTCGCGGCGGCGGCACATCAGCTCGCGGCGGCGGTTCAGCGTCCTGTCGCCCTCGTTCTCCAGGAATTGCTTCAGGCCGGCCCTGACCCTTTCGCGTTCGCTCTCGGCGACGATCAGGTCGATCGTGCTCTTGCCGAGCACCTCGTCGCGGCGCCAGCCGAACAGCTGCTCGGCCTGCGAGTTCCAGTTCAGGATGCTGCTGGTCTCGTCGGTCTGGATGAAGGCGTCGAGCGAGGTCTCGACGATGTTGCGGGCGAGCCGCTCGCTCTCGCGCAGCGATTCCTGCGCGAGCCGCGCTTCCGTCATGTCGCGTCCGACGAAGAAGAAGCGCTGCGCCTGCTCGGACCAGTTGCCGAGCCAGGACAGCCAGACCTCGTGCCCGTTCTTGTGGAAGCAGCGGGTGTCGCCGAGCTTGGGGCGCTCGCCGCGCCGCATCGCGCGCATGTCCTCGCGCGATTGTGCCAGATGGTCGGGATGAATGAAGTCCGCGCCGCTGCGGCCGATCATCTCGTCCGGCCGGTAGCCGAGAATGGTCTCGCTGCTCGGGCTGATCTGCGCGACATGGCCCCGCGGGTCCATGACCATGATCAGATCCTGCGAGGTGTCGAAGATCTGCCGGCGCTCTTCGAGCTGCTGCTGCAGCTGCCGCTCGGCCCGCCGCGCCTCGGTGAGGCTGTGCGCGGTCCCGGAGACGCCGATAATCTCGCCGGACGGCCCCCTGATCGGCGAGAGGCTGAGTGAGATCTCGACCGGCGTGCCGTCCTTGCGCAGGCGCACCGTCTCGAACCGCTCGATCGGCTCGCCCCGCGCGATCCGCGCCAGATAGCCCTTGCCATGCTCGCGGCGGTCGGGCGGCACGATGATCGCGGTGGATTTCCCGATCGCCTCACTCGCCGAATAGCCATAGAGCCGCTCGGCGGCCGGATTCCAGCCCGTGATGATGGCGTCGAGCGTCTGCATCACGATCGCATCGTCGGACGATTCGACGGCAGCGCTGAACAAGCGCTCCCGCGCCGCATGATGGCTTCGCGCGGCCTCGGTGCGGCGATGCTCCTCGATCTCGCGTTGGAGCGCGGCCGTCTTCGCCCGCGTCTCTTCGACCATCTGGGCGAAAGCCCGCGCCAGCACGCCCGTCTCGCCGCTGGCATCGACGGGGATGTCGGCTGGCCGTCCGTTGCCGATGGCCTCCACCGCCGCGGTCAGGCGACCGATCGGACGAGTTAGCGAGCGCGCAAGCAGCACCGCGAGTAAGGCCGCGGCGAGGACAGCGAGGGTACCGACCAGTAACGACGTTCTTTGAATCGCCGCCGGTACGAGGCCGAACACCGGCGCGGGGATTGTCTCGATGACTGCGGCCCATTCTTTGCCCACGAGCAGCGCCGGCGCGATCGCCGCCCCGCTCGGCCGGCCCGACCCGTCGGTCATGAGGCGCGTGGATCCCTCCAGCGTACCGGTCAAGGCACCAAAATACGGAAAGTCCTTGCGCCAGTCGTTGGGACGATCATGCAATGCGCCGAATTCTCGCGTGCGATCCGGATGAACGAGATAGTCGCCGCGCGAATTCACGACGTAGATTTCGCCCCCCGAGGTCGATGTCGCGCGGACGCGGTCGAGCGCCGGACGCATGTCGATATTGGCGATGATGATCCCGAACGGCTTGCCATCCGGCGTGAACAGCGGCGTTGCGACCCGCAGCGTCGGAACGTGCAGGGCGGTGGTGCCTCCCTGGCGGGTCGCGAGATCGATGGGTGAAACGTAAATCTCGCCCGGCGCCAGGCGTATCGTGTCCTCAAAGTACGTTCGTTCGCCCTTGCGCTCCAGTTCGCCGCTGGGGACGATCCGTGCCGTTCCATTCGGGCCAGAGCGGTCGACGCGGACCAGCTCGCGCTGATCGTCGTCGAGACCGATGATGCGAAACTGCCCGTAGATGGGTTTGGCCTCGATCTCGGCCGCGAGCCGCGTGGCGATACGCTCGCGCCAGGTTTGCTCCGAGACGCCGTCTGAAGGGTCAATTCCTCCGGCCACGTGAGCGCGGATCAGGCCATTGATCGCCGCGGCAGAGCGATAGCCGATCAAATCGCCGCGGGCCCCGGCAACATAGGATTCCAGATTGGCCGCGAGCAGGCGCGACTGGGCCCCGACCCGCTCCAGGACGCGCGGAATGACCGCTTGCGTGGTGTTGCGAAAGCCGAGCCATCCGACTGCGGCCACGGTGACCGCCACCAGCAGGATCATCGCGATCGCCAGCCGCGTTGCGAGGGTCAAGCGGATGTTCGCAGAGCTTCCCGGATGACCACGCCTGGTCTGGCCTGGAGCCGCGGCGCGCCCTTCATCGGTGGCCGGAGCTGACATCGGACCCCTCCGGCGCGCCTGCTTTCAGGCAGCCATCGACAGCGGCAAGCAGGGCGTCAGGCCGGAACGGCTTTTGCAGACTTGCCACCGCGCCGAGCTTGGTCGCCATCTTCAGGAAGTCCGGTTCCGCATAGGCGTCCGGCGTGATCGAGCGGCCGGAAATGACGATGATCGGAATGGCCGGAGCCTGCACCCGGATGTGACGCATTGTCTCCAGCCCGTCCATGCCGGGCATGAAGATGTCGAGAAACAGGAGGTCGAACCGGCTGGCCTCGAACAGCGCAAGTCCCTTGCGGCCATCGCCCGCGACCGTGACGTGATGACCGGCCCTCTCCAGGAGCAGCCGGATCGTGATTTGAACGGCCGGGTCGTCATCCACGATCAGGATGTTGGCCACGTCTGAATTCCTCCGGGCCGGACAGGACGTCCCCACCGGCCGCAAATCAAACCATCAAAGACGAAATTGTTGCGCGGATTCCGCCCGGCCTGCAAGCACTTCGCGAGTGCCCGGTGAATGCTCGCCCAAGGGAAGCATGATTATGCACGGTTACGTGCATAAGGGGGTTCGCCAGGCTGGTGGTCTGTCTAATCGGTCAGATATTCCGGATAATTGCTCCGGATCTTGTCGAGCTCGCTGAGCGTGCCCGATAAATGCTTGCGCAGATGCTGTTGCGCGGCGTCGGGGTCGCCGGCTTCGATCGCGCGGGTGATCAGCTTGTGGTGGCGGACGATGTTCTGGGCCTTGCCGGGCGAGGGCAAATGCAGCCGGCGCAGCCGGTCGATATGTCCGCTGCGGCTGCGCACCAGCGTCCACAGCTCCTGCTTGCCAGCCGCAGCATAAAGCTGGGCGTGAAAATCATTGTCGGCGGCGATGAAGCTCTCGAAATCGCCGGCCTTGGCGAACTGCTGCTGAAGCGCGATCACATGGTCGAGGCGGAGGACCAGGGCCTGGTCATGCTGCTCGGCGAGCAGCCGGACGATTTCGAGCTCGAGCGCCTGGCGCAGGAAATGGGCCTGCTCGGCGCGGCTGACATCGACCCGGCTGACCACGGTCGCGTGCTGCGGAAACACGTCCACGAGCCCTTCTTCCTCGAGTCGCATCAGGGCGTCGCGGATCGGCGTCGAGCTGACGCCGAATTGCGCAGCGAGATCGGTGCGCGACAGCGGCGAGCCCGGGGGCAGTTCGAGCGCGAGAATGGCGTTGCGCAGCCGCTCGAACACCTGCGGCGCGGCCTGCCGAGCCCGGTCGAGCGGCGCCCCCCGACGGGCGGTCGCGCGGGACGCGGAATGGGCGGTTTCCATGCGAGGAACTCCGGGAGGCTTGCCTTTGATGCACTAATGCATTAGTGCATCAGCAGGATCGCTCGTCAATGGCGGCCGGAGGAAACGAACAATTATGATCAAGCAATTCCAGCGTGGCGCTGCCGCCATCGCCCTGATCGTCGCAACCGTGCTGGCGGCTTCGCCGGCGCGTGCGCAGCAGAAGTCCGAGATCGCGCTGTCGCGCCAGCCCGGCATTTTCTACATGCCGAGCCACATCATGGAGAAGCTCAAGCTGATCGAGAAGCACGCAGCTTCACTCGGCCTCGCAGGCATCACCACCAAATGGATCACTTTCTCCGGCGGCGGCGCGCAGACCGATGCGCTGCTCGCGGGCGGCGTCGACATCCTCAACACCGGCACCGGCAATCTTCTGTTGCTCTGGGACCGCACCCGCGGCGGGGTGAAGGGCATCGTCGCGACTTCGGCGCAGCCGATGACGCTGATCAGCCGCGACGCCAACATCAAGTCGATCAAGGACTTTGGCCCGGCGGACAAGATCGCGGTGCCGACCGTCAAGGTCTCGACCCAGGCGATCGTGCTGCAGATCGCGGCCGCGGAGGCTTTTGGCGCCGACCAATGGTCGAAGCTGGACGCAAACACCGTGCAGCTCGGCCATCCCGACGCCTATGCGGCGCTGTCCAATCCCAAGCATGAGGTGCACAACCACTTCTCGATCCCGCCGTTCACCTTCCTGGAGCTGAAGAACGTGCCGGGCGCGCATATCGTGCTGTCATCGCCCGACGTGATGGGCGGGCCGCTCAGTCAGGCGCAATTCTTCACGACCACCAAGTTCGCCGAGGCCAATCCGAAGATCATCCAGGCCGTGCGCGACGCGACCAAGGAAGCGCAGGCCCTGATCCGCAGCGACACGAAACAGGCGGTCGAGATCTACAAGGAGATCACCGGTGACAAGACCTCGGTCGAGGAGCTGCTCGATCTGCTCAAGGAGCCCGGCATGATGGAGTGGAATCTCGAGCCTCAGGGCACGATGAAGTTCGCCGCGCATCTGTTCAAGACCGGCACGCTGAAGAGCCAGCCCAAGGCCTGGACGGACTATTATCTCCCCGTCGCGCACGATCTGAAGGGCAACTGATGGCGCTGCTCGACGTCAGCTCCGTGACGCTGCGCTACAAGACCTCCAGCGCAGTCGTCACCGCCACCGAGAGGGTGAGTTTCACGGTCGACAAATCCGACCGCTTCGTGCTGCTCGGTCCCTCCGGCTGCGGCAAGTCGACCCTGCTCAAGGCCGTCGGCGGCTACATGACCCCGAGCGAGGGCCGCATGACCATCGGCGATCGCGAGATCCACGGTCCCGGCGCCGACCGCATGATGATCTTCCAGGAGTTCGACCAGCTCCTGCCCTGGAAGAGCGTGCTCGCCAACGTCATGTTTCCGCTGCTGACCGCGCGAAAACTGTCGCGCAGGGACGCCGAGGCCAAGGCACGGGCCTATATCGAGAAGGTCGGCCTCACCCGCGTGGTCGATGCCTATCCGCACACGCTGTCCGGCGGCATGAAGCAGCGTGTGGCGATCGCGCGCGGCATGGCGATGGAGCCCGACATCCTCTTGATGGACGAGCCGTTCGCGGCGCTCGACGCGCTGACGCGCCGGACCTGCCAGGACGAGCTGCTCCAGCTCTGGAGCGAGACCAAATTCACCGTGCTGTTCGTGACCCATTCGATTGCGGAAGCGATCCGCATCGGCAACCGCATCCTGCTGCTGTCGCCGCATCCCGGCCGCGTCAAGGCCGAGGTGATCGACGTCGACAAGGTTTCGAACGAGGACGGCAGCGCCGGCCGGCTGGAGAAGGAGATCCACGATCTCCTGTTCGCCGGCGAAGCCACCGCGCACTGAGGAGCCTCTGATGGGCGAAGCCAAGATATTGCTGCGGGCCGAGCCGGCCGCCGCCAGTTCAGCCGCGGGCGAGGTCGAGCGCAAGCTGAGCGTGCTCGAGCTGTTGTGGAACGACGGCTTCGTCCGCAAGTCGGTGATCATCCTGTTCCTGGCGGCGGTCTGGGAAGCCTACGGCGTCGCTCTCGACAATCCGCTGTTGTTCCCGACGCTGCACGATACCGCCATCACGCTGTTCGACCGCGTCAAGGACGGCACCATTCCGATGCGGGCCTGGACGTCGCTGAAAGTGCTGTTCATGGGCTATTCCGCCGGCATCGTGCTCGCCGCGATCTTCACCGTGCTCGCGATCTCCACCCGGATCGGCACCGACTTCCTCGAGACCGTGACGGCGATGTTCAATCCGTTGCCGGCGATCGCGCTGTTGCCGCTTGCGCTGATCTGGTTCGGACTCGGCAATGGCAGCCTCGTCTTCGTGCTGATCCACTCGGTGCTGTGGCCGGTCGCGCTCAACACCCATTCCGGCTTCAAGAGCGTGTCCAACACGCTGCGCATGGTTGGCCGCAATTACGGCCTGCGCGGATTGCCCTATGTGGCAAAGATCCTGATCCCCGCGGCCTTCGGCTCGATCCTGACTGGTCTCAAGATCGGCTGGGCCTTTGCCTGGCGCACGCTGATCGCGGCCGAGCTGGTGTTCGGCGTGTCCTCGGGGCAGGGCGGCCTCGGCTGGTTCATCTTCGAGAACCGCAATCTGCTCGACATACCCGCGGTGTTCGCGGGCCTCTTGACGGTGATCATCATTGGGCTCTTTGTCGAGAACCTGATCTTCCGCGCCATCGAGCGGAACACCGTGCAGAAATGGGGCACCCAATCATGACCAAGAAGAAAATAGCGCCCGACCAGCTCCGCAGCGCGCGCTGGTTCGCGCCCGACGATCTCCGCTCGTTCGGCCATCGCTCCCGCACCATGCAGATGGGCTACGCGCCGGAGGAGTGGAAGGACCGCCCGATCATCGCGATCCTCAACACCTGGTCGGATGCGCAGCCCTGCCACATGCACTTCAAGTCGCGCGTCGACGACGTCAAGCGCGGCATCCTGATGGCGGGCGGCCTGCCGATCGAGCTGCCGGCGCTGTCGTTGTCGGAATCGCTGTTGAAGCCGACCACCATGCTCTATCGCAATCTGCTGGCGATGGACGCCGAGGAGCTGTTGCGCAGCCATCCCGTCGACGGCGTGGTGCTGATGGGCGGCTGCGACAAGACCACGCCAGCGCTGCTGCTGGGCGCGACCTCGATGAACATTCCGGCGATCTATCTGCCGGCCGGCCCGATGCTGCGCGGCAATTGGAAGGGCAAGACGCTCGGCTCCGGCTCCGACGGCTGGAAATACTGGGACGAGCGCCGCGCCGGAAAGATTTCCGACAAGGACTGGCTCGACATCGAGGCCGGCATCGCCCGCAGCTACGGCACCTGCATGACCATGGGCACGGCCTCGACCATGACCGCGATTGCCGAAGCGATCGGCATGACGCTGCCGGGCGCTTCCTCGATCCCCGCTGCCGACGCCAATCACATCCGCATGGCCTCTGAATGCGGCCGCCGCATCGTCGAGATGGTGTGGGAGGACTTGACGCCGAAAGTGATTCAGACCCGCAAGGCGTTCGAGAACGCGATTGCGGTCGCCATGGCGATGGGCTGCTCCACTAATGCGATCATCCATCTGATCGCGCAGGCCCGCCGCGCCGGTCAGGACATCGGTCTCGACGATTTCGAGATCGCGAGCCGCAAGGTGCCCGTCATCGCCAACGTGCGGCCGAGCGGCGATGCCTATCTGATGGAGGACTTCTTCTATGCCGGCGGCCTGCCGGCGCTGATGGGGCAGATCAAGCCACATCTGCATCTCGACTGCATCACGGTGACCGGAAAGACGCTGGCTCAGAATATCGAGGGTGCCGAAGTTCACAACGACGACGTAATCCGCGGAATCGACAACCCCATCTACAAGGAAGGCGCGCTCGCCGTGCTCAAGGGCAATCTCGCGCCCGACGGCTGCGTGATCAAACCCTCCGCCTGCGCGCCGCGCTTCCTCAAGCACACCGGACCCGCGCTGGTGTTCGACGATTACCCCTCGATGAAGAAGGCGGTCGACGATCCCAATCTCGACGTCACCGAGGATCACATTCTGATCCTGCGCAATGCCGGGCCGCAGGGCGGGCCGGGCATGCCGGAATGGGGCATGCTGCCGATCCCGACGAAACTGGTGAAGCAGGGTGTGCGCGACATGGTGCGCATCTCGGACGCGCGCATGAGCGGCACCAGCTACGGCGCCTGCATCCTGCACGTCTCGCCGGAATCCTACATCGGCGGCCCGCTGGCGCTGGTACAGAATGGCGACCGCATCACGCTCGACGTTGCCGCCCGCACCATCGATCTCGACGTCCCCGAAGCCGAGCTGGAAAAACGCCGCGCCGCCTGGAAGCAGCCCGAGCGCCGCTTCGAGCGCGGCTACGGCTGGATGTTCACCAAGCACATCAAGCAGGCCAATGACGGCTGCGACTTCGACTTCCTCGAGACTGATTTCGGCGCGCCGATCGGCGAGCCGTCGATTTACTAAAGGACGCACATGTCAAAACTCAGCGAAGCCACCCGCACAAAACTCAAATCGGTCTCCACCGCGACCGTCGCCACCGCGCTGTTCAAGCGCGGGCTGCGCATCCAGATGATCCAGGACGTGCATCCGCTCGGTGCCGACCAGCCGACCATGGTCGGCGAGGCCTTCACGCTGCGCTACATGCCGGCGCGCGAGGACCTCAACACCATCGAGGTCTTCAAGGACCGCTCCCATCCGCAGCGCAAGGCGGTCGAAGATTGCCCTCCGGGCGCGGTGCTGGTGATGGACAGCCGCAAGGACGCACGCGCGGCTTCGGCCGGCGCGATCCTGGTGACGCGGCTGATGAAGCGCGGCGTCGCCGGCGTCGTCACCGACGGCGGCTTTCGCGATTCCGCCGAGATCGCCAAGCTCGGCATCCCCGCCTATCACCACCGCCCGTCGGCGCCGACCAATCTCACGCTGCACCAGGCGATCGAGATCAACGTCCCCATCGGCTGCGGTGATGCGCCGGTGTTTCCCGGCGACGTCATTCTTGGCGATGCCGATGGCGTCATCGTGATCCCCGCGTATCTCGCCGATGAGATCGCCAACGAGACCTTCGAGATGACGGCGTTCGAGGATTTCGTCACCGAGGAGGTCGGCAAGGGCCGCGGCATCTTCGGTCTCTATCCCGCCACGGATCCGCAGACGCTCACCGATTTTGCGGCGTGGCGGAAGAAGAACGGCCGGTAAGGCCAGCGCCAAACCAAGTCAAGAAAACAGGCCGGCCACATCAAGCGCCGGCTTTTTATCACCCAGGGAGGATTTTATGAATTTCACGCGACGCAATCTCGTGGCCGGCGCTGGCGCAGCAATGGCGTCCACGCTTCTGGCCCGCGCCGCCCGCGCCCAGTCGTTCCCGTTCACGCCCAACCAGCGCTACCCCGACCCCGCCGTCCAGATCCTCGATCCCAGCTTCACAAAATACCGGCTCTACTCCTCGACGGTCGAGCAGGTCGCATCAGGCATGCGCTGGGCCGAAGGCCCGGCCTATTTCCCCGAGGGCGGCTATCTCCTGTTCTCCGACATTCCCAACAACCGGATCATGAAGTTCGACGAGAAGACCGGGCAGACCAGCGTGTTCCGCGCCAATGCCAATTACGCCAATGGCAATGCGCGCGACCGCCAGGGCCGTCTCGTCACCTGCGAGCATTCCGTCACCCGCCGCATCACCCGCACCGAGAAGGATGGCAAGGTCACCGTGCTCGCCGACAAGTTCGAGGGCAAGCGGCTGAACGCGCCGAACGACATCGTGGTGAAGTCCGACGACAGCATCTGGTTCACCGATCCCCTGTTCGGCATCAACGGCGAGTGGGAGGGCAAGAAGGAGAAGGCCGAGCAGGCCACCACCAACGTCTACCGCATCGCCAAGGACGGCAAGATCACCGCCGTCCTCACCGACCTCGTCAATCCCAACGGCCTCGCCTTCTCGCCGGACGAGAAGAAGCTCTATGTCGTCGAGTGGAAGGGCACGCCCAACCGCAGCATCTGGAGCTACAATGTCGGCGACGATGGCGCGCTCAGCGGCAAGACCAAGCTGATCGACGCCGCCGACCAGGGCTCGCTCGACGGCTTCCGCGTCGACCGCGACGGCAATCTCTGGTGCGGCTGGGGCTCCAACGGCGCGCTGCAGGGCGAGCCGACCGATGTCGGCGGCCGCAAGGTGTTTCAGCTCAGGGCCAAGCCGGAGGATCTCGACGGCGTCATGGTGTTCAACGCGGACGGCAAGCCGCTCGCCTTCATCAAGCTTCCCGAACGCTGCGCCAATCTCTGCTTCGGCGGCCCGAAGAACAACCGGCTTTACATGGCCAGCAGCCATTCGGTGTATGCGCTGTATGTCGAGGCGCACGGGGCGGTGTGAGTCTTCGCCTCTCCCCACCCTACAAGACCGTCGTCCCTGCGAACGCAGGGACCCATAACCCCAGGGAGCAATTTGGCGAAGACTTGCAGTTAAGAAATCTTCGCCGGTACTGCTTTCGCCTTCCACCGATACATCACGCGGTATGGGTCCCCGCGTTCGCGGGGACGACAGCGGAGGATGTCGCTACGGCGGTGGGTGTGGCTACACCCCGGCCTCCGCCATCCCCGCCGCCCACAGCGCGAACGCATAGACGATCGCGACCTCATCCAGCCGGTCGAATCGGCCCGACGCGCCGCCGTGGCCGGCGCCCATATTGGTGCGGAGCAGGACCGGGCCGCCCCCGCTCATGGTGGCGCGCAGGCGTGCGATCCATTTGGCGGGCTCCCAGTAGGTGACGCGCGGATCGGTCAAGCCGCCCATCGCCAGGATCGCCGGATAGTCCTTTGCCGCGACATTGTCGTAAGGCGAGTAGGACAGGATCGTTCGAAAATCCTGCTCGCTCTCGATCGGGTTGCCCCATTCCGGCCATTCCGGCGGCGTCAGCGGCAGGGTGTCGTCGAGCATGGTGTTGAGCACGTCGACGAACGGTACTTCGGCGACGATGCCGGCGAACAATTCGCCGGCGCGATTGGCGACCGCGCCCATCAGCATGCCGCCGGCCGAGCCGCCATGGCCAATGATGCGTTTTGCGCTGGTGTACTTCGCATCGATCAGCGCGCGGGCGCTGGCTGCGAAATCGTCGAACGAATTCGTCTTCTTCTCGCGCTTGCCGTCGAGATACCAGCCCCAGCCCTTGTCGGCGCCGCCGCGGATATGGGCGATGGCGTAGACGAAGCCGCGGTCGACCAGCGACAGGCGGTTGGCATTGAACGAGGCCGGCATCGCCATGCCATAGGAGCCGTAGCCGTAAAGCAGCAGCGGCGCCGTGCCGTCGAGCTTGAGCCCGCGGCGGTAGAGGATCGACACCGGCACCTCGGCGCCATCATGCGATCTTGCCGTGATGCGGGTGGTGACGTAATCGGCAGCGTCGTGGCCCGACGGAATCTCCTGGCGCTTGCGCAAGGTGCGCGTGCGCTTGACCATGTCGTAGTCATAGACTTCCGACGGCGTCGTCATCGACGAATAGGCGAATCGCAGATTCGTCGTCTCGAATTCGTAGGAGCCCATCGTATCCAGCGAATAGGCGGCCTCGTCGAAGGCGATGGCGTGCTCCTCGTTCGAGGCGAGATCGCGGATCACGATCGCCGGCAGCGCGTTGGCGCGCTCCAGCCGCACCAGATGGCCGGCATAGAGATCGAGGTCGATGAGGTAGATGCCGGGACGATACGGGATCAGGTCGCGCCAGTTCTTGCGCTCGGGCGAATTGAGCGGCGCGGTGACGATCTTGAAGTCGATGGCATCGTCCGCATTGGTGAGGATGAAGAGCTGATCGTCGCGATCGGCCAGCGAATATTGCACGCCTTCCTCGCGCGCCGCGACGAGGCGCGGCGGCGCCTCGGGGTTGGCGAGATCGATCAGCCGCTGCTCCGAAGTCTCGTGATCGCCGCCGGCGATCACGCAGAAGCGGCCGCTGGTGCTCTCGTGCAGATGGGTGAACCAGCCGGCATCCTGCTCTTCATAGATCAGCGTGTCGTCGGCCTGCTTGGTGCCGAGCTTGTGTCGCCACACCTGCATCGGCCGATGGTTGTCGTCGAGCTTCACATAGAAGAAGCTCTTGCAATCCGCGGCCCAGACCACGCCGCCATCGGTCTCCTCGACCACGTCGTCGAGATCCCTGGCCGTTGCCCAGTCGCGGACGCGGATCGAAAAATATTCCGAGCCCTTGGTGTCGGCGCTCCAGGCCTGCAGCTTGTGATCGTAGGAGTGCCGGCTGCCGCCGAACCTGAAATATTTGTGATCCTTGGCGAGCGCGTCGCCGTCGAGCACGATCTCGCCGTCGCCGCCGTCGCGCGGCATGCGGCCGAACAGCTCGTGCTGTCCGCCCTCGCGAAACCTGCGGAAATAGGCGAACGGGCCGTCGGGCGAGGGCACGCTGGAATCGTCCTCCTTGATCCGTCCGCGCATCTCGCGCACCAGCGTCTTCTGCAGGGATGCGGTGTGGCCGAGCAGGCTCTCGGTGTAGACGTTCTCCTCATCCAGATATTTGCGGATGTCGGGATCGAGCACCTTGGGATCGCGTAGCACCTCCTGCCATTTCGCGTCCTTCAGCCAGGCATAGTCGTCGGTCACGGTGATGCCGTGCCGCGTGAAGGAATGCGGCCGGCGCGGGGCGACGGGGGGCTGGGAAGGCGTTTTGGCTTGTGTCACTCGGTCCTCATCATCTCTCGTTCTTGCGGCAATCCTTCTTTACCTCGCCCCGCTTGCGGGGAGAGGTCGGATTGCATCGCAGATGCAATCCGGGTGAGGGGGACTCTCGGCGAGTCCAGCTATCACCGTCCTTGTGGAGACTCCCCCTCACCCTGACCCTCTCCGCGCAAGCGGGGAGAGGGGAAAGAAGGCGCCGTGTTCCACCTTATATCGTCCCGCTTCTGCGAATTGCCAGCACGACTCCGCCAAGCCTGCCGGGTTGTTGACCGGCCCCTTGTATGCTTTACGGACCAAAATCCCCGCCGCCGGTCCAGCCTGATGCTGTTCAATTCCTACCCGTTCATCCTGCTGTTCCTGCCGGTCGTTCTGGCGGGCTATTTCTGGCTTGGGCGGCGCAGCAATTTCACGCCGGTGATCTGGCTGGCGCTGGCCTCGCTCGCCTTCTATGCCATCGGCAACTGGCAGTTCGTGGCCCTGTTGCTGCTGTCGATCGGCTTCAATTACGGCGTCGGCCATCTCCTGATCGTGGCGAAGCTCGGTTCGTCACACCGAAAGGCGGCGCTCGCACTCGGTGTCGTCGGCGATCTGCTCGTGCTCGGCATCTTCAAATATGCCGGCTTCGCTGCCGAGAACATCAACACGCTGTTCGGCTCGCATCTTGCGGCTCACATCCTGTTGCCGGTCGGCATCTCCTTCTACACCTTCACACAGATTGCCTTCCTGGTGGATGCGTATCGCGGACAGGTCGCGGCCTATGCGTTGCCGCATTACGCGCTGTTCGTGACCTATTTCCCGCATCTGATCGCCGGGCCCATTCTCCACCACAAGGACATGATCCCGCAGTTCGAGCGGAAGGAGACGAAGTATCCGGACGGACATCTGATGCTGTGCGGTGTCATCATCTTCGCCATCGGCCTGTTCAAGAAGACCTGTCTTGCCGACGGCATCCAGCCGCTGGTCGCGCTCGCCTTCGAGGCGCGCTCGCCGAGCTTCGATCAGGCCTGGTGTGGTGCGCTCGCCTACACGTTCCAGCTCTATTTCGACTTCTCCGGCTATTCCGACATGGCGATCGGGATATCGCTGATGTTCGGCATCTTCCTGCCCGTCAATTTCAACTCGCCCTACAAGGCGACCAGCATCGTCGAGTTCTGGCGCCGCTGGCACATGACGCTGTCGCAGTTCCTGCGCGATTATCTCTACATCCCGCTCGGGGGCAACCGCCACGGCCGCGTGCTGCGCTACGTCAATCTGATGATCACGATGCTGCTCGGCGGGCTCTGGCACGGCGCCGCCTGGACTTTTGTCATTTGGGGCGCGCTGCACGGCGCTTATCTCTGTGTCAACCACGCCTTCAACGCGCTGATGCCGAACATCCCATCTGTTCTCACGCGCCCGGCCCGCATCGCCGGAGCAGTGCTGACCTTCCTCGCCGTCGTCGTCGCCTGGGTGTTCTTCCGCGCCGAGAGCGTTGCGTGGGCGCTGCGGGTTCTCCACGCCATGGCCGATCCCTCCAACATCGTCTTCGGCCGCGAGGAGATCGCGGCGCTGGTGCTGATCTCCATCTACGCCGCGCTGGTGTGGCTGGCGCCGAATACGCAAGGCATCCTGGGATACGATCACGCTAACCGCCGGGTCGGCGAGAGCCTGCGGGCAGGGCGCATGCGGCCGCTGTTTCTCTATGGCGCATCGCTGGTACTTGCATTCGGCATCTTGGGCATCCAGAGCCACAGCGAATTCATCTATTTCCGGTTCTGATGCGCGGGCCGTTCACCAGTCTCAAGCGTCTTCTGCTCGCGAGCATCGCATTCGTGCTCGGTGCGGCCTTGCTCACCTACGTCGTCGATCCCCTGCAGCTGTTCCGTCCCTCGCGCTCCGCCTTCTATTCCGACGACACGCGCGTGCAGAATGCCGGTCTGATCCGCAGCCAGTCGTTCGACACCGCCTTCATGGGCACCTCGCTCGCGATCCATTTCCGCCAGAGCGACATCGACCGTGCGCTCGGCGTTCGCTCGCTCAAGCTGGCGATGACCGGCTCCAACTCACGCCAGCAGGCCTTCGTGCTGGAGCAGGCGATCGCGGGCGGCGCAAGGCGCGTGATCTGGGCGATGGACGATTTCATCTTCGTCGATGCGGCCGACATCGAGGCCGATCCCTATCTGTCCGTCGATCTCTATCGCGGGACGGCCAAGGGCATCGCATCCTATCTGTTCAGCGCCGCGATGGCGAAGGAGTCCCTGTTCACGCTGCTGCGGTCGGTCCCGCCGTTGCAAGGGCCGCTGACCCGCGCGGCGCCGTTTCTTCCCGTCAAGTTCGCGTTCGCCGATGTCGACGACATCTACGCGCTGCCGCGGGATTTCGACATTGCTCGCGAGTACAATGCGAGGAGGACGCTCGCCGCCTTCGCCTACATCACGAGCCCGGTGCGCAGCCGTTTTCTCGGCGAAGGCTACGGCTATGACGCCATGGTCAGGCATTTCGAGCGCGATGCCATCGGCCTGATCACGCGCCACCCCGATGTGACCTTCGACATCTACTTCCCGCCCTATTCGATCCTGCAATTCGTTGCAATGCGCGATGCCTCGCCCGAGACGCTGAAGATCGTCACCGATGTCACGGCGGTCGTCGCGCAGCGCCTGACGCAGCTTCCCAACGTGCGCCTGCACGATTTCCGCGCGGTCAAGGCGGTGACGCACGACCTCGAAAATTACGGCGACGTCATCCACCACTCGCCGGTCGTCGATGCGAAGGTGCTGCAGTGGCTGGCGAGCGGGGAGTATCGCGTCGATCCGAAGATGCCGACGGCGTCGCTGGATGAGCTGAAGGCGCAGGTCGAGGCGTATCGTGTCGCGCGCTGATCTTCCCCTCTCCCCCTGTGGGAGAGGGTGGCTCGCCGCGGAGCGGCGAGACGGGTGAGGGGTATCTCTCCGCGAATCGATCTCGAAATTGAGTTTGCGGAGACAACCCCTCATCCGGCGCTTCGCGCCACCTTCTCCCACAACAAGGGGAGAAGGAAGAAAGGAGCGCTGCGTTCGCAGGGACGACAGTGGCGTTTGTGGCTGGCGCCCTACACCGCCACCTCTTCCCCGAGATACGCGACCGCCGCCTCCAGCCCGCCCTTGCCGTGCGGGATCTTCAGCGCGTTGAGGCCGATCTCGATCACCCCGAGCGTGCCGAGCAACATCGGCGCGTTGACATGGCCCATATGGGCGATGCGGAAGGCCTGGCCGGAGAGGTCGCCGATGCCGGTGCCGAGCACCACGCCGCACTTGTCCTTGCAATAGCGTTGCAGCACTGCGGGATCGTGGCCGTTGCTCATGGTGACCGTGGTCACGGTGTTGGAGCGCTCGCTCGCCTCCGCCACGTTGAACCCGAGCACCTGGCCTTCCGACCATGCGCCAACCGCGCGGCGCGCGGCTTCGCCGAGCAGGCTGTGGCGGCGGAAGGCGTTCTCGAGGCCTTCCTCATGCAGCATGTCGATCGCCTTGCGCAAAGCGAACAACAGATGCACCGGCGCGGTGCCGGCGTATTTACGATAATTCTCGGTGCCCTCGCGCTCGCTCCAGCTCCAATAGGGCGTCGACATGTTGGCCTTCTTGTGCACCTCGAGCGCGCGCGCATTGGCGGCGACGAGGCCGAGGCCGGGCGGCGTCATCAGGCCCTTCTGCGAGCCGGACATCGCAACATCGATGCCCCATTTGTCCATCTCGAACGGCATGCAGCCGAGCGAGGCGACCGTGTCGACCATGTACAGCGCCGGATGGCCGCTCGCCTTGATCGCCTTGCCGATCGCCTCGATGTCGTTCTGCACGCCCGAGGCCGTGTCGACCTGGACCACGACGACGGCCTTGATGGTGTGCTCCTTGTCGCGGCGCAGGCGCTCCTCGACCTCGTGCGGCCGCACTGCGCGGCGCCAGTCGCCCTTGAGCACCTCGACCTCGGCGCCCATCAGCGCTGCCGCATTGCCCCAGCCGATCGCAAAGCGCCCGCTCTCCAGCACCAGCACCTTGTCGCCGCGCGACAGCACGTTGCTCAGCGCCGCTTCCCAGGCGCCGTGGCCGTTGGCGATGTAGATGTAGGACTTACCCTTGGTCACAAACAGTTTCGAGATGTCACTGAGCAGGCTCTCGGTCAGGTCGAGCATCTCCTTGGAGTAGATGTCGATCGCCGGACGGTGCATTGCCCGCAGCACCTCGTCGGGCATCGTGGTGGGCCCGGGGATGGCCAGAAATTCCCGGCCCGCGCGAACGGTCATTGCTGTTGGTCCTTGTTGCTTGAGAACGGACTGGTGGGTTTGCTGATTCACGTTTTACGCGCCGTGAACCCCCAAGAAAAGCACGCAAAACGCAGGTCTGGGGCTCTCATCTCTTGGTCTCGCGGCAGCCGGCGGCTTCCGCCTCCTCGACCGAGCAGAACCAGCGAGTGCCCTTGCTGATCTTCATCTTGATCTGGGTGTACCAGCGGCTGGTCGGCTGGTGAAAGATGCACTCGCCGGCGCTGTTGACGTTGCCCTTGATGGTGCAGTCCGGGGAAGGCGCGACCGGTCCCGAGGCCGAGGCGAGCAGCACCGCATGCGCCCCGTCGGGCGGCTTGGTGGCGCCGAGGATGGCGGTCTTCTTGTTGCGGACGCGCCAGTCCCAGGGCGCGATGAAGGCGCCCTGCCACATCCCGGCTTTCGCCTCGCGCGCAGCGGCCTCGTCGGGCTCGTAGTCCTTGGAGATGCGGGTGTAGGCAAGCGCCCAGCCGCTGCGCACCAGCCACTTCTGGATGTCCTCGCCGCCGACCTCGCAGCGCGCCACGGTGCGGCCGCGCCGGTCGATTGAACGGGTGTGGCAGACCCAGCTCTTGCCCTCGGCATATTTGGCGAGCTCGTCGCGCGCCGCGACGCCGCAGGTCCAGCGCTCGCTTTTGGTGTTCAGGCAGAGCTGGTCGACCGCAGGCGCGTCGATGCCGCCGAGCCGGATCCGCGTGTTGCCGATCACGACGGCATCGCCGGCGCGGACCTTGGCCATGCCGGTGATGTCGGTGGCCTCAGCCAGCGAGGGCAGGGCGAGCAAGGACAGCGCAATCAGGATTTTTCGCAGCATGCCGGTCCGCGTGTGATGAAAATCTCGATAGATCGCGCAATTGTGGTCGGCTTTTGGCCGTCGGGCCAGCGTATGCCTAACAGATAGGCTTTCAACTTCCCGTCATTGGTCGAAGGTCCCGTAGGGTGGGCAAAGCGAAAGCGTGCCCACGATGTCTTTCGTGGCGAGAGATCGTGGGCACGGCGCGAAGAGCGCGCCTTTGCCCACCCTACGAGATCTGCGTCCGGGCACGAAACCTACCCCCGCCCCGTCATCGCCCGCTTCGCCACCGCCAGCCCCATCAGCACGAACGCCGACGTCACCTCCGGGCCGCCCACCAAAATCCGCGTCGGCGTCTTCATCTTGTTCCACTCATAGGCGCGGAACGGGCCGCGGCGGCCGCCTTCGCCGAGACCGGCGACAATCACGTTCAGCGCCGGCGCGAAGGCGCGCGGGTCGGCGCCGAGATGGCCGAGCGCGATCAGCGCCAGCGCCGCGTCGAACACGTTCATCTCAGCGGCCATCAGCTCGCCCTTGACGTAGGACAGCACGCGATGGCGGATGAAGTCGAAATCGCCGGCGGGATCGATCGCGGCCTGCGCGGCCAGCGGCAGTGCCAGGAACGCCGCATAGCAGCGGCCGAAATAGGCGCTGTAGAGCTCGGGCAGATAGTAAATGTGCGAGCGCGGATTGGCGAAGGCGCCGCTCGCCGCCAGCCGCTTCTGGAAGCCGATGATGCGATGCACCGTGGCGAGCCGCGACGGCGTCTCCAGGACTTTCCAGCGCGCGAGGTTGCGAAAGCTCACCTCGAGAATGTCGAGATTGAGCGTCGGATCGAGATCGTTGCCATAGGGACGCTCGCCCTTGAGGTTGTCGATCCAGGTCGCGACGCCGCCCTCATAGTCGATATTGTCGTTGAGCGGCACGGTCACGCGCGGTTCGTTGACGCCGGCGCGCACCTGGTAGCCGGCGTAGAAATCCAGCAGCGGCTGGTCGATGATCTCATCAAGGCAGCCGGCCTGCGTCGCGGCCGAGATCGAGCACGCCGTGGTGTCGCAATCCGGCACGTAGACGCCGAAGCCGAGATCCTGCTTGATCTGCGCGAAGTAACGCGAAAAGCGCGGATGCGGCGGAGGCGCCAAGGCGGTGACGACGTTGAAGCGCGCGCCGTCGATGCCCTCGACCTCCTCGCGGCTGATGTTGACGCAAAAATTCACCATGTCGGCGATGGCGCGTTCGGCCGCAATCTTGTCGGCCTGGGAGGCGAGCCCGGTCTCGCCATAGCTGAGCAGCGCCTCGATGAAGAACGCATCGTAATAGGCCGAGCGGTGGCGGATCTGAACCGGTTCCCACATCGGCTCGGCGACCCCTCGCCAGGGCGGATTGACGACGGCCCGGGCTGGCGAGCGCGCGATGAAGACGCGGGCGAGGTTGAACAGCAGCGAGGAATTCTTGTAGCCGCGCGCGTTGAGGCCCGTGAGCGCCATGGTCAGCTCGCGGCCGCGAAAATCGGGATCGCCAATCAGGTTGAAGGCGGCGTAGGTCGGCAGGAAGCCGTTCTTGCGGTAGGAGCCGAGCAGATGCTGCGCGCAGTCGCGGATCACGCCGTCGATCTGCGACTCTGGCGGCGCGGAGCCGGTGAACATGGCCGGCGGCGGCTTGGGGTGGTCGAGCGCGATGCTGTCGACGAGATCGGCGACCGGCTGGCCGACCGCCGCCCAATCGGGCTCGGCCTCGTCGCGGGCGCGAACCAGCGCTTGGCGCAGCGCCGTCAGCCTGGCCTCGTCGCGCAGCTCGGGCAGCCCGGCCCGCCGCAGCAGCACCCGCAACGCGGGATTGCCGAGCGCGGTCTTGTAGAATTTGGCCAGATGCGGATCGCCGCTGGCCGTAACAGACAATACGGGGTCGCACACATCGTAAAGCGAGGGGCCGTCCTTCCGGGCGGTCAGCGCCCGGCAGGCGGCGCCGGCAAAATAATGAAGGCTCATGAAATACCTGGTCGCGGGGCCTTGGTCGGGGGCCGGCACACTCCCATCTGCGCGCCGCCCCCTTGCCAAGTCGTTGAAAAGGCTACCCGGATTCGCAGGAAATACAAATGTGATGGAGGTCACGGAAAAAGCCGGCACGAAGGCTGCATGATCGAGGCTCGAAATGGGGTGCCAGGGGGCAAAAACGCACAAATCTGGCTTGGAGAATTAACGAACATCTTCAGTCGCTTAGCTCAATTTTTGGGCAATCTATTGCCGGGGAGGCGATATCCGGTTAAGGGTTTGTTTGGTGCGGCGCCGCAAATTGCGCGCAATTCGGGGGCACATCCCCGGCCAATCCCTCAAACCTAAAGACGCTATCGCGCTACTCAAACAGTGTGCGCGCGCTTGGCTGGTCTTTGGCACTGACAGGAATGAAGCGAGATGAATGTTAGGCAGCTCGACATTTCCCGACGCACGATCGCGTTGGCCGCGGCCCTCATCGGCACGGTGTCGCTCGTGATCGGCGCCCATGCTGCTCTGAACATGCGCGCGATCGACGCCGCCAAGGCCGTCTCGACCGACCAGATCACGGGCTCGATCGCCCAGACCTCGCGCCTCGCCCTCGTCATCGGCAATGGACATTATCCCGACGCCAGCGCGCCGCTGACGCAGTCTATCAACGACGCCCGCGCGCTCTCCTCGTCCCTGCGCAAGAACGGTTTTGACGTCGACATGGTGGAAGACGCGACCAAGGACGACATGGTCCGCGCCGTCAATCGCCTGAAGTCCCGGATCAAGCGCGACACCGTCGTCATGCTGTTCTTCGGCGGCTACGGCGTGCAGGCGGGACGCGAGAGCTACATGCTGCCGGTCGATGCGGTGATCTGGAAGGAAAGCGACGTCCGCCGCCAGGGCGTCTCGATCGACGGCGTGATCGACATGATGAAGGAGCAGGGCGCCAAGGCCAAGCTCGTCGTCGTCGATGCCTCTCGCCGTAACCCTTACGAGCGTCGCTTCCGCTCCTACAGCCACGGCCTCGCGCCGATCAACGCGTCCGACAATGCGCTGATCCTGTCCTCGGCTTCGCCCGGCAAGGTCGTCGACGACGGCAAGGGCGAGCACAGCGTGCTGGTCAGCGAGTTCCTGAACAACCTCAGTGCAAAGGGCAGCGCCGAAAGCGTCTTCAACAAGACCCGCGTCGCCATCTCCCGCGCCAGCGAAGGCGACCAGGTCCCGACCGTGTCCTCCTCGCTGCTCGAAGACGTCCATTTCGGCGAAGCCGGCGGCTAGTTCGCGGCACTTCGTAGGGTGGATTAGCCGAAGGCGTAATCCACCACTTCTCTCTCGTCATCTTGGAAAGCAAAGAGGTGGGTTACGCCTTCGGCTAACCCACCCTACGAGATGCGTGCTTTAGCGCGCATCTGCCCCCACATCGTCATTGCGAGCGCAGCGAAGCAATCCAGAATCCCTCCGCGAAAAGATTCTGGATTGCTTCGTCGCAAGAGCTCCTCGCAATGACGGCTGAGAGACTACTTCGCCGCTTCAGCGGTCGCCATCGCCGGGCGCACGGGGTCGCCTTCGCGCAGCAGCGCGCCGGCGCGGGCGACGACGACATCGCCGTCGTTGAGGCCGTCGCGGACCTCGATATTGCCGCCCGACATCAATCCGACCTCGACACGCTTGGTCTCGACCCGGTTGCGGCGGATCACCTGCACCACGGTGCCGGCGGATGAATATTGCACGGCGGTCAGCGGCACCGCGACGTTGCAGCTCTGCCCGGTCTTGATCAGCGCGCGTCCGCTCGCCTTCAGCAGCAGACGCTTCTGCGAGGAGATGCCGATATAGACCATGCCCTGCTGGATGTTCGGCTCCACGGTCGGGCCGATGCGGCGCACCTTGCCGTCGATGTCGCCGGCGCCGGCGATCCGCACGGTCGCCGGCTGATTGACCGCGAGCTTGCGCATATCGGTGGTCGCCACCAGACCGACGAGATCGTATTCGCTGCGCGCCACGATCGTGAACAGCGCCTCGCCCTTGGCCGAGGCCAAATTGCCGATCTGGGCGGTCGACGTCGCGATCACGCCCGCCACCGGCGCCGTGACCTGCAGGGTGCCGCCCTCGGGCAGCGCCAGCCGCGCCAGCACCTGGCCGGCGGTGGTGGTGTCGCCGGCTTCCGCCAGCACGTCGGTGACCTTGAGGCCCGGCCGCTCGGGCCGCACCGACGTTTCCTCCCGCGCGATGATCGTGCCGGTGGCCTCGACGATGTCGGAGAAGCAGGACTTTGCGACTTTCAGCACCGTGACCGCCGGCCCCTTGGGCGCGTCGTCATCGGCGGCTCGGGCCGGATAGGGACCGAGGATGAGCATGCCGGCGACGGCTGCGGGACACAGGCTTCGAATGACGGCACGAGGCAAATGACACATCGGAAATTCCACGGGTTCTATGCCTCCAATCGATAGCAGATGGCAGGACTGCGGACTACGGCAGCGTTGTCCCAAAAAGGAAGGCCACGCCACCGCGGGCCGACGCAGCAAGTCTTTGATTAGTCGCGGGATTGGAGAACAGGTTCGCATTTCCCGGGCGGTGCGCCGCGGGTCGGCACTATTCCAAAGTGCCGTCGATCACGGTCCTCTCATCGGTCAACGGCACAGGTCGCGGCGCGGGCGTAAACGGCCCGTCAGCCGCGGCGCTCACCCAGCAGCTTGCCGTTGGCCCGGTCGATCAAATGCAGGCGCGTGCAGGCCGGACAGGACACCGACACATGCGTGCGGTCGGCCGGCTCGTCGCCGAGCCGATGCTGCACGTTCATGCCGGTCTGCGGGCATTTGAAGACGATCTGACGGTCCATGACCGATGATATGACGACAAGGCGCGCTTTCCGAAATTACGGATGATTACGTAGGTCGGCGGCGGCGCCCCTCACGGCAGGTTCAGGAACTCCACCCAGTTCGGCTTCTTGCCGGTGGGGTAGGATTTCAGCTTGGCCAGCGCGCCGCTGCCCTGGTCGATCGCATAGACCGTCATGCTGTCGGAGAGCTCGCCGACCGCGGCGAGGTAGCGCCCCGTCGGATCGATGTGGAAGCCGCGCGGCTGCTTCTCGGTCGGCACGCTGCCGATCGTGGTCAGCTTGCCGCTGGCCGCATCGACCTTGTAGGCGGTGAGCGTGTTGGTGGTGCGCTCGGAGGCGTAGAGGAAGCGGCCGTCCGGAGTGATGTGGATGTCGGCGGCCCAAGGCTTCTTAGCAGACTCTTTTCCGTTAAAGCCCTCCGGCAGTGCGGTGGTGCGCTGGATCTCGTCCCAGGCGCCGCTCCTGGCCTCGTAGGTGAACGCGGCGACGTCGCCGTTCAACTCGTGGATCAGATAGACGAACTTACCATTGGGATGGAATACGAAGTGCCGCGGGCCCGATTTCTCCGGCACCTTGTGGGCTGGCGGATCGCTCGGCGTCAGCGTACCGGCCGTGGCATCGAACGCGAAGGCCAGCACCTGGTCGGAGCCGAGATTGGTCGCGAACGCGAAGCGGTTGTCGGGTGAGGGCAGGAAGGCGTGCGCGTTCAGCCCGGTCGGGATCACCTGTTTCGGCTCGCCGGCGACACCGTTGGCGGAAAGCGGATTCAGCGCGACCTTGTTGCCGCCATAGGAGGCGCTGAACAGGAACTTGCCGCTGCGGTCGATCGCGATATTGGCCATGCTGTCTGCGAGCGGCCCGTTGCCGATATGGCTGAGCTGGCCCGTCTTGGGATCAATTGCAAAGCTCACCGCGAGGTACGGCTGCGAGCGGACACCGGCGATCAGCACGCGGTGGTCGGGCGTGATCGCGAGCGGCGTCGACGAGCCGGGCTTGTCGACGCCCTTGAAGGCGGCCGTCTGCACCGGAATCATCTCGCCGCTCTCGGTCATCTTGAACACGCTGATGTCGTTGCTGTCGGCGTTGCCGACATAGGCGAAGGTCTCGGCCATGCCGGCGTGGACTCCAGAAATGAGAGTGAGGGCTGCGAACAGGGCGGTGGCGATTGCAGCGCGTGGCACTTTGGATGCGTTGCGTCGGGTCGGTCTCAACATGGGCTCCTCCTGAGGGCCGGTCGCGGCCTTGTCGTTTTGCCGGCGAGGATAGCGGGCGGCGCACCGCCGCACCAAATTCCAGTTGGGATTGATCGATGCCGAAATTGTATCGGTCGCCGGGGAGGGACTACCGCATCGCCGCGGTCCGGGAGGGCAGATGCGGGCTGGATGGATGCGCGGGTGGTCCGAGCACGGCCCAGACCGCGACCGCAACCAGAGCGGACGTCAGGATGGTCCAGGCGATGAGCCGTTTCCGCATCTGGTCGAATCCGTCGCTGTCATGAAGTCGCGGGGCACCCGGAATCGTGCACTGCAAACCGCGGCAATCCTATGAACTCGTTCACAGGCGAAAACGGCGGGCGCAAGGCGAACCAATGCCGCGCGAGCGCATTGAACCGGCATGCCCCGTGAAAACGATCTCGAAGGTAAGCCCGACATGGGCGGCAAGCATGGCGGTCAAGCCGGCCAGCCCAAGTCGCCGCCGCGCCCACACCAAGGCGAACACGATGAGGACGTCGTGGCAAAGCGCCACACCGGCCAAACCGATCACGCCTCGCCGCCGACCAAATCAAAATAGCGCCTCGCCGCGCGGCCGTGCCGCGCCGCGCGTCGGGAACGGCGGCATCGCTGTGCCGTTACCCGGTCCCGCGGGCGTGACAGATCAAAACGGAGGCTGGCTCGTGTTTTGGATTTATTGGAACACCGCCTGGTCGCTGATCATCAGCGGCATCATGGTCGCCACCATCGTCAGCCACCACGACGCAGAGTTCGTCGAGATCACCGCGGCAAAACAGAAGCTCTGAGCCCGCGCCAGGAGTCGTCGGCGATGACCGCCTGTGACCCTTTGCGGACGCCTTGAAGCCTTGTCTCGATTGGCTTGTTCAGCTTCAATCGCCGGCGCCGGCTTTGGTCCGGCTTGGATGTGCCAGGGAGAAATTGAATGAGCCCATCCGCACCCATCAGCGCCGCCGACGCGATCAGCACGTACGTCTTTGCAAAGGATGGCAATCGACCGCAGATGATGAGGGACGCCTTTGCCTCAGACTGCGAATTGGAGATGGTCGTAAAGACCGACGCCATCTCATTCCCAAGCTCCGCAAAAGGGTTGGAGCAAGTTACCGAAGTACTGGTGACGAGCTTCGGCGATCAATACCAGAACGTCCGGACTTTTTGCCTCTCCCGTCCGACCTCACAGCAGCTACCGCGTTTCCGTTGCGATTGGCTCGTCGGGATGTCGGCAAGGCAAGGTGGTGCGGTTCGCGTCGGCTGCGGACGCTATGACTGGCGCTTCGGTTCCGGCCATGACGGCCGCGTCGAGAAGCTCGCGATCGAAATCGAAGTCATGAGTGTACTTCCAGCCGAGATGTCGAAGCCGATCATGCAATGGCTCGCGGCCTTGCCGTATCCCTGGTGTTCAAGCGCCCAGGCCTGCGAGAGTATTCCAGCCATTGACGCCTTAGAGCCGATCAAGCACTTCCTCACGGTAACGAGCGAGGCAAACCAGCAACCATGAGTTTGTTGAGCAGGGGTGCGGCTCATCAAGTCCGGATTTGGCCTTAAAGCCAGACGTTGCGCCGCTAAGCCGCAACCGCCTGCGTCGCCAGCAGCTGCTTCAATTTCGCCGCCGGCACCGCCGGGCTGAACAGCCAGCCCTGCATCTGGCTGCAGCCGAGCTGGCGCAGCACCTCGCGCTGGGCTTCGGTCTCGACGCCTTCGGCGGTCGTCGCCATGTGGCGCGCGGCGGCCATGTGCACCACGGCCTGCACGATCGGCGAGGAATCTTCGGACTGACCGATGTCGCTGATGAAGCTGCGGTCGATCTTGATCTTGTCGAACGGGAAGCGGTGCAGATAGCTCAGCGACGAATAGCCGGTGCCGAAATCGTCGAGCGCGATACGCACGCCGAGCTCGCGCAGCTGCTGCAGGATCGTCAGCGCCTCCTCGTCGTCGCGGATCAGCACGGTCTCGGTGATCTCGAGCTCGAGCCGGCTTGGTGCAAGTCCGGACTCCGCGATGGCCGCCGCGACCTTCAGCGCCAGCGTCCGCGAGCGGAACTGCACCGGCGAGACGTTGACGGCGATGTGGATCTGGCCGGGCCAGGACGCGGCCTCACGGCAGGCCTGCTTCAGCACCCACTCGCCGATCTCCCCGATCAGTCCGGTGTCTTCGGCGACGGGAATGAAGTCCGCGGGCGAGACCATGCCGCGCTCGGGATGACGCCAGCGCAGCAGCGCTTCGCAGCCGGTCACGACATTGGCCGCGAGATCGACCAGCGGCTGGTAGTGCACCTCGAACTCGCCGCGAGCCAGCGCCTGACGCAGATCGAGCTCGAGCTGACGGCGCAGCCTCGCCTTGGCGTCGTATTCCGGCGTGAAGATGCGGTAGGTGCGGCGCCCCTCCGACTTCGCCGCATACATCGCAAGATCGGCGCGCTTGAGCAGGTCGTCGAGATTGTCGCCGTGGTCGGGCGCGATCGCGATGCCGATGCTGGCATCGGTCGGGATGTCCTGGCCCTTGCAGTCCACCGGCGCGCGCAGCGCCTTGAGGATATCTTCCGCCAGCGCCGACAGCTCGGCCGGATCACGAGTACCGGCCTTGACGATGGCAAACTCGTCGCCGCCGAGCCGCGCGACGAGGTCGTTGCCGGAAACGCAGGCGCGCAGCCGGTTCGCCACCTGCCGCAGCAACTCGTCGCCGACCTCGTGTCCGAGCGAATCGTTGACGCCCTTGAACTCATCGACGTCGATATAGAGGATGGCGAACGGCTTGCCTTGGCTGAGCTCGGCGACGCGCCGCTCCAGATGGCCTCGCAGCAGCACGCGGTTGGGCAGGTCGGTCAGCGCGTCGTAATGCGCCATATGCGCGATGCGCTCGTCGGCGCGGATGCGCGCGGTGACGTCGTCGTGGGTCGCGAGCCAGCCGCCGGCGGCGCCGGGCTGGTTCTTGATCTCGACCAGGCGGCCATCCGCGGTCTCCACGATGGCGCTCTGGGTGCGCCCGATATGGCTCAGAATGTCGTCGCAATAGGTCTCGACGTCGCCGTGGAACGAGCCAGTGTCGTGGCGGTGCCGGATCACGTCACGGAAAGTGGCGCCGGGCTTCACCACCTCGGGGGACAAGCCGTACATCTCGATGTAGCGCCGGTTGCAGACGATCAGCCGCTCGTCCTGATCGAACATCAGGAGTCCTTGCGTCATCGTGTTCATCGCGGTGTCGAGCCGCTGTTTCTCCAGCGAGAGCCGGTGCGTCACCTGGCGGAAGATCAGGAACAGCGTGAGCACCAGCAGGCTGATCGACAGCACGGCGATGGTGACGAAGAATTTCGTTTGCGTGCGCCAGGTCGCAAGCGTCGCATCCAGCGACTTGGTCGCGACCACGACCAGCGGCTCGCCGGCGAGCAGGCGCGAGGCGACGATGCGGTCCTTGCCGTCGATCGGGCTGGCGAGCTGCATGGAGACGAAGGTGCGGTCGAACACCGCCATCTGCTCCGGCGTGCCCTTGCGAAAGTTCTGCCCGATCATCGCATCGACACGCGGAACGCGCGCCAGCAATTGGCCGTTCTGGTGGTGCATCGCGATCGAGGATTCCTCGCCGAGCCCGGTCGAGGCGAAGAAGGATTCGAGCTGCTCGGGCGCGATCGCGCGCGAGACCACCCCAAGGAATTCGCCATGCGGGCCGGACACGCGCCGCGCGAACACGATCGCCGGTCCGTTGCCGATCCGGCCGTGCACCACCTCCACGTCCTCCTGCGCAGTCGGATCGTTCTTGAGGCGGTTGAAGTAGCCGCGGTCCGCGACCGAGACGTCGGCGACCGGCCAGCGCCGCGACGAGTTGATCAGCATGCCCCTGGCATCGAACACATTGGCGCCGGCAACGTCGGTCCAGCCGCTGGCTTTCGCACGCAGCACCTCGTGCATGGCGAGCGTGCCCATCTCGCTGCGGAAGACGTCGGCGGATTCGATGCCGCGGCTCTCGAGCTCGGTGATGATGCTCTTCTGCAGCACCGCGAAATCCTCGAACTCGCGGTCGAAATGCCGGGCCAGCAGGCGCACGGTGTTTTCAAGGCTGTCGCGGCCGCTCTCGATCGCATTCTGCCGGAAGCGGTCGACGGTCAGCGCGGTGCCGATTGCGGTCGCGGCCATCAGCACGAAGCCGCCGACGATCAGCCATGTCAGTGGCGCTCCCCGCCAGCGACGGAGCAGCGCGCGCATGCGCGCGGTCCATCGGATCGATGTGCCCATGCAGCCCTCCCGTGGGATGCAAGGTGCAGCAAAACCGACAAGACCCCGTTACCAGCGAAGGTTAGGGAACTATGAATCGGAACGGAATCAGTGGGTTGGTTCCATCGATCGCGGAAGCTCCCGTAGGGTGGGCAAAGGCGCGCTCTTCGCGCGCCGTGCCCACGACCCCTATCCGCATCGTCCAACGTGATCGGTGGGCACGCTACGCTTTGCCCACCCTACGAAACTACGAGATTGCGAGACCACCATTCACCGCTTGATCTCCCAGTTCAGCGCTTCCGCGTTGCCCTTGGCGAACATCTTGGGGACATCGAACCGGCCGGTCTTGAGGTCATAGCGGCATTTCCAGTCCGCGAGCCCTTTCACGGCGACGTTCTTCGGATGCTTGTCCATTTCGCCCGACAGCGAGATCAGCAGGTAGCGGTTGTCGGGCCAGTCAACGCCGAGCCAGCGATAGGCAGTTTCGGTGCCCTTCATCAGATTGGCCGAGATATGGTAGTCGAGCTTCATCTTCTTCGTGTCGGCACGGCTGTGGAAATAGGCCCAGGCGAGATCGCTGAGTGATTGTTTCGTCGCGCTGACGAAGGCGCCGTTCTCGACATGATAGAGAACAGATCCTGCGAGCCTGAGCCGGTCTTCTGCATCCGCACCAGCCATTGCGAGTCGCTGGTGAAGCGGAAGCCCGCGCCGTAGCCCTGCTCCGGCTTCAGCTCCGTCATCTGGTCGCCGCGTCGCGCCCAGACCTGCCATTTGACGCCGAACAGGTCTTCACTGTCCTTCATGTATTGCTCGAGCCTGGTGGCACCGTCGGGCGAGGTGAAGGCGAGGTCGGCATTGTCGGTGAGGACGAAGCCCGGCGGCGGGCCGGAGGCTGCGAGCGCCGGGGAAGCTGTGAGCGTCAGGGCAAGCGCCAGCCCGAGGGCTAGACCGAGCGCCAGATTTGGGGCGAAACGGCAAAATGTGGTCACGGGAAAATTCCTCAAAAAAATGCCGCGATGCGGTCTCGCGTGATTTGACGCCGGCGGGGTGGCACCGGTTCATCCCTGAGTGCGGGGACGGCGGTCTCATCCCATCGACCGTCTTGCTGCCGCAGCCAATTCGGCGCACCTTGCCCCCTCGGCTGATTTGCCATCCAAGGTTCTTTTCCGATGATGACCGCATCCAAGGCCTTCATTGCTCTTTGCCTGCTCGCCCTGGTGGGCACCGTGCTGGTGATCGGCCCGACCGAGCTGCGCCGCCTGCTGCCGGACGGGACCAAGACCGTCGTCGCAGCCACGCCCAAGGTCGAGGTCGAACCCAAGGTCGAGGCCAAGGCCGAACTCAAGCCGGCCCCGAAACCGGAAGAACCCAAACCGGAACAGCCAAAGCTTGCCGCCGCCACGCCGCCTGCGCCCGCGCCAGCCCCCGAGCCGAAGGCGGCCGGGCTGGCCGAGACCCAGAAGCAGGTCACGGCCGCGCTCGCCGATCTTGCACCGGTCAAGCCGTCGCCGGCGGTCGCCGACACCGGCCCCCGTTTCGACGTCGCCCGCGTCGACGATCACGGCGAGGCCGCGGTGATCGCGGGCCAGGCCGCGCCGGGGGCAACGGTCGAGCTGCTGCGCGACGGCAAGCCGCTCGATACGGTGACTGCCGACGCCTCGGGCCAGTTCGTGATGACCCCGCCGCAGCTTCCCGCCGGTTCCTATGAATTGACGCTCCGCGCCAGGGCGCCGGATGGCACGGTCACGCAGTCCAGCCGGACCATGCCGGTGACCATCGCCGAGGTGGCGCCGCCGCCCGCGCGTCCGGCACCGGTCGCAAGGCAAGACGTGCGGCAAGATTCGAAGCAAGCCGAGAAGCCCGACGACAAATCGGATGTCGTGGCATCCCTGCCGTCGGCCTCGCCGCACCTCGCCTCGGCATCCGACAGGCCCGCGGTCCGGCCGAGGCTGGGCGGCGCGCCGAAGCCCCGGGTCATGGCGAGGGCGCCGGCGGCGACGACCGTTGCATCTGCATCGCCGGCGGACACCCTCAGCGTTGCGCCGGCAGAGACAGGCAGCCGGGTGATCTCCCGCGGCGACAGCCTGTGGGCACTCAGCCGCCTCGCCTATGGCGACGGCGCCCGCTACGCCGTGATCTTCAAGGCCAACCGCGACAAGATCCACAATCCCAATCTGATCTATCCCGGCCAGACGTTTGTGATGCCGCAAAAGGCGGAGTGAGGGGCGGTCTTGCTCTTCCTCTCCCGCTTGCGGGAGAGGAAGCCGAGCGCCGATCCTGCACCACAGGCAATTGCCCAGCCTGAGAGATCAACCGCGACGCTTTGCCCTGTATCCCCAAGGAACATTTGGTTCCCCGGCGCGTCATCTCGATGCGACGCAGTGCGCGCTTGGCTGGGAGGAGGCCGAATTGGTCAGGTCAGCGGTCGTGTCAGGACGCGTGGGACTGGCGCTGGCGGGCGCGACTATCATGATTGCGGCCCTGCTGCTGCCCGGTAAGGCTGAAGCGCAGTTCGGATTGCGTGGCGGCCCGTTTGGTGTCGCCCGTTTCGCCGTCGGCCACATGATCGGCATGTCGCGGCTGCGCCATTCCCGCATGGCAGTTCGGGGCGGCCGATACCGCTCCGCCGCGTTGAGATCACAAGATCCGCGCGGGGCCGAGCGCGGCCAGCCAGCCAACCCTTACGTCCTGCGCGCGGCGCTCACCGCGCAAGCGGCGCTGTCGGGCTGGCAGGGCGGTCGCCGCCCGCAGGGCTGGTGGCGCCATCCCGACGGCAGCTACGGCTGGGTCGGGCCGGTGTTCTGGCCGTTCGCGCATGACGACCTCACCAATGCCGTGGTGTTCGGCGATGCGACCAGCCTCTCGCTCTACGGCTATGGCGACATCTACGCCGCGCTCTTCGCGCCCTATGCGGCGACCGAGCTAGCCGCCTACACCGCACCGCAAGGCCGGCGCGGACGACGCGTCCCAACCGCGGAAACCCTGTGCGAGGCCAGCGACACCGGCGGCCTGCCGGTCGACCGCATCGCTGCCGCCCTGCAGCCGAACGAATTGCAGCGCGTGGCGCTCGACGAGCTCGCATCCGCCTGGACCAATGCGCGCGACACTATTCGTGCAGCCTGCCCGGCGCAGGCACCTGCCACGGCGGCGGAGCGCCTCGGCCTGATGCGCGAGCGGCTCGAGGCCATGATCAAGGCAACTGATGCGATCGCGCCGCCGCTGGCGAAGTTTACCAGGTCGCTCGATGATGATCAGAAGGCCCGGCTCAACGCTCTCGGCAATGAGCGCCGTGCCGCGCTCGCGGCCATGCAGCGCAAAGATACGAGCAAGGATACGAGCAAGGATGCGCAGGCCTCAAACGCCTGCGACCCCGACAGCGATCCGCGCTATGACGAGAAGCTGCAGCGGCAGTACGAGCAGCTCGTGCAGCAGCAATGGCCCGCGGGCGACATTGCCACCACGCTCCGCCTCGACGAGACCGCCCGCGCCCGCTTCGAGGTGCTGCAGGACACCACGCTGCGCACGATGCAGACGCTGAGCGCTTGCCCGGCGGAAGCCGCTGCGACTCCGCAGGCGCGCCTCACCGCCGCAAAGGCGCGGCTGGAGACGATGCTGCAAGCCGTGAACGGCGTCACCGATGCGCTCGACGATTTCGAGGCCGACTTGAGCGACGAGCAGAAGGCCGGCTTCGAGGCGATCGGGCCGAAGCGGGGGGCGTGATCAGTCGCACGCCCAGTCGAACTTCATGTCTTTGAAGTCGAGCTGCGCGTTGCCACTGCCGAAATTGTAGCCGCCGAAATATTCCTCGAACTCGATGTAGAACGGGCTCATCTCCGGCACCGCCTGGCACGGCCGCATGGTGCCGCCGAGATGGTTGCGGGCGTGGTCCTTGCACCAATCGTGCAGGCGGTAATTGTCGGCGGTCGGGACGCCGCCCTCAAAGTAGTAGTAGGACTGATAGCCGGTCGGCGGGTCGCGCGGAATGTGCGGGTCCTGCGGAGCCTTGCCGGCGTTGGGATCGGTTGCGCGCGGTGTCAGCGCGATCGCGAGGTTCGCGGCCAGTTCGGCACGCGGCGGGCCGGCGAACATCTTTTGCGCGAAGGGCGCGGCCGTCTCGAAGAAAGCGCTGGCGCCGCCGATCGGTCATGCGCGACAGCCGCGGATGCGAGGTGCGCGCCTGCACGGCCTCGCGGATTTCAGGGTCATCGGGCGCGCCGCCGTCATTGTGATCGGGCGCGGTGGCAAAGAATGACACTGCGACGATGTCCTCGCCATGCACGCGGTAATCCTCCGGCAGCAGCAAGGTGAAGCCGTGCATCAGCGGATAGCCGGTGACGGGATCGAGCGGCCATTGCTCGCTGCTGATGCCCGGCGGCAGGCCAAAGACCCAGCCGTGGTCACGCGCGCGATCGGCGGGACGGTCCAGCATCTGCAGATCATAAGCACGCGAAGGCAAGGCAAGCGCCACAAGTGGTCTCCATTGGAATCGCCTCGCCGTTGAGGCGAGGGTTAGTCGCGGGGAGAAGGGATATGGTTCGGGGGAAGGGGATTGTCGGCACCGCCGTCGCCCCACGCTCCGCTGTCGTGCCGGCGAACGCCGGGACGACCCCGGGGAGTCCACTGTCCCCACAGCGCCCGTCATCGAGCGGATCGACGTCGCTCGATGAGGATCGCCGACCGTGGCCGGCTTGCGCTTCGTCGTCAGCATGGGTCACCTGTAGCTGTGGTCGTCCAGATAGAGGTCGGTCGCCTCGACTGTCTCTCATAACCCATTGATCCGACAACCCCCGTCTACTGTGCATGGGGTTGTTTGCTCGGTATCCGAATTTGTCATTCGAATAATCCAAAATTCGCTTTACTGGAAAAACGAAACACCCTATGCTCCCTTCCAACTCATCCCATGGTAAGGGACGGATCGCGATCGTCAGGGTTCGTGGGGTGAGGGGCGGTGGACGCGGGCGGCGTTGGCGCCAGATGCGGTCGCAGGGCGGGGTGTCCCCGTGAGCGATCAGCGGGCGCGTGTACGACGGTGCTGCTCGCGTACGGCAAAATCGTGTGGTCGTGACGCCCGAATATCCGGCGTCAAGTCTTGCAGCGGTGCGCTGGTCCGACCGGACCTGCGCATCCCATGAAAGATGCAAGGCGACGGTGGCAAAGGGATCGTCTCACCGGCGAGAGCGCGACATAAGCCGTTTCAACCACTGCGCAGGGAAGGCCGGGCATTCGGCCGCACCTGTTTCTCCCCTGTGAGCGACTATCACGCACTCATGCACAGGGGTCTTGCGGGTGCCAGCCGGTGCCCGGTCTTCCCTGCGCCCTTCCATTTTGAAGGGTGCCGTGACCCAAGCAAAACCCGGGCGCAATGTGCCGCGGGATCGCGGAATACTGTCGGTGAGCGATACAAGGGCCTGTAGCCCGGATGGAGCGAAGCGCAATCCGGGACTGCCGTCGCTTGTGGCACGACCCCGGATTTCGCTTCGCTCCATCCGGGCTACACCAGCGCCAACGCCAGCTTTACCCCCTTCGTCGCACCGCTGAGGCATCCACCACGTTCTCGACTTCCTCACGCCAGTTCAAGATCTCCATCGCGAGCACGGGATGATTGAAACCCTTGAGCTGGAGATCGTCGAGGGCGCGCGCTTCGACCCAGGGCTCGACGATGCCGTAGACGCGGCGGCTTACCACGATCTGGTTGGGCTTGGCTTCGCCGCAGAGGCGCGAGGCGAGGTTGGTGACGCTGCCAATCGCGGCATATTCCAGCCGCTGCTCGAAGCCGACCTGGCCGAGCGTGGCATAGCCGACCGCGATGCCGATGCCGAAGCCGAGGCTGTGCCCGCGGTTGCGCCAGCGCTCGGTCAGCGGGCCGATGGTGTCGCGCATCTCCACTGCCATCTTCACGGCGCGCTTGGTGTGGTCCTCGAACTGGATCGGCGCGTTGAACAGGATCATCACGCCGTCGCCGGCATATTTGTCGAGCGTGCCCTCGTACTTGAAGATCAGCTTGCCGAGCGCGGCGTGATATTCGCGCAGCACGTTCATCGCCTCTTCCGGCTCGGTCGCCTCCGTGAATGCGGTGAAGCCGCGCAAATCGCAGAACACCACGGTCACCTCGCGGCGCTGGCTGGTAAGCAGCCCTTCCGGGCTGTCGGAGGAGGCGATCAGCTGCGCCACCTGCGGCGCCAGGAAACGCTCGAGCTTGCGGATGCGCTCGATCTCGCCGAGCTGGGTCTTGACGCGCTCCTCCAGCGACTTGTTCCAGTTCTTCAGTTGCTCGGTCTGCTCGCGCAGCTTGTCGGCCTGGGCGCGCACGGTCTCGTTGGCCGTCTCCAGGGCGTGGCTCTTGTGGTCGACCTCGGTGAACAGCCGCGCATTGCGCATCGCCAGCACGGCCTGGTTGGCGAAGGTGCGCATCAGGCCGATGATGCTGGCGGCGAACTCGCCGCTCGCGCGGCGCAGCACCACCAGCGAGCCGAGCGTGCCCTGCTGGTCGACCAGCGGCACCACCAGCACCGAGTGGAAGCCGGCCGCGATGGCGACCTCGCGCAGCGGCTGCTCGGCGGCGGCGCCGAGTTCGGCAATCGCGATCGGCTCGCCGCTTTCGGCGGCATCGCTCAGGATGTTCTCGCCTTCGTCGATGGTGACATGGGCGCCGTCGGCGGATTTGTCGATGCCGTTGGCCTCGACCAGGTTGAAGCGGCGCGTCTCGGCATCGAAGCCGTAGATCAGCACCGCATCGGCATGGGTGATCTCGATCGCGCGCGCGGCGATCGTCGGCAGCACGGCGTTGAGATCGAGCGAGGAGGCGACGGCGCGGCCGACCTCCTCCAGCACCTTCAGCTCGTTGATCGACTGCGCCAGATCGCGCGTGCGCTCCTCGACCTTGGTCTCCAGGTCCGAATAGGTCTCCTGGATCTGGCCGGCCATGCGGTTGAACTGACCGGCAAGATCTTCCAGCTCGTCCGAGGTGCGCACTTCGATGCGGTGATTGAAATCGCCCTCGCCGAGCCTGTAGGCGCCGTCGCGCAGCGCCGTGATCGGGATGATCATGCGGCGGGCGAGCAGCGTGCCGGCGAGGATCGCGACCATGAGGCCCATGCCGATCAAGAGCGCGATGCGCACCAGCTGGTCGCGGATCGGCGTCAGGGCCTGCGTGGTCGGCTGCTCGAACAGCACGCTCCAGCCGAGTTTCGGCACCGTGCTCGCCGCGCTCATCACCGCATGGCCGTTGAAGTCGGTGCCCGAACTGTCGCCCTCATGGCCAGGCGCGATCGCGGCCGCCACCTGCGGCAGCTTCGACAAATCCTTGCCGACATCGGGCCCCTTCGACGACGTCGCCAGCACGCGGCCGCGGGGATCGACGACATAGGCAAAGGCGGCCTTGCCGACCTGCGCGTCGGACAGGAAGTCGGAGAGAAAGCTGAGGTCGATCTCGGCCACGGTGACGCCGGCATTGAAGCCGGAATGCGCCACCGAGATCGACATGAATGGCGTCCGGTCGGCGAACCAGGCCGGCGCATAGCTGACGCCGCGGGCGACGGTGTCGGTGAAGCGCATGTCGCGGGACAGGTCGGCATTGCTGCCGGTGGTGGTCGACTGGCGCGAGACGCGCAGCACCTCGCGGCCCTCGCCGTTGAGCTGGAACAGCTGGTTGACGACCGAGACCTGGTGCAGCAGCGATGCGTAGTCGGCACGGCGCTTTTCGAGGGTGTCCTGGCTCGCCCGCGTCACCCAGCTGATCTGGCGATCGAGCTCCGAGATCGACTGCTCGATCCGCCGGGCGGCGGCCTGCGCCTTGTCCTCCAGCCCGTCGGTCAGCTGGGTCTTGGTGGCGCGGTAGGAGATCCAGGTCTCCATCGCGCCGTTGACGGCGAGCACGAACACGACGAGGCCGACGAGGGAGACGACGTATTTGGCGAACAGGCCCTCGCGCAGAAACCGTGTCTTGTCGTTCGCTCCTGCCATCCCGATCCTCTCGCGCCGCCATCGACGCCGGCGCTCACGGGCCATGCAGGCCCTTCCCGGCCGTTCTATCACAATTTGGGCCAAAGGACCGCCGCGCGGGCCGGGGACCGGCCGGCGTGGTTACTCCCTGTGGACGCGGGGGCCGGCGAAAAGGCCGGTGAGTTGCCGCAGCCTCATCCGTTCGGAGGAAGCCGGTAGCGGGGAAGCTGATGTAAGGGGATTGCCGTGGAGCTAAGCCCGCCCGTCCGCCAATCACCGGTTAAAGAGTTGCCGCAGCACGTCGTTCATTGGCTGACTGTCTTGCTGTGCGACCGGCGGGTCCTCCAGGGCCGGAGCCGCGGGCGAGGCCTGCGGCGCGGGCGTGGACGGCGTTGCCGGCAGGCTCCGGCTGCGGCCACTGCCCGGCGCGGCACCAGTGCTGCTTCCCGCGCCGCTGGACAGCCCCTGCTGAATCAAATTGCCGATCGCCTCCCCCAGTGGGCCGCCGAGCAGATTGTTCTGGCCCGGCTGCTGGGCTTGCGGATTGGCGTTGCCGGCCGCATTGCCGCCGGGCGCAGTCGTGCCGCCGAGACCAAGGCTGCCCAGAATGTTGCCGAGCCCGGCGCCATCGGGACCGAACAGGCCCTTGCCCATCTCGCGCAGCTTGGCATAGGCGGCGTCGGGATTGTCCAGCATGCCGGCCATGTCGGGGTAGATCTTGGGCTGCGACCAGCTGCCCTGGATCATCACGGGAATGCCGAAGCCAACAGGCTCATTGGCGCGGCCCTGACCTTCGGTCGTCATCACCAGCTTCGGCTCGACGCGAAAACCCATCATCTTGGTGTCGAGCGCGATGGTGCCCGCGCCGGTGACGCGCACCAGCGGTCCGATCAGGTTGAGATCGGTCGTCACCGCCTGGCCCTTGTCGATGCGGAACGACGCCGAAAGCTGCGACAGGTCGGTGCTTTGCTCCTGGCCGGCATTCTGGTTGTCCTGCCAGCCGGACAGCGTGCCCGATGTCAGCGAGCGGATCATCTGCGCGACATTGATGCCGCGGATGGCGCCGTCCTGGAAATTGACGAAGGCCGTGCCCTGCATGTTCGCCATCAGCGCGCGCTGGCTGGTGCCCGCGCTGCGAAGAGCGAGCTTGGCCTGCAGCTTGCCGTCGATGCGGTCGAATTCGGCGAGGCCCTGAAGCAGCGGCAGCGCACGCACGCCGACGAGATCGGAATGCATGGCAAAACTCGGCGCGCCGGTGGTTGCATCGAGGATCACCTCACCGGAGACCTGGCCGCCATAGGCGCCGAGATTGGCGGTCCCCGCCTTCAGCACGCCGCCGGCGAGCTTCGCATCGAGCGCCAGAGGCGCGATGCGGGCATCACCGATCACGGCTTCGTTCGCGGAGATCCGCACTTGCGCATCGACATAATTGAGCCCGGAGACGTCGATCGGCGCATTGCTCCAGGGCTGCCCGGCGGCGCCCTCCGGCGATTTCGCCAGCGGAATCGCCAGCCGCTGGAAGTCGAGGTCGAGCTTGACCAGCGGCTTGCTGGCAATGTCGACCGAAGCCCAGCCGTTGAATGTGCCATCGCCGAGCCGGCCATTCACGCCGTTGATCATCACGACGTCGCCGTTCATTCGCATTTCGGCATGACCGCTGAGCTGAGACTTCAATACGTCGGGCATGTCGATGGCGAAATCCACCGGGATCGTCGGCCGGTCGGCCGGCGGCGCCGGCGTGGTCGCCTTGATGTCGAACTTGGTCGGGTGGTCGCCGACGCGCGCGGTGCCAGTGACATTGACCTTGCGGTCGCGGCCGATGGTCGCGTCGGCGTTGATGGCACTGATGCGGCCCTCGACGCGGTCGCGCACGCGCGAGAATGCGACTTCGCCGTCGGTGATCTTGACGCGGTCGATGGTCGCGCCATCCGCGTCGAGCGCGAGTGGCGGCCTCGACGAGCCTCCCGCATTCGGCAGGCGCTCCCGCAGCAGCGGCTGGTAAAGCACCGGATGGGTGACGATCAGCTCGCGGATCTCAGGGCGGCCCGACCACACGCTGGAGAGCGACATGTCGGCCTGCACGCTGTCGATCGTCAGGCGCGTGATGCCGCTGCGATCCCGGGGATCGGCAAGCGAGAGGTCGTTCAGGGTGACGTTCAGCGTCGGCCACAGGCTGATCTTGGTGGTGCCGTCGATCGACAGACGATAGCCGGTCGCGCTCTCGACGCGCGAGGCGATCGTCGAGGTCAGGAAGCCCGAGGGGATTCCGACCACCAGCAGGAGTGCGATCACGATGATGACGGCGGCCAATGCCGCGCCGGCGAATTTTACTGCTCTCATCTCGACTTTCCACTGACGGACAATCGGCGTCGAATCCCGCCGGTTATCCATCCTTCGCGGCCGAGTTTATCCCCGGACGGGAAGCGGCTCCAAGCGCGTAAAAATAGTCAGGGGATGCTGCAAAGTTATGTGACTTATGACACACTTCCCCGGCGCGGTTTTACGCGATCCTGATGGTGATGGTTTCAAGCGATTTGCCAAGCGTCTGACAAGATGACTGACCAGGACTTCACAAGGACATTGAAATGAGCAAGCAGGCCGAATTTGCGGTCATTTTGAAGATGAACGCGATGTTCGCGGATCTCGGTGCAGACGAGCTCCAGCGGCTGTCCAATCTCTGTCACACCCAGCATCTGGGGAATGGCGAGGTGCTGTTCCAGAAGGGCGATCCCGGCAACGCGCTGTTCGGCGTGCGCCGCGGCCAGGTCCGCATCGAGACAGGTGCCTCCGACGGCAGCCGGCTCACGCTCAATTTCATGGGCCCCGGCGACCTGTTCGGCGAAGTCGCGGTGCTGGACGGCCAGAATCGGACCGCGGATGCGACCGCGGGCGAGGCCAGCGAATTGTTCGTGCTGCGGCGCGAAGATTTCCTCAGCTTCCTCGAGCGCGAGCCGAAGGTCGCGATCAAGATCATCGCATTGCTGTGCCAGCGCATCCGCTGGCAGAGCGAGCGCATGGAGGAATCGATGCTGCAGCCGCTGCCGGTGCGCCTCGCACGGCGGCTCTGCGCGCTGGCCGCCGATTTCGGTTCCGAGGTGCACATCTCGCAGGAGCAGCTCGGCGTCTTCGTCGGCGCCGCCCGCGAGAGCGTCAACCGCCAGCTCCAGGCCTGGCGCAAGGAAGCGATCCTCGATCTTCAGCGTGGCCGCATCTTGCTGCGGAACATGACCAAGCTGACCGCGATCGCGCGGAACGAGTAGGGCTCAGCCGCACAGCCCGCGAATGCAGGGCTTGCCGGTGCAGACCCAGGGCCGAGCGTGATCCGCATGAAAGCTATTGGGGTAACACAGCGCCTTGAAGGCGCCCTGCGTTAACGCGCCCGGCTACTCGCCCGAAATCTTACTCCGCAGCACGGTGGGCGACGTCTTTCGGTGCCGGCGCCGCGCCGTGATGACTGTCCGTCTCGGCGTCCTCGCTGTGCACGATCAGCCGCTTGGCGAAGCGCCAGATCAGGGCGCCAAAATCGTCCATCACCATGAACATCGCGGGCACGAACACCAGCGACAGGATGGTGGAGAAGATCAGGCCGCCGATCACCGCGAGCGCCATCGGCGAGCGGAACTCGCCGCCGGCGCCGACCGCGAGCGCGCTCGGCATCATGCCCGCGGCCATCGCGATCGTGGTCATCACGATCGGCCGGGCGCGCTTCATGCCGGCGTCGATCATCGCCTCTTCGCGCGGCTTGCCGGCGTGAATGGCTTCGATCGCGAATTCCACCAGCATGATCGCGTTCTTGGTGACGATGCCCATCAGCATCAGAATGCCGATCCACACCGGTGTGGTCAGCTGCTTGCCGGTGAGGAGCAGGGCCGCGATCGCGCCGCCGATCGAGAGCGGCAGCGAGAACAGGATGGTGATCGGCTGCAGGAAGGTGCCGAACAGCAGCACCAGCACGGCGTAGACCATCATCAGGCCCGCCGTGATCGCGGTGGCGAAGCCGTCGGACAGTTCGTTGAGGCTTTCGGCGTCGCCGGAGGGAGAGACCTTCACGCCCTTCGGCCGGCTCTTCATCACCGGCAGATCGTAGATCTTCTTGGTGGCGTCGCCGAGTGCGGCGGAGCCGACGAGGTCGGCGGCGACCGTCGCCTGCCGCTCGCGATCGTAGCGGTTGATGCTGGTCGGACCCTGGTCGAGCTTGACGTCGGCGATGACCGAGAGCGGCACGCCGCCCTTCTCGCCGTGCTCGCCGAGCGGCACGCGCAACTGTTCCAGCGTCTTCAGATTGCCGCGCGCGGCATCCTCGAGCTGCACGCGGATCGGCACCAGACGGTCGCCGACGTCGAACTTGGCGAGCGCGGGTCCGACGTCGCCGATGGTGGCGACGCGGATGGTCTGCGACAGGCTTTCGGTCGAGACGCCGAGCCGCGCCGCGAGATCGGCGCGCGGTTCGACGCGCAGCTCGGGCCGCTCCAGCGTGGTTTCCGAGATCACGTTGGAGATGGTCGGAATCCGCTTCATCTGCGTCGCGAGCTCGCTCGCGAAATTGTTGACGATGTTGGCGTCGACACCGGTCACGACCAGCGAGATGGCGCGCAGACCGTTCTCGTCGAGGAACCAGAAGCGGATGTCCGGGATGTTCTCCAGCTCCTGGCTGATCGAGAATTCGAGCTCGCGCTGGGTGATGTCGCGGGCATCCTTGGGCGTGTAGTTGATGATCAGCGCGGCGCGCCGGACTTCCTGGGTGCCCGGCGGGACGCGCCCGCCGTCGACGAAGATGCTCTTCACCTCGGGCCGCTTGCGCAGGCGCGCGACGATGTCCTCGGTGACCTTTTCGGTATAGGCAAGCTGGGTGCCCGGCGGCAGCTCGAGCGCCAGCAGTGAGCGCGAACTGTCCTGCGCCGGCAGAAAACCCTGCGGCAACAGTGTAATGCTCCAGATCGAGGCGGCGAAGATGCCGAAGCCGACCAGCACCGTGATGAAATAGTGTTTTACCGACCAGGCCACGATCCGGTGATAGGCCCGCAGCACGCGGCCGGGCGGCGGTTCTTCGTGAGTGCCGGGCTTGAGGAAGTAGGCGGCGAGCACCGGCGTGACGAAGCGCGCGGCGAGCAGCGAGAAGAACACCTGCACCGAGACGGTGATGCCGAACTGCTTGAAGAACTGTCCGGCGATGCCCGACATGAAGCTCGCCGGTGCGAAGATCGCGATGATGGTCAGCGAGATCGCGATCACCGCGAGGCCGATCTCGTCGGCGGCTTCGAGGGCGGCACGATAGGGCGACTTGCCCATGTTCATGTGCCTGACGATGTTCTCGATCTCGACGATGGCGTCGTCGACCAGAATACCCGTCGACAGCGTGATGGCGAGGAAGCTGACGAGGTTCAGCGAGAAGCCGAGCAGGTCCATCGCCCAGAAGGCCGGGAAGATCGACAAGGGCAGCGAGATCGCGGCGATGATGGTGGCGCGCAGGTCGCGCAGGAACAAGAGCACGATGACGACGGCGAGGATGGCGCCTTCGAACAGGGTCGAGATCGCCGCGTGGTAATTGCCGTTGGTATATTCGACCGAGGTGTCGATCACCTTCAGGTCGACGTCGGGATAGGCGGCTTTGAGTACGTCGATGCGCTTCTGCACGGCCTCGGCCACCTTGACGTCGCTGGCGCCCTTGGAGCGCTTGATGCCGAGCGCGACGATCGGCTCGCCGTTGAAGCGGGCGAAGGTGCGGCGGTCCGCGATGGTGTCGGTGACGGTGCCGAGGTCGTCGAGCCGGACCTCGCCGCCGCCGAACAGCGGGATCATGGTGCCGGCAAGGTCGCTCAGCGTCTTGGCGCCGGCGAGCGTGCGGATCGCCTGGTCGTTCTTGCCGATCTCGGCGCGGCCGCCGGCGACGTCGACATTGGTGCCGCGCAGGCTCTGGCTGACATTGACCGCGGTCAGACCCATTGCCTGCAAACGGTCCGGGTCGAGCGAAACCAGGATTTCGCGCTCGACACCGCCGATGCGCTCGACCTGGGCGACGCCGCGGACACCTTGCAGCGCGCGCTTGACCACGTCGTCGACGAAGTAAGAGAGTTGCTCCGGCGTCTTGCCGGGCGAGATCGCGGCATAGGTGACGATCGGCAGGCCGATCACGTCGACGCGCTGGATCAGCGGCTCGGTGACGTTCTGCGGCAGGTTCGACCGCACACGCGTCACCGCGTCCTTGACGTCGTTGAGCGCGCGGTCGGTGTTGGTCTCTAGCGCGAACTGGATGGTGGTGACCGACACACCGTCGGTGATCTGTGAGGTAATGTGCCGCACGCCCTCGACGCCGGAGACGGCGTCTTCGACCGTCTTGGTCACCTGCGATTCGAGTTCGGCGGGCGCCGCGCCGAACTGCGAGACCACGACCGAGATCACGGGAATGTCGGCCGAAGGCAGCCGCGTCACCGCGAGCTTGGTGAAAGACACCCAGCCGAGGATCAGAAGAATGATCGAGAAGACGACCGACGGCAGCGGATTCCGGATCGACCAAGCCGAGATATTGAGAGCCATCAGCGTACCCGCGTGCGATCGAGTTCATCGGCGAACATGGTCTTGATCTGGTCGCCGTCATGGAGCGAAGAGCCGGCGTCGGCCACGACGATTTCGCCGACGTCGAGGCCCTCCAGAATTTCCGTCGCGTTGTCGGACGAGAGCCCGACCCGCACCTTGCGCGTCTCGATGATGTTGCCCTTGACGACCTGAATGGTGAGATGGTCGATCGCGGTCTTGGGGATCGAGACGCCGCAGCTTCGCTTGGCGTCGATCGAGGCGCGGGCGAACACGCCGACCTTCAGCGACGGATTGTTGGTGACGCTGATGCGGACGCGGCCGAGCTGCGTGGCGCGGTCGATCTCGGGCGCAACCAGCCGGACCCGGCCGATCAGATCGGGCGCGTCATCGCGGCTGATGCGCACGGTGGCGCCGGAGTTGAGCTTGGGCATGTGCACCGCCGGGACCTGAGCATCGAGCTCGATCTCGTTGTTCACGGCGATGCGGAACATCGGGCCGGCCTGCGGGGAAGCGGGCGCGCCGACGATGGTGCGGACCTCGGTGATGAGGCCCGGCGCAGGTGATTTCAGCGAGATCGGACCTTGCGGACCGGGTCTCTGCGGCTGGCCCGGGATCTGCGGCGGCGCGGTCAGGCGCGCCAGCTCCTGGTTATCGGCAACGACGGTGCCCTCGGTGACGAAGAGATCGGTGACCTTGGATCCCTCCTGGTCGGCGATGACCACGGCCTCGCGGCGCGGCACGAAGAAGCCGGTCACCCGTACAAGGTCGGAGAAGCAGGCATTGGTCGACTTCGTGACGATGACGAGCGCCTCGCTCTGCGTCTCCTTCGGCTCGGCGCGCTTCCGATGCTCGAACAGGTAGTAGCCGACGCCGAGCGCGACGACGAACATCACGGTTCCGGCAGGCTTGAGATATTCGGAGAGGTTCATCGCCGGATCATCCTGGCCTGGCTCACGGCCATCCGCGCGAGGCCCATCAAGAGCATTTCCCTGAAACAAAGCGGCGTCCCGCAAGGCTGCGGGACGCGCTCTGGAAGCGAGACTTTACACCACATCACGACTTGTCACTTCAGAGGATTTTGTCGTGCTCACTTCGATGCGGTGGTCTTGTTTTCCATGTTGACGACCTGCACGCGGCGATTGGCCTCGGCCATCGGCTGGCTCGGATTCTTCAGCTTGCTCTTGCCGTAGCCGACGGTGACGAGGTCGGTGGCGGAGATGCTGTACTTGTCGACGAGGTAGCGCTTGATCGCATCCGCGCGGCGTTCCGACAGGTCCTGGTTGTAGGTTTCGCCCCCGGCGGCATCGGTGTGGCCGGCCACCACGAAGGTGGAGCCCTTCAGGTCGGGACTGGTCAGCGCGCGACCGAGCGCCTGCACGGATGGCATCGACTTGGCGCTGATATTGGCGGAGTTGTAGTCGAACGTGATTTCGAGATCGATGTTCGGCTTGTCCTTGGCGACCGATGCGATTTCCTCGCGCTCGGTCGAGGACAGCGAACGCGTCGAGCGGCCGCGCACCGACTGGATCAGCTTGCTCTCGGCGGCGTTCGGCGCGGGATCGGCCTGGGGGGCGAGCGAGAGGCCGCGGGTCAGGGGCTTCTTGGCCGGCGGCGCCAGCGCGCGGACGATGTCGTCCTCGGTAACGTTCTTGCTGTTGCCGTCATCGCCGGCGAAGGCCGGCGAGGCCGGCAGCGACAGCGCAGCGCCAAGAGTGATGATGGACAGGATCGCGGTAAGTCCCTTTGCAGCCGATTTCATAGCCAGTCCCTCCTGCGCAGCGAGCTCGCGCGGTTCGAAAATTCCTGCCAAAGTTCCTGCAATGAGCCCCCCGGGGAAGGCCGCCTGCGGCATCCGTTCGTTAGTCTTCCCTGGGCCCCCAAGGTTCGAGGCGCCGCCTGCCTCAATTCAAAAAAATCCTAGCGCACTCCGTAGCTTGCGAACTCCTGAACGATGTTCGGATCCATCGCTTTGGCATTGGCGATATCAAGCGCGCCTTCCTGGGCGGAGCCATTGCGCTGCTTGGCGAGGCCGCGCCCATAAAGCGAGGAGGTCAGACGCGGGTTGATCCTCAGGGCCGCATCGAAATCGGCGATGGCATTCTTGACCGCGCCCGATTTGAGGTTGACGAGCCCGCGGCTGTCCAACGCGTCGACGAAGTTCGGCCGCAGCCGCAGCGCCTCGTTGCAATCCTTCAGCGCGCCCTGGAGGTCGCCGACCACGGTGCGGGTCCAGCAGCGGTTGTTCAGCGCCTCGACATCCTTGGTGTTGATCCGGAGCGTGTCGTCGAAATCCTTGATGGCGAGGTTGTAGGCGCCCTTGCTGGCATAGACCTGGCCGCGCCGGTACAGCGCGTTCACGTCATCAGGATTGGCGGCAATCTTGGAGGTCAGGCTCTTGATCGTGGGATCGTCGGCCAGCGCGGCGGCGCTCGGCCCGCTGTCGGTGCTCGGTGCCGGAGCGGGATCAATCGGTTTGACCGGCGGTGGCGGCGGGGGCAGGGCGGCCTCGACCTGCGGCTTCGGCGTGGGGGCCGGCGCCGGCGCAGGAGGTGGAGAAGCAGGCGCGGGTGCTGCCGCGGTGTCGGCCGGCTTCGGCGGCGGAGGCGGTGTCGGCGCCGCGGGCGGTGCCGGCGGCGGGTTGTTGGCGACCACCGGCGGCGGCGCGGGAGGCGCAGGCGGCGCGCTAGGCGCCGGACGCGATCCGCCGGCTCCCGGGCTAAACGAGAAATCTTCGGCCAATGAAGAGGATATCCAAGGCACCTGCTCGCCGCGCGAAGCCCGGGTGACTCCCATCTTGGTCCGGTTCAGCGTCTCCTCGGCCATCAGGTCGGGGACCCGGATTTCCTTCAGGAGCTCCTGGACGAACAGGCTGTGCTCGCCGCCGGCGTCGGAGACCACCGAGGCCAGCGCCGCCGAATACATCACCAGCGTTCCGTTCGGCGCGATCACCGGGGTCAGGCCGGCCGAGAAGCTGCGGAACCGGCGCTCGAACGGATTGCGCCTGCTAGCGTCGACCAGCGCGATCTTGACGCCCGCGCCGCGGGTGTTGAGCTCGCCGAGGACGGTCTCGAGGCTGAAACCGTCGCGGCGCACGTCGGATTCGGTCCAGATCTGCGCATCGATCGGCAGCATGTAGCTCTGGCGCGCCGACTGGATGCCGAAGCCGCTGAAGAACACCAGCGCCACCGATCCCGGCTTGATCTTGCCGTAGAGCTTGTCGAAGGCGCGGCGCATGCCGTCGCCGGTCAGATTCTCGCCGATCTCGACCGAAAAGCCGTCGCGCTTGAGCTCGTCGGCGACGTCACGGGCATCGTTGATCGGTTCCTTCAGCGGGGCATCCGCATCCGGATATTTGGCGTTGCCGATGACCAGCGCAAAGCGGTCACCGGCCGCAAGCGATGGGGCAGTCGGGACGAGCGAGACGAGCAAGGGCAGAAGAAGAAAGAAGCGAATTTTCATAATCAGCGCGGTCCAGCCAAAAAGGCGCCGTTCCCAGCTTGCGCCGCGGCGACCTTAACTTACGCTTCCTGCATTATCAAACCGGGGACGGGGGGCGTCAACTGCTTGGAGATTCGGCGTTATCGCGACGATTGACCGCAACGCCTGGGTGCGCCGCAGAACGGATAAACAGGCTGTCATGTTTGTGCTCGACGCGATCCGGCTCGATCTTACCGGCGGACGTTAGGACCTCCATGGCGCCGAAAATGTGATTGGTCTCACATTGAAAGGCCTGCCGCCGTGATGCGGCGCGGCGTTTGACCTTTGCAGCGGAGAATGGCTTGGTGCGCAGGATCGTGCCGAAGATCCACTCAGAAAAGCAAAGCAAAAGCAAAAACCATGGGAAACGCCTACGAGATTTACGCCCTGCGCTATGCGACGATGTCGCCGCGCACCCCCAGCATGAACTTCCTTCAGCCCGATCCGCATGACAGCGCGGCGCAGGACCTCGACTATTTCGTCTGGCTGATCCGCGGGGGCGGCCGCGACATCCTGGTCGACACCGGCTTCAATGCCGAGGAGGCGAGCGCGCGGGCGCGCAAGCTGACGCTCAATCCGGTCGATGCGCTGGAGCGCTTTGGCGTCGCGGCGTCAAGCATTCGCGACGTCATCGTGACGCATCTGCATTACGACCACGCCGGCAATCTCGATCGCTTCCAGAATGCGCGCTTCCACCTCCAGGAGCGCGAGATGGCCTACGCGACCGGGCGCTGCATGTGCAACGGACTGCTGCGACATCCGTTCTCGGTCGAGCACGTCACGCAGATGGTGCGCCACGTCTACGGCGAGCGTGTCACGTTTTATTCCGGCGACGGCGAGGTCGCGCCCGGCGTCACCGTGCATCGTGTCGGCGGCCATTCGGACGGGCTGCAGGTGGTCAGGGTCGAGACCGCGCGCGGGCCGGTGGTGCTGGCGTCCGATGCCGCGCATTACTACGCCAATCTGCAGCGCAAGAGCCCGTTCCCGATCGTCTACAATGTCGGCGACATGGCGGTAGGTTGGGAGACCATCGAGCGCCTCGCCGGCCACCCTGATCGATTCATCCCCGGCCACGATCCGATCGTGACCGAGATCTACCCGCGCGCCAGCGACAAGGTCGATGCCTGGGCACTGCACCTGCCGCCGACAAGGTCGTTTGCGAAATAGCAACCGAGGCTCGTCGGACAAGCGCGCCCAAAGCGCGCGTAGATTCGGGACCCATAATCCCAGGGAAGAGCTTGGCGCGAAATAGCAACCGCGAGCCGTTGTGATTGCGGCGTCCTGTGCAGCAATGAGAGGTGTGCGCTCGCTCTCCCACAAGCGGGGGAGGTGAACGGGCCGCGGCGATCAATTCAACCTATGGCCATTCCGCTTTAGGGCGGGTGCTTATAAACCTTAGATGTCGGCTTCCGAAGGCCGGGCGGGCACACGGCCCCACCTGCGGACGTCGCCTTGTGACTCGTTGTGGACTTTGGGAGATCCATACTAGAGAGTCTATGGTCGTGGACTCCGGGAGCAGAGTTTGAAGAACATTCAGATCATAGATCGCGCGGTGAATGCGACGTTCAGCTTGTTTGAAGCGACCGATGACGAGTTCGCTGCTATCTTTCCCGGCGCGGACCAAGACATAGAGTTGATTGAGGACTTTACCGAACGCGTAGGGGAAGAGCAGGCTTTACGAATAATGCTGCCCGTATGGGAGCGCCCCATTTTGAAGCGCGATGCGCAAGGTATCCACGGGACGCTCTACTACGAGTACGCGGACCGGAGGCAATATCTTCCGGCATCTAAGAGAGAGGTCGACTGGCCCGATTCTTACGTTAATCTCGCGCAGCGTAGGCTTTTTGCCAGCAGACGTTAAGCGTCTGCAATTGGCCCCTAGCCGAAGCGCGATAATCCCGGCTTAATGCCGGTTATCTTGGGTAGGGCCCGTTAACCCATCTACGCGCCGGGACGGGCGGCAGATATGGTTTCAACGAGTGCCGGCAGGATCCACACAAGCAACGATATCGCGGGGAGATTTTCGAGCCGCTAGCTCCGGGGGAGAGAATATCGCCAGGTATCCTCCGTCCCCTGCGAGCTTATATGTGGCGACCTCGCGATAGCCGACGGCAGTTAATTCGCAGCGCAAGAGCGCAATTGGCATGCCATGCTTCGACGTCGGAAGCTCAAGATCGACAATTCCGACCCGCGCACCCTGCTTCAAGGCGGGCGCGAGATTGTAGAGGAAGGCATAGGGTTGGGCTATCTCGTGATACATATGCGCAAGGATTACTGCATCCAGTGAAGAAGCGGGCAGACGCGGGTCGTGGGGTTCGCCGAGCGCGAATTGCACGTTCGTCAACTTCAGAAGTTTTGTTCGCCTAGCGAGTTCGACGAGGTAATCCCGCGTGACGTCCTGGGCAACGACAGAGCCGGCGGGTCCGACGAGGTGCGAGAGCCTGACCGTGTAGTAGCCACTGCCTGCTCCAATGTCACCGACTGTCACACCTGGTTTCAGTTCAAGAACGCGTGCGATTTGACCGGCCTCATTGAGGGCGTCGCGGCGCTCCTCGGAGGAGCGGCGCGGGCTGACGATTCGTGCGACAGGGCGCTGCGGTGAGGGAAACTCGTTTGCAGCGACTCCGGGGGGAGCCAGATAACCCATGTCAACGGCGTATGCGCGAGTTGCAGCAAAGGCCACAAGTAGCATCGCTATATTCGCCACTGCCGTCACGGGCCTACCAAGCTTTCTCAACCGGACTCCCAAAAGCCGACGTCTGCGCCTCCATGAGCACGCGTCCTAATACGCCTCTTTCGCGTCGGCCTCTTCGCTGGTCTGGATCAGATCGAGATTCGCTTCGATTTTGCCGAGCAGCACCGAGAGCTGCTTGCGCTCCTGCGCGGAGAGGCAGGCGAGGATTTCGTCTTCCCGCCGCAGCAGCTGCGGGAACAGCTCTTCGTAGAGCGCGCGGCCCTTCTTCGTCAGTTGCAGGCGGAATTCGCGGCGGTCGGCTTCGTTCTCGACCCGCTCGATCAGATCCTCGTTGAGCAGCGCAGTCACCGCGCGGCTGATGGTGGATTTGTGCGTGCGGGTGCATTGCGCGATGTATTGCGCGCTACAGGCATCGTTGCGGAACCCGAGCGTGGCGATCACGCGCCAGGCCGGAATGTCGAGACCATGCCGTTCCTGGTATTCGACCGCGAGCGCGGAACTGACTTCCGCTGCGAGCCGGTTGAGGCGGAACGGCACGAACTTGAATAGGTCGAGCCGTGCCTTTGGCCGCACGGAGGCCCCGTCGGCTTCGCGTGCCTTCAGTGCGATGTCGCTGGATGTCCTCGCCAAGGCGCGCGCTCCGAATTCCAGTTGACGGCCGGCTGGCTCCGGTCCAAAATAGTTGCACGTGAGACTATCTAGCAGATCAGGCCTCTCCTGACCAGAGCCGAGGTTCGAGTATGGCGCAGGCCACGACCTATCAGGCCAAAGCCCAGTTCGGCTATCGCCGCCACGCCGATCAGGACCGCGCCGGCCAAGGCCCGGCCGAGCATCCGGTCGTGGTTGTCGGCGCCGGCCCGGTCGGGCTTTCGCTCGCGATCGACCTTGCCCAGCGCGGCCAGCGCGTCGTCCTTCTGGACGATGCCGACCGCATCGGCGAAGGCTCGCGCGCGATCTGCTTCTCGAAGCGGTCGCTGGAATATTGGGACCGGCTCGGCGTCGGCGACCGCATGGTCGCCAAGGGCGTGGTGTGGAGCGTCGGCCGGATCTTCCACGGGGAGTCCCTGCTCTACCAGTTCAACCTCCTGCCCGAGGACGGCCACAAGCGGCCCGCCTTCATCAATCTCCAGCAATACTACGCCGAAGCCTATCTGGTCGATCGCATCAGCGATCTGCCCGAGATCGATCTGCGCTGGCGCAACAAGGTGACGGCGCTGGAGCAGCGCAACGATTCCGTCGCATTGACGATCGAAACCCCGGAGGGCGCCTATCGCCTGCACGCTCAATATGTGATCGCCTGCGACGGCGCGCGGTCTTCGCTGCGGCAGATGGTCGGCGCCGAGTTCGCGGGGCAGGTGTTCGAGGACCAGTTTCTGATCGCCGACGTCAAGATGACCGCGGAATTCCCGACCGAACGCTGGTTCTGGTTCGATCCGCCGTTCCACGCCGGCCGCTCCGCCTTGCTGCACCGGCAGCCCGACGACGTCTGGCGTATCGACCTCCAGCTCAATCGCTACGCCGATCCGGTGGTCGAGAAGAAGCCGGAGAACGTGCGGCCGCGGATCGCGCGCATGCTCGGCCACGACAAGTTCGAGTTCGAGTGGATCTCGCTGTACAAATTCCAGTGCCGGCGGATGGACCGCTTCATCCATGGCCGCGTGATTTTTGCCGGCGATTCCGCGCATCAGGTTTCGCCATTCGGTGCCCGCGGTGCGAACTCGGGACTCGAGGACGCGGAAAATCTGTCCTGGAAGCTCGACCGCGTGCTGCGCGGCACCTCGCCCGCCAGCCTGCTCGAGAGCTATCATGCCGAGCGCAGCCTGGCGGCCGACGAGAACATCCGCGAATCCACCCGCTCGACCGATTTCATGGCGCCGAATTCGCATCAGGAAGCGCGGCTGCGCAAGGCGGTGCTGTCGCTGGCCAAGGAGACCGAGTTCGGCAAGCGCATGGTCAATGGCGGACGGCTGTCGGTGCCGTGCAGCTACGACACGCCGTTGTCGTCGCCGGATGCAGATGTGTGGGGCGGCGGACCTTCTCCCGGCTGCTCCATGCTCGATGCGCCAATTGCCGAGCAGGCTTATCTGACGGACGCCTTCCGCAGGGGTGGAACGGACTTCACCCTGCTCTCGTTCAACAATGGCGCGGCGATCGATGTGCCCGATGGCATCAAGAATATTCGCATCGGTGGCGAGGGCGGACTTGCCGATCCCTCGGGCCTTGCCGCAAGGCGCTACGACGCCGCGCCTCATACGGCCTATCTGCTCAGGCCCGATGGCTATGTCGCCGCGCGCTTCCGCCATCCGACGCGCGCCGCGATCGCGGCGGCGTTGTCGCAGGCTCAAGGTCTCAATTGAGGTTTCGCATGCCGTTGTCTACCAGCTCCAACTTTGCGCGGCCGGACGATGCCTTTCGCGTCATCGTCGAGGCGCATCGCGGGTTCACGGAGGAGCAGAGCGCCGATTTCGACGCGGCACTGGTGCTGATCCTCGCCAACCATATCGGCGACATCGGTGTGCTGCGTGAGGCGATCGAGCTTGCCAAGCGCCGTATGATCGACGGCCAGCAGCAACAACAACAGCAGCAACAACAATAATAACCCAAAAGACTCAAAGGACGAATTGATGGCGAAGAACTTCGCATCCACCGGTGACCTCTCGGAAAAGAAAATCACCTTCTCCGAGATCGGCACCGATCTCTATGCCTTCACCGCCGAGGGTGATCCGAACACCGCCGTGATCGTCGGCGACGACGGTTGCCTGGTGTTCGACGCGCAGGCGACGCCGGCGATGGCGAACAAGGTGATCGAGCGCGTCCGCACCGTGACCGACAAGCCGATCAAGTACGTCGTGCTGTCGCACTATCACGCCGTGCGCGTGCTGGGGGCCTCCGCCTACAAGGCGCAAGGCATCGTCGCCTCGCAGGAGACCTATCGGCTGATCGAGGAGCGCGGCAAGCAGGATTGGGATTCCGAGTACGGCCGCTTCCCGCGGCTGTTCCAGGACGCCCAAAGCATCCCCGGCCTGACCTGGCCGACGCTGACCTTCGAAGGCGAGATGTCGATCTATCTCGGCAAGCGCGAGGTGCGGCTGATGCAGCTCGGGGCCGGCCACACCTCCGGCGATATCGTCGCCTGGGTGCCCGATGCCGAAGTGATGTTCTCCGGCGATCTCATCGAATATCACTCGGCCTGCTATTGCGGCGACGCGCATTTGCGCGAATGGCCGCTGACGCTGAACGAGATCCGCAACTTCAATCCCAAGGCGATCGCGCCGGGCCGCGGCGATGCGCTCAAGGGCACGGCCACGGTGCGCGAAGCCATCGCGATGACGCGCGATTTCGTCACCTCGCTCTATGGCGCGGCCGAAATCTCGGTGGCCAAGGGGCGCACGCTGAAGGAATCGATGGCGGCGACCCGCGAGGTGATGGATCCGAAATTCCACAGCTTCGCCATCTACGAGCACTGCCTGCCGTTCAACGTGTCGCGTGCCTATGACGAGGCATCCGGGATCGACGATCCCGTGATCTGGACCGACAAGCGCGACCAGGACATGTGGGCAGCCCTGCAAGGAGGAGGATAGTGATGAACATCAACACCTCGCCCGATCAGATCATCCGAAGCTCGGCGCAGGTGACGCCGGGCTACATGTCCGGCTTCGGCAACAGCTTCGAGACCGAAGCGCTGCCGGGCGCGCTGCCGATCGGGCGCAACTCGCCGCAGCGCTGCGCCTACGGGCTCTACGCCGAGCAATTGTCCGGCTCGCCCTTCACCGCGCCGCGCGGCACCAATGAGCGCTCCTGGCTCTATCGCATCCGCCCCTCGGTGAAGCATTCCGGCCGCTTCGAGAAAGCCGATGCCGGCCTGTGGCGTTCGGCGCCGTGCCATGAATACGATCTGCCGATCGCGCAGATGCGCTGGGACCCGACGCCGCTTCCGAAGGACGAGGTCACCTTCGTTCAGGGCGTGCAGACCATGACGACGGCGGGCGACGTGAACACGCAGGCCGGCATGGCCGCGCATGTCTACCTCATCACCAAATCGATGGTGGACCAGCATTTCTACAATGCCGACGGCGAGATGATGTTCGTGCTGCAGCAGGGCAATTTGCGCCTCGTCACCGAGTTCGGCCGCATCGACGCCGAGCCCGGCGAGATCGTCGTGATCCCGCGCGGCGTCAAGTTCCGCGTCGAGATTCCGAACGGGCCGGCGCGCGGCTATCTCTGCGAGAACTACGGCGGCGCCTTCACGCTGCCGGAGCGCGGGCCGATCGGCGCCAACTGCCTTGCCAACGCCCGTGACTTCCTCACCCCCGTCGCGCATTACGAGGACAAGGACACGCCGACCGAGCTCTACGTGAAATGGGGCGGCTCGCTGTTCAAGACCACTCTGCCGCATTCGCCGATCGATGTCGTCGCCTGGCACGGCAATTACGCGCCCTACAAATACGATCTGCGCACCTTCTCGCCGGTCGGCGCGATCGGCTTCGATCATCCCGATCCCTCGATCTTCACGGTTCTCACTTCGCCGTCGGAGACGGCGGGCACCGCGAATATCGACTTCGTGATCTTCCCCGAGCGCTGGATGGTCGCCGACAACACCTTCCGGCCGCCCTGGTACCACATGAACATCATGAGCGAGTTCATGGGCCTGATCTACGGCGTCTACGATGCCAAGCCGCAAGGTTTCGTCCCGGGCGGCATCTCCTTGCACAATTGCATGCTGCCGCACGGCCCCGATCGCGACGCCTTCGAGCATGCCAGCAACGGCGAGTTGAAGCCGGTGAAGCTGACGGGGACGATGGCCTTCATGTTCGAGACCCGCTACCCGCAGCGCGTCACCGCGCATGCGGCGAACTCCTCCACGCTGCAGGATGACTACGCGGATTGCTGGAAGGGACTCGAGAAGCGGTTCGATCCAAGCAAGCCGTAGCTTTCTACCCTCCCCTGGAGGGGAGGGTCGCTACGCATGCAGCGAAGCGGAATGCGTAGCGGGGTGGGTGACGGTCTCTCTGCGAGGAACGCTGCCTGTGTTGAGAGATCACCCCACCCCGTCCCATATTTCGCTGCGCTCAATATGAGCCGACCCTCCCCCTCCAGGGGAGGGGGACACCGTCACCGCTGCGCAACGGGAAACCCATGCCCCATCCCAACGACCCCAGCCTCCGCTCCTTCATCGACATCGATCCCGCCTCCGACTTCCCGATCCAGAACCTGCCCTACGGCGTGTTCTCGACGGGGGCCAATCCGACGCCGCGCGTCGGTGTCGCGATCGGCGATTACGTGCTCGATCTCTGGGAGCTCGAGCAGGAATCCCGCCTCGATGTCGGCCCGCTCGGGGCGTTCTCCGGGCCCTCGCTCAATCCCTTCATGACGCTGGGGCCAAAGGTCTGGGCCAAGACCCGGGCGCGGATCAGTGAGCTTCTGCGGGCCGATCATGCTGAGCTGCGTGACAATGGGGAACTGCGTAGCCGCGCGCTCGTGCCGATGCGCGATGCGAGACTGCACATGCCGTTCACCGTCTCCGGCTATACCGACTTCTATTCCTCGAAGGAGCACGCCACCAATGTCGGCGTGATGTTCCGCGGCAAGGACAATGCGCTGCAGCCAAACTGGCTGCATATGCCGATCGCCTATAACGGCCGCGCTTCGACTGTGGTGGTTTCAGGCACCAAGGTGAAGCGGCCGCGTGGGCAGCTGAAGCCGCCGAATGTCGAGGTGCCGAGCTTCGGGCCCTGCAAGCGGCTTGATTTCGAGCTGGAGATGGGCGTCGTGATCGGCCAATCCTCGCCGATGGGCGGCATGCTGAGCGAGCAACAAGCCGAAGAGATGATCTTCGGCTTCGTGCTGCTTAACGACTGGAGCGCGCGCGATATCCAGCAATGGGAATATGTGCCGCTCGGTCCGTTCCTGGCCAAAGCGTTCGCGACCTCGATCAGCCCGTGGGTGGTGACGCGCGAGGCGCTGGAGCCGTTCCGCCTGAATGGACCGGAGCAGCAGCCGGTGCCGCTCGATTATCTCAGGCAGGGCAGGCCGCAGAATTACGATGTCGAGCTCGACGTCTCCTTGCGCGCCGCCGGCGCCAACGCGCCCGCCAGCATCAGCCGCACCAATTTCAAGTACATGTATTGGTCCTCGGTGCAGCAGCTCATGCACCACGCTTCCTCCGGCTGCGCCATGAATGTCGGCGATCTCTTAGGGTCCGGCACCATCTCCGGTCCCGAGAAGAACCAGCGCGGCAGCTTGCTCGAGATCAGCTGGAACGGCACCGAGCCGGTTGAATTGCCCGGCGGCGCCAAGCGCTCCTTCCTGGAAGACGGCGACAGCCTCGTGATGCGCGGCTGGTGCCAGGGGAATGGCTATCGCGTCGGCTTCGGCGAGGTGGAGGGGACGATTTTGGCGGCGGAGTGATTGCGGCGCGCTCCGGTCTCGTAGGGTGGGCAAAGCGAAGCGTGCCCACCATATCGATAACGTGGGCACGGCGCTAACGCGCCTTTGCCCACCCTACGAGATCTACCGCCTCTCCGGCGGCAGGTCCCGTATCCGCGCGCAATGTGCCGCGACGTCCTCGACGCTGTATTTCAAATGCACCCGCTTGTCCGACGGTGCCTGCTTGCTCGTGCACACGCCCGGCCGCCATTCCTGCGTCGGCCTGATCGGGCGCGGCGCAAAACCGCCGCCGCAGTTCGGGCAGACGTTGGAGAGTTTCGTCTCGACGCAATCCGCGCAGAACGTGCATTCGTAGGAGCAGATCCACGCATCAATTGCATCGGGCGGCAGGTCGCGGTCGCAATATTCGCAGTTCGGTCGAAGCTGGAGGGCCATGGCTGAATCTCCGGATTGGCCGGGATCATCGCAGATCGCGCGGGAAGCGCGAATGACGTAGTTCCCTCGATTTCAGCCGGCCTTGATCTCCCTGAGCGGCAATCGCGAGCTCTCCTTCAGCCTGTCGAGCACGATCGAAGAGCGCACATGTGCCACGCTCTGATGCGGCATCAAGACGTCGTTGACGAGGTTGGAGAGCCCTTTGAGATCGCGCAGCACCGCCTTCAGCACGTAGTCGGCGTCACCGGTGAGCGAATAGGCCTCCTGAATTTCGTCGATACGGCCAACCAATGCGCGAAACCGCTTCGAGTTATCCGGCGAGTGAGTCGCGAGCGTCACCTGGATGAAGGCGACCACGCCGAAGCCGAGTGCCTCGCTGGAGAGATCGGCGTGATAGCCCGCGATCACCTTCTCCTCCTCCAGCCGCATCCGCCGGCGCGAGCATTGCGAGGCCGAAAGCCCCGCGAGGTCGGCGAGCTCCTGGTTGGTGAGGCGGCCATCGTCCTGGAGCGCGCCCAGGATCCTGAGGTCGAAGGCGTCAACCGAAATCATGCGTTGTTTGTCCATTTCATGCACGGATCGTGCATATGATACTCAAAGACCGTCCCGTTTGCACGCTCATTGCGGGCTCCATGAAGGATAGTTCCTCCCAGCAGCAATTTGGGAGAGCCGTCTATGGGACCGTTTCCGCACGATGCACCGCCGGCCACTGTTAGCGCCGACAATCCGATGGGCACCGATGGGTTCGAGTTCGTCGAATATGCGCATCCCAATCCGGAAGAGCTGCATGCGCTGTTCAAGCTGATGGGTTATGCGCCCGTCGCGCGCCACAAGACCAAGAAGATCACGGTCTACCGCCAGGGCGACATCAACTATCTCGTCAACGAGGAGCCCGGCAGCCACGGTTACGAGTTCGTTGCCACGCACGGGCCTTGCGCCCCCTCGATGGCGTTCCGCGTCGTCGATGCGAAGGCGGCCTATGACCGTGCGATTTCGCTCGGTGCGGAGCCTGCCGATGTGTCATCGGCGCAGAAGACGCTCGACGTGCCCGCGATCAAGGGCATCGGCGGCAGCCTGCTCTATCTGGTCGACCGCTACGGTGCCAAAGGTTCGGCCTATGATGCCGAGTTCGAATGGCTCGGCGCACGCGATCCGCGGCCTGCCGGCGCTGGCCTGTTCTATCTCGACCATCTCACCCACAACGTCCACCGCGGCCGCATGGATGTCTGGGCCGGCTTCTATGAGAAGCTCTTCAACTTTCGCCAGATCCGCTTCTTCGACATCGAGGGCCGCGCCTCCGGCCTGTTCTCGCGCGCGCTGACCAGCCCGGATGGCAAGATCCGGATTCCGATCAACGAGGATGCCGGCGATTCCGGCCAGATCGAGGAATATCTGAAGACCTATCGCGGCGAGGGCATCCAGCACATCGCCTGCGGCTGCCGCGATATCTACCGCACCATCGAAGACCTGCGTGACGCCGGTCTGCCGTTCATGCCGCCGCCGCCCGAGACTTATTTCGAGCGGATCGACGCGCGTCTGCCCAAGCATGGCGAGGACCTCGCGCGTCTCCAGAAGAACGGCATCCTGATCGACGGCGAAGGCGTGGTCGAGGGCGGCCAGACCAAGGTGCTGCTGCAAATCTTCTCGGCCAACGCGATCGGCCCGATCTTCTTCGAGTTCATCCAGCGCAAGGGCGACGACGGGTTCGGCGAGGGCAATTTCAAGGCTCTGTTCGAATCGATCGAGGAGGATCAGATCCGGCGCGGGGTGTTGAAGGTGGATGCGGCGTAGGTTCTAGCCTCACGCACACTGCCGTAGGGTGAGCAAAGCGAAGCGTGCCCACGTCCTGCCCAGTTGATGCGAAGACGTGGGCACGGCGCTGCGCGCCTTTGCCCACCCTACACGACCTTTGTCCGGGTGGGACTTACCTCTTCCACGCCTGCATCACCGCGCCGATTTCCGCCGCCTCCGGCTCACGCACCGCCGACGGTGTCCGCGAGAAGCGCGGCGCCGGGGCGGGCTGCTTCACGCCGTGGCGCTCGACGAACACGTTGCGGGCGACCATGTGCGGATGCTTTGTTGCTTCCGACATGGTCAGCACCGGCGCGAAGCAGATGTCGGTGCCTTCCATGATCTTGCACCAGTCCTCGCGCGTCTTGCTCTTGAACACGGCCTTCAGCTTCTCCTTCAGCGCCGGCCAGGCCTTGGGGTTCATCTGCGCGTCGAAATCGGCATCCGTCAGGCCCGCATGCTCGCGCAGCAGCGCGTAGAACTGTGGCTCGATCGAGCCGATCGAGACGAAATGGCCGCAGGCGCATTCATAGACGCCGTAGAAATGCGCGCCGCCGTCGAGGAAGTTCTGGTTGCGCCCCTCGGTCCAGCGGCCGAGCGTGGTCATGTCGAAGAAGAACGACATCAGCGAGGCCGCCCCGTCGCACATCGCGGCATCGACGACCTGGCCCTTGCCGGATCGCTGCGCTTCCAGCAGGGCTGCGAGCACGCCGACGACGAGATAGAGCGCGCCGCCGCCGAAATCGCCGACCAGATTGAGCGGCGGCACCGGCGCTTCCTTCGTGCCGATGGCCGCGAGCGCGCCGGTGATGGAGATGTAATTGATGTCGTGGCCGGCCGCGTTGGCGAGCGGGCCTTCCTGGCCCCAGCCGGTCATGCGGCCATAGACCAGTTTGGGATTGCGAGCGAGCACGACGTCCGGCCCGAGCCCGAGCCGCTCCATCACGCCGGGACGAAAGCCCTCGACCAGCGCATCGGCGCTGGCAAGCAGGTCGAGCACCTCTGCGATCGCCGCCTTGTCCTTCAGGTCGAGCTCGATCACCTTGCGGCCGCGTCCCGCCACCGACTTCATGCTCTTCTTCGCGCCGACCCGGTCGAGCGTGACGACGTCGGCGCCCATGTCCGCCAGCATCATGCAGGCGAACGGGCCAGGGCCGATGCCAGCGAATTCGACGATGCGGAAGCCCGAGAGCGGGCCGGAGGCGCGGACGGTCGAGGTGGGCGCTGATTTATCGAGCACGTTGTTGTTTCCTCGGGTCGCGGGCGGATGCCGATGGTTCGGTATCCGCTGACATTATTCTTGGAGCGAGTTAATCGGCTGATTAACTTTTCTCGCCTTCATGCCAGCGAGGCAAGCGCTTTTGATGCCGCACCGCCAAAATAAAACGGCGCGCACCGAAGTGCGCGCCGCGGAAAATTTGTGTCGAGGCGCTATCAGCGCGCCGCGGCCACCGCGCGCTGCGCCATTACCTTGATGAGGTTGGCGCGGTACTCGGCAGTGCCGTGGATGTCAGCCAGCAATCCGCTCGCCGAAATGCTGACGCCATCGATCGCCGACGGCGACCAGTTCGCCTTCAGCGCGGCTTCAATCGCAGGAACCCGCATCACGCCGCTCTGCGAGGCACCAGTCGCGGCGACGCGAACCTCGCCCGATTTGGTCTGCGCGACGAACACGCCGGTCAGCGCAAAGCGCGAGGCCGGATGCCGCATCTTCTCGTAGCTTGCTTTCGCCGGCACCGGGAACGACACGGCGGTGATGATCTCGCCGTCTTCGAGCGCCGTGGTGAACAGGCCCTGGAAGAAGTCCTCGGCCGAGATCGACCGCTTGTTGGTCTTCACGGTGGCGCCGAGTGCGAGCAATGCAGCGGGGAAATCCGCGGCGGGATCGTTGTTGGCGATCGAGCCGCCGATCGTACCGCGGTAACGCACCGCGGGGTCGCCGAGCACCGAGGTGAGATAGGCGATCGCAGGAATCGCCTTCTTCACATCGGCATTTGTCATGATGTCGTAATAGATCGTGGCGGCCTTGATGGTCAGCGTGTCGCCCGACAATTCGACGCCCTGCAGCTCCTTGATCTTGCCGAGGTCGATCACGTCGGACGGGCTTGCGAGGCGCTGCTTCATCACCGGCAGCAGCGTCTGGCCGCCGGCAAGGAACTTGGACTCGCTGCCCTTGGCGAACAGGCTTGCAGCCTCGTCGACCGAGGAAGCGCGATGATAGGTGGTCTGGTACATCTTCGTTCCTCCCTCTTAAGCCGCGTTGATCGTGCGCCACACCCGATCAGGGGTTGCGGGCATTTCCAGATTGTTCTTGCCGATCGCATCCGTGATCGCGTTGATCACGGCCGCAGAGGCGCCGATCGCGCCGGCCTCACCGCAGCCCTTGATGCCCAAGGGATTGCCCGGGCAAAGGGTCGTGGTGTGGGAGAGGTTGAAGGAGGGCACGTCGTCGGCGCGCGGCATGGCGTAGTCCATGAACGAGGCCGTGACCGGCTGGCCGTTGGCGTCGTAGATCGCGTGCTCGAGCAGCGCCTGCCCGATGCCTTGAACAAGGCCGCCATGGACCTGGCCCTCGACGATCATCGGGTTGATCAGCCGGCCGAAATCGTCGGCCGCGACGAAGTTGACGAAGGACGTCTTGCCGGTGCCGGGATCGACCTCGAGCTCGCAGATATAGGTGCCGGCCGGGAAGGTGAAGTTGGTCGGATCGTAGAAGGCGCTCTCCTTCAGACCCGGCTCCATCCCGTCAGGCAGATTGTGCGCGGTATAGGCCGCGAGCGCGACCATCGGCAGGGCAATCGCCTTGTCGGTGCCGGTCACCTTGAACTCGCCGTTCTCGATGACGATGTCGGCCTCGGAAGCTTCCAGCGCATGGGCCGCAATCTTCTTGGCCTTCGATTCCATCTTCTCCATCGCCTTCAGGATCGCGGTGAGGCCAACGGCCGCCGAGCGCGAGCCGTAGGTGCCCATGCCGAACTGCACCTTGTCGGTGTCGCCATGGACGATCGAGACCTGGCTGATGGGAACGCCGAGGCGATCGGCGACGAGCTGGCAGAACGTGGTCTCGTGGCCCTGGCCGTGGCTGTGCGATCCCGTCAGGATCTCGATGGTGCCGACCGGGTTGACGCGCACCTCGGCCGATTCCCACAGGCCGACGCCGGCGCCGAGGCTGCCGACCGCCTTCGACGGCGCGATGCCGCAGGCCTCGATGTAGCAGGACACGCCGATGCCGCGCAGCTTGCCTTGCGACTTGGCTTGCGCCTTGCGCGCGGCGAAGCCGGCATAGTCGATCGCCTTCATCGCGGCATCGAGCGAGGCGTTAAAGTCGCCGGTGTCGTAGGCCATGATGACGGGCGTCTGGTGCGGGAACTGGGTGATGAAGTTGGTCCGGCGCAGCTCGGCCGGATCGACCTTGAGCTGCCGCGCCGCCGTTTCCATCAGCCGCTCGATCAGATAGCTCGCCTCGGGGCGGCCCGCGCCGCGATAGGCGTCGACCGGCGTGGTGTTGGTGTAGACCCCGATCACCTCGGCATGGATCGCCGGGATGTTGTACTGGCCCGACAGCAGCGTCGCGTAGAGATAGGTCGGCACCGAGGACGAGAACAGCGACATGTAGGCGCCGAAATTGGCGTAGGTCTTCACCTTGAAGCCGGTGATCTTGTTGTTGGCGTCGAACGCCATCTCGGCATGGGTCACATGGTCGCGGCCGTGCGCGTCGGTGAGGAAGGCCTCGGTGCGGTCGCCGGTCCATTTCACGGGACGGCCGACCTTCTTGGAGGCCCACAGCGCCACCATCTCTTCGGGATAGATGAAGATCTTGGAGCCGAAGCCGCCGCCGACATCAGGAGCGATCACGCGCAGCTTGTGCTCGGGGGCGATGTTGTAGAACGCCGAGAGCACGAGGCGGGCGACGTGCGGGTTCTGCGAGGTCGTATAGAGCGTGAAATGCTCTTCCGCCGCGTCGTAATCGGCGATCGCCGCGCGCGGCTCCATCGCGTTCGGGGCGAGGCGGTTGTTGGTGACGTCGAGCTTGACCACATTGGCGGCCTTGGCGAAGGCGGCATCGGTGGCGCCCTCGTCGCCGATCACCCAGTCATAGACCTGGTTGCCGGGAGCTTCGGGGTGAAGCTGCGGCGCGCCAGACTTGATCGCGGCCTGGACGTCGGCGACTGCGGGAAGTTCCTCGTAATCGACGACGACGGCCTCGGCCGCATCGCGCGCGAGATTCTTGCTTTCGGCGATCACGACCGCGACGGCCTGCCCGACGAAGCGCACCGTCTCCGGCGCCATCGCCGGCCATGCGCCCATCTTCATCGGGCTGCCGTCCTTGGAGGTGATGGCCCAGCCGCAAATGAGATTGCCGACCTTGTCGTCGACAATCTCTCGGCCCGTGAGCACGGCGACCACGCCCGGCATCTTCAGCGCGGCGGAGGAATCGATCCCCTTCACCTTGGCGTGGGCGTGCGGGCTGCGGATGAAATGGGCATGGGTCATGCCCACCAATTTGATGTCGTCCACGTACCGGCCCTTGCCGGTGATGAAACGCTTGTCTTCCTTGCGCACGACGCGCGCGCCGATGCCTTCAACACCCATGTCTGGTCCTCCCGACCGGAAATTTCTTTGACCGCGCTTTCCCTCGAAAGCTGCAGCCGTGGTTCTTTTCGAGGCGTGCCGCTTTACTCGGCCGCCTGCGAGACCTTCATGCGCCCGGCTGCATCCAGCACGGCTTTGACGATGTTGTGGTAGCCGGTGCAGCGGCAGATATTGCCCTCGAGCTCGGTGCGGACGGTGGCTTCGTCGAGCTGGCCACCATGGCGGTGCACGATGTCGATCGCCGACATGATCATGCCCGGCGTGCAATAGCCGCATTGCAGGCCATGATTGTCGCGGAAGGCGGCCTGCATCGGGTGCAGCTCGTCGCCCTTGGCGATGCCTTCGATGGTGGTGATGCTGGCGCCGTCGGCCTGGCCCGCCAGCATGGTGCAGGATTTCACCGCTCGGCCGTCCATGTGCACGACACAGGCGCCGCACTGGCTGGTGTCGCAGCCGACATGGGTCCCCGTGAGATTGAGATGATCGCGCAGCAGTTGGACCAGCAGCGTGCGGTCCTCGACGTCGACAGCAACGGCCTTGCCGTTCACTGTCAGTTTGACTGTAGACACGGTGTCGTCCTCCCAGAATGTTTGTAGTTATTCCAATTAGAAACAGCGCGATGAAACTTTGCAACTGGGATTTTGGGTCGCCGGGTGTCACGAAACGGTCGTCGAGGCGCCGCGATCAGACAACACCGATCCGTGTCGCCGCCAGTGCATGGCGCGACCCGTCTGAAACTTGCAAGGAGATGGTCTCTCGCGTCTTCCGCGGCGTCCTGCTCGGCCATCGCGCGAAGGCTGCTCGCCCCGTGGATGTCGGTCCTGGCGCCGCCGATTGTCTCTCCCTTGGGACGACTCCTGTCGTCGCTCCGCAAATAGGAGCACGGCCGGGCAACTTTGTAATCGCGATCTTGGTAGTAGGGTTTTGCACGATAAGTCATTGATTTTATTGGAATGTTGATCCGCCATGACGAGCCGGACCGGCTTGGCGGGCCTGCCGGGAGGCGGCCTGCCCAAGTCCGCCCTACTCCCTGGCGATCGATGGACGCGAAGAAGACAACCAATCTCTCGAGATGGCTTCGCCGCCGAGCATCACCCTCGTGCCTGAATGCGGGCCGGTCAAAGCGAGCAACGATACAGCGACATTGACGGATATTGTAACCGCTCAGCAGCCCTCGCCGCGGTTGAGCCGTCGTCGTGATTTGCGGTCGTCGCTGATGCCGACTTTCGACGGAACGCGCGGATGGCCACACGATGTTGCCGCAATCCGATCGCTGGTTTGGAGCTGCCAACAAGCGACAAGAAACGAGTGCCGACAACGAGATGAGCGGCCAAGCCTGACAACGATTTGCACTACTACCTTCCGCCTATACTAAGCGCGAAAAAGCGATGCTGTAATTTCCGTGATGGTTCGCAGTCGAACTGCGTATCGAAAAGCGCAAAAGCGCATCGGCGCTCAACGTGGCGCGCAAAGCAACATCACGGAGGGAATAAATGACCTTTGGAACGAGGGGCTTCTTGGCCGGCATTTCGATGATCGCGATGCTGGGCGCCGGCACGATTGGCGTTCGCGCCAACGATTCACTGCTCAAAGCGCAATCCGATTCCAATCAATGGGCGGTCGCGGGCCACGACTACGCCAACACGCGTTTCAGCCCGCTCAACCAGATCAACGCCGAGAACGCCGGCAAGCTGTCGCTTGCCTATTCGTTCTCGCTTGCATCGCTGCGCTCGAACGAATCCTCGCCGATCGTCATCGGCAACACGTTGTACGTCTCGACATCATGGGGGCCGAAATACGTCTATGCGCTCGACGCTGCGACCGGCGCGCGAAAGTGGACCTACGAGCCGGAGATTCCGGACGACGTGCTGCAATACGCCTGCTGCGACGTGAACAATCGCGGCGTCTCCTACGCTGACGGCAAGATCTTCGTCGGCCGGCTCGACGGCAAGTTGACCGCGCTCGACGCCGCGACGGGCAAGGCGCTGTGGACGGCGAAGGTGGTCGATTACAAGCAGGGCTCGGTCATCACCTCGCCGCCGCTGGTCGTGCGCGACAAGGTCATCACCGGCTTCGGCGGTGGCGAGTACGGCGTGCGCGGCGCGCTTCAGGCCTTCGACATCAACACCGGCAAGCTCGCCTGGCAGACCTATACCGTTCCGACGCCGGAGGAGCCCGGCGGCGATACCTGGAAGGGCGATTCCGCGCAGCATGGCGGCGGCGCGGCCTGGCTGGTCGGCTCTTATGATCCCAAGACCGATACCCTCTATTGGGGCACCAGCAATCCCGGGCCGTGGAACACTGCCGTGCGCTCGACCGGCAACGGCGATTTCGGCAAGCTGACCAATCTCTACACGGCCTCGACGCTGGCGCTCGACCCGAACACCGGCAAGATCAAATGGCATATCCAGACCACACCCGCCGACGCCTGGGATTATGACGGCGTGAATGAGGCCGTGCTCGCCGATCTCAACATCGGCGGCAGCAACGTTCCGGCGCTGATGAAGGCGGATCGCAACGGGTTCTTCTTCGTCGCCAACCGCGAGACCGGCAAGGTTCTTTCGGCGGAGAAGTATGTCTTCTCGAACTGGGCGCAGAAATTCGATCTCGCCACCATGCGCGCGGTCGAGGATCCCGACAAGCGTCCGGGCCCCGGCCATCCCGCCAAGGACATCTGTCCCAATTTGATCGGCGGCAAGAACTGGCAGCCGATGTCGTTCAACCCGCAGACCGGCCTCGTCTACATTCCCTCCAACAATGTCTGCATGGATTGGTCGGTCAGCGACGTCGCCTACAAGCGCGGCGTGTTCTATCTCGGAGCCGAATTCCCGACCAAGGAAGGCCCCGGTGGCTTCCTCGGCGAGCTCGTGGCCTGGGATCCCGTCAACCAGAAGAAGGTCTGGTCCATCAAGGAAGACCTGCCCTTCAATGGCGGGACGCTGACCACTGGCGGCGGCCTGGTGTTCGCCGGCAACATCCATGGCGATTTCCGTGCCATCGATGCGAAATCCGGCAAAATGCTCTGGAGCAAGAATCTCGGCTCCGGCATCGGCGCGGGCCCTGTGACCTACATGGTCGACGGCAAGCAATACGTCGCCATCGTCGTCGGCCGCACGGCAGCGCTGCCCGCGTTCCTGGGCGAGGTTGGCAAGAAGATGACGGCTGCAGCTCCCGAGGGTGGCTCGCTCTTCGTGTTCTCCGTCCAGTGACCACTGGCGCGTGTATCCCCGGGTGACGGGATACACGCGCTCCTTTCCCAAAATGTGATCGCGTCGTTGCGGCCGAGGCCAGGCCTTGTCCCAACGTCACGCCAACGATGCCCAACCACGGGAGGTGAGGATGCGTCCAAATCGTTCTGGCCTTGGCCACAGCAGACGTCGCGCCATCGCAGCTTTGCTCGCATGTGTTGCCGGCTCCGCGCTCATCGTGCCAGCCGCCCCGAGCCGCGCGAACGAAGTGCAGCCGTTCCGGCTCTGTGCCGATCCGACCAATCTTCCGTTCTCGAGCAACAGCCCCTCGCAACCCGGCCTCTATGTCGAGATCGGGCAGGCGCTGGCGCGGGCGCTCGGGCGGCCGATCGCCTACGACTGGTACAAATCGTATTTCGGCAAGCGCACCGTCCGCGTTACACTGCTTGGCAAGCAATGCGACGCCATGATCGGCCTGCCGCGCTCCGAGGATTTCATGGGGCCGGCCGTGATCTTCTCGAGCACGGTTGCGCGTGAAGGCTATGCCCTCGTGACCGCAAAGGACCGGACGATCTCAGGGGTCGACGATCTCCGGGGCAAACGGGTCGCCGTGCAGTTCGCCAGCACGCCGCAAAACCTCCTGGCGATGCGTGACGACATCCAGAAGGTGACGGTGCTGTCGCCCGAGGAAGGCATGCAGGCGCTGGATCGGGGCAAGGCCGACGTCGCCTTTATCTGGGGACCCGTGGCCGGCTGGCTGAACAAGACCGTCTACCAGGATCGCTATCGCGTTCAGCTCACCGAAGGCGAAGGTTTGTCGTGGGACGCGGCGATCGGCTTCGCGAAGGCCTCGACAGAGCTGCGCGACCAGATCGATGCGGTCTTGCCGGACCTCGAGCGGACCATCGCCGATCTCAAGGCGAAGTATGGCCTGCCGACCGGTCAGCCTCTCCGCCTCAGCGCCGTGCAGACACCGGCGGGAACCACGACCGGCGCCGGGACCGGCGTGGCGCAAGTGGCCAACGTCGTCGCGACCGAGACCAAGGGCGACGCGCTGGCGTCAAATGCCGAAGCTGTCGGTCAGGGCAAGGAGATCTTCAACGGTACCTGTGCGCATTGCCATGGTCCCGACGCGATCCAGAGCGAGCGAAAGATCGATCTGAGGCTGCTGCGTCACCGCTACGGCGACGAGATGCGAGAGAAATTCTTGACCACGGTGCATGAGGGGCGTCCGGCCAAGGGCATGCCGTCCTGGAAAGAGGTCTTCACCGACAGCCAGTTCGACAACATCTACGCCTTTCTGCTGACGGTTCAGGTCGAATCGAACGACTGAATGGTCTTGACCGGACGGCATCGGGGAGATGTTCTAGGGTCCGTTTCGCATCCATCGGTACCAACGTCCGATGGATGCGCCCGCGCGATGGACCCCGGGGAAGGTGCCATGACCAGCTTCCTGATCATCGATGATCATCCGCTGTTTCGCGAGGCGCTCGGCAATGCCGTGCGGCTGGCGCTGCCGGAGGCCCGCATTCTGGAAGCGATGTCGATCGAGGACGCCTTGCGGGTGCTTTCGGTCGAACGCGGGATCGACCTGGCGCTGCTCGATCTCTCGCTTCCCGACGCAACCGGCTTCTCCGGCTTTCTCAGGCTGCGCGAGACCTATCCGCGCCTGCCGGTCGCCATCGTCTCGAGCGAGGAGGATCAGCATGTGGTCCGCGAGGCGCTGGCGCTGGGTGCTGCCGGCTATCTGCCAAAATCCACGTCCAAGCGCGAGCTCGCGCAATCGATCGAAGGCGTGCTCGGCGGATCGGTGTCCGTGCCGAAGGATTTCGTGGCGGAGCCGCAGCGGAAGCGGGCCGACAGCAGCAAGGCACTCAAGGTCAAGCTCCGCGAACTGACGCCGCAGCAGCTTCGCGTGCTCGATCTGCTTCGTCGCGGCTATCCGAATCGGCAGATCGCGCAGGAGCTTCAACTCGCCGAATCGACCGTGAAGGCGCACATCACCGAGATCCTGCGCAAGCTCGGACTGTTCAGCCGCAACAAGGCGATCGTCGAGATCGGCAAGGTCGATCTGCCGGATCCGCGGCAGCGGCCCCAGCTAAGGACCGATCGCGGGAGGCCGCAATGAGCTGCTGGTCCGACTTGATCTGGATCAAGCCGGATTGCTCCGGCAACGGCATGCTCGCCGCTCTGATCGCTGACTTCGGTGACGAGCTGGGAACGGCCCAAATCTGATGCGATTTCTGATTGTCGAGGATCATCCGCTGTTTCGCGAGGCGCTCGAAGGGGCGCTGCAAATGGCGACGCCGGATGCCGATATGCTTCAGGCCACCTCGATCGATGGTGCGCTCGAATTGTTGGCGTCGAGGCCCGATGTCGACCTCATTCTCCTCGACCTGTCGATACCCGGGACGACCGGCCTGTCTGGCATCATCCGCATCCGCAAGGCGTTTCCCCGCATTCCCGTCGTGATCGTGTCGGGGCACCAGGACGCGCAGATCATCTCGGGCGCGTTGTCGCTCGGCGTATCCGGCTACATCCTCAAATCCTCGTCCAAGCAGGAGCTGGCGCATTCGATCAGCGAAGTGGTGCGCGGCGCGGTGTGTCTGCCGGCCGCTTTTCGCGCGCTGGCCCGCCCGCAGCGCTCGCCGATCGCGGCCCAGGATCTCCTGAAGCGCCTTCACGATCTGACGCCGCAGCAATTGCGCGTCCTTGAAATGCTCAAGCGCGGCCTGCAGAACAAGCAGATCGCCTTTGAGCTGAAGATCTCCGAGACCACCGTGAAGGTTCACGTCTCGGATATCCTGCGCAAGCTGAACGTGCTGAGCCGCACCAAGGCGATCGTCGAAATGTCGAAGATCGATTTTGCCACGCTGGCGGGCTCCGGAGCTGCCGCGAAGCGCGACCGCGCCCGGACCGATCCGCCCGCATGATGCAGCCTCTATCGCCGTCGATGCGGCGCGGGGTGATGAACTAGCTCAGCAGGAACGACAGCAGTGCGCGCATTTCCGCCGGCCTGATCGGCTTCTTCAGCACTTCCAGCCCATAGCGGCTGGCTTCCGCCGCAGCCTTTTCGGAATAATCCGCGGTGATGATCATCGCCGGCACGTCCGAGTTCAACTGGCGCCGGATTTCCTCGACGGCCGACAATCCGCTTTCGCCGTGATCGAGATGGAGATCGGCGACGATGGCGTCCGGCGAGCCGCCTAGCTCACTCAAACGCTGGGCGGCGTCGGCGGCGGATCTCGTGGTCGCGACATCGCAGCCCCATCCTTCCAGCAAGGCGGCCAGCGCCTCCGCGCCCGAGGCGTCGTTCTCGATCAGCAGGATCTTGGCCCCTCCCAGACCGCCATAGTGCAGATCGGCGGGCTTCATTTCCTGGAGATCGTCGCTGACATCGGCGCGATCGGCCGGCTCCAGCTCGAGCACAAAGGTCGATCCCCGGCCGAGATGCGACGACAGCCGCACCTCGTGCCCGAGCGCCGTCGCGAAGCGGCGCACGATCGAAAGACCGAGACCGAAGCCGGCCTGGTCGGTCGCGCTCGCATCGCCGCGCTGGAACTCCCGGAAGATCGCCTCCTGCTGCGCTTGCGCAATCCCGGGTCCGGTATCGGAGACCTGGATCGCGATGCGATCGCCACGCCGCCTGCATCCCAGGATGACGCCGCCGCTGCGGGTATAGCGGATCGCATTCGCGAGAAGGTTTTGCAGGATCCTCCGGAGCATCAGCGGGTCGGACAGGACCGCAAGCGGCGAGGTGCGGATACGCAGGGACAGTCCCTGCCTCCAGGCGATCGGCTCGAACTCGTCGCGGAGCTGGTCGAGCAGCGGCCCAAGCGCGATCGGCCGCACGTCGGGCCGGAGCGCGCCCGCATCGAGCTTCGCGATCTCCAGAAGCGAGCGCAGCAGGTCTTCCAGCGTAACCAGGGACCGGTCGACCTGGTCGATGAGCAGGCCCGCTTCCTGCGACTCCATCATCTCGGTGAGTGCCGACAGGGTCAGGCGCGCCGCGTTCAGCGGCTGGAGGAGATCGTGGGTGACCGAAATCAGCACGGACGATTTCAGCGAGCTTGCAGCCTCCGCCTGCTGCTTGGCGCGGTACAGGCCTTCATTGGCCCGTTCGACCGAACGCAGAGCATCCCGCAACTGATGGGTCCGGTCGCGAATCTGATGGTCGAGCGCAATTGCGGTTTCGAACAGCGAGAACGCATTGAGCTGCTGATCCATCGACCGCTCGACGCGGGACATCAGCGCCGCATTGATCTTCTTCAGCTTGACGGACTCCCGCCGGAGCTGCTCGATCGTTTCGGCATCCTGCCAGGTCTCTGCCACATCGGCTCCGTTACGTCGGCCGCCTGCCGATGGCGACGCCGGTGAAGGTCTGGTTCACGTGCATCGAGCCGAACTGTTCGCCGTAGGTATGGAATCCGACGACGCGGTTCTGCCGGTACAGCTCGGACATTTCGCGTGAGAGCTGGTGCTGCTCGGCATCCAGCCGGCGCAGCAGGCATTCGAAGCCAATATAGAGAGAGACGTCACCGATCTGGTCACGGGTTTCCGCGAAGGCGTCGCGGGTGGCTCCGATCAGGCTGCACGAGGTTGCCGTCGTCAGAACCATGCCCTCATCGATCGCACAGAAGAAGCGCAGCGAGCCGTCGGGATCGACGCGCTGGATCGACCGCGCATAATAGGACCCGCCGACCCGGACCAGCACCGGATGGGAGGCGAAGGAGAACGGGTCGAGCTTGGCGTCGATGATTCCGACGGCGCGGGAATATTCCGCGGCGGCAGGCTCGGCGTTCAATTCCTTGACGACGCGCTGCTCGATATCGGCCTCGGTGACAACCATCTTCTGTGTGGTGGGCTCGAAATTGTCGCATTTGAACACGCGGAACGGCAGCGACGTGTTGAGGAGAATGAGGAGAGCCGCGTCGGTGTGGGCCCTGCCGTCGAAGAACACCCAGGTCCTTTCGAAGCGCAGGCCGTCGCCGGCCGACCCGCCGACGATCGGGATATTGTCGAGCGAGGCATAGAGGGCGGACATCACGGCCTCCTCGCGGCGGCACATGCCGTCGATCAGCACCAGGCCGAACGGGTTGCCGCCACCGACCTCCGAGGTCGTCCGCAGCAACTCGTGGCGAAGCTCGCTGCCGATCCGGCGGCCGTCCTCGACGTGGAAATTGGCGAGATTCAGGATCGGCCGGACCACGGCGTTGAAGTCGGCCTGGCTGAACGTCATCGCGACAACGCTGTTCTCGTCCCAGCCGTCCGGCGCCAGCTCGCCGGCCGTGGTGCAACCGCAGACCGGCGTGTCCGCAAAGTGTCTCGTGATCTCGGCGATGAACCGATGAGGATTGTAGCAGGGGGAGAGGAAGACCAGGACCAGGGCCAGCTCGTCCGACGGAAGCTGGGCGACCAGCTCGGCAACGGCCTCGTCGACGGTCGGAGCCTTCGATTTCGCGACCGCAACGCCGGACGAACCGCCAAACCGAAGATCGGCCTGCCCCACTTCGTTTCTCTCCTCAAGGCCGGCTTGGTCTGTCGCCAAGATCTGCCGCCAAGTGCCGAAAACACTAGGGCTTTTCCAGTCTACCCGCAACATCGCGCGGTCTCCGGCCCGGACTGGAAATTGCCGGTCTGGTGCTTGCGCAGCCCGGGATAGCGGGCCGGAGGAATTTACCGCCCCTTGACGATTCTGCCTTAGTTTTGCGCATGCGGTCGGGGAGGCGGGGCGCCTTCGGATCGCGGCTGTTTGGAATAAATAATGGGGGTGGGAATGTCCGGGCGTATCGCGTCGCCGTCAAAGCGCACAATATTTCCCACCCTGAGGTTCCGCGCCAAGATCATCCTGGGCTTTGCGGTCGTGCTGGCGATCTCCGCCGGCAGCATGGCCTTCTCCTATTTCGGCTTCGAGCGAGTCTCCGCCGGGGTCGGGTCCTACCGTAGCAGCGTGTCGGAGGCGGACCTCGCCCGCAACATCGACCGCGAGCTGCTCGGCTACCGTTCGGCCGTCAAATATTTCGTCGTGACCGGCAAGGAAGATGACGCCAAGGCGGCGCTCGAGGCCGAGGCCGGCCTGAAGAATGCCATCGACCAGGCCGTCAAGAGCGCCAAGACCCCGGCACGGAAGGAGAGTCTCGACAAGCTCGCCAAGGAGTTCGCGAATTTCTCCGCAACCTTCGGCAAGGTTCTGCAGGCCAAGCGTGACAGCACGTTGCTGGTGCAGAACCAGCTGCAGCGCCAAGCGAATCTCCTGAAGTACAAGCTCGACGACGTCGGCAACAACGCTTCCGATTCCGAGGCGCAGGCGATCGAGTTCGGCACCAAGCAGGTCAACGCTCAGTTCCAAACCGCGAGTGCTGCAGCCACCAATTTCGTGCTGACGTCCGATCAGGCCATCGCGACCAGCGCGCTGGCGCGGCTGAAGTTCGTCGAGAACTCGCTCGGCGCGGTCTATTCCATGGACGACAAGATCGTCGCCGGCCTGAAGGAGGCCAAGACCATCCTCGGCGCCTATCGCGAGGCGTTGGAGAAGCTGATCGCCAACGCCAAGATGGTCGACGAACTCGTCACCGAGATGAGCGGCTCGGCTGGTGCGATCCAGCAAGGCGCGACCGCCATGAAGGCGGACCTCGTCGCCGAACAGCAGCGGCTGGACACGGAGTCGGAAGCGACAATCGGGCAGACCGAGCAATTGGTGCTGATGCTGGCCATTGGCGGTACGCTGCTTGGGGCGGTCCTCGCCTTCCTGCTCGGCACCGGCATCTCGCGTCCGATGATCGCGATGTGCAAGGCGATGCGTGAGCTCGCCTCTGGCAATTTCGACGTGGTGCTGCCCGGTCTCGGCCGCAAGGACGAGATCGGCGAGATGGCCGGCGCGGTCGAGGAGTTCAAGGTCCAGGCCGTGGCAAAAGCCGAGCGCGATGCCGCCGCCAGCGAAGCCCAGAACAGGGAGGCGAGCGCTGCCCGCCGCTCCGAGCTGATCCGCTTTGCCGATGATTTCGAAAGCGCGGTCGGCGCCATCGTCTCCAACGTGTCGGCCTCGGCCGTGCAGCTGGAATCGGCGGCGTCCACGCTGACCCGCACTGCCGAGACCACCCAGAGCCTGTCGAGTCAGGTCGCCGGCGTGTCCGAGCAGGCATCCTCCAACATGCAGTCGGTCGCCACCGCGACGGAAGAGCTCTCGGCCTCGGTCGAGGAGATCGGCCGTCAGGTCCGCGACTCCAGCCGGATTGCGGAAGCTGCCGTGGTGCAGGCCAAGGAGACTGACGGTCGCATCGGCAAGCTCTCGCATGCCGCCCAGCAGATCGGCGAAGTCGTCAAGCTGATCACCGCGATTGCCGAGCAGACCAATCTTCTGGCGCTCAATGCCACCATCGAGGCGGCACGGGCCGGTGAAGCCGGCCGCGGCTTTGCCGTGGTCGCCAGCGAAGTGAAGTCATTGGCGAGCCAGACCGCGAAGGCGACGGACGAGATTTCCTCGCACATCACGGGCATGCAGGGCGCCACGGCCGAATCGGTCGCCGCGATCAAGGAGATCGGCGCAACCATCGGCCAGATCTCGTCGATCTCGACCTCGATCGCGAGCGCGGTGGAGCAGCAGGGCGCCGCGACCCAGGAGATCGCGCGCAGCGTCCAGACCGTCGCGCAGGGCACCCAGACCGCGGCCACCGATATCGGCGAGGTCAACCGCGGCGCCGCCGAGACCGGTTCGGCCTCGGAGGAAGTGCTGCATTCGGCCAAGACGCTGTCATCCGAAAGCACCCGCCTGCGCGCCGAGCTCGATCGCTTCATGGGCAATATCAGGGCGGCGTAAGGCTCGCTGAGCGTTAGACGCTCCGCCATCGCCAGCTCTCCGTTGTCGTCCCTGCGAACGCAGGGACCCATAACCCCAGGGAGAAGTTGGGACGCAAGACCCGTAACTCCGAGTCTTCGCCAAACCACTCCCTGTGGCTATGGCGACGAGCGCAAGCGCTCGCGCGGAGGTCCCCGATCTGCGCTTCACTTGTCGGGGACGACAGCGGAGTACGCATCTTCCCCGCGTCACCTAACCGCGAGTTGCGGCGCCACAAATTTACCACAGCTTATCCTTTGCCGATTACCGTGCGGGGGAGTCAGGAAGCGGGCTGCTTCCGGGCTGCGCCTGGTTTTCCGCGAATGGAATGGGGTGGGGGAATGTCGGTCAAGTCCAAGTCGAAGTCGAACCAATCGAAGCTGCCTACCTTGCGTTTTCGCGCAAAAATCATCCTCGGCTTCGTGGCGGTGCTAGCCATCCTCGCCGTCAGCATGGCTTTCGCCTATTTCGGCTTCGAGCGGATCCAGGCCGCCGTGGCTTCCTACCGCACCAGCGTGTCGGAAGCCGACCTCGCGCGGACGGTCGATCGCGAGCTGATCGCCTATCAGGGACTGGCCCGGGCCTATACCCTGACGGGCGCAGTGGACGACGAGACCGCAGCCAAGGCCGCCGAAGACAATCTGAAGAGCGCGATCGCCAAGTCGATGTCCGCCACGACCGGCGCCGCCCGCCGCGAGCAGGTCGGCAAGCTGGAGGCCGAGTTTCAGCGCTTCACGAAGGTGTTCGGAGAGATCATCGTCCTGACGCGCGAGAACAACAAGATCGCGGCCGATGAGCTCAACAGCGTCGGCAACAAGATCCGCTTCAAGTTCGACGACCTCGCCGATACTGCCGCGCTGGCGGGGCTGGCATCGGTCCAGACCACGGCCAAGGACATCACCTCGCAATATTTGGCTGTCTCCACCTCGGTCGGTGCCTTCGTGGCCAAGCCGGAGCCGAAGACCGCCGACGGCGTGATCGCCCGCATCAAATTCCTGGAGACCCTGCTGGTCTCGATCTATGCCAGCGACCAGAAGATCACCGACCGCGTCACCGAGATCGGAAATCTGCTGAAGCAGTACCGCACCTCGTTCGCGAAGCTGACCGAGAATGTGAAGATCATCGTCAAGTCGAACGGTGAGATGACCAAGACGGCGGCGACCATCCTCAAGCTCTCGGCCGAGCTGCGTTCGGATTTGACTGCTGACCAGCAGCGCATCGAGGCGAGCGCCAACGCGACCATCGGAGAGACCGAGCAACTGATGCTGATGATGGCGCTCGGCGGCCTTGCCATCGGTGCCGTGTTGGCCCTGTGGCTCGGCAACGGCATCTCGCGTCCGATGATCGCGATGTGCAAGGCGATGCGTGAGCTCGCTTCGGGCAACTTCGACGTCGTGCTGCCCGGTCTCGGCCGCAAGGACGAGATCGGCGAGATGGCGGGCGCGGTCGAGGAGTTCAAGGTCCAGGCCGTGGCAAAAGCCGAGCGCGATGCCGCCGCCAGCGAAGCCCAGAACAGGGAGGCGAGCGCTGCCCGCCGCTCCGAGCTGATCCGCTTTGCCGACGATTTCGAGAGCGCGGTCGGCGCCATCGTCTCCAACGTGTCGGCCTCGGCCGTGCAGCTGGAATCGGCGGCGTCCACGCTGACCCGCACTGCCGAGACCACCCAGAGCCTGTCGAGCCAGGTCGCCGGCGTGTCCGAGCAGGCATCCTCCAACATGCAGTCGGTCGCCACCGCGACGGAAGAGCTCTCGGCCTCGGTCGAGGAGATCGGCCGTCAGGTCCGCGACTCCAGCCGGATTGCGGAAGCTGCCGTGGTGCAGGCCAAGGAGACTGACGGTCGCATCGGCAAGCTGTCGCATGCCGCCCAGCAGATCGGCGAAGTCGTCAAGCTGATCACCGCGATTGCCGAGCAGACCAACCTTCTCGCACTCAATGCCACCATCGAGGCGGCACGCGCCGGTGAAGCCGGCCGCGGCTTTGCCGTGGTCGCCAGCGAAGTGAAGTCATTGGCGAGCCAGACCGCGAAGGCGACGGACGAGATTTCCTCGCACATCACGGGCATGCAGGGCGCCACGGCCGAATCGGTTGCCGCGATCAAGGAGATCGGTGCGACCATCGGCCAGATCTCGTCGATTTCGACCTCGATCGCGAGCGCCGTCGAGCAGCAGGGCGCGGCGACGCAGGAGATCGCGCGCAGCGTCCAGACCGTCGCGCAGGGCACCCAGACCGCGGCCACCGACATCGGCGAGGTCAACCGCGGCGCCGCCGAGACCGGCTCGGCCTCGGAGGAGGTGCTGCACTCGGCCAAGACGCTGTCATCCGAAAGCACCCGCCTGCGCGCCGAGCTCGATCGGTTCATGGGCAATATCAGGGCGGCGTAGCGGACCGCGGAAAGAACGCGTAGGTGGATTAGCGAAGCGTAATCCACCACCTTGATGTCACGGCTGGGAGTCGACTGGTGGGTTACGGCTTCGCCTAACCCACCCTACAAATCTCACTCCTTCCCGAACGCCCGCTTCAGCTCCAGCTTCGCCTTCTCCAATCGCGTGCGCTGCGTCTTTGGCAAGGTCTTGCCGGCGCGGTTGATGTAGAAGGTCAGCATCGACAGCGCCGAGCGATAGGCGCCGGCTTTTCGGCGTGAGCTGTGCTCGGCCGATCGCTTCAGCGATGTCGCGATTCTCTTTGGGCTGGTCAGCTTGAACACGCCGCGCTTCAGGTCGAGCGCGTCGCTCTGCTTCGTCACGCGCTGCGACCAGCGCTTCGGCGCAGCGCGCTTCGCGCTCGTCCGCACGGTGCCGCGCTTGGCGCTCGTCGACCTGCGCGCGGCTGTTTTGCGGGATTGTGTCGTCTTTCTGACATGAGCCATGCGTCAACTCCTTGCGGCTCCATCGGAAACGAGCGGTACGAAGGGCCGTTCCCCTGGGAACCCGGCCTCGCCGCAGACGTTGTCGCAGGTGGCAGGCGGAATGCCGCACCCCGATGATCGGATCGACCCCGTCCACATCATGTGAACCGGGGGCGCTTCCATTGATCAGACACAACAACCCGATGGAATTGCAGCAAAGCCCAGCGCCGAACTATGCTCCTGTGGTCGCGGCAGCCCCGGCCGATCGCATCGTCGAGACCAGTATCCCCGCGCGGCTCGACGCGCTGCCCTGGAGCGGGTTTCACACCCGCGTCGTGCTGGCGCTCGGCATCACCTGGATCCTCGACGGGCTCGAGGTGACGCTGGCCGGCGCGCTCTCCGGTGCGCTGAAGCAGAGCCCGTCGCTGCAATTCTCCAATCTCGATCTCGGTATTGCCAATTCCGCCTATCTCGCCGGCGCCGTGCTCGGTGCTCTCGGCTTCGGCTGGCTGACTGACCGCATCGGCCGCAAGAAGCTGTTCTTCATCACGCTGGCGCTCTATCTCTCGGCGACGGCCGCGACCGCGCTGTCATGGGATGTCGCCAGCTACGCGCTGTTTCGCTTCCTCACCGGCGCCGGCATCGGCGGCGAATACACCGCGATCAACTCGACCATCCAGGAGCTGGTGCCGGCGCGCTATCGCGGCTGGACCGATCTCGTCATCAACGGCAGCTTCTGGATCGGGGCCGCAATGGGCGCAGTGGCGTCCATCGTGCTGCTGGATCCTGCTGTGATCAGCCCCGATCTCGGCTGGCGCCTGGCTTATCTCATCGGCGCGACCGTCGGCCTCGTCGTGCTCCTGATGCGGATGTGGATTCCGGAGAGTCCGCGCTGGCTGATGATCCATGGCCGTCCCGATCAGGCCCATGCGATCGTCGACGAGATCGAACGCTCGGTGATCGGACGTGATCAGGATACGAGCGACGGGCGCTTCATGAAAATCCGGCTGAAGATGCGCGATCACACGCCGATCCGCGAGGTCGTGCACACGCTGTTCTCGGCATACCGCCAGCGCGCGCTGGTCGGCCTCGTGCTGATGAGCGCGCAGGCGTTCTTCTACAATGCCATCTTCTTCACCTTCGCGCTGGTGCTGACCGACTTCTACGGCATCAGCGCCGATCATGTCGGCTGGTACCTGCTCCCGTTCGCCGCCGGCAATTTCCTTGGGCCCCTGCTGCTCGGCCGGCTGTTCGATACGCTCGGCCGCCGTGTCATGATCATGTTCACCTATGGCGTATCGGGCCTGTTGCTGGCGATCTCCGGCTATCTGTTCTCCATCGGTGTGCTTACCGCGCAGGGGCAGACCATCGCCTGGATGGTGATCTTCTTCTTCGCCTCGCCGGCCGCGAGCGCGGCCTATCTCACCGTCAGCGAGACCTTTCCGCTCGAAGTTCGCGCGCTGGCGATCGCGGTGTTCTACGCGGTCGGCACCGGCATCGGCGGCGTGATCGGGCCGGCGCTGTTCGGCGTATTGATCGACACGGGATCACGCACCAGCGTGTTCGCCGGCTATCTGCTGGGGTCATTCCTGATGATCGCAGCCGCGATCGTGGCTTGGCGCTATGCCGTCCCTGCGGAGCGCAAATCGCTCGAACAAATCGCGCGGCCGCTTGCCTTTATGGAGTAGACTGATGAAATCAGAACTTGCAGAAATGGCGTTGGACCAGAAGCGCACCATGCATGACGACGAAGCACCGGATGCGGTGCCGGTTCCGCATGCGCTGGTGCCGCATCTCGACGAGACCGCAATCCTGCTCGACATCGACGGCACGCTGCTCGACCTGATGCCGACGCCGCGCGAAGTATGGGTGCCGCCGGGCCTGTCGGACACGCTGAATCGGCTGACCGAGCGTACCTCCGGCGCGCTGGCGCTGGTCAGCGGTCGTTCGCTCAACGACATCGACCTGATCTTCGCGCCCGATGTGTTCCGCGCCGTCGCCGGCCACGGCGCGGAGATGCGGCTGTCGATCGACAATGAGGCCGATGACGTGCACGCGCCGCCGCTGGACAAGGAGCTGAAGCGGCGGCTGGCCGCCATCGCCAAGCTTTCACCCGGCATTCTGCTCGAGGACAAGGGTTATTCGCTCGCGCTGCATTACCGCCTCGCGCCGCACGCGGAGAAAGCGATCTACGAATCGGTCTCGGTGATCCGCGCCGACCTGCCCAATGCGCCGATCGAAGTGCTGCCCGGCAAGTTCGTCTGCGAGATCAAGCATTCCGGATTCACCAAGGCGACCGGCGTGCGCGAATTGATGCAGCGGGAACCGTTCAAGGGACGGCGTCCGATCTTCATCGGTGATGACGTCACCGATGAAACCGTGTTCGCGATCATGCCCGACATGAACGGGCTTGCCTTCTCGGTCGGCCGCCGTGCCATGGGCGTGAATGGCCATTTCGACGCGCCGAACGATGTGCGTGCATTCCTCGCCCGCCTGCTCGACCCGAGGTGAAACAAAGGCAGCGCCATGTCGCAGACATGATGCTCTGGGAACGGCGCCGCCGCGCGCTGCAATGCGTGCTGCGCAACATGCCCGCATGAGCTGTCTTTGCAACGAAATCTAGGGTTCCCGAAGCGAAACCAGTTCCAACGCGCGTGCCCGATTTTGGTTTCAATTGGTTGAAACGATGATCAGGAACCATATTGATGAACGGCAGTTAAACGGGGTGGAATGAAACAGGAGGGGACGACCTGTGAACTTAGTCGTCGTTTCGAATCGCGTCGCCCGCGGCAAGCCTAACGAGCCCATGACGGGCGGCCTCGCGGCGGCCTTGTTGCCGGTTGTGGAACATTCGGGCGCGATCTGGGTGGGTTCTTCAGGCCGTGTGCGTGACGGCCATCAGAAGGAACCGTTCGCTGAGATCGAAGCGCTCGGATCGGGCGCGATTGCGACGTTGGATCTGCCGGCGGCGCATTACGGCGGCTATTACGAAGGCTTCGCCAATTCGGCGCTGTGGCCCGCGCTGCATTCGCGCAGCGATTTGATCCGCGTCTCGCGCGACGATTACCTCAGCTATCGCGAGGTCAACGCCTTCATGGCGCGCGCCTTGATGCGCTTCCGAAAAGCCAAGACTGCGTTCTGGGTGCAGGACTATCATTTCCTCGCGCTCGGCGCCGAACTGCGTGATCTCGGCCTCGACGATCCGATCGGCTTCTTCCTGCATACGCCGTGGCCGGTCGCCGCGGTGATGCAGGGCGTGCCCAATCATCGCGAGCTGATCACGGCAATGCTGGCCTACGATCTCTTGGGCTTCCAGACCGAGGAGGATTGTCAGAATTTTCTCGGCTATGTCGCGAGCGAGCTTGGCCTCGCCGTCGAGGACGGCGTTGCGATTTCGCAGCATGGCCGCACCCGCTGCGAGGTCTTCCCGATCGGCATCGATGCGGAGAAGTTCGCCCAATACGCGGCGAAATCAGCCTCGCATCCCGACGTGTCGCGGCTGCGGCGCAGCCTCAATGGCGAGCGCCTCGCGATCGGCGTCGACCGGCTCGACTATTCGAAGGGCCTCGTCAACCGCATCAGCGCGTTCGACCGGCTCTGGACCGAACAGCCGCAATTCTCGCGCAGCATCTCGCTGCTCCAGATCGCCAACCCCTCGCGCGGCGGCATCGAGGCCTATGGCAATCTGCAGAACGACGTCGCGCGCCTCGTCACCGACGTCAACGGCCGCCACGGCGAGGTCGACTGGACGCCGATCCGCTATTTGAACAAGGGCTTCAGCCAGGCGGTGCTCGCAGGGCTCTACCGGACCGCGCAGATCGGCGTGGTGACGCCGCTGCATGACGGCATGAACCTCGTCGCCAAGGAATATGTCGCCGCGCAAAACCCGGCCGATCCCGGCGTGCTGGTGCTGTCGAAATTCGCAGGCGCGGCCAACGAGCTCGACGCCGCGCTGGTTGTCAATCCGCATGACATCGACGGCATGGCCCGCGCGATCGCGATCGCTGCCGCGATGCCGCTCACAGAGCGCAAGATGCGCTGGGACGCGATGATGAAGAAGCTGCGCGGCCACACCATCCAGCAATGGTCGGCCGATTTCGTCGCCGAGCTCGAGAAGTGCCGGACCGAGAAGGCCGCGGTCGCCCCGCTCGCCGCGCAGCCGCCGCAGGCATTGCGCTGGCTGAAGTCGGCGATATCAGGCGTGAGGCTGATTTAGCTCTCACGAGCTTGCTCGATGCTCTTCCCCTCTCCCTTGCGGGAGAGGGTGGCTCGCCGCATATGCGGCGAGACGGGTGAGGGGTTTCTCTCTCGCGTAAATCTTCCGAAGCATATTTCGTTGATGCACACCCCTCATCCGGCGCTTCGCGCCACCTTCACCCGCAACAAGGGGAGAAGGAAAGAGGACATCAATAACAATACGACACCCCATCCAGGATCGCGCATTGCCGCTTGTTCGGCGCGTTCGGATCGTCCATCGGCACCATGCCCTTGCCCTGGCCGACGAACACGCCGGGCCCGACATGCACCGAGCTCTTGTTGCCGATGATCACGCTCGGATGCGGCGAGGCGCTCGAGCGCGTGCCGTCCGGCCAGATGATGGCATCGCCCGACAGCACCCCGCGCCGGCCGTCATTGCAGCTGACATCGACGCCTTGCCGGGTGCAGACCTGCGCGGCGGCGGGCACGGCGAAGGCGGAGCCAAGGGCCGAAATCAGGCCGACGGCGGCGATGGTGCTTCGGATGGTCATGGCGTCCCCGGTCGTGTTTGCTGTTCTTACGTGAATCGTCGCGCCAAACCCGTCACCGGTTCAGCCGGCAGGCGGGTCATGGCATCTGCCGTGTCAGATATTATCCCGTAAATCCAACATCTTACGGAAAATTCACCCGATTTCCCCGCGGTCTCTTGCAAAATCATCGGCGCCCCTTCAAGAGAGGGCGCTCCGGAGAGATGGCCGAGTGGCTTAAGGCGCACGCTTGGAAAGCGTGTGTGCGGGAAACCGTACCGTGGGTTCGAATCCCACTCTCTCCGCCAGTTTCCCTTTTGCGACCTGCTCTCCGCGTTGTTCTAAATACTTGTTGGCGCGGATTTCCCGCGGTTTTTGACGCTGAACCGTACTCAGCAGAGCAGGTTTCGTCCTGACGCCCCTTCTCTAAAGCCCTGTTTTCTCCCGACCTCTGTACTTTCCAAGGCTGTAACGGATCAAAAAAACCATTGAAACTCAAAGCATTTCTATCGTCAGAAACCAGGATAATTGGTTGCTCACCTTGGCGCCCAAGATCGTCAAAAATCCAGTTGTCCATTTAGATTATGGACAAGCTGCAATTTGGACTCGCAGGGATTCTCTTTTGCACAGGTAAGTTGCGCGCTAGGCTGGTGCTTTCCCGAATCGTTCGCCTTCCCGCTTGCGCGTCGCAGCAGCGAGGCGTGTGACAGGGGCATTTATTCGCATCCTTTCAAGCGGGGGACAATTTGAAGATTGATCGTCTCTTAATCAGCAATTTTCGCGGTATCAGCCTCGTCGATGCAACGGACTTGGGTGATACGGTCATCATCGCGGGGCAGAACGGGTCAGGAAAGTCGTGTATCTTCGATGCCATCCGGCTCTTGAAAACCACGTATGGCGGCTACGCACAGAATGAATGGCAGCATTTCTTGGGAGAGTTTGCCATTCAATTGCATGGTGGCGCAGCGCACATCGCTGGCCTATTCAATGATCCCGCTAAGCAAGTCGAGATTTCCGCAGACTTCCGCTTGCGCGATAACGAAAAGGCTTACATCAGCGCGAATGTAGCGAGCCTCTTGGAAGAGACGATCTGGCAGACACTATTACCAGAGGCCTTTCAGTTCGGCGGCTACCGTAAAGCGCTATTCGCCGCGCAGTTTCGCGAAAGGCAGCCGGAGGTAACTAAGCGCGTTCAGGATGAGGCACCGTTGCTCCTGCAGGAGCTTGCTGCTCCTACGGTCACGGCCTCGATCAAGATTGATCCAAGTGGGAACGTTTCCACTGCTGAATCTCGACTGCTGGCCGTGGTCTTCACCATCTACAGACCACGCCAGATCGGAGTGATCGACTTCCACGGGGCCCAACGACACTATGGGCGCGAAAACGTTCAAGGCATTAATCTTAGTCTGGAGCAGGCCAACCAAGCTCAAGGGCAGCACCAGCTGTACAATTACAATAACAAGTACGCCAACGTTAAGAGCGAGATGGCAGGGAACTTCGTCAAAGAGCTGCTCGCGGAAAAAGCAGCTCCGAACTCGCAGCTAGTCACAGGTGGTTTGTCAAATACCCTCAAGGAGCTGTTTGAGTCGTTCTTCCCCGACAAAAAGTTTTTGGGGCCGCAGCCTACGGCTCAGGGAGGCCTCGCCTTCCCAGTGCTTACGCCAAGTGGAAGAGGCCATGACTTGGACGAGCTTAGTTCGGGTGAGAAAGAAATCCTCTACGGCTATCTCAGAATTCGGAGTTCAGCGCCCCGCGACTCCATCATCTTGCTCGACGAGCCTGAGCTTCACCTAAATCCCCGGCTTATCCGAGGGCTTCCTGAATTCTATCGGAAGCATTTGGGAGAAGCTCTTCAGAACCAGCTCTGGCTAGTCACGCACTCCGATGCTCTTATAAGGGAAGCAGTTGGGAAACCAGGGTTCAACGTTTATCACATGCTGCCTTGCGGATCGGAACCGCTTGGCGCATCCCAACTGCGGCCACTAAAGGCGAGCGGCGATCTGGAGCTCGTTCTGACCGATCTAGTTGGTGATTTGGCGGCCTATCGTCCCGGAGGCAAGGGACTGATTTTTGAAGGGGGCGGAGACTCGGAGTTCGACAAGAAATTCGTCGCCGCTCTATTTGCAGAGCAATTGAAAGGTATCAATCTCATTTCAGGGACGAACAAGAGCAGAGTTCGTGCACTGCATGAAATCTTAGAAAGCGCGCACGCGCGTGGGGATCTCCCCACGAAATTCTATGCGGTCGTCGACCGCGACTATGATGGTCCTGCTGACCCTAAGGCAATCAACCGCCACGTTTGGGACGTATACCACATCGAGAACTATCTTCTGGAAAGGTCCTATTTGGTCGAGGTGCTGCGGTCCCTTGACTTGAAAAAATACACTGAGCAAAACGTGTTCGATCATGTAGGGGCGGCGGCGAGAGAAGTCGTTCCGGCCATGCTCATTCAGAAAATGCGGCATTTTGCGAATTCAAATCTGGTCGGTTCTATCGATTTAGGGTTTGCGCCTGATACGCTCACGATCGGTCACGCCCTTCACGCGGCAGCTTCCAGATCAGTTGCGCGTATAAATGCCGCGCTTGCAGAGCGTCTCTCGGAGGAAAAACTGCTGGCAGAAGAGCAAAAGTACCGCACGGAAATTGAGCAAAGCTTTGCAGATGGTACTTGGTCAACCAGGTTGCCCGGCCGTGACATTCTCAAGCGCTTCGTCGCTGCCGAAAAGCTACCGGTTGGCTACGAAGTGTTTCGGAACTTGGTTATGAGCAAGATGACGGAGCGAGGACACAAGCCTGCTGGCATGAAGAAGGTCATTGACGCCATCGTTGCTGACTAGCTGAGGGGCAGCAGGCGCTTTGCATTAACCCGCATGCCCGTTGTAACATCCATGGCCGTTCTTTTCTCTCCATTTACTTCAAGAGTTGAAAATGCTTCCGCTGCGCCTCCCAATCTGCAGGGAATGGCCTCAACAACGATTTCAGCTCAAGTGTTTTGCCTTGCCGACCATCCAAGATGCTCTCAACTAGATCGGGAGTTAATAAGGTAAGACGGAGAACTCTGCAGACGTAGGACTCGTTGACTGCTTCACGTTTTGAAAGTTCTGCTGCGGAAGCATAGCATCCAGTCTCGATAAGCCGCCGCCATCGGTACGCTTTCGCGAGTGCAGTAATCAGGCTGTTGCTTGGTCGTTGTCGAGGAGAGGTCCAGGCTTCTACGCCGGCTGGAACTACAATTTGCTTCCTGCCGCCGCTCTGTCGGAAATCGACCGGGATGCTAACGACTAGCTCGTGCCCATCGCGGCTGAGCCGCGCATTCGGTTTGGATTTGGTTGTCACGCCGCCTCCGCAATACGCCCGTTGCCCTTGAGATCCGCGATCAGCGAGGCGAAGCCGTCCACCCGAAGGTGAACATCAACCTTTGCAGTGTCGACGACCACCTTAGCTGCAATAAGCTGGAGGATGCGGGATTGTTCGGCAGGGAATAGCTCGCCCCACACTTGGTCAAAATCAACGAGGGCGTCGCGGACCCATCGCTCGGTGGCCCCGGGCATATGGACACGCATTTGCTTCCAAGTCGCGACAATCAACTCGGGCGAAGCAAGTACGCGCCGGACTTGGTCGACGACGATCTCCTCGATCTCGCCCGCAGGGACGCGGAAGGCCGCGCTGGATGCAGCCGCGCCTTTGATGGTCTGCTGGCTGACGTAATAGCGGTACAGCTTGCCACGACGGCGGGTATGAGTGGGGGACATAGCAACGCCAGCGGGATCGAAAATAAGGCCCTTGAGCAAGGCAGGGGTCTGCGCCCGGTGCTTTGCGCCACGCTTGCGAGGGCTCTCCTGCAGGATGGAGTGCACCGCGTCCCAAAGCTTGCGTTCAATGATCGCATCGTGCTCGCCCGGATACGCGGTACCCTTGTGCACGGCATCTCCAATGTAGGTCCGGTTGTTGAGCATCTTGTAAAGCACGCCCTTATCGATGGCCTGGCCATAGCGATTGCGGACGTCCTTCTGCTTGAGCTCTCGGGCGAGGCGGGTGGCTGAGCCTAAGGTCACAAACCTGCGGAAGATCCACCGGACAGTCTCCGCATTCTGGTCATTGATCACCAGCTTCCGATTTTTGACTTCGTAGCCGAACGGTGCCCAACCGCCCATCCACATGCCCTTCTTGCGAGAAGCCGCGAACTTGTCGCGGATACGTTCGCCGGTGACTTCGCGCTCGAACTGGGCAAAGGAGAGCAAGATGTTGAGTGTCAGCCGCCCCATGGAGGTCGTGGTATTGAAGGCCTGCGTGACGGAGACAAAGGTGACGCTGCGTCGGTCAAAGGCTTCCACCAGCTTGGCAAAGTCCATCAATGACCGCGATAGCCGGTCGATCTTGTAGACCACGACTACGTCGACCTTGCCGGTCTCGATGTCGGCGAGCAGGCGCTTGAGAGCAGGGCGCTCCAGCGTGCCACCGGAGAACCCGCCGTCGTCATAATGGTCAGGAACGAGAAGCCAGCCTTCCTGTTTGTGGCTTGCAACATAAGCCTCGCACGCTTCTCGCTGGGCCTCCAGGGAATTGAACTCCATGTCCAGACCTTCCTCGCTGGACTTGCGAGTGTAGACCGCACAGCGCAGCTTGCGAACGACGGGCTTGCTCATACCGATGTCCGCTGGCTCTTCAGGCCAAAGAAGACCAAGCCATTCCACCGGGTGCCCGTGATGGCCCTAGCGACCGCAGAAAGCGATTTGTAGGGCCTGCCCTGGTACTCGAAGTCGCTATCGCGGACCGTCACCCGATGCTCGACGCCCTTCCACTCCCGAATGAGGCGGGTGCCGCTGACGGGGCGGTCCAAATTTTTGTGCCGAACGCGCTTGTTGCCCTTGGTCGGCAGGTCGGCGGCCAAGGCTTCCAGGCGCCGGACGGTGTCAGCGGAGAGTCCACCGTAAGCCAACTCCTGGATCCGGTACGCCAACCGGCTCTCGAGGAAACGGCGGTTATAGGGAGGGGGCTCTGACCCGAACAGCTCGCGCCAGCGCGCCTTCAGCGTGCCCACGGGGGCACTCTTAAGAGCCGAAATCTGCGCCAAAACGCCGCCGCTAGCCATCCGCCGTTCTCCATTCCAAAGGCGCGGCATGTCCGCTCTGATCAGGCGAGATGTCGAGTGAAACATCTCCCGTGTGGTCGATTAATCCGCTTGCGTTTCGGGCATGGATCCGGCTGAGGCCCAGGGCTAAAAGCTCGGCAATTTCGGAAATTCGGTGCTGTGGGGATGGTTCAGACATGCCCCCAAACTGCTGACTGCAAGACAGCCGTCCAGCAAAATTCGCTCAACCTGCAGAGTGTCGGACATCGTCGCCCATAATCGTACTTGGTCGTGTCGAACAGATTGTGCAGAAGCCGACAATTTGCCTCGCACTCCGTCAAAACAAGAAGAAAATCCACAAAGTGATTCGGGAGATCAGGCATCGTCATGCCGAACGAGAAATGGACGATCGCTCAAGCAATCCAAGAGGCAGTCTCAAGCGACCTCTATGAAAAAGCCCATGCCGCTCGTATAGCCCGAGGCCGGAAAGGTCCATTCGTAATCAGTGCTGGATTGCACGGATTTCCTGATCTTCGCTATCGAGAATTCCAGGTTAAAGACCGCGATTGGAAAGAGCTGAAGTTCCAGGCCGAAGACGGTCTTCGGAAGACGCTTCTATCTGGCGAGCTGTCATCCACCGGACGTTTTGGAAGTGTTGCAGCGGAGGAGCGATTTATCCCGTCTAGTGGTTGGCAACACATCAAGATCATCGACTGGCAGAAATCGACCGGTCGCGAGATTCCAACCGGCACGACGGTCTTTGACATACGCATATCTATCGCGCGACGGGCGGCATCGAACCGCGTAGAAAAGGCAGTTCAAAAGGCCACGACCAGCCAAGGAAGAGAAAGAGCATTCGTTCGTTTGCTTGTCCGCATCATAAAGGATTCTCCTGAAAAGCCCTGTCTCACCCGCAAGCGGTTGGAGAACAAGGCTGTCGCCGAGAAGTGGCTTTTGGGCCCGCGTGCGATCAATCGCTGCTGGAGCAAGGCAGTCACAGATGCAAAGGCGCCGGCTTGGCGAGCCGAGGGTCGAAGGAGCCCGAAAGCACTTGCCGCGCTGCCAGAATGGGCCCGCGAAGAGCTCGGTTTACCGGGTTAGTCAAGGGCGTTCCACGTGAAACCGACCAATTACGCCGAACTGCGGCAGACACCTTTCGGAATCGATACACCCGTATTGAATACGCTTATTTAATCGCAGCGACTATTACGGGCCGCTGAGAACGACATTCTGACCCCGTTCGATTTGAAAGGGGTTACCGATGTCAAACAGCTCGTCGTTGGCTCTCCTCACTGAGGAGCAGGCCGCGGATTTTCTCTCACTCTCAGTCCGTACCCTCCAGGCGTGGCGCCTGCGCGGCGCCGGCCCAAAGTTTGTGCGCGCGGGGCGCGCGGTTCGATATCAGCAATCTGAGCTGATCGCTTGGATCGCCAGCAACACCGTCGGTCGATAGTCCAGGCCATGAAGCGGCATTGGATGCCTCTCTATATCGCCGATTATCTCGCCGGCACCGCTCACCTCACCACGGTGGAGCATGGCGCGTACCTGCTCCTCCTTATGCACTACTGGATTAAGGGCGAACCGCCAGCGAGTGACGATATCGCCCGCCGTGTCACGCGAATGACGAACCGTCAGTGGGCCAAATCGTCGGGCGTCCTGAAGTCTCTTTTTTGCGAAGGTTGGCGGCACGATGTGCTCGACCTCGAATTGGCGAAAGTCATTGAAAAGTCGACGATCGCTTCTGCAAACGCACGCAAGGGGCACGCCGATCGCAAGCCGACGACAGCCAGCTCGCAAGAGACAAACACACATCACACTCAGAACCACATTGATAGTGATGTGGGGAAGGGACGCGACGCCCCCACTATGAAATCGGATAGGGGAAGTCCGGATGTGGAGAGGCTTGTCGATGCCTTCCTGAGCGCCGCCGGCTTTCCCGATCGGTCTCGCGCGCCACCTACTTGGTACAATTTGGTCGATCGTGCGGCTCTTTGGGTCAAGTCAGCCTATCCGGCAAACATGATCGTCCAAGAAACCCGGCTCATCGCCGAGAAGTCTCCCAGCCCCAAGCCACTGAGCTACTACGAAAAGGTGTTCGCGACCGCGTTCGCGCGCCTGCAGCAGCCACTACCAACCGTACCAACGCCACGCGCGGAGAGCACCTATGTCAGACGACGATCAAGCCAACGGCAATCCATTCGGGAAGTTCTCGACGCACGGATCGCCGCAGCCGAACAACAAGACCAGTCAGTCCGATGCGACGAAGTTTGCGAAGCTACTTCTCGGCTCGTACAGCCGAGCGGAGATTGATGATCCTGAGGTATTTGCGGCAGCCGTGGTCCGAATATTCTGTCACTACTCGTTCGATGTTGTCACTCAGGTCTGCGATCCGGTATTCGGTCTGGCTACGAAGCTGAAATGGTTTCCTACCCTCGCCGAGATCAAGGCGGAATGCACTACGGTGTCAGCAGAGTTCGCCCATCGAGAGCGGCGCCAAAACGTGGGCAAATCAATTTCTCCTCTAGAGGACAGACGGGGCCGTCCCACAATGGAGGAGCTGAAAGCGAAGTACGGACCGAACTGGGGGATCGCTCAGGAAGAGAAATCGTCTGGTGCGGTAACGAATAAGCCTGACTTCAAATGCATGACGAATGAACAATTAGCCGAGCACTACAAGAAGTACGGCTTGGGTTGCTTGATCAAGAAATCCCATGAGTAACCCCCGAGACGGTTCGGCAACGAATTGAGCGCGCGGAGGTGTTGACCGCGTTAACCGTGTTAACCTTGTAATTTAGATGGTCCGACTGGCGACGTAGCGCGGGTATTGGAGCCCGCGTCTTGTTCATCGGGCTGTCAACCACCGTGTCAACCATGTCAACTGTGTCAACCTAACTTTTGAAGTGCCCCGGCTAGCGCGAGCGAGGGGTGCGAATTACCCGCGAGCGATCTAAAAAGCCGGAAGGACCCGTGGCGCACCCCTCGGCCCAGACGCGTTGCAACATCCCGCGAGCCAACTTTTCTTTAATACTGCGACTGGCCGGCTCAAGCATTGTGGCTGATCGGCGCGCGGGTTCGGCTCCCGTCCTCCTCATTCGGATGCTGCCGGCCCTGTAGAAAGGCCAAGCGCAGTCGGCGCCCCGATATCCGATCGAAACGCATCGCTGAGCACGGTCGGGTCGGGCGGAACTCACGATGCATCCACTCGTTGCTACTCTCTCTGATCCCGTCAATGCCTACATCAAGGACATCGCGGGAGAGGATTTTAGCGCCAAGGATTGGGCGGGGACGGTTCTGGCGGCGCTGGCCCTGGCCGAGTTCAAGAAGTATGACAGCCAGGCCGAGGCGAAGCGCAACGTCGTCGCCGCGATTGAGAGCGTCTCTAAGCAGCTCGGGAATACGCCGGCCATCTGCCGCAAGTGCTACGTGCACCCAGAAGTCCTGAACGCCTACATGTCCGGTGACGTAGTGAGGATGATCGAAGCCAAGATCGCGCAGAAGTTCAAGCGCCAGTATGCCAAGCTCACGTCCGACGAGATCATGGTGCTGGCATTTCTCCGCAAGCGTCAGAAGGCCGCGCCTAGTCTCTGGACGCCCTGTGTCCTGACCGACCGCTTTCGGGCGGGCCTTAAACGGCACGTGCTCTCGTCGGCAGAAACGGGCTCTGCATTCAGGTGTGGGGTGCTGAGCGTGGTGCGAGGTCGAGGGACGGTCGTGACCGGCAATGCCGCGCAGGTACGGTCTGCCGTCCTTTTGGTTCAGGTCGCACCGGCTTTGTAGTAGCCATGCACAACTCGGCTGCTGGATGGCCGGATCAAAGGCGGTCGTTGGATCGGGCCCGCTTGGCGCAAGCAGACCGAGCGAAGCAAGAGCGGCTTCTGGTCGGAACATCGAGCCCCAGGGGCACGTTGCTACGAGATGGAAGCTCTTCTGCAACGCCTCTTGACGGCGAGGTCGGACTTTCCGACCTGGCTGCGCTATACATTGACACTTGGTCTGGTGGGCATCGCTTTCATCGCCCGGGTGATGCTGGACGATCACCTGCGCTCCTACCCTGTTCTGCTGTTCATACCGGCTATCTTCCTATCCTCCGTCCTATTCAATCGAGGCAGCGGTATCGTGGCCACCGCGGCAGGTGCCGCGCTCGCCGCCGCCTACTTGATCCCGGAGCCACCATCCTCCGCTGCGATCCCACTCATCCTGTTCATTCTGACGGGCATCTGCATCGCCGCTGTCACCGAGCTCCTCAGGAGCACGCTGCACAAGCTCTCCGAGGCAAAACGCTATACCGACGTACTCCTCCAGGAGCTCGCGCACAGAACGCGGAACGACCTCGCCACGATCGTCTCGGTCCTCCGGCTCCAGGCCCGCTCGGCAACCGACCCGGCCGTTCAAATGGCGATCGCATCCGCGGTGAGCCGGGTGGACGTGGTTGCGAAGGTCCACGACCGCTTGCGCGATACCGCCGACAGCAGCCGCATCGCGCTCGCGCCGTACATCCAATCCCTGTGCGGTGGCCTAGCCGACTTCCATCGTGGCGTCCGTACGATCTCGATCGGGGTCCGCTGCGACGACATCGAAGTGCGGAGCTCGCAAGCGGCTTCGATCGGGCTGATCGTGAACGAACTGGTAACGAACTGTTTTAAGTACGCCTTTCCAGAGGGGCGTCGCGGCACGGTGGAGGTCGATGTGCGCGCCAAGGACGACCGCATCCTCGTAACGGTACAGGACGACGGGGTCGGCTGTCCGGTCGAAGTCAAGGGCGGACTCGGCACGCGGTTGATCAGCCTGTTGGCGTCGCAGATGAAGGGGACCGTGATGAGGAGGCCGCTTCCAGAGGGATGCGAGGTGCAGGTCTCGCTCGCGCTCGACGCCTGAGAGACCCAAGCGCGCAATTTTGCCGAAGTTGGTTGCAACCCGGGGCCCGTTCTGGCGTAGACGGTTTGGAGCGACAGACCATGGCCGCCCAATCGCCGAAGATACTCGAAGAACTGCAGCGATACCGACGGCTACACGCGGAAGCGACGGACCCGCTTGCGCTGCGGCTGCTGCAGGACATCATTGCCGAGCTTGAGGCGAGCCTGCCCACCGAGCAGCAGGACGCAGGGAAGAAGGCTGACGACGGCTAGGCCGAGGTCCAGGATCGGCCTAAATATAGGCTCGAACGTCGTTCCATTTTGCAAATGTGCGGGGACCCAGTTAGTTGTCCTCACCTCGCGATGTCGACGAGAGTTGGCTTGCCCGCCGCGCTTGCGATCCTTCAGGGCAGCGGCACCGGCTTGTCCCTCGCAATCATCCAAGGCCTAATTCCTCGACCGCTCGGCCGCAGATTTCGGCGGGATCCTTGAGACCGGTCTGACCGACCTCGATGATCTTCTTGGCGATCAGTTCGGTCAGAGGGTCGTTGCGATCCTGCACGCCGATCCTGCGGAGCGCCTCTTCGTAGGCCCTCGAAAGCCGCGCAATCTCTTCCGGCCCTAGAGGTGAGTTCTGAAGTATTCGATAGATGGCCAACTGTTACCCCCGCGCTTGGGGGTGGCGTAGCACCGATATGCTCTGAGAGCATTGCATCCTTGCGGAAAATTTTAACTTCCGCACCCACAAGAAGAGCGTCGTCGATGAGCAACGCCGAACGTCGTTGCGCACAGGGGAACGATAGGGCGAGTGCCAAGTTTTCCCGATGCCCCCGCCCCAGGGGCGAACCCCGAACTGGCCCCAGCTCATTAGCCCCTAGTCCCCGAGCTGGGGCCTTTATCCGGATTAGAAAGCCGTTCGAGGGGACGCCTTCTTGGTTCATGAGGGCTAGTCGTCTGCGCCGGCAGCGGCGGAATCCTGGACGCCAAGCAGCCTGAGCGCGAGCGTCTTGAGCGGGGTTGATGGATGGTGGGATGGGGCAGGTGCTGCGCGCGACCTCTACTGGCTCCGCCGCGTTCGTGGAGTTCATCTCGACATGGGCCGTCGTCACATCAAGTAGCAATGAACCATGAACCTGTGGCGTGTTCTTGTCGTTGTCCTGTCGCTACCCGCCGCGGGAGGCGAGACTTGAGCCAAATGCAATGAAGGATCTTAGGGAAAGGTTCGAGAAGCTCCGCGCCGATGCTGCAGAACTCGCCCTCATGAGCAGGCGGACGGGTGACGCGGGGAAGCGAGAACTGTTCGGACGTTTGGCGGAGGAACTTGCAATTGAGGCCCTTGAGCTTGAACTGTTGATCAAGCAGCAGAACTCAAGTTCAGATTGCATTCAGCCGGAAAAGGTGGTGCCCCTTGGAACCAGGTCTAAGCGAGAGTGACGCCCCTGCGGTCGCGCCGCGCCATGGAACGATGCTGACCTAGCACGTTCGCGCTGCACCCTGTTGGATCCGCCGGACTAAATTTTGGGTAAGGCAACATCCGATTCACATATGTAGATGCTGGAACAATGTCGGGCGGATTTGAGTCGCGATTGCATCATTTTCCCGATTGGTCCAGCGACGGGCCATGATCCAAGTTTGTTCCAAAGCTTGGTGGGGGTTACACGACATGCGTGAACACCATGGTCTCGCGGTTGACGCTGCTGTGCTGCATGCTCGTCTTGAACAGCTCACGTCTCAATTATCCGAATTGAAAAGGCTTCGCGCCCGCGTGCTTGAGGCGGACGGAGTGCAGAAAAGTGGAGCATCGGAGGGTCATCTTCCAGTGGAAGCAACGACTCTTTCTAGACCTTGGTCGCCTTCCAGACTCCGCTGCACCTAGCAGCGCCGGAATAGCCACTCCAAGATCCCGTTCCACTTGTCGGTGCCAATCTGCCGGCGCCAGCGGCATGCTTGTCCTGAACGGTTACAGAAGCGCGCACTGCGCCGGTTCTCGATACGCGCCCCCGAAATCTGACAAGGTTTGGATGAGAGATGTTGCCATTCGAGATGTTCACGTCGAAATTGTAGCTTGTATCGCAAGATCCGGACCGCGTCTCGAAGATCAGGTGCCACACACCATCGAAGGCGTGTAATGGATAGGAGCGCGCCTCGGCGTAACCGGCATAGGCGAGGGTTAAACAACCCGCCGTCAAGTTAGCAACTAATCGCATCATCGTCATCGCCTCAAACCCTGGGTGAGTCTCGCTATTTGCCGCTCGTCAGAGGAGTGCCCTCTGGCTCCAGTAGCTTGAGAGCGGTTTCAATCTTGGCGAGCAGCGCCTGAATTTCAGCTCGCTCATTGGGGCCGGGATGAGCTTCGAGTCGCGCCAGCAATTGCTCTTTCTGTACTATCAGGTTTGCAAGAGCAGACATTGTTTACCCAAGATTGCCAGCGAAAGGGCCGCTCGAAGAGCGGCCCTTTGTCTGGTTCACCAGCTCCGGGTGCCGAAGCTGAACCCGATGCTCGGACCACCGCCGTAGTAGCCGTAGCCGCGATCGTAATAGCCAGGCCCACCGTAGTAGCCGTAGCTGCGGCGAACGACGTATCCGTCATCGCCACCGTAGTAGCGCTGAACGTAGCGAGGGCCGCGGGTGCGGTAGCAGCGACCGTATTCGTTGCAGACCAGGCGGACCTGGTCGATGCCCGAGACTTCCGCCGAGCCGATAGCGGTCGGATTAAGCGGAGCGGCGACCGCCGCCGATCCCAGCAGCGCCGCGGCCGCGGCGCCAAGTGCGATTGTCTTCATGGTCGTTTCTCCTCTTTGCGAACTCAGTCGATCTCTTCAATAATGCGACGATCACCCGGTTCGACGATGTAGGTGCGGCTGTCGCGGTTGATGTACCGGTATTCACGAAGCGTCGGCGCTTCGCGATAGACCTCCTCCGGGAAGGCCTCGATCTCCACGCCCTCCGGCACGCGCGCTCCAGTGCGGATTTCGGTCCGAACCGAGCTGCCCGTGGTGACCCGCTTCTCGCGCTCGACCGGACGTGCCTTGGCGTGCTTGCGGATCACCTCACGATCGCGGTCAGTGAAAGTCGCCTTGCGCTGCTCCGTCCGCGCCGGCGCGGCGGCCGTCGAACGGCCGGAGTACGGCAGGACCGTCACGATCTTGTAGGTCGACGGTTCGACGATCACGATCTCGTCCTTCACCAGGACGAAGTTGTAGCCGCGATACTGCGGCACGATCTCGACGACCTCGGCCGGCAGCGGCTGCAGGCGCACGTCGCGAGGCACGACCGTGCCAACCGACAATGAGAAGTTCACGTTGGTGAGCGGCTGCACGTTCAGATGCGAAATCGACGCGCTGATACGGGTCCGCTGCTGATCGTTGATATTCACCGAGGCATTCACGTTGGTGTTCGACGAACGATCTGCCGTGCTCTGCTGATTGTTCGGCTGCTGGGCGGTGTTGGTCGAACCGCTACCCGACGGCGACTGCGCCTGGTTGGTGTTCGAGGCAGGCGGATTGGCGTTCTGCGTTTGGGTGTTCGTATTCGACGGAGATTTGGTCTGCGCCTGGTTGGAGGGCGTCGTGGTTTGGCCCGACGGCTGATTGGTCTGGGCCTGGTTGGTCGGATTGTTCGAGGCCGGCGCCTGCGTCGTGTTTGTCCCGGTCCCGGAATGGGAGGACTGCCCGGCGGTCTGACCGCTAGACGGAGACTGGGTCTGGGCCGAATTCGTCGAAGAATTGTTTTGCGAGGATCCCGAGGACGAGCTGGACGGCGGGGTCGATGTCGAATCCTGCTGACGGTGGGTGGCGGGCGAATTGGAGCTCGACGTGCTCGGAGAGGACTGCGCGAAGGCCGAACTCGCGAGGGCGACTGCAGCGGTGGTAGCCAAGAGTAAACGCTTGTTCATCTGAAACCTCCTCAATGCGGACGTCGATCAACCCTTGACGCGACGCGCGGTTCCGAATCGGGAAAACTCGGCATCGGGGTTGCGTGCATTTCTTCCCTGAGGCCGAGGATGTCGCTGTAGCGAAATGACACGTTCTCTCGGCTACTCGGGAACAATCGGAACTTCGATTGCGCCTTCTCGTTGGCAATGACTACTTACGCATCTTTTGAGGAGGACATCATGAAGAAGCTGATCGTTTGCGGCGCCCTCGCCGCATTCGCCCTCGGCACCCACGCCGCCAGCGCCGCCGAGTTCTACATCGTCCGCGACGCGACCACCAAGAAGTGCACCGTTGTCGACACCAAGCCGACGACCACCACCACGACGGTCGTGGGCAACGGCGTCTACAAGACCAAGGTCGAGGCGGAATCCGCCGTGAAAACCACCAAGGTCTGCACCGAGCAGTAAGCGGACATTCGTAGGCCGAAGGAGACCTGCGAAGCGTACTGACAGCAATTGGAGGAGAAAATGCCCGTATTGATTCTGTGGGCCGTTCCTGCCGTCCTCGTTGTTGGCGGCGTCGGCTATTTCCTGGTTCATATGCACTGAGCTAATGGACTTCCGCACAAACGGCCCGCCCGGCAGCCCGGGCGGGCCGTTTTTCTTTGGCCAAGTTCCTACTGGCCCAGAGAAAAAGGGCCTCCGATGGAGGCCCTCAATCCGAGAGCGCTTGGTACCGTCAGTTGTAGTCCGAATACTTGAACTGCGGGAGCGCCTTCAGCTGCTCCTTGTTGCCGCTCATGACGGCGTGGTCGGGGACCCAATCGTTCGCGTTGCGGCTCGTCGTGTTGGTCGAAGCCGCGCCGGTGGTCGTGTCGCGTGAAGTGGTGGTGGTGCTGGTCGAGCTCGTCCGGACAGGCTCTTCGACGAACTTCAATTTGTCCATGGAGACGGCGATGTCGTGTTCGCCCATGCCCAGGAACCCGCCGATTCCGATCACCACCGCGTTGATCTTGCCGCTCTTGTCGACGAGCAGCTCGTTGATGTCGCCGAGCTTCTCGTTGTTCTCGTTGTAGACGTTCAGCCCCATGAGCTTCGAGGCGCGCCAGTTGCCCTTGAACGCTAACTTCGCGTCGGTCGTGTGAGTGGTGACAGCCGGCGCAGCGCGATCCGCCGGTTGAGTGGATTGGGCGAAGGCTGCGCCGCCGATCATGGCGGTGCCGAGCAGAGCCACGGCAAGAATGCTTTTCATCGATTTATCTCCTCCAACTGAGAACTGTATCCGTTCGGATGCCAGCCCAACGCCCGGAATTGCCACTTGTTCCCGATGTCGGAACTCGGGGAAAGATTCGGCTTTCGCTGTTTCGCGCTCCTACCGACGTTCTGTGGTGACCACGCGGACGGAAACGCCCCTACGTTCGGAACGGAGGCAGGCATCCGAGAGATGTGGCCACACCTGCTTCGAGCAATCGGCCGCTTCAATCCCGGACTCCCGCACCTGCTGGACCTTTGGTTGCTGAGAAGGCGCTTCGCCCGCGAGAGCCCGCGTTGCAAGGAAAGCGAAAGCTGCTGCGGAAAGGGTCATTTTCATGCCGGCCTCCTGTTCGGCAACTCAACGACCAGAGACTGAAGCCGTTCCGGCAGGCATCGAAACGAGGCTCCGTTCGCGAATCCTTCGCGCTCACTGCGACTGGGTCACGCCCGACGTCTTCCGCAAGCGGCCAACTCGCGGTAGCGGCTCTCGTACTCCTTGGCCATCCGGCTCGCGACGAAGCGCTCTTCGAACCTTGCGCGAACCCTTCTTCGGTCCAGTAGGGCGACTTCCTTTACCGCTTCGATCGCCTGCTCTTCGCCGTCCACGATGAGGCCGGTGACGCCGTCCTCGACGACTTCCGGCACCGATCCGGAGCGGTAGGCGATCACGGGTGTCCCGCACGCCATCGCCTCGATCATGACGAGGCCGAACGGCTCCGGCCAGTCGATCGGAAACAGCAAGGCTGCGGCCCCAGCGAGGAAAGATTGCTTCCGGATTTCGTCCACCTCACCGACCAGCCGGATCGTCTCGCCATCGATCTCGGGCTCGAGCTTCTTCTTGAAGTAGGCCGTCTCGGCTCGGGGTATCTTGGCCGCGATCCGGAGCGGCATCCGGACGGCGCGGGCGATGCGTATAGCAGCTTCCGGCCCTTTCTCCGCCGTCAGCCGCCCGAGAAAGGCCAGGTACGACCCGACTTCGAAGGAGGGGCGAAACAGGTCCTTGGGCAATCCGTGCTGAATCGTCGCGATCCAGTTGGCACCCGGGAGCGGACGACACTGGTTGTCCGAGATGGAGACGAAAGGAGCGTCGGCGAACGTCCCGATCACGTCGGGCAAGCCCGGAAGGTCCAGCCGGCCGTGCATCGTCGTCAGAAACGGCACGCCGGTCCGGCTCAGCACCGGCAGCGGCAGCCAGTCGACGTGGGAATGAATGACGTCGAATTCGCGCGCACGTTCAGCGACGGCCTCGATCAGCAACGAGCAGGCGGCGTTGGCGTCGACACCGCGCCGCCCCAGGCGCAGCGCGCGCGGCCACACCGCGTGAAGCTTGGCTTTCGTTCTGGAATCGCCGCTTGCGAACAGGGTGACGTCATGGCCGAGGCCGACCAGTTCGTCCACTAGCCAGGCGATCACCCGCTCGGTGCCACCGTACAGCTTCGGAGGGACGCTCTCCGCCAACGGGGCAAGCTGGGCGATCCGCATCGAACTAGGTCCCGACCGCGACGCGCAAGCCGATCACGATGAACGCCGAAATGAGGAAAGAGATCGCGAGCAGGGTCCAACTCGGCCTTGTGCTTCCGTTGGCAACGCGCGTGACAAGCATTTTCATGCTCGTCAACATTCGTCTCTGGGGAGCCGGTACAGGTACGCTAACCCGAAGGTGGCGAGTTCTTCGGTATCGCTCTGTCGCTCTTCCCATCTCCGATGCAGATGGCGCTCCATGAGGCAGCGCCGGCCATCATGCGCGTCGACATCAGGGTGTCGCGCCCGATACACGGTCCAGGCCGTCTCCGTGGCGTTCTTCAAGACGACGTCGTCGGCCATGCTCACTCTCCGGAGACGAACCTAGTCGCTGCCAACTCAAGGCGCTTCGGAAAGTTTCCGGTTTTTCCCGGTCCTAGACGAAGAGCGTAGTCAGGATGCCTTCGCACGCGCTCGCGCTGCGCGGCGGCGCTGCAGGCGCTGGCTGCGGCCGACTCTTGTAGAGGCGAGAAGTCTGGGCGCTGGTCCTGCGGTCGCGAGATCTTCGACCGAAGCATCGCGTTCTCGCTGCGGCCCGGACGACCTGTTCTCCATGAAGTCAAGCACCGCCCGGCCCTTCTCGGTAATCCTCCATCCGCCATTAAGGCGCTCGACGAGCGCCTGCGAAAAGATATCGAGGTCGGGCATGCGTGCGGCGAGGCGCTTGGTTCGCTCGGCCCAGTCCCGCCCGCTCGTCGCCAGGATCGCCATGTCGCGCTTGAGGTCCGCCACGACGGCGAATCCATCGGGATAGCTCACCAGGATCTTGAGTACCGTGACCTGGAAGTTCACGCCTCCGCGCCCCGCGCTATCGCCACATGGTCGGCGTGTCGTGAAGTGCTTCGCGGCCGACCTGCTTCAGGCTGTCTGCGGCGATGTCGCCTTTTGCGGCGGCTTCCAGAATTCGCGAAGCGACGCGCGTGCGCGCGCCGGTTTCCAAACGCGAGATGTCCTCGCAGACCTCGTCGAGTACGGCGCGCAGAAGCGCGGTCGTGGCCGGATCAAACATGGGAAACCCCCAGAAGCGAGAAATGGAGCTTAGCGCAAAAGTCCGACGGCGAATTCAATTTTGTTAACGCGGCCTTTGAACGGCTCTTGCGCAATTCGCACCGCAACATCGTGATCGAACTCCTCTCCCCCCCTGAGCGTTGGTTCCAAGCTCGAAAGCTTCGAGTGACGCTGCCCCGGCGCCGAGCCCCTCATTGCCCCTCGCCGCCAGGGGCCAGCAGCAACCATTGCCTGTTTTTCCCGTTATCGGCGGGGAATGCGCAATGTGGAAAGGATCCTCGATGAAGAAGATTGCAATGTCGGCGCTGATGGTCGGCGCTCTTGGTCTGGCCTCGGTGGCCACGACGTCTCCGGCCGAAGCTCATTGGCGAGGCGGCTGGGGTGGCTGGGGACCGGGCATCGCAGGCGGCCTGGTTGCGGGCGCCGTCATTGGCGGGCTTGCTTCCTCGGCATATGGCTGGGGGCCCGGCTATGGTTACTACGGCGGCCCAGGCTATGGGGCCGGCTACTATGGCGGTCCCTACGCTTACGACTACGGATACGACGAGCCTTATCGCTGGGGCGGCGGCTACACCACGACTTACTACACGGCGCCAGTCTCCTACGGTTATCGCTATCGCCGCGTCGTCCGCCCGGCCTACGCCTATTACCGCGGGTCCTATCCGGTCGTTCGCCACCACTGGCATCGGCACCATCGCCACTGGTGAGGGCGGGCGCAACCGAAGACAACGGAGGCCGCACCCCCGAGGGAGCGGCCTTTTCCTATTGGCACTGTCGAGCTTCCCGCTCACCACCAACCACCGGCAAACGGCTCGTGCCGCTCGAAGGCGAGACGTCGGTCTGGTGTCCTTTTCTGTAACTTTGCCGAGCGCTTCGGATGCGGGCGGACCGCTGCCGAGGCGCGCGCCGGCGCTTCTTTTCTGACCTCCAGGGAAGGTGCTGCAGGCATGGCGGCCATGGCTTCGCGCACCTGGTGCTGCGGTTCTTCAGGGATTGGATCGGCCTGCGCAATCATCGGCACATCAGCGCGCGCGTCGAATACGATCTTCTCCGGAAGGCTTCTCGCCGAGGCGATCCGGATGATGGTCCTGTCTGGGTCGGAGGGGCCGGCGCGTTCGACAGGGGCCGGCAGGTATCGGTCCGCAGCGAAGAGCAGCGCCAACAGCAGTGCGCCGACGAAGACGAAGTATCGGGTGATCGGCATGGGCGGCCGCTCGAGGAAGGAATCAGGAATTCGGCGGGGCCGAAGCAAAACGGGCGGGCCGCTTTGCTGCTGCCCGCCCGAAGGATTCAGTCGATCTCCTGGACGACCCTGCGCGTCGACGGATCGACCAGCATCACGCGTTCGCCCGAGTAGACGTAACGATACTTGGTGAGCGACGGACCCCAATCGGCGGGGACCGCCTCGAGTTCGACTTCGCGCGGCACCGGCTGACCGACGACGATTTTCTCTCGGGTCTGCACCGGACGAACCTTGTGCTCGGTCACGTAGGTGCGGATCTTGGTGCGGTATTCCGGCTCGATCTGCACGGCGGCCGCGTGACCAGTGCCGGTGGTGGTGACGACCGTCGACTGCGCCATCGCGCTCGTCGAGATCAGCGCAGCCATCGCGGTCGTCAGTAGAAGCTTGTTCATGTCGTTCTCCTCGCCGCCATATGCGGCATGCGAGAACCCGCGAATGATGGCAAGGTTCCGGAAAAACAGCAGGATGATTGCCTATTTTTCCCGAGGGTATGGGCTCGACCCCAAGCGGAGACAGCCCATGGTGAATCAGAACTTGATGACCGACCGTAATCCGACAACGGTCGCATTCTTCAGATGCCTCCCGGCCAATGTCCCGAGAGGGTCCGTGGCGCCGCCGCCGGGACGGCGGATGAACTGGACGTTCGGCTGAAGCGTCAGACCGGCCCGCACTTCGTACTGATAGACAGCCGTCAGGAGTTCTTCCGAGGTCCGCAGCGGCCATCGCAGGCCGTAGATCGACTGGAAGTCCTGATCGAGCGTTCGCGCCCGACGCGAGACGTGGGCATAGGCGGCCGCTACACCGAACTTGTCGTGGGGACGAGCGTCGGATAACCCGATGAACTCGAGACCACCGTCGGCGTAGAGATCGATCAGATTGCGATCGGACGGTCCGTAGGACCCGCGGGCGAATACGCCGATGCCACGATCGTCCTCGCGGCCGACGCGATAGAGCTTCTGTTCGAAGACGGCGTAGAGACCGTAGTCGCCCGAGAGGCTTGCAGCCACTCCCGAACTGGCGGGATCCGCCAGCGAAAGGCCGGCCGTATCGAAGCGCAGGTCCGCAAAGCTGCCGAAATGCCGCCAGCCGCCAAGCTTGAGCTTGCCGTCGAGGCCCGGATCCCCTTTCTTCGCATTCCACTGCAGTTGCGCTTCGTACAGAACGAGCGGCGGATCGTTCACCCGAAAATTGACGCCGTATCGATTACGCAGCTGCGGGTCGTCGGCGCCGGGACCTGCCGCGTTGCCATCGAACACGGCGCCAAGGACCGAGAGATTGTCGCTCAAATCGGCACGCAGGCGTGCTCCCATGGCGGCAAGCGGTGGCGAAGGACCGCCGCTTGGGAGATTGAGGGACAATCCGGCCGGCCAGCCGAGAGAGGCGTTCGTGAAGACGTCGGTGTACTTGGATGTCATGAATTCCGTATCGGCGGCAAGCTGTCCCGCCCTGAGCGCGAGTTTCTCGCCCCACTTCTTTTCGAACCAAGCCTCGTAGAGACGGGTCGTCGGCAGCGCCTCGATACCGCTGACATCCATGAAATTGAACAGCGCACCTCGGGACAGTCCGCCGCCGTCGATCTGAAAGACGTTGGCGTGGAAGGTGACCTGCTTGAGGCCAACCAACTTCTCCAGATCGGCATCGAACGCGAAGTTTATGCGATCTTCGTAGACGGCGCTCTGTTTTGCGCCTCCGGACGGATTGCCCAGAACCTCGCCGATATAGGTGACCGCAAACTTGACGCCCTGTCTCTCGAACGGGTTGGGCAGCAAACCCAGCGTCGTCTCCTGCACGGTGCTTTCGCCGGTATCGGGATCGGCGGGCTTGAGGTCGTCGGTTTTCTTGTTCTCTTGCGCGACCGCGACGCTGCACAGCAGCGATGCCGCAAGCAAAATCAACACGCGACGCATGTGGCGCATCCAACCATGAGAGCATGATGCAGGTTTGCAGCTTCGTCGTCCATGCGAACTTGGCCTTGTGTTCAAAACTGCGCACGTCGAACCAATACGCCTGCACGGGCGTTATGAGTTCCGGAATCGGACCCACGGCAGCAAGGAGCGACGAGGTGGCGAGGAGGAATTCGCGCAAGAAGCCGGTCGAGAATCAAGATCAGGACAGCTTCTTGCAGCGTTTGGGGCCCGGCCTCATCACGGGAGCTTCCGACGACGATCCTTCCGGTATCGGCACCTACAGCCAGGCGGGCGCCCAGCTAGGATTCGGCATCGGCTGGACCATGCTGATCACCTACCCACTAATGGCCGCGATCCAGGAGATCTCGGGACGCATCGGCCGCGTCACGGGCCACGGCATCGCAGGAAACGTCTGCCGAAATTTTCCCGCGCCCGTCATCTGGTCCATGACTGTGCTGCTCTTCATCGCCAACACGATCAACGTCGCCGCCGACCTCGGGGCGATGGGCGATGCTCTCAAGCTTCTGATCGGCGGACCGGGCACGCTTTACGTCGTTGTCTTCGGCGCCGTTTCGGTGATCGCGCAGATCTTCTTCAACTATGAGCGTTACGTGTCCATCCTGAAATGGCTGACGCTGGTGCTCTTCGCCTACGTGATCGCGCTTTTTCTCGCAAAGGTGCCTTGGGGCGAGGCACTGAAGGGATGCTCATTCCTAAGCTCAAATGGGATGGGCCCTTCCTGACAACCCTGGTCGCAATCCTCGGGACGACGATCTCGCCCTATCTGTTTATCTGGCAGTCCTCTCAGGAAGCGGAGGAGCAGCGGATCGATCCCGAAAAGAAGCCGCTCAAGCGCGAGCCGGAGAAGGAGGACGAGGAAGTCAAGCGGATCCGGATCGATACCCTCGTTGGCATGGCGGTGTCGAACGTCATTGCCGTCGCGATCATCATGACGACTGCTGCAACGTTGCGCGCGTCCGGCAAGACCGACATCGAATCGTCCGCCCAAGCCGCGGAAGCCCTGAGGCCCGTGGCGGGCGCGCTGGCGGAACTGATCTTCGCCCTCGGCATCATCGGAACAGGCTTGCTTGCGGTCCCGGTGCTGGCCGGCTCGACCGCCTACGCGATCGGAGAGGGTCGCAAGTGGCCGGTCGGACTGTCGCGAAAGCCGAAGGAAGCAGTGGCCTTCTACAGCGTGCTCGCAGTCTCGGTCGTGCTCGGCATCGGTCTCAACTTCACGGCGCTCGACCCGATCAAGGCGCTCTATTGGAGCGCGGTCATCAATGGCATACTGGCAGCGCCGATCATGACCGTGATGATGGTCCTGGTGCGGCGGAAATCGGTCATGGGCGATTTGGTGATCTCAGGGCCAGTCTATTGGCTGGGCTGGGTCGCGACCGCAGCGATGTTCTTGTGCATCCTCGGCATGGCTTGCAGCCTGCTGATCTGATTGCCTGGCTTCATCAACGCAACGACACTGGCACAGTGTCTCGGCGGCCTGGGCGGCGGACTCCACGACCTACAGGCGCACCTGGTCGTCCCCCGCCGTGGCAATCATGCCCGTCCTGCCAATTCGACGCCGGCATTGCGATGCGATTGACCCGAAGCAAACCAGGCTGAGTGGCGTGGTCGGTCAGCGGCCGACATATGTCATAACTTTGAATACGCGAATCACCATTGCAGCTGGATATTTCAAGCCGCGCCGCACGACCTGATTAAACGGACGAGTCTATAAACTGTCGCTTCTTTGAGGCCGGAATGTCGCCAGTGAGCCAAAAGCAGAAAATCCGCGGGCTGCGCGACAAGGTCCGCTCAGGGCCACTAGCGGAAATCCACGGAAGGCGCTCAACGATTACGGGCAGCGAGCCTGCAATCTTTCGCACCGGGTTCGCGGTGCCGCTAGCGTTCAAACCTGTGCGGATGAAGACGCGCCCAACGTCTCATATCGCGCCCATATACTCGCCTCTGGCTGGATAGTCGTTCTTGATGACGAAATCCAACGCCTGGACCATTTCAGCGAAGTTGGGACGAACGAACGGCATGGACTGGACGGAGAGATAGTAAACCGTTTGATCCGGTCTGATCAGAAACACGCCGGGTTCAGAGAACAAGGAAGGTTCTTCGATTCCGATCGAGGTCCTTCCGCGAGAGGTCGAGATATAGAGCCCCCAATTGCGGGCATCGCTCAATCCCAGACTATGTCCCACACGCAAATTTTTGGCTTGGATCTTGTCCGCCATCTGGCGCGCTCGCTCCTCCCCATCTGAACTGATGGCGACGGTCGTAACGCCGCGCACGGCAAATTCCGGGGTCAGGCGGTCCAATTCCTTCAGGTAGTTGGCACAGATCGGGCAATGCAAGCCGCGATAGAAGCAGATGAGCGTCATGCGCTCGGGGCTTTCCGTTGCTAGATCGAAGCGACCATGGTCGAGCGTTCTTACGACAAGGGCCGGTGCTTTCTGACGGGGTGTAAGCATCAAGATTCCTTTCACGAACTTGGGCAACACCAGAAGAGTTGCTCCTGCATCCACCTCATGTCACACTCGCGAGCATGAATAATTCCAAAAACATGATTGAGAGTCCTGTTGTCGGCAAGCGCGACCGGCTTTCCGCCTTCTTTGATGCCTTTGAACTGTCAGTGACGGTCGCGGCGAAAGACGAGCGAGACGCGGTCGCGAACCTTGTCATTTTGGGAGAGGGCGGCTCCGCAACGAGGGTCACCTTCTGCCCCCACCGTGATGCGATGCTCGATCACGGCGGCGGGATCCTGGCTGCGGCCGCGATCAGATTCGGGGGTGTCACAAACCCGCTCATGAATGCGATACCCGAGCGGATCGTGATCCCCCTCAGCGAGGCTCCTACTTTGCAAGCTCTTACTGCAGCTTTTGTGACCGAGGCCTCGGACATGCGATGCGGCAGGCAAGTCGCTCTCAACCGCCTGTGCGAGGTGATCATCTTGCTTGTCCTTCGGAGGGCAATCGATATCGGCTCGACGCAACCGGGACTTCTTGCCGGCCTATCCCATCCAGCGATCCATAAGGCTCTCGTCGCCATGCACGATCAACCCTCTCGCCCGTGGCACACCGAGGAACTTGCCAGTATCAGTGGGCTCTCGCGGAGCCGCTTTATGACGCTGTTTCCCAAAGTGACTGGCACTACACCGGCTGCCTATCTTAAGGCGTGGCGGCTGACGCTTGGCCAGCGTGAGCTTCAGCGCGGCGAGCGCATCAAGTCGGTCGCCCGACGCGTGGGTTTTGGCAGCGCAGCAGCGTTCTCGCGCGCATACGCATTGGCATTCGGCCATTCACCGGTCTCTTTGCGTAAACCAGGTTCTTTGTCTCAGGATGTCGCTGCTGCCACCTAGGGGCTTACGGCCAGCAGAGCATCAAGATCGGGCTGCTCGATGGGCCGCACAAACTAAGTAGCTTGCAAAGGATTTAGCGCGGTGTCCATCTGCGCCTCCGCTAGAACTTCGATTAGATAGTTGTCCGCCTTGGGTCACAACCGGCGGTCGGGGAAGCCCTGGCCTCGCGTCCGCTCTGCCTCCCAAAGCCGACATTGCAATGCCCCAGCCCGGTTCGGCTAAGGGCCATGAGCGGACTTGGTCTAGCCTGCAAGCGTTGGCAGGGCCTGCCGAAACCGAATTTATTGGCTTGCCGCCGCAGCGGCAGTCGCCACATATTTCGTGTAAAATTCGGCGACCCGGCCGCGCCACATACCGACGAACGCCTCTGAAGTCACGTTGTCCACCGATTTCCAAGTACGCTTGAACGCTGGAAGTGCATTGCCCCAGATAGCGCGTTTGCACCACCTTCCGCCCTTCTCCTTGCCTTCGCTGGTGGCGCACATGGATTTCCAAGCGAGGCGAGCGGGCTGGCTGATATGCTCAGCGGCGCCTTCCCAGCCCTGCTGATGGATCAGGTAAAGATCGCTCAAGTCCGGCTTCCGATGCGTGATCCACTCGAAAAGGATGCCTTCGGTAATGACCTTATAGGCGGCCGCAACGGCGTTATCCCGCGGACTGCGAATCTGCCCGAAGCCGAACTTCCCGAACTCGTATTGGCTCAGCTGAAACAGGCCGATATACGACCCGGTGCGTTGATTGGGATTGAAACCGGACTCGATCTTGGCAACCGCCATCATGAAATTCAAATCGAGACCAAACGCGTCGGAAGCGCGCTTGATCTCTTCGGCCGGCGTTCCGACCGGGATGTCCTTGAACGAACGCAAGACGATCTCCGCCGGTTTCTCGGCGGGCGGCAGTTCAGACCAGACGTAGTAGACCAGATAACGGAAATCCTGCGTCGACGCCGCTTTCGGAGCATCGTTGGACGCATCGCGTCCTGCCGGCGGCGGTTGGACGATATCCTGTCCCAACGACGCCAATTTGGTCGCGACGGGTCCATCGACGATCTCCGCTCCGGTGCTCAACGGCCCGGAACCTGCTGACGTCACCGAGCCCAGCTCGGCTCTTTCTGCCCGAAGCGCTATCGCAAGTCTGGCCGATGCCTCAGCGTACAAGGCGGGCGTCACCGTGTTCGCAGGAGCCGTCATGTTCGCGGGAGCCGCTATGTTCGCTGCAGCGCCCGTCATGACATCCGGCCTCGTCCCGGCCGGCCTGTTACCGGCGGCTAGATAAAGTCCCACGGATGCAACCGCAGCCGCGATGCAGCTTGTCTGCCAAACCTTCATTGCCCGAAGTCCACGGATGGCTTCTGTACAAGGGCCGTTCGCCTGTTCCTGCGGCCTGTGGTGAGTCCTCCTTCGTAAAATCTTAAGGTTTAAATGTGGTGAATGAGAGCAGACCTTCTGCCTCGTCACTCATCTTGTCCCGCTTTGGGTCACGAGTGCCCCTTGGCGACGCTGTGGGTCGGCTATGGCCCAGAAGCGTCGCTCAGCGGGAATCACCGTGAAAGTCAGGCTACGCGCCAGCTGAGCTTGAAAGAGCGTTGGCGCTGGGTTGCAATTTGGCTGAGGCACACGCCCAAATTGGCGGCGCAGAGCTGTATATGGGTCGCGGGGCTGAGACTGAAGCCCATATCAAAGAAGCATTTCGCCTCTCTCCCCGCGATATCTTCGCACATCGCTGGTTCATGATAGTAGGCTTTGCCACTGCAAGGGCGTTGTGTGAGCTTGTCCCAACTTTCACAATTCGCCGCCTTCGGGACGGCGCGTACACAGTGATCACCCAGTTTACCTCGTCAAACGCGAGCGCATCTATGACGGTTTGCGGCTGGCGGGGGTGTCGGAAAGAATGAAGTTATAGGTAGCGATTCCCACCGAAAGGTGTCGCGCAGGTCCGCTTCGGGGCAAAGGCTGCCCTCATCTGTCCGCAGGACGCTATTCTGCTCACCTGGCTGTTTCTCCATCTAGGCCCCGCCGCTTCATCAACGTGCGCATCCCCGAACATTTCGCCAAACTGGTGAAAACTTGCGACTGGAGCGCTGACACATTGCACACAGAAACGAGCAGGACAGAAACGCATCCGTTCCTTCGTCCGCTATAGCCAATACTTGGTGTGCAAGAGCGATGCGCGCCTCGCAGGAACGACCGCGCAACGGTTTCGTTGTGCTCGTCTTCCGGACAAGAAAGGATAATGATCATGGACCGTGAACATGTGAAGGGCGCCGCCGACAAGGCAAAAGGTGCGATCAAACAGGGTGCCGGCAAACTTACCGGCGACAAGGACCTGGAAAACGAAGGCAAAATGGATAAGGCCAAGGGATCCGCCCACAACGCTGCGGGAGACGTGAAGGACGCCGCGCGGGATACCGCTGACGCCCTCAAGAAATAAGTAGAAAAAGGAAGGTCTGAAACTAGCCGCCGCAGGGCGGCTTTTTCTTTTCCATCAGGTCCCGGACAAGTTTTTCGGGGCCTTTAAGCTCGAGGTCCAAGCCGGTGGTGGTGATGTTCTCTCCCAGGTCTGCCGCCGACCTCGAGCCGGTTTCGAGAAGGACCGCAAAGAGCTCGGATGGGATCAGGAGGACTTGTCGGAGATTGGCCAGGCGCTAGGGTCGGGCCTTCTATCCGCGCCCTGATCGGAGGTGCCGCTCTGCAGCGCCGGCTCGCCTATCGGCGACGGCATCTATTGAACAGGTCGAGCACTAGATCGAATGCAGCCATGTCCTCCTGTTCGATTGCTCCATCATCGTAGCGCTTGAGTGTCTCGGCGATGATCGCGTCAACTGCGCGTTGCGATCCCAGCAGGCAAAAAGCGTTTGAACCACGGCCCGGCCATTCGATCAGTGAATGCTAGACAATCAGATCGTGAGCCGCATGGAGATTGGCGTTCCATGAGTGATCGTGGTGCGCATATGCAACATCAATTCCGTCAGCATCCCGGACCGGCTCCGGCCCCTCGCGCGCAACGGAATACTGACCATCTCCATAGGCTTTTCCGTGGCTCAGTTGCTGAAGGTCATACATGTCTGAAGACGTATTGTCGGCGAAACTCTTAAAACGAAAGGAATCTCCAAGTTCGGAGCCAACCGGTGATTTGGCCTGATCTGCATTGTCGGACGAAGGTCCGCCCTTTCCTTCAGTCTTAATAGTCAAGGCCGAATGTGCGTCGTTGGCAGAATTTACGGACGCCGTTGGTGTATTCTGCTGCGGGTCGCTAGTATCTAAATTAGCTGGCTGTGGATGCTGTGCGTGTTGCTTGCCGGCCGCGGAGCCATGTTCAAAAGTCTGCAAATCGCCGTGCGCCTGTCCGCGATTCGAATCTTCTCCCGGGGCCTCATGCTTGGCGTGCCCCTTGGCGGCTCCGGAGCCGTTGTCGGATTCATGCAAGACCTTCTGCGATTGACCGTGATTTAAACCGTCTCCCGCAGCCTCTTGCTTGGCGTGCCCCTTGGCGGCTCCGGAGCTGTGGTCCGACTCATGTAGGGTCTTCTGTGATTGACCGTGATTTAAATCGTCTCCTGGGGCCCCACGCTTAGCGGCTTCGTCGGAAGCGCGCATATCGAACTGGGACCGACCGTGATTTGACCCGCTATCCCGGCCTGCCTGCGTGGGGTCCCGCTGCGAGGCTTCGTTCGCGGCCGCCGCAACAACATCAACGGCCCCGGAACCTCGGGGAATAGGAACTTCCCGGTCACTGCCGCCATCCTCTACATGGGCATTGCCGACATAAAGCTCGCTGCCGTCTGTGGCGATTGCATCGCCTTGGGCGAACTCGAATGCGAACGCCCGATCGTACGCGGCCGTGCCGCCGAAATTTGCGAAGCCGGGAAGTGCGGATGCCAGTCCGTTGGCGTCGCTTGCGGTAGATGAAGTGACGATGTCATCGCCGAAATCGAACGCCTGCACGGCGTGGTTGCCACCATCGAGCTCGTAGATCAAGGCGGCGAAAGCTGCAACCATGAAGATGCTGTAGCTGCTCGAACCCGGCCTCGGCGAGTTGAGTGCTGCCTGCCCAAATAGGCTCGCGGCAATCTCGGCGTCGACGAGTTTGCCGGTCGGCGATGGCGTCCCAGTTGCGACGCCGGCGCGGTCCTTGCTCGCGCCTCTGGCCGGGGTGCCACCTGATACTGCTTCCTTGCGGCTGATTTTAATGGTGACGACCTCCGAGCCGCCTTTTGTGGCCTCGACCGTGAAGCTTTCGGTTGCGGCGTGACCGGGCGAATCATCCAACGCTGCCAGGATCGCAGCAGCCAGGATACTCATCGCGCCATAACGGCGCGACAGTGCCAGCGCGGCGAGCTCCTTTCGGCTGTTGATTCCCAGCTTCTGTCGCGTGTGGTCGATGTGAATCCTGACGATCTCCAGGGAGACATCAAGCACCCGCGCAATTTCAGTGTCCGACAAGCCTTCCGCGACGAGATCCATGATCGTCCGCTCGTTGACGGTCAGAAGCGCCAGAACGTTATTGCCGAATGAGGCGATTCCGTTAACTTCGTTACCGACCCTCGCCTGGTCAGACCCCAGTTTTTCCAGCCTCAGCGACTGCACCAGCGCTTCTGGCTTGGCGTTCATCGAAATCGCGTCGCAAGCGCCGGTCGCCAGTGCTCTGGCAAGATCGCCGCAGGTGACAGTAGCAGTGAAGAACACCAGCCGGGATGAAAGACCTTCGTCGTCCACGGCGGCGAGGATGTCGGATGCGGTTACATCAGTGAATCCGTCCTCCAGCAGCACCACATCGGGCGTCAAGCGGCGAAGGGCCGCAAGGCAACTAGCGCCATCGAGACAGCACCCAACCACTTCGAAATCTGGCTGCGCTTCGAGCAGCGATACAAAGCCCTGCAGAACAATGGGACGTCTATCTGCTATCACAAGTCGAACGCGACGCATGGGCTTCATTCGCTCGGCCTTGCAACACAACATGAGAGGCCGCGACTTAACTCCGCTCGGCCGATTGCGTTCCAAATTGTCATAATGGGGTTCGTGCGGACGCTTCTGACGATGAGTTCAATCAGTTCGTCGGGATAGCTTCATATAGCTCGCGCCTTTTTGCCGTCGCGCGCGTCAGAGGTCATGCCGCTCAAGTGCGCACAGTGAGCAGGTCACTCTCCGATGTCGCTGCTGTGCAAAAACTTCCGAAATAGCAGGATCCCGGTCACCGGTGCAAATCGATCTCGACTGCGATCCGGACCAAGTCGGAGTGATTTCGAGCGCCGAGCTTGGACTTCAGCACGGAGGTCGTGTTGGCAACGGTTTTATAGGAGATGCCGAGTTCGGACGCGACTTCTGAAATGCGGTCGCCACGACCCAAAAGCCTCAGGATCTCAAGTTCGCGTGGGCTCATCTGCGTCAAAGGACTGGCCTTGATCGCCGCGCCCGCGAACGTCGTCGCTTCCGCCAGACGCGGTGAGACGAAGCGCTCGCCGGCGGCAACCTTCCGAATGGCCTTGGCCAGGAGCCGGGGATCATCGCTCTTTGAGACATATCCCTGAATGCCCATCTCCACAGCGCGCACCACGAACGCCGGATCCTCACTCGCGCTGAGCATGACTATTTTGGCGGCCGGATCATCCCTGCGGATTCGCCGGGTCAACTCGAAGCCGGTAAGGTCGGGAAGCCAAACGTCAATCACGGTGGCGTCGGGATGCTTCTGCAAGTACGCACGGTGGCCCTCCTTTGCATCGGAAGCCTCCAGGATCTCGACGGAAGGGTCCGATGTGAACAAGGCCCGGCAGCCGGTCACGACAACGGGATGGTCGTCGACGATTAGTACCCGCATTTCGATCTGGTCCTCATTTGCACGTGCTCGCTCCTCCAGTTGTGGAGAACGTCGCGAGCACTTTAATGGTTCAAATATCTGAGTGGGACGTGGAGCGAACCGGCAAAAGGAGTACGAATTTCAGAAGATTGGCGTGTTTCTTCCTTTCGGCAGAGGCTGCTGCTTCCGATCGCTTTGACGATCTGAGCGCGCAGTTGTCCGGCGCGAGGGCGCTTCTCGTCTTCTCCTAATCAGTTCGAGTACGAAAATAATCGGGGCCCGCACGCGCCCTCGATGGAACCTAGAACCATCGCGCAATCCGGAGACGGCGGCTTCGTTGCGGTACGGCTTACGACGATGCGCCGTATCCGGGCGATGCCTGCTAAGGAACGTGAAATTCTGCTCGCTGCGGCGGGCACGCCTATGGTCAAGTCGGCGTAGGGTCAAAAGCTGCCATCCAAGCCGCTATTCCGCTTAGCTCTTGAAAATGGACAATGCGAGGCCAATAGTCGAAGTCAGCTGCGGGCCAAAAACGGACTTACGGCAGCCACGTGCCCGCCGGCTGGGAATGGCGAGCGCTTCAAACGTAGAAACCTTGGCAGGCGATTAGCCCATCTTCGCGATCAGCGCAGTGCCCGTCCTTCTTTGAGAACCTGGCTGTTTCCTGACTAACTATTTCACCCACAGCTTGAGCGGAACCGGCGGCCGATCAGGGCAATTCATCGTGCCTGTGTAGTAGTCTGACAGCCTTCCGCTGTAGGTGCATTCGACGCCAGAAAACGAAAATGTCGCGTTCAATCGCGATGCTAAGACTGACATCCGAAGGCGCATTTCGCCGACCCTCTCCTCCGGACCATCCTGAGTGCACAATCCGACGTGCTTCATCGTCAATGGTCCGGAGTACTCCTTTATGACGTGGCCGGAGGCCGCTTCCGTGACGGTGGCTGTCAACTCCCATTCGCCGAGGTGACCGGAATATCCGACAACCTCGAGCGATTGAGCGTTTCCCGCACTCGCAACAACGCCCAGAACGATCGCCAGCAATATTGATTTCACGTGTGCTCCCATGCCTCTCGTTCCCGTTTCTCAGCGCTTCATCAGAAATGCCCGCGCCTCGGCAACTTCCGTTCGGGTGCTATCAGCTGCATCAGCGATCGCTATGACCTTTTTATAGTATTGCTGAGCCTTGTTGGATTCGCCGGACTTTTCCGCCGCCTTGGCTGCGCCTACGTAAGCGCCGAGCCGGTTTGGCTCCTTCCGCAGCGTTGCTTCAAATGCCCCAAGCGCTTCATTTGCCTTGCCGCTCTCAAGCAGCATTTCTCCATAGAGCTCGCGCGCCGGTTTAGGCACTCCCGGCGTCACCGGATGCTTCTCCGTTTTGTCCTCGGCAGCGGCGGCGGCGCTCATGGCATTCAGCGCAGCGTCACGATTGTCTTCGGCGAAAAGCTGCCAAGCCGTCGCAACCTGCCGCTCAATTTCGACCTGTTCCGCCCAATAGGTGTCCTTGGCGGCACGTAGCTTGTCGCGCAGTTCGGCGAGTTTGGCGATGTGGGCCTCCGCGGCTTCTGGTTCGCCTGCACGGGCCGCGCCCAGTGCCCGCACGAAATAGGTTACCGCCTGCACGTGAGGCAGCAGGCTGGGACGAACCTCAAGCGCCGCAGCAGCCTTCCAATCGCCGCGCTCCACTGCATAGCGTGCCGGAGAGGCGGCAAGCGCGTATGGCCCGGCGATAAAAGTCTCGGTGAAGCCTGTGACCCCCTTCATCTCGTCGACAACGGCTGCTGCCTTCTCGTCCTGCCCGAGTTGCAAATAGGCGTAGACGAGGTAATCCATTGCGTGCAGCTGATCGTGGCCCTCTTTGTCCGCTCTCGCCACACGCGACGATTCGATGTTGGAAGCAATCGACTCCCTCCAGTATCCGACGCGGGTAAAGATGTGGGACGGCATATGTTGGGCGTGTGCTGCCGCTGGTGCAACCTGGGCGTAGCGTCGCGCAGCCTCGAGCCCTTTTTCGGCAATTGGCGGATAATCGTAAAGATGAATCAAGTAGTGCGCTACGCCGGGATGTTGGGGCTGCCGTATTGCGATCGGCTCAAGGATTGCCGCACCCTTGAGCTGGTTGGTGTAAGTTTTGTCGGCCGGCGACGCCGAGGTGTTTAGGGCCAGCGCATAGTAGATCTGCGCTTCGTCATCGTTTTGATACCGCTGCGCAAGTTGCTCCATGGCCTTGGAGTAAGCCAGCATGCGCGTACGATGATCGACCTTGTCATAGTCGGCGTACATGGCACTTAGCGCATCGAGGTAGTCGCGTTCGCGCTGGGTCTTGGCGCCGATGAGCTTTCCTTTTGCGATCGCCTCAGCACCCTCGGCGAGGTTTTTCGTGGGGGTGGGAACGTGGGGATTCCACAAGAGGCTGAGGGCAATGCCCCAGTATGCGATGCCGCACTCCGGATCGGCCTTCAGAGCATCTCCGAACGCGTGCTGCGACGCGCGGTACCAGAACGAGTGCTGGTACAGCATCCCGCGATCGAAATGCTTCTGCGCTTCCGGCTTGCACGATGTTTCGAAATGCACCGTACCGAGCTGATCGCCGTCCGATTCTGCCAACGAAGGTTGCGCAAACGAAAGGCCCAACACAGCCGTAGCCGCGATTGCGAATGGCGTCTTGATCATGACCTGCCTCCACGCGAGAACTAGCTTTGCGAGGCGCGCATTCTAAGCCTGTTCACTCAGGCCAACCATGCAATTTCGTTTCGGAGAAGAGCCAGAGACGGACCTGGCCGGTGTGGCATGTCAGTTGTCCTGACATTGGACCCGCTCTCAAATTGCGATGCGTCACGTCAGGTTTTGGTCAAAGGCTGCCCTCGGCAGTCAGCACGACCTTGGTCAGGTCATCTCTGGGAAACGGACATCGCCGCGCTCAGGGCTGAGGTTAGCCAAGGGCCAGAAGGCGACATTGGCGGTCCGGACTCGATCTCCTACTTGGTGCGCACCGCGGGTCAGCTCAGACGCACCCCGGTCAGCACAATTGACGTTTCAACTTAGCGCATACCTCAAAAGTCAAAGCGCGTTTGGCGCTGCGCTCTGATCCGTTTAGAGTATAGTGGGTTGGGTGGGGCCTGGTGCGGCCATGGTGCAAGAGCGGGTCCGGGTCGAGCGAAGATTATCAGCGATCTTGGCCGCCGACGTGGCCGGCTATTCTCGGCTCATGCACAATGACGAAGAGGCGACACACGCCAAGCTGACGGCCCTTCTCGCCGGAGGTGTCGAGCCCGCAATTGCGCAGCACGGCGGCCGCATCGTGAAGAACACCGGCGACGGGTTTTTGGCTGAGTTTCCAAGTGCGGTCGAAGCCGTGCGGGCTGCCATGCAGTTTCAGTCCCGCATCAACGAACTTACTTGCGACGACGCGGAAGACAGGCGCATTCTCTTCCGTGTGGGGCTCAATATCGGTGATATCATCGTCGAAGCCCATGACATCTTTGGAGACGGCGTCAACATTGCGGCCCGGCTCGAAAGCATCGCCGAACCCGGCGGCATCTGTATCTCTCAGACTGTCTTCAATCACGCGCGCGACAAGGTGCCGTTCGACGTTGAGGAAGCGGGTGAGCAAACTCTGAAGAACATAGCCCGGCCCGTCCACGTTTACCGCATCATCATCGAGCCGGGCCTGCGGACTGCGACGCCCAAACGCGAGATTCCGGCGCTCGTGTTGCCCGACAAGCCATCTGTCGCCGTGCTGCCGCTGACCAATATGAGCGGCGACCCCGAGCAGGAATTCGTCTCCGACGGTATCGCCGAAGATGTGATCACGGCGTTATCGCGTTATCCCTCATTGTTCGTCATCGCACGGAACTCGTCGTTCACTTACAAAGGGCGAGCGGTTGATGTGAGACAGGTCGGGCGCGAGCTCGGCGTCCGCTACGTGCTTGAAGGTAGCGTGCGCAAGGCCGGCAGCCGGATCCGCGTGACCGCGCAGCTCATAGAGGCGGCGACCAGCAATCATGTATGGGCCGAGCGTTACGACCGCGATCTCGCAGATATTTTCGCCGTGCAGGATGAGCTCACTGAGGCGTTGACGACTGCGCTCGCCCCCGCCATTGCAGACGCCGAGCTCCGACGCGCCATGCGCAGGCCGCCGGGCAACCTTGATGCCTGGGCCGCCTATCAGCGCGGCCTGTGGCATCTGAGCAAAGCGACCGCAGAGGACGATGAGAGCGCCGAGAAATTCTTCAGACAGGCGATCGATCTCGACCCGACCTTCAGCGGTAGCTACAGCGCGCTCGCTCTGTACCAGCTGCAAGCGGCCGCGCTCTACCAGAAGATAGGCCTGCGAGACGCGCAACATTCGGCGGAGGCCCTAGCCCGCCGGGCGGTCGCGCTCGATGGTGCCGATGCCGAAGCCCGTTCGTGCCTTGGCTGGGCCTTGCAAGCACGCGGCGAGGCTGACGATGCGTTGGCGGAGGTCGAGCGAGCTCTCTCTATGAGTCCAAATCTGGCGATCGCGCACGGCCATCGAGGCGCGACGCTGATCTTTGCCGGACGGCACAAGGAGGGGGTCACGTCTCTCAACGTGTGTATCAGGCTCGATCCCCGCGATCCCTATCTGGCAGTCCGCTTGTTGCACATTGCGTGCGGTTTATATTTTTGCGGCGAATACGAAGCTTCGATCGCGGCCGCAAAACGCCTGATCCGGTCGTATCCGAATTTTCCGATGATCTACCGCTGGTCCGCGGCGGCGCTGGGCCAGCTTGGGCGCATAGCGGAAGCGAAGGAAGAACTGGAAAAGGCCGTCTCGCGCGCACCGGGGGCATTAGATATGTACGTCCGCAACAGAGCTCCGTGGTTTCGTCCAGAAGACCACGCGCATCTCGTCGACGGTCTGGGTAAGGCCGGATGGAGGGGGTGAGGCTGCATTGAACTGCGGGCCATCCCTTCTGTTTGCAGCGAGCTGTTCGACGTTCCCGCACGCGGATTGCCAAATGTCGGCTTCGGGTCAAAAGCTGCTCACCACGTCTCATCGCGCAAGGTCAGATCTCCCTCAAACAGCGGACGTGGCGACGGCGCGTTCGTTGTTCGGCTCAGGGCCACAAGCGGACCTACCGGCGGGTCACTTCCGCTCTAACTCGGCAAGCGGAGCCCATCTCCGATGCCTTGACGGCTGGCGTCCCGCCGCCGGTCACAGGGGATAGGAGGAGGCGAGTGGAGCCGGCAGCGAGACTGCGCAGTGAGGCGCCGCGCCATCTGAGGGTGCAAGGTCGGCGAGTGACCGCGATCACTCTGGGTCGACGGAGCTATTGGATCCCGGAGGTCGTCTGGTAACCAAGCGTGATCAAAGCTCCGCGACATCGCCCCGAAGACTCCCTTCCCTTATTTTGCCAAAACCTGCTGATCAAAAGCGATAGTTCATGCCGACCCGGGCGATGTCGAAGCGCGGCTTGATATCGACATGGGTGGCGATGACACCGGTCAATCCTGCCGGCGATTGAAGCGAGCCAGTTATGTTGTAGCCGTTCGTGCCGAAGCCCATGTGCAGATACTCGCCCTTGACGGACCAGCCTGCTCCCAAGGCATATTCGATACCCCCGCCCACCGCGTAGCCTACCAGCACGGCGGTATTGGAAGCGTCCATAGAACCGAGCGGTCCATAGGTCAGCGGGAATAGGCTGGTGGGGATACTGCCCGTAGCATTCGCGCTCAACTTGGTCTCAGCCAACGCAATGCCACCAGTCGCGTAAAGTAATGCCGGCCCGAACGCATAGCCCACTCGGCCACGGAAGGTCGCATACCAATCGGTGCTGACGGAAGCGCTGCCAGTGAAGTTGCCGCCGACTGCGGCAAGAACGGGAATAGCCGAGTTGCCGGTGCTGACCTTTGAATTGATATACTGCCAATCAGCCTCGACGCCGAGCACCATCTGCTCGATCTGCCAATTGTAGCCGGTTTGAATACCGGCGGTGACCCCGTTGCCGTTGCCCGATACAGCGTTGAAGCCGAAGGGGGCCGAACCGCCATTCGTGTTCACGAATGTCCCGGTGCTGTTCGAGGCTCCGTACCTGCCCCAGCCATAGCCAATGTTGCCGCCAATATAGAAGCCCGTCCAGTTGCCGACCTGTTGGGCCGGAATTTTCGTTGGCAAACGGACTGGAGCCAGATCGGCAGCCTGAGATGTGATCGGGCCGAAGGCGAGAAGTGAAGCCGCGAAAACCAGTCTTTTCATATCGATCTCCTGCGATTAATGCGCAACCGGCGCGAGAATCCATGGTTTATCTAACCAAGCCTCGCAGAAGCCTGATATGTCATCTGGGCAACAGCCAAACATTTTCACTGGTTTCAGTTTGCTTCGACGTGGTCTGCCGCGCACGCCGCGCAAATGATGGCGCGTCGTTTTGGTTTGATTTCAGCCTTCGCCGCGGGGGTCCTCTGGGCAACGAAAGGCCTAGGAGATACGCGGGACCCCATCACGCGCCAATAGGGCGGCTCCCTTGTCCGCTTCGGGTCACTTTCGGACTTCCAGGCGGTTAAATCGAAGTCCGCTCTTACTGCGCCAGCGGACATGCGGCGAAGCGCCAGGATGGCGGTTCCGCCCGCGAGTCGTCCGGGTCCTTCTGAGTTTGCTGCATGCGCGGGGACCGCGCGACGGCCCTAAACGTATCGGCATTTTCGCAATTTCATCTAAATTTCGTGCCATATCGCACACTGAGGACCTGCCGCGCCCGGCAGCGTGGCGCTTACCGAATACGAGAAGCATCTGATGGTCGATGTCTACCTGCTGTCATAAGCGCCTTGGTGGTAACGCCCCCTTGCTGCGGCCAATCCTTGCAGCGCGTGATGTCGATCATGATCGGGGAGCCGATTGCGACCACCACCGGGTCTTCCAGCACGCAGATGATGACATCCCGGACGCGGAGCGTTTTCTTCGTATGCGCAAAGCGCCAGCCTGCCACACCCATCGGACATCTCCGTTTGGCCCCCAGCAGCAGCGGTTCTCACTCTTCAGCACGAAGCGACTTCCGGCTATCGCCCATTCGGATGTATCCCTGGATCAAGGTGAAGGAACCCTTGCGCTAGCCATGGCCCAGCGGATTGCGTCGTAGCAAGCCAGCGGCTTTGATCGGACACCGCGCACGCCGTGGTCGTTGATGTGATCCGAAGTTATTCGCCTTGCTAGGAATATCGCAGCATGTGGAACTGGATGATGCTGGGGCTAGAAAGCAATCGCGTGATCGGATTGCGCCTAGCGAAGTTGATGCGCGGCGGCAAAGCGGCCCAACGTGAAGCCCAGCGTATGGTGAGTGAAAAAGTGCTGGCGGCGGCGAAGGCCGGTACAAGCCTGATGGCTGGCGCATCAGGAGACAAGATTGTTGAGCAATACCGAAGGAAGGTCGCGGCAAACGCCAAACGCCTCAGCCGCAAGCAAACGCGCAAACGAAAATAGCGCTGAATTCGCCGGGGCGGCAAGAGCGGCTTGCCCTGCCGCTCTCTCCGTTGAACAAGTCCGCCCTGCTTAGCGCGGGATCTGATCCATAGTTTTCTTAATCTGCTTCCCGGTATCGTCGGCCATTTTGAGCGACAAGTCGGCGATACGACGGCTGCTTTCCAGAGCGGTCTCCACTGTCTCCCGCACCATGTCACTCTGCACCGCCGCAAAGTCCTGTGGAGTTCGGCAGGTCCACAACCTGTTCAAGTGCTCGATGTGCTTGTCAAATTGTTGACGAACCATCTGGAGGTACTCTTGGGACATTCCCCCCATCACTTTGGCGGCGGCTGTACCACTGTAAAGGAGCGTCTGCGCGTTGCGAGCTGACCGTTCGGTTGCCGCCGTTACCTTTTGCGCATCTTCTTCAGATAAGCCAAGCGTGCGGCTAAATTGCTGGCTTGACCGTCCCATTAGTGAGGTCGCCGCCTCGAGGCTGGAGCGCCAGGTCTGCTGTAACGTCTCAACATTTTGCTTGAGCATATCAGCGCTGGCCCGTGCCACTTCTTCGCCGGCTTCAGCCGCAGCTTGCCCGATGCGCGTAGTCTGCTCCGCAGCCCTCTCGCCCGTACGGCGGGCTGCGTCTTCGATGTTTTGTGTCGATCTCTCTTCCGGACGCGGGTTCGCCATCTTTGGTTCTCCAATGATTGTGTCGATGACTCCCTCAGCCTGTTGTGCAGAAACGCGATCCGGATGAGACCGTTCCTGAGACTTCCCAATCTTTCAGCTTGGCCGATGTCGCTAGGAATTATAAGCGAGGGTTTACTGCAGCTCGTTCCCGCCGCAACGTATGTAGCTCAAGAAGGGTAGCAGAAGGCCCTCGCCGGCTATTCTGTCGTGAGCTGACGAAACCGACGGTGCGGTCGTGAGACAGGTCAGCATACTTGATCAACGACGGCCGATTGCGCCGAGAAGTAATATCAACGCCGAAGCGATGATGGCGAGGAAAATGCGATTCATGGGCGTTCACCGGCTGCGCAGCCCCGAGCACAAGCGGCTCTGACAAGCCGTCCGCGCCACGCTTGATGCTCGTAGCGCCTTCGCCCAATGCCCCTGCTAGTAGTCGTTCCCGACCTATACTTTCGGAGCCGAACCCCGAAACCAAGAAGAAGGACCGTTGTCTGGTCCGCGCTTAGCGAGGATCGTCCGCTGTTCGCCTTCGCTGGTATCTGGACGACGTTCAACGGTGATCGCGGACCGAAGTCGAAGCCGATACAAGGGCCGCCTCAGGTCTACGGCTTTCTGAACGACGGCGCCGAATTCGCTGGTCGAGCCGATCCATCCGAAGGCGATGACGATTGTCCTGACGACAGATGAAGAACGAGAGGTATGGATGCGCGCTGTTGGACGAAGCCAAGGCGTTGCAGGGCCATTGACGGATGACCCGCGCAGGGATTGTCATGCGCTGGGCCAACAAAGAGGATCGCGCGGCGGCAGCGCAAAATTATGGACGCGCATTCGATGTGGTCCAGAGGATGCGCAGCTGCTCCAGCACGGGGCTATATCGTTATGGATGAACTTGAACATGATCGGTATCAGTCGCGGCGCGTGTTGCCGGATATGGTCCACCTGCGTCGGGCCAAAATCGTGGCCAAGCCGATTGCGGATTTCGCGGCTCTAGCCGACGCTGGAAGTGCGGACATGGAAATCGACTGAACATAATACTGACCTCGCCGCCGCGTTTGGCCTTCTTGCGATCCGTACAGGCGATTCGCGCTGGCGCGATAAGGCAACGGTTGCTGAGTACTTCGCAACTACGATGTGGGATCCGGGGTGCGCCTGTTTCGCCGCAGGACCGCTGAAGACGGTGTCACGCATAATCCGATTTTGGCTCTGAATGCCCAGATTTGGCCTTTAACAGTGCTTCACGGAGCGGCCGGGAAATTTGCATCGGCAATGACGACCGCCGAACAGCGAATGAGTGTTGGCGGAGGCTTTCTTACGGTGAAGACCGCGATGGTGTGTGGACCGAAGGGACGGGCAAAATGGCTCTCTTGATGAAACAGCTCGGCAGGACTGAGAGGGCCGAATCGCTAATCGCTATCATCGAATCCGAGAGGTCGCCCGATGGTGGGTTCTATGCCACGACTGTCCGCGCGTTACCGATGGGGTTCGTGTTGGACACCGACCCGACCAAGCCGCGACGCTATTTCCGATTGTTACATCTTGGCGCAGCTTCGTGGGCTGCCCTCGCGGAACGTGGTTCAATCCCTTTACGATGGCAAAAGGACTTCCCTAGCTGAGCCGCAAGTGCTTCTCGTCTCGGCCATTTCGGTCTGTTTTGATTTCGATATGTCCGCAAGGGTCAGAAGCTGCCATCACGCACCATGCCGAGATTGGTCAGCTAAGGGCCAACAGCGGACCTTCGAGAGGATTTAGGCGGGAAAGGCGACGCCCTCTCTCCGCTCGAAATTGAAGCAAAGCAGATCGATTTCGGACTCGCTGAGATTCGCTCTGAAGAATCTGCACGAAAATGTCTGTTGCTCTCTGGTCACGTTGCTGGCCGCCTCCGTCAAGAAGATGCACCTTCTGCAATTGTCCGCATGGTGGCGATCCCGGGGTGCGTCCAGTTGCTCTAGGATATTGCGAACCAAATCTCGAAAGTTCTTTGCGCCTGTTTCGAGCTTAACAATTGCATCAACGAGCTGTGTAATAGGATCGTTTGAAAGTATTTTTTCTCCTCGCGGCGTCACATCAAGGATCACCGAGCGCTTGTCCTGATCGGATCCTTGGCGCTGAAGATAACCTTTGTCTTCGAGGCGCTTGACTGTTTGAGAAGCGGTGGCCCGGGTTGTCCCAACAACGCGGGCCAACGCGGAGGGGGTGCGCGAGAATCTGTTTGCACGTGCCAGAAAGCGCAGCGCCATCCACTCTCGATCTCTCAATCCGTGGAGGGTATCGTCGAACTGCCAACTGCCTGCGGCTTGAATTAGCAAGTCGACCGCTTCCCGAGCTGCAATGATCATTCCTATGCCCCTGCGTCTGCGGCAATATATTGCTGATCACATGCTGCAAAGCACGAGGGAAATGATCCGACGTCTACATACGAAGGTTTGCAACCATAACGTGGACGATCATCTGCAATGACCCTAACAGGTGCATTTCCTTACGGGGACCTGACAATGCTTGCGGGCTACGGACGGCAGTTCTGCCCAGCTCCCTCAGGGTGAGGTTATTTGCAGCGAAGGGAGCTGACGGTGCGCCTGTCAGGGATCTTCGGGAAAGGGTGGCAATCGGTCGGAACATTCGAGAAGTTGGATTAGTTTAAAAGTCATTGCTGCGTGCTTCTGCTCTGCAGAAATGCAATCGCAACACAGTCGCGTCGAAATCGTGATGGACCAGGCTGCACTATTTGACGAGCTGAGGCGGATCGAGAGCGATGTGGTCGAAGGAGAATGACGGCTCGCTGAGCAAGAGGCTCTGATTGTTGATCTGAAGCGCCAAGGCCAGGACACTGCCAAAGCCGAAGTCGAACTTGAACGGATGCGCCAAGATCAGCGAAGTCGCGATCAAGATCGACAACGTCTCCTCTCGCGGCTGCAACCCTGAACGTCTTCGAGCTAAGGAAGCTTTCTGGCCTGTCTCTCTCAGAGTACCAGTTCGCTCCGTTCAGGGGTGCTCACGAAAAAGAACCGCGAGAAGCGTGGCCGATAGGAACGCTAGCCAGAGCAGCGTCACAACAATAGAGGCAAAGTGCCAATCTAGGTCGCGGCGCCTGGCTCGCATTGTATCTCCCTCCGGATGGCTTGCGTCGGCTACCTCAGCGATCCTTGTCGGGCTTCCCATTCGGGCTGCCGTCCCCGCCGCCGTTGCCTTTGCCATTGTTGCCGCTAGGGCCGGCCGAGCTGGCGCCGGATTTTGCAATTGCGTCCGACGTGAGAGAGGTGGACAGCAGGAGGGTAAGCGCGGGAGGTGTCACGGCGGCGAACTTGCCGCAGGTCTTAAGGAACTCGCGGCGGTCGTCGTCTTCCGAGCTGTTCATGACGTTCACTCCCACAATATTATTTAATTTAGTTCCACTGCTGATATTAAATCAATCTATTAAATTAAGTTCCAGTGCAAGAAGGCGCGTGGCGAGTTAGCGCAGGTTACGGCGTAAGCTGTTGCCGTGCGTGAGACTGGAGTTTCGGGGGCGACTGTGTAGGCACAGCCCGGGCGCGTCGCTCCGCCTCTTCGACTTTAAGGCGGAGATCTTCCAATTCAGAAAGTTGGGAAGAAAGCTCGTTCAGCCGTTCGGCAAAAACGGTCGCCTGATAACTCAGCATCAACGCCCCGTCACAAAACACTTGAAGGGCTTCGAACTAGAGGTGATGACGGGCGCAGCTTCATTAAGAAATGTGAATCGGGCATTGCGGCGGAAGGTCTCAACGAGACTGCTGGCTAGCTACAGCAGGCCGGAGAAGGAGCGCTGATCTCTTACGTTGTAAGGCGTGGTCAGCGCGGTCTTGAAGTTCAACGCCGCCGCGGAGATAGCGGCGCAGACCTGCGGACCGTCGAATTGAGACGCGGCGGCGGCGCCCTAGTCACGATAGCCCTTGCACTTCGTCTCTTCTTTGTACTCGCCGTGCTTGCCCCACTTCCGCTCGATCTTGCAGGGGCCTCGGTAGTACTCCTGCTTGTATTCGCGGTCGTAGTTGTAGGCGCGGTAAGGACCACGATCGTAGCTCCACCGGCCTTTGCCGCTCTCATCCTTCCAGGGGTCGGCGAGTGCTGGCGTCACGACTAGCCCGAGAATAATTCCGATTGTCGGGAGCGCGTGCTTCATGGTTTCACCATTTCAAATGGCTGCCCAGCGCCGGGCAACGAGGAAGGCGCTGGGCTTCCGGCGGTGCTAAGGCGTCAAGTCGGCGCACTCAGCATTGCCTGAACGCTCAAAACACAACAGAGCTAGTGTACGACACGCAGAAAATAGTAGCCGACGCCGCCGATCACGAGAACCGTAGGCCCGGCCCAAAGCAGTACGACTGGCATGGTTTCCCCCTCCTCTTTCTGCCCGCTAGCTAAACTGGCGAAAGAGAATTCCCGTTCCATGGCGCGACGGCGCCGTCCATTCTCTCAGGGGCAGTTCAATGGACTGAAGTCCGTTGTGGGTCAGAAGCGGTCCTCAGCGGCAGACGTTCATTCGCCTTCACTCTTCTCAGGCTGCCGGGCGCTCCCGTCAAGGCAGCATACTCCATCAGGTGCGCGGTTAAGTTAGCGCGAACTGGAAGCCAGCGCAGCATCCGACGGAGCCAACACGCTGAGACGACAAATCGAGGTCAGGCGCAAGCTGGCTACGGTTGTCGGTCGCACAAAAAAGACAGCCCCGGACAACACCGGGGCTTTGTTGGCCGAGAGGAAGTCTCGATCGAATTCAACGGTCGCACATAAGCAAATCTGGATGCCGTGCTGGAGAAACCTGCCGTGGGCTACCGCATCACGGCCGCAACCACAAAACTCGCAAATACTTGCAGAACAACTGATTGTGGAGGCACGGTCCGGCAAGACCACACTAGGAGATCTCCGGGTCGTACCGGGCCGCGCCCGCATGGCGTTCACGGGCCGCGAAGCGAGCTGGGGATACCCGCAAGCGGAAGAAACTATCCGACGTCCGAGGTGGGTCAAAAGCAGATGGTCGTGGGCGCGTGAAGGAGCGCTAGGCGCCAACCGAGGACACTTGTCGCTGCGGTGCCGGCACCTAGTTTGTGAGCTTACGGTTACTGGCGCCCCATTCCTCTCTTATGGAGAGCGGTCGTAATCGATGCGATCTAAGATAGAATCTTCGCAGCCCTCATTGGAGGGGTATGAGACATGATTTTCTCGGTACTCCTTGGCTGCACGCCGAAATGTTCGAGATTAAGGGAGAAAATCGCCGGAGGTATGGCTGGCTCGATGACTTGAGCGACCTGATTCGTCCAAAGACCGGATCAATTAAGGCGATCTTACCTTTTGCCCCGGGGCCAAACCTAAAGGATTGGAATTGAACGCGTTTTTGGGTCAGATGGGGCCTTTCACATGGAGAATGTTGGAGTTCGGTTGCTCTCCCTCCGCCAGCCTTCGCAAACAAAGTTTGCGCAAGGCTGTCGCGCCGAAGCCCGCGGGGCGGAGGCGGGCTCGTCGTTTGCTTTGGTTCAGCAAGCCGGGACGAACTTTTTTCAAGGTCTCCGCTCCGACGCGCCAGCATTCCCTGGACGGAATGCCGATGCCATCCTCTTCTGATGATCCATCGGGCGCCGCGCGAGCGTTCAGCACCGACCTGACGGGAAGCCGACACGCGTCGGATTACACTCCGGCGGCTTGTCCAACGAGCTGCCAAACCATCTACTCGTCAACGAGCCGTCATTGTCGATCCAGGGGATCGGCGGCAATTGCGGCAGGTAGGATGCATACGGCATGACTTTCGCAAGCGTCACTCTGCCCGGAAATTGTGTGAGAAATGCCTTGTTCATTCCGCCGTCCAGTCCGCTGTATATCGGGGCAGCCGGAAAATTGTCTTCGAGCAATCGCGCGTATTCGAGCTCGTCGGAGCGCCTCTTCTCCAGCGCCCGCCGCGCGATTTGCGGGTTGACGACGAAGGGGGGACATTTTTCGGCAGGGTTGAACACTGGAGGCGACGGCGAATTCGGGGGAGGTTGCGCATCGAACACATAGCGGCGGTCGCACACATCCACCCTTGGTTCGAGTCGCGTCGTCTCGAAATGATCGTTGCCGATCTTGAGCATTTTCCAAAAGGCCAGGTTGGGACTATTTCGATGCCGCGCCAGGTTTGCCGGCGTCAGGCGGAACGGATAGGCCTGGACCTGGAACGAGGGCCGGCCGCCGAGGAATGAGTCGCGTGCCAGCGAATAGATTTCGCTGATCTGTTCGTCGGTCATGGCATAGCAACCGCTCGACCAGCAGTCGCCGTGGATCATGAGGAAGCTGCCGTTGCGTTTGTTCGCCTTGTCGAACGTGTTGGGGAAGCCGAGGTTGATCGAAAGATGGAAGTTGGAGTTCGGATTCATCAGCTCGGGTGTAATCGTATAGAACCCTTCCGGAGCCTGTCGGTCGCCCTCGTACAATTTCGGCCCGAGATCGCCCGACCACCGACAGATCGGATAGGTCTTGAGGATCTGGAAAAGGCCGGTCGCGTCCTGCTTCCAGACCTCGAGCTCGGCCTCCTCCTTGAACAGGCGCACGACGATAGGTGAATATTTCGGCATCTTCTTCTGTTCGAGCAGCGAGAGCAGCTCGGCGGGTAGTTCCCTCGTTGCCTTGGCCGGCAACGGCTTGCTGCTTTCGCCGAGACAAATGACCGGCGTCAAGGCAGTGGCAAAAGCCGCCGCCAGCACGAATACACGTCGGACCATGGCGCGGATCACTGCTGTGCCTCCAGCCCTTCCGACCGCGCGCCGCTACGTCTCGAACCCGACGAACACCGTCGCTTCCTCGATGGACTTCCGCTCCGACACCACCGCATTCGCCGGAAAGGTTTCATCCGGCCAGCCCAGCGCGATGCTTTTCATGATGACTTGATCGTCGGCTATGCCTGCGTGCTCGCGCACCACGGGGGATTGCATGATGCCCTGGCTGTTGATCACGGCGCCGAGCCCGCGGGACCACGCGGCATTGACCAGGGCGGTCGCCACGGCGCCGCAGTCGAAGGGCGTATCGTCGCTGCCGTCAAGCACGCGGTCATAAGTGATGATCACGCAGACGGGCGCGTCGAACTGGCGGAAGCCGCGCAGCACCCAGTCCTGGCGTTTTTCCATGTTGTCGCGCTCGATTCCCATTGCGGAGAATAATTGCTTGGCGACGCCGACCTGCCTGTCGCGGTGCTTGCCTGCAAAGGCCTGGCCCGTGCGGAACTCGCGCGACTGCGGGATGCCCGCCACCATCCGTTCGGTGTTGCCGGCGCGGATCCGATCCAGCGGTTCGCCGGTGATGACATAGAAATTCCAGGGCTGGGTGTTCATCGACGACGGAGCGCGCATCGCCAAACCAATGATTTCCGCAATCAGCTCCTTGGGCACCGGATCGGGTTTGTAGCCGCGGATACTCCGGCGACCGAGGATGACGTCATCGAACTGCATGTGTGTGGAATTCCCCTGACAAGTTCTGAAACACTTAGGACTTTCGCGGTTTCGGCACCCTCGCGCAAGCGCCGGCGGCGTGTCCTCAACGGTCCAGTCATGCGGAACACGATCGCATCAGTCTGGATTGACTGACGCTCTCTCTGCCATCACGCCTCACCCCACCACCTTCCACCTCCCATCCGCCGCCCGCTTCAGCGCGGGATCGCTCACCCGCACGTGCTCGGCAAGGAAATCGATGAACGCACGGACGCGCGCGGGTAGGGGGGCGGTGTGGCCGACATAGACGGCGTGGATGTCTTCGCGGTCGCCGGGATTGTAGCCTTGCAGCACCGGCACGAGGCGGCCGGATTCGATGTCGGGGCCAATATGGAAGAGGGCGAGGCGCGCGAGGCCGACGCCGCCGAGGCAAAGGCGGCGGGCGGCTTCGCCGTCGCTCGCGCGCGCGACCGGCGGCGGCACGGCTTCCTCGGTGCGGTCGCCGCGCTTGAACGGCCAGCCGCCGCGGATGCGCGGAAAGGTCCAGCCGATGCCGCGATGCGCGGCAAGATCCGCCGGCGCCTTCGGCGTGCCGCAACGGGCGAGATAGTCGGGCGTGCCGACCACGACCATGCGGCTGGTGCCGAGTTTTCGTGCGACGAGTCGCGACGCACGCAACGGGCCGACGCGGATCGCGACGTCGGCGCGCTCCTGCATCAGGTCGATCGTCGTGTCCGTCAACACGAGATCGAGCGTGACGTCGGGATGCTGCTTCAGGAAGCGCGGGATCAGCGGCATCAGATGCAGCATGCCGAACGGGATGTTGCTGTTCACGGTGAGGCGGCCGCGCGGCGCCGCGCCTGAGGCCGCCTCGCGTTCGGCTTCCTCCATCTCTGCGAGGATCCGCACGGCGCGCTGGTAGAACGCCTGGCCTTCCTCGGTCAGGGTCAGCTTGCGCGTGGTGCGGTTGACGAGCCGCGAGCCGAGCCGGGCCTCCAGCCGCGACATCAGCTTGCTCACGCCCGACGGCGTCAGGCGCAGCTTTCGCGCGGCCTGGGTGAACCCGCCGAGATCGACGACGCGGACGAAGACCTCCATCTCGGCGGAACGGTTGGTGTCGAAGCGAGCCATGTTGAATTCACGTCACAAATGATTGGATTGCGGACATCCTATCGGTTTTGCACGGGCACGGCTATCTGCGTGGCTCGTCTCATCCATCGGAGCTACGCATGCCTCCCGCCGTTCTCGCGCTCACCGCCGGTGCCTTCGGCATTGGCACCACTGAATTCATCATCATGGGCCTCTTGCTGCAGGTCGCGGCCGACATGCATGTGTCGGTACCGGTCGCGGGCCTGCTCATCTCCGGTTATGCGCTCGGCGTGTTCGTCGGTGCGCCCGTCCTGACGCTGGCGACGCGGCGGATGCCGCGCAAAACCGTGCTGCTCGCGCTGATGACGATCTTCACGCTCGGCAATGCGGCCTGTGCGCTGGCGCCGAACTACGAATTGCTCATGGCGGCGCGCGTGCTGACCTCGCTTGCCCACGGCACTTTCTTCGGCGTCGGGTCGGTGGTGGCGACGAGCCTCGTCGCCGAGGACAAGCGGGCCTCCGCGATTTCCACCATGTTCATCGGTCTCACCGTCGCGACGCTGCTTGGCGTGCCCTTCGGTGCCTGGTTCGGCCTGATGCTCGGCTGGCGCGCGGCGTTCTGGGCCGTGACGGTCATCGGCGTGATCGCCTTTGCCGTGGTCGCAGCCCTCGTGCCCGGCCATGTCGGCAACGGCGACAAGCCGGTCTCGCTTGCCGAGGAAGTATCGGTGCTCGGCCGCCCGCAAGTGTTGCTCGGCCTTGCCATGACCGTGTTCGGCTTTGCCGGCCTGTTCGTCGTCTTCACCTACATCCAGCCGATCCTGACGCGCTTCACCGGGTTTTCGGAAGCAGCGGTCTCGCCGATCCTGCTGGTGTTCGGCGTCGGGCTCGCGATCGGCAACGTTGCCGGCGGCAAGCTCGCCGACCGTGGCCTCGCCGGCGCGTTGATCGGAACGCTCGCCGCGCTCGCCATCGTGTTGCTTGGCCTCGCCGCCGTGCTGCCGGTCAAGATCCCGGCGATCGTGCTGATCCTGCTGCTGGGCATCGCGGCCTTTGCGACTGTCGCCCCGCTCCAGCTTCGCGTGCTGGAAGCGGCCGGTCCCAGCGGCCGCACGCTCGCCTCGAGCCTCAACATCGCCGCGTTCAATCTCGGTAACGCTCTCGGTGCCTGGGCGGGTGGCGTCGCCATCGACCGCGGGCTCGGCCTCTCGGCGCTGCCTCTGGTCGCAGCCGGCATCACCGCTGTCGGTCTCGTGCTGGCGCTGTGGAGCCTGCGGCTCGACCGCGCTCCGGCGGCCGTCGCGGCCTGCCCCGCGGAATAACGCAACCGGCGCGACCGCGGACAATTCGCCGCGTCGCGCCGTTGGTCCATGCATAAAACGCACCTGTACACATCCTTTCGCCATCCGTAACTTCCTCGGCGCAATTTCAGGAGATGCGACGTGGCGAAGAAGACGGCCAAGAAGACTGCCAAGAAGAAGACTGCTTCGAAGAAACCGGCGAAAACCTTGAGCAAGACCAGCGCAAGCCGCAAGGCCGTCGTTGCGAAGAAGGCCGCGGGGCTCAAGCTGGCTTCATCGCGCCGCCCCAAGGGACCGGCCTGGCAATGGTCGGCGGTGGAGACCGCGGCTGCAATCCGCTCCGGCGCAATCTCCGCCGTCGAGACCGTCGAGGCGCATCTCGAACGGATGCGCGCCGTCAATCCGAAACTGAACGCGGTCGTCGTCGATCTCTCGGAAGAGGCATTGAAGGCCGCGCATGCCGCGGACAAGCAGCGCGCAAAGGGCGGCGAGCTCGGCCTTCTGCACGGCGTGCCGATCACCATCAAGGAAAACGTCGACTACGAGGGCCGGCCGAACTTCAACGGCGTGCCCGCCAATGAGGACCTGGTCGCGCCGTCGGATGCGCCCGTGGTGCGCAACCTGAAGAAGGCCGGTGCGATCGTCATCGGGCTGACCAACACGCCGGAATTCTCCTTTCGCGGTTTTACCGACAATCCCCTGCACGGGCTGACGCTCAATCCCTGGGATCCCGACATCACCTGCGGCGGGTCGTCGGGCGGTGCGGGTTCGGCGGTCGCCGCCGGCATTGGCACCATCGCCCATGGCAATGACATCGGCGGCTCGCTGCGCTGGCCCGCGCATTGCAATGGCGTTGCCACCATCAAGCCGACGCAGGGACGCATCCCCGCGTTCAACGCGAGCGCAACGGCCGAGCGGCCGATGCTGGCGCATCTGATGTCGGCGCAGGGGCCGCTCGCCCGCCATGTCGGCGACGTTCGCCTTGCGCTTGAGGTGATGAGCCGGCGCGATCCGCGCGATCCCTGGTGGGTGCCGGCGCCGCTGGTCGGCGAGAGGCCGAAGGGGCCGATCAAGGTGGCGCTGGCCAAGATCCCCGAAGACATGGAGGTCGATCCCTCCGTAGGCGCTGCGCTGCGCCAGGCCGCGGACCATCTCGAACGTTCCGGCTATCGCGTCAGCGAGGTCGAGGTGCCCGACATCAACGGCGTCTGGCAGACCTGGTGCGACATCATCACCAACGAGACCGTGGTGATGCAGGAGGCCGGCATGCTGAAGGTCACCTCCGAGGATTTCCACAAGGCCTGGGGCGGCATGAAGGCCAAGGCCAACGTGCTCGATCTCAAGGCCTGGATGCAGGCGACGGCCGCGCGCAACGGCCACATTCGCGCCTGGCAATTGTTCTTCGAGGAGTATCCGGTCGTGCTGGCGCCGACCACGGTGAAGCCGACGCCGGGCCCGCGCGAGGATACCGTCAGCCCCGAGCGCGTGCGCGAGATCTTCTGGGGCGAGATCCGCTTCATCTCCGCGATCAACGTGCTGGGCCTGCCCGGCGCCGTGGTGCCGGTGGCCCTCCACGACGGCAAGCCGATCGGCGTGCAGCTCATTGCCGGGCGCTATCGCGAGGACCTCGCGCTCGACGCAGCGGCCGCGATCGAGAAGCGCGCCGGCGTGCTCGCGCATCGGCTGTGGGAGAGCATGGCCTAGTCCAAGCCGGTTATCGCCGCATTGACAGTCTCACCCTCTCCTCTTGTGGGAGAGGGTGGCTCGCCGCATAGCGGCGAGACGGGTGAGGGGTCTCTCTCCGCGAACTCTATGGAAATTACTTCGCGGAGAGAGACCCCTCATCCGGCGCTTCGCGCCACCTTCACAAGGGGAGAAGGAAGGGACCTCGCGAGGCGCACCAAAGCAGCACTTCGTTAATCGGCTTTAACCCGGATTCCGGCCAATTCGCCGACAAGCATTAGGGTTACTTCCTCGATCTCTAGGCGAATTATTGTCCGCTTTACCACCCGCCTCTAACACGGGGGCGGCGGACAACGCACATGCCTCATACAGGCCAATAAGTGCGGCCCGCCCCACGCGGAGGTGGCACGATGCGCAACGAGACGATCGCTATTCACGCCGGCTACGAACCCGAAGCGACCACGCACGCGGTCGCAGTGCCGATCTACCAGACCGCGGCCTACGCTTTCGACAGCGCCGATCACGGCGCGGCGCTCTTCAATCTCGAGACCGAGGGTTTTCGCTACAGCCGCATCGCCAACCCCACCAGCGCGGTGCTGGAGAAGCGCATCGCGCAGCTCGAAGGCGGCGTCGGTGCACTCGCGGTCGCGACCGGCCAGGCGGCCCTGCATTTCGCCTTCGTCAACGTCGCCGATCACGGCGGCAACATCGTTTCCATGCCGCAGCTTTACGGCACCACGCATACGCTGCTCTCACACATCCTGCCGCGGCAGGGCATCACCGGCCGCTTCGCCGAGAGCGACAAGCCGGAGGCGGTCGAGAAGCTAATCGACGAGAATACCCGCGCGGTGTTCGCCGAGACCATCGGCAATCCCGCCGGCAATGTCTGCGACATCGAGGCGCTGGCCAAGGTCGCGCATGCGCATGGCGTGCCGCTGATCGTCGACAACACCGTCGCAACCCCGATCCTGCTGAGGCCGTTCGACTACGGCGCCGACATCGCCGTGCACTCGTTGACCAAGTTCCTCGGCGGTCACGGCACCACGCTCGGCGGCGCGATCGTCGATTCTGGGAACTTCCCGTGGGCGAAATACGCCGACCGTTTCCCGGCCTACAACAAGCCCGATGCCTCCTATCACGGCCTTGTCTACGCCGAGCGCTTCGGTCGCACCGCCTATATCGAGCGGGCGCGCAGCGTCTATCAGCGCACCATGGGCTCGGTGCTGTCGCCGTTCAACGCCTTCCTGCTGCTGCAGGGCATCGAGACCGTGGCGCTGCGCATGGAGCGCCATGTCGAGAACGCGCGCAAGGTCGCCGAATTCCTCCACAAGGATCCGCGCGTCGCCTGGGTCAATTACACCGGCTTTCCCGACAGCCCGTATTATCCGCTGGTGCAGAAATATCTCGATGGCAACGCCTCCTCGCTGTTCACCTTCGGCATCAAAGGCGGGATGGAGGCGGGCAAGTCCTTCTATGATGCGCTGAAGCTGATCACGCGCCTCGTCAATATCGGCGATGCCAAGTCGCTGGCCTGCCATCCGGCCTCGACCACCCATCGGCAGATGTCGGCAGAGCAGCAGCGCGTCGCCGGCGTGCTGCCGGAGACGATCCGTCTGTCGATCGGCATCGAGCATGTCACCGACATCATCGAGGACATCGACCAGGCGCTGGACAAGGCCTGCCGGTCGGCGCGCCTCGAGGCCGCGGAGTAGGCGACGGCGCCAATGACGATCTTGATCGACAGGGATCAAGTCATCTCGAGCCCGGCGCTGGTGCCGGCCGAGCGCGATCTTGCGCGCGATCACGGCGGCGAGCTCACGATCGGGCTCGTCAACAACATGCCGGATCCGGCGCTGAAGGCGACCGAGCGTCAGTTCTTGAAGCTGCTTCAGGCTGCGGCCGGTCCGCGCCGCATTCGCTTCCACTGCTTCTCGCTGCCCAGCGTGAAGCGCTCGCCGGAAGCGAAGTGGCATGTCGAGAGCGAATATTCCGACCTCTCCGATCTCAAGCGCCAGAAATTCGACGGGCTGATCGTGACGGGCGCCGAGCCGGTCGCGCCCGAACTCGACCAGGAGCCGTACTGGCGCGACCTCGCCGACCTCATTGACTGGGCCAAGGCCAACACGCGCTCGACGATCTGGTCGTGTCTTGCCGCGCATGCGGCGGTGCTGCACCTCGACGGCATCGAGCGGCGGCGCCTGCCAGCCAAATGTCACGGTATCTTCGATTGCGACGCCGTGACGAGCGATGCGCTGACGCGCGCCGCGCCGGCGCCTTTGAAGGTGTCGCATTCGCGCCTGAACGAGATCGCGGAGAGCGATCTGGTGCAGGCCGGTTATCAGGTGCTGACACGCTCGGCTGAGGCCGGCGTCGACGTTTTCGTGCGCCAATATGCCAGCCGGTTCGTGTTCTTCCAGGGGCATCCGGAATATGACGCGCTGTCGCTCCAGCGCGAATATCTGCGCGACATCGGTCGCTATCTTGCGCGGGAGCGCGAGAACTATCCGCGGCTGCCCGGGAGCTATTTTGACGCAGCGACGGAAGAGAAATTGGTCCGCTTCGAGAAGAAGGCGGCCCACCAGCGCCATCCGGCGCTCACCAACGAGTTACCCGGGCTGAGTTTGCGCGCCGACATCGGCGCCGGCAGCGCCGCCGAGGTGCTTTTTCGCAATTGGCTGCAATATCTCTGTATGAAAGCCGAAGCGCCGGTCCTTGCGCGTTAGCCGATATTGGTGCCGCGTTAGGATTACCCAAGCGTTAGGCTTGCCTCGACCAGCGCGCGAATGTTTCAGTACAGACATACGTCAATCATGGGAAACGCAGTCGTGTGGTCGGCACTCCAGGGACGCGTGAGCAATCGGCTGGCCCGGCATTTCCGCGCCGCGCCGCACCGGCTGCCCGCGCATGCGCCGATCGTGAGCTTCACCTTCGATGATGCCCCGGATAGCGCTGCAGGCGAAGGCGCCGCGCTCCTGGAAGAGCATGGCGGCCGCGGTACGTTCTATCTCGCCGGCAGCCTGATCGGCCAGCCGTCAGATCATTGGCACGGCCTGTCGGATGACGCGATCGTGCGGCTTCACCGCGCCGGTCACGAGATTGCCTGCCACACCTTCTCGCACCAGAGCTCGGCCAAGCTCGACGAGGCCGCGATGGCTCGCGAGATCGAGCGGAACCGCACTTATTTTCGTAGTATCGATTCCTCGATCAATCTGGAGAACTTCGCCTATCCCTATGGGATTGCCTCTGTCTGGCGCAAGCCGCAGCTCGCCAGGGCCTTCCGTTCGGCGCGCGGCATCCTTCCCGGCGTCAACAGCGACGTCATCGATCTCCAGTTCCTGCGTGCGTCGCCTTTGGTCGATTGCGAGATCGACACGGCAGGCGTCGATCGCTATTTCGACGAGGCGGTCGCGAGCGGTGGATGGCTGATCTTCTACGGCCATGACGTCGCGGACGCGCCGAGCCCCTATGGCTGCACCCCGGACCTGATGCGCCACGCGCTGGAGGCGGCCGGACAGCGCAACATGCCGATCGTGACGGTCGCGGAAGCGCTGCGCAGGATCGGGGCGTAGCTTTTTTTCACCTCTCCCCGCTTGCGGGGAGAGGTCGGTAGAAGATGGGCTTGCCACGCCCGCGCCGCCATGCGACTGGCCTTGTGACGAATCTCACGGCCTTGGTTCCAGCCCTCTCATGTCAGCCCCTTCCACCGCTCCGCGACCTGCGCCGGCCAACGGCCGTGACGCGCTGTCGGTGCTGCATTCGGTATTCGGCCTGCCGGGTTTTCGTGGCGCGCAGGGCGAGATCATCCGGCACGTCACCGACGGCGGCAATTGCCTGGTGCTGATGCCGACCGGCGGCGGCAAGTCGCTGTGCTATCAGCTGCCGTCGCTGCTGCGCGAAGGCTGCGGCATCGTGGTGTCGCCGTTGATCGCCTTGATGCGCGACCAGGTCGCGGGCCTGATCGAGGCCGGCGTCAACGCCGCTGCGTTGAACTCGTCGCTGAGCTTCCAGGAAGCCTCCGACATCGAGCGGCGCCTGCTCGCGGGCGATCTCGATCTGCTCTATGTTGCGCCGGAACGCCTGGTGACGCCGCGCTGCCTCTCGCTGCTGGCGCAGGCCAAGGTGGCGCTGTTCGCGATCGACGAGGCGCATTGCGTCTCGCAATGGGGCCATGACTTCCGCCCCGAATATGTCGGCCTCTCCATCATCGCCGAGCGCTTCCCGGACGTGCCGCGCATCGCGCTGACCGCGACCGCCGACGAGTTGACGCGCAAGGAGATCGTGGCGCGGCTTCAGCTAACGGACTCGCCGCAATTCGTCTCCAGCTTCGACCGGCCCAACATCCGCTACGAGATCGTCGACAAGCGCAGTGCGGTGTCGCAGCTGAAGGAGTTCATCCGGGAGCGCCATGCCGGCGACGCCGGCGTGGTCTATTGCCTGTCCCGCAACCGTGTCGAGGAGGTCGCCGCCGCGCTCGACGAGGCCGGCATTGCCGCGCTGCCCTATCACGCCGGGCTCGACAGCAGCGTGCGCTCGCGCAACCAGGACCGCTTCCTCAATGAGGACGGCATCGTCATCGTCGCGACCGTCGCGTTCGGCATGGGCATCGACAAGCCCGATGTACGCTTCGTCGCCCATCTCGACCTGCCCAAGAGCATCGAGGCCTATTACCAGGAGACCGGCCGCGCCGGTCGCGACGGCAAGCCGTCGGCGGCCTGGATGGCCTACGGGCTCTCCGACATCGTGCAGCAGCGCCGCATGATCGACGAATCCAGCGCCTCCGACGAATTCAAGCGGGTCTCGATCGGCAAGCTTGATGCGCTGGTCGGCCTTGCCGAAACGCCGCACTGCCGGCGCCGGCGGCTGCTCGCCTATTTCGGCGAGATCGTGATGGGCGAGAGCTGCGGCAATTGCGACAACTGCCTGACGCCGCCGAAGATGCGCGACGGCAAGGTGCTGGCGCAGAAGCTGTTGTCCTGCGTCTATCGCACCGGGCAACGTTTCGGCGCGATGCACCTGATCGACGTGCTGGTGGGGCGCCTGACCGAGAAGGTGACGCAGTTCGGCCATGACAAATTGTCCGTGTTCGGCATCGGGCGCGAGCTCAACGAAAAGCAGTGGCGCACCGTGCTGCGGCAGCTGGTGGCGATGGGCCATTTGCAGAGCGACAGCGAAGCCTTTGGCGCGCTGAAGCTGACCGAGACCGCGCGCGGCGTGCTGCGCGGTGAGACCGAAGTGTGGCTGCGCGAGGAAGCGCCCGGCACCCGCATTCGCGCAAGCCGCGGCAAATCCCGCCGCGGCGACCTTGCGCCTGCGACCGGCGCGCCGGAAGGCGATGTCGATCCCGAGCTGCGCGCGCGGCTGCGCTCATGGCGCTCGGAGGTCGCGCGCGAGCGCGGCGTGCCGGCCTATGTGGTGCTGCACGATGCCACCATCGACGGCATCGTCCGGGCCTGGCCGACGACACTCGACGAGCTCCGCAACGTGCCCGGCATCGGCGACAAGAAGCTCGAGCATTACGGCGACGAGCTGCTGCAGATCGTCAGGACAAGGTAGGAATAGATGACGTAGCCCGGATGGAGCGTAGCGCAATCCGGGGCAGTCTTTCCGCATTCGCGAGTCCCGGATTACGCTGCGCTCCATCCGGGCTACGAAGATAGCGGGCGAGAGCTATGTCCTCACTCACCCGTTCCGGAACGCATACGCGTACCCGTTCAGCGCCGGCGCGCCGCCGAGATGGGCGTACAGAATCTTCGCGCCCTTCTCGAAATAGCCCTTCTGCGCGAGGTCGATCAGGCCCTGCATCGACTTGCCCTCGTAAACGGGGTCGGTGATCATGCCTTCGAGACGCGCGGTCAGGCGGATCGCTTCCTTGGTCTCTTCCGAGGGCACGCCGTAGGCGGGATAGGCGTAGTCCTCGATCAGCACGACGTCGTCAGCGACGAGCTCCTGGCCGAGCTCGACGAGTTTTGCGGTGTTCTGCGCGATCTCGAGCACCTGCGCTTTCGTCTGCGCCGGCGTGAACGAGGCATCGATGCCGATCACCTTGCGGGCGCGGCCATCGGCGGCGAAGCCGACCAGCATGCCGGCATGGGTGGATCCGGTGACGGTGCAGACGACGATGTAGTCGAACTTGAAGCCGAGCTCCTTCTCCTGCTTGCGCACCTCTTCGGCGAAGCCGACATAGCCAAGGCCGCCGAACTTGTGCACGGAGGCGCCGGCCGGAATCGCGTAAGGCTTGCCGCCCGCCGCCTTCACTTCCTCGATCGCCTGCTCCCAGCTCTTGCGGATGCCGATGTCGAAGCCGTCGTCGACCAGGCGCACGTCGGCGCCCATGATGCGCGAGAGCATGATGTTGCCGACACGGTCATAGACCGCGTCCTCGTGCGGCACCCAGGCTTCCTGCACCAGGCGGCACTTCATGCCGATCTTGGCGGCGACCGCCGCGATCATGCGGGTGTGGTTCGACTGCACGCCGCCGATCGAGACCAGCGTGTCGGCGTTGGAGGCGATCGCATCGGGGATGATGTATTCGAGCTTGCGCAGCTTGTTGCCACCATAGGCAAGGCCGGAATTGCAGTCCTCGCGCTTGGCATAGACCTCGACATTGCCACCGAGATGTTTGGACAGCCGCTCCAGCTTCTCGATGGGCGTCGGGCCGAAGGTCAAAGGATAGCGCGGAAATTTGTCCAGCTTCATGGGTCATCCCGATTGGCGTTGGCGTCGGCAGCTCCCTAGCATCGCGCCGGAAGAATGTGCTCTCGAATATTGCGCCAATATTGCGCCAATTCTTGCGGAAGCGGCGGCGATGGCTAATAATCCTTCCAGATTCCGCCTATTTATGAAAGCTTCTCTCATGACAGCGCGACTCGACCGCACCGACCTTAAGATATTGAGATTACTGCAGAATAACGGTCGGCTCAGCAACGCAGAGCTGGCGGAAACCGTCGCGATCAGCCCCGCCACCTGCCATCGCCGCACCCAGCGCCTGTTCGAGGACGGCTTCATCGCCACGGTGCGCGCCATTGTCGCGCCGAAGAAGGTGGCCAAGGGCACCCTGGTGATGGTCGGCGTCGTGCTCGACCGCTCGACGCCGGAGAGCTTTGCGATCTTCGAGCAGGCGATCGCCAGGCTGAAATTCGTGCTCGACTGCCACCTCGTCGCCGGCGACTTCGACTATTTCCTCAAGATCCGCGTTGGCGACATGGAGGATTTCAACCGCATCCACGGCGAGCAGCTGATCGCGCTGCCCGGCGTGCGCCAGACCCGCACCTTCTTCGTGATGAAGGAAGTGGTCGACAACGCGCCGCTGGAATTTTGAGCGCGCCCTTGATGCGCAATGCGTGTCGTGAGAGATTCGCTCGATGCAGACATTTCCCTTCCGCCAGCACAATCCGGCCGGGCCGGCCTATCGGCGCGGCTGGGTCGATGAGGCCGTAGCCGCGATCGAGGCCGACCAGTGCCGCACCGCCGACACGCATCTGATCCGGCTGATCGTGCCGGCGCTGTCGGGCATCGACATCTATCTCAAGGATGAATCCACCCATCCGACCGGCAGCCTGAAGCACCGGCTGGCGCGCTCGCTGTTCCTCTACGCGCTCTGCAATGGCCACATCCGCGAAGGCACGCCGGTCGTCGAGGCGTCGTCGGGATCGACGGCGGTGTCCGAAGCCTATTTCGCGCAGATGATCGGCGTGCCTTTCTACGCCGTGATGCCGCGCACGACCTCGGCGGAGAAGATCGCCGCGATCGAGCATTATGGCGGCAATTGCCATCTGATCGACGACGGGCGGGCGCTCTATGCGGAAGCCGCCGCACTCGCCGCGCGCCTGAACGGCCACTACATGGACCAGTTTACCTTCGCCGAGCGTGCAACAGACTGGCGGGGCAACAACAACATTGCCGAATCGATCTTCACGCAATTGCAGGGCGAGCCGCGTCCGCTGCCGGACTGGATCGTGATGGGCGCGGGCACCGGCGGCACCTCGGCCACCATCGGACGCTATCTGCGCTATCGCCAGTATCCGACGCGGCTCTGCGTCGCCGATGTCGAGCATTCCGCCTTCTTCGATTGCTTCCGTTCGCAGGACCGCTCCCGTGTGTGCGATCGCCCGTCGCTGATCGAGGGCGTCGGCCGTCCGCGTTGCGAGCCCTCCTTCGTGCCGGGTGTGGTCGACCGCATGATGAAGATCCCGGATGCGGCCACGATCGCGGCGATGAACGTGCTGTCGCGTCGGCTGCGCCGCCCGGTGGGCGGGTCCACCGGCACCAATTTCCTGGCGCTGTGCCGGCTCGCCTCGGAGATGCGGCAGGCGAACGCGACAGGGTCGCTGGTGACGCTGATCTGCGATTCCGGCGAGCGCTATCGCCAGACCTATTACGAGCCCGAATGGCTGAAGGCGCGCGGCCTCGATCCGGCGCCGTTCGAGGCCAGTTTGTCGTCGTTTTTCGAGACAGGTGAGCCGCTGACGCTCGCCGTCGACGATTTCGCAAATCCCCAGAGCGCACGAAGCCCCGAGGCGACATAGTCGAATTTGTCGGAACGCCCGCTCGGCGTGCGATGTCACGGCAACTTCACTTGCGTTGCGCGCACCTGCGGGCAAGCCTCACCCCTTCTCAACGAGGAGATCTCCGCCGTGCGTCTTCCCATTCTCGATCCCAAGGATCTGACCGACGAGCAGAAGCCGCTCTATGACGACATGCGAGCGGGCATCAAGGACCACTTCAAGGGTTTTGTGAACATGCGCGACGACGGCGCGCTGCTCGGGCCCTGGAATCCCTGGATCCGCGAGCTGCGCTTCGGCAAGCCGGTGTGGGAGCTGGTCAAGGCGATCGCGTCGAACCCGCTGCTGCCGGCACCGGTGCGCGAGGTCGCCATCCTCGTCACCGGCTCTCATTTCCGCTCCGGCTACGAGCTCTATGCCCATGTGCTGGTCGCCGAGCAGCGCGGCCTGTCCGACGAGAAGCTCGCGACCATCGTCGCCGGCCAGCGGCCGGTGGATCTCACCAGGCAGGAGGCCGTCGCTTATGACGTGGCGTCGGCGCTGGTCGGTGGTGGCGTGCTGCCGGAATTGACCTGGCGCGCTGCGGTGAAGGAGTTCGGCGAGCACGGCGCGGCCGAGCTGTCCTATCTCGTCGGCGTCTATTGCATGGTCTCAGTCACGCTCAACACCTTCGACGTGCCGGTACCGGACTAAAAGCTGCGTCCTTCGATCACTCCGCCGCCTTGCTTGCGGGCGGCGGGGGCGCGAAGGCGATGCAGCGGTTGCGGCCTTCGGCCTTGGCCTGGTAGAGCGCATGATCGGCCGCGCCCATCAGCGCGTCGATGCCGGACATGCTGACCGCTGCCTCCGCGATGCCGACGCTCACGGTGAGGCCGAACTGAATTTCGCCGGCGACGATTTGCGCGCTCATCACGCGTTTGCGGATGCGATCCGCCACGGTCCTTGCACGAGACAGGCTGGTCTCGGGCAGCAGCACCGCGAACTCCTCGCCACCGATGCGGCCGACGATGTCCGACTTGCGCTTGCCGTCGAGGCACGCCGCCGCAACAGCCCTGATCGCGGCGTCGCCCACGGCATGGCCGTAGCGGTCGTTGACCGACTTGAAGTGGTCGATGTCGAGCATCAGCACCGAGACGGAGCGATAATAGCGCTGAAACCGGCTCCATTCCGCATCGAGGTTCTCGAGGAAATGGCGGCGGTTGTAGAGGCCGGTGAGCGGGTCGGTGGTCGCGAGCGTCTCCAGCATCGCAGCCTTTTCCGTCAGGTCGGTGATGTCGACATAGGTCAGCATGCGGCCGCCGTTCGACATCGTGGTGCAATGGGCCCTGATGCGCCTTCCGTCCGGCGTCTGCAAATCGCGCACATGGTCGCCGGCCATGACCTCTGCGACGCGCCGCGCTGGAAATCTCGCGAGCTCGTTGGTCGGAAGATTGGGCGCGCTGGCACGGTGCAGGCGTCGCACCAGCGACGAATAGGCCGGCCGGTCCGCCGCCTCGGTTTCACTGACCTCCCAGAAGCGCCGCATGCGCCGGTTCATGAAGGTGGCGTGCAGTTCGGGGTCGAGAAGCAGCACCCCGTCCTGGACGTTCTCCAGCGCATCGCGCAGCAGCTTCAGCTCGTCCGAGGCGCGCACGATGTCGGTGACGGGGGTATAGGTCAGCATGCGTCCGCCATCGGGCAGGGGCGTGACCTGTACGCGCACGACATCGCCATTGGTCCGGCGCAGATCGATCGGCGTTGGATCGCCCGCCTCGATCACACGGACGCGTTCCGCCACCAGGGCATCGAGCTCGGGGTCGGGCACCTCATAGGCGCCGGTGTCACGACCGTGATGGAGCAGCGTGAGGATGGATGGATTGCTGTCGGCGACCTCGTCAGGCAGGCGCCACATCTGGCGAAACGACCGGTTGATGAGGCGCGCCCTGAGGCTGGAGTCCAGCAGCACGATGCCGGTCGGCACATGATCGAGCGCGGCACGCAGCGCCAGCATCTGGCTGCGCATCAGCGCATCGGACGAGCGCCCGCGCTCCTCGCCGGCGATGCGCTCGACGCTGCCCGATTGCTCGAAGGCGACGCCGACCTGACGGTCCGATCGCCAGATCACGCGGCAGGTCAGGATCTCGCGCCCCGCGAGCCTGAGCTGGAAGCGCTCGGGCACCCCGAGGCCGCTCTCCATTTCGAGCGTCGCCGCCTCCTCGGTCAGCCGCCGCACGACGCAATCGATCGACGACTGGCCGAAATTGAAGAAGATCTTCCCAGCAAGCAACGTCCGTTCCGGGACCAAGTGGGACATTCGCAGCCTCCCGCGTGACTCCAGCCCAGTCTGTCGCAAGCATATTGCCGAGAGGTAACCGGATGGGCGCTCGGGCGAGAGGACTAACAAGCAGTCCATGGCCCGGGAAGGGCCGCTGACGGCCCGCGGCGAATGCGAAAGTCCTTCATCGTCAATGCCGGGCTATTGCGACCGCTGTACCGATGTCCGGAAAACGGGGGATTCGGTTTACCTGCTATCCACCATGATCCCAGTCAGTTGCGGACCGCATAGAGCGGCGTTCGCAACGTCACCTGATAGGATGGCTTCGGCATCCAAGCGATCTGCGCGGTGATGCCGAACAGGCGGTTGTCGTTGTCGTCCATGCGATCGAGGTCGAGGCGCAGGAACGGTTGCGTGAAGGGCTCCGCCAGGGTCCGACCCGCGAGCTGCGCGCCGCCGAACGACTGCATGCCGAGGCGTCCGGTGAACTTCCAGTTGCTCGGCCATTGGTAATAGCCGCCGGCATAGAAAATCGTGTTCGGCCGAATGCTGGCGAACGGGCTGGCGATGGTGGTGTAAGTGTATTGCATGCCGGCCAGCCAGCCCCGCGTCTCGTCCTCGTCGAGCGCGTAGTCGAATTCCAGGATGTTGTTGAACGAATTGGTCATGCCCTGATCGTTCGGCACCGACTGCGTCAGGGTCGATTGCAGCGTGATGGTCGGGATCGTTCCGCCATTCTGCTGATAGAGGTCGGCCTGCACGCCGATGTTCCAGCTCGTGATGTCGAACGTCGACCAGCCGCCGCCGATGTCGGTCGTCGAGCCCGACACGCCGCCATAAAGCGAGACGCGGTCGTTGACGTCGACGGTCAGCGGCAGATCGACAGCCATCGATTTGGTGGCCGGCAGGCCGTTCGGCAGCGTTGCGCCGCTGCGCACCGCCAGGGCTTCGAGCGCAGCCGACAATGACGTGGTGCCGAAGCCGAGCCCGAGCGTGCCTGCCGGGATCGACGCATAGGTCGTGCGCAGATCCAGATAAAGGTTCGGGACCGCTGGCTTCGCCGGCCCGTCCTCTTCATCTTCGGCGGCGAAGACGGCGCTGGCCGAAACCATCAGGCAGGCCAGTCCCATCGCGACAGCGCGCAAGGTCGGGCGATACGATGGGCTGCGATGGGACACGTGACAATCCGGCGCGCGGGGACTGTATGGCGAAATCGTGTGCTAGATGGAACGTGATCGTTCCCGCGGTCAAGCGCTATCCGCAAACCATGGACTGCATCGATAGGCGCGGTTACCTTGTCGCGATTGCACCGACTCGCTCGGCGGCCGGAGGAGGCCGGACAATGGAGGACGACAGCCATGACCACGTCACGCCGCATCCTGCTCGCCGGAATGGCGGGGCTCGCCGTCGCTCCGACCGCTGCCGTGGCCGCATCTGCGCCAGTGCCCGATGACACGACGGTTGCCGAAGAGCGCTTCGCGCGCATGATCGCCGCGGCGCATGCGCCCGACGTCACCTGCGCCCGGCAGGCCGAACGTTATGCGGACGCCCATTGGCCTGACTATGTTGTGGCAGCCAGGGCCGTTATCGATGCGCGCGCCTGATCCGCGCTCTTACCTCGCAACCGCTCGTCGCACCTGCTCGCCGATCTGCGACAGCACCAGCTGCGCCTGCGGCAGGATCGCGCCCATGGCGTGGAAATTGTGAACCATGCCGTCGTGGCAGACATGCTCGACGGCGACGCCCGCGGCGAGCAGCTTGTGGGCATAGGCATTGCCTTCATCGCGCATCGGATCGTACTCGGCCGTGTGGATGATCGCGGTCGGCAGACCCGTGAGCCGTGTTGCCCGCAAGGGAGACACGCGGGGATCGGCGGTGTCGATGCCGTCAGGCAGATAGTCGGCAAGATCTGCCTCGATCGTGACGCGGTCGATCAGATGGCCCTCGGCAAAGGCCTCGCGTGAGGGCGAGGTTTCCTCGAAATCCAGCACCGGGCAGATCAGGCATTGCGCGGCGATGGCGAGGCCGGCGGTCTGCGCCGCCTCCTGGCACACGATGGCAGCGAGCGTTGCACCGGCGGAATCGCCGCCCACCACCAGACGGTCCGCATCGATGCCGAGCGATGTGGCCTCGCGCGCAACCCATTCGGTGGCGGCAATCGCGTCATCGACGGCGGCAGGGAATTTGTGCTCCGGCGCGAGCCGGTAGTCGACCGAGACGAGGCGGCAGCCGGTGGCATGCGCCAGCGCCGCCGCGATGCGATCATGCGTGGCAATGCCGCCGGCGACGAGGCCGCCGCCATGGAAGAACACGAAGCCCGGCGCGCGCTGATCGGCATTTGCAGGCGTGTAGAGCCGATAGGGCAGTTCGCTGGCGCGGCCGGGCAGCATGCCGTCGCGCGCCGTCACATCCGGCGCATCGGTGTGTGCGAACTGCATCAGCTTCGCCAGCGATTGCCGCCGCGCCTCCACGCTCGGCCGGCCCCTCGCCCGCGGCGAAGCCGCAGCCATCATGGTCAACAAGCGCTTTGCGAGCGGATCGAGCGACATGCTGCCTCCTTCTTCCCGTGGCCGGAGAGGGTAGCCCACCACTTCCGCGCAGGGAATCATTTAGATGTTGCGTCCAATAGTGGCGCTATAATGCGACAGCACGCCAAGGGGAGGCCTGATATGGCCGAGATCAGGAAGCCGATCGAATATTCGCCGAGCTGGACCTTCTTCGAGGGCAAATGGCACGACGGCAATGTGCCGATCATGGGCCCGCGCACGCATGCAGCCTGGCTCGGCTCGATCGTGTTCGACGGTGCACGCGCGTTCGAGGGTGTTGCGCCCGATCTCGACCGTCACGTCGCCCGCGCCAATCAATCCGCGATCAATTTTGGCCTGAAGCCGGTGGTCGACACCGGCACCTGGCTCACGCTTGCGAATGAGGGCATTGCGCGCTTTGCGGCCAATGCCGAGCTCTACGTCCGTCCGATGTATTGGGCGGAGAACGGCTCGGGCGGCGGCGTGCTGTTCGATCCCGAGACCACCAATTGGTGCCTGTGCATCTACGAGGCGCCGATGCCCAAACCCGTCGGCAACGCCATCACCCTGTCGCCGTTCCGCAGGCCCACCGCCGAATGTGCGCCGGTCGAGGCGAAGGCGGCCTGCCTCTACCCCAACAATTCGCGCGCGCTCGCGGAAGCTGCGTCCCGCGGCTTCCAGAACGCGCTGATGCTCGACATGCTCGGCAACGTCGCCGAGTTCGGCAATTCCAACGTGTTCATGGCCAAGGACGGCGTGGTCTATACGCCGGTGCCGAACGGCACGTTCCTAAACGGCATCACGCGCCAGCGCGTCATCACCCTGCTTCGCGGCGACGGCGTCACCGTGGTCGAGAAGACGCTGCGCTATGCCGACTTCCTCGCCGCCGACGAGATTTTCTCGTCCGGCAACTTCGCCAAGGTCGCGCCGGTGATCCGCATCGACGAGCGCGAGCTGAAGCCGGGCCCGTTCTACGCCAAAGCGCGGAAACTCTATTGGGATTTCGCGCACGCGGTGAAGCTGGCGGCGTAGCTGCCATTGACTCCGCTGTCATCGCCCGACTTGATCGGGCGATCCAGTATTCCAGAGCCAGTTGTGATTTCTCGATAAGCCGCGGCGTACTGGATGCCCCGGTCAAGCCGGGGCATGACACCCGATTCTAAAGGCTTCGCTTAAACCGGCTGAACTGAAACGCCTGCGTCGAATTCCACGGCGTGTGATGCGTCTCGCGTCGCGTCTCGACCAGCTCGAAATCCGGCCCGAGCTCTGCAGCAAGGCTAGCGCTGTCATGGCGTTGCACCGGCAAGCCGCTGCATCTCTCCGGACCATCGGGCGCAAAGGTCGCAATGATGATCTGGCCGCCGGACGCAATCGCGGATCGCAGCCGCTCGACATAAGCAGCCCTGTCGCGGGGCTCGGTCAGGAAGTGAAAGGCCGCGCGGTCGTGCCATACATCGTAAATCCTGGCCGGCCGCCAAGCCGTGGCGTCGGCGACGATCCAGTCGATCGCGGCAGAGGCCTGACCGATTCGCGTCTTCACCGCGTCGAGCGCTTTGGCGGAGAGGTCCAGTACGGTGAGATCGCGATATCCGTCTTGAAGAAGAGCGTCGACCAGCCGCGAAGCGCCCCCGCCGATATCGATGATCGCCGCGTCGTGATCCGGATTGGCCACGCGGATCATGTCTTGCGAGATCGTCGGGCTATCCTGAAACCAGCTGACCTCGGCCTCGCCCTTGGTGGCGTAGACGTTGTCCCAATGCATGGTGCGATCGGACATGGCGCGCTCCGTGCGTGTCAAGCCCTCATCCCGAGGCGCCGGAGCGGAGCGGCGGCCTCCAGCGACAACGGCTTCGCCGTTGCGCGGGGATGACAGGCTAAAGCCGGTGAGGAAGAAATGGTAGGCGCGCGCGAAATTGCCAATCGCGCGCCCGCCGCGGGCGGACGCGCTGGTCGGCGCGAAAGGTCCTACTCGTCCTTCTTCGACATGCGCTCGAGGCGCTCCTGCATGTCCTTCATCTGCTGGCGCAAATCGTCGATGTTGGTGTCCTTCGGCGCCTCGGCGTTCGCGTCGGGCTCCGGCTCCGGGCTGGTCGCCGGACGGCCCGCATTGGGAGCAAACGGCTTGAACATCGAGAAGGTCTGCTGGAACAGCTCCATGTTACGGCGAACTTGTTCTTCCAGAGGAGCAAAAGGAGTGCCGGACAGGGTGTTGGCGATCTGCTTGCGGAACTTCTCTTGCTCCTGGGTCAGGGTCGCGATCGACTGCTCCAGATATTTCGGCACCACCATCTGCATGCTGTCGCCGTAGAAGCGGATGAGCTGGCGCAGGAAGGTGGTCGGGAGCAGGTTCTGGCCGGCCTTGTTCTCCTGCTCGAAGATGATCTGGGCGAGCACGGAGCGGGTGATGTCGTCGCCGGTCTTGGCGTCATAGACCAGGAAATCTTCGCCATCCTTGACCATCGCGGCGAGGTCTTCCAGCGTGACGTAGGTACTCGTCCCGGTGTTATAGAGCCGGCGGTTCGCGTATTTCTTGATGGTTGTGGGTTGGTCTGATTTCGCCATGGGCTCTCACTTGCAAGGAACGCGGAGAACGGGAACCCGGCGGGCCATGCCGCAGGGCGGGAAGAGTACGCAACGCAACAAAATAAGCATTTTCAAAGGGCTCACGCTACCGTTTTGTGCGGCACGGTTAATCGCACAGCAAAATCTTGCTTGCGAAAGCGCCAAGAACGCTATTTTGAATGCGCTGCGGCATGAATTCGGTCGCCGGCCGATTGACATGCCTCAACGACGTTAACAGGATGGCTGACGAGACTGGCGAGCCGTTTTCTCAAAGCCCCGCCTGCCCCCTTTCAAGAAACCTCAAGCCTCAGGAGATGCCCATGTCAGACGATGTCGTCATCGTCAGCGCCGCCCGCACCCCGGTCGGAAGCTTCAACGGAGCGTTCGCGACCCTTCCCGCCCACGATCTCGGCGCCGTCGCCATCAAGGCCGCGCTGGAGCGCGGTGGCATCGAGCCCGGCCGGGTCTCGGAAGTCATCATGGGGCAGATCCTGACCGCCGCCCAGGGCCAGAACCCGGCCCGCCAGGCCTCGATCGCCGCCGGTATTCCGGTGGAGAGCCCGGCTTGGGGCGTCAACCAGCTTTGCGGCTCGGGCCTGCGCACGGTCGCGCTCGGTTACCAGGCGCTGCTCAACGGCGATTCCGAAATCGTGGTCGCCGGTGGCCAGGAATCCATGAGCATGGCCCCGCACGCCCAGTATCTGCGTGGCGGCGTCAAGATGGGTGCCGTCGAGTTCGTCGACACCATGATCAAGGACGGCCTGTGGGATGCCTTCAACGGCTACCACATGGGCAACACCGCCGAGAACGTCGCACGGCAGTGGCAGATCACCCGCGCCCAGCAGGACGAGTTCGCGGTCGCCTCGCAGCAGAAGGCCGAAGCGGCGCAGAAGGCCGGCAAGTTCAACGACGAGATCGTCCCCGTCACCATCAAGACCCGCAAGGGCGACATCGTCGTCAGCGCCGACGAATATCCGCGTCATGGCGCCACGCTCGACGGCATGGCCAAGCTCAAGCCGGCCTTCGAGAAGGACGGCACGGTCACCGCGGGCTCGGCATCCGGCATCAATGACGGCGCCGCCGCCGTGGTGCTGATGACCGCCAAACAGGCCGCCAAGGAAGGCAAGAAGCCGCTCGCGCGGATCGTGTCCTGGGCGCAGGCCGGCGTCGATCCGAAGATCATGGGCTCCGGCCCGATCCCGGCCTCGCGCGCCGCGCTGAAGAAGGCCGGCTGGAATGTCGGCGATCTCGACCTGATCGAGGCCAACGAGGCCTTCGCGGCGCAAGCCTGCGCCGTCAACAAGGATCTCGGCTGGGACACCTCCAAGGTCAATGTCAACGGCGGCGCGATCGCGATCGGTCATCCGGTCGGCGCGTCCGGCGCACGCGTGCTGGTGACGTTGCTGCACGAGATGCAGAAGCGCGATTCGAAGAAGGGCCTCGCCACGCTGTGCATCGGCGGCGGCATGGGCATCGCAATGTGCATCGCGCGCGACTGAAGATAGCTGACGCGTAGCTTACGCGCGGTTTGCGCGTGCGCTGCACACGTCAGTGAGTGCGTTGCACGCGACTAAAAAGGCAGCGGTTGCAAATCAAATATTCTTCGCAATCTTGCATGCCTCGACTAAATACAAACGCCCGGCTCAACGCCGGGCGTTTTGTTCTTGATGTCCGTCAAACCAACCGCATAATCCAACGTTAAAAAACAATCGCTTCAGAAACGTCCGAAGAGTCCAAGGGAAGGAATACGACATGGCACGTGTTGCATTGGTCACGGGTGGTACGCGGGGCATCGGTGCTGCGATCAGCAAGGCACTGAAGGCGGCGGGATACAAGGTTGCGGCGAGCTATGCCGGCAACGATACGGCGGCGGAGAAGTTCAAGGCCGATACCGGCATCGCCGTCTACAAATGGGACGTCAGTAGTTTCGATGCCTGCGCCGAGGGCGTGAAGAAGGTCGAGGCCGATCTCGGGCCGATCGAGGTGCTCGTCAACAATGCCGGCATCACCCGCGACACCGCCTTCCACAAGATGACGCTGGAGCAGTGGAACGCGGTCATCAACACCAATCTCGGCTCGCTGTTCAACATGACGCGCCAGGTCATCGAGGGCATGCGTTCGCGCAAGTTCGGCCGCATCATCTCGATCTCGTCGATCAACGGCCAGAAGGGGCAGTTCGGTCAGGTCAATTATTCCGCGGCGAAGGCCGGCGACATCGGCTTCACCAAGGCGCTCGCGCTGGAGAATGCCAAGGGCGGCATCACCGTCAATGCGATTTGCCCCGGCTACATCAACACCGAAATGGTGCAGGCCGTGCCGAAGGATGTCCTGGAGAAGAACGTGATCCCGCAGATCCCGGTTAGCCGGCTCGGCGAGCCCGAAGAGATTGCCCGCGCGGTGGTGTTCCTGGCGGCTGACGAGGCCGGTTTCATCACGGGCTCGACGATGACCATCAATGGCGGCCAATATCAGGCCTGATAGGGCGCCAGGTCTTCAGGTCAAAAGCCTGTAGCTTCAGGCGCGACAAGGCGTTAGTGAAGACGACAATGCCCGGCCTTGCGCCGGGCATCGTTGTCCTCAGAGCCTTCGTCCATGACCCCGCGCACAGCCACGCTGATCGGATTGACCGCGATCCTGATGTGGTCGCTGCTGTCGGTAATGACGGTGGCGACTGGAAGGATCCCGGCGTTCCAGCTCGCCGCGATGACCTTCGCGATCGGCGGCCTGGTCGGCCTGTTCACCTGGATCGGCCGCGGCGAGGCGGCGAAGAGCCTGCGTCAGCCGCTGGTCGTCTGGGCTGTCGGCGTCGGCGGCCTGTTCGGCTATCACGCACTGTATTTTCTCGCGCTGCGCTTCGCGCCGCCGGCCGAAGCCGGCTTGCTGAATTATCTGTGGCCGCTGCTGATCGTGCTGTTCTCGTCCTTCCTTCCGGGCGAGCGGCTCGCCCTCCATCACATCGTTGGCGCGATGCTCGGCCTCGTCGGCACCGTGCTGCTGTTCGCCGGCAACACCTCCGGCTTCGCGGCCGGGCAGGTGCCGGGATTGGCCGCGGCCTTCATCGCTGCGTTCGTCTGGGCGGCCTATTCGGTGCTGTCGCGCCGGCTCAAGGCCGTTCCGACCGATGCGGTCGCTGGATTCTGCCTGGCCACCGCCGTGCTTGCCGCGCTGATGCACGGCCTGCTCGAGACCACCGTCTGGCCGGAGACCACGCTGCAATGGCTCTCGGTGATCGCGCTGGGCATCGGTCCCGTCGGTGCCGCGTTCTACGCCTGGGACATCGGCATGAAGCGCGGTGACATCCGCGTGCTCGGCGCCGCCTCCTACGCGACGCCGCTGCTCTCGACCGGCTTCCTCATCGCCGCCGGATTTGCCAAGGCCAGCGCCAACATCGCGATTGCTGCGATCCTGATTGCCGGCGGCGGCCTGATTGCGGCGAAGGATATGGTGCTGCGGAAGCGATGATCATTCCGGGCTCGATGCTGCATGCGATGCCCCGAAATGTCAGTTGGCCCTACGGCTCCCAGCCCTGCGGCGCGAGCTCGAAGCCTGCGAACTCGAACGCCGGGGCCACGGTGCAGCCGACCAGCGTCCACTCGCCCGTCGTCTCCGCCGATTGCCAGGCCTGTGCCGGCACGATCGCCTGCGGCCGGTCTCCATTCGCAAGGTCATTGCCGAGCCGCACCTGGTGCTGCGAGCAGCCGTCATGGGCGATGCGCAGCATCAAGGGACTGCCGGCGTAATAGTGCCACGTCTCGACCGCATCGACGCGATGCCAGTGCGAACGCTCGCCGCGTGCGAGCAGGAAGTAGATCAGGGTCGAGCGCGAACGCCCGTTGGCATCAGTGGTCTGGTCGCGAAATGTCTCGCGATAATGGCCGCCCTCGGGATGCGGACGGAGTTCGAGGCGCGCGATGATCTCGGCTGCAGTCGGCATCGATTCCGGTCAGGGCTTTCTTCTGCAGGCGTTGGTCTTCAGGATTTGTTCTTCAGGACTTGTTCTTGCGCTCGCGCAGCTCGCCGAACACCGCGGCGGCATCCGCGCCCTTCATGTGCAGCCTCGCCGCGACCTGCGGCTCATCGGCGCGCAGGAACACGTTGGCCCGCTTCTCGTCGCCAAGCAGCGTGGGAATGGTCGGCTTGTTCTCGGCCCGGAGCCTCGTCACCTCCGCTGCGCGCGCCTGGAGCGCCGCATTGTCGGGATCGACGGTGAGCGCGAACTTGACGTTGGAGGCCGTGTATTCGTGGCCGCAATAGAGCTTGAAGTCGTCGGGCAGGGCACGCAGCTTCAGAAGCGAATCCCACATCATCGGATAGGTGCCCTCGAACACGCGGCCGCAGCCGATCGAGAACAGCGTGTCGGCGGCGAACACCGTCTTCTCGGTGTCGAACACGTAGGAGATGTGGTCGAGCGTGTGACCCGGCGTCTCCAGCACGCGCGCCAGCAAATTGCCGATCTTGACTACGTCGGCATTGGCGACACGCAGATCGACGTCCGCAATTTTGGTGGTCTTGTCGTGCGGCGCGACGACGCGGCAGTTGTATTTCTGCTTGAGTTCGGCGACTCCGCCGACATGATCGCCGTGATGATGGGTGATCAGGATGTCGGTGAGCTGCCAGCCCTCGCGCTCCAGCGCCGCCAGGATGGGGCCGGCCTCAGGCGCGTCGATCGACGCCGTCGCCTTGGTTTCCACATCGTGGATCAGATAGCCGAAATTGTCGTTTAAACAGGTGAAAGTACGAATTTCGGCGGCCATGTCATCTCCATCGGGCTCAGCCCCGCCAGACAAATATGGCGTTAACGTTGCGCAGGCAATGCAATATTCAGCGCGCGGCGGCGGTCTCGTGCATGTTACATTGCCGTCATGACCATCGACGTCGTCGACCTCCGCGAGTTCTATTCCCGCCGCCTCGGGATCGTGGCGCGGCAAATGATCAATCGCGGCATCAGGGAACGCTGGCCGAGGGCGGAAGGCCAGCGCGTGCTCGGCCTCGGCTATCCCACGCCCTATCTGGGGTTGTTCCGCGAAGACGCCGAGCGCTGCCTCGCCTTCATGCCGGCGGCCCAGGGCGTCCTGAAATGGCCCACGGGACGGCCGGCGCTGGCCTCGCTGGTCGACGAATTCTCGCTGCCGCTCCCCGACGCCGCGGTCGACCGCATCCTGCTGGTCCACGCGCTGGAGATGTCGGACGATCCGGCCGCGCTGCTGCGCGAGGTGTGGCGCGTGCTGTCGCCGTCCGGGCGCGTGATCGCTGTGATCCCGAACCGGCGCGGGGTGTGGACCCGCACCGACAGCACGCCGTTCGGTCACGGTCGGCCCTATTCGCGCTCGCAGATCACCGACCTGCTGCGGCAGACTTGGTTCACGCCGACCGCCTGGGGCGAGGCGCTGTTCATGCCGCCCTATGCCGGCGGCTGGGTGCTGAAATCGGCGCAGATGTGGGAGCGCGCCGGTGCGGCATTGTCGCTGCCCTTTGCCGGCGTCCATATCGTGGAGGCGACCAAGCAGGTCTACCGCGCGATCCCCGCCAAGCGCGAGCGGGCACGGCTGATTCCGTCGCTCGCGAAGCCCGTGCTGGTCCCGTCCTCGACGACGGCGACGCGCAGCTAGGTCACAAGCGTTGTCGCGACCGGTGGTCGTCAAAAACAAAATCGTCCCGGCGAGGCCGGGACGATTCCAGATCAGTCGATCTGAAGAGACTTACTCGCTGGGCGCAAGATCATCGCCGGATGCGGCCGGAGCTGCTTCGCGCTCGGGGCGCGGGCCATGCGGCCGGCGCCGCCGGCGCGGATAGCGTTCGCCACCGCCGGCTCCGCCCTCGAAACCGGCCTGGCCGCCGTTCGCGCCGCCATTCACCTGCGGCTGCGCGCCGGTGATGAAGGAGGGCAGGCGATCGACGCTGCCGGCGTCGGTGACGACGGGCTGCGGCTGATTCTGCGGTTGCGGCTGGGGCTGATATTGGGGCTGCGGGCGATGGTCGCGCTCGCGATGCTCGCGCGGCTGCTGCTGATCGCGCTGATAGGGCTGATTGTCGCGCTGCTGATGGTCACGCTGATGATGATCGCGCTGGCCGTCGCGGTCGCGCGCGAAGGGCTGCTGCTGTTGCGGCTGCGGGACGAAGCCCGGCTCCTGGCCGAAATTCGAGAAATTCTCGCCGTCGTCATCGCCGTCGTCGCTATTGCTGCTGATCGGCTCGTCACCGCGCGGCTGCTGGTTCTGGCGGAACTGTTCCTGGGCCGCGGCGATCAGGCGGAAATAATGCTCGGCGTGCTGGTAGTAGTTCTCGGCTGCAACGGGGTCGCCGGAGGAGCGCGCGTCGCGTGCGAGCTGGAGATACTTTTCAGCGATGTGCGAGGCGGTGCCGCGGATCTTGATGTCGGGTCCGTTGGACTCGTAGACCCGGGTCATCGGGTTCTGGCTGCGCCGGTTGTTGTTGTTATTGTTATTGTTGCGGTTGCGCATCCGCTGCTTGTTCTGACCGTTTCTCATGTCCTGCCTTTAATTCCAGCCCTAAACGTTGCACGCATTACTGATTGCCAGGAGTGACCTGGTGACAGCGGTTCACATCGCTCGCGCGCACCGCGCGCAAGAGCGGATCGAACCCTGCCGATGTTCGTCGACCGTCGCGTTCAACAAGGACGCGTTCCCCACCCGCCAGCACTGATCGCCAGCGAACCCATTCATTTTGCCTGCCGAAACAAGCCCAGCTGTGTTGCGTAAGTCTTCAAGCGCAATATCAGGCTTTCGTTCACTTTTGCGGTCGGAGAGCAGCGCAGCTCCACTGGCTATCGCGCTTCACAGGACCTGCGGCTTGGAACCTTTATCAGTAAAGCTCTCGCCCGAGAGCCCGGCTTTCGCCCGTAGGTCTACGGGGCCGGCACCGATGTGTTGATCGGAACGTAGTCGTTCCCAAGGGATATTCCAAGAGCTTTTTGCAAGCCAATCCGGCTTTTATGGGGGCATTTTTCGGGCCGAAACGGCCCGCGGAATGCCCGCCAGGTCGGCCTTGGGTGGCCTGTCCACCGTTAACGCGCCAGCTATCATCAAGGTTTCAATATTTCTGGCCTGCCCCTGTCCGGCCTCGACGATCAGCGCTCCGCCGGGGGCGAGACGCTCGGCCGCCTGCGGGATGAGAGCGCGATAGGCGTCATATCCGTCATTGCCGCCGTCGAGCGCCAGATGCGGATCGTGGTCGCGCACCTCGATGCTCAGTCTCGGAATTTCGGCGGAGGGAATGTAGGGCGGGTTCGAGACGATGAGGTCAAACGGGCCGCGCAGCGCCGTCAGATAGGAGCAGGCGACGAAGCCGGCGCGGCCGGCGAGGCCGAGGGCGGCCGCATTGTCGCGCGCCGTATCGAGCGCCGTCGGGCTGACATCGGTACCGACGCCGAACGCGTCGGGAATCTCCCACAGCAATGCGAGCAGGATGGCGCCCGATCCGACGCCGATATCGGCGATTCGCGGGCGCCGGCCCGATATCGCCAGCTCGCGGAAGAACTCGAGCGCCAGTTCGACGACGGTCTCGGTATCCGGCCGCGGTACCAGCGTCGCCTCGGACAACCGCAACGGCATGCCCCAGAAGTCTCGCACGCCGAGAATGCGGGCGACCGGCTCATGCGCGAGCCGGCGTTGCGCGTATCGTTCGAGCTGCGTGGTCTCCTCAGGCGTGAGTTGTCGCGATGCCTGCGTCACCATGCCGGTCAGATCGAGCTCCAGCGCGGCGCCGACGAGCAGGCGCGCATCGAGGGCCGCCTCCTCGATGCCGGCCGCTTGCAGCCGTGCCGCAAGCGCGCGCCGGGCACTCTCGACATTATGTCCGGGATAGATATTTGTCGCCAATGGAGCCATCCTGCCTGGCATCGTGGATAGATCGGCCGGCTCGCTTGCGTCAACGGAAAGGAGCGCGTTTGATCGCGCCTCGCAAGCGTGGAGGGGTCCATGACGGCCTATGACGATCAGAACGTCTTCGCAAAGGTCCTGCGCGGCGAGATTCCCTGCTTCGAGGTTTTCAGGGACGAACGCAGCCTGGCCTTCCTCGACATCATGCCGCGCGCGCCCGGGCACACGCTGGTGATTCCGCGGGCGCCGGCGCGCGGCATCCTGGATATTGCGGAGGACGATCTTGCCGCCGTCGCCCGGACGGCCAAGCGAATCGCGATTGCGGCGATGAAAGCGTTTGACGCGGAGGGTATCATCCTCCAGCAGTTCAGCGAGCCGGCCAGCGGGCAGGTGGTGCTTCACCTGCACATGCACGTCATGCCTGTCAGGGCCGGCGTCGACCTCTTGCCGGCGCAGACGCGCAAGGAAGATATGGCTGTGCTCGCCGATCATGCCAAACGGATGATCGCAGCGCTCGGCGGCTGAACCCGACAGCCGAGCTCGGCGGCCGACTAAACGCCGAGGTAGCGCTGCAGCAGCTCCGGCTGGGCCTTGAGCTCCTGCGCCGGACCCTCGTGCACGATGTGGCCGTTGTTGATGATGTAGATCCGGCTCGCCAGCGCCAGCGTCGCCGCCAAATTCTGCTCGACCAGCACGATGGTCTGGCCGGCCGCCGCCAGCTCCCGGCAGGCCTTGACGAGATCGTGGACGATGACGGGCGCGAGCCCCTCGAACGGCTCGTCCAGCAGCACGATCTTGGGATCGCGCACCAGCGCCCGCGCAATCGCGAGCATCTGCTGCTCGCCGCCGGAGAGCTCGGTGCCGCGGTTGTTGCGTCGCTCCTTCAGCCGCGGAAACATCTCGTAGATGCGGTCGAGCGGCCAGCGTTTCGGCGCGGTGAACCCGGCAAGGACGATATTTTCCTCCACCGACAGGCTGCCGAAGATGCGCCGCTCCTCGTGCACGAGCTGCATGCCCGCCTGCGCGATTCTGTGGCTCCTGCGTCCGGCGATATCGATACCGTCGAATTTCACGCTGCCGCTGTGCGGCGTCACGACGCCCATCAGGCTCTTCAGAGTCGTGCTCTTGCCGGCGCCGTTGCGGCCGAGCAGCGCCACCACCTCGTGACGTTCGACGTGCATGGCGACGTCGAACAGGATGTGGGAATCCCCGTAATAGCTGTTCAGGCCGTTGACCTCGATCAGGCTCATGCGGCGATCTCCCCATTCACGCCGCCGAGATAGGCTTCCTGCACCGCGGCGTTGGTCCGGATTTCCTCCGGCGTGCCGTCGAGCAGCACCTTGCCCTCCTGAAGCACCGTGACGCGCTCGACCAGCTCGAACAGCGAATCCATGTCGTGGTCGATGATGATCATGGTGCGGCCGCGCGCGATCGATTTGAGCAGCTTGACGGTCTCGACCCGCTCGCGCGGGCTCATGCCCGCGAGCGGCTCGTCGAGCAGCAGCAGGCGCGGCGAGGTCGCGAGCGCGAGCCCGATCTCGAGCCGGCGCTTCTCGCCATAGGCGAGTTCGGCGACCGGCGTGTCGGCGCGGCGGGTCAGGTTGACCAGCGCCAGCGTATGCTCCACCTGCTCGGTCAGGCCCTTGACGCTGGAGAGCTTGCGGAAGAGATCGAGTCGGAACTTGCCGCGCAGCTCGGCGAGCGCGGCAATCGTCAGGTTCTGCCGTACCGTCAGCCCGGTGAAAAGCTGGTTGACCTGGTAGCTCTTGGTGAGCCCGAGCTGGCAAACCTCGGCGACCTTCAACCCCGTGATGTCGCGTCCCTCGAACGCGATCTGGCCGGAGGTCGGCGCGATCTCGCAGGTCAGCATCTTGAAGAAGGTCGATTTGCCGGCGCCGTTGGGGCCGATGATGCCGCGCAGCTCGCCCTGATTGACACTGAAATCGATGTCGCTGTTGGCGACGAGGCCGCCATAGCGCTTGGTGAGGCCGGTGGCTTTCAGGATCGGCCCGGAATAAGCGGGGTGCGCGACCTCCTTGGCCTGCATCGGCGCGGGCGCTAGGTGCAGTGTCGTCTCAGTGTCCGGCTCGGCCTCCGTATCGCTCCGCTTACGCCTGCCGGAGAGGAGGCGATAAAGGTCCGCAAGACCGCCGATGATGCCGCCGCGCAGGAAGCAGACCAGCAGCACGAACACGACGCCAAGCACCAGCTTCCAGGCGGCACCCAAGCCCAGCGCGGACTGCAGGAAATCCTGAAGGAAGAGCCAAACGGTCGCGCCGACCAGAGGCCCGAACAGCGTGCCGCGGCCGCCAATGGCGGTCTGCATCACGAGCTGGCCGGACGTGTCGAAGGTGAACGCGTCGGGTGGCATGAAGGCCTGGAGCACGCCGAGCAGGCCGCCGGCAAACCCCGCATAGGCCGCTGCGATCACGAAAGCAGTCAGCTTGTAGCCATGGATGTTGTGGCCGACCGCAGTGGCGCGCAGCGGATTGTCGCGGATCGCGCTGAAAATGGCGCCGACCGGCGAGCGCACGATCCTCAGCGCGATGATGACGCCGACGAAGTAGCACAGCGCGATGAATTGATAGAGTGACCAGCCATTGGTGAAGTGGAGGGTGGTGAAGCCGAGATTGAAGCTCGGCGTCGGCACGCCCGGCAGGCCGTTCTCGCCGCCGGTGAAGTCGGAGAGCGGATTGAACTCGACGAAGAAAAACACTTCCGCGATCGCGACCGTGATCATGGCGAAGTAGATGCCGGTGCGGCGGAGCGCGATCAGGCCGATCAGATAGCCGGTCGCGGCCGCCGCGATCATGCCGATGATCAGCGCGCCCAGCACGTTGCCGAAGCCGGCGCGGGTCAGGAGGTACGCCGCGACGAAGCCGCCGGTGCCGTAGAAAGCGGACTGGCCGAACGACAGCAGGCCGGTGAATCCGAACAGGATGTCGAAGCCGAGGCCGAACAGGCCCCAGACCAGGATCCGGTTCACGGTGTTGGGCGCGAAGCCGAGATGGGGCAGCACGAAGGGGGCCACGATCAGGCCGATCGCCGTCAGTGTCTCGATCAGGAAGGGGCGTTGCTTGAGCATCAGGAGATCACTTACTCGCGGCCCTGGACGCCGAGCAGGCCATGCGGTCGCACCACGAGCACGAGCGTCATTGCCGCAAACAGCATCACATAGGCGTAGCCGGGGTTGAACATGGAGGTGACGCTGATGATCTCGCCGGCGATCAGGCCGCCCAGGATGGCGCCTGGGAACGAGCCGACGCCGCCGATCACCACCACCACGAAGGTCTGGACCAGGATGTCGTCACCGATGCCCGGTGTCAGCGACACCACCGGCGCGTTGACGATGCCGGCAAAGCCGGCGGCCATCGCGCCGATGCCGAACACCACCATGAAGACCCGGTAGACATTGATGCCGAGCGAATCCACCATCACGGAGTCCTCGATGCCGGCCCGCACGATCATGCCGAGCCTTGTCCGGTAGAGGATGATGAACAGCGCGCCGAGCGCGATCGCGACGATGCCGACCACCGCGAGGCGGTAGGTCGGATAGAACATGAAGCCGAGATTGGTGATGCCCTGGAATATCGCCGGCGGCGGGACCAGCTGCGACTGGCTGGAGAAGATCAGCCGGATGATCTCGACGAAGCAGATGCCGAGCCCGAAAGTCACGAGCAACTGATCCTCGTGCGGCCGATGATAGAAATGGCGGATGATGACGCGTTCCATCGCAACGCCGAGCAGCATCACGAACAGCGAGCCGGCGATCACGGCGAGGATGAACGATTCCGTGTACTGGTAGGCGACGAATCCGGCATAGCCGCCGATCATGAACATCGCGCCATGCGCGAGGTTGAGCACGCCGAGCGTGCCGTAGATAATGGTCAGGCCGGAGCTGATCAGCGCGAGCAGCGCGCCGAGCGCGAGCCCGTTGAAGAGCTGCGAGACGAGGTTGGGCCAACTAATCATGCAGGGATCACGGTTGTGGCGCGTTCCGGCGATGCGCAAAAAATGGGTGACGCCGCAGGAGCCGGAAGCGACCTACGGCGTCACAGGGGGGTAGCGCGAGCTCAGCTGTAATCGCCGGGATGGCAGCCGAAGGCGTCCGGCTTCTGCATCAAGCCTTCGCCCGGGACGACCTCGACCACATCGTACCAGTCTTCCTTGGTCTTCATGTCCTTCTGCTGCTTGCCCTTGACGATGATCACCGGGCGGACGCACTGATGGTCCTCGGGGCGGTAATGCACGTCGCCGACCAGGGACGGCAGCGTCTCGCCCTTCTCATAGGCCTTGATCACCTCGGGCGGGCTGAAGCTGCCGGCCTGCTCGCACATGCGGGCCCAGTGTGCGAAGCTGACATAGGCGTTCTCCGCGCCCCATTCCGGCTTGTAGCCGTACTTCTTCTCGAAGGCTTCGTTGAACATCTTGGCGAGCGGGAATTTGTCCTCGAGCGTCCACCAATAGTCGGTGGCGGCGTAGACGCCCTGCATCAGCCCGCCGGTCTCGCGCGCGATGAAGGGCACCTGGTAGGGGACGACCAGCTTCATCTTGTCGAGCACGCCGAACTGCTTGGCCTGCTGCGTCGACAGCACCGCGTCGTGGCCCCAGTTGACGTTGATCAGCACGTCGGCGCCGGAATTCGCGACGTTCAGCAGATAGGAGGAATAATCGGGCGCGCCGAGCGGCGCGACCTGGTTGGTGACGGTGGTCCAGCCGGCGGTCGCAAGAAAGTCCTGCATCGACTTGGTGACGGTGTGACCGTAGGTGTAATCAGGCGTGAGATACGCAGCCTTCTTGCCCTTGCCGAACTCCTTGACCATGACGGGGCCGATCGCCGCCGCGGCGGTCTGGCCGAAGAAGTTCTGGCGGAAGCCGTAGCGGACGCAGTCCTTGCCGGTGGTGTCGTTCGAGCCGGAGATGCCGCAGACGAAGATCACCTTCTCGCGCTGGGCGAGCTTGTTCAGCGCGACCGCGACGGCGCTCGAGGTGCCGCCGGTGATCATGATCGCCTTGTTCTCGCTGATGAAGCGCTGCTGCGCTTGCACCGCCTCGTTGGGCTTGGCCGCGGAATCCGCGACGCCGAATTTCAGCTCCTTGCCGAGCACGCCCTTGCCGGTCTTCGGCGAGATCTTCTTGATCAGGTCGTGACCGCTGTTGATGTGCTCGATCGCGAGTTGATAGCCCTTGAGCTCGTCCTCGCCCTGCACGGCATAGGTGCCGGTGCGCGGCACCGAGATGCCGATGAAGGCGGTGGAACCCGAAACGCCCGCGGGATAGGAGCCGATCGCCGGCTTGTCCTCGGCGAAGGCCGGCATCGCAGGCAGCACCGAGCCGCCGATGAGGCCTGCCGTGGTCTGGAGCAGGCCGCGGCGCGAGAGGCCACGGCGAATGAGATGGTCCGTCATGATCGTTTCCTCCGGATATCGTTCTTGTTTGCAGGCAAAAGACGACCTGTCCGGCGGCAACCGGCCTCGAAGGGCCTGCCTGCACCGGGCACGTCACATCCGCGTGTAGCTCCTGGACGTAAACATTGCTGGTGAACACCTTCTGTCAATTTCGCCTTTGGTCGAACGATGAAAATTATCGCGTGAAAACATATCGGATCACGATATATATTAGTCTTTGTGAGTACGAGATTGGCGGGTTCGGCGAGAGAGATGCCGCGGCAGACGACAGTAGCGGGTACCCGGAAGCGACGGTCCTGGCCGCAAGAAGCGGAGCGGCAGGAGGCGGCGTGGCCTGCCGGGGAGGGGAGCGACCAGCGCGCATCGCCGCAGTCCGGCGATGCCTCGCGCATCCCCGAGCCGCGTGGCCGGTCCGCCGGTCAGCGAGGGCCGGCCGTCGGCTCCGTTCAGGCCAAGCGCACGCCGGTGCCGATGCAGAGACTGAGCGTGCGTGCCCAGAATGTCCTGAAGGAGCTCGCGGTCGAGCTCACCGGCGAGCAGCCGCCGAAGGGGACCTGGTCGCCCTCGCGCGAGCTGCTGCTCGCGCTGACGGCGGAGCGGCTTGCGACGACGCGCAATTGCGGTCCTCACACCATGCGGGAGATCGTCGACTGGGCGCAGGGTTGCGGCGTGACCATCAAGCCGGTGATCCCGCCCGGCGGCTCGCTGTCGCAGATGTGGGGCGAGTTGATCACGAATGCATCCGAAGGCGCCTTGACCAGCGCCGAGATCGCCAGTGCACTCCAGCGCTCGATCAGGCGGAAGAGCGTTCGTATTCCGATCGCATTTCAGGTCATCCTGGTGAAGATCCTGCTCTCGAACTTCGAATAGCAGGGCTGCAAGACCCCCTATATTTGTGCATCTGCCAGGCCCGTCGGTGGTTCCGCCCGGCCTTCCTTGCTAGTCTCGACAGCGCCCGCTCCGCCGGCGGGCGGCGGTCGAAAGGCACGGAATGGCTGACGCGAAGCGGAAGACCGGACGCACGGCGCGCGCTGCGCCCTCGAGGGGCGGCGCGATGCGCGAGGCTGACTACGCGGCGCTCGCCCAATTCCGCTACCAGCTGCGCACCTTCCTCGCCTTCAGCGAGGCCGCGGCCCATAACGCCGGGCTGACGCCGCAGCAGCACCAGGCCCTGCTGGCGATCAAGGGGCTGGCCGACCCCAACGGCGCCAGCGTCGGCGACATCGCCGGCTTCCTCCTGATCCGGCACCATACGGCGGTGGAGCTGGTGGACCGCATGGCGAAGTTGAAGCTGATCGCTCGGGAGGCCGATCCCGAGGATGCAAGGCGCGTCCTGGTCAAGCTAACGGCCAAGGGTGAGCAGAAGCTGCGCTCGCTTTCGCGCATTCACCTGGACGAGCTGAGCGCCGCTGCACCCGCGTTGGGCAAGATCCTGCGATCGTTCCTGGCAAAGGTGCGCTGAGGCAGGGATCAGGCCGCCGCGCCCTGTGCGGCGAGCTGCGCGGCCTGGTGCTCGGTGGTCAGCGCGTCGGTCAACTCGCCGAGCGCTTCGCCTGCGATCACCTGCGGCAGCTTGTAGAGCGTCAGGTTGATGCGATGGTCGGTGACGCGCCCTTGCGGAAAATTGTAGGTGCGGATGCGCTCGGAGCGGTCGCCTGAGCCGACCTTCTCCTTGCGCTCGGCCGACCGTGCCGCATCGACGCGCTGGCGTTCGGCGTCGTAGATGCGCGAGCGCAGGATGTTCATGGCCGAGGCGCGATTCTTGTGCTGCGAGCGGCTGTCCTGCATCATCACCACGATGCCGGTCGGAATGTGGGTGATGCGGATCGCCGATTCGGTCTTGTTGACGTGCTGACCGCCGGCTCCTTGCGCGCGCATGGTCTCGATGCGCAAATCGTCGTTCTTGATGTCGACGTCGACGTCCTCGACCTCCGGCAGCACGGCCACCGTCGCGGCCGAAGTGTGGATGCGCCCCTGCGTCTCGGTGTCCGGCACGCGCTGCACGCGATGCACGCCGGATTCGAACTTCAGCTTCGAGAACGCGCCGCGGCCCTGCACCTCCGCGATGATTTCCTTGTAGCCGCCGACGGTGCCTTCGCTGGCCGAGATCACCTCGACCTTCCAGCCCTGCAAGGCAGCGAAGCGCTCGTACATCCGGAACAGGTCGCCAGCAAACAGCGAGGCCTCGTCGCCGCCGGTGCCGGCGCGGATTTCCAGCACCACGTTGCGGTCGTCCATGGCGTCCTTGGGCAGCAGCGCGACCCGGATCTTCTGGACCAGCTCCTCGATTTTCGGCGTCAGCTCGTCGCGTTCGGCTTCCGCCATGCTGCGCATCTCGGCGTCGGTCGCGGGATCGGCGATCAGCGCCTCGGTGTCGGCGAGCTCCTTGACCGCGGCACGATAGGCCTTCACCGCCTCGATCAGCGGGGTGATCTCGGCGAGCTCGCGCGTGATCTGCACATAGCGCTCGGAGGCGAGCTGCCCCAGCGATTCGGCCTCGAGAGAGGCATGATGTGCAAGGAGCACGTCCAGTTTGGCTTCGGGGAGTGACGACATCGGTTCAGTCTCAAATGGCGGAAGGAGGCGAGGCGGCAGGGAGCGGCGATAGGTCCGCTACAATGCCAGGCCTTCGGCCTCGGCAAATTCCGTCAGTTTCTGCCGGATCGAGACGCTGCCCGCCGGCGCGTCCAGGAGCGGGCCGAGCACGGCTTCGGCCTTCTTGGCATCGAGGTCGATGACCATGGCCTTGACGGGGCCGAGTGCGGTTGCCGACAGCGACAGCGAGCGGTAGCCCAGCGCAATCAGTGCCAGTGCGCCAAGCGGCTTGGACGCCATCTCGCCGCAGAGCGAGAGCGACTTCTTCGCCGCCTGTGACTTGCGTGCGATCTCGCGCAGCGCGCGCAGGATCGGCGCCGACATGGTGTCGAAGCGCTCGGAGACTTTTGCATTGCCGCGGTCGACCGCGAACAGGAACTGGAACAGATCGTTGGAGCCGACCGAGATAAAGTCGACCTTCTTCAGGAGCTCGTCGAGCTGATAGAGCAAAGCGGGCACCTCGACCATGGTGCCGATGTCGATACGCTCCGGCAGCGTATGGCCGTGCTGGCGCAGATAGGTGAGCTCGCGTTCGACCAGCGCCTTCGCCGAATCGAATTCGGCGACCTCCGAGATCATCGGGAACATGATGCGCAGCGCGCGGCCGCCACCGGCGCGCAGCAGCGCACGGATCTGGCCGCGCAGCAGGCCGGGACGATCGAGCCCGAGCCGGATCGCGCGCCAGCCGAGCGCGGGATTTTCCTCGATCACCGCTTCCATATAGGGCAGCGCCTTGTCGCCACCGATGTCGAGGGTGCGGAAGGTGACGGGCTTGGTGCCGGCCGCATCGAGCACGGTACGATACAGCGCCAGCTGGTCGCTGGTGCGCGGCAGGCTCTGGCCGACCATGAATTGCAGCTCTGTGCGGAACAGGCCGATGCCGGCGCTGCCGGTGTCCTCAATATGCGGCAGGTCGATGGCAAGACCTGCGTTGATCATCAGCTCGACCTTCTGGCCGTCCCTGGTGACGCAGGGCAGGTCGCGCAGCGCCAGATATTGCGCCTGGCGGCGGGCGCGGAAGCGCACGCGCTCGGCGAAGGCCGCCTCGACTTCCTGCGAGGGACGCACATAGATCGAACCGGAGGTGCCGTCGACGATGATGGCGTCGCCGGGATCGGCGATGCCGGGCGCGTTCGGCACCTCGCCAACGGCAGGAATGCCGAGCGCGCGCGCCACGATCGAGACGTGGGAGTTGGCGGTGCCTTCCTCCAGCACGATGCCGCGCAGGCGCTTGCGGTCATAGTCGAGCAGCGCCGCCGGGCCCATCGCGCGCGCGATGACGATCGCGTTGTCGGGCAGCTGCTCGCGCGAGGGCGCGTGGTCCTGGCCGACCAGCTGCCGCATCAGGCGGTAGCCGAGATCCTCGAGGTCGTGCAGCCGGTCGCGCAAGTAGGGGTCGGTCGAGCGCAGCATGCGCGCGCGGGTGTCGGACTGCACGCGCTCGACGGCGGCTTCCGCGGTAAGGCCGGTGGCGACCGCCTCATGCAGCTTGTGCGACCAGCCCTGGTCGTTGGCGAACATGCGATAGGCTTCCAGCACCTCGCGATGCTCGCCGCCCTCGGCGACGTCGCCGCGCTCCAGCATGCGGTCGAGATCGGCGCGGAGCTTGGCCAGCGCGGTGTCGAGCCGCTTGATTTCCTTGGGCAGGTCCTCGGCGATGTAGTCCTTGATGACGACGCGCGGCTCATGCAGCACGACATGGCCGAGCGCGATGCCCTCCGACAGGATGGCGCCGACCTTCTGCGCGGAATGGCGCGCCGCAGGCTCCTGGCCCGGCTGGGCCAGCGCGGAGAGCTCGCCGGAGGCGATCAGCTCGGCCAGCACCATGGCGGTGGTCTGCAACGCCTCGAGCTCTTCCTCGACATAATTGCGCTTGGCGCGGTTCTGCACCACCAGCACGCCGAGCGTGTTGCCGGCCCGCAGGATCGGCACGCCGAGGAAGGAGTGGTAGATTTCTTCGCCGGTCTCCGGGCGGAACGAGAAGGCCGGGTGGCTCTGCGCATCGCTCAAATTGAGCGGCGTCGCCTCGCTGGCGACGAGGCCGACCAGGCCCTCATGGGCGCTCAGCACGGTGTGGTGCACCGCCTCGCGGTTGAGACCTTCGGTGGCGTAGAGCTCCAGCGTGTTGTCGATGCGCAGCACGTAGACCGAGCACACCTCGGCCACCATGTTGGCGGCGATCAGCACCACGATCTTGTCCAGCCGCTCCTGGGCCGAGACCTGCTCCGCCATGGTTTCGCGGAGCCGTCTCAACAAGACGCGGGGACCTCCCGACGCGCTCCGCATGTCCCGTCAATCTCCTCCGTCTGCCCGGCCCGGCGGTATCGGCCGGCGGCTGGCCTAAAATTCCAGAAAAACAATCAAATTGTTTGTCCGGCGCCGGCACAAGCCCAAAATCCCCTTGAGATTTAGCGCCTGCACCGAATCAGCGCCGCCCCGAACTGGGACACAGTCTGCGGCAGCCCACCCTGTTCGCCGTATAGCGAATTGAGGCTTGTTTTGCCAAGCAAAACGCCTGCCAAACGCGAAGGTGTGTACACCTTCGCGTTTGCTGCGACCGCTAAGAGAAAATTAGTCCGGGCATGGTCCGGAAAGTGCGAAGCTGTTTTCCGGAAAGACCATGCTCAAACAACAGCCTGAAGCGCGACGATGGTCGCGTTTCAGGCCTGATCGAGACCGTAGAGCGTGTGCAGGGTGCGCACCGCAAGCTCGGTATAAGCGGTGTCGATCAAAACCGAGAATTTGATCTCGGAGGTTGTAATGGCCCGGATGTTGATATTCCGTCCGGCGAGGGCCGAGAACGCCTGGGCAGCGACGCCGGCATGGCTGCGCATGCCGCTGCCGATCACCGAGATCTTGGCGACGTCGGTGGCGGTATCGAGCCGCGCATAGCCGATCTTGCCCTTGGCGGCGGTAATCGTGTCCTTGGCGCGGGTATAGTCGGCCGCCGGCACCGTGAAGGTGAGGTCGGTGGTCTTGCCGTCCTCGGAGACGTTCTGCACGATCATGTCGACATTGATGTTGGCATCCGCCAGCGGGCCGAAGATCGACGCCGCAACGCCCGGCTTGTCCTCGATCTGGCGCACCGAGATCTGGGCCTCGTCCTTGGAGAAGGCGATACCAGTGACGACGTGGCTTTCCATGATCTCCTCCTCGCTGCAGATCAGCGTGCCGGGCGGCTGGTTGGCATGCGGGTCGATATCCTCGGGCTTGTCGAAGCTCGAGCGGACGAAGATCGGCATGTTGTGGACCATGCCGAGTTCCACCGATCGGACCTGGAGCACTTTTGCGCCCTGGGAGGCCAGTTCCAGCATGTCTTCGAATGCGATCTTGTCGAGCCTCTTGGCCTTCGGCACGATTCGCGGGTCGGTTGTGTAGACGCCATCGACATCGGTGTAGATGTCGCAGCGGTCGGCCTTGACGGCGGCGGCGATCGCCACGGCCGAGGTGTCCGAGCCGCCGCGGCCGAGCGTGGTGATGCGACCCGTCTCCGGATTGATGCCCTGGAAGCCGGCGATGACCGCGACTTCCTTGCGATCCTTGAAACGGCTGATGATCTCGCTGCCGTCGATGTCCTCGATCCGGGCCGAGGCGTGGGCGTCGCTGGTCTTGATCGGGATCTGCCAGCCCTGCCAGGAGCGGGCCTGGATGCCCATGCCCTGGAGCGCGATGGCAAGCAGGCCGGATGTCACCTGTTCGCCGGAGGCGACGACGGCGTCGTATTCGCGCGCGTCGTGCATCGGCGAGGCCTCGGTGCACCAGGCCACCAGCTCGTTGGTTTTTCCGGACATCGCCGAGACGACCACGGCCACTTCGTGGCCGGCGTCGACCTCACGCTTCACATGGCGTGCGACGTTGCGGATACGTTCGATGTTGGCGACGGATGTGCCGCCGAATTTCATCACGAGGCGGCTCATGACGACGCGTGCATTCCTTCAAAGGGATCAGTATGGTGGCCCGCGCGAGACGATGCTGCGGGCACCCGACCGCGCGTATACAGAGGGGCGGGGCCGGGGGCAAGCGGGTTCCTGCTGCGGCCAATCCGGGCAATGGGTTATCAGAGGTTATGGCGCGCTATATTGACGAAATCCTGCAGCCCGGCGAGCGGGTGCTGTATTCGACCAATGCGCACTGGATTTTCTATTTTCCGGCCATCCTGGCCTGGATCGCGGCTTTCGCCCTGTTCGTCCTGTCGGGGCAGACCACGGTCAACGGGCTCCTGATTCTCTGTCTCATCGCCTCGGGCGTGGTGGCTCTGGCGGCCCTGTTCTGGACCGTGAAGGGCTGGTTCCATCGCTTCACCACCGAGACCGACGTCACCAATCTCAGGATTGTGCACAAGACCGGCTTCATCAAGCGCCGCACCTTCGAGATGGCGCTGGACAAGGTCGAGAGCGTCGATGTCAATCAGACGATTCTTGGACGTATTCTCAACTACGGCGACGTGACCATCAACGGCGTCGGCGAAGGTCGCGAAACCATCCGGACCATCGCCTCGCCGCTCGCCTTCCGTAGTTCGATCACCACGCGGTAGGACCGCGCGTAACCATGAGCATGCAGCAAAATACTTCCCTCTCCGTCAGCCCGCAGCCGGGCTCGACCGTCGACGCCGCCGAGATCGCAAAGTTCTCGAAACTCTCGGCGGAGTGGTGGGACCCCAACGGCAAGATGGCGCCGCTGCACCGGATCAACCCGCTGCGGCTCGGCTACATCCGCGACGCCGCCTGCCGCAAGTTCGAGCGCAACGTGCGCAGCCTCAACTGCCTCGGCGGGCTTCGCGTGCTCGACATCGGCTGCGGCGCCGGCCTGTTGTGCGAGCCGCTGTCGCGGCTCGGAGCGCAGGTCATCGGCGTCGACCCTTCCCAGAGCAACATCGCCGCGGCCAAGCTGCACGCCGACAAGGGCCATCTTGCGATCGACTACCGCTGCACCACGGTGGAGGAGATCGACCCGCGCGAGCGCTTCGACATTGTGCTGGCGATGGAAGTGGTCGAGCACGTCGTCGATGTCGGCGTCTTCCTGAAGCGTTGCGCCGCGATGCTGAAGCCGAACGGCCTCATGGTGGTCTCGACGCTGAACCGCAACTGGAAGAGCTTCGCGCTCGCCATCGTCGGCGCCGAATACGTCCTGCGCTGGCTGCCGCGCGGCACCCACGAATGGAATAAGTTCGTCACCCCCGACGAGCTGACAAAATACCTGCTCGACAACCGCCTCGTCATCACCGAGCAGACCGGCGTGGTCTACTCACCCTTCGCCGACAAATGGACGCTCTCGTCGGACATGGACGTGAACTACATGGTGGTGGCGGAAGGGATGGTGTGAGGCTGGAGCTGGATGCGAGCTGCTTCTCCACAAACGGTGGCGAGAGCATCGCTCCCATGACGTCCGTGCGGTTGACCGCGCTGGCCTCAACTTGCAGGTTGGCCGCAGTTATTTCCCGCTAATGCCCGCCCCACCCCATGCTCACCATCGCCAGCCTCTGGATTCCCTTCACCCTCGTTGCTGCGCTCGGCCAAGTCGCGCGCAATGCGATGCAGCGGTCGTTGACGAAGCCGCTGGGGACCTGGGGCGCGACCAATATCCGCTTCCTGTTCGGCTTCCCGTTTTCGGTGCTGTTCCTCGGCGTGGTGCTGGTCGCCACCGGCGATCATCTGGGCATGCCGCCGACCGTGTTCTGGCCGTGGCTCCTGCTCGGCGCGCTCAGCCAGATCGTCGCCACCGGCCTGATGCTGCTCGCCATGAACGACCGCTCCTTCGTGGTGACGACGGCGTATCTGAAGACCGAGGCGATCCAGACCGCGATCTTCGGTTTCGTCTTCCTCGGCGATCACCTGACCTGGCTGAAGGTGCTGGCGATCGTGATCGCGACCGTCGGCGTCGTCATCACCGCGCTCAGGCCCGGCGGCGAGAAGAGTTTTGCCGAATTGAAGCCGACCATCACCGGCCTCGTTGCGGCTGCCGCGTTTGCGCTGTCTGCGGTTGGCTTTCGCGGCGCGATCATCAACGTGCCCGGCGTCTCCTTCGTGACCTCGGCCTCGTTCACGCTGGTGCTCGGCCTGTTCGTGCAGACGCTTGTGCTGACGATCTATCTGCTCTGGCGCGCGCCAAAGGTGCTGCAGGCGATCCTCGGCCTGTGGAAGCCGTCGATGCTGGCCGGCTTCATGGGCGCCTTCGCCTCACAATTCTGGTTCCTGGCGTTCGCGCTGACGGCCGCCGCCAATGTCCGCACGCTCGCTCTGATCGAGGTGCTGTTCGCGCAAGCGGTGGCGTATTATTCGTTCAAGCAGCCGATCGCACCACGCGAGCTTGCAGGTATCGCGCTGATCATCATCGGTGTGGCGGTGCTGGTGGGGGCCTAATTCCGGTCTTCCGGCAATGTCGGCAGCGGCGACACCTCGATGCCCTCGTCGATCAGCGACTTCGCCTCCTCCGGCGAGGCCTCGCCGTAGATCGGACGGTGCTCCTTGTCGCCGTAATGCATCGCGCGGGCTTCGTTGGCGAATCGCTCGCCGACATTGTCGGCGTTCTTCACGATGTGATCGCGCAGCTCCTTCAACTTGGTGCGCAGCTCTTTCTCCTGCGCCATCAACAGCGAGGTCGGACCTGATGGCGCGGCCTCGGGCGTGGGAGTAGTGGTCGCTTCCGGCGGCGGCGTCGCGCGCCCGCGGCCCTTCTTGCCGACGATGCGCGGGGCCATGATCGCCTTGTCGACCTTGGCGGATCCGCAGATCGGGCAGGTCACGAGCTTGCGCTTCACTTGCGAATCATAGGCCGACGAGCTCTGGAACCAGCTCTCGAACGCGTGGTTTCGATCGCAATGGAGCGCGTAGCGGATCATGCCGAACCCCGCACGAGGTGCAAATGATCCGGCCCGGCCTTGGGATCGGACACGCCGAAGCGGCGGCCGTGCTGGAGCGAGGGAATCGCGCGGCGTGCGGTCTCGACCTTGGTGGGGTCGATCCTGGCCATGATGATGCCGGGCTCGACGTCGCCTTCGGCGAGGATCTCGCCCCAGGGATCGATGATCAGCGAATGGCCATAGGTCTCGCGCTTGTTCTCGTGGGTGCCTGCCTGGGCAGCTGCGAAGATGAAGCAGCCGGTCTCGATCGCGCGCGAGCGCAGCAGCACATGCCAGTGCGCTTCGCCGGTCTTGCGGGTGAAGGCGGACGGGACGGTGATGAAGTAAGCGCCGCTCTCGGCGAGGGCGCGGTAGAGCGCGGGGAAGCGCACGTCGTAGCAGATCGTCAAGCCCACGCGGCCCCAGGGCAGATCGGAGATCACCGCGGTTTCGCCCGGCTGGTAGTTGGCGGATTCGCGATAGCTCTCGCCGTCCGGCAGCTCGATGTCGAACATGTGGATCTTGTCATAGCTCGCGAGCACGTTGCCCTCGGGCCCGATCAGGAAGGAGCGGTTGACCGCCTTTTCGGCCGAGAAGCGCAGCGCCAGCGAGCCGACATGGAGATGGATCTTCAGTTCCGCCGCGAGCGCCCGGTAGGCCTTCAGCGAAGTGTCGTCCTCTTCGCTCTGCAGATGCTCGAACAGGGCCTTGCGGTTCAGCTGCATCATGTTGCTGACTTCAGGCGTTTGCACGTAGTCGGCGCCATTGGCCGCCGCCTGCCGGATCAGCTTCGTGGCCTGTTCGAGGCTCGGCCCGGGCATCAGACCCGTGCGCATCTGCACCATGGCGGCCGTAAATGTGCGGTTCTCGCTCATGAGTTGGCCTTCACACCTTCCAGCATGCCGTCAAGCTTGCCTTCGCGGTCGAGTGCGTAGAGATCGTCGCAGCCGCCGACATGAGTTCCACCGATCCAGATCTGCGGGAAGGTCGAGCCCTCGCCGGCGCGGTCGTACATCTCCTCCCGCCAGGAGGGGTTCTTGGCGACGTCAAATTCGGTAAAGATTGCCTTCTTGCGGGTCAGCAGGGACCTCGCCGCGGAACAATAGCCGCAGCCCGGCCTGGTGTAGATCTCGACAGCAGAAGTCATGGCGTCCGACGCTCTCATGTCATGAAGTCATTGAATTATATGGGACGGGGGCCGCTCTCGACAACCCGGGCGAAGACCAGCACGTCGACCTGGGCGGCCTTGGCCCGGAGCAGGACCCGCGCGCAGGCATCCAGCGTCGCCCCCGACGTCAGGACGTCGTCGATCAGGACAACGCGGCGGCCCTGGATTTCGGCCTGACGGTCGGGGGATACCTGGAACGCGCCCTGCACATTGGTGGCGCGCTGGGCCCGCGACAGGCCGATCTGCTGCTCGGTGGCGCGCACCCGGCGCAGCACCTCAGCCCTCGCCTTGACCCCGCTCTGCCGCTCGATGATCTGCGCCAGGGCCCCGGACTGGTTGTAGCGGCGGCGCCAGGCCCGCCGCCAATGCAGGGGCACCGGCACCAGCATGTCGGCCCCCGCCAGCAGCTCGCCGCCCGCGCGCGCCATCCACCGGCCCATGGCGGGCGCCAGATCGGTGCGGTCCTGGTATTTCAGCGCATGCACCAGCGTGCGCGCGACGTCGTCATAGCGCACCGCTGCGCGGGCGCGCTGGTAGGCCGGCGGGCTCGCGATCGCCTCCATCGACAGCATGTCGGGGCCGGGATCATAGACGAAGGGAATGCCGAGCCGCGGGCAATAGGGCCGCTCGATGAATGACAGCCGCGCCCAGCACGAAGCGCAAACGCCCTCGCCCTCGACCGGTTCGCGGCAGGATACGCACTGCGTCGGCAGCGCGATGTCGAGCGCGAGCCGTGCCGCGCGCGACAGCGCGTGGCGGCCGGCCGTCCATGCCGCCCGGAAGGGGGCGGCGAGGGAACGGGTGGGGGCGGCGTTGGCGTCCATGCGGGAAGGCTAGCGTTCCGCTTGGCGGCGCTCAAGCGACTCATTCTCGTGCCCCGAATCTGCAGCGCCACGCCGGCGATGCGAAGCATCGCCAGGGGCGCTGCGGCGCGTCCGGGACATGAGAGGGGAGATTGCAATGACCTGCATGATCGGCGTAACCAGCGGCATGGCCCAGACCCCGCAAACCCCGCCCGCGTTGTTCGATCGCGCCTTGCTGCATGCACGGCAGCGGCGTGCGCAGCCGCAGGGCGAGGTCACCTTCCTGCTCGATCGTGTTGCCGAGGACATGTCCGACCGGTTGGCTGCGGTGATGCGGGAGTTTCACGCCCCGGCCGATCTCTGGACACCCGGTGAAGGGCTGGCGGAATTGCGTGCGCGGCTGCCTTCCCTCCAGCGGATCGCGCTTGATGCTGCGGGTTCAGAGGTGCTGCCCTTCGCGCCCGAAAGCCTTGATCTCGTCGTCTCCGCGCTGGCGCTGCAATTCGTCAACGATCTGCCGGGCGTGTTCGCGCAAATCCGCCGCGCGCTCAAGCCGGATGGCCTGCTGCTCGCCGCGATGATCGGCGGCGACAGCCTGACCGAGCTGCGCCAGGCCTTTGCCGCCGCGGAAGCCGAATGCGAGGGCGGCGTGTCGCCGCGCGTCGCGCCGTTCGCGGATCTGCGCGACATCGGCGCGCTGCTGCAGCGGGCGGGCTTTGCGCTGCCGGTGACCGATGTCGACCGCGTCGTGGTGCGCTATTCCAACGCATTCGCGCTGATGCAGGATCTCCGGCGCATGGGCGCCGCCAATGTGCTGATCGAGCGGCGGCGAACACCGAGCCGGCGCGCGACGCTGCTGCGGATGGCCGAGATCTACACTGAGCGCTTTGCCGATGCCGACGGCCGCATCCGTGCCACCTTCGACATCATCTGGCTCTCCGGCTGGGCCCCGCATGCGAGCCAGCAGCAGCCGCTGAAGCCGGGATCGGCGAAAGCGAGCCTGGCGGAGGCGGTGAAGAAGGCGGGGAAGACTTAGGCCACTAGCACCGTCATTCCGGGGCTCGCGCAGCGAGAACCCGGAATCTCGAGATTCCGGGTTCGGTCCTGCGGACCGCCCCGGAATGACAGGGGTCTCACATCAGCAGATCAATCAAATGCGGGATCAGCGGAATGTCCGCCGGGGGCATCGGGTAGTCGCGCAGCTTGTTGGCACGGACCCAGGCCAGGGTCTGGCCTTCGCGCGGCGTCACCTGTCCCTCCCAGCGCCGGCAGATGTAGAGCGGCATCAGGAGGTGGAAGGTCTCATAGCCGTAGCTCGCGAAGGTCAGCGGGGCCAGGCACGGCTCGGCGACGGTGATGCCGAGCTCCTCGTGCAGCTCGCGGATCAGGCTCTGCTCCGGCCGCTCGCCCACCTCGAGCTTGCCGCCGGGAAACTCCCAGAGGCCGGCCAGCGTCTTGCCCGCGGGGCGCTGCGCGATCAGGACGCGCTTGTCGGCGTCGATCAGCGCGCAAGCCACAACCAGTGTCAGTTTCAGATCGGCCATACGTGATGTCGCTCGCTGAAGATCATCCGCAACGGTTTATTAACCCTGTTGCGGCCCGTGTTTCCGAGGTTCCCATAAGTCATATTTAATCGACGGTTCCTAGAGTGGGAACGCTTAAACCACTCCGGGCCCCAATCATGCGCGCTGCGCTTTCCACCATCATCCGCCGGTTCGTCAACGACCGGCGCGGCAATATCGCGGTGATCTTCGCGCTCGCCTGCGTCCCCCTGATCACTGCGGTCGGCTGCGCGGTCGACTACTCGCGCGCGACGCAGACCCGGGCCAAGCTTCAGGCCGCGGCCGATGCCGCCAGCGTCGGCTCGATCGCCAAGGCCTCACCAGCCTTCAAGGCCGCCGGTACCATGACGTCGGATGGGTCGATTTCCGTCGGCGTCACCGACGCCCAGAACATCTTCGACGCCAATCGCGCCAATCAGACCGGCTACACTCTCAACAGCGTCACGCCGACCGTGGTCAAAACCGGATCGACCGTCACCTCGACGGTTGCGTTCAACGCCACCATGAACACCATGTTTCTCGGCCTGATCGGCAAGTCCGCGCTGACGCTGTCCGGTACGTCGAAAGCGACGGCCAGCATGCCGCTCTATATCGATTTCTACCTTCTGCTGGACAATTCGCCGTCGATGGGTGTCGGCGCGACGCCGACCGACGTGCAGACGATGGTCAACAACACATCGGACAAGTGCGCTTTCGCCTGCCACGACCTCAAGGACAAGAACAATTACTACGACCTTGCCAAGAAGCTTGGCGTGACCACCCGGATCGACGTGCTTCGGACCGCAACGCAGTCGTTGATGGATACGGCGAGTGTGACCCAGACCTATTCAAATCAGTTCAGAATGGCGATCTATGATTTCGGCGGCTCCGCAAGCACGCTCGGCCTGCGCAATCTGTTTTCGTTGTCGGCCTCTCTTTCCAGCGCCAAGACGGCGGCGGGCAATATCGACCTGATGTCGGTGAACGGTCAGAACGAGAATAACGACCAGGACACGGCATTCACCGCGATATTCCCTGCGATCAACGGCGAGATCAGCTCCCCCGGAACCGGCACGCCGTCCAGCCCGCTCAAATATCTGTTCTTCGTCTCCGACGGGGTCGCTGACGAGAGCAACACCGGATGTCTGAAACCGCTCTCCGGCACCACGCGGTGCCAATCGCCGCTCAATGCTGCGCTCTGCAAGACGATGAAGGACCGGGGCGTCAAGATTGCCGTGCTGTACACAACGTACCTCGCGCTGCCCACCAACAGCTGGTACATGAAATGGATCGCTCCGTTCAATACCGGCCCCTACGGGCCGTCGCCGAACAGCGAGATCGCGCAGAACATGCAGAGCTGCGCGTCGTCCGGGCTCTATTTCGAGGTGAGCCCGACGCAAGGCATCTCGGACGCCATGAACGCGCTGTTCAAGAAAGCTGTCGCGGACGCGCGGATTTCAGGGTGATTTGAAGCACGGCTCTCGCGCTCTCTTACCGTCACCCTGAGGTGGCCGCTCCTTCAGCGGCCCTCGAAGGGCGACGGCCCGGCTCTCTCCACGCGGCTGTAGCGGTGGCCCTGCATCCTTCGAGGCTCCCGATGGGGCGCTCCGCGCCCCATCCCTCGCACCTCAGGATGACGAAGAAGGTGTCGTGAGCCCTACGACCTGTAATCGCCGTTGATCGCGACATATTCCTTGGTGAGGTCGCAGGTCAGGACGCGGTCGCGGCCCTTGCCGAGGCCGAGCGAGACCTTGATCGCGATCTCCGGCGCCTTCATCGCTTCCGAGACCTGTGCCTCGTCATAGTCAGGATCGCGCGCGCCGCTCTTGGCGACGCGGATGCCGTTGAAGGAAATCGAGAGCTTGTCGCGATCGGCCGGCTCGCCGGCCTTGCCGACTGCCATCACGACGCGGCCCCAATTGGCGTCCTCGCCGGCGATCGCGGTCTTGACCAGCGGCGAGTTGGCGATCGACATCGCGATCTTGCGCGCGGAGGCCTTGGTCTTGGCGCCCTCGACGGTGATCTCGACCAGCTTGCGCGCGCCTTCGCCGTCGCGGGCGACCTGCTCGGCGAGGTTGGCGAGCACCTGGTTGAACGCCTTGACGAAGGTCTTCAGGCGCGGATCGCTGGCGCGGCTGATCTTCGGTGCGCCGTGCCCGGCGGCAGCGCCGGTGGCGAAGGCCAGCAGCGTGTCCGAGGTCGAGGTGTCGCCGTCGATCGTCACCGCGTTGAAGGTGTCCTCGACGCCGCTCTTGAGCAGCGCCTGCAAGGCCGCGGGCGCGATCGGTGCGTCGGTGAAGATGAAGGACAGCATCGTCGCCATGTCGGGCGCGATCATGCCGGCGCCCTTGGCCATGCCGTTGATGGTGACCTTGGCCTTGCCGAGCTTGACGGTCGCGGTCGCGACCTTCGGGAAGGTGTCGGTGGTCATGATCGCCTTGGCCGCAGCGAGGTAGTCGCCGGGCTCGGCGGCTTCAGCCAGTCGGCCCAGCACGCCGTCGAACTTGGTCGCGTCCAGCGGCTCGCCGATCACGCCGGTCGAGGCCAGGAAGATTTCGCCCTCGCTGCATCCGACCGCTTTGGCCGCGATCTTGGCGGTCAGCGCCGTGGAGGCCCGGCCGGTCTTGCCGGTGAAGGCATTGGCATTGCCGGAATTGACGACCAGCGCGCGTGCCTTGCCGCCCTTCAGCTTGCCGCGGCACCATTCCACCGGCGCGGAGGGGCATTTCGACTTGGTGAAGACGCCGGCCACGGCGGTGCCCTTGTCCATCACCGCCAGCAACACGTCGGTTCGGTTCTTGTAGCGGATGCCGGCTTCGGCCGTCGCGAGACGGATGCCCGCAATGGTGGGCATGTCGGGAACTGTTTTCGGGGCGAGCGGGGAGACGGAGGAGGACATCGCGGGGCGCCTTGGTGGGATCTGAATATGCAGATGCCCGGCCCCTCTGTGCGAAGACGCGCTTCGCGCTTGGGGCCGGGCATCACAAAGGCTTAGATACTCTTCACGTCACCGAAGTGACAGCGAATTCTTACTTCTTCGCAGGGGGCGCCATCTTGCTGTCGGAGGGCTTCGCCGCATCCGCCGGCTTGGCGTCCGCCGCCGGCTGGTCCAGCCGTTCGACCTTGGCTTCGGCGCGCAGCTTGGCGACGTAGTCGGCCTGGGCCTTGCGGGTGACGTACTGCTCGATCTGGGCCTTGACCTGCTCGAAGTCCGGCGCCTTGCGGTTGCGCTTTTCCTCGACCTTGATGACGTGCCAGCCGAACTGCGACTTGACGGGGTCGGAGATCTTGCCGGGTTCGAGCGCGAAGGCGATCGCCGAGAATTCCGGTACCATCTGCTCCTTGGTGAAGAAGCCGAGATCGCCGCCGTCGGCCGAGCCCGGATCCTTGGACTTCTTCTTGGCCAGCTCGGCGAAATCGGCGCCCTTGTCGAGCTCGGCCTTCACCGCCTTGGCCTCGTCCTCGGTCTCGACCAGGATATGGCGGGCGCGCACTTCCTGCTCGCCGGTGATCTGCTTGGAGGCCTCTTCATAGACCTTCTTCATGGCGTCGGGGGTGGTGGCGGCCTTGCCCTCGCCTGCGAGCAGGCTGTCCATCAGAAGCCGGTTGCGGGCGAATGCCAGGCGCTTCTTGAATTCCTCGCTATCGGCAACCTTCTTGTCCTCGGCAGCCTTGCTGACGATTTTCATGTCGATCAGGAAGGACAGGACGTTCTCGTCCTTGGTCGCCGGGTCCATCTGGGCGAGGCTCGGCCCGAGCTCCTCCTCGGCCATGGCGACGTCGCTCTTCTTGATTTCCGCGCCATTGACCTTCGCCAGCACCGGATCGTCGGCGGCCCGGAGCGGGCCTGCGAACGCCAGGGACAGCGCCAGAGCGAGGCTGCCAGCCAGGGCGGACGCACTGCGGAAACGCTGGCCGGTGGTTACCGGGAACGAGGTGGTCATGGAAAATCCTTATGTTGAAGCAGGGGGCTGCTCGAGCGGGGCGGACACTCGCCCAATACAGGGGGGCTTGGCAACGCGAAAAGTCTGTCAAAATGATGAATTAGCCGCAATGCGCCCGCCGTTGACAAGGCCCTGACCGGGCCATATCTCTGCCCGGTCGCGACCATGGCGATGGCGTTTATTTTGCTGCGTTTTTGGCCGTTGAACCCAGACTTGCCCAATTCCCACCCATATGGCGGATGACCCCCGCAGTCCGGGCTCTGACGCCACGAGGCGTCACGGTGAGTTGATAGGCAGGCGGGTGACAACTTCTTAGGCCAACGCGGTTGAATCGCGAACACAGGAACCAGGCATGATCGGCGCGCTCGCCCGCAAGTTTTTCGGCTCCGCCAACGACCGGCGGGTGAAGGGATATCAGTCCCGCGTCAACGCGATCAACGCGCTGGAAGGAGAGGTCTCGAAGCTCTCCGACGAGGCGCTCAAGGCCCGCACCGCCGACTTCAAGAAACAGCTCGCCGAGGGCAAGACGCTGGACGACCTGCTGGTCCCTGCCTTCGCCACCGTGCGCGAGGCCGCCAAGCGCACGCTCGGTCAGCGCCATTTCGACGTCCAGCTGATCGGCGGCATGGTGCTGCACGAGGGCGACATCGCCGAGATGAAGACCGGCGAAGGCAAGACGCTGGTCGCGACCCTCGCGGTCTACCTCAACGCGCTCGCCGGCAAGGGCGTCCACGTCGTCACCGTCAACGATTACCTCGCCCGCCGCGACTCCGGCTGGATGGGCCAGATCTACGGCTTCCTGGGCATGACGACCGGCGTGATCGTGCACGGCCTCGACGATGCCGAGCGCAAGGCGGCCTATGCCTGCGACATCACCTACGGCACCAACAACGAATACGGCTTCGACTATCTGCGCGACAACATGAAGTACCGGCTCGAGGACATGGTCCAGCGCCCGCACTTCTTCGCCATCGTCGACGAGGTCGATTCCATCCTGATCGACGAAGCGCGCACGCCGCTGATCATCTCCGGTCCGCTCGACGACCGCTCCGATTTCTACAACACCATCGACGGCTTCCTGCCCAAGCTCGACAAGACCGACTACGAGGTCGACGAGAAGCAGCGCACGGTGACGCTGACCGAAGCCGGCATGGAGAAGATCGAGACCCTGCTGCGCGATGCCGGCCAGCTCAAGGGCGAGTCGCTCTACGACGTCGAGAACGTCTCCGTCGTGCACCACATCAACCAGGCGCTGCGCGCGCACACGCTGTTCACGCGCGACAAGGACTACATCGTCCGCGACGACGAGGTCGTCATCATCGACGAGTTCACCGGACGCATGATGCAGGGCCGCCGCTATTCCGAAGGTCTGCACCAGGCGCTGGAAGCCAAGGAGCACGTGCAGGTTCAGCCGGAAAACCAGACCCTGGCCTCGATCACGTTCCAGAACTATTTCCGGATGTACGAGAAGCTCGCCGGCATGACCGGCACGGCGTTGACCGAAGCCGACGAGCTCTTTGACATCTACAAGCTTGAAGTCGTGGAGATCCCGACCAACGTGCCGATCGGCCGCCTCGACGAGGACGACGAGGTTTATCGCACCCACAAGGAAAAATACGCGGCCATCCTCGCCGAGATCGAGCGGGCCAATTCGCGGCTCCAGCCGGTGCTGGTCGGCACGGCGTCGATCGAAAAGTCGGAAGTGCTGGCCGAGTTTCTGAAGCAGAACGGCTACAAGCAGATCGATTTCGGCAAGGAGAACGCGCTCGACAAGCTTTACGCTGCCGCGCGCGCCGGCAAGCCGGCGAAACTGTTCGCGGTGCTGAATGCGCGCTTCCACGAGCAGGAAGCCTATATCGTTGCGGAAGCCGGCGTGCCCGGCGCGATCACGATCGCGACCAACATGGCCGGCCGTGGTACCGACATCAAGCTCGGCGGCTCGCTCGAGATGCGCATCCCGAAGGAGACCGCGGGCATCGAGGACGAGGCCGAGAAGGCCAGGAAGATCGAGCAGATCAAGGCCGACGTCGAGCGCTTCCGCGAGATCGTGCTGAAGGCGGAAGAGACCGTCGAGATCGAACCGGCGAAGGGCAACAAGCCGGCCAAGACCGTGACCAAGCCCGGCGGCCTCTACATCATGGGCTCCGAGCGCCACGAATCCCGCCGTATCGACAACCAGCTGCGCGGCCGTTCCGGCCGTCAGGGCGATCCCGGCCGCTCGAAATTCTTCCTGTCGCTGGAAGACGATCTGATGCGCATCTTCGGCTCGGATCGCCTCGACAGCATGCTCCAGCGTCTCGGCCTGCAAGAGGGCGAGGCCATCATCCATCCCTGGATCAACAAGGCGCTGGAGAAGGCGCAGCAGAAGGTCGAGGCGCGCAACTTCGACATCCGCAAGAACCTCTTGAAGTTCGACAACGTCCAGAACGACCAGCGCAAGGTGATCTTCGACCAGCGCGTCGACCTGATGAAGGACGAGAGCGTCGCCGAGACCGTCACCGACATGCGCCACGCCTTCATCGACGACCTCGTCGCCAAGCACGTGCCCGAGCATGCCTATGCCGAGCAGTGGGACGTCGCCGGCCTGAAGGACGAATTGAAGCGCGTGCTCGATCTCGACCTGCCGGTCGACGACTGGGCCAAGGAAGAGGGCATCGCCGACGAGGAGCTGCTCACGCGCATCGAGACCAAGGCCGACGAGCACATGGCGGCCAAGGTGGCGCAATGGGGTCCCGACGTGATGCGTTACGTCGAGAAGACCATCCTGCTCCAGACGCTCGACCATCTCTGGCGCGAGCATCTGATCATGCTCGACCATCTGCGCCAGGTCATCGGCCTGCGCGGTTATGGCCAGCGCGATCCCCTGCAGGAGTACAAGACCGAAGCCTTCAATCTCTTCCAGGAGATGAGCGCTCACTTGCGCGAGGCGGTCACGGCGCAGCTGATGCGGGTCGAGATCGTCCCGCCCGAGCAGGAAGCGCCCGTGCTGCCGCCGATGGAAGCGCACAAGTTCGACCCGAACACCGGCGAGGACGAAATGGCGCTCGCCAGCGTCACGCTCGGAGCCCAGACCTCCGACGCCGCGCTGCGCGATCCGAAGAACCCGGCAAGCTGGGGCAAGGTCGGCCGCAACGAGGACTGCCCCTGCGGCTCAGGCAAGAAGTACAAGCACTGCCACGGGCGGTATGCTTGATCGATCTCAATACCCAGCGAACTCGCGGTGCTGTATTGGCCTACGAGTTCGCGAGGGGTTGAAATGCTTCCGATCCATATGGTGCCTGCTGATCTTTAGGGTGCACCACGAATGGTAGGCGCACGCCATCGAGGATGGCTGGCTTACATTTGTCAGGCGGTCTGGCATCCGTCACGCGCGGCTGAGCACGCTTTGGCCACCTGGCAACCGGCGCCGATGCTGAGCGAACAGGCGAGAAGCATCGCTCTGTTGCATGCGCGTGACCTGCGGCGCCTGTTCCTGTGATCACTTCCGAGTGCTGTTGCTGCAGATTGTCGGCGGCCACTCGCTCCCCTGGCCGCGCAGCTGAAGCCCGAAAGCCGATGGTCAAAGCGCGGCACCGTGTCTCGGAGAACACCTGCGGGTAGACCATCCAATCTTTTGCCACTGCTCATTGTGATCTGGATCACCTCTACCGAGCTCGATCCGTGTTTTGATTGAATCACAATACGCGGCCCGAAAATTGGGAGCCAGACAATGTTCAAACGCGCGCTGCCAACCACCTTTTGCGTTCTTGCCCTGAGTTTCTACGCTTGCGGTTCCGCCCCTGCGAGCCAAGTGGGCGGATGGTGGGGCGGAACATGGTCGTGCAACATAGACGGCCGGCCGGCCCGGATGAAATGGGCCGCCGTTGATGACAGTCAGACAAGCTGCAGCGGCGGCACTTGCACCAGCAGCTCGGGAGCGCGCTGGGCAGGCAACTTCTCAGATAATGGCTCGCGATGGGTGAAGTTAACAAATCCACGCAGCGGAACGCAGGGCGGCGTATACTTCAACCATGCCGATGGCAATAAATGGTATCTAGCCAAACCGGTCAGCAACAAGTCCGTGGGCTGGACGACATGGAACGGCCAACGCTATCGCCTCTCGTGCTGGCGATGATGCAATCATGCGGCGCCTGCTCATTCCGCCTGGACTCAAGGGCGAGCCTTGAGAATTGGATAAAGCCCGGGTGCGCTCTGTGAGCGCCACCAAGCCGGCGTGACCAGCGCGCGTGCTTTTCATGGAGGTCCTCTCCATGCGTTGAATGGCAGACGAGTGTGTCGGCTCCGCAAGACGCCCACGCTCCAATTCACGAGGTCTAATTCGAACTATCGATCAAGCTCTCCAGCAGCCGCTTCAATTCGCTCGTCGATTTGTCGCCGTAGCTCTCCAGGATATGCTCCTCCTGGTCGACCGCGAGCGAGTTGAGCTTCTTGCACAGCACCTTGCCGCGGTCGGAGATGAACATCAGCACCTTGCGGCGGTCGCCCGGGTCCTGCACGCGATAGACCAGCGTGTCGGAGACCATGCGGTCAATCATCTTGGTCAGCGTCGGATGGTTGAGCAGCACGGCGCCTGCAAGCTCGCCCATCGAATGGCCGTTGCCATCCGACAGCACCTTGAGGATGCGCCACTGCTCGACCGGCACGCCTTCCTTGCTCAACCGCAGTTCGAGCTGCCGGTTGATCTCCCGGTTAGCTTGCGCGAGCAGGTAAGCGAGGTGTTCGGTGATCGGGGTGTTTTCTTTCGACGGTTTTGCCACGGCTAAGACTTCGTCTTGACCCAATTGAGTGAATGTCTTGCAATCAATGCTGCATCTATATGCACTTCAATTCTTGAATATTCAATATTTTCAAAATAGGATCATTGCACAACAAAAGGGCGGAAGCCGCGGCCGCCTGCTCAATGTGCTTTCAGGTCTGGTGCCAGACAGGAGTTGGCGTGCGCGCGACGGTAAACTTCCCGGCTCATGGCGGTCCGGCGTTGCCACCGTCTTTGCTGTTCAGGAATCTGTCGTCCGCGGCAGCGGATTTCGACCTGTCGCCATTTGACATCCACGTCATGAAACGCCGCGGCGCCCGCAACAAGCTGCGCATCGGCAATTTCCTCACCTTCACCGGCTCGCCCGGAATCTGGGGCCCGACTTCCACCAACAGCGCCATGCTGGCGGTCGCCGAGATCAACAAGCGCGGCGGCATATTGGGGCGCGAGCTCGAGCTCTCGATCTACGATTCCGGTGGCCCGATCGAAGACGTCGTGCGGCGCGCCGAGCAGGCGATCGCCTTCGACGAGGTCGACCTGATCATGGGCTCGCATATCAGCGCCGTCCGTGTTGCCCTGCGCAAGGTCACCGGCAACCGTATCCCCTACATCTACACTCCCGTCTATGAAGGCGGCGAGCGCACGCCGGGCGTGATGGCGATCGGCGAGACGCCGCGCTGGCAGAGCCGCCCCTCGATCCACTGGCTCGCCGACGTCAAGAAGGCGGCGCGCTGGTACCTGATCGGCAGCGACTATGTCTGGCCCTGGCAGTCGCATCGCGCGGTGAAGCGCTACATCAAAGAGGCCGGCGGTCAGGTCGTCGGCGAGGAGTTCGTCCCGGTCGGCGAGGACAATCACGAGCCGCATCTGGCGCGCATCCGCGCAGCCAAGCCCGATGTCGTGCTGATCTCGCTGATCGGCACCGACAGCATCACCTTCAACCGCGCCTTCGCGGAAGCCGGCCTTGCGACCTCGACGCTGCGACTTGCCGGCGCGATGGACGAGACCGTGCTGCTCGGCATCGGCGCCGACAACACCGAGAATTTGTTCTGCGCCTCCGGCTATTTCAACTGCATGGCCTCGCGCGCCAATGACGAGTTCCTCAGCGGCTACCAGGCCATGTTCGGCCCGCACGCGCCGCCGGTCGGCTCGGTCGGCCAGTCGAACTATGAAGGGCTGCGGTTCCTGGAGTCGGTGGCCAACCGTGCCGGCTCGCTGGCCTTTCGTCCGCTGCTGAAGGCCGCACGCAACACAGTTTACTCGGCGGGCCGCGGTCCCGTGGTTCTTCGCGACGGGCGCGCCGAGATGCCGATGTACCTCGCTGAAGCCGACGGTCTCGACTTCAAGATCATCAAGACGCTTTGAAGGGCGGCTGTTGATACGTCGCAGCGGCTGTGCGAAATAATACTTGAAAAGGAAAATATTTCCGTCTGTAATATCGACGCGAAGCCGAACGGGCCGCGCTTGTGCAAGCGCGACCGCGAGACTCCGTCCAACGCCAGGGATCAAGAAGCCTCAGAGGAGAGCGCCGTGACAGTTGTCCTTCCCACCCCCGCCCAACTTCGCAGTGTCGCCGAGCAATGCGGCCTTTCGCTCACCGACGACGACGTCACCTCGTTCCGTGGCCTGATGCAGGGCTCGATCGAGGCCTACAATCTCGTCGCCGCGATGCCGGACGAACTGCCCGAGGTGAAATATCCGCGCACGCCGGGCTATCGGCCCTCGGCTGAAGAGAACCCGCGCAATGCCTGGTATCGCAAGTCGACCGTGAAGGGCGCCGCCAGCGGCAAGCTCAAGGGCAAGACCGTCGCGCTGAAAGACAACATCATGCTGGCCGGCGTTCCCATGACGAACGGCTCGTCGACGCTGGAAGGCTATGTGCCCGATTTCGACGCCACCATCGTCACGCGCATGCTGGATGCCGGCGCCGAGATCGCCGGCAAGGTGCATTGCGAGCACTTCTGCCTGTCTGGCGGCAGCCACACCGGTTCCTACGGGCCGGTGCATAATCCGCACAAGATGGGCTACTCGGCCGGCGGGTCGTCGTCGGGCTCGGGCGTCGTGGTCGCGCTCGGCGAGGTCGACATGGCGATCGGCGGCGATCAGGGCGGCTCGATCCGCATGCCGTCCTCGTTCTGCGGCATCTACGGCATGAAGCCGACCTGGGGCCTCGTGCCCTACACCGGGATCATGCCGATCGAGATCTATGTCGACCATACCGGGCCGATGACGGCGACGGTCGCCGACAATGCGCTGCTGCTCGAAGTGCTCGCCGGCGACGACGGCTACGATCCGCGCATCAAGTCGCCGAAGGTCGAGGAATACACCAAGGCGCTCGGCCAGGGCGTCAAGGGCATGAAAATCGGCATCGTCAAGGAAGGCTTTGAACAGCCGACGGCCGAGGCCGCGGTGAATGATAGCGTGCGCGAGGCGGCGAAACGCTTCAAGGATCTCGGCGCCACCGTCGAGACGGTGTCGATCCCGATGCATCTGCTGGGCGGCGCGATCTGGACGCCGATCGGCACCGAAGGCCTGACCCAGACCATGATGTTCGGCGACGGCTATGGCCTGTCCCGCGGCGATCTCTATTCGACCTCGCTGATGGATTTCCACCGCGGCTGGCGCCGCCAGGCCGACTCGCTGTCCGAGACCACGAAATTGTTCATGATGCTCGGCACCTACATCAACAACAATTTCGGTCCACGCTTCTACGGCAAGGCGCTCAACATCTCGCGCCGGCTGACCGCGGCCTACGACAAGGCGTTCGGCGATTACGATCTGCTGCTGATGCCGACCACGCCGATGAAGGCGACCAAGCTGCCGGAGCCCAATGCCAGCCGCGAGGAATACGTTGCCCGCGCCCTGGAGATGATCTCCAACACCGCGCCGTTCGACATCACCCATCATCCCGCGATGTCGCTGCCCTGCGGCATGGTCGACGGCCTGCCGGTCGGCCTGATGCTGGTCGGCCGGATGTTCGAGGAATCCACCATCTACCGCGCCGCCCACGCCTTCGAGCAGATCGGCGACTGGAAGAAGATGTGAGCGGGCATTGATGCAGACGGACGGAAGACCACCCTATGGCTAACGCGTTCGTCGCAGCGTTCGAGATCCTGAGCTTTGGCGCGATCATCGTTCTGATCGTGCTGGGGCTCGGGATCATCGCCAGCATGATGGGCATCTTCAACTTCGCGCAGGGCGAGTTCGTCCTGCTCGGGGCCTACATCACCTATCTCGCCTACGCCAAGGGCCTGCCGATCTGGGCCGGCATGGTCGCAGCGCCCTTCGTCGTCGGCGCGCTCGGCTTCGTGCTGGAGGCGCTGATCATCCGCAGATTCTACGCCGCGCCGATCGTCGCCATGCTCGGCACCTACGCGCTCGGCCTGATCATCCGCGAATCCGTGCGCGGGCTGATCGGCGGCTTTTATCTCACTGTGCCCGAGCCGATCGGCGGCTCGATCGACATCGGCGCCATGCACATCTCGGCCTGGCGCTTCACCATCATCGTCATCACGCTGCTGGTGATGGCCGGCTGCTATCTGCTGCTGTCCCGCACCAACTTTGGTCTGCGCATGCGCGCCACGCTGGAGAATCCATCGCTGGCGCGGGCCTCGGGCATTTCCACGCCCCTGATGTACGGCGCCACCTTCGCGTTCGGCTCCGCGCTCGCCGGCCTTGCCGGTGCCCTGATCGTCCCGGTGTTCAGCCTCTACGCCGATCTCGGCCTGCGTTTCCTGATCCAGGGTTTCGTCGCGGTCATGGTCGGCGGCGTCGGCTCCTTCATCGGGCCGGTCGCGGGCGCCGGTGTCATCGGCACGCTCAGCGCCGCGCTGCCCTGGGTGATGGCGCCCGTCGTCGCCGACGTGCTCGTCTTCGTGCTCGCCATTGTCTTCATCAAATTCCGCCCGCAGGGCCTCATCGCTGGAAAAGGGGTTTAGTCATGTTCGATCGCACTCAGCTCTCACGCCGCCGCTTCCTCTCCAATTTCGCCTTCGCTTCCGGCGCGGTCGCAACCGGGGTCGGAAGCTGGGTGATCCCGGCCGACTGGGCCAATGCCGCAGAGGCTCCGATCAAGGTCGGCATCGCGACCGATCTCACCGGCCCGATCGCCTATGCCGGCAACGCCGACGCCAACGTCGCGAAAATGGTGATCAAGGAGATCAACGCCGCCGGCGGTCTGCTCGGCCGTCCGCTCGAGCTCTACATCGAGGACACCGCCTCCAACGAATCCGTCGCCGTCGGCAATGTCCGCAAGCTGATCCAGCGCGACAAGGTCGACATGGTCCTTGGCGGCATCACCTCCTCGATGCGCAACGCGATCAAGGACCCGATCGTGGCGCGCGGCAAGACGCTCTACATCTATCCGCAGCTCTACGAGGGCAAGGAGTGCACGCCCTATCTGTTCTGCACCGGCCCGACGCCGGCGCAGCAATGCGACGAATTCATCCCCTGGCTGATCAAGAACGGCGGCAAGAAGTTCGCGCTGCCGAGCGCCAATTATGTCTGGCCGCACACGCTCAACGTCTATGCCCGCAAGGTGATCGAGGCGAACGGCGGCGAGGTCGTGTTCGAGGAATACTACCCGCTCGACCAGGTCGACTTCTCCGCGACCGTCAACCGCATCATCTCCAACAAGGTCGACGTGGTCTTCAACACCGTCATTCCGCCTGGCGTCGGCCCGTTCTTCAAGCAGCTCTATGAAGCGGGCTTCCTCAAGAACGGCGGGCGGCTCGCCTGCGTCTACTATGACGAAAACACGCTCAACATCAATCAGGCCGCGGAGATCGAGGGACTCGCCAGCTGCCTCGACTATTTCAAGGTGCTGACCAAGGAGAACCCGTTCGACGCCAAAATCCAGGCGGCCTACGAGAAGGATTTCCCCGGCAACTTCCTGTTCGCCGCCGGCAGCGCCGCCACCGGCACCTATCGCGGCCTCAAGCTGTGGGAAGCCGCGGTGAAGGAGGCCGGCAAGATCGACCGCGAATCGGTCGCCGCCGCGCTCGACCATGCCAAGATCGCCGAAGGCCCCGGAGGACCTGCCGAGATGGTGCCGGGCAAGCGCCACTGCAAGATGAAGATGTACACCGCGGTCGCCAAGGGCGGAAACTACGAGATCGTCGGGCGCAGCAACGGCCTCGTCGATCCCAAGGAATGCTGATTTGGAATGCTGAAGTCGATGGGCGCAGTGAAACAGGCGATCCCCGCCGAGATCGGCGGGGAGGCGGACGTCGCCATGGATAGCGGCGGGACGTCGGAACGATCGTCGGCGCGAAAAATCCTGCCGATCGTCGAGGGCGTCGTGCTGGTCGCGGCGCTGCTCGCGCCGCTGGTGCTGCAGGACTATCTCACGGTGTTCGCAACGCGCGTGATCATCCTCGCGCTGTTCGCGCTGTCGTTCGACCTGGTCTGGGGCTACGCCGGCATCATGAGCTTCGGCCAGGCCCTGTTCTTCGGCTCGGCCGGTTACGGCGTGGCGCTGCTCGCGCGCGACCTTGATATCACCAACATCTTCCTGGTGCTGCCCGCGGGCACGCTGATCGGCCTTACCTTCGCGCTGCTGCTCGGCGGCTTCCTGCTGCTCGGGCGGCATCCCTCCAGCGTGATCTTCGTTTCGCTCGGTACGCTGACCGGCTCCTACGCCGCCGATCGCCTGGCGCGCGGCTGGTATTATCTCGGCGGCCAGAACGGCATTCCCTCGATCGCGCCGATGTCGCTCGGGACTTACGAGTTCACGGAGGGGCCGGCGTTCTATTATCTCGTCCTCGGCATTCTCGTCGTGGTCTACCTGCTCTGCCGCTTCCTTGTGCGCTCGCAGTTCGGCCTCGCGCTCGCCGGCCTGCGCGAGAACGAGCAGCGCATCGCCTTCTTCGGCTACAAGGCGCAGCACCTGAAGGCGATCATCTTCACCATCGGTGGCGGCGTCGCCGGGCTTGCCGGCAGCCTCTATGCCTTCCACGAAGGCTTTGTCTGGCCCAACATGGTCGGCGTCGTCGTCTCGACGCAGGTGGTGCTCTATGTGCTGTTCGGTGGCTCCGGCACGCTGATCGGCGCCGTCATCGGGGCCGTCATCGTCGAGGGCGTCAGCTTCTGGCTCTCGGACAATTATCGCGACATCTGGCCGATCATTCTGGGCTTGTTGCTGCTGCTCGTCATCCTGTTCCGCCCTCTCGGCCTGATCAGTTTCGTCCTCGGCGAGCGCGAGCGGGTCGGTAGCTTCGGCGCCAGGGCCAAAGAAAACCTCAAGGAGAACGTCAAGGAGAATCGCGATGCTCCTTGAAGCCGCCGGCATCACAAAAATCTTCGGCAAGCTCACCGCGCTCGACGGCGCCGCGCTCACCGTCGGTGCCAACGAATTCCACGGCCTGATCGGCCCGAACGGCTCCGGCAAGAGCACGCTGATGAAGTGCATCGCCGGCGCCGAGGTGCCGACGCAAGGCAAGGTCTCGTTCGTCAACACCGACATCACCGCCTTCACGCCGACCGAGCGCGCCCGCGCCGGCATGAGCCTGAAATTCCAGATCACATCCGTGCTGCCGTCACTGACGCTGTACGACAACATCCTGCTCGCGCTGCAGGCGCAGTCCTCGCTGGTTGACCTCGTGTTCTCGCGCACGAGAGGCGCGCTGCACGATCAGGTCATGACCATGCTGACGCAGTTTCGCCTCGCGAATCGCGCCTTCGAGGCCGCAGCGGCGCTGTCGCACGGCCAGCAGCAATGGCTGGAGATAGCGATGGCGCTCGCCGGCAGGCCGAAACTGCTGCTGCTCGACGAGCCGACCGGCGGCATGAGCCTGGAGGAGCGCCGCGTCACCGGCGAATTGCTGCAGCCGATCAAGCAGCATTGCTCGCTCGTCATCGTCGAGCACGACCTCGATTTCATCCGCGACATCTGCGATCGCCTCACCGTGCTCGACCAGGGCAAGGTGCTGGCGTCAGGCACGGTGTCCGAGATCCAGGCCAACAACGCCGTTCAGGAGATTTATCTGCGCCGTGCCTGAATTTTTGGACATTAGACATCTCGACGCCGGCTATGGCCGCAGCCAGGTGCTGTTCGACGTCACCCTCGGCATTCCCTGGCGCGGCGGCGTCGCCGTGCTCGGGCGCAACGGCGCCGGCAAGACCACGCTGATGAAGACCATCGTCGGCGAATTGCCGGCGTGGAAGGGCGAGGTCGCCTTCGACGGCCGCGACATCAGCCGCCGCGCCACCCAGGAGCGTGTCCGCGCCGGCATCGGCTACGTGCCGCAGGAGCATTCGGTGTTCGCGCGCCTGTCGGTGCGCGACAATCTCGCCGTCGGCTCGCTCGCCAGCAAGAAGGCTGACGCGGTCGACCAAGTGCTGACCATCTTCCCGAAGCTCGGCCAGCGCCTCGACCAGCCCGCCGGCACGCTCTCCGGCGGCGAACGCAAGATGCTGGCGATCGGCCGCGCCATGCTGGGCGACCCAAAGCTGCTGCTGCTGGACGAGCCGACCGAAGGCGTCTGGATCGGCGTCATCGAGGAGATCACCGAGCGCCTGATCGAGCTCGCCAAGACAATCGCCGTCATCATCGTCGAGCAGCACCTCGACCTCGCCTTGCGCGTCGCCGACTACGCCTACGTGCTCGACCGCGGCCGCGTCGCGCTGCAGGGAGAGGCGGGCGCGGTGCGGGGCAATCCGGAGCTGATGCGGTATCTGGCGCCGTAGGACGTTGCGCAGCGGAGGGTCGATGCTCTCGCGCCAATTTCGCTGTCATGCCCCGGCTTGACCGGGGCATCCAGTACGCCGCGGCTTCTCGGTTCAATCACCAACGCCTCTGGAATACTGGATCGCCCGCCTTCGCGGGCGATGACGGCTGAAAGTGAGAGGGAGCGAAAGTCGCCCTACTTCACAGCCCCGAAGCGGCTGTCGAACGAGTTCGACGAGATCACCGGCGCGGCGCCCATGATCTGCGTCGCTTCACTCGTACCATCCGCCACTGACGGCTTCAGCGCCGGACGCGTTGCGGCGAGGCGGGTGTCGGGCTGCTTTGCCGGTTCGGCAGGCTTGGTCGCCACGGTCGCAGCCGGCTTCGGCGCGTCCTTCGCTGCATCCTTGGACTTGTCATGCCCCGGCACGAAGCGGGTCACGGCGGCCTTGAGCCGCGACGCTGCGGTCGGCGGCGTCGTGGTGGCCGGGGCCACGGATGCGGTGGCTTGCGGCGGCGGGGTGGTCGCGGTGGTGTCGGATGAGCCCATGCCCATCTTGCGGCCGAGATTGGAGAAGAAGCCGCCGGACTTTTCAGCCGGCGCGGCCGTGGCGACGCGGGCGCCGGTCGCGGGTGCGCTGACGGCGACGACCGGCTCTTCCTGCGGCGCGGGCGCGGACGCCACGCTGTCGAGGTTCGGCTTGGGCGGATTGACGTGGCCGGGGATCGTGCCCGGCGCCTTGGCCATCGCCAGCATCTGCAGCGTGGTGCCTTCGGCGCCTTCGGACAGGCCGGTCGAGCCTTCCGGAATTTTTGCGGCAAAAATCTTGTTCATGCCGCCGTCGATGCCGGTGTTCATGCGCGCCACCGGCGTGCCCTTGGCGACCAGCCTCGCGTATTCCGCCTCGTCCTTGGCTTGCTTGCCCCGCACGGCGGCGACGACGTCCTCGGGAATCACATAGGCCGGGCACTTTGCCGAGGCGTCGAACACCGGATCGCGCTTTGCGTCCGCGGGCTTCGCCGCGTCGAAGACGTACTTCTTCTCGCAGAAATCGACCTTCGGCTCCTGCCGCGTCACCTCGAAATGATCATAGCCTTCCTTGATCATCTTCCAGAACGGCATGTTCGGATTGTTCCGGTGCTTGGCCATGTTCACCGGCGTCATCTTGAACGGATAGGCCTGCAGCTGGAACGCCTTCTGGCCGCCGAAGAAGGATTCGCGGCCGAGCGAATAGATCTCCGCGATCTGCTCGTCGGTCATCGCGTAACAGCCGCGCGAAGAACAGTCGCCATGCACCATCAGCTGCGAGCCGGTGCGGCCCAACGCCTTGTCGAACGCGTTCGGATAGCCGGTGTTGAACGACAGGTAATAGGCCGATTGCGGATTCATCTGGCTCGGGTTGATCGAGTAGAATCCCTCCGGCGCCTGGCGGTCGCCTTCGCGCACCTTCGGACCTAAGTCGCCCGACCAGCGGCAGATCGGATAGGTCTTGAGCAGCGCGAACTGGCCGTTGCGGGCCTGCTTCCAGACCTCGAGCTCGGCCTCTTGCTTGAACAGGCGGACCAGGATCGGCGATTGCAGGTCCATGTCCTTCTCGACCATCGCGGCGAGAAGCTTTGGCGGCACCGGCTGGTTGGCCTTGGCATTGGTCGCGAGCGAGACCTGGTCGGTATCGCAGCCGGCCAGCAGAACACTGGCCGTCATCAGCGCAACCGAAGCCAAGAGCGCGCGAGCAAGCGAACGAGAAATCAAGATGGACCCCACACCGTGCCGGGCAGAGAGCGCGAACCCCAATTCTGATGGAGCATGATCCGACCGGAGAACCGGACCCGTCGTGACGGGCTTTTTCAGCTCACGCCCCAGCGCTTATGCCCTGAAGCCATTGATTAAAATTCTAACCTCTGGGTCATGTGGTCGCAACCCGAGCGGGGATCACGAGCCCGTTGGCCCATCGGCATGGTCAACGAAGACTGAATGGACGCGAGTTGGGACGGAACTTGGGCCTTTCGGCCCGACTGGGACTCAGATCGCTGATTTGGGCAAAAAAAGGGTTAACGGGCGGTTACCGGGGGGTCTTCACCTCCCCCGCTTGCGGGGGAGGCCGGGAGGGGGCTCGCGCCGCATTGGGAGTGTCGCCCGTGGAGATACCCCCACCCCAACCCTCCCCCGCAAGCGGGAGAGGGAGCACACCGCCCCTACGGCACCGGAATCGGCCCGAATCAGCCCAGTTTCCGGCCGATATCGAGGAATTTCTGCCGGCGCTGCTTGCGGATGGCGTCCCCATCCAGGCCCCGGAGCTCGTCGAAGGCCTTGGCGATGGCATCGCCGGTGGTGGCGATCATGGCGGCGGGGTCGCGGTGGGCGCCGCCGACCGGCTCCTTCAGGATGCTGTCGATCACCCCGAAGCGGAGCATGTCCTGGGCGGTGATCTTCATGTTGTTGGCGGCTTCCTGGGCCTTGGTGCCGTCGCGCCAGAGGATCGAGGACGCCGCTTCCGGCGAGATCACGCTGTAGATCGCGTGCTCCAGCATCAGCACCTTGTTGGCGGTGGTAATCGCAATGGCGCCGCCCGACATGCCCTCGCCAGTGATGATGGCGACGTTTGGTACCGTCAGCGCCATGCAGGCATCGGTCGAGCGCGCGATCGCTTCGGCTTGTCCCCGCTCCTCGGCGCCGATGCCGGGATAGGCGCCGGCGGAATCGGCGAGCGACAGCACCGGCAGGCCGAACCGCTCGGCCATCTCCATCAGCCGCACGCATTTGCGATAGCCTTCGGGGCGCGCCATGCCGAAATTGTGCTTGATGCGGCTCTCGGTGGAATCGCCCTTTTCCTGGCCCATCACGCAAATCGCTTCGCCGCGGAAACGGCCGAAGCCGGCGACCAGCGCCTCGTCCTCGCCGAACTTGCGGTCGCCGGCGAGCGGGGTGAATTCGGTGATCAGACCCTTGATGAAATCGTTGAAATGCGGCCGCTGCGGATGCCGCGCGACCAGCGTCTTCTGCCACGGCGTCAGGTTCTGATAGAGGTCGGCGAGCGCCTGCGCCGCCTTGTCCTCGATCCGCCCGATCTCATCGGAGATGTCGGTGCCGGAGGCCGCCAGCGTCCTGAGCTCGTCGACCTTGGAGTCGAGCTCGGCGACGGGCTTTTCGAAGTCGAGATAGCTGCGCATCTGGTCTTGCATCAACTCAGTATAGGGGGACGGGGCGAAGAGGCGAAGCGAGGTCGGGGCCGCGGAGAGAAGTGTAGCGTCTTCAACGAGTTGGCTTGTGCGCTCCTGGCCGGGAGCCAAATCAGTCGAAAGGCCCCGGCTCTTTCTGCGGAGATGTGGCCGAAGTCAAGGCGGTTTCATGGGGTGCCCGTAGCCCGGATGGAGCGAAGCGCAATCCGGGAAGGTCTGTCCGCGGGGCGAGAACCCCGGATTTCGCTGCGCTCCATCCGGGCTACGGCGACAACTACTTCTCCGCCAGCGGGTGCAGGTCGCGCACCAGGCTCTTCAGCCGCTCCTCCACCACATGGGTGTAGATCTGCGTCGTCGAGATGTCGGTGTGGCCGAGCAGGGTCTGCACGATGCGCAAATCGGCACCATTGTGCAGGAGGTGGCTGGCAAAGGCGTGGCGCAGCACGTGCGGGGAGACCAGCCGCGCCTGAAGCCCCGAGGCGACCGCGAGCTCCTTGAGGTCGCGGGCGAAATGCTGGCGCGTCAGATGTCCGCTCTCGCCGAACGAGGGGAACAGCCACTTGGAGGCGGCGAGGCTGTCTTTTTTCTTCTCCGTCTTCGCAGCTTCCGTCGCGGCGAGATAATCCGCCATCGCCTGGCGAGAGGCCTCGTTGAGCGGCACCAGGCGCTCCTTGTTGCCCTTGCCGCGCACCACGATCATGCGGGCATCGCGCTTGGCCGCCGAGCGCGGCAGCGCCACCAGCTCGGAGACGCGCAGGCCGGTGGCGTAGAGCACCTCGAGCAGACAATACAGCCGCAAGGCGCGCAGCCGCTTCGACGGCGAGGCATCCTGCGCCTCGCTCAATTCCTTGGCGCGGCGGAGCATGCGGTCGACATCGGCGATCGACAGCACCTTCGGCAGGCCGCGGCCGCGCTTGGGGCCGGACAGGATCGCGGCAGGATCCTCAGCTCGGATGCGTTCGTTCAGCAGGAAGCGATAGAGATGCCGCATCGCCGACAGCCGGCGCGCGACGCTGGTGGATTTGAAGCCGCGGGCATCGAGATCGGCGAGGTAGTCGCGCAAATTTTGCGTCTCGGCGTCGGCAAAGCTGTGGCCGACGCGGCCCAAAAACTCCGAGAAATCGGTGAGGTCGCGGCGATAGGCGTCGAGCGTATTGGGCCCGGCGCCCTGTTCCGCCGCGAGCATGTCGAGGAACAGGCCGGTGAGCTTGGCATCTGAGGGCGGGTTGCGCATGCCCGGGAGGCTAGCTCCTATTTCTTGAGAAACTTGTCCGGCGGGATCGTCACCGTCATTTCCCGCGACTTGGGACTGACGAAATTGGCCAGTGCGAAGACCACGCCATAGACGATGCCGGCGATCACGGCGACGACCGTCAGGAAGCGGAACAGGCTGGGCATCGTTCTGGGGTCTCTGTCGGGGACTTGGTTAGGGTCTCGGCGGGCAAATTAACCAATGAAATCATCCAACATGTTCGCCGTTTCGTGGCAAGAGTCCTCTGGCGAGGGCCCCTGCGGGGTCGTATAGGTGGCCAAAGCATGCCGCCTTTGGCGGCAGATCGAGCGAGATCCAGAGCGAGATCCAGAGCAATATCCATGTCCGACGCCGCGTTGCCGATACCAGCTTCGCCCGAAGCCGACATCCTGTCGGCGCTCGGGGCGCGCTCGATCGTGCTCGTCGGTATGATGGGGGTGGGCAAATCCACCATCGGCCGCCGCATGGCGAGCAGGCTCAAGCTGCCCTTCGTCGATGCCGACACCGAGATCGAGACCTCGGCCCAGATGAGCATCCCGGAGATCTTCGAGCGCCACGGCGAGCCGTATTTCCGTGACGGCGAAGCGCGGGTCATCGCGCGGCTGCTGGACAGCGGTCCGGTGGTGCTGGCGACCGGCGGAGGCGCCTTCATGCGCGAGGAGACCCGTGCGCGCATTGCGGCGAAGGCGGTTTCGATCTGGCTCAAGGCGGACCACGACGTCATCATGCGCCGGGTGCGGCGCCGTGCCGACCGCCCGCTGCTCCGGACCGCCGACCCCGAGGGAACCGTGACGCGCCTCCTCACCGAGCGCGAGCCGGTCTACAGCCATGCCGATCTCACCATCGCCTCGCGCGACGTGCCGCACGACAAGATCGTCGAGGAGACCATCGAGGCGCTGCGCGCGCATCTCTGTGGCGAGCAAGCCACCCAACCACCTGCCGACGTTGCGAGTGCCATACGATGACTGCGCCGTTGAAACATTCCGACCCTGTCAACGTCGAGGTCGCGCTGGGGAATCGCGCCTATGACATCGTCATCGGCCGCGGGGTGCTGTCCTCGCTCGGCGAACGGGTCGCCGCCTTGCGTCCCGGCGTGCGTACCGCGATCGTGACGGATCGCACGGTGGCCAAGCACTGGCTCGAGCCCACCGAGGCCTCGCTCGCCGCCAGCGGCATCCCGACCTCGCGCGTTGTTGTCGAGGAAGGCGAGATCTCCAAGACCTATGCCGGCCTCGAAAAGGTCAGCGAAGCCCTGATCGCCGCGAAGATCGAGCGCAACGATCTCGTCATCGCGCTCGGCGGCGGCGTGGTCGGCGATCTCGCCGGCTTTGCCGCGGCGATCCTGCGCCGCGGTGTCGATTTCGTGCAGGTGCCGACCTCGCTGCTGGCGCAGGTCGATTCCAGCGTCGGCGGCAAGACCGGCATCAACTCGCCGCAGGGCAAGAATTTGCTCGGCGCGTTCCACCAGCCGGTGCTGGTGGTCGCCGACACTGCCGTGCTCGACACGCTGTCGCCGCGGCAGTTCCGCGCCGGCTATGCCGAGGTCGCCAAATACGGCGTGCTCGGTGACGAGGCCTTCTTCACCTGGCTGGAGAAGAACCATTCCGACATCTTCAAGGGCGGCTCCGCCCGCGAGCACGCGATCGCGACCTCCTGCCGCGCCAAGGCGGGCGTCGTCTCGCGCGACGAGCGCGAGACCGGCGAGCGCGCTCTGCTCAATCTCGGCCACACCTTCGGCCACGCGCTGGAGGCTGCGACCGGGTTCTCCGACCGCCTGTTCCACGGCGAAGGCGTTGCCATCGGCATGACGCTGGCGGCGCAGTTCTCGGCCAAGCTCGGCATGATCGGCGAAGCCGATGCGTCGCGCGTCGAGCGGCATCTGATCGGCGCCGGCCTGCCGACGCGCCTGCAGGACATCGCGGGCTTTGCGCAGGAGGGGCTTGCCGATGCCGATGCGCTGATGGCCCTGATGGCGCAGGACAAGAAGGTCACGCGCGGCAAGCTCACCTTCATCCTGCTGGAGGCCGTCGGGCGCGCGGTGATCGCGAAGGATGTCGAGCCGGCCCCGGTGCGGGACTTCCTGAAGTCGAAATTATCGCAGTGATGGCGGCATCGTCTGGATCGGCCGCCCGCCATGAGGCGCGGATGATCAAGGCGGTCGCGAGGCAAACATGAGTTCGATCTCGATCAATCTGCTGCTTGCGGTTCTCCTGCTCGCCGCCAACGCGTTTTACGTGGCAGCCGAATTTGCCCTCGTGAAGAGCCGCGGCTTCCGCGTCAAGGCAATGGTCGAGCAGAACCGCTTCGGCGCGCGCCTGTTGCAGACCATGATGGGAAACATCGAATCCTATCTGGCCTGCTGCCAGCTCGGCATCACCATGGCCTCGCTCGGTCTTGGCTGGATCGGCGAGCCGACCGTGTCTGCGCTGCTGAGCCCGATCCTGCAGCCGCTCGGACTATCGGAGGCCACGCTGCACTTCACCTCGTTCGTGGCGGGGTTCCTGGTTTTCTCCTCCCTGCACATCATCATCGGCGAGCAGGTGCCGAAGACGCTTGCAATCAGGGAGCCGATGCCGGTGTCGCAGTGGATCGCCTATCCGCTTTATGCCTCCTACCTCGTGTTCTATCCGCTGAGCTGGTGTCTCAACACGGCGTCAGGCGCGATCCTGCGTCTGATCGGCGTCCAGGAGTTTTCGCAGCACGAGATCCTGACGGATTCCGAGATCGAGGGCCTGGTCGAGGAATCCGCGGTGCACGGCAAGATCGAGAGCGGCGAGGCCGAATACATTCACAACGTCTTCCGCCTCGGCGAGCTCACCGTGTCCGACGTGATGGTTCACCGCACCGCCATGGTGATGATCAATGCCGACCTGCCGCCGGAAGAACTGGTGCGGGAGGTGCTGGCCACCGAATACACCCGTATTCCGCTGTGGCGCGACAAGTCGGAGAACATCATCGGCATCCTGCACGCGAAGGATCTGTTGCGGGCCATCCGCGTCTCGGAAGGTGATACCTCGCGCATCGACGTCACCACCATCATGCTGCCGCCCTGGTTCGTGCCGGAAATGCGGCCAATATCCCAGCAGCTCAAGGCGTTCCGTCGCCGCAAGACCCATTTCGCGCTCGTCGTCGACGAGTATGGCGAGGTTGAAGGCCTCGTGACGCTGGAAGACATTCTGGAGGAGATCGTCGGCGACATCTCCGACGAGCACGACGTGGTGGTCGCCGGCGTAAGGCGCCAGCCCGACGGCTCCGTCGTGGTCGACGGCTCGGTGCCGATCCGCGATCTCAACCGTGCGCTGGACTGGCACCTGCCCGACGAAGAGGCAACGACGGTGGCCGGCCTCGTCATTCACGAGGCGCGCTCCATCCCCGACCGCGGCCAGAGTTTTACGTTCCACGGCTTCCGCTTCCGCGTCCTGCGCCGCGAGCGCAACCGCATCACCGCGCTCCGTATTTCACCGGTAGCGCGCGAGGCGGAGCTGGAAGAAGCCAAGCCGAGACGGGCAGGGACGTCGTTCTGAATTTCTTACCCTCCCCTGGCGGGGGAGGGTAAGCGAAGTCAGCTTTCCCCCGGCGCCTTTGCCTGGATTGCCAGCGCGTGCACGCTGCCGGAGAGTTCCGCGGCCAGCGCCGAATTTATCATGCGGTGGCGCTCGACCCGGCTCTTCCCTTTGAAGCCATCAGATACAATATAAACGCGGAAGTGCGTCTCACCGCCGGGCCGATGGCCGGCATGGCCTTCGTGCAAATGTGACTCGTCGACAACTTGCAGGCTTTCCGGCGTGAAAGCTTCCTGCAACTTGTTGCTGATAGTGTCGCGCATAGCCATGTTGTGCCATTCGGGTGCAGAGATCACACCCGTTATTTGCCGGGTTTGCAGCGAATTGCAATGTCAAGACTTGAAGGTTTTTGCATTGCGTAGTCAAAGTCAGCCATGCCGATCGATTCATCAAAGTTCTTCGACTCCATCCGCGTCAAGCCGCGGGGCAAGCAGCCGGAAGTGAAGCCGCGCGACACCGCGGTCGGTTGCGAATGGGCCGGATGCCAGAACAAGGGCGCGCATCGCGCGCCGAAGGGCCGTGAGAACCAGCGTGAGTACTGGCACTTCTGCCTGAACCACGTGCGCGAGTACAACCAGAACTACAATTTCTTCTCCGGCATGAACGCCGATGCCGTCGCGCGCTATCAGAAGGATGCGCTGACCGGTCACCGCCCGACCTGGAAGATGGGCGCCAATGGCGGCAAGAAGGGTGCGGAAGCCGAGATCGACATGGCGGCCGACCCGTTCAGCATGTTCAGCGAGATCAACGGCCGCGCGGGCTGGCGGAAGGGCCCGGATGCTCAGCCCAAGGCCGAGACGCGCAAGGTGATGAACGCCGAGCGCAAGGCGCTCCAGGTCATGGGCCTCGGCCCCGATTCCACGCTCGCCGACGTCAAGACCAAGTACAAGGCGCTGGTCAAGCAGCACCACCCCGACGCCAATGGCGGCGACCGCTCGACGGAAGACCGCCTGATCGAGATCATCAAGGCGTATAATTATCTGAAGACGGTGGTGCGCGAGGCGTAGGGCCTTTGCGCGCGCTGTGTCGGTGCCAGGCACCCCGGCGCCACACCCTCGGTGTCGTCCCTGCGTACGTAGGGACCCATAACCCCAGGGCAACATTTGGCGAAGACTCGTCGTGACGAAGTCTTCGCGCAGTATTTCCACCCGCTTCTTGTCGATAAATCACTGCAAAGCGGCTTGTCCGCCATAGCTCGAAGAGCGACGGCGGAAGCGTGTCCACGCATTTTGTGTCATCGAGAGAGGTGGTGGGCACGGCGCAAGTGCGCCTTTGCCCACCCTACGATTTTCCGGGCTCGCGGAGACATCCGCTCTCAAACTTTCGGCATCGCCCCCACATACGACGAGCTCGGCCTGATCAACCGCCCGGTCCGCTGCTGCTCGCACGCATGCGCGGTCCAGCCTGCGGCGCGCGCGACTGCGAAGATCGGCGTGAACGCCTGCCGCGGGATCGCCAGCGCATCGAGCAGGATCGCGGTGAAGAATTCGACATTGGTCTCGAGCGGCCGCTCCGGATTCTTCTTGCGCAAGGCGGCGCGGATGTAGGCCTCGACCTCGCCGGCGAATGGCAAATCGGTGCCGTTGGAGGCGAGGGCCTCGACTGCGGTCTTGAGCACATCGGCGCGCGGATCGCGCACGCGGTAGACGCGGTGGCCGAAGCCCATCATCCGCTCGCCGCGGGCCAGCGCCGCATCCACCCAGGGCTGGATGCGCTCGCGCGAGCCGATCGCGTCCAGCATTTCCAGCACCGGCTCAGGCGCGCCGCCATGCAGCGGGCCGGTGAGGGCGCAATAGCCCGCGGTCACCGCGGCAAACAGATCGGCCTGCGTCGAAGCCACCACGCGCGCGGTGAAGGTCGAGGCGTTCATGCCGTGGTCGCTGGCGGTGACGAGATAGGCATCGAGCGCGGTGACTTCGCGTGCGGCCGGTGCGCGCCCATGCAACATCCGAAGCGTATCGGCAGCATGGCTGACATTGGGATCCGGCGCGACCGGCTCGAGCCCCTTGGCGCGCCGGACCAGCGCGCCTGCGATCACCGGAAACGCGCCGACGATCGTCGCCTCGTGCTCCAGCCCGTTCTCCGCGCGGAGCCCCGCGACCGCCGCGCGAAACCCGTCGACAACGCCCATGCCGCGCGTTGCCGGCAGCAGGTCCGGCAGCCGCGCGAAGGCGCGCTCGCGCGCAAGGCCGAGGCTCGCCCGCACATTGGCTTCGGTGAGGGTGGTCTTGCTGGCGCCGTTCCAGAGCCGGGCGGTGACGCCCTCAAAGCTCGAGAGAGCGGCGAGGCGGCCGACATGCTCGCCGGCGATGATCAGCTCGCCGCGCTCGCCGTCGACATGGCTCAGCACGGTCTCGGCCGCGGGAACGCCGTCCAGCCCGATCTGGCTTTTGGTGAGGTGGATGTTCATGGCCCAAATCTCCCTTTGCGTTGCACCAGGGAAAATTCGGTCCTCTCGACAGATTGATCAATCTTGATTACATAAATCAATATGAAAAATTCCGAGGGGCTTTACCTCTCCGCCCGGGAAGCCGCCGCCGAGCTCGCGATCTCGCCGGCCACGCTCTACGCCTATGTCAGCCGCGGCCTGATCCGCTCCGAGCCGACGCCGGATTCGCGCAAAAATCGCTACCGTGCCGAGGACGTCCGCGCGCTGAAGGAGCGCCGGGTGCCGTCGCCGGAGCCGCGCGGCCTGCGCAGCTTCGACGCCGACCTGCCGGTGATGGACACGGAGATCTCCACCATCACCGAAGAGGGGGCGATCTATCGCGGCGTCAATTGCGTCGATCTCGCCGAGAACGACACGCTGGAGCACACGGCGACGCTGCTCTGGGATGTCTCCGAGGTCGATCCATTCGCCCCGGACAATCAGCCCGCGCTCTCCGAAGAAATGCGCACGATCGGGCAAGCCGCACGCCGGGCCGCGCCGATCGACCGCGCCATCGCCGTGCTCGCGCTGGCCGCGAGCGTCGATCCCCGTGCCTTCACCCGCGCGCCCGACGGCCGCGCCATGGTCGGTGGCCGCATCGTCCGGCTGCTGGTCGCGACGATGCTCAATGCCGAACCCTCGGCCGAGCCGCTGCATCAGCAGATCGCAACAGCCTGGGCCGCGGACAACAAGCACGCGCCCGATCTGATTCGCCGCGCGCTGGTGCTGCTGGCCGATCACGAGCTGAACGCCTCGACCTTCACCGCGCGCTGCGCCGCCTCGACCGGCCTCAACCTCTATGATGCCGTGATCGCCGGTCTCGCCTCGTTGAAGGGGCCCAAACATGGCGGCGCGAGCGTGCTGGCCTCGCAGCTCGTCAAGACCCTGATCGATCGCGACGTCGCCCCGATGGTGCGTGAGCGCGTCGCGCTCGGCGAACGTTTTGCCGGCTTTGGCCACGGCGTCTACAAGCGCGGCGATCCCCGCGCGCAATCGCTGCTGAATGCGCTCTCCCGCGCCGGCGCGCCGCGAAAGTTCACGCGCGAGGTGCCGGAGCGGATCGCGGAAGCGACCGGCGAATTCGTCAATATCGACTATGCCCTCGCGGTGCTGGTGCACGCGCTGCGCCTTCCCACCGGCAGCGAGCTCGCTCTGTTCGCCATGGCCCGCAGCGTCGGCTGGATCGCCCACGCCAGCGAGCAGTTGCAGTTCGGGAAGCTGATCAGGCCAAGGGCGCGGTATGTGGGACCTGCGCCGGGGCGAAGGGTGGGGGCTAGTTAGAATATCTCTCTGCTGTCGTCCCTGCGAACGCAGGGACCCATAACCCCAGGGAGCAGTTTGGCGCCGACTGTTCGTTCGGTACTCCCGCCGGTCTCAATCGATAGATCACGCGGTATGGGTCCCTGCGTTCGCAGGGACGACACCTTTGGTGTGGCGGCAGCCTACCCCTGCCGCTTCGCCGCCGCGACACCGCTGCCATTCCGCCGCCGGTAGATCCACACGCCAACGCCGCCGACGATCGCCACTGCAACCACCGTCAACACCCAGATATGCTTGCCGACATGGCCGTGGTGATGCAGTCCGGCATATTCGTGCAGGGCCGATACCGCCAGCACGCCCGGCAGCACATGGGCGGGAGCCCAGACCAGGATCGCCGGGATGTTCACGGCGTAGAACCTTGCCGGCGCCATGCCGAGCGCGCCGGCGGTCACAGGCACGAAGGCGCGGATCGGCGGCACGAAACGGGCGAAGAACACCGCCCAGGTGCCGAAGCGGTGGAAGAAGCTTTCGCTCTCCGCGACCACGCGCGGATAGTTGGTCAGCGGCCAGGTGTTGAGGATCTCGCGCTGCTGCCGGTGCCCGATCCAGTAAGCCGAGCCGTCTCCCAGCACGGCGCCCGTGGCGGCGGCAAGCAGCACCCATGGCAGCTTCAGCTCGCCGCCCGGAACCAGGGCGCTCAGCGCCAGGATGATAGTCGAGCCGGGGATGACCGATCCCACCACCGGGACCGCTTCGAGCAGGGCCGCCAGGAATAGGGTCAGATAGGCCAGCCACGGATGGGCGGAAACGAAGGATATGAGGGGATCAAGGAAGGACGTCACGTCGTCTCTTGAGGGGCTGGAGCTCGGAGCTTTGGACCCTACATAAGTAACCGCATACGGCCAAAGTGCCATTCGCACGGAACGGGCATGACGCGCCCGAATTTGGGCGTGATTCGCAAGGCAGCCCTCCAAAATCTGCGTTCCTTGCCTATCTAAATGAAAAGACAACGGAACTTTGATTGGTGGCCGGGCTTCTGCCGGCACGTTGTCTCTGATAGGTTGATTTTCAGCACCCAGCCGCAGCCAACGTGCGAATAACCGGTTTCGGGACCGCCCGGGACCTCGGAGGATTGATGACGACCGCCGCTCTGTCCAAAGTTGAGGAAGTTTCCGGTCAGCCCGACATGAAGGTGTCGGTGCGGCAGGTGTTCGGGATCGACAGCGATCTCGAAGTCCCCGCCTATTCCGAAGTCGATCCTCACGTGCCCGAAGTCGATTCCGACTACCGCTTCGACCGCGCCACCACGCTCGCCATTCTCGCCGGCTTCGCCCGCAACCGCCGCGTGATGGTGACCGGCTATCACGGCACCGGCAAATCCACCCATATCGAGCAGGTCGCCGCCCGCCTGAACTGGCCCTGCGTGCGCGTCAACCTCGACAGCCACATCAGCCGTATCGACCTCGTCGGCAAGGACTCGATCGTGGTCCGCGACGGCAAGCAGGTCACCGAATTCCGCGACGGCATCCTGCCCTGGGCGCTGCAGAACAACGTCGCGCTGGTGTTCGACGAATACGACGCCGGCCGCCCGGACGTGATGTTCGTGATCCAGCGCGTGCTCGAGGTCTCCGGACGCCTGACGCTGCTCGACCAGAACAAGGTGATCAAGCCGCACCCGGCCTTCCGGCTGTTCGCGACCGCCAACACCGTCGGCCTCGGCGACACCTCGGGCCTCTATCACGGCACCCAGCAGATCAATCAGGGCCAGATGGACCGCTGGTCGATCGTCACCACGCTGAACTATCTCAGCCATGACGAGGAAGTGGAGATCGTGCTGGCCAAGGCCAAGCACTATCGCACCCAGGAAGGCCGCGACATCGTCAACAAGATGGTGCGCCTGGCCGATCTCACCCGTAACGCTTTCGCCAATGGCGATCTGTCGACGGTGATGAGCCCGCGTACGGTGATCACCTGGGCTGAGAACGCCGACATCTTCGGCGATATCGGCTTCGCCTTCCGCGTCACCTTCCTCAACAAGTGCGACGAGCTCGAGCGTCCCCTGGTCGCCGAGTTCTACCAGCGCTGCTTCAACGCGGAGCTGCCGGAATCGGCGGTCAACGTGGCACTGAGCTGATCTCTCTCGGTGTGTCGTCCCGGCGAACGCCGGGACCCACCGCGTGATGTCTCGATTGAAGTGCGCTGATAGTTTCCCTGACTGACTACCGCCGGTGGCTATGGGTCCCGCTTTCGCGGGGACGACGGTGAGATCGAGATGAGCACCACCTCCAACTCCAAATTCCGTAACACCAAGGAAGCGCCGACCGAGCCGTTCAAGCGCTCGGTGGCGTCCTGTCTCAAGGCGATCGCCAAGACGCCGGAGCTCGACGTCTCCTTCGCGGCCGAGCGGCCGGGCCTTGCGCCCGGCAAGGCGCGGCTGCCCGAGCCCGCGCGCAAAATGACCAAGCGTGATGCGGCGATCGTGCGCGGTCACGCCGATTCCATCGCGCTCAAGATCGCCTGTCACGATGCAAAACTGCATCGCAAGCTGATGCCCGGCAATCCGCAGGCGCGCGGCGTGTTCGAGGCGGTGGAGCAGGCGCGGGTGGAGGCGATCGGCGCGCGCCGCATGGCGGGCGTCGCGAAGAATCTCACCGCGATGCTCGACGACCATTTTCACCGCGGCAAGTTCGACGAGATCACCGACCGTGCCGACGCGCCGCTGGCGGACGCGCTGGCGATGCTGGTGCGCGAGCGCCTGACCGGCATGGCGCCGCCGACCGCCGCGAAGAAGATGGTCGATCTCTGGCGTCCCATCCTCGAAGACAAGATCGGCAAGCGGCTCGACCGGCTCGACACCCTGGTCGAGGACCAGACCCGGTTCGGCGACGCCGTGCACGATCTCCTGACGGCGCTCGATATCGGCGACGAGCGCAACGCCGACAGCGAGGACGATGACGAGAACGACGAGAACCAGGACGGCGACAACGACCAGTCCGGCGCCGAGGGCTCGCCCGATTCCGACGCTGCGCAGGAGATGAGCGCCGACCAGGCGCAGGCGAGCTCGGAAGAGATGAGCGAGAGCGCGATGGAAAGCGCGCAGGCCTCGACCTCCGACACTTTCGACGACGGCGAGCTCGGCGACGACGAGACCCCGGGCGAGGCGACGCGTCCGAACCAGCACGGCAAGAACGAGCCGCGCGGGCCGGAATACCACGCCTTCGCGCCCAAGTTCGACGAGATCATCGCGGCCGAGGACCTCTGCGACCATGACGAGCTGGAGCGCCTGCGCGCCTATCTCGACAAGCAGCTGGCGCATCTGCAGGGTATCGTCGCCCGCCTCGCCAACCGCCTGCAGCGCCGCCTGATGGCGCAGCAGAACCGCGCCTGGGAGTTCGATCTCGAAGAGGGCATTCTGGACCCCGCGCGCCTGTCGCGCGTCGTCACCGATCCCTATCATCCGCTGTCCTTCATGCACGAGAAGGAGGCGACGTTCCGCGACACCGTGGTGACGCTGCTGCTCGACAATTCCGGCTCGATGCGCGGACGACCCATTACGGTCGCGGCGACCTGCGCCGACATTCTGGCGCGCACGCTGGAGCGTTGCGGAGTCAAGGTCGAGATTTTGGGCTTCACCACGCGCGCCTGGAAGGGCGGGCAATCGCGCGAAGCATGGCTGGCCGCCGGCAAGCCGGCCAATCCCGGCCGCCTCAACGATCTCCGCCACATCATCTACAAGTCGGCCGACGCCCCCTGGCGTCGTGCGCGAAAGAATCTTGGCCTGATGATGCGCGAGGGCCTGCTGAAAGAGAACATCGACGGCGAGGCGCTGGACTGGGCGCACAAGCGCCTGCTCGGCCGGCCCGAGCAGCGCAAGATCCTGATGATGATCTCGGACGGTGCGCCGGTCGACGATTCCACGCTGTCGGTCAATCCCGGCAACTATCTCGAGCGGCACCTGCGCCACATCATCGAGGAGATCGAGACCCGCTCGCCGGTCGAGCTGATCGCGATCGGCATCGGCCACGACGTGACGCGCTATTATCGCCGCGCGGTGACGATCGTGGATGCCGAAGAGCTCGGCGGCGCCATCACCGAGAAGCTCGCCGAACTCTTCAGCGAGACCAACACCGCACCTACCCAGCCGGCCGGTCGCCCGCGACGCAAATTGCATTCGTGAGCACGCATCCATCCCGCCGCAGCTTCCTCAGGCACGCTGCGGCGGGATTCTCCACTCTCGCACTCTCCCGCTCCGCGCTGGCGCAAGGGGTGGCCGAGCCGCCGCCGCGCGCGCTTCAGGTCGAGAACGCCGTCGTCGAGCCCGTCAGCGTCGAGGTCAACGCGCGCGTCATTCCCAATTTCGAGCCGCGTGACCGCACGCGGACGCGCTTCGGCTCGCTGGAATATCGCAGCGGCCTGGTGCTGACCTCGCGCTATCGCGGCTTTGGCGGCCTGTCCGGCATCCGGCTCGACGCCAAGGGCGAAGGCTTCCTCGCGGTGTCCGACCAGGGCGGCTGGTTCACGGGTCGCATCCGCTATTCCGGTGGCAAGATGACCGGCCTCGACGACGTCGAAGCCGCGCCGCTGCTCGGTGCCGAAGGGCGGCCGATCACGGAAAAGCGGCTGTGGTGGGATTCGGAATCGATCGCGCGCGACGGCAATTTCGTCTATGTCGGGCTCGAGCGCGTCAACCAGATCCTGCGCTACGATTTCTCCAAGGGCGGCACGCGCGCGCGCGGCGAGGTGGTGCCGGTGCCGGCGGGACTCCGCAAGCTGCCCTCCAACAAAGGGCTGGAGGCGCTGGTCGTCGTGCCCAAAGGCAAAGACCAGAACCTGCCGCTGGCGGGCACCCTGATCGCCTTCTCCGAGCGCGGGCTGGATGCCGACGGCAACCTCACAGCCTTCCTGATCGGCGGGCCCTCGCCCGGCCAGTTCAGCGTGCGCCGTACCGAGAAATACGACATCAGCGATGCCGTGCTGCTGGCGAGCGGCGAGCTTCTGATCCTCGAGCGCAAATTCTCCTGGTTCACCGGCGTCAACATCCGCATCCGCTCGATCCCTCTGAAATCCATCACGCCCGGTGCGCTGGTCGACGGCCCCGCGCTGTTCGCCGCCGATCTCGGCCACGAGATCGACAACATGGAAGGCATCGACGCCCACGTCACGGCTGACGGCGAGACCGTGCTGACGCTGATCTCCGACGATAATTTCTCGATGCTGCAGCGGACCCTGCTGCTGCAATTCACGCTGGCGGAGTAGTTCTCCGCCGTCGTCCCGGGGCGCGCCCAATCTCCACTGTCGTCCCGGATCTGCGCTGACGCTTGTCCGGGACGACGGCAGAATGTGTGGCGCGGTCTCGCGTCAAGCCGCGGTCGCAATGCGTGCCGCCACTACCCGCCATTCCCGGCGCGCAACTGGCAATCCGCCGCCCGCCCACTACACTCTCTCAACTGCCCCTCTCATCCCCCCGGAACTCCCCCGCATGAGCGTCCTGTTTTCCCCGATCAAGCTGCGCGGCCTGACGTTGAAGAACCGCATCGTGGTGTCGCCGATGTGCCAATACTCGGCCGACGACGGCGTCGCCAATGACTGGCACTTCACCCACATCAACAATCTCAGCCTGTCGGGCGCGGCGATGTTCTGCATCGAGGCGACCCATGTCGAGGCGATCGGCCGCATCACGCCGGGCTGCCTCGGGCTCTACAGCGATGCCGCCGAAGCCGCGCTGAAACAGGTGCTCACTTCGGTGCGCAAGCATTCCTCCACCGCGATCGCGATGCAGCTCGCCCATGCGGGCCGCAAGGCCAGTAGCGCGCGGCCCTGGGACGGCGGCCAACTAATCCCGGCGGAGCAGGGCGGCTGGCAGACGGTGGCCCCATCGGCGCTGCCGCACAAGGAGGGCGAGGCCGCCCCGCTGGCGCTGGATGCAGCGGGCCTCAAGCGCATCCGCGAGGCCTTCGTCGACAGCGCCAAGCGCGCGGAGCGCATCGGCATCGACGCCATCGAGCTGCACGGCGCGCACGGCTATCTCCTGCATCAGTTCCTGTCGCCGATCTCCAACAAGCGCACCGACGAATATGGCGGGTCTTTGCAGAACCGCATGCGCTTCCCGCTCGAAATTTACGATGCCGTGCGCGCGGTGTTTCCGCACGACAAGCCGGTCGGCATGCGGGTGTCGTCGACCGATTGGGTCGAGGGCGGCTGGGATCTGGCGCAGACGATCGAGTTTGCCAATGCGCTGAAGGCGCGCGGCGTCGACTGGATCGATGCCTCCTCCGGCGGCGTCTCGCCGCTGCAGAAGATCCCGCTCGGCCCCGGCTACCAGGTGCAGTTTGCGGAGGCCATCAAGCGCGAGACCGGATTGCCGACCATCGCCGTCGGCCTGATCACCGAGGGCAAGCAGGCCGAAGAGATCGTCGCATCCGGCAAGGCCGACATGATCGCGCTCGCCCGCGGCATGCTCTACGATCCGCGCTGGGCCTGGCACGCCGCCGCCGATGTCGGCGGCGAGGTCGAAGCCCCGCCGCAATACTGGCGCTCGCAGCCCTCGACGCAGAAGGCGCTGTTCGGCAAGACCACGTTCGGGGCGCGGTGAAGGCGCGCTGCTGGTGTGGCGCGACGACCACCATTGTCGTCCCTGCCTAGTGCGCAATTGCGCACGGGCGCAGGGACCCATACCGCGTGATCTCACCATGATCCCCGGTCTGCGTTGACAACTTAACTAAGAGTCTTCGTCAAACCACGTCCTGTGGTTATGGGTCCCTGCTCCCGTGCGCAATTGCGCACTAGGCAGGGACGACAGCGGAATGTGAAGCGCGCCTTTCGCGTCTCTCACGCACCAGCCCTCCCGCATCCGTAAATCCCCCCAGCTTCCACGCACCCCAAAACTGGCCTAACCTTGCGCGACCCAACTCCTCGCGGAGGCCTGCCATGCGGTTTCGTGTTCGCAATACGGCTCATGTGTTCGAGCGTGTCGGGCTTGCGATGGCCGGCGCGGCGTGCGGGCTGTTCGTCGGCGCTTATGTCGGATCGGCGATATCGGCGCTCACCACGCAGGGCTTTCTGCTGGTGATGATGGTGCTGGGCTTCGTCGGCTTCTATCTCGGCATCGACACGCCGCAATTGCCGTTCGACGAAGCGCATAGCGAGATCGACGCCGCCGAATTCCTCAGCGCCGCCGGCACGCTCTGCGCCACGCTGACCGCGCTCGCCTCCGTCGCCGTCATCGTGCTCCGCCTCGACCCGCATCTGGTCTGGACCTGGCTTGCTCTGCTCGGCTGGATCGCCGGCGTCGCCATGCAGATCGTCGGCGGCGCGAAGGCGCGGATGCGGAAGTAGCGGGGGAATTGTTGGAGAACAATCGTGCTCCGGGCTCGCTACAACCTCTCCCGCTTGCGGGGGAGGTCGGCGCGTTCCGGGCGATGCGAAGCATCGTCCCGCGCGCCGGGTGGGGGCTCTCTCCGCTGGGGGAATCCCTCTGCGGAGACACCCTCTCCCCAGCCCTCCCCCGCAAGCGGGGGAGGGAGCGCACCTCCAGCGCAGCGGCGCTTGTGACTCCAGCGTCCCTCAAAACACCACGCCCACGCGCGTGCCGCGCTTCCAGGCGATGCGGCAGCGCTTCTTGGTGTTGACGTGCAGCAGCTCAAAGCGGTCGGGGATGTTCACCTGGCCACCGAGATCGACGCAGGCGCCGCCGGGCGAATAGTCGATCAGCGTGCAGTTGATCACGGGCGCGCGCGGGTCGGTGATGATCTTGGCCTGGCGCGACACCAGCCCGGCAGGCTTCACGCGGGCATATTTACGCGGATACATTGGCACTCTCCTCCAATTCCGCAGGTTCTCGCGGCGGGTTCGGAGCCAATGATGGAACGCAGATGATGCGATCCAGCTAAGGCGGGCGGAAGAATTTTAACGAAAAGTAGCGGCGAAGGAAGAAAGCGGCGGTAGCGGGGTGGGGTGTCACCTCAAACTCCGCCGTCGTCCCTGCGAAAGCAGGGACCCATACCGCGTGATCCATCGGTTGCGCGCGGTAGCAGTCCCGAACAACGAGTCTTCGCCAAAACCCTCCCTGTGGTTATGGGTCCCTGCTTTCGCAGGGACGACGGCTGAGCGTGATGCGCGCACCTGCCTCCACACCCATCATTATGAGCGCGCCGCTCTCCTCACACGCCCGCCGTCTCCAGCTCCGCATGCTGCGGCCCCACCGGCATCGGCACCGTCACATAGTCCTTCGGCAGATTCACCGGCCGGTAATCCGGCTCCACCGCCATCCGCTTCAACACGCTCTCATGCACATGCGCGCCATCGGGGATGGGGCGCGGCTCGCAATCGGGGATGTAGAAGCCGAAATAAACCTTCCGCTCCGGCCACTCCTTGTACTTCGCGCTCTTCGGCAAGAACTCCAGCAGCCGCCAGCCCGCCGTCATCGAATCGTGCAGCACGCCGGTCTTCCCGGTGTAGGCCGGCTCGACATATTGGAACGGCGAGTTCTTGCGCTGGATGCCCCAGGCGAGTTGCTTGATGGTCGCCGGGTTGAAGTTCAGCCCCGCCTTCTCCGCCTCCGCGATCATCCAGATCAGCGGATATTTGGAGTCCCCGCTCTCGGCTTCCGGATAGCCGCCGCCGACGTCGCTGTGCACGCCGGCGAACCACACCTGCAGAATGTCCTGCGGCACCTTCTTTTCATCAGGGACGTAGCGGTTGCTCCAGAACTCCTGCGGCTCTTCGTACTTTTTCAGGCGGAACATGCAGCGCCGCTCGTCGATCGCGATCGCCTGCCGGAAGATCTTGACGCTGGGGTTGCGCAGCGTGAAGGCGAGCTCCTCCAGGCTCGGCCAGAACAGCCGGTCGGCGCGCGGCACGATCACGCTCGCCACCGTGTCCCACACGCCGATGAAGTGGATGGTCGGCCAGCGCGTCGAGGTGATGCGCGCGAACTGCGCCGCGAGATCGAACTCATCCTTCGGCAGCGGCCCCTGGTCGTCGAAGGCGACGTTCCTGAGGTCTTCGATGTCGTTGCCGCGCCCGGTGCCGGAATATTGCTTGTAGGCGACGAGGCCCGAGCCTGCGAGGTTCGCCTGCTCCGGCCTGATCAGCCCGACCTTGTGGATCAGCCCCGCCAGCACGCGCACCGTGTAGGCCCCGCGCGAAAAGCCGAACAGATAGATCTTGTCGCCCGGCGCGTAGTGCTCGACCAGGAAGCAATAGGCGCTGAGCACATTGTCATCGAGCCCGTAGCCGGTGGCGAGCCCCAGCACCAGGTTGATATTGGCCTTGAGCCGGTGCCACGTCGTCGGCTCCGTCACCGTGCCGACCCCGGGATCGTAAAACACCATCTGCCGCGGCTGCGTCTTCTCGGTCTTGCGCAGGCAGCGATAGAGCTTCAGGACGTTGGAGATGTTCTCCGAAATCTCGTTGCCGGTGCCGTCGCAGCAGATGACGAGGTTTTTGGGGGAGGGGTTGGGTGCGGGGTCGCGCGCGTGGTCCATGGGATGCGCCTCGGGGGGATGCTACCGGGGCGAGTATAGCGGAAAGGAGTGGCAGGGAGGAGACGAAGGCGGCGCCGCGGCATGCAGCCCCATGGCCCCATCATCTGTTGATATTAACCCCTTGTTAACCATGCGGTTGCCTAATGTTGACGATGGGGGGATCACCATGTCGGCCCATGTGACGCGACCGAGGTTGATGCCTGTTTCGACCGATCCGGCCATCCGGTCGGTGGCGAGGCTGGCGGTTCGCGCCAAGGCCGTCCTACAGGGCAAATCGCCTGTCCTACGGAGCAAAGCCATGTTCGGAAAGGACGACTTAGTGGACAATCTCAGCCGCGATCTCGATCGCGCGCGCGGACGACGCGATGCGCTCGCATCCGAAGCCACGACCCTGACGGCCCAGATCGCCGAAATCGAAGCCCGCCTCATCGAAGAGAAGAAAAGGCGGGAGCGTGAGCGCGTCCTGAGCGAGATCGAAATGATCAAGACGCGAGTCAAGCAAGCCGCCGGCGCGTTTGCGCCCGTCGTCGACGGTCTCTCCAGCGCGATCGAATCGGCTGCGGCCGTCGTGCCCGAGGCGCGCGAGCTCAATAGTTTCCTCGTGTCGGTGGCGACCGAGATCGACAGCGTGCTCGATCCGCTCTTGCGCGAACTGGATCAGCGCGCGGATTCGGTGCGATCCGGACAGGCAGCGCTGGACTTGCCGAGTTCGGCCGTTGAAGCGCCGCCCGTCGAGCTGCCGAAAGACACCAACGAACGCCTGCTTCGCTTTCCGGCCTGGCTGTCGCGCGACAAGGAGCCGGACAAGAAGGAAACCGCGGAGAGCCCGCGCAGCACGGCTGCTTGAATGATCTGCGCGCTCTAAGCGCGCTGACCTGGAGCAGGATGGCTTTTGGTTGGATCGAGCGGGCCGCGGGCTCGCTCAACCTCTCCCGCTTGCGGGCAGGGCTATCGCTTATGGCGTGCACGATGCGGCGGCATTGGCAGTCGGCTCCCTCTCCCGCTTGCGGGGGAGGGCTGGGGTGGGGGCTGTCTCCGCATTGGGATTGTTGAGAATCGCGGCGAATGTCCCCGAGTGGTGAGAACCCTCACCCGCCGCGCTCGGGACGATGCTTCGCATCGCCCGGGGCGCGTCGGCCTCTCCCGCAAGCGGGAGAGGCGGAGCTAGAACAAGGCTAATCTCAGCGCGTTGTCGCGTAGCAGCGATTGAGTTCCGGCATTGGCAACCGCGGCTCTCGCCACCACTCAGTTGGCGGCGCGGCGCAGGAAGGCCGGGATATCGAGAACGGCCTCGTCGGGCGCATTGCGGGCAGGCGCGCGGCCATAAGGATCGAGCGGCTGAAGCGCCGGCTGCCGCGCACCGTCCAGACCCGGCCGTGCCGGTGGCCCCACCGGGTGGTGCGGCTGCGGGCGGAGCGGCGGGCTGCCCGCTTGCGGAATTGGTGCGCTGCGCTCGATGCGATCGGCGATGCGGCGGCCGTCGTTGCGCAGCCTGCCGGCGAGCTGCGTGAGGGCGGTTTCCACCGGCAGCTCCTGCGCCGGGTCGAGATTGTCGATACCGGTCGCCACCACCGAGACGCGGACGATGCCCTCTAAGCTTTCGTCAAAGGACGCGCCGACGATGATGTTGGCGTCCGGGTCGGCCTCGTCGCGAATGCGGCTGGCCGCTTCGTCGACCTCGTACAGCATGAGATCCTTGCCGCCGGTAATGGAGATGATGAGGCCACTGGCGCGCTTGATCGAGGGGTTCTCGATCAACGGATTGGAGATCGCGGCGACGGCGGCGGCGAGCACGCGCTTCTCGCCGGAGGCCTCGCCCCGTCCCATCATGGCCTTGCCTTTCTCCTTCATGACGGAGAGGACGTCGGCAAAATCGAGATTGATCAGGCCTTCCTTGACGATGAGGTCGCTGATGCAGGCCACGCCCGAATAAAGCACCTGGTCGGCAAGGGCGAAGGCATCGGCGAATGTGGTCTTGTCGCTGGCCACCCGGAACAGGTTCTGGTTCGGGATGATCAGGAGGGTGTCGACCGTCTTCAGCAGCTCCTCGATGCCGGCCTCGGCAAAGCGCATGCGGCGCTGGCCCTCGAAGTAGAACGGCTTGGTGACCACGCCGATCGTGAGAATGCCGAGCTCGCGCGCGGTCCTGGCGACGACCGGCGCAGCCCCGGTGCCGGTGCCGCCGCCCATGCCTGAAGTCACGAACACCATGTGCGCGCCGGTCAACTGATTGCGGATCGCATCGATGGCCTCCTCGGCTGCGGCGCGGCCCAGTTCCGGCTGCGAGCCGGCGCCGAGGCCTGCGGTGACATGTGTGCCGAGCTGGATGAGGTGCTTCGCCTTCGACATGGCCAGCGCCTGCGCGTCGGTGTTGGCGACCACGAACTCGACCCCTTGCAGCCCGGCCGTGATCATGTTGTTGACGGCGTTGCCGCCTGCGCCGCCGACACCGAACACGACGATGCGGGCCTTCATTTCATGAATATCGATATTGCCAGCCATTTTTCCCTCACGATTGGTCCGGCAAGCCGGGGATGGAGAAGTCTTCGAGTGCTACCTGCAAGCATGATCCGGAAAAGTGCGAAGCGGTTTTCCGAAAAGATCATGCTCGAACAAAAACTAGAGCGCGATGACGATTCATCTCAATCTCATCGCGCTCTAGCCGCGCGGTCTGCTTTGACGATGGCGGCGGCCAGATGTCCCAATCGACGCGCGGCGTGTCCCGCGATCGAGCCGCCCCGGCGATCGCTCCGCAGCGCCGTCACCTCGTCTTCCAGTCGCGCCGCCCACAAATTGGCTGCCATGGTCTCGGCGGTCGCCTGCTGCAGCTCGACGGCGAGGCGATCGGCGCGCTCCCGCTCGCGCTCGAACACGGCCCTGTAGGCGGTTGCGACGTCTTCGAGCCGCGCGATCTCCGCCTTGAAGGACTCGATCTTGATTGCCTCGATCCTTGCCATGGAGGCGGCGATGGGATCTGCCCGGCGGGCACGTCGCGGGCGGGGCGTGTACCGGAGCTCGTCGAGATTAACGCTCACCAGGGCCTTGCCGTCATCCGAACGCGAGCGCGGCAGCCGGCGTCGTCTCGCCAGCGACCGCGCGGCCTCGCGCGAGATATTGAGGCGGGCACTGAGATCGGCATACGTCAACAACGCAACGCACATCGGCGCTTCTCCTGGAGCGAACCGGGAAGGCATTTCGAGCTAATGATGGCTGGACGATTACAGCAGGCTAGGGTGCGTTGGTTAATGAACGGTTAACGGGCGCGGAGGGTGTTTACGAGTGCTGTCACCGGGCCGACCCCCGGGATATCTGCCGCGGCTGCGTATTGTCCGTCTTGCGCAGGCAGCGATCGAGCTTCAGGACGTTGGAGATGTTCTTCGAAATCTCGTCGCCGGTGCTGTCACAGCAGATGACGAGGTTTTTGGGGGAGGGGTTGGGGCGGGGTCACGCGCGTGGTCCATGGGATGCGCCTCGGGGTGATGCTACCGGAGCGAGTATAGCGGAGAAATCAATAGGAGTGCGAGCCGCGGAGGAGAGTGGGTAGGGGAGTGACCAGTCATTTCGGCGAGGATTTAGGGGAGTCATGACTTTCCTCGTACTCCAGCTCTCTAAGGGCCTTACGTTCCTCCGCGCGGCGCTGTTCGTCTGCGATCCGAAGCTCCAAATGTCCAATCATGCCTTCAGAAAATTTTCTCACTTGCGGTCGTGAATCATTCTCCCATGACCGGATCATCCGCAGCTTCTCTCTAAAGGCATTCGCAAAACCGAACTCACCCGTCACCAAGCCAGTATTTTCGAAACTGATTGCCACCCCAGTCCGAATATTCTCTTCTTCAGGAAAGCGAGCGACGATTTCCTTCAAAACATCGTGCGTTGTTTCTTCTCCTTCATAGTTTTCCAGCACAGATAGAATGAACTCCACGTCATCCTTCGTGCCTCCTTTGGCAAGTTCGGTCAGTTCGTTGGCAAAAGTCGGAGGACAGCCTGGGAATGCGATGCTTAGTAGCCGGCCGCCGCCATACCTAAACAGCTTGGAATCGCTAGAGTAGAGCTTTCGGCCGTGCTCGATCGCCGACTTTGGGTCCTTTGATAGTTCTTGCTCCAATCCATGGAATTCGTAGGGCACCGCTTCATAATGGTCTTGACCCACGGACTCCTTCTTTTCGAGGCGGCGCGCAAAACAATCCCACACGACCTCGGGATAGTGCTTGGCTATCTGGATCAATATCCGTTCTGCTTCATATTCTATCTTGGGGGCGTGCACGAGGGCAGGAATGAAGAGAGCAATCTCTTCTTTCGAGAGCGAAGCAAAGAATTTTGACGCCTCCCCGACCATCCAAGCGGATTGAACCCACCAATAGATTTCTCTGGAATTTAGATACTCAATCGCAGGTCGAAAAAATCGATGACCTTCAGGCTGGCCATCAGGGTGAGAGTCCATGGCCATCATCAGGCACTCGGCAACGGCGACATCATTTTTGGTCTCGATAGCTCGCAACAATGTGCGAATTGCGAGCTCAGGACGTGCGCGTCTCGTCAAACGCAAATGTCGAGCTATTGCACCGAGATGATCGCCCCCCTTTAGTATGAGTTCAACTAAGTCAAGGTACACACTCTGATCGTCGCTTTCGAATAGTCCGGCGAGGATCGCAGGCAGAAACCTGTTTACCTTCGCGGATCCGCGCTGCAACAGACGCGCAACTGCGTGAGGCTTCGAACGCGCGAGATCGGTGAGAAATTTGGTGAATGGCGGGAAGGTCGCCAAGTCGTTGGATTCGACAGATGCCACTCGTTCGATAAGGGCGAACCAATCGGCCTCGTTATCCGCATTCATGGAATCGATATAGCGAGAGGCTTCCGAGGCACGATACTTTTCGCGAGCATTGTAGTCGTCTGCGCCGCGCTCTTTGTAGTCAGTCCATTGGAACGGAAAAACGGATTCAAACCCAACCAGAACTTTAAATTTACCGAATAGCTCGTCTTCATTGTAAATGTCTCGAAGCCGCTCAATAGTGCGCATCAGCTCCTCAGCGGAGGCGTGACATTCCGCCCTGAGTGGGGAGACTGAGATGTCATGGGCGCGACGGTATTCGCGCCAGCTAGTTTCTTCGATTGATTCTTTTAGCTCGTAGGAAATGCTATGGGATGCTTCAGCGAGGAATTGATTGATCGTAGTTGAATTCTTGAGTGTCAGGTTCAGCATGTCGGAGTTTATCTCCGCACGGCCGCCTGGATAGTTAGCTTGCCGGAGCACGTTGACTACTTCGCGCTGTTCAGCATCCGTGCTTGCCGACCTAAACAGCTCGAATAGGACCGAAATTGCCCTTTCTCTCATCTCGGTGACTTGGGAAGTGACAGGTACCATTCCAGTTCGTAGCGTAACGGAAGCCGCGTTCCACTCGGTGCCTTCAATTTCTGGCGAAAGGATTTGTCGGCAAACGGCGAGAATGATGTCGCGATTCTCAATGCGGGCTTCGGTTGTCAGGGCGCCAATTGCGTCCAAGAGGGCCACTTGAACCCCAGGTCCAACGCTTCTCCAAACGTTTAAGTCGTGCTGTGCCAGCGAGGCAGCTACATCTATAACTTTCTTGCGAACAACGTTTTCATCCATTGTGGTAGAGCTCGCACAGTGCGTTAAAACTGCCGCTGATATCCACGTAACGAAATATTTGAATAATCTCGACTGCCACTAAAACAACGTCGGCTGACGTTTTCCCGGGCATTTCTCCAAACGGAGTAACGATGGGTACTACCGGTGTGCTCGCTGATCTTCGCGATGCGTTTACAATTGCCGCCAGCACGTCGCCATAAATGGCGCCAATATCATCATAGTGTGGGAGTACATCTTGTTTGAGAGAAGCTAAGATCTCATGTCGCTCGTTGTTGTTGGAGGCATCCTCCAGTCGCGACAGCAGGTCGCGGTCAAAGAGTTCTTTGCCCTGCTGCAGCCGCTCGTAGTCGTGTTGGACCCGTTGGAACTCATAACCGGCTGGAAGCAGGTGCTTCGTCATGATTCGATTAAAGCGACTTTGAATCATCTCCATCGCTCTGGCTCCGAACCCATCACGCGACTCATTCTTGTCAAGAATGTCGTGGGACGTCTCCGACCACGCATGATGCAGTATAGTCTGCACCTGCACCTCGCACCTCAACGCGTGAAACTTTGCATACTCCGCTAGTTTTGCTCGATCGCTCTTTAGTCGAATCGTGTAGTGAATTCCGCGATACTGGCTTCCATCATTCTCCTCCGTCGGATGATGGACTTTCACTCCATCTTCCTCGACCTCGAAATTCTCAAATATCAAGCGCGAGCCAACGAAACGATCAACATCGGTGTTGGTATAAAAGATGATTCGAACGCCAGCGAGGTCCCGGCGTAGGGCCTCGATGTAATCAGAGTCTAGAGCGGCCGATTGTTCTAGTCGCGCTCTCAGTTTCTTGGGCTCTTTGGCCCGACATTGAATAGACTGCGGCCGCGGCAATCCATTCGCTGCAATCACTCTCTCTAGAATGTTCCGGATTATCTGACAAAATTCTTGGTAGAGCGCGATGTGTTCCGTCTCGTACTCTTGGAGATTCATCCTCCCCTCGCTCTTCGACGACCGTTTTCACTATGCACGGCGCCGCTTTCTTCTCACAATGGTGCATCGTCGCGTAGCGATCGGCAAGATGGTAACGGGGGCGGCGCTCTTCCAGCTTGTTCTCATCAAACAAAAACGGCCGGATCTTCCGATCCGGCCGCAACGCAAACTCTTACTTGGCTAAGCCTACGCCACGCGACGCAACTTAGCCCCCGCCCTAACTCTGAAAAACTCAGCTGGCCTTCTTGGCCGGTGCGGTCGTCGGGCCGACCTTCTTCTGGATGGCGCGCTTCAGTTCGAGGGCGCGCGGCGACAGCACGTCGGCGTTGGCCTTGAGCAGGAAGGCATCGAGGCCGCCATTGTGGTCGACGCTCTTGACCGCGTTGGTGGAGACGCGCAGGCGCACGTTGCGCTCCAGGGCTTCGCTGATGAAGGTCACGTTGACCAGGTTCGGCAGGAAGCGGCGCTTGGTCTTGATGTTGGAGTGGCTGACCTTGTGGCCGACGAGGGGGCCCTTGGCCGTCAGTTCGCAGCGGCGAGACATGGCATAAATCCTTAGAGCTGATCCCCCAACGATTGCGGCCGCCATTCTGGGCGCCACGGGGGCTAATTCTTTTGTCCTTGCAGGGAGCGGGCGGACGTATAGGGGGGAAGGGGCGGGCAGTCAAGGTTTTGGGCGGGGATTTGCGCGCCACAACAGGTGTCATCGCCCGGCTTGACCGGGCGATCCAGTACTCCGCGGCGGTGCGGCTGACCAGGGGGGGCGCGGCGTACTGGATGCCCCGGTCAAGCCGGGGCATGACGGCGGAGTGGGTGGAGGTAGGTGAGCGCTCCCGGCTACCGCCGATCACCAAAACGGCAATGTTTGTCGCGCCTTACCATCACATAAAGGGCGTATTCGCGCCTGAAGACTCCGGTGGAGTTCCCGGCTCGATACGCCCGGACACATTGTTTGCCGCGGTTTTTGGCTTAAGTAACAACCGTCGCGCCCCGATTGGATTGTTTCGTGCTCACAACGTCCCCTTTTGCGCCAGAACAGCGCTCAGTCCGCCCGCGCGTTGCCGGCTGGCTGGCGGCGCTTTGCGGCGTGGTGGTGGCGTGGGGCGCGGTGCCGGCGGCGGCGCAGGGCAAGCTCGAGGCGCAGTATGAGGCCTCGCTGGCCGGCATTCCCGTCGGCAAGGGCGCATGGAACATCGACATCCAGGACGACGTGTTCTCGGCGGCGGCCGCGGGCGGCACCTCGGGGCTGCTGAAGTCGTTCACCGGCGGGTCTGGCACCGGCGCTAGCCAAGGGCGCATCGTCAACGGCGCGCTGGTTGCGACCGGCTACCAGGCCTCCACCACCACCTCGAAGAAGACCGAAGAGATCCGCATCACGCTCGACAAGGGCAATGTGAAGGATTTTGCCATTCTGCCGGAGCCGCCGGTCGATCCGGACCGCATCGTCGTCACCGACGCGCACCGCCGCGGCGTCTGGGACCCCATGACGGCCTCGCTGCTGCGCGTGCCCGGCAATGGCGACCCGGTCTCGCCGGACGCCTGCCACAACTCGGCGCCCGTGTTCGACGGCCGCATGCGCTACGATCTGAAGCTCGATTTCAAGCGAATGGAGAGCGTGAAGGCGGAGAAGGGCTATCACGGCCCGGTGGTGGTCTGTTCGCTCTATTTCGTGCCCGTCGCCGGCTACATCCCGGACCGGCCCGTGATCAAATACCTCGCCGCCCAGCGCAACATCGAGATCGCCTTCGCCCCCGTCGCCGGCACCCGCATCCTGGTCCCGTTCTGGCTGAAAGTGCCGACGCCCCTGGGGCCGGCCATGCTGGAAGCCACCAGCTTCATCACCACGGCCCAGCCGCCAAGGGTGGCGAAGACGCAGTAAGTGGCTGTTTCCGCGCCTATCCTTTGTTAACTCGTCACCCTGAGGTGGCCGCCTCTTTGGCGGCCCTCGAAGGGCGACAGCCCGGCTCTCACCGCGAGGAAACCAGCGCCAGCCGCCGCAACCGGGCCGTCCATCCTTCGAGGCTCCCGGCGCGGTGCTGGGCACCGCGCCACTCGCACCTCAGGATGACGGAAGAAGTGTCGTGATTTCAATCACTTACCTACTGTGCATGGGGTTGTTTTCGCGAAAACGAGTTTGGGCGGCCTCGATCCGGAATCCATTTGACTCCTTCCCGATTCTGATTCGACTCCGCGCCGTCCCCAACTTAAGGCTTTGCGCCATCGAAACGTCACTTGTACGGCGGCCCAAAACTCCATCTAGTTGCAGCCAACAAGACTCCCGCGACATGTTGCGTGAACGGAACATGACTCCAGGGGGAGTCAGCGATTCGGCCGCGATTCGTTCTAGAGTCGTTCCGAAGCTTAAAGCCAACGGGAAAAGCGTCGCAAAGTGAGACAGTTGCGCGAGGTTTGGGGAGGCGCCGGATTCTCCGCTGCCACATCCCGTCACCCTGAGGTAGCCGCTTCTTCAGCGGCCCTCGAAGGGCGACGGGCCCGGCTGGCGCCGCGGACATTCGCTGGGTTGGCACCCGGGCCGTTCATCCTTCGAGGCTCCCCATGCGGCGCGATGCGCCGCATGGCTCGCGCCTCAGGATGACGGGCTGATGGTGGGCGGATCAGCCCCCAAGCCCCGCCCCCGCCCCAGACAGCACTGACATTCGCCCAAATCGCCACTACCTAATCCCCCAGATGCCCTTTTCCTCCTCCCCCTTCGCTTCCGAGCGCGCGCCGTCCGATCGGGTGCCTGGCGCCGGCGTCACTGCGGTGCTCGGGCCGACCAACACCGGCAAGACCCATCTCGCCATCGAGCGGATGCTGGCGCATCCGTCGGGGATGATCGGCCTGCCGCTGCGGCTGCTTGCGCGCGAGGTCTACAACAAGATCGCTGGCAGGGTCGGGGCCGAGGCGGTCGCGCTCGTCACCGGCGAGGAGAAGATCAAGCCCAGGAATCCGCGCTATTGGGTGTCGACCGTCGAGGCGATGCCGCGCGACCTCGACCTCTCCTTCCTCGCCGTCGACGAGGTCCAGATCGCGAGCGATCTCGAACGCGGCCACGTCTTCACCGATCGCATCCTCAACCGCCGCGGCCGCGACGAGACGCTGCTGCTCGGCGCCGCCACGATGCGCCCGATCATCGAGCGGCTGCTGCCTGGCGTCTCCATGATCACGCGGCCGCGCCTGTCGCAGCTCGAATTCGCCGGCGACCGCAAGATCACGCGCCAGCCGCGCCGCACCGCCATCGTCGCGTTCTCGGCCGACGAGGTCTACGCCATCGCCGAGCTGATCCGCCGCCAGCATGGCGGCGCCGCCGTGGTGCTGGGCTCGCTTAGCCCACGCACGCGGAACGCGCAGGTGGCGATGTTCCAGAACGGCGATGTCGATTATCTCGTTGCCACCGATGCCGTCGGCATGGGCCTCAATCTCGACGTCGACCACGTTGCGTTTGCCTCCGACCGCAAGTTCGACGGCTACCAGTTCCGTAGGCTGACGCCGTCCGAATTCGCGCAGATTGCGGGGCGTGCCGGCCGTGCCACGCGCAACGGCACCTTCGGCACCACCGGCCGCTGCGCGCCGTTCGAGCCCGAGCTCGTCAACGCGCTGCAGAACCACACTTTCGATCCCGTGAAGATGCTGCAATGGCGCAACGCCAGGCTGGATTTCTCCTCGCTCGGCGCGCTCCAGGTGTCCCTGAACCTCGCCCCCGGCCACGAGGCGCTGACGCGCGCCCCCGTCGCCGAGGACATGCGCGTGCTCGATCACGCCGCCCGCGACGTCGAGGTGCGCGATATCGCGCATGGCAAGGCGGCGGTGGAGCGGCTGTGGGAGGCCTGCCAGGTCCCCGACTACCGAAAACTGTCGCCGGCCGCCCATGCCGAGCTGGTGACCACGCTGTACGGCTTCCTGATGCGGAAGGGATGCATCCCCGACGCCTGGTTCGAGGCCCAGATCACCCAGGCCGACCGCATCGACGGCGATATCGACACGCTGTCGGCCCGGATCGCGCAGATCCGCACCTGGACCTTCGTCGCCAACCGCCCGGACTGGCTGAAAGACCCCGAACGCTGGCAGGGGATCGCGCGGGAGGTCGAAAATAAATTATCGGATGCGCTCCATGAACGCTTGACTGAGCGTTTCGTTGATCGCCGGACCAGTGTATTGATGCGCCGCCTGCGGGAGAACACGAGCTTGAATACTGAAATCGGCAAGACCGGCGAAGTCATCGTCGAAGGCCATGTCATCGGCCGCCTCGACGGCTTCACCTTTGCACCGGATGCGGCGGAAGCTGGCTCGGATGCGAAAGCCTTGCAGGCTGCAGCGCAAGCAGTGCTCGCCGGCGAGATCAACACGCGCGCCGAAAAGCTCGGCAACGCGCCGGACGATCAGTTCGTGCTGACCTCCGAAGGCATCATCCGCTGGACCGGCGATGCCGTGGCGCGGCTGTCCGCCGCAGAAGACGCGCTGCATCCGCGCATCCGCATCATCTCCGACGAGCGCCTGACCGGCGGCCCCCGCGAGAAGGTGCAGGCCCGGCTCGAGCTCTGGCTCAAGACCCATGTCGAGAAGCTGCTCGGGCCGATGTTCGAGCTGTCCAAGGCCGAGGACGTCACCGGCATCGCCCGCGGCATCGCCTATCAGCTCGTCGAGGCGCTCGGCGTGCTCGAGCGTCCGAAGATCGCCAACGAGCTGAAGGATCTCGACCAGCCCTCGCGCGCGGTGTTGCGCAAATACGGCGTCCGTTTCGGCGCCTATCACATCTATTTCCCCGGCCTTTTGAAGCCCGCCGCGCGCGCGCTCGCCGCGTTGCTCTGGGCGCTGAAGCAGGACAATGTCGATCTGTCCTCGCTGTCGGGCGCGCAGCATCTGGCATCCTCGGGCCGCACCTCGTTCCCGGTCGACAAGGCCCTGCCGCGCGATGCCTATCGCGTGCTCGGCTACAAGCAGGCCGGCGAACGCGCCGTGCGCGTCGACATTCTGGAGCGTCTTGCCGATCTGATCCGTCCGGCGCTGGCCTGGCGCGAGAACGCGTCCGGCGAAAAGCCGGCCGGCGCCTTCGACGGCCGCGGTTTTGTGGTGACGCAGGCGATGACCTCGCTCACTGGTTCGGCCGGCGAAGATTTTGCGTCGGTCTTGCGCGCGCTCGGCTATCGCATGGAGAAGCGTCCGCCGCTGCCGCAAAAGCCGGCCGTAGTGGAAACGGTCGCGGCCGAGACGCCGCCGGCTGAAGGCAGCGCCGAATCCGCGACAGAGACCTCGACCGAGACCGCGGCAGAGGCCGTTGCCGGCCTGCCGGCGGAGGCTTCCACCGAAGCGGTCGCCGAGCCGGTCACGGTCGAAGATGCGCCCGGCATGGAGCTGCAGGACGAGCCGGCTCAGGAGGCCGAGCCCGCGCTCGAAGCCTCTCCCGAGGCCCCTGTCACGCCCGAAGACGCCCCCGGCATTGCGCCGCCGGCGGAAGAGCCTGCTGCGCCCACCGAGACTGCCGGCCTCGAAGCCGCTCCGGCCGAGACGGCTGCAACCGAAGCCGCCGCGTCACCCGACGCCGCCGCGCCTGTCGAAGCTTCGGCGACGCCCGCCGAGCCCGAGCTGATCGAGGTCTGGCGCCCCGGCGGCCGTCACGAAGACCGCAAGCCGCGCCACGAGCGCCATCGCCACCAGCGTCACCACCATCAGCGTCCGCAAGGAGGCGCAGAGGCAGGTGCCGCGCCCGCGGAAGGCGGGGCCGCACAAGCAGCCGACGGCGCCAAGCCGGGCCAGCGTCATGGCGGCCATCGCAGGGACGGCGGCAGAGACTTCCGCAAGCCGCGCGAAGGTGGCGAAGGCGCGCCGCGTCCCGAGGGGCGCGACGACAGGAACCGCCGCTTCGAGGGCAAGGATCGCGACAACAAGGGGCGCGATCGCGACAAGGGCAAGTTCGGCGGAGATCGCGACAAGGGCCGTGACAACCGCGGCCGTGACCGCGACAAGGGCCGCGACCGCCAGGGCGGGCCGTCGCTGCGTCCCTACGCCTCGAGCGCAAATCCGCGCGAGCGCGATCGCCCGGCCGATCCGAATTCGCCCTTCGCCAAGCTCGCGGCTCTGAAAGAGCAGCTGTCCGGGCGGAAGGAGTAGCATAGCGTTTTCAAGCGAAGTGCGGAGCGGTTCGCGTGAAGAAAACGCGTCAGAAGGAATAGAGCCACGACGACCGAGCGGCAGCGCCTCGACAAATGGCTGTGGCACGCGCGGGTGGTGAAGGCGCGCACCTCCGCGGCCGAGCTCGTCGGGTCGGGCCACGTTCGCGTCAACGGCGAGCGTGAAAAGTCGCCGGGGCATGCGATCAAGATCGGCGACGTCATCACCGTCGCGCTCGATCGCACCGTGCGGGTGTTGAAGGTCACCGGCTTCAGCGAACGCCGTGGCGATGCTGCTGCGGCGCGGGTGCTCTTTGAGGAGCTAAGCGAAGCGAAACGCAATTAATTGCGTTTCGAATTCAGTTCTTGGTCGATCAAACACACAAAGCCGTCATGATCGGGCCTTCCCGACCTTGCAGCGCAGGGCCATACGCGCTACGCAAGCCGCGACTTTTAAAAGAGCTTTTCGGAGCGTTGGATGACTTACGTCGTCACTGAAAACTGCATCAAGTGCAAGTACACCGACTGCGTCGAGGTCTGCCCGGTCGACTGCTTCTACGAGGGTGACAACATGCTCGTCATCCACCCGGACGAGTGCATCGATTGCGGCGTGTGCGAGCCGGAATGCCCCGCCGACGCCATCAAGCCGGACACGGAACCGGGCCTGGAAAAGTGGCTTTCGGTCAACGCCGACTACGCCAAGAGCTGGCCGAACATCACCCAGAAGAAAGAATCACCTGCCGACGCCAAGGAATTCGACGGCATGGAAGGCAAGTTCGAGAAATATTTTTCTCCGAACCCCGGCTCCGGCGACTGAATCGGGCTCAAACTTAACCCTAATAGCGGCGCTTCCGCCGAAAACCAGCCCTCAAGACCCCTAAATCATTGATTTTTGCGGGAAATGTGCTATATTGGGCACATTAAGCCGAACCCTGTCAGCCCCGTTGGCCCCGCTGGGTTCCCGTGAAACCAAATGTCGAACAGGGGCGTGGCAGTTTCCGCGCGCAGGCTGTGTCACAGAAAACGCGTAAAAAGAGTACTTCAGCGAGGGCTTCCCATAAGGAGGCCAAAAAAGTCGCCGCGGCCAGCCGTAGCGCATCCAAAGGTCGGACCGCGACGAAGGCGCCGGCTGCAAAGTCCTCGAAGAACAAAAGAAGCGCAATGCCTAACAAGACTGCCAAACCGGCCGCGAAAGCGACCGTTGCCAAGCCTGCTGTCAAGCCCGTTGCCGCCAAGGCTCCCGCTGCCAAGCCCGCCGCGTCGAAGGCTCCCGTTGCTGCTCCTGCCAAGGCTCCCGTTGCTGCCGCCAAGCCCGCTGTGAAGCCGGCGGCTGCTGCGCCGAAGGTCGAGGAAAAGAAGGTCGTGACCCAGCGTCAGGGCTTCAAGGCCAATGAATTCGTCGTCTATCCCGCTCACGGCGTCGGCCAGATCCTGGCCATCGAGGAGCAGGAGATCGCCGGCGCGAAGCTCGAGCTGTTCGTCATCAACTTCATCAAGGACAAGATGACGCTGCGCGTGCCGACCGCCAAGGTCGCCAATGTCGGCATGCGCAAGCTGTCCGAGCCGGCGCTGGTGAAGAAGGCGCTGGAGACGCTCAAGGGCCGCGCCCGCGTCAAGCGCACCATGTGGTCGCGCCGCGCCCAGGAATACGAAGCGAAGATCAATTCGGGCGACATCGTCGCGATCGCGGAAGTCGTGCGCGACCTCTACCGCTCGGAGTCGCAGCCGGAGCAGTCCTACAGCGAACGCCAGCTCTATGAAGCGGCGCTCGATCGTCTCTCCCGCGAGATCGCGGTGGTGCAGCACTCGACCGAGACCGAAGCGGTCAAGGAGATCGAGGCCCAGCTCGCCAAGAGCCCGCGCCGCACCAACGCCAAGGCGGAAGCCGCCGACGGCGAGGGCGATACGGATGCCGAGGGCGATACCGACGACACCGATGGCGACGACACCACCGTCGCCGACGAGGCCGCGTAAGCAGCTTCGCTCTGCGCAAGCAATCAAAAGCCCGGCCGAATGGCCGGGCTTTTTGTTTGGGGAATGCTTTCCAAGACGATGACTGAAGCTTTGTGCAAGAGGTCTCTCGACAAACTCGGTGTCGTCCCGGCGAACGCCGGGACCACGAGAGGAGAGAGTCTTCGTCAAACGACGCGTGGCGGGTCACTTCACCGGCCGCTTCTCGAGCTTCCTTGCCAGCGTGCGCCGGTGCATGCCGAGCCTTCGTGCCGCCTCCGAGATATTGAAATCCGTCTCGATCAGGGTCTGGTGGATGCGCTCCCATTCCAGCGTCTTGATCGAGGTCGGCCGGGCGTCGAGCGCGACCTCGGCGTTGCCTTCGGCCTTGTTGAAGGCGGCTTCGATGTCGTCGGTGTTCGAGGGCTTTGCGAGATAATGGCAGGCGCCCAGCTTGATCGCCTCGACGGCGGTCGAGATGCTGGCAAAGCCGGTCAGCACCACGATCAGCATGTCAGGGTCGTGCGTGTGCAGCAGCTCGACGCAGGCAAGGCCGGAGGCGCCGCCGAGCTTGAGGTCGACGACGGCGTGGCCGAAGGAGCGTTCCTCCAGCACGTTCCGCACGTCCTCGATCGAGGCGGCGAGCACGACATCATAGCCGCGGCGCTCGAACGAGCGCTTCAGCGTGCGTGCAAAGCCGGCATCGTCCTCGACGACGATGAGCGAACGGTCAGGCGTCAAAATTCCCTCCGATCGCGAGCGTTGCGAGCGGCAGCGTGAGGCGGACGGTGGCGCCGCGCTTCCTGTGGTTCTCGGCGGTCACGGTGCCTCCGAGCTTGCGCACGACGTTCACCACCAGGAACAGCCCGAGCCCGCCGCCGGCGCGGCCCTTGCTCGAGTGATAGGGTTTTCCGAGCTGCGCCAGCATCTCCGGCGCAAAGCCCGGGCCGCGATCGCTGATCGACAGCACGAGATGGTCGCCCTCGCGCTCGGCGACGAGCTCGACCCATTCCCGCGAGACTTCATAGGCGTTGTCGAGCACGTTGAAGATGACCTGCTTCAGCGCGATGTCGGAGACGATGGCGACGTCCGCTCCGAACGTGTTGACGAAGTAGAGCGTCCGCGCCGAGCGTGCGTCGCGCCATTCGTCGACCAGGGCGGTGACGAAGGCCGTCACCGTCGTCGGCGATGAGCCTTCGCCGCGCGCTTCGCCGGCCGAGACCAGGATGCCTGTCACGATCGATTTGCAGCGTTGCAGCGAGGTTTCCATCTCCGCGAGGTCCTCGGCGAGCTCCTGATCGGCGGCAAGATCCGGCATGCGGCGCCAATCGCTGAGGATCACCGAGAGCGAGGCGAGCGGCGTGCCGAGCTCATGGGCCGCGCCGGAGGCGAGCAGGCCCATGCGGACGATGTGATCCTGCTCGGCGGCATGCTGGCGCAGCGCTGCCAGATTCGCGTCGCGCTCGCGCAAATTCCTGTTGATGCGGGTGACGAACACGACCAGCAGCACGGCGTTGAGAACGAAGCCCAGCAGCATGCCGGCGACCGTAAGTGTATAGGTCTCGCTCAGCGGATTCGGCGGCAGATCCAGCGGGCGGTATGCCAGCGTCAGCCAGACAAAACTCGCGCAGGTCAGCGCGACCAGCGACCAGGTCGAGCGGGCATCGAGCAGCACCGCGCCGAGCGTCACTTGGAGCAGGAACAGCGAGGTGAAGGGATTGGTGGCGCCGCCGGAGAGGTAGAGCTGCGCGGTCAGCGCGGCGACGTCCAGCATCAAGGCGACCAACAGCTCGTTGTTGGTGATCGCGGCGCGATGGCGCACCCAGACCAGGCTGGAGACGTTGAGCAGCACCAGGGCGCCGATCACCGCGCCCATCCGCTCCAGCGGCAGGGGAATGCCGAGCCCAAGATGCACGCCGCCGATCGTCACGATCTGGCCAACCACCGCCGTCCAGCGCAGCTGGATCAGCAGCGCCATGTTCTTGCGGTTGGTCTCGTCGTCGGTCGGAGTCGTGCCGATCAGCTCGCTGCGCGCGTCCGCCTGCGATTGCAGCGTGACGGCGTGCCCGCCATGCGCAAGTGTGTGGGAAAGCGTCTTCCCGTCGTCAGGTCGGCTCGACGATCGTTCCAGCATCTGATCCCGTCCTGCGGGCGACGGCATCGGAGCCGCCTGCCTTTTCGTGGACGAAGCGTTTGCGGCGGAACAGCCCGCCGCCGAATGTGACGAAGAGTTTACCCGCCAGCATGAAAGCCAGGGCGAACCACGTCAGCGCGTAGATCAGGTGGTTATTGGGAAAGCTGACCACGGTCAATCCGCCGATTGGACCGCTGCCGGATTGTGATCCGGCATCGGCATCGACGAAGAACGGCGCGACATCGTGCAGACCGCGGGCGGTCGCAATCGCGGCGACATCGCGCGAATACCAGCGGTTGTGCTGGGGCACGTTGTTCCGGAGGAATCCGCCTTTCGGCTCTGTGATGCGGAGCAGGCCGGTGATCTCGACCTGGCCGTCCGGATTGCCGTCCCGGCGCGTCGATGCGTCGCGCCGCTCGGACGGCACGAAGCCGCGGTTGACCAGGACCTGTGTGCCGTCATCGCGCTGGAGCGGTGTCAGCACCCAATAGCCCGGGCCTTCCTCGGTGACCGCCTGGACCAGCGTCTCGCGGTCATGCAGGAAGCGGCCGGTGACGCTGACATGCCTGTATTCGTCATTTGCCCTGGAAACCGCAGGCCATGAATCGGGCGAGGGGACCGGCTGGGCAGGGGCATGGACGCGCTGCTCGACACGGTCGATCAGCGCCAGCTTCCAGGCGCGGCGCTCGATCTGCCAGATGCCGAGTGCGATCAGGACAACAAAGGCCGTCAGCGAGAGGACCGTGAGCCACAGGGACGGGGACCGCACAGCCCCGCTGCGCGCCCCGCTCGTCTTGCTGGTCACGGTCCTGACTTCGCTCACTTCATCCCGCTCATCTGGTGGATCGGCATCATGTTGCTGTTGAGGTGGCTCATCACCCACAGCGAACCGGACAGCGCGATCACCACCATCACGATGGTGAAGATCAGCGCCATCATGCTCCAGCCGTTCTCGGACGTCGTGTTCATGTGCAGGAAGTAGATCATGTGCACGACGATCTGCACGACCGCGAAGGCCATGATCACGAGCGCGGTGATCTGCTTGCTCGGCAGCACGCCGCTCATCACCAGCCAGAACGGGATCGCGGTGAGCACGACCGAGAGCACGAAGCCGAGCATGTAGCCCGAGAACGTGCTGTGGGCGTGGCCGTCGGCGTGGTGATGGTCGTGCGCGCCGGCTGCGTGGGTATCGGTGCTCATCGCAGAACTCCCAGGAGATAGACGAAGGTGAAGACGCCGATCCAGACCACGTCGAGGAAGTGCCAGAACATCGACAGGCACATCAGGCGGCGGCGGTTGGCTTCGATCAGACCGAACTTCTGGACCTGCACCATCAGCGTCACCAGCCAGATCAGGCCGCAGGAAACGTGCAGGCCGTGGGTGCCGACCAGGGTGAAGAACGCCGACAGGAAGGCGCTGCGCTGGGGCGTGGCGCCTTCATGGATCATGTGAGCGAACTCGGTGAGCTCGATGCCGATGAAGGCGAGACCGAACAGGCCGGTGATCGCCAGCCAGATTTGCGTCTGTGCGACCTTGTTCTGCTGCATCGTCAGCATGGCAAAGCCATACGTGATCGACGACAGCAGCAGCATCGAAGTGTTCACCGCGACCAGGTTCAGGTCGAACAGGTCCTTCGGTGCGGGGCCTGCGGCGTAGTTGCCACCGAGCACGCCAAAGGTGGCGAACAGGATCGCGAAGATGAGACAGTCGCTCATCAGGTAGATCCAGAAGCCGAGCGAGGTGCTCCAGCCTTCCGGATGCGGGTGTTCGTCGGCGAGATAGAAGACCGGCTCGCCGGTCTGGGCGGGATTGACAGCGACAGTCATTTACTTGGCTCCGGCGAGCAGTTTGGTGCGCGCGTCCTCGGTCCGGATGACGTCTTCAGCCGGAATGTCGAAGTCGCGGTGATAGTTGAAGGTGTGGCCGATGCCGACGACGAGCAGCGCGGCGAAGCTCACTGCGGCGAGCCACCAGATGTACCAGATCAGGCCGAATCCCATCGCGGTGGCGAGGCCGGCAAGGATGATGCCAGTGCCGGTGCTGCTGGGCATGTGGATCGGCCTGAACCCGGTGAGCGGACGCTGGTAGCCGCGCTTCTTCATGTCCCACCACGCGTCATTGTCGTGAACGACGGGGGTGAAGGCGAAGTTGTAGTCCGGCGGGGGCGAGGAGGTCGCCCATTCCAGCGTGCGCGCGTCCCAGGGATCGCCGGTGACGTCCTTGAGCTGCTCGCGCCTGAGGAAGCTGACCGCGAACTGCATCAGCATCGAGAGGATGCCGAGCAGGACGAGGAAGGCCCCGACCGCGGCGATGACGAACCAGATCTGCAAGGACGGATCGTCAAACACGCGCAGGCGGCGGGTCACGCCCATCAGGCCGAGCACATAGAGCGGCATGAAGGCGAGGTAGAAGCCGGTGACCCAGAACCAGAACGACATCTTGCCCCAGAACGGATCGAGCTTGAAGCCGAACGCTTTCGGGAACCAGTAGGAGATGCCGGCGAAGGCGCCGAACACCACGCCGCCGATGATCACGTTGTGGAAGTGCGCGATCAGGAACAGGCTGTTGTGCAGCACGAAGTCGGCCGGCGGCACCGCCAGCAGCACGCCGGTCATGCCACCGATCACGAAAGTCAGCATGAAGGCGATCGTCCACATCATCGGCAGCTCGTAGCGGATGCGGCCGCGATACATCGTGAACAGCCAGTTGAACATCTTCGCGCCCGTCGGGATCGAGATGATCATCGTGGTGATGCCGAAGAACGAGTTGACGCTGGCGCCCGAGCCCATCGTGAAGAAGTGATGCAGCCAGACCAGGTACGACAGGATGGTGATGACGACCGTGGCGTAGACCATCGAGGTGTAGCCGAACAGCCGCTTGCCGGAGAAGGTCGAGGTCACTTCCGAGAAGATGCCGAACGCCGGGAGAACCAGGATGTAGACTTCGGGATGACCCCAGATCCAGATCAGGTTCACGTACATCATCGGGCTGCCGCCGAAATCGTTCGTGAAGAAGTTGGTGCCGACGTAGCGGTCGAGCGAGAGCAGCGCGAGCACCACTGTCAGAACCGGGAAGGAGGCGACGATCAGGACGTTGGTGCAGAGCGACGTCCAGGTGAAGACCGGCATCTTCATCATGGTCATGCCGGGACACCGCAGCTTGACGATGGTGCAGATCAGGTTGATGCCTGACAATGTCGTGCCGACGCCCGCGACCTGCAGCGCCCAGATGTAATAGTCGACGCCGACATCGGGGCTGTAGCCGATGTTCGACAGCGGCGGATAAGCCAGCCAGCCGGTGCGGGCGAATTCGCCGATGAACAGCGAAGCCATCACCAGCACTGCGCCGCCGACCGTCATCCAGAAGCTGAAATTGTTCAGGAACGGGAACGACACGTCGCGCGCGCCGATCTGGAGCGGCACGACATAGTTCATCAGGCCGGTCACCAGCGGCATCGCCACGAAGAAGATCATGATCACGCCGTGGGCGGTGAAGACCTGGTCGTAGTGATGGGCGTTGAGATAGCCTTCGGAGCCGCCAAAGGCCAGCATCTGCTGGCCGCGCATCATCAGCGCATCGGCAAAGCCGCGCAGCAGCATCACGATGCCGAGGATCATGTACATGATGCCGATGCGCTTGTGGTCCACGGTGGTGAACCATTCGCGCCAGAGATAACCCCAGAGGCGGAAATAGGTGAGGCCGCCGAGCAGTGCGGCGCCGCCGAGCGCGACCACCGCGAAGGTGCCGACGACGATCGGCTCGTGCAGCGGCAACGATTCGAAGCCGAGCCGGCCGAAGATGAGCTTGAGAAGATCAGGAGACATGCGGGGATCTCTTTAGGAGTCTGACTTCGGACGCAGTCCGAGGAAGAAGGACGAGGACTTGAGCGGCGCGAAGCTCGGCCGCTTCAGGCCGGCGCCGAGCAGCGGCGCGGTGTCGACAGGAGCCGTGATCGACGCCGTGGTCTTGCCCTGCGGCGCATCGGGCGTGCAGGTGCCGGCGACGAAAGTCGGCTCCGGCCCGAGCGGGGTGCCGCGGCGGGCGTACTTGTCGTAAGTGAGCGGCAGGGTGTTGTTCAGGCCCTGATGACCGTTGCCGCCCTTGGCGTCGATCGCCATCATCTCGCTTTGGCACATCTTGCCGGTCTCGACGCACATGTTGAGGATCAGGCGGTAGAGATCGGAGTCGATCGTGCCGTAGCGGCGTTCCGGCTCGTTCTGGCTGGGCTTTTCGAGCTGAAGATATTCGGCGCGGCCGAGCGAGCCGCCGGCGGATTTGGCGCTGGCGATCCAGGCGTCAAAGCCCTTGTCGTCGAGTCCTCTAAAGTTGAAGTGCATGCCTGAGAAGCCGGCGCCGCTGTAGTTCGCCGAGAAGCCCTTGTAGGTGCCGGCGTGGTTGACGACGGCGTGGAGCTTCGTCTCCATGCCCGGCATCGCGTAGATCTGGCCGGCAAGCGCGGGGATGTAGAACGAGTTCATCACCGAGGATGCGGTGATGCGGAAGTTGATCGGACGGTCGACCGGTGCTGCGAGCTCGTTGACGGTGGCGATGCCGTAATCCGGATAGATAAAGAGCCACTTCCAGTCGAGCGCGACGACGTCGACCTCGAGCGGGGCCTTGGACTGGTCCACGGCGCGGTCGGCATGGATGCGGCCGAGAGTGCGATAGGGGTCGAGCAGATGCGTGCCCATCCAGGTCAGTGCGCCCAGGCAGACGATGATCAGCAGCGGCGCCGACCAGATCACCAGCTCGAGCTTGGTCGAGTGGTCCCATTCCGGCTCATAGCGAGCGGCCGTGTTGGACTGGCGATAGCGCCAGGCGAACAGCACCGTCAGCGCCATCACGGGGACGACGATCAGGAGCATCAGGACGGTGGAGATGATGACGAGGTCGCGCTGCTGGGCAGCGATATCGCCGGCTGGCGCCAGCACGACGTAGTCGCAGCCGCTGAGCGCAGCAGCCAGAGGTAGTAGCGCCAGGATCTTGAGACGAGACACGGGCCGAGCCTTTGAGAATGAGTTTCTTTTGCGGGGCCAACGGGTAGCTGCGGCGCAACAATCCGGACATTGGACAATTTGTCCAATGTTGCAGTGCGGAATGTTGGGCCAGAGAGGGCCAGATTGCCCGGCGCCCGCCGGGCGGTCGGCTTTGGTTTTCAGGACGTTAAGGGCGCACGAATGGCGACGGCACAGACCCCCGCAATGGCAGACCTCCACACGGGCGAGCACGGCCACGACCAGGCCAGTCCCGGCGAGATCGCCATCGGCGTCATCATCGGCCGCACCTCGGAATTCTTCGACTTCTTCGTCTTCGCGATCGCCTCGGTGATCGTGTTCCCGCGCCTGGTGTTCCCGTTCGCGAGCGAGCTGACCGGCACGCTCTATTCTTTCATGATCTTCGCGCTGGCCTTCATGGCCCGGCCGATCGGCACCGTCATTTTCATGACGGTCGACCGTGCCTACGGCAAGACCGCCAAGCTGATCTCGGCGCTGTTCCTGCTCGGCACCGCCACGGTCGCGCTGGCGTTCCTGCCCGGCTATCACGACATCGGCGTCGCCGCGATCTGGCTGCTGGCGCTGGCGCGCATCGCGCAGGGTCTGGCCTGGGGCGGTGCCTGGGACGGCATGGCCTCGCTGCTGGCGCTGAACGCGCCGCCCTCCAAGCGCGGCTGGTACGCGATGGTGCCGCAGCTCGGCGCTCCGCTCGGGCTGATCGTGGCGAGCGCGCTGTTCGCCTATTTCGCGGGTAACCTGTCGGCCGACGATTTCTTCGACTGGGGCTGGCGCTATCCGTTCTTCGTCGCGTTTGCCATCAACGTCGTGGCGCTGTTCGCGCGCCTGCGCATGGTGACGACGGAGGAATATGCCTCGCTGTTCGAGACCCGCGAGTTGCAGCCCGCGCGCATCTCCGACACCGTCGCGAGCGAAGGCCAGAACATCATGCTGGGAGCGTTCGCGCCGCTGGCGAGCTTCGCGCTGTTCCACATGGTTACGGTGTTTCCGCTGTCCTGGGTGTTCCTGTTCACCCGCGAAAGCCCGGTACGCTTCCTGATCATCGAGATCGTCGCCGCCGTGTTCGGCGTTGGCGCGATCGTGATGTCCGGCATCATCGCCGACCGCGTCGGCCGCAAGTCGCTGCTGATGGGATCGGCGATCGCGATCGCGATCTATAGCGGCTTTGCCCCGCAGCTGCTCGATGCCGGCGCGTTCGGCGAGACCATCTATATGGTGATCGGCTTCATCCTGCTCGGCCTGTCGTTCGGCCAGTCCTCGGGCGCGATCGCCTCGAACTTCAAGCAGGCGTACCGCTACACGGCGTCCGCACTGACCTCGGACATGGCCTGGCTGTTCGGTGCCGGCTTCGCGCCGCTGGTCGCCTTGCTGCTCGCGACCAATCTCGGCGTCATCGCCTCGGGCGCGTATCTGTTGTCCGGCGCGTTCTGGACCCTGCTGGCGCTCTGGCTCAGCGGCCAGCGCGAGAAGGGCGATATGGATACGGGGCGTTAAGCTCGAGCTGTAGCCACATCACAGGTGCGGTAGGGTGGGCAAAGGCGCCCTTGCGCCGTGCCCACCATCTCTCTCGATCGCAAAAGATGCGTGGGCACGCTTGCGCTTTGCCCACCCTACGGCACCACCCGTTTCGCTAATCCGCCACGATCTTCACGCGATCGCGCACCTTCACCTGCGCGGTGCGATCGAGGCCGTTCAGCACGCGAAAACGCTCGGCGGGATGGTCGACGCCGGCCATGCGGTGGGAGAGCGATTCCACGGTGTCGCCGGGCTGCACGGTGATGACCTTGATGCGGAGCGGGCGCGCGGCCTGAATCTCGTCGAGCGTCAGGCGACGGAACGAATTGACGGTCTCGCGCGCATTGCGCTCGCTCTCGGTCGACTTCTGCCGTGCCGCAAAGATGAAGCGGTAGACGTCGCTGCCGAAGCGCAGCGCGTAGACCTTGAACTGCCACTGGTCGCCTTTGGCGGCGGCCGACGCAGCCGGGAAACCGTTGATGGTGATGTCCTCGGTGGACGCCTTCTCGACGCCCTCCATCCAGCCGGAATTGAGGTAGTCGCCGAGCGACTGCTCGGCCGGCACGCGCACCACGTCGAAACGCATCGCCTGTGCGCCGCCCTCGCGCACGCCGATCACGGCCTGGGCGGTGTTGTCGAGCGTGAAATTGTCCGGCGCCTGGAAGGTGAAGCCCAGCTTGGGATGCAGGAAGCGGCGGCCGCGGACGAAACCTTCGCTGGGGTCTTCGCCGTAGACGAGGTTGTCGATCGCAGCGAGATAGCTCTCGCGGTCGCGCTCGGCGCCTTCAGGCGCCGTATATTGCCGCGCAATTGTCTGCGCGTTCTGCACGCGCTCCGGGGTCGCCGGATGCGACGAGGTGAAATCCTGCGCGCGCGGATCGAGCGAGCTCTTGCCGGCCTTCAGCTCGGCATTGCGCTCCATCGCGGAGAGGAAGCGCGCAGCACCGTAGGGATCGAAATGCGCCTTGGCGGAAATGCCGACGCCGATGCCGTCGGCCTCGAACTCCTGCTTGCGCGAAAAGCTCGCCATGGTGAGCTTGGTCTTGGCCAGCGCGAGCGCGGTGAGATCGGGGTCGTTGCTCATGTCGGTGACGACGCGGGTGACGATCGCGGCCTGGCGCGCCTGGTCCTCGCGCATCGCGGCGTGCTTGGACAGCACGTGCGCCATCTCGTGGCTGAGCACGGAGGACAATTCCGAGGTGTCGCTGGCGAGCGCGAGAAGTCCGCGGGTGACATAGAGCTGGCCGTTCGGCAGCGCGAAGGCGTTCACCGCGCCGGAATTGAGGATGGTGACCTTGTAGCCCTGGTCGGGACGGTCGGACGCTGCGACCAGCCGGTCGACGGTCTTGCTGACGAGCGATTCGAGCCTGGGATCGTCATAGGTGCCGCCATAGCTCGCCAGGATGCGCTCGTGCTCCTTTTCGGTGGCGGGGGTCTGCGCGACGGCCGGCTTCGGCTTGGGCATTGCAACGGTCGGCGGGGTCGCGGCAGCCTGGAACCGGCCCATGTCGCCGCAGCCGGCGAGAAGCCCGCCCAGCGCAAGGCAAAGCGCGGCCGGCGCCGCCCGCAGGCGGCGGCAATCGCCCAGTCCGTGCCGTTCTAGCACCCCATTCACTTCAATTAACCCGTGCCCGGCCGTTAAGGCCTTACCCCAGTAGGCTCGTTTGCGCCCAGCAATTCAACCTGTCCCAAGAGACGCACATCGATGCGCGGCCCCGTACTTCCCTCGACCCAGCCTCGGACTCGAATACGCTTACTTTCCAATAACTTAAGGGTGATCCCGGCATTTTCGAACGCCGGTAGCGTGCGCTTTGAAATAGTCACGGCAAAGCCACGTGTCCAGTTCCGTCCGAAGTTGAGGTAGGTCATTGCCCCAGCTTGCCGGACCGACAGGACTTTGCCCTCGACCACCATAAAGCGCCCGATCCCCGCCAAAATATCGTCCGGACTTTCCGCGTTTTTTATGGCCGACGGGTCAGCCCAACTGCCCTTTTTTTGGCGCCGCGCCTCGGCCTCCGACGCCATCAGGGCCGCCGCGCAGTCCTTGTCCGTGATTTCGGCCGACACCAGGGCGTCGCCCTGGGCGAGCAGCATGGCCTGCACCGAGATGTCGCTTTCGCCGATGAAGACCAGCGCGCCCTGGCGGCCGTAGCGGTCGGGCGTGTCGTCGCTACCGCGGAGTGTCACGTCGCGGCTCGCGAGCAGCGAGGCCAGCGCCTGCTTCGTCGTCGCCGTCGTCTCGATGCCTGCGAGGCGGATCTCGCGGCCATCGTCGAGACGAACGCTGCGCGCATCGACGATGGCGGCGACGCGGCCTTCGCCTTGCGACTCGAACTGGCACGGCGTCGCGAGCGCGGTGCGACTCGCGAGGAGAAGGAATGCGACGATGAGGTGAAGCAGTCGCGTCACGTGACCCGGAGAGGTTGCGTTGTGGGTCGATCCTAACTCAAACGATGCCAATGACGAAGGGACTCTCGTAGGGTGGGCAAAGCGAAGCGTGCCCACGTCTTTGCCGATCGCGCAGGCCGTGGGCACGGCGCGAAGAGCGCGCCTTTGCCCACCCTACGGCAGCGAGTGCGGGGCTTTGATGTCATCTCACACGCTCGCAATGACGTGGAAACATGCTTCCGCATCTCACCATTCCGTTTTGCGGAAAACATGCCGCCACCGCAAGACTCGCATGGCGCTCTCGCGCTTGCTGCGCTCTTGCGCATGCGGCATGATTGCGGCAACAGCTTTCGCCAAGAGCAATAACCAAGCCGCCATCAGAGTACGGCGCGATAAGGGAGATCGTTTTCCATGAAGACAATTTTGTCGGGCATTTTTGCCGCCGCGTTTGCCCTCAGTGCGAGCGCCGCCGCGCAGGCCCAGGACAAGCCACCTCTCAAGATCGGCGGCATCCTCGACATGTCGAGCCTCTATGCCGACATCACCGGACCCGGCAGCGAGACCGCAGCCAAGATGGCGGTGGAGGATTTCGGCGGCGAGGTGCTGGGGCGCAAGATCCAGGTGCTGGCAGCCGATCATCAAAACAAGGCCGATCTCTCCGCCAACATCGCCCGCGACATGCTCGACAACCAGGGCGTCGAGATGATCTACGACGTCGCGGCCTCCGCGACCGCGCTTGCGGCAGGTGAGATCGCGAAAGCGCGCAACAAGATCATCATCTTCAACGGTCCGGGTTCAATCCGTCTCACCAACGAGGCCTGCGGTCCCTACACCATCCACTACGTGTTCGACACCTACGGCCAGGCCAACGTGACCGGCCTTGCGGCCGTGAAGTCCGGCCTCGACAGCTGGTACTTCCTCACCGCCGATTACGCCTTCGGCCAGGATCTGGAGAAGGACACCAGTGCCGTCGTCACCAAGACCGGCGGCAAGGTGCTCGGCAGCGTGCGCCATCCGCTCAACACGTCGGATTTCTCGTCGTTCCTGCTTCAGGCACAGGCTTCGAAGGCCAAGGTGATCGGGCTTGCGAACGCCGGCGGCGACACCGTCAACGCCATCAAGCAGGCGGCGGAGTTCGGGATCATGAAGGGCGGTCAGAAAGTCTCGCCGCTGCTCGTCTTCGTCACCGATATCGACTCGATCGGCCTGGAGACCGCGCAGGGGTTGCTGCTGGCGGAAGCCTTCTATTGGGACATGAACGACGAGACGCGCGCCTTCTCCAAGCGCTTTCAGGAGCGCGTGAAGCGGCCGCCGACCTCGGCGCAGGCCGGCGTCTACTCCTCCGTCACGCACTACCTGAAGGCGGTGAAGGCGGCCGGCACCACGGATGCAGCGACTGTCATGAAGGTGATGAAGGAGACGCCGATCAACGACTTCTTCGCCAAGGGTGGCAAGATCCGCGAGGACGGCCGCATGATCCACGACATGTACCTGTTCGAGGTGAAGAAGCCGTCGGAGTCGAAGGGCCGCTGGGACGATTACAAGCTGCTCGCCACCGTGCCCGGCAGCGAAGCGTTCCAGTCGCTGGAGCAGTCGCGCTGCCCGCTGGTGAAGAAGTGACGCGAAGCGTCATCCCGGGGCGCGCGTAAGCGCGAACCTGGGATCCATCGGGCCGCAGTGATTGTCGACAAATGGATTCCGGGTTCGGGCTTCGCGCGCCCCGGAATGACGGAGCAAAACAACAAGGGAGACGCCCTATGAGCAACGACATGGTCCTGCAAAAGCTCGAAGGCGGGCTGCTCACCATCACCATGAACCGTCCGGAGCGGAAGAACGCGCTCAACCCTGAGATGGTGGCCGGGCTGGTCGAAGCGGCACGCCGTGCGGCTGATGATCCCGAGGTGCGCGCGGTGCTGTTCAAGGGGGCCGGCGGCTCGTTCTGCGTCGGCGGCGACGTCAAGTCGATGGCGGCGGGCCGCGCGCCGCTGCCGTTCGAGCAGAAGCTTGCGAATCTGCGCCGCGGCATGGAGGTCTCGCGCATCCTGCACCAGATGCCGAAGCCCGTGGTGGCGCAGCTCGACGGCGCCGCAGCCGGCGCCGGCTTGTCGATGGCGCTGTCCTGCGACCTGCGCATCGCCTCGGAATCCTGCAAGATCACCACGGCCTTTGCCAAGGTCGGCTTCTCCGGCGACTACGGCGGGACCTATTTCCTGACGCAGCTGCTCGGCAGCGCGCGGGCGCGCGAGCTCTATCTGATGTCGCCGGTGCTCACGGCGAGGGAAGCGCATGCGATCGGCATGGTGACCAAGGTCGTGCCCGATGCCGAGATCGACGCCGCCGCGCACGAGGTCGCGCTGTCGCTGGCGCAAGGGCCGTCGATCGCGCTCGGCTTCATCAAGCGCAACATCAACAATGCCGAGCATCTGCCGCTGGAGGACTGCTTCGACGGCGAGGCGATCCACCACACCCGCTGCGGCGACACCGAGGATCACAAGGAGGCCGCAAAGGCCTTCGTCGAGAAGCGCAAGCCGACCTTCAGGGGCGCATGACCATGGCGCCCTATATGCGGTTGCGGCAGATCTGCCTGGTCGCGCCGCAGCTCGCGCCCGTCATCTCCGACATCGCGGAGATCATGGGCCTCGCCGTGTGCTACCGCGACGGCAATGTCGCAAAATACGGCCTGGAGAATGCGCTGCTTCCGGTCGACACGATTTTGCTGGAGGTGGTCGCACCCTTCAAGGGCGGTACCACGGCCGGCCGCTTCATCGAGAAGACTGGCGGCCGCGGCGGCTATATGGCGATCTTCTGCTGCAATGATCCCGACGAGCGTGGCCGCAACGCCAACGCAATGGGCGTGCGGACCGCCAACGTGATCGACCATGCGCCCTATCACGGCGTCCAGCTCCATCCCCGCGACTGCCGTGCCGCCTTCATCGAGTTCAACCACACCGAAGGCAGCGACGATGTTTTGGGGCCATATCCGCCAGCCGGACCGGACTGGCAGAAATTCATCCGCAAGGACGTGACGCAGGTGCTGACCGGCGTGGAGATGCAGAGCCCGGATCCGAAGGGGCTGGCGGAGCATTGGGGGAAGATCATCGGCGTTGTGCCTGAAGGTGCCGAGCTGAAACTGCCCAATGCGGCCTTCCGTTTCGTAAAAGGCGCCAGCGAGATCATGAGCGCGCTGGAGTTTCGGGTGGCCGACGTTGCGCAGGTGCTGCACGCCGCGAAGGCGAGAGGGCTCGCGGTTGCGGGGAACGAGTTTCTGCTGGGCGGCGTGACGTTCCGCGTCAGTTGATCCCTCCACCGTTATCCGTCACCCTGAGGTGCTCGCCCCTTCGGCGAGCCTCGAAGGGCGACGGCCACGGTGGGGCCGTTCATCCTTCGAGGCCTCCGCTGCGCTCCGGCGCCTCAGGATGACGGTGAGAGATGCGGTGCAGTCAACAATAAGAAGGACTCGTCCTATGCCGCATCCGCTCGACAGCTTCTTCGCGCCCGCCAGCATCGCGCTGATCGGCGCCTCGCGCGACCACGAGAAGATCCCGGGGCGGCTCCTGGCGATGCTGCGCAAGAACGAATATCCCGGGAAGATCTACCCGGTGAACCCGAACTACGCCGATATCGACGGGCTCGCCTGTTACAAATCGATCGGCGAGATCGGCGCGCCGATCGACCTTGCCGTCATCATCATCCCCGCCCGCGCCGTGCTTCCCGCGCTCGAGCAATGCGCTGCCGCCGGCGTCAGGAACGCCGTGATCATCTCCTCCGGCTTTGCCGAGGAGGGCGGCGACAGCGCGGCGATGCAGGACGCGATCGCGGCGCTGGCGAAGCGCACCGGCATGCGGATATCCGGGCCGAACGCCGAGGGCTTCTTCAGTCAGGTGCAGCGCGTGGCGGCGACATTCAGTCCGGCCGTCGATGTCAAGCCAGGCGTGGTGCCGCTTGTTGCCACCAAAAAACGGATCGGCATCGTCGCGCAGAGCGGCGGCATCGGCTTCGCCTATTATCATCGCGCGCGGGCCCTCGGAATCGCCGTCAGTTATGTCGTCAGCACCGGCAATGAATCCGATCTCGGCGCCGGCGAGTTCCTGGATTACATGGTGCAGGATTCCTCGACCGACGTGATCCTGCTGTTCATCGAGGGCATCCGCGACGTCGACAAATTTCTCGTCGCCGCCCGGCGCGCCGCGGAGATGAAAAAGCCGGTGATCGTGACAAAAGTCGGCCGCTCCGGCGCAGGCCAGCGCGCGGCGGCCTCGCATACCGCGAGCATGGCCGGCTGGTCGGCGGCCTATGACGCGGTGTTCGCGAAATACGGCTTCATCGTCTCCAACGATCTGGACGAGGCGTTGACGATCGCGGCGGTGCTTGCCAGCAATCCGCTGCCGAACGGCGATCGCGTTGCCGTCGTCACCGTCTCCGGCGGCGCCGGCATCTGGGGCGCCGATGCGGTGGCGCTGCAAGGCTTGCAGGTGCCGGAGCTGTCAGAAAAGGTCCAGGCGGGGATCAAGCAGTTGATGCCGTCCTATGGCACGGCGCGCAACCCGATCGACGTCACCGCGCAAGGCGTCACCTCTGGCGGCTTGCAGAAGAGCGTCGATGTGCTCACTGCCTCCGACGAGGTCGATGCGATCCTGGTGGTGCTGTCGCTGTCGAGCGAGGTGCGCAAGCCCTTCAAGGAGGAGGATCTGACGTCGGTGCTGTCGGCGCAACGCAAGCCCGTGGTGTTCTATTCCTACACGGTGCCGTCCGACTTCGCCCGCCGTGAGCTCGCCAAATCCGGCGTCGTGGTGCTTGCGGGCCTCACCCATGTCGGCGTCGCGATGCGTCGGCTGGTCGACTACGCGAGGTTCAGCCTGCCGAAACCCGCGGACGAAACGCGGCCGCCGGCGCGCGATCTTTCCACGCATCTGAAATCGCCCGTTCTGTCCGAGGCCGACAGCAAGGCGTTGCTCCGCACCGCCGGCATCGCACTGCCGGATGACGTGCTGGTGAGAGACAAGAGCGAGCTCGACGAAGCCGTCACCCGCGTCGGCTTTCCCCTGGCGATGAAGATTCAGTCGCCTGATATCGCCCATAAGAGCGAAGTCGGCGGCGTGCGCGTCAACATCACCACCAAGGGCGAGGTGTTTCTGGCATTCGAGGCGCTGCTGGACAATGCGCGCCGGCACCGGCCGGAGGCGGATATCCAAGGCGTGCTGGTCGGCCCGATGGCGAAGAAGGGCGTCGAGATCATCGTCGGCACGATGACCGACGAGACGTTCGGTCCCATGGTGATGGTGGGTCTCGGCGGCATCACCACCGAGCTGTCCCGCGACGTCGTCTACCGCCCGGCGCCGGTGAGTGCGGAGGAGGCGGGTGCGATGCTGGCGGGCTTGAAGGCTGCGCCGCTCCTCAATGGGTTTCGTGGAGCGGTGAAGGCGGACGTTGCGGCTTTGTCGCGGTTGATCGCCGACGTTTCAGTGCTCGCCGCGCGGCATGCAAAGGAGATCGCCGAGATCGAGCTCAATCCGGTCCTGGTGCACACCGAGGGGCAGGGCGTGACGATCGTCGATGCGCTGGTGGTGGGGAGGAAGTAGCGAGGCCACAAACACCACTGTCGTCCCGGGGCGCGAAGCGAACCCGGGACCCATAACTACAGGGAGGAGTTTGGCGAAGATTCGTGGTGACGGTCTGCGCCCTATAGCTTCTTCCTGTGGTTATGGGGCCCCGCTTTCGCGGGGACGACAGGAGAAATTGCCGAAGCGCCGGCGCGATACGTCGACTATCGCCCCTTGAAATTCGCCGCCCGCCGTTCTTCCGTGGCCTTCACGCCTTCCTTGAAATCCTCCGTCGCGCGCAGCCGGGTCTGCTCGGCGAGTTCGTGGTTGGTCGCGGCCATGACGCGGTCGGCGAGGCCATTGCGCATCGTCGCGCGGGTTGAGAGCAGGCCGAGCGGGGAGCATTCGGCGATCTCGCCGGCGAGCTTCATCGCGGCCGCCTTGACCTGGTCCTGTGGCACCAGCTCGTTGGCAAGGCCCCACTTCACGGCTTCTTCGCCGGTGACGCGGCGGCTGGTGTAGAACATCAGCTCGGCGTTGTTCTTGCCGATCAGCTCAGGAAGAGTCGTCGTCAGGCCGAAGCCGGGATGGAAGCCAAGCTTGGTGAAGTTGGCTGAGAAGCGCGCTTCGGGGCAGGTGACGCGGAAGTCCGCCGACACCGCGAGACCCAATCCGCCGCCGATGGCGGCGCCCTGCACGGCGGCGACGATCGGCTTCTTGGCGCGGAAGATGCGCACGGCCTGGATGTAGAGATGGTTGATCGGCCCGAGATTGTCGGCGGGGTCGCCCTTCTTCTCGGCCTCGCGCGCCTCCTGCGCCTGCCGCGCCGGGTCGCCAAAGTTCGCGCCGGCGCAGAACGCCTTGCCCTGCGCCGAGAGAACGGAGGCGCGGATCTCGATGTCGCGGTCGAATTCGTCGAGCGCATCCGCGATCTGGTTGATCAGCGAGATGTCGAAGAAGTTCAGCGGCGGGCGGCGGATCTCGATGGTGCCGACATGTCCGACTTTCTCGACGCCGATGTCTTTGTAGGTGGTCATGATGATCCTCGAATGATTAGCGCAGGCCCAATCCGCGGGCGATGATGCCACGCAGCACCTCGGTGGTGCCGCCCTGGATGGTGAGTTTCGGTGCGGTTTTGATGGCGAAGTCGAGCTGCCGCTCCAGCGTCTCGCGGTTGGTCGCGGTCTCCTCGACGAAAGCAGCAAGGTCGCGGACGCGATGCGGAAGCTGCTGCTCCCAGACGGTGCCGATATCCTTGACGATGGAGGCCTCGACGACCGGCTCCTTGCCGGCCTGCAGCATGCCGGCGACCGAGACCGACATGCGCCGCATGGTATGGAGCTGCGCCACCAGGCGCCCGATGCCTTCGGCGCTGCGCGTGTCGGGGTTCGGACCGACTGCGCGGACCAGCTCGGTCAGCACGTAATAGGTTTCGAGGAAACGCTCGGGGCCCGAACGCTCATAGGCGAGCTCCGATGTCGCCTGCTTCCAGGCGCCGTCGACCTCGCCGAGCACGTGATCGTCGGGGACGAAGAAATCGGTGAAGACGACCTCGTTGAACTCGTACTGGCCGGTGATCTGGCCAATCGGGTTCACCTTGATGCCCGGCTGCTTCATCTTGACCAGGAATTGCGTCAGACCGTGACGGCGGTTTTCCTTGGTCGGCTGCGAGGTCCGGAAGATCGCGATCATGTAGTCGGCGATGTGGGCCGACGAGGTCCAGATCTTGGTGCCGTTGATCAGATAGCCGCCGTCGGTCTTGGTCGCGCGCGTCTTTGCCGCGAACAGGTCGGAGCCGGAATTCGGCTCGCTCATGCCGATCGCAAAGCAGATCTCGCCGCGACAGATCCGCGGCAGGATGTCCATCTTGATATGTTCAGGCGCGTATTTCAGCAGCACCGGTCCGCTCTGGCGGTCGGCCACGAAGAAGCGCCGCGTGGGCGCATTCGCGACGCGCATCTCCTCGGTCACCACATAGCGTTCGAGGAAGGAGCGCTCCTGGCCGCCATATTTTTTCGGCCAGGTCATCCCCAGCCAGCCCTTGGCGCCGACCCGGCGGGAAAATTCCGGCGCGTCGGTGTCCTCGCGATTGGGCTTGTGCGGATCGAAGGTGCCGGCGGCGATTTCTTCGGCGAGGAAAGCGCGCACTTCCTTACGCAATTGCTCGCACTTCTCGGGCAGGCGGATCGGATCGAAACGGAGGGCAGCGGTCATGTGTTTCTCTCCCTGATCAGCGCGACGCCACGAGCGGCCACAATTCGTCGGCGCCGCGGTTTGCGACCAGCTTGCCAAGCTCGACGGCCCAGTGGCTCTCCGAGCCGAAATCGTCGCGCCAGGCCAGCGCCCGCAGCGAATAGCGGTGCAGGATGTGCTCGAGGGTGAAGCCGATCGCGCCGTGCACCTGATGTGCGATGGCGCCGCCCTTTTCCGCGGCTTCCGCGCAGCGGATCTTTGCCGAGGCGGCTTCGAGATAAACCTCGTCGTCGAAACGCGACGCATTCGCGATGGCGTCGGCGGCAGAGGTCGCAGCCGCAAGAGCCGCGGCGGATTCGCCGGCGAGGCGGGCGAGATTGTGCTGCACGGCCTGGAATTTCGAGATCTTCTTCTCGAAGGCGACGCGCTCGTTGGAATAGCGCACGGAGATGTCGAGCATCGATTCCAGCGCACCGGCGATCTGCAGGCTGCGGGCAACGCCGCCCATCAGCATCATCGTGGTCTGGTCAAAGCCCTTCGGCGCGGCCTTGCGCGTGACGGGCTGGACCTTGTCGAGCGTCACGGTGTCGCTGTGGTCATAGCCGACATTGAGGCCGGACTCGATCCGGACCTTGCCGGCATCGACCAGCGCGATCGAGACGCCATCCTTGCCGTGCGCCAGCACCGCAAAGTGCTTTGCCGCTTTCGCAAAGGGCACGCCGCGGGCGCGGCCGGAAAGCGAGCCATCGGCATCGAGGGTGATGCGATCCTTCGGCGATGCCGGCAGCACCGTCATCTCGCCCTCGGGCGATGCGATCTTCGCTTGCGCCAGCAGCCAGCCCGCCAGCATGGTCTCGGCCAGCGGAACCGCGACGGCGAAACGGCCGGCGGCGTTCAGAAGCGCAAAGCCGTCGGCAAGGCTCGCGCCGGAGCCGCCGAGATCATCGGGCACCCAGGACAATGGCAGGCCGGCCTCGCTCAGCGCCCGCCACAGCGGCGCCTGCCAGGCATCCTTCTTGTCGTTGTTGATGGTTTGCGGATCGGCGAGATCGGCGAAGATCTTCTCCGCAGTCTCGACGACGATGTTGTCACTCTCCGCCACAGCGTTCCCCGTGTTTTGCCGTTGGCGCGGCCCGCCTGGTGGAGCGAACCGCGCAGGTCTTCTTGCGCCCGATGATCCGAAAAAGCCATGGCCCTGACAAGCGTTGATCGCAGGTCAACCTGCGGCGCGGGCATGGGCGCAAGGACCAACAGGAGGCTAATTCCGCTTAGCGGAGTTTGCTTGATTTGCAGGGCGCCGCAAACTCGCTAAACAAGGCCAGCGACTTAAGGCTCGCATCAGATACAGGGGAAGGAAATCCGGATGGCCAAAGACAGTCTGTGCGCAATCGTGACGGGGTCCGCATCCGGACTTGGCGCAGCAACCGCGGAAATCCTCGCGCGAAGCGGGGCGCGGCTCGTCATCAACTATTCCTCTAGCCAGAAAGAAGCCGAGGCCACGGCGGAGCTTTGCCGCAAAGCAGGCTCTCCGGAAGTCCTGGTTGCGCAGGGCGACGTTTCAAAGGACGACGATTGCCGCAAGATCGTTGCGGCGGCCAGCGCCTGGGGCCGGCTCGACATCCTCGTCAACAATGCCGGCACCACCAAGCATGTCGCCCATGCCGATCTCGACGGATTGTCGGCTGAAGATTTCCAGCGCGTGTATGGTGTCAACACCATCGGCCCGTTCCAGATGGTGCGTGCCGCGCGCAGCCTGCTCGAAGCCGGCGCAAAGGCCTCGGAGCGGCCCTCCGCCGTGGTCAACGTGTCCTCGGTCGCCGGCATCAGCGGCGTCGGCTCGTCGATCGCCTACGCCGCGAGCAAGGGCGCGCTCAACACCATGACGCTGTCGCTGTCGCGCGCGCTGGCGCCGCTGATCCGCGTCAACACCGTCTGCCCCGGTTATATCGACACGCCCTGGTTCACCAAGGGCCGCGGCGAAGCCGGCGCCAAGCAGGTGCGCGACAGCGTGGTGGCGAAGGTGCCGCTCAGGGTCGCATCATCAGCCGAGGACATCGCGCAGCTCGTCTGCTTCCTGGCGATGCCGGCCTCCAGCAACATGACCGGCGAGGTCGTGCGCATGGATGCGGGGATGCATCTGATTACGTGAGATCGCGTTCCAATCTCCGCTGTCATCCCCGCCTAGTGCGCAATTGCGCACGGGGCGCGGGGATCCATAGCCACAGGGAGAAGTTTGGCGGGACTCCGGTCACTCCGAGACTTCGCCAAACTCCTCCCTGTGGTTGGGTCCCGCATCGGCGCGCGCTTAGGGCGCGCTTGTCCGGGACGACAGCGGAGTTTGTAGCGCTAGATTCGCGCTTCGCGACAGTGACTACCCCTTGATCACACCGCTCGCGACCAGCCGGTGCCAGATGAACAGCACCACCACCGCGCCGAGTGTGGCCATGATAAAGCCGGCGCCCTGGTCTGGGCTGTAATGGCCGATCGCCTGGCCGACGAAGGTCGCGAGAAACGCGCCGGCGATGCCGAGGATGGTGGTGAGGATGAAGCCGCTCGGGTTGTTCGGTCCCGGCGCCAGCCAGCGCGCGATGAGGCCGGCGACGAAGCCGACGACGATGATCCACAACAGGCCGCCCATGCTCATGAGTGTGCTCCCCTTCCCGAAAGCGCGTCGATCAACGTCCGATTAAAGTCTGCCCGAGATCTCATTCTCCGTCGGCAGCCGCCCGTCCGGGGTCAAATGGTCGACCACCTGCGGCAGATACTGGCTGAGGCCGTTGAGCAACTCGTCGCGCGACAGGCCGCTTTGAGCGGACAGGCTGTCGATCTGGTCGGCGCCGAGTGCGCTCGCAAGATCGCCCGGCGCGATCGGCTTGTTCTGACCCTTGCCGACCCAGGAATTCGCAGCGTCGCCGTGGCCGCCCTGCTGAAGCTGATTGAGGAGATCGCCGAGGCCGCCGCTGAGCACGGTGCCGGCCGCGCCGCCTGCAAGCAGGCCGCCGAGGCCGCCTTTGAGCAGGCCTCCGAGACCACCAAGACCGCCGCTGTCGGCGGTGTTCGCGTTCACCGGCGGAGGGGCCGGCGTCGGCGACGGCTGCGGCGCCGTACCGGACTGGTTTGCCGTCATGTGCTTGAACGCCTTCCAGGCAAGCAGGCCGAGCAGCGCCATGGTCATCGGCGACATGCCGCCGGAGGATTTCTCGGAGCTGGGTGTAGAGGGGCCGCGCGGGCCGTTCTGCATGCCGTTGAGGACGTCGAGTAGACCCATGGTGCTCTCCTTTGGCGTGTCGTTCGGCGAGCGCTCGCCGCTGACTGCCCCGGGCCGAAAACATATGGGGCTCTCATGACGGTTACAAGGCGGCTGCGCAGCGATGGGCAGCCGGCCTCGCCTCTGCTATCGAGGGGCGATCGTTCAGGGAGCAAGGCGAGGTGATGACGGATCGACCGATCGTGGTGGCCGGCGCGGGCGCCATCGGCTGTTTCGTCGGCGGCATGCTGGCCGCCAGTGGCCGCCGTGTCGCGCTGCTGGTGCGGCCGCGGGTGAAGACCGAGATCGAGCGGTTCGGCCTGCGATTGACGGATTTCGACGGCTCGGAGACGAAGCTCGGCGCAGGGCAGCTCGCGCTGTCGGAGGACCCCGCGATCTTCCACAGCGCCGGCATCGTGCTGGTCACGGTGAAGAGCGCCGACACCGCCGATGTCGCGGATCAGATCGCGCAGCATGCGCCTGAGGATGCCGTCATCGTTTCGCTGCAGAACGGCATCGGCAATATCGCGGTGCTGCGCGAGCGTCTCGGTGGCCGCCGCGTGCTCGCGGGCATGGTGCCGTTCAACGTGATCGCGATGGGCGAGGGCCGTTTCCACCGCTCGACCTCCGGCGACATCCATGTCGGAGAGGACGCTGGGAACACGGCCGCGGCATTGTCGGTATCCGGCCTCGCCATGCGCGCGAGCCGTGACATCACCGGCGTGCAATGGGGCAAGCTGATCATCAATCTGAACAACGCGCTCAGCGCATTGTCCGACATGCCGCTCGCCGCGCAACTGGCAAACCGCGACTGGCGCAGGCTGTTCGCCGACCAGATGGCCGAAGGGCTGGCCGCGCTGAAGGCCGCCGGCATCGCGCCGGTCTCGGCGACGCCGATCCCGATGAACTGGACGCCGGCCTTGCTGCGGCTGCCCGACATGATCTTCAATGCGATCCTGGGACGGGCCATGAAGATCGATCCCGAGGCGCGCTCCTCGATGTGGCAGGATTTGAAACAGGGACGCAAGACCGAGATCGACTATCTCCAGGGCGCCGTCATCGCGCTCGCCGAGCAAAACCATGTCGAGGTGCCGCTGATGCGCCGCATTGTTGCGCTGATCAAGGAGGCCGAAGCCGCCGGCAACGGTCCGCCGCGGCTGACGCCGCAGCAGATTCGCGCGGTGGTTTGAGTGCAAGGAGGGACCGATGAAACGTAGCTTGATGATCGGGCTCGCGCTTGCCGCGCTTTGCGGCGCGTCGACGCTCGCTCTTGCGAGACCGCCGACGGTCGTGAACTCGCCCGGCTATGATAGGCGGTTGCAGGAGAGCAGGTCGCAGTTGGGCAGCTCGCCGACGACTGCGCCGGTGGATGTGCCAACGGTCAAATCGAAGCGTGGCAAGAAGAAGCAACCGAACTGACGTTCCACACCCCGCTGTCGTAGGGTGGGCAAAGCGGAGCGTGCCCACCAACCTCTTTGTCTTGCTTCTTTGTCTTGCCAGGGTGCTGGGCACGGCGCTTGCGCGCCTTTGCCCATCCTACAAGTCAGTGCGAGGAGCTTACCCCTTCTTCGCCGGCTTGCTCGGGGTCGGATTGAACAGCTTTTTCAAATCGTTCAAGCTCTCCGACAGCCGCGGCCATTCGCAGGAGAATGAGCCTTTGGTGCACGCGCCCTTCGGGCGCTGACCGACGGTCTGCTGCACCTTTGGCCGCTCGACCGGGACGGGCACGCGCGCGACGTCGGTTCGCAGCGCGACCTGCTGGAGTTGCCGCGCCTGCAGTTCCTGCTGCTCGCGCTGTTGACGGGCGGCGGCCTCGGCCGCTTCGTTGCTGCGGCGCTCTTTGGCGAGATAGGCCGTGTAAGCTGCGTCGATCTTCTTTTGCTCCTCCGGCGTCGGATTGGGGCCGGCGATGTCGAAGGTGCGATCCTGCAGGAAGTCGTAATAGGAGTAGCCGCCGCCTGCCTTGCGGCGGCCGGCGAACTTGGCGTTGCAATCGGCAAGCGCGGATGTCTTCTCGGACTTGGTTGCGGCCTTCTCGGCGGCGTCGGCGCATTCCTCGAAATCGACCGGCGCGCGTTTCCACCATTGCGCCTGGGCATGCGCGTGCGTCAGCAGGAAAAATCCTGCCGCGGCAACAAGAACCAGCGCCGCACGACGCAATGCTATCACGGACGACATTCTACGAGAGCATTCCTTGCAAAACTCAACCCGAACTGAGTCGAGCCAGATTTTTGCCTCTTTATCGCCGGCTTGTCACCCATGGAACTCGGGAATTTCATGGCTGGGATGCTGACATTTTGTGCTTGACGTGGCGCATGAGTCACAGCGCCGCCCCGGCGGGCTGCTACACTTCGCCTTGCGAGCGCCTCACCTGAGGCGGCGCCAAGAAAGACCCCAAGAAACGAAATGAACGCCCGATGCTGCTGCCCCTGTCTGACGTGCCGCGCTGGTACGCTGAACGCAAACCACATGGCACGATCGCAATCCGTCACGGGCAGGACACGCTGACATGGGACGAGCTCGAGCGCGGCGCCAACCGGCGCGCGCGGGCGTTCATGGCCAAAGGCGTCAAGCCCGGCGACTTCGTCGCGATCGGATTGCCCAACGGCAACGCGTTTTTCGAGACCTCCTTTGCGGTGTGGAAGTGCGGTGCGACGCCGACCTCGCTGTCATGGCGGCTGCCGCGCGGCGAGGCCGCCGCCGTGCTCGACATTCTCAAGCCGGCGCTGGTGGTCGGCGGCGAGGCCGACTGGAACGCGCCGAACCGCCTCCCGGCGGATTTCGTGCCGGAAGGATTCTCCGATGAGCCGCTCAATCCGCCGGTGGCGCGCTACTGGAAGGCCATGACCTCTGGCGGCTCGACCGGCCGGCCGAAGGTGATCCTCGATCATCAGCCGGCCGTGACCGACACGGTCGCCGCGCCGCCGCTCAATATCCCCTTCGGAGTCTCGCTGCTCAATCCCGGTCCGCTCTACCACAACGCGCCGTTCATCGTGTCGCACTACGCCCTGTTCACCGGCGGCCAGCTCACCGGTCTCGTCAAGTTCGACGCCGAGGAGACATTGCGGCAGATCGAACGCGAGCGCGTGCAATGGGTCAATTTCGTGCCGACCATGATGCACCGGATCTGGGCGCTGCCGGAGCAGGTGCGCAACGCCTACGATCTGTCGAGCCTTCAGACCGTCTTCCACATGGCGGCGCCGATGCCGCCCTGGCTGAAGGAGAACTGGATCGCCTGGCTCGGCCCCGAGCGGATCTGGGAGCTCTATGGCGGCACCGAGCGGCAAGGCTCCTGCATCATCTCCGGCACGGAATGGCTGACGCACAAGGGCTCGGTGGGCAAGATCGGCGAGATGGCGCGCTTACGCATTATCGGCGAGGACGGCAACGACGTCGCGCCCGGCGAGACCGGCGAGATCTATTTCCTGAACAATGACGGCAGGGACGCCACCTATCATTATCTCGGCGCCGAGCCGAAGCGCCGCAGCGATGGTTGGGAATCACTCGGTGATATCGGCAGGCTGGATGCGGAAGGCTATCTCTATCTCGGCGATCGCCTCGCCGACATGGTGCTGCGCGGCGGCGCCAACATCTATCCGGCCGAGGTCGAGGCTGCCGTCTCCGAGTCTCCCGGCGTGCGATCCTGCGTCGTGGTGGGACTGTCCGATCCGGAATTGGGCCAGCGCGTGCACGCCATCATCGAGCCGGAGGGCGATGCCGACGGCCAGGCGATCGCCGACGGCATGGCGGAGTTCTTGAAGGACAGGCTCAGCCGCTACAAGCATCCGGAAAGCTTCGAGATCGTCGGCGCCCGCCGCGCGATGATTCAGGCAAGGTTCGCAGAACACTGTTGCGCGACGAGCGCGCGGCGTGGATGAAGGAAGGGCGCGCCTTCCGGATCATGCCGGCGAAGGCGCGGGCGCACGCCGATTACGAAGGAAGGATTTTTGGACATGACCATCACGATCGCAGCCAACAGCGTGCCGAAACCGCCGGCCGAGATCATCGAGGGTTTTCGCGGTGCGCCGACCTCGGTCATCTCAGACAATCTCGCCCGGCTGCCCGGCGCGGTCGGGCTAAAGCCCTATCATCGCGGGGCTAAGCTGGTGGGCACTGCCTTCACTGTGCGCACGCGCCCCGGCGACAATCTCGCCATCCACCGCGCGCTCGAGCTGGTCGGCCCCGGCGACGTCATCGTGGTCGATGGCGGTGGTGACGAGACGCGCGCGCTGGTGGGCGAGATCATGAAGAACATCGCGCAATGGCGCAAAGCGGAAGGCTATGTGATCGACGGTGCGATCCGCGATGTCGCGGCCTTCGCGGCCGACAACTTTCCCTGCTACGCCCGTGCGGTGATCCATCGCGGTCCCTACAAGAACGGCCCCGGCGAGATCAACGTGCCGGTCACGATCGGCGGCAGCGTGATTGCGCCCGGCGACATCGTGGTTGGTGACGAGGACGGCGTGGTGTCGTTTCCCGCCGCGGGCGCCGCGGCGCTGCTCGAAGCCGTCCGCGCCCAGGTCGCGCGCGAGGAGGAGACCCTGAAGGCGATCCGCGAGGGCCGCTATCAGGGCTCGTATGGCAAGTCTTGATCGAACGAGAATGAAGGAGAGGGCGGCGTGAGCCAGAAGGAAGAATTCCACAATATCGATGATCCCAGCGACGGGCTGTTCCGCGAGCTCGCTTCAGGGGTGACCACGCGCATCTTCTCCGGCGAGCAGGCGATGCTGTCGGTGGTGACGCTGGCGCCGCATGCGCAAGGCACGCTGCACCATCATCCCGAGGAGCAATGGGGCGTGCTGCTCGACGGCTCCGCCATCCGCGTCCAGGGCGATGAGGAGATTGCCGTGAAGAAGGGCGATTTCTGGCGCACCCCGGGCAATGTGCCGCACACCATGCGCGCCGGCCCCGACGGCGCCAGGGTGCTGGACATCTTCAGTCCGCCTCGGCCAGAATACAAGAAAGCGGGGTCGGGCTTCGGGACAACTTAAGCGCTTCGCGCTTAGGGTATTTTCTTGAGCATGATCTTATCGGAAAACCGCTGCACATTTTTCCGGATCATGCTGTAGCGCCAAAGAGCAAAAGCCGGGCGCTGAAACCAAAAAGGGAGGGGACCATGACGATCACACGACGCACGCTGCTGGCTGCACCGGCCATTCTCGCATTGACGCCGGCGATAGCGCAGGCCGGCAAGATCACGCTGGTGGTGCCGTTTCCGCCGGGCGGCTCGACCGATGCGATGGCGCGGCTGCTGCAGGCCAGCCTGCAAACCAAGCTCGGTCGCATCGTCGTGGTCGAGAACAAGTCGGGCGCCGCGGGCGCGCTCGGCGCGGCGCAAGTCGCCAAGAGCCCGGCGGACGGCACCTCGTTCCTGGTGACGTTCGATTCCCATGCTGTGATTCCGTCGATCCTCGACAAGCCGCCGGTCGACGTCGAGCGGGAGCTGATGCCGGTGCTGCTGATCGGCACTGCGCCCTATGTGATCGCCGCCGGCGCCGGCCGCCCCTACAAGAGCTTTGCCGACGTGGTGGCGGCCTGCAAGGCGACCCCGGGCGCGGTGAAATATGCGTCCGTCGGCATCGGCACGCTCGGCCATCTCGCCATGACCGTGCTCGGCAGCAAGGCTGGGGTCGAGATCATGCACGTGCCCTATCGCGGCGGCGGCCCGGCCATGAACGACGTGCTCGGCGGCCATGTCGATCTCATCGCGGGATCGGCCGCGCTGGTCGCCGCCCAGCTTGGCACCAACATGCTGCGTCCGATCCTGCAGCTCGGCCGCGAGCGGCTGCCGGCCTTGGGGGATACGCAGACCGCGATCGAGGCGGGCTTTCCCGATTTCGAGACGCTGGCCTGGTGGGGCATCTTCGCGCCCGCAGGCACGCCGCCCGATATCGTCGCAGCCTTCGCGGCGGCGTCCAAGGAGATCCTGAGCGAGCCCACGACCGCCGCCCAGCTCAAGGACACCCAGCACATGACGCTGCTGCTCCAGGACGGCGCCGCCTTCAAGACCTTCTTCGACAAGCAGGTCGCCACTTGGGGCAAGGTGGTCAAGGACAATAATATCAGGGCGTGAGAGGCCTCTGCCCGGGATTGCCATCCCGGGTCCGGTGCGCTCGCGCGGGCCTGAGCGTCAGAGCATCTTGCCGACGATCTTTGTCATATCCGCTGCCGAAAACGCGCGCAGCGTTTCGGTGCGGACGTTGCCGAGTGCGCTGAGACTCAGGCTGAGCGACATCGCGGCAGCCTCATCTGGAGCCTCGAGAACGGTCACAACGTCATATCGTCCCTGCGTCCAGACGATCTCTTTCACAGTCACGCCGAACGTTTTGGCCATCTCCTTGAAGGCGTCTGCCCGCTTCGGCGAGTCCTTGACGTTGCGGACTCCCTGATCCGTGAAGTTCGACAGCACAACATAGGTTACCATGGTCGTCCTCCCTGGTTAGAACTTGAGGAAACCGCGCTGAGCTTGCCACGGCGGCTGAGACAGCGCTACTTGCGCGTTGGAACGTCAGCAGATGCGACTTATTCGGTCAGGACAACGGCCGTGCGAAACTGAGCTCATGGCCGTCGGGGTCGGTGAGATGGAAGTAGCGCTCACCCCATTCCGCATCGCGCGGCGTGGTCGACGGCTGCCACCCGGCAGCGCGCGCCTGTGCGTAGGTCTCGTCGACATCGGCCACGTAGAAGATGACGCGGCCCCACCAGGACCAGCGCTTGTCTTCCGGTTGCGCAGTCAGATTGAGATAGCCGCTGCCGGCGCGGAAGCTCGTGAATGCGGCGGCTTCGCCACCATACAGGAGCTCGAACCCCAGCGATCGGTAGAAGTGCACGGCGAGCTCCATGTCATGCGTGCCGAGCGTGATGGCGCTGATGCTTTCGATCATGTGAGCTGCTCCGCTGAGGGGGGCCTGGCAGCGATTGTATAGCCGCCCCGTTCAGGTTGACGATGGTCTGGCCCGCCTGACGGCTGGCGAACCGGATTTTGCTCTGCTATGACGGGATCGAACCCGTACCCACGGGTTCCGCGGTCCCGTAGCTCAGCCGGATAGAGCGACGGTTTCCTAAACCGTAGGTCGGAAGTTCGAGTCTTCCCGGGATCGCCAATATCTCAGACACTTGACGTGATTGCGGGCCGCCCCCCGGGGGCTTGCGTGCGCCTTCCCCAATCCTTCGGCTTCGCCCTCGTGTTCGCCCGTCATCCCGCCGCTGACGATGGCGAGGTCATGTCGTCCCGGCTAGCGGAAGGGTAGCGGCGGGGCTATCCTGCTCGCTTTGTAATTGAAGATCTGGACGCCCTGCGCAGCAGCTCGCAGCAATCATTTCCACAGGGCTCGCTCGTCATCACTCGCTTCAGGAAGCTCTGGCCGTGATCAAGCAAACGTCAAACAGAAGCGGCGGGATCGAGCCGCGTTCATTTCTGGACGACAACAAGGCGTTCGAGCGCTGGCTGCGTTCCCAATGCACGGTCGTCGAGCCCGACCTCGACGAAAAGCACAAGAAGATGAAAGATGACCCGTTCGTCTTCCTTCGTGCAACTTTCTTCCGCTGGGCTAGGTGCATCGAAGCGCTCTGCCCGGAGTTGAAGGACGCGCCGCGGGTGCCGTCCGTGGGCGACACTCATATCGAGAATTTCGGCACCTGGCGCGACGCGGAGGGACGTCTCGTCTGGGGCGTCAACGATTTCGACGAGGCCGCGAGCATCGCCTATCCCTTCGATCTCGTGCGCCTGGCGACGAGCGCGCGGCTGGCGCCAAAGGCCAGGAAAAAGAAGGCGAGGGCCATGACCCATGTCGGCAATGGCGACGCCGCCATGGCGATTCTCGATGGTTACAAGAAGGGTCTCAAGAAGCCGCTGCCCTCGCTGCTGGATGAGCAGGCGAGCTGGATGCGCGCTTATGTGGCATGCACCGACGACGAACGTCAGGAGTTCTGGGACGACGTGAAGAACTACCCGCGGGCGAAGCCACCGTCCCCTGTTGCCGCAGCCCTCCGCAAGAAACTACCACCCGGCGCATCATCCGGTCGCTTCGCGACGCGCGTGGCAGGTGTCGGCAGCCTGGGCCGGCCGCGTTTTCTCGTCATCGCCGACTGGTGCGGCGGCCAGATCGTCAGGGAAGCCAAGGCGCTGGTGCCGTCGGCCTGGGATTGGGCGCATGACCAGCAGGGCAAGCTGCGCTTCCTTGATCTCGCCAAAGCTCCGTATCGAGCTCCCGATCCACACCTCGCGCTCGAACGTCGGAGTGGCTTCGTGATCCGGCGCCTTGCGCCCGACTCCCGCAAGATCAATCTCGGGGATCACGCGAACATGAGCCTGGAGCTCGATCTGCTCAACGCCATGGGCTTCGACATCGGCGCCATTCACGCCGCCAAGGGTGCATCGGAGAGGATCGCTGCAGATCTGAGCAAGCGCGACAATGATTGGCTCCATGCCGCTGCAAAGGCCGCCGCCGCATTCGTCGAGGACGATTTCAGGGCGTGGCGCAGGCACGGCTGACCGGCGAGCGCCGGCCCCGTTCTCGATTGCCCCCCGTGCTTTGCTCGATTGGTGCAAGATTTGCTATAGGCCATTTGAAAGAGGCAGGAAGCGGCTTGGCCCGCGCCCGCCATGCCACGTCCGGAGACAAAAATGACTTTCGACTTGATCCTGCGCGGGGGCCGAGTGATCGACCCCTCCCAGAAGCTCGATGCTGTGATGGATGTCGCCTTTGCCGGTGGCAAGGTGGCGGCGATCGGCACCGGGCTCAAGGCGGATCCGGGCACGGATGTGCGCGACGCTTCGAAATACATCGTGACGCCGGGGCTGATCGATCTCCACACCCATGTCTATTGGGGCGGCACCTCGCTCGGCATCGATGCCGAGGAATTCTGCCGCCTTTCCGGGGTCACCACCGCGGTCGACACCGGCAGCGCCGGACCCGGCAATTTTGCCGGCTTCCGCAAGCATGTGATCGAGCCGAGCCAGGTCCGCATCCTCGCTTATTTGCACGTGTCGCATGCCGGCATCTTCGGCTTCTCGCACCGGATCATGGTCGGCGAGAGCGAGGAGCTGCGGCTGATGAATCCGATCGAAGCGGCCAAGGTGGCCGATGCCAACCGCGATCTCATCGTCGGCATCAAGGTCCGCGTGGGCCTGCATTCCTCGGGCACGTCGGCGGCGGTGCCGCTCGACATCGCGCTCGAGGTTGCCAACGAGGTCGGCATGCCGCTGATGGCGCATATCGACCATCCGCCGCCGAGCTATGAGGAGGTGCTGGCACGCCTCCGTCCCGGGGACGTGCTGACCCATGCGTTCCGCCCGTTCCCGAACACGCCGGCAACCGCGCAGGGCACGGTGAAGAAGGCGGTGCTGGACGCGCGCGAGCGCGGCGTGCTGTTCGACATCGGCCACGGCAAGGGCTCGTTCGCGTTCAAGACCGCGCGCGCGATGCTCGCGAACGGCTTCTATCCGGACACCATCTCCTCCGACATCCATCAGCTTTGCATCGATGGCCCGGCCTATGACCAGGTCACGACCATGTCGAAATTCCTGTGCATGGGCATGGAGCTATCCGACGTGATCGCGGCCTCGACGGTGAATGCGGCGATGGCCTTGCGCCGCCCCGAGCTCGGCAGCCTCAAGCCCGGCTGCGTCGGCGACGCCACGCTTGTTACGGTCAGGCAGGGCCAGTTCGACTACGAGGACGTCGTCGGCGAGCATTTGATCGGCGACCGCAAGATCGTCTCCGAAGGCGTCGTCATCGGCGGCCGGTGGTGGCATCCGAACTGAGGCGGCGCTCACCGGTCGTGAGCGTCGCCACGGGATTCACCTGTCAGTCGCGTCCCGCCTCCATGATCGCTTTGGCGAGCCGTGCCGGATCGGAGAAGCACAGCTCATGGCTTCCCGGCACTTGCACCAGGCGGAACAGGCCGAGCTTCTCTGACAGCCGCGGATGCCAGGGATGGCTGTGCGGCATCGCGGTGTCCTCGGTGCAGTTGATGTAGGATTTGGCCAGCGGCATTTCGGCTGGATTGGTCTTGAGCGCGATCTTGTCGGTGAAGGTCGCCAGGGGATGCGGATTGAGCACGTCGTAGGCCTTCTGCGCCAGCGCGATATCCGCATCATTGATAAAGGCCTCGCGCCAGACCGGGAAAGGCAAGACCACCGAGCCGTCGCCGCGCTCGGCCGCGATCGCGTCAAACAGCCCGATATAATGCGGCGGCACCATGTCGTTGAGACATTCGCCGTCGTTGGGCACGAAGGCATTCCAATAGACCAGGCGGCGGATGCGCTCGGGAGCCAGGTCGGCAACGCCGGTGATGACCATGCCGCCATAGGAATGGCCGAGCAGGATGACGTCCTTTAGATTGTTCTCGGCAAGATAATCAGCGATCGACTGGATCGCTTCCTTCAGCCCGGTCGTCTTGGCATCGCCCGGACGGTTGCCTTTGATGGTGGGAGTATGGACCTGATGGCCTGCCGCGCGGATGGGGGCGGCGACAGGCTCGAACTCGGTGCCGGTGTGCCAGGCGCCGTGGACGAGAACGTAGGTGGACATGTTGTGGCTCCTCCCGAGGGTGTGGTTAGATCGGCGCATGATGGTCTTGGCGGGGCAGTGTGGCCGCGCCGCAAACCTGAACCGGTAACGAATTCGTTGCTTGGCTGGGAGTGAACCGGATTGGTCTCGGAGTGAACCGATGCAGCAGATCGAGCGCGCCGTTCCGTCACGCCAATCGGCCTGGGACACCGCGGGCGTCCGGCCAGCGGAGCAATTCGCCTATTATCGCGAGGCGATCTGCCAGGCGTTCATGAATCTGACGCCGGAGCCGGCGGCGGCAGCCGGCTTTCCCGCCAGCGTCGAGCATGTCCGTCTCGGCGACGCCGCAATCAACCGCGTCAGCTTTCCCGAACACGTGGTGCGCCGTTCCGGAGCCGACATTGCGGCGTCCGACCGCAGCTGCTTCTATCTCAATCTGAAGCTGGCCGGCCGCTGTCGCATCCTGCAAGGAAATCGCGAGATCAGCCTGTCGCCCGGACAGGTCGGCATCTTCGACAGCGACCAGCAGTTCGCGCTTTTGCACGATCGTGGTCCGCAATTGCGTGTCGCCTCGTTCTGGGTGCCGGCTGAGGCGTTGCGCGAACGGCTGCCCGCTTCGTTCGATGTCGCTGCGGTGCGCGTGTCCGACGATCCCTTGGTCGGCCATCTCATCGTCGAGACGGCGCGCACGCTCAGCGACGGGGCGCTGCGCATGACCGAGGATGAGGGCGTGCTTCTGTTCCGGGCGTTGATCGAGCTGGTTGCCGTGAGCCTGTCACGTCGCAGCCGGGCAGGTGCTGCCGAGTCGGAAAATCTCGCCGATACCACCACGCTGGCCTTGAAACGTGCCATTCACCGGCGGCTCCGCGAGCCCGGGCTTGCGGTTGCCGATGTCGCCGATGCCGTGGGCATCAGCGAGCGCTACGTGCACAAGCTGCTGGCGCGATCGGGCTCCAGCTTCACCGAATACGTCATCGACCATCGGCTCGACGGCGCGGCCAGGGATCTCAGGGATGCTGCGATGGCGGATCGTGCGATCGGCGCCATCGCGTTCGACTGGGGCTTCTCGGACCTGTCGCACTTCACGCGCCGCTTCAAGCAACGCTTCGGCTGCCGGCCGCGTGACTGGCGTGCGCAATGAATCGAGCTATAGCGACCTCGCGATCAGCAGCTTCATGATCTCGTTGGTGCCGCCATAGATCTTCTGGATGCGGGAATCGATGAAGATGCGCGAGATCGGGTATTCCTGCATGTAGCCGTAGCCGCCGAACAGCTGGAGGCATTCGTCGGCGGTCTCGACCTGCTTCTCCGAGCACCAGTATTTCGCCATCGACGCCGTGACGGTGTCGAGATCCCCGGCGACCAGGCGCTCGATGCACCAGTCGACGAAGACGCGCGCGATCATCGCTTCGGTCTTGCGCTCGGCGAGCTTGAAGGCGGTGTTCTGGAAATCCATCAACGGCTTGCCGAACGCCTTCCGCTCCTTGGTGTAGTCGGTGGTGAGCTTGACCGCGCGCTCCATCGAGGCGACGGCGCCGACCGCGAGCGCAAGGCGCTCCTGCGGCAATTGCTGCATCAGCTGGACGAAGCCCTGGCCTTCCTCCTTGCCGAGCAAATTCTCGGGCGGCACGGTGACGTTGTCGAAGAACAGTTCCGAGGTGTCGGAGGCATGCAGGCCGATCTTGTCGAGGTTGCGCCCGCGCTTATAGCCGTCCGCGCCTGCGGTCTCGACCACGATCAGCGAGATGCCCTTGGCGCCGGCGTCGCCGGTGCGCGCGACCACGATGACGAGATCGGCGGCCTGGCCATTGGTGATGAACGTCTTCTGGCCGTTGATGACGTAGGAATTGCCCTGCTTCTTAGCTGTGGTTTTCACAGCCTGCAGGTCCGAGCCGGTGCCGGGCTCGGTCATGGCGATGGCGCCGACCATCTCGCCCGAGGCCATCTTCGGCAGCCAGCGCTTCTTCTGCTCCTCCGAGCCGTAATTGAGGATGTAATGCGCGACGATGGCGCTGTGCACGGAGACGCCGGTCGTCATCTCCGGCACCGTGCTTTCGAGATCGTCCAACACCGCCGCGTCATAGGCGAAGGTGGCGCCCAGGCCGCCATATTCCTCCGGGACGCTCGCCAGCAGCGCGCCCATCTCGCCGAGGCCGCGCCAGGCGAAGCGGTCGACCATCTTCTGCTCACGCCATTTCTCGGCGTGCGGGGCCAGGTCCTTGGCGAGGTATTTCCGGAACTGGTCGCGAAAGACGTCGAGCTCTTCGGTCATCCAGGAGGAGCGGTAGGACATGGTTACCTCGGTTGATGCGCAGTTCCGGCTTGGTAGGCCAGCCGGGCGCGGCAATTATTGTGTTTTCAGGCTGCGCCGGTGACGCTACCAAGGCGGCCGGAAACGCGTCTGTCGGGATGATCGATTGTGGCTGTCAAAACTCAAGAGCTCAAGCTCGACATCGAAAACATCGGCACGGTGTCAGCGATCCTGACGCAGCCTGACGGCGCGAGGGCCTGTTACGTGCTGGCACATGGTGCGGGCGCCGACATGCGGCATGCCTTCATGGCGAAGACCGCAGAAGGACTCGCGGATCGCGGCATCGCGGCGCTCCGCTTCAATTTCCTCTACATGGAAGAGAAGAAGGGGCGCCCCGACCAGCCGGCGGTCGCGCACTCCGCCATCCGCGCGGCGGTGGAGGAGGCGGCACGGCAGTGTCCCGGGGTGCCGCTTGTCGCCGGCGGAAAATCGTTCGGCGGGCGCATGACCTCGCAGGCGCAGTCGAAGGCGCCGCTGCAAGGCGTCAAAGGGCTCGCCTTCCTCGGCTTCCCCCTGCATGCCGCCAAGAAGCCGTCGTCCGAGCGTGCCGAGCACCTCGCGGGGGTCACGATCCCCATGCTGTTCCTGCAGGGCACGCGGGACGGGCTTGCCGATCTCGGCCATCTCAGGCCCGTCGTCACGGCGCTCGGCGCGAAGGCGACTCTGCACGCGGTCGAAGGCGGCGATCATTCCTTCGCGGTGCTGAAGAAGTCCGGCCGGACGAATGAAGAGGCGCTCACAGAAGTGCTCGACACGCTCGCGGCCTGGATTGACCAACTCGCCTGAGCTTCACGCCGCATAAAGCCCCTTGTCGCGCGCCTTCTGGATCGCCAGCGCGGCGATCAGGTCGAGCGTCGGTGTCGACAGGCCGGCGGTGCGCGCGAAGGCGGCGGGCGCCCTCACCAGCACGTCGATCTCCATGGCGCGGCCGAGCTCGTAATCCTGCAGCAGCGATGGCTTGTGGTTGGGGGCAGGGCCGCTGCGCGTCACGCGCTTGACCTCGGGGATGAAGTGCTGAGCGATGTCGTTGGCCTCGTTCAGCATGCGCGGGATGACCTCCGCAAAGGCGGCATCGTCGCGCACGCCGCGTGCGGTCTGGCCTGTCAGCAGGCACAGCACCGACAGCGACATGTTGGTCAGCAACTTTGACCAGATCGCCTCGCGGATTTCGGCGACCGGCGGTGATTCCAGCCGCGCGTCGTTGAAGACGCCGCGAAGCCTGGTGATGCGCTCGCAATTGCGGTCGTCGCATTCGCCGATCAAGAGGCGGTTTCGGTCCGGGGTGAGGTTGTGCACCACGCCTGGCGCCGTCACCTCGTTGGAGGAGAAGACGACGCCGCCGATGATCCGCTCCTTCGGGATGCAGGCGCGCAGGCGTCCGCCGGGGTCGAGGAAGGAAATATCCGGCGGTGTCGGGTGCCGCGGCGGCAGGCCGATCCCGTACCACCAGGGAATACCGTTCTGGGCAAAGACGATGGCGGTGTCGTCCTGAAGCAGAGGCTTGATGTTGGCGACCAGTCCCGGGAGCGCAGTGGCCTTCAACGTCGAGATCACGACGTCCTGCGGCCCGAGCTGGGCCGGATCGCCCGAGGCGTTCACCTTGGCGGAGACCTCGGAATCACCGACGCGCAGTTTGAGGCCACCTGCCCGGACCGCCTCCAGATGCGCCCCCCGCATCACGCACGAAACGTCATGACCGGCGCGCGCCAGCCGGACCGCGATGTGGCTGCCGACGGCGCCCGCGCCGAAAATGCAGATGCGCATGATGATTCCGTCCTGTCCCTTGGTGCCACTGGGCGGCAGCATGACACAAGCCGCCATGCGATGGACGCGGCCGCCCCACGCTGGAAAGATATGGATCGGCATGCGTTGCCTCGGCCATAGTGCAGGGCAAACAATGACCGGAGGGATCGCCGATGACTGCCAGCCCCGTGCTGTGGACCCTCGATGAGCGTGGGGTTGCGACCGTCACGTTGAACCGGCCGGAGGTCAACAACGCCTATGACGGCGCGTTGATCGCGGGCGTGCTCGCGGCGATGGACGATCTCGGCAAAAAGCCGAATCTTCGCGTCGTCGTGCTCAGGGGCAACGGCAAGCATTTCCAGGCCGGCGCCGACCTGAAATGGATCAACGGCGTGCGGCCGCAATCGGCAGAGGCGAACGAGGCGGCCTCGCGCGCGACCTTCGAAGCCGTGCAGCGGCTGAACACGCTGCCGATCCCGACGGTCGCTTTGGTGCAAGGCGGCTGCTTCGGCGGCGGCACCGGCGTGATCGCGGCCTGCGACGTCGTGATCGCCGCGGACAATGCCCTGTTCTCGATCACCGAGGTGCGCTGGGGCCTGACCGCCGCGATCATCATCCCGCAGCTTTGCGACGCCATCGGCGTCCGGCAAGTGCGGCGTTACGCGCTGACCGGCGAGCGTTTCGGCGCCGAGGACGCCCGCCGCATCGGCCTCGTCCACGAGGTGGTGCCGTTCGCCGATCTCGAAGCCGCAGGCGCGAAGGTCGTCGAGCAGTTGCTCGCCAACGGACCGGAGGCGATGGCCGAGACCAAGAAGCTTGCGCTGGAAAGCTCGTTCGGCGGCATGGCGGTGGACGATGCCGCCTACACGCGGCTCGTGCAGCTGCATTCACTCAAGCGCCAGAGCGCGGAGGCCGCAGAAGGGCTGGCCTCGTTCGCCGAGAAGCGGGCAGGGAATTGGGGCGGCGGCTCATGAAGCCTGCAGGCCTCCGGCCTTCCTTGACTATCGCTTATGTCTATCGAGGAGCGCGGACCGACCTTCGACCTCTGCTACCTCTGCACTCTCAAAGATACCCTCGGGAGGAAGCTGTTGCCAACCTTCGGCAATGACTTCATCTTCATGTTCCGATCTATACGAGTATTCTTCAGCGAAGGTGAAATGCCCATCGTCGCGCTGTAGTATTGCGATACGCCGTTGCTGCGGTTTCCCCGTAGAGGGAGAGACGGTCTCTATCGCGTCCAACACCTTCACCAGCTTCATTTTGCGGTCTCAGCAATCGCCAATATGAAGGAAATGCGGTCCGCTCAGCAGCCGCGGCAGATGTTGTTGATGCTGCGATAGACGGCGTCGTCGTCCTGCCGCATCTGGCGCAGCGTTTCGAGTGTCTGGCCGTCATTGGCAGGCGCAACGGGCTTGCGCTTTGCGGCGAGTTCGTCCTCCTGCCGCTTGTAGCAGGCCTCGCGATCGGCCTTGGCCTGGATGAAGCGGCAGTTCTGCTCCACGGCTGCGGCGGGAGTGGTGGAGATCGCGAGAACGATCAGGGTGGGCAGGGCGAATTTCAAGAGTAGCGAATCCATGCGGGCACTTCTGTCAGGTCCGTCATTCCCGGGCAACCGTCTTTTGGCGGGCGTGTAGCCCGGATGAAGCGAAGCGTAATCCGGGGCCGGTGTCCCCGCATTCCGCTGCGCTCCATGCGGGCTACGGCCCTCTCACAAATGATCCGGCCTACAGCGACGGCGCCAGTGACGTTTTCAGCAGTTTGAGCAGCGCCTGCACTGCCGCCGCGTTGCGCCGCCGCTCGGGGATCGCGGCTTTCACCCACAGCTCCGGAATCGGAAAGTCGCGCAGCACCGGCTTCAGCGTGCCGGCGCGCAAGGCGTCGGCGACGAGATAATGCGAGAGCAGCGCAATGCCGTTGCCGGCGATCGCGCTGCGCGCCAGCACGTGTCCCTCGTTGGAGGAGAGCAGCGGGCTGACCTGGATGCTGATGCGGCCGCGTGGTCCGTCGAAGATCCATTCCGGGCCGGTCGGCAGAAAGCTGAGGCAGCGATGCTCGACGAGATCGCGCGGATGCTTTGGCGTGCCGTGCTTTTTCAAATAAGCGGGCGATGCGCAGAGCAGCCGCTTCAGCGCGCAGAGCGGCTCGTCGACGACGCCGCCGAACGAATGCGGGAAGGCGCCGATGGCGATGTCGAATCCTTCGGTGACGGGATCGACCGGGCGATCGATCAGCACGATGTCGAGCTTCAGCTTCGGGTTCTGGGTCTGAAACGCGCTGAAGGCGTCGGCGAGCCGGGCGACGGTCAGCGAGGTCGGTGCCTTGATGCGCAGGTGATCGACGAGATCGTGGCCCTTCTCGCCCATGCGTGAGAGCAGGTCGGTCGCATCGGTCACCACGCCGCGTGCGCGATGCACATAGCGCTGTCCGGCCTCGGTCAGTCGCAACTGCCGGGTCGAGCGGTGAAACAGTGCCGTGCCGATCCGCGCCTCGAGCTGCGTGACGCGTTTCGCCACCACCGAGGTCGAGACATTGAGTTTGCGTGCCGCGGCCGAGAAGCCGGCGGCATCCGCGGTGGCGAGAAAGGCTTGCAGGTTCACGAGGATGTCCATGTCGACCTTTCTCGATTTGCAAAAGCTGATCGCGTATTTTGGTGGATTGTACCTCGGTGCGAGCTAATTCATAGTCGCTCCCAAGCAAAGGAATTTGGGAAGGGGACGCGCCATGCGGGCCACAATGATCGAAGAACCGGCACGCCAGGTGCCGCTCTATGGCGAATATGAAGTCGTCGTGCTCGGCGGCGGCCCGGCCGGCATCGTGGCTGCGGCTTCAGCGGCGCGCGCCGGGCGAAAGACGCTGCTGGTCGAACGCTACGGCTTTCTCGGCGGCATGGGCACCGCGGCCGGTGTCACAAATTTTTGCGGTCTGCATGGCAATGTCTACGGCCAGGCCCATCGCCTCGTGCAGGGCATGGCGTCCGAGCTGCTGGCGCGGATCAATCGGCTGAACGGCCTCAACACCCCGCATCTGATTCTCGGCAAGGTTTTTGCGCAGGCCTATGACACCGCGGCCTACAAGATCGCGGCCGATCAACTTCTCGCAAGCCACAGGGTGCACATCCTCTTCCACGCGCTCGGCGCCGGCGTCGTGATGGGCGACAACAGCCGCATCGACGCGCTGATGGTCGAGACCAAGGCCGGCCGGCAGGCGGTGCGATCGGAGATTTTCATCGACTGCTCCGGCGACGGTGACCTCGCGGTCTGGGCCGGCGCACCGTTCGAGATCGGCGACGCGCACGGCCATCCCATGTACCCCTCGATGATGCTCCGTCTCAACGGCATCGACCCCGACAAGGCCGGCGATGCCTGGCGCACCATCCCGCAATTGATGGAGAAGGCGCTCGCGGCCGGCACGCACACATTCCCGCGGAAAAGCGCGATCGTGCGGCCGCAGAAATCCGGCATCGAATGGCGGGTGAACTTCACGCAGGTGGCGCGCGAGGATGGCCATGCCATCAACGGCGTCGAGCCTGACGATCTCACCCGCGGCGAGATCGAGGGCCGCAAGCAGGCGCTCGCCGCGTACGAGTTCCTGCGCACCGTGCCGGGCTTTGAAAAATCCTACATCGTCGATTTGCCGCCGCAGCTCGGCATCCGCGAGACCCGTCGCATCAAGGGCGGCTACCAGCTCAGCGGCGAGGACGTGCTCGGCTGCGCCTCCTTCGAGGATTCCATCGGCGTCAATGGCTGGCCGATCGAGGCTCACGTGCCCGGCGATGTCGTCTTCACCTTCCCGCCGATCCCGGAATCGCGCGGCTACAACGAGCTGCCCTACCGCATGCTGGTGCCTGAAGGCGTCGACAACCTCCTGGTCGCCGGCCGCTGCGCCTCCATGACCCATGAGGGCCAGTCCGCGGCGCGGGTCTCCGGTGCCTGTTTCGTGATGGGCGAGGCGGCCGGTTCCGCCGCCGCGCTGGCGCTCTCCGGAAACCGGATCCCGCGCGAAATCCCCATTGAAAAGTTGCAGGAAACGTTGAAACAACAGGGCGCCTTCATCGGACGGGACCAGCCTGTGCCCGAGGGCCTGTAACGGACTGCAAGATAAACGACGGCGGAGGAAACGGGATGATCGGAATTGCGCGGCTCGCGGCAGCCAGTCTTTTGGCGATCATGGCAATGGGCGCAGCCCATGCCGAGGATGCGCTGAAGGCCAGGATCGGCGTGCTCCGTCTGTCGTCCTCCGCGCCTGTCTTCATCGCGCAGGACAAGGGCTATTTCCGCGAGGCCGGCCTCGAGGTGGAGCTGAAATTCTTCGACGCGGCGCAGCCGATCGCGGTCGCGACGACCTCGGGCGACGTCGATTTCGGCATCACCGCCTTCACCGCCGGTCTCTACAATCTCGCCGGCAAGGGCGTGCTGAAGGTCATCGGCGGCATGAGCCGCGAGAAGCCCGGTTACCCCCTGATCGGCTATTTCGCCAGCAACAACGCTTACGCAGCCGGATTGAAGACGCCGAAGGATCTTGCCGGCAAGCGCGTGGCGATGACGCAAGTCGGCTCCTCCTTCCACTATTCGCTTGGCCTGCTCGCCGACAAATACGGCTTCAAGCTTGCGGACGTGAAGATCGTGCCGCTGCAATCGCTGTCGAATGCGGCGGCCGCACTTAAAGGCGAGACCGTCGATGCGGCGCTGCTGCCGATCTCGACCGCGCGCAAGCTCACGGATGAAGGCGGCGCGAAATTCCTGGGGTGGGTCGGCGACGAGACGCCGTGGCAGCTGGGTGCGGTGTTCGCCTCGCCGAAGACACTGACCAACAAGGCGCTGGTGACAAAGCTGCTCGGCGCACTCGCCAAGGCCGACCGCGAATATCACGACGTCATCCTCGCCGCGATGAAGGACGGCGTCGCCCCGATCAACGACAAGACCAAGCCGCTGCTGGAGATCATCGCAAAGTACACCAATCTGCCGGTCGAGCAGGTGGTCGGCAATTGCGCCTATATCGATCCCGACGGCAAGCTCGACGTGAAGAACGTCGACAACCAGATCAAATGGCTGCAGGAGCAGGGCTTTGCCGACAAGGGTTTTGATGCGAATGCAATCATCGCCAAGGACTATGTGAAGGCGGATTGATGCCCCGTACTCCCAACTATCCCCGTCACCCTGAGGTGCCCACCTTGCGGCGTGCCGCAAGGTGGGCCTCGAAGGGCGTACGGCCCGGATGCGCCTCGGCCGTTCATCCTTCGAGGCTCTCATCGCGATGCATACGCATCGCAATGCTCGCACCTCAGGATGACGGGTTGAGAGTTGAAGGTTCCCCATGGACCTGATCGCCAACCACATCTCCCACCGCTTCGGCGACCTCGCCGTGCTCGACGACGTCTCCTTCACGGTGAGCGCCGGCGAGGTGGTGGCGATCGTCGGGCCCTCCGGCTGCGGCAAGAGCACGCTGCTGTCCATACTGGGTGGCCTGCTGCAGCCGACCTCCGGCGCGCCCGAGCTGCGCGGCGCGCCGCCGGCGGACAGCCTCAATCCGCTCACCTTCGTGTTCCAGGATTTTGCGCTACTGCCCTGGGCGAGCGTGGAGGAGAACGTCGAATTCCCTTTGCTGCACACCCAGCTCTCGGCCACGCAGCGCCGCGCGCTGGTCGACGATGCCTTGCGCCGCACGGGCCTGACCGATTTCCGCAAAACCTACCCAAAGCAGCTTTCCGGCGGCATGCGCCAGCGTGTCGGCATCTCGCGCGCGCTGGCGGTGAAGCCCGCGATCCTCTTGATGGACGAGCCGCTGTCGGCGCTGGATTCGCAGACCCGCGAACTCCTGATGGAGGATTTCGTCCGCCTGCTCGCCGATGGCGGCATGGGCGCGGTCTATGTCACCCATAATCTCGAAGAGGCCGCGCGGCTGGCCGATCGCATCGTGGTGCTGTCGCGGCGGCCCGGCCGCATCCGCGAGGTCGTGACCGTGCCGATGACGCGCAGCGAGCGCGGCGAAGCTGCGGCGCGCGAAAAACTGCTGGCGCTGCAGAACCAGATCTGGTCGCTGATCCGCAACGAAGCCATCGATGCCGAGCGCGAGGTCCAGCATGCTTGATCGCGCGGCGGCTGACACTGCGAAGGATAGCGCGACGCGGCGCGTTCGCTTTCGTGGCGCAGGCTTCGTGCCCGCGTCGAGCCGTTTCGGCGGCTGGATCGCGCTCGCTTTCGTCATCGCGATCTGGCAGGCGGCGGGCAGCACCGGCCTCGTCAATCCCCTGTTTCTGCCTGCGCCGTCGGCGATCGCACGGGCGATCTATCAGCTCGCGATCTCAGGCGCGCTCTGGCAGCATCTGTCGGCCTCGCTGCTGCGCATCGGCGTCGGCTGGCTGTTGGGGACGGCGGCCGGCGTCGCCGTCGGCTTTGCCATCGGCCTGTCGCGGCTGGCGCGCAGTGTCGGCATCACCTTCATCTCGGCGCTGTTCCCGATCCCGAAGATCGCGCTGCTGCCGCTGTTGATCCTGTGGCTCGGCATCGGCGAGGAGCCGAAGATCGCGACCATCGCGCTCGGCGTGTTCTTCTCGACCGCGATCTCGGTCTATAGCGGCGTCGATGCGGTGCCGCGCAACCTCATCCGCATGGCGCAGAGTTTCAACGTTCCCTTCGCCACCATCGTGCGCAAGGTGGTCTGGCCGGGGGCGCTGCCCGCGATCCTCGCCGGCTTCCGCATCACCGCCTCCGTCGCGCTGCTCCTCGTCGTCAGCGCCGAGATGATCGGCGCCCAATACGGCATCGGCGCCTTCGTGCTCCAGGCCGGCAATCTGATGCAGACAGATCAGCTGCTCGCGGGCGTGGTGATTTTGTCGGTGTTCGGGCTGGCGGTCGGGAAGGTGATCGGCTGGCTGGAGCTTAGGCTGTTGCACTGGCGGTAGCCACAATCCGCGCTGCCGTAGGGTGGGCAAAGCGTAAGCGTGCCCACGATCTCTTGATGAGTCGCGAAGGCGCGTGGGCACGGCGCAAGTGCGCCTTTGCCCCCCCTACGAGACCGGCCTGCCGTCACGCGTTCCCGCGATCTTCGCGGAACAAATCCAGCTTCTGCTGCACCGGACGATCCGAGAAGCTGAACAGCACGGCATCCTCATCCGCTTCGTGCGTGACCCATTGCCAGCTCGGCACCACGAACAGATCGCGCGGGCCCCATTCGAACACAGCATCGCCGATGCGGCTGCGGCCACGGCCTTCGATCGGACAGAACACGGTGGCATCGGTCGCACGATAGCGCGCGGTGTTAAAACCCTTGGGCAGCAGCTGGATGAAGGTGCCGATGGTCGGCATGGCGAAATCGCCGGTCTCGGGGTTGCTGAATTTCAGCTTCAGCCCGTGACATGCGTCCCACTCCTGGCTCGTCCTGGCTTTCTCCAGCGCCTCGCGGGTGTAGGCGTAGGGATAGCTGAAGATCGGCGAGGTCTTCGAGCTCCGCTTCACGTCGACCGGCAGCAGGTTGTGGCCATAGCGGGCAAAGCTGTCGCCGGCCGGTCTCGTAATCTTCTGCTGGTCTTCCTTGGAGCCTTCGGCAAAGGAGCAGTCGAAGAACTGCACCAGCGGAATGTCGAGGCCATCCAGCCAGAACATCGGCTGATCGGTCTCGTTGGAATGGTCGTGCCAGGTCATCGACGGCGTGATGATGAAGTCGCCGGGCTCCATCGCGGTGCGCTCGCCGTCAACCGCGGTATGCGCACCCTTGCCTTCGAGCACGAAGCGCAGCGCCGACTGGCTATGCCGGTGCGCCGGCGCGACGTCGCCGGGCACCACCATCTGCACGCCTGCATAGAGCGAGGTCGTGATCTTGGACTGGCCGCGCAGGCCGGGATTCTCCAGCACCAGCACGCGCCGCTCGGCTTCCTTGGCGGTGATCAGCTTGCCGGCCTCCGTCATGTAGTCGCGGATGACGTCAAATTTCCAGAGGTGCGGCCGGCAGGCGCTTTTCGGCTCCGGCGTGATCAGATCGCTCATCACCGTCCACAGCGCGGTGAGATTCTCGCCGTCGATCTTCTTGTAGAACGCCTCGCGTTCCGGCGTCTTGGTCACGGCTTCCATGCGCGCCTCCTGTTCGTTTCTAAATTGACAGTATACTGCCAATCTGGCTAGCGTCAACGTGACGAACGACGTACAAGCAACGAGAAAACGGGAGGGTTCCGATGAAGCTGCACGGCTATTTCCGCTCCAGCGCTGCCTATCGGGTGCGGATCGCGCTGAACCTCAAGGGCCTTGGAGCCGAGCATCTGCCGCATCATTTGCGCAAGGGCGAGCAATGCGCGCCCGCTTATCTCGCCATCAACCCGCAAGGTCTCGTGCCGGCGCTGGAGAACGACGGCGGCGCAGTGCTGACGCAATCGGTCGCCATCATCGAATGGCTCGACGAGACCCATCCCAATCCGCCGCTGCTGCCGAAGGATCCGCTGCGGCGTGCCAAGGTGAGGGCGTTCGCGCTGGCGATCGCCTGCGACACCCATCCGGTGCAGAACCTGAAAGTGCTGGGGCGGCTGCGCGAGCTTGGCTTGCCCGAAGAAAAGGTCCAGGACTGGGCCGCCTGGGTCAACCGCGAAGGGCTGTCGGCTTGCGAGACTCTGATCAAGGACGAGCCCGGCCCGTTCTGCTTCGGCGATGTGCCGACGCTCGCCGATCTCTGCCTGGTGCCGCAGCTCGCCAATGCCCGCCGTTTCGGCGTCGACGTGTCGGCCTATCCGCGCCTGCTCGCGGCAGAGGCGGCCGCAAAGGCGCTCGCCGCGTTTGCCAATGCCGCACCGGAGAAGCAGCCCGATGCCGAGTAAGCCGCCTCCGCCGATCACGATCGACGCGGTCTATGCCGCGCCGGGCTATCTGTTCCGGCGCATGCAGCAGATCGCGGTCTCGATCTTCATGGAGGAGTGCAAGGCGTTCGATCTGACCCCGGTGCAATATGCGGCGCTGATCGCGATCCACACCCATCCCGGCATCGACGCGACGCGGCTATCGGCGGTGATCGCTTTTGACCGCTCCACGCTCGGCAGCGTGATCGAGCGTCTCCAGGCCAAGGACTATGTCGAGCGCAAGCCGGCGCTGGAAGACAAGCGGATCAAGCTGCTTCATCTGACCAAATCCGGCGCCGCGATCCTGCGCGAGATCATCCCCGCCGTCGAACGCGCCCAGGCGCGGATGCTGGAGCCGCTGAAGCCCGCCGATCGCAAGACGCTGATGGCGCTTTTGGTGCAGCTCGTCGATCTCAACAACGAGGCCTCACGCGTGCCGCTGCGGGCCGAGGATGCGCTGGAGCATCTCGGGAAGGCGGGGTGAGGAGGGGTGTGAGGCGATGTTCGCGCCCGACACTCAGATCTCGTAGGGTGGGCAAAGGCGCCCTTGCGCCGTGCCCACGATCTCTCTCCAACGATCAGAAGACGTGGGCACGCTCCGCTTTGCCCACCCTACGATTGCTGTGGTATGGGCCCCGCGTTTGCGGGGACGACAGCGAGAGTGTGGCGGCGCTGTCGCCCTGATCTGCGCTGTCATTCCCCGCGAAGGCGGGGAATCCAGTACGCCGCGGCTTCTCGGTTCAATCACAAACGCCTCTGGAATACTGGATCGCCCGGTCAAGCCGGGCGATGACAGTGGTGGTCACATCCGCAGCAGCGCCTGCCGATCGATCTTGCCCGTGCCCGTCTTCGGCAGCTCGTCGGTGAAAATCACCTCTCGCGGATATTTGTAAGGAAGCAGCTTGCCCTTCACATAGTCCTGCAGCCGCCGTGTCGTCTCGCCCGGGTTGGCCGCGCGGTTGTTCATCACCACCACCGCCTTCAGCGTCATGCGACGGTCCGGCAGCTCGGTGGCGAACACGGCGCATTCGCGAATATCGGGATGGTCGGCGAGGCACAGCTCGACCTCGAGCGGATAAACCCATTGGCCCGAGATCTTGATCAGATCGTCGGCGCGGCCGCGGAAGAAGTGGAAGCCGTCGGCATCGCGGATGAAGCGGTCGCCGGTGTAGATCCACCCCGCCTCGCGGATGGTTTCGGCGGATTTGTCCGGCCGGTTCCAGTACAGCGGCGTGTTGGAATCGCCACGCACCCACAAGATGCCTTCCTCGTTGTCGGCGACATCGCGTCCGTCCTTGTCGCGCAGCGCGACCTCGTAGCCGGGCACGCGCAGGCCTGCGGCCCCTAACTTCTTCTGCTCGGGCCTGTTGGAGAGGTAGATGTGCAGCACCTCGGTCGAGCCGAGGCCTTCGACGATCTCCAGGCCCGTGAGCGTCTTCCAGCCGTTGAAGACCTCCGCCGACAGCACTTCGGCGGCGGAGAGCGACATGCGCAGCGACGAGAAGTTGGTCTGTTGCGCGCCCTCGGCCTTGGTCAGGGACGTGTAGAGCGTCGGCAGGCCGAAGAACACCGTCGGGCTGTACTGCTCGATCGCTGTGAAGATCGCGGCGGGTTTCGGTTGCCCCGGCAGCAGCAGCGTTGCCGCGCCTGCCGAAAACGGGAAGGTGACGGAATTGCCAAAGCCGTAGGCGAAGAAGATCTTTGGCACCGAGAAGCAGATGTCGTCGGGCGTCAGCTTCAGCACGTTCTGCGCAAAGGCGAGCTCGCTATAGGCCATGTCGTGCTGGAGATGCACGATGCCCTTGGGCCGGCCGGTCGAGCCGGACGAGTACATCCAGAACGCCATCTCATTGCGATGCGTCTCCGCTTCCGCCAGCTTGGCCGGGAATTGCTTGAGCCAGTCCGTCGCCGCGAGCGCACTCGGCGCGGCGTGATCGCCCGCCTCGCCATTGGCGACAATCAGCGTGCGCAGGCGCGTATCCTTGCAGGCCTCGGCATTGAAGCGTGGCGCGAATTCGGCATCCGCCACCGCAACGCTGGCGCCGGAATCGGCGAGGTAGAATTGCAGCAAATCCGGCGGCGTCAGGGTGTTGATCAGGAGCGGCACGAAGCCGGCCCGCACCGCGCCGAAGAACGCGGCCGGATAGGCTGGGGTGTCGTCGAGGAACAGCAGCACGCGTTCGCCGCGCTTCAGGCCGAGCGATGCAAAGCCGTTGCCCCAGCGGCAAGCCTCGTCGCAAAGCTCGGCATAGGTCCGTGTGCCTGCCGGACCCATGAGCGCGACTTTGTCGCCACGGCCCTTGGCGAGATTGTCGAACAGCACGCGGCTGGCGTTATAGAGTTCCGGAACGGCAAAGCCGATCTCGCGCGCCCCTTCGCTGTCGGCAGGCACCTGGTCGAAGATCTCGTTGCTCATGCCTCGCCCCCGCCGTTCTTGGCAGCCTCGTAACGCGCCATGAAGCCCGGCGACATGTGGCGCAGGCGTGCATCGTCGATGCGGCCGGAGCGGGTGATGTAGCTGTAGGCGAAGTCCATCAGGTCCTGCTGCATGTGCTGGGCAAAATGCTCGTACCAGAAGGCACTGGTGCGCGCGGCGTTGACGAGCTTCTCCACCACCGGTTTTCGCGCGGCCTGGTAGCGATGCAGGGCGGTCGCAAGATGCGCATCCGATTCCAGCGCCTTGACCAGCGCGATGGCGTCCTCGATCGCGAGCCGCGTGCCCGAGCCGATCGAGAAGTGCGCCGAATGCAGGGCATCGCCGATCAGCACCATGTTCTTGAACGACCAATGTTCGTTCCAGACCCAGGGGAAGTTGCGCCAGACCGATTTGTTGGAGACGAGGCAATGGCCGCCAAGCGTGTCCGCGAACACCTCTTCGCAGACGCCCTTGGACTGCTCGACGTCCTTGTAGGCGAAACCGTAGGCCTGCCAGGTCGCGTGGTCGCATTCGACCAGGAACGTGCTCATGGCGGGCGAGTAGCGGTAGTGATGGGCGTTGAAGGCGCCGCGGTCGGTTTTCACGAAGGTCTGCGACAGCGTGTCGAAGCGTTTCGAGGTGCCGTACCAGACGAACTTGTTGGAGGAGTAGGACAGCGAGGTGCCGAAATCACCTTCGAAGGCGCGGCGCACCTGCGAGTTCAAGCCGTCGGCAGCGACGATCAAATCATGACCGTTGAGTTGGTCGATGGCATGAATCTGCGTGTCGAAGCGTGGGGTGACGCCGACGTCGAGCGCGCGCTGCTGCAGGAACCGCAGCAGCTCGAGCCGCCCGATCGAGGAGAAGCCGACCCCGTCGATGGCGACGCTGTCGCCGCCGAGGTTCAGCGTGATGTTCTCCCAGCTCTCCATGTGCGGCGCGATCGCGTCGACCGTCTCGGGGTCGTCGGCACGCAGGAACTCCAGCGCCTGGTCGGAGAACACGACGCCAAAGCCCCAGGTCGCGTCGGCCGGGTTCTGTTCGAACAGGTCGACCTGATCCTCGGGGTGACGCTTCTTCCAGAGATAGGCGAAGTAGAGCCCACCGGGCCCTCCGCCAATCACGGCGATCCGCAACGTCTGCCTCCCTAATTGACAGTATACTTACTATCTAGGGGTAGACTAATGTGCTCCGGCGTTCCGCGCCAGCGGAATTATCGGCCAGCGCAGGCGCGCCAAAGCGCATCTTCGGACACAATTTTTACGCGTGTCCGAAACCGTCAGGTCCGAATCATAGCCAAACCGCGCCGGCTTGGCCATCCGCACCGTCAGACGCAGCGCTTCACGTAGACCCCGTTCACAAGCACCCTGGTACAGCGCACGGCTGGAACCGGCTTGCGGACCACGACGGCCGCGTTCGGCCCGGCGCAGCCGGCGCGATAGACGCCGCGGGCGCAGACCACCGCATTGGCGTCGGTGGCCTCGAAGGTCATGGTCGCAGCGAAGGCAAGCAGTGCAGAAGCGACGAGCAGCAATGAACGCATGTGGTCCTCCCGGGCTTGTCGTGATCGAAATCGGATATCTGCAAAAGATTTGTCGTTGCAGGCGTGCGAAAATTCATGCGCACGCCGTTCGTCATTGTCGCGCTTGACGCGTGCGCCGCGTTATCTCGCCGCGAATGGGGCGAGCACGTCCTTGCACGCCGGCGACAGCGAGGCAGCCCTGTTGGAAATGCATTGAATGATGCGGCCGCCTCCGGGCGCGACGCCGGCGCAGAGCGTGCGGATGTCGGCGCCGCAGGCCGACCTCAGGATGAACAGCTCTTCGCGCGGCAGCAAGGGACGCAACACGATCACGGCTGGCGCTGCCGCCGGCGCGGCTCCCGCCGCGGGGGCTGCTGCTGCGGGAGCCGCACCCGCGGGCGCCGCCGTTGCGGCAGCGCCACCGCCGGCTGCGGCGCTCACGGCCTTTTCGCAGGCCGGTGAAACTCTGGCCTTGTTCTTTTCAAGGCATTCGAGTGCCGCCGCGCCGCCCGGCGGCACGCTGGCGCACACCTTGGGATAGTCGGCGCGGCACGCGCTCTTGACCGCCGCAACCTGCGCGCTGCTCGGCTGCTTGGCGGCAGCGGCCTTCTGCGCGGGTGCGGCAGCCGGCTTTGCCGCGGGGGCGGCATCTGCTTTCGGTGCGGCTGGCGCCGTTTCCGCCTTGGGCGCGGCCTCGGTCTTCGGCGCGGCGGGGGCAGCTTCGGTTTTCGCAGGTTCGACGGCGCGAACCGCGGTCTGGCATCCCGCCGACAGGCTGGACATGTTCTTCGCCAGGCATTGATACGCTTCCACGCCGCCGGGCGTCACGCTCGAGCAATGCGCCATGAAATCCGAACGGCATGCGGAGCGGATGGCGCTCTTCTGGGCCTCGGTCGGTGCTTGCGCGAACGCGCCTGTTGCAGTTGCGAAGAGCGCGGCCGCCAGCAACGCCTTGCGCGTCGATGCCTGTTTCAACGTGTTGAACATCTGGTGATTTCCTGCCCGTCGGTCACGCCGACGACTTTCAAAATGTGATGTAATCGCAATCTTCGCGAGTGACGCCTCGCAAGCAGCATCATTCGCCGCTTTGACGTCACCCGCAAGTCAATTATGCCGGTGCAATTGCGCCGTCAGAGCCTGACCATGCGCTTGCCGCGGTTCTCGCCCGCGAGCAATCCGATCAGCGCCTTCGGCGTGTTCTTGAGGCCATCGATGATGTCCTCCTGCACCTTCAGCTTGCCGGATTTGACCCAGCCCTGGAGCTCGGCGAGCGCGCGCTGGCTCTCCTTCATGTAATCCATCACGATGAAACCTTGCATGACCAGCCGCTTCACCACGATCAGCCCGGGCACGCCGCGCGGGCCGTGCGCGGAGGGCGCGCCGTCATATTGCGAGATCGCGCCGCAACAGGCGATGCGGCCATAATTGTTCATCTGCGGCAGGCAGGCTTCCAGAATGTCGCCGCCGACATTGTCGAAATAGACGTCGATGCCCTTGGGTGCAGCTGCGCGTAGCGCCTTGAAGACCGCGCCGTCCTTGTAGTCGACGGCGGCATCGAAGCCGAGCTCGGAGGTCAGCCAGCTGCACTTGTCCGCGCCGCCGGCAATGCCGATCACGCGGCATCCTTTGATCTTGGCGATCTGCCCGACGATCGAGCCGACCGAGCCCGCGGCCGCGGAGACCACGACGGTCTCACCCTCTTTGGGCTTGCCGATCTCGAGCAGGCCGAAATAGGCGGTGAGGCCGGCGATGCCGAACACGCTGAGCAGGTGCGTCATCGGCTCGAGCTTCGGCATCTTGGTGAGATGCTTTGCCGGCACCGCGGCAAATTCCTGCCAGCCGGTGTCACCGAACACGATGTCGCCCGCCGCAAGCCCCTCGGCCTTCGAGCTGACGACCTCGGCAATGGCGCCGCCAGCCATCACGCTGTTGGCCTCGACCGCGGAGCGATAGGTCGCGCCGTGCATCCAGGCGCGGTTGGCGGCGTCGAGCGAAATGTATCGCACACGCAGCAAGGCTTCGCCGTCCTTCGGCTCCGGCACTGTGCTCTCCACCATCTTGAAATGTTCGGGGCCGAGCTTGCTGCTGGGTTTTTCGACCAGCAGAACCTGGTGATTGATGTTGCCGCTCATGGCGTTTCCCTCTTTGATTGTCTTGACGATTATTGATGCAGCCCGCAGCAAACAAAACGTGCAGGCCGCATGCGTTGTGCGCTGCATGAAGGCTAGATCGCGGCGTTCCATTTCACAACGGGAACATCCTGAAAACGCGATCACACGCAAAGCGTGTTGCGTCGTTGTGATAACTGCGACATCATGAAGCGCCGGTGTACGTGGGGGGTAAGCGATGTCGAACAGGTTCACGCAATACATTCTGGCCGCGATGGTGCTCGGCATCATCATGGGATCGGCAATCTACAACTTCCTGCCCGACACGCGCGCCGACTGGGCGTCCTCGATCAACCTGATCGCCATGATGTTCCTGCGCCTGATCAAGATGATCATCGCGCCGCTGGTGTTCGCGACCCTGGTCGGCGGCATCGCGCATATGGGCTCGGGCTCCAAGCTCGGCCGCATCTTCGCCAAGACCATGGGCTGGTTCATCAGCGCCTCCTTCGTCTCGCTGCTGCTCGGCCTCGTGATGGTGAATCTGCTGCAGCCCGGTGCGAACTTCCCGGGCACGCTGCCCCAGGCGGGGCAATCGACCGGCCTGCCGGTGTCGGCCTTCTCGATCGAGAAATTCCTCACGCATCTGATCCCGACCTCGATCGCGGACGCGATGGCGCAGAACGAGATCCTCCAGATCGTGATCTTCGCGGTGTTCTTCTCGGTGGCGATGGGCTCCATGCCCGAACGTTCGAAGCCGATCCTCGCGATGATCGACGACGTCGGCCACATCATGCTGAAGGTGACGAGCTACGTGATGCTGTTCGCGCCGCTCGCGGTGTGGGCCGCGATCACCGCAACCGTCGCCAAGAATGGCCTTGCGGTGCTGTGGAAGCTCGTCGTGTTCATGGGAGGCTTCTATCTCTCGCTGGCGATCCTGTGGACCATCCTGGTAATCGTCGGCTTCATCGTGATCGGCCCGCGCTACAGCCATCTCTTGAAGCTGGTCCGCGAGCCGCTGATGATCGCGTTCTCGACCGCGAGCTCGGAGGCGGCCTATCCGAAGACGCTCGAGGCGCTCAACCGCTTCGGCGCCTCGTCGCGGATCTCGAGCTTCGTGCTGCCGCTCGGCTATTCCTTCAATCTCGACGGCACGATGATGTACTGCACCTTCGCGGCCGTCTTCATCGCGCAGAGCTACCACATCGACATGCCGCTCGGCACCCAGCTCGCGATGCTGGCGACGCTGATGATCACCTCGAAAGGCGTCGCCGGCGTGCCGCGCGCCTCGCTCGTGGTGATCGCCTCGACGCTGGCGCAGTTCAACATTCCCGAGGCGGGCCTGTTGATGATCATGGGCATCGATACCTTCCTCGACATGGGCCGCAGCGCCACCAACGTGATCGGCAACACGCTCGCGACCTCGGTCGTAGCCAAATGGGAAGGCGAGCTAGGGCCCGAGCACGAGCTCGGACCCGGCGACGTCGTGCCCGAGGATATGGTGCCGGGCGAAGTGCCCGCGATGGCCAGCCATGGGTAGGAGCGAACCATGCGCCAGACACTGGCGAGGTCACTGACCTCAGGCGGGTTGTTGCTCGCGGCATCGTTGCTCGCGACCTCCTTGTTCGCGACCTCGGCTCGCGCGCAGACCGGCGGCGAGGGGCTCAGCCCGACGCTGGCGGCCGTCAAGAAAGCGCACACGGTGCGGCTCGGCTATCGCGAGAGCTCGCCGCCGTTCTCCTTCCTCGACCAGTCGGGCCGTCCGATCGGCTACAGCCTCGAGCTCTGCGAGGCCATCGTCGAGGAGATCGGCATCGAGGTCGACGATCCCAATCTGAAGATCGATTACGTCAAGGTCACCTCGGACGACCGCATCGACGCCGTGCTGCAGAACAAGATCGACCTGGAATGCGGCTCGACCACCGCCAATGCCGAGCGCGGCAAGCGCGTCGCCTTCTCGCCCCTGATGTTCGTCGCCGGCACCAAGCTGATGGTGCCGAAGGGAGCGGCAATTTCCGGTATCGCGGACCTGAAGGGCAGGACCGTCGTGGTGACCAAGGGTACGACGAACGAGCAGGCGATACACGCCGTCGACAAGAAGCTCTCGCTCGGCCTCAACATCGTGACCGCGCCGGATCACGAGCAGTCGTTTCAGATGGTGAACGACGGCAAGGCTGATGCATTCGCGACCGACGACATCCTGCTCTACGGCCTGATCGCGCGCCACAAGGCGCAGGAATATTTTCGCGTGGTCGGGGACTATTTGTCCTATGACCCCTACGGCATCATGTTCAGGAAGGGCGAGCCGCAGCTCTCCGCCGTGGTCGAACGTGCCTTCCGCAAGCTCGGCTCCAACCGCGATCTGGTCCCGCTCTACAACAAATGGTTCACCGCAAGGCTTCCCACCGGCGAACGTCTGAACGTGCCGATCTCGCTGCAGTTGGAAGAGGCGTTCAGGGCGATGGACGATTCGGCGAGCGCGAATAATTAGCGTTCGTGTCGCGCCGCAGGCTCGATGCCTTCCCTTCTCCCCTTGTGGGAGAAGGTGGCGCGAACCGCCGGATGAGGGGTTAGCTCCGCAAATTCAGACGCAGAAGTTTCACTCGCGGAGAGAGACCCCTCACCCGTCTCACCGCTACGCGGTGAGCCACCCTCTCCCACAAGGGGAGAGGGTGCAGCGAGCTCGCGGCTGCTATCTCTGCCCAAACACCCGGTCCAGCGCCGCGTCATACGCCGCTTGCACGAGTTGCGGATGCAGCTTGCCGAGCGCTTCCATCATCACGCCGGAATTGATCTCGAGCACGCTCCACTCGCCATTCACGCGAACCACGTCGATCGACGCAAAGACAATGCCGATGGCGCGCGCGGCATCGCTCGCCAGCTTTGCGCAGGCGGTGCGAACGTCGCCATCCTCCAGCAGCACCGGCTTTGCTCCGGCATCGAGATTGTGCCGCCAATCCGTGCCACGCTGCTTGCTGTAGACGACGAGGGGTTCATCTCCGAGCAGCACCACACGGACCTCGTCCTCGATCGCGACATAGGGCGAGATCACGAGCCCGGCGCTCATTGAGAAAACCTCGCCAGCCGCGTGGTCGAGTTCGGCCGCCGTCGCCACCTTGAACACCGAGCGTCCCGATGTCCCCTCGTTCGGCTTCACCACCACGCCTTGCGGATTCTGACCGAGCAGCGCGAGCATCTGCTGGCGCCAATCGGCACCGGCGACGTGCACGCCCAGCCTTGGGTTGAGGAAGAGGTGATGGGGAATGCAGGGAACGCCCGCCAACGCCAGCGCCTCTGATGTCGCCGATTTGTCGTTGGCGAGGCGATGGGGGATGGCGCTGTTGAGGCCGATGTCGTAGCCGAAGGCAAAGCGCCGCTCATCGCCCCGGCGCATCGCGACCAGCCAGCCATCGGCACGGACATCGACCGCGATGCCATGGTCCGCGCAATAGCGCCTGATCGCCTGGACGAAGATTCGCTCGTCGCTTGCCGCCATGTGTTTCTGTCGCGTTTCAGACGTTCCTGGCGCCAAAAGCCGCAAAAATGCGGGAAACGGCGCCGAACCGGGGTGAAAGTCAGAGCTATTCTTAATGAAATTCTCGCGAGCGCGATGGAAATTAAGTGCTGCATTCGAACGCTGCAGGGAAAAGAAATTGCCCGCGGCGCGCGCCCGGCAGCAGATTCATTAACAATATGGCCAATTCCGCCGCAAATGCCGGTTTGACCGGCATCAATTGCATCCGGAACGAGGTTGATTATTGGTCTCAATGGCGTAGATCACACACGCGAAATCCTCCGCCATGGCAATGGTGTCCGCCCCGTTTCAGGGCCGGGCAACGCTTTTGCCCTAAAACCGCAATTATTCGGAATATCGAAAATCATGAGCGCGTTTTACCGAGAGAAGGTTCTTTCCGTCCAGCACTGGACCGACACGTTGTTCAGCTTCCGCGCCACGCGCGATACCGGCTTCCGCTTCCAGAACGGCCAGTTCGCGATGATCGGCCTCGAGATCGACGGCCGTCCGCTGCTGCGCGCCTACAGCATGGCAAGCGCCAACCACGAGGAAGAGCTCGAGTTCTTCTCGATCAAGGTTCAGGACGGCCCGCTGACCTCGCGTCTGCAGAAGATCAGGGAAGGCGACACCATCCTGGTCGGCCGCAAGGCGACCGGCACGCTGATCACCGATAACCTCCTTCCCGGCAAGCGGCTGATGCTGCTCTCGACCGGAACGGGCCTCGCGCCGTTCGCGAGCCTGATCAAGGACCCCGAGGTCTATGAGCAGTTCGAGTCCATCGTGCTGGTGCACGGCTGCCGCCAGGTCTCCGAGCTCGCCTATGGCGAGAGGCTGGTCGCTTCCTTGCGCGAGGACGAGCTGTTCGGCGAGCTGCTCGCGGACAAGCTGATCTACTACCCGACCGTGACCCGCGAGCCGTTCAGGAATCGCGGCCGCATCACCGACCTCATCAACTCCGAGCAGATCTTCAACGATATCGGGCAATCGCCCCTCGACATCGCCACCGACCGCATCATGATGTGCGGCAGCCCGGGGATGCTCGAAGAGCTGAAGGTGATGTTCGAAGGCCGCGACTTCATCGAAGGCAGCGGCAACAAGCCCGGCCATTTCGTGATCGAGAAGGCGTTCGTCGAGCGGTAAGCTCTGGTCGCCGTCTTGCCGAACACTTAGCGATCCACTCCGGTGTCGTCCCGGACAAGCGCGCCTAAGCGCGCGCCGATCCGGGACCCATACCCACCAGCCGCGGTTATGCGAAGACTCGGAGTGACGGCTTTTTTCACCATCGACCCCTGTGGTTATGGATCCCGGGTCTGCGCTGACGCTTGCCCGGGACGACAGCTCAGTTGTGGTGGCGACTGTTGCCTCCACCAGTCCCCGTTTCCATCCCCTCTGCTGCACTGCAAAAGCCTATCCTCTCGGCTGATTGATTTATCTCGGCCGAATTCGCTAGCCTGAAACAAGGGCCGCGTCATATCCGTATGACAGGCGAGGGCGTATCGTACCGCCTCATGCTGGCGAGAGGATGGGATCGTGGCCGACGACACCAAGACGCAGGACTCCTCCCGACACTCATCCCCCAAACGCCTGCCGCTGGCGGAGGAGGGGATCATGGAGACCCTGCTGCTGCCATTCTCGCCGCGCTACATCGTGCTGACGATCTGCGCGGTCGTCACCGCGCTCCTGATCGGCATCGGCATCGCCGACCGCAAGATCTTCGACATCCTGCTGGTGCCGATCCTGATCTTCGGCGCGCTGACGCTGCTCGGCGTCCGCGATCTCCTGCAAAAGAGCCACGCGGTGCTGCGCAACTATCCGATTTCGGCGCATATCCGCTTCCTGCTCGAAGAGATCCGCCCGGAGATGCGGCAGTATTTTTTCGAGAGCGAGAAGGACGGCATGCCGTTCTCGCGCGACACCCGCGCAGTGGTCTATCAGCGCGCCAAGATGGAGCTCGACAAGCGTCCGTTCGGCACCCAGGAGGACGTCTACCGCCAGGGCTACGAGTGGATGCATCACTCGGTTTCGCCGAAGGCGCATGCCGCGGAGAAATTCCGCATCAGCATCGGCGGTCCCGACTGCAAGAAGCCCTATTCGGCTTCGGTGTTCAACATTTCCGCGATGAGCTTTGGCGCGCTCAGCCCCAACGCAGTGCGTGCGCTCAATGCCGGCGCCAGGAAGGGCGGTTTTGCGCACGACACCGGCGAGGGTGGTGTCAGCCCCTATCATCGCGAGATGGGCGGCGACATCATCTGGGAGATCGGCTCCGGCTATTTCGGCTGCCGACATCCCGACGGCACCTTCGATCCCGAAGCGTTCGCGCGCGTTGCCGGTGACGACCAGATCAAGATGGTCGAGCTCAAGGTCAGCCAGGGCGCCAAGCCCGGTCACGGCGGCGTGCTGCCGGCGGCAAAGGTCTCGGAGGAGATCTCCAAGATCCGCGGCGTCGCGATGGGCGAGGACTGCATCTCGCCGGCCTCGCATCGCGCCTTCTCCACCCCGGCCGGCATGATGCAGTTCATCGCCGAGATGCGCCGCCTGTCCGGCGGCAAGCCGGCCGGCTTCAAGCTGTGCGTCGGCCATCCCTGGGAATTCCTGGCGATCTGCAAGGCGATGCTTCAGACCGGCATCTATCCTGATTTCATCGTCATTGACGGCAATGAAGGCGGCACCGGCGCGGCGCCGCTGGAATTCATGGATCATCTGGGCATGCCGATGCGCGAGGGCGTCAATTTTGTCCACAACGCGCTGATCGGCATCAACGCGCGCGACCGCATCAAGATCGGAGCGTCCGGCAAGATCGCGACCGCCTTCGACATGGCGCGTGCGATGGCGATCGGCGCCGACTATTGCAACTCGGCGCGCGGCTTCATGTTCTCGCTCGGCTGCATCCAGTCGCTGAGCTGCCACACCGACCGCTGCCCGACCGGGGTGGCGACGCAGGACCCGACGCGCGCGCGCGCGCTTTACGTGCCGCTCAAGATCGACCGCGTGCACAATTATCACCACGCCACCCTGCATTCGCTGACCGAGCTGATCGCCGCGGCGGGCCTCGAGCATCCGCAGCAGCTGCGCCCGATTCACTTCACCCAGCGCACCTCGACCACCGATGTGAGATCCTTTGCGCAGCTCTATCCGGCGCTGCGCCCTGGCGAGCTGCTCGAAGGCACCGAAGACCCACGTTTCCGCGACGCCTGGCGGATGGCTCAGGCGGAAACGTTCCAGCCGGCGCTGTAAGGCATCGTTCGGCCCGCGGCGAGACCTGCCCGGCCCGCGCACATTCGCCGCGAGCGCAGCTGGCATCTAGGATTTTGTTCAACTTTGGGTGTATATTGTGCCCATGGACGAACGGCGCGACAAGGCAAGACATCGCGTGCTGAAGGCCGGAACGATCGAGTTCGGCGGCGGCGCGATCGACTGCACCGTCCGCAACCTGTCCGATACCGGCGCCGCGCTCGACGTCACCAGCCCGGTCGGCATCCCCGAGCATTTCACCCTGTTCGTCCAAGCCGACGGAACGCACCTGTCGTGCACCGTGATCTGGCGCAAGGAGAAGCGGATCGGCGTGAGGTTCGGGTGACCATGAGCGGGCGCGGGCTATCGCTCAATTTCACCCCGTCTCGACCTCACTCAACCGGCTCGCGAGGATCTTGTCGATCCTTCGCCCGTCGAGATCGACCACCTCGATGTGCCAGCCGCCGAAATCGAAGGCATCGCCGGTATCAGGCAGCACGTTGAACTGTTGCAGCACCAGGCCCGCCACCGTGTTGTAGCGGTGCGGCGGCAATTCGACGCCGAGCAATTCGCCGAATTCGTCGACCGGCATCCAGCCGGAGATCAGCAGCGAATCGTCGGCGCGCCTGACAAAGGCGGGCTCCGGCGGTCCGGCCTCCGAATGGAAGGCGCCGACGATCGATTCGAGGATGTCGGCGGCCGTCACCATGCCTTCGAAGCCGCCATATTCGTCGTAGACGAAACCGACGTGGACCGGCGCGGCTTTCAGGATGGTCAGTACGTCGCGCGCGTCTGCCGACGCCGGAATGCCGGGCGCCTCGCGCACCAGCGCGCGCAGGTCCGGGTTGCGTTCGTTCATATAGGCGATCAGCAGGTCCTTGGCCTGGAGCACGCCGATCGGTTTGTCGCGGTCCCCGTCGGAGACGGGAAAGCGCGAATGCGGGCTCTTGGCGATGATCTCCCGAATGGCCGCCGGATCGTCGTTGAGGTCGATCTCGTCGACCTCCGTGCGCGGCGTCATCACCGCGCCGACCGGCCGGTCGCCGAGCCGCATCACGCCGGCGATCATCTCCCTCTCACCGGGCTCGAGCACGCCCGCGCTCTCGGCCTCGCTGACGAGGTGGTGGATCTCGTCCTCCGAGACCTTCTCCTCGGCCTTGCCGCCGCGGCCGAGCAGCGTGAGGATCAGCCTGCCCGAGAGATCGAGCAGAAAGACCAGCGGCAGCGAGACCTTCGCAAGCACGTGCATGGCGGGCGCGACCCTGACCGCGATGCTTTCGGGGTCGCGCAGCGCCACCTGTTTCGGCACCAGCTCACCGACGATCAGGGTGGCGTAGGTGATCAGCGTCACGACGATGCCGACGCCGACGATGTCGGCAATTCCCGTGGACAGACCGAGCTCGAGCAGCCATTGCGTCAGCCGCTGTCCGAGCGTCGCGCCGGAGAACGCGCCGGAGAGCACGCCGACCAGCGTGATGCCGATCTGCACCGTCGAGAGGAACTTGCCGGGATCGGCTGCCAGCGTCAGCGCCCGCTCGGCGCCGCGCACGCCCTTGGCGGCGAGTAGCGACAGCCGGGCCGGGCGGGACGAGACCACGGCCAGCTCTGACATGGACAAGAGGCCGTTGATGACGATCAGGACGACGACGATGACGAGTTCGACCGAGAGCATTGACGTTCCGAGGAAAAGAGTGTGGCCGAATAGGTCGGCCCACGCTTTGATATAGGTATTCGGCAAGGAAATGCCGGCATTTTTGCCGCGTTTCGCGTCCCAGGGAACCGTGTGACACGCTTGCGGAGCTCCCGTGGAACTACGGGACTGCCGTTGCTTAACGGGCTCTTAGTGGCCGCCCGGCTAGGTTTTCGACATTGCAGAAATGTATGCGGGGGACCCAGGGATGCGGATCGGGAAGCTTTTCGCGCTGTCGATGCTGACGGTGACGGTGTTTGCAGTCATCCTCGGCGCCGAGGTGCTGATACCCCAGACGCGCATCTTCACGAACCGCTCCGACGCGATCAAGACCGTCGATGCCTTTGGTGCGACGCTGATGGCCAGCCAGCATGTCGCCAGCCTTCGCGCTCCCTATATCGGTCCGATCTTCCAGGAAGGCGCCGCAACACCGGCACAGCTCGAAGTTGCCACGAAGGCTGCGAAAGCCGCCGAGGCGGGCTTCGAGGCCGCAAGACGCGCCGTCATGGTGCTGGATGACGGCGGCGCGATTGCGGAGAATCTCGACCGTGCCGCGCGGCGGCTGAAGGAGGTCACTAACGCTGCCGATCGCGCGATGGGCGTTCCCCTGGCGGCGCGCGACAGTGCCGCGACAAAGGGCTTCCTCCCCGGTGTTGCCGACGTCATCGGCAACATCGAACCGGTCATGAACCGGCTCGAAGCGAAAGTCATCAACGCCGATTCCTCGCTCGCGGCGCTGTTGAGCCTGGCACGGACGGCCCAGGATCTACGTGTTGCGGCCGGCAGCCGAGCAGCCACGCTGTCCCCGGCGCTGTCGGCGAGCCGCCCGCTCACGGCGAGCGAATTGTCGCTGATGGATCGCATGCAAGGCCGCGTGGAGGCCGACCGCGAGCGCATCGAGGCCGGCATCGACCAACTCGGAAATCCCTCCCGCATCGCGACCGCGCTGAAGGCGGCAACGGAATCGTATTTTGGAAAAGCCGCGGCTGCCGTCGACAAGGAGATTCCCGCAGCCCGGAGTGACGGCAAGTACAGCAGCAACGCCGACGAATTGGCGAAGGTCATCGTGCCGGCCATCCAGATGTTCTACGGCGTGCGCGATGCCGCATTGGCCGAAGCTTCCGAGCGCGCCTCGGCGTCGCGCGATGGCGCGCTGGCGATGCTCGCGCTCGGCGGTGTCGCCGTGCTGGCGCTGCTGGGGACGCTCGGTGCCGTGACCATGATGCTGCATAGACGCGTGGTGACGCCGCTCAGCCGGCTCGCGGACGTGATCGGGACGCTCGCTGCCGGACAGCACGAGGTCGAGATCCCCGCGACGGGCCGCAATGACGAGATCGGCCAGGTGGCGGGTTCGCTGCAGCACTTCAAGGATTCACTGCTCGCCAAGAAGGCCGCCGACGAGGCGGCCGCGGTCGAGGCCGACGCGAAGCTGCGGCGCAGCCAGCGCATGGACCAGATCGCGCGCGATTTCGAAGCCATGATCGGCGACGTGATCAACACAGTGTCGTCGGCTTCCTCGGAGCTGGAAGTGTCCGCGGGAACGCTGACGAGCACGGCCGATCAATCGGAAAAGGTCACCGCGACCGTCGCGGCCGCTTCCGAACAGGCCTCCACCAACGTGCAGACCGTTGCCGCGGCGGCCGAGGAGATGGCCTCGTCGGTCGACGAGATCAGCCGGCAGGTGCAGGATTCCGCGCGCATCGCCGGCGAGGCGGTGCAGCAGGCGGGGCGGACCAACGATTATGTCGGCGAGCTCGCCAAGGCAGCGGGGCGGATCGGCGACGTCGTCGAGCTCATCAGCCAGATCGCGGGCCAGACCAATCTTCTGGCGCTCAACGCCACCATCGAGGCGGCGCGCGCCGGCGAGGCCGGGCGCGGCTTTGCGGTGGTCGCCTCCGAGGTCAAGGCGCTGGCCGAGCAGACCGCCAAGGCCACCGGCGAGATCAGCCAGCAGATCACGGGAATCCAGACCGCGACGGAGGACTCCGTCGGCGCCATCAGGTCGATCAGTGACACCATCTCCCGCATGTCCGAGATTGCGTCCGCAATCGCCGCAGCGGTCGAGGAGCAGGGCGCAGCGACACGGGAGATTTCCCGCAACGTGCAGCAGGCGGCGCGCGGCACCCAGCAGGTTTCCGCCAGCATCGTCGACGTGCAGCGCGGCGCGAGCCAGACCGGATCAGCCTCCGCCAACGTGCTCACCTCTGCGCGATCGCTGTCCGGCGAGAGCACGCGCCTCAAGGTCGAGGTCGGAAAATTCCTGGACGCGATCCGCGCGGCTTAGACTGCGTGGTGGCATCAGGGCTAGTTGCCATAACGGAGGTCAGCTCCCTCTCCCGCAAGCGGGAGAGGTGAAACGGCCACCACCTGATTTCGCCGCACTCGCGCCGCGGCTCAGAACTCGCCGTGCAGCCTCCCCGAAAACACCGACACCGGTCCGCGGTCGGCATTATAGGCGGGGTTGACGATGAGTTGGTAGTCGGCGGTGAGCGTCAGATTCTTGTTCAGCGCGTAAGCGTAGTAGGTTTCGAGGATGCGCTCCTTGCGGTAGTTGAGCGCGCCGTCGCCGATCAGCACGCCGAGGCCGCCGGCGGCGAGGAAGTCGCGGTAGTCCTGTGAAATCGCGTTGATCGCGCCGCCGATGCCGATCACGTCGTCAGGCCGGCCCCATTTCGTGCCCTTGATCGAAAGACCAGCCGACAGGCTGCGGTTGATGTCGGTGAAAGCGATCGTCTCGCTCTTGCCGTCGTTCCAGCTCCAGCGGCTGAACAGTCCGACATCCTCGGTGATCGCCTGCTCGAGGTTGACGACATAGCCGACCTTGATACGGCCGCGCCGGGTCTGCGCGATGTCGAGGTTGAGCGCGGGATTATTCAGCGTCTCGCGGAAGCTGCCCATATTGGCGCTGTCGAGCCAGCCCATGGTCCTGAGCTTGCCGGGCTGCCCGAACAGCGAGAAACGCGTCTCGAGCTCGATCACGTACTGGCCGCGCTCTCCGGCCCTGGTATCGAAATGATTTGCATTGGGCTCCGCGACCATCAGGAAATAGCCGCCGCGCAGCGCCCATTGCTTCTGATTGAACTCGGCGGTGACGCCGTAGGTGAGGCCGACCTTGTCGGCGGAATAGTCGAAGGCGCCAGGCGCCCACAGCGACCAGTTCATGAAATCCTTGCGCGTGTCCTTGGCGTAGGCATTGCCGTCGAACACGTCGACCACCGCGAACTTGCCGGCCTGCACGGTGAGGCGGGACACGTCGACCTTCTGCCCGAGCTGCAACTGGCCGCTGGCGAGCTCTTCCTGCTCGCCGCCGAAGCCGAAGGTCTGTCGCACGAACAGGCGCGAGGTGTTGTAATGCGGATAGGGGAAGTTCGACTTCTGCGCTTCGCCGTTCGGGAAGCCAGCCGCGCCCACGGTGTCGCTCAGTCCAAATCCCTGGAGCAGCTCGGGATTGTAATAGACCTCGCCGCCGTCCCACAGCCGCGCGTTCAGGAACAGGCTGTTGCTCCACGTCGCCTTGGCTTGCCGCGACGGCGTGAGCGAGTTCGGCCCGGTGTAGAGCGCGGGGAACGAGGGATAGCCTTGCGGCAGATAGGTGCTCTGGCCGTGAATCTCCCAGCGATCCGATTCGGTGTCGATCAGGGAGCTTTTCGGATTGTAGCTGGGCATGCCCGGCCAATCGACCTTGCGGTTAAGGCCGAGCCTGACCTGCTGGAAGTCCAGCGACGAGGAGCTGTATTGGGCCCCCGTGGAGAAGGCGACATTGGCGCCGTCGAAGCGGCTGTAGAGATATTCGAGCCGTGCGCTCCAATGCGGCGCGAAGCCGTATTCGACGCCGGCACCGGCGATCCAGCCGGGCCGCGTGTTCAGGATTTTCGGGACTTCGGCGCCGGAGGCCGGCGCGTCGAAATAGCGCTCGCCCATCCAGGCAAAGCCGCCGGTGGCGTAGACGAGCCACGGACCGCTGGTGTAGCCGACGCGGCCGCGCAGGCTGGCGGCGTAGTCCCATTGCTGGGTGACGGTGTTGCCGGGCGTCGCCAGGAAGGAGACGATCGAATTCGACGTGATGTAGTTGGGAAACGTGAAATCGCCTTCGACGCCGACCAGCCAGCCGGAATTGAGCCGGTAATTGTAGCCGGCCTGCACGCCGCCGATCATGCCGCTGAAGACGCCGTTGTCGTTGATCCCTGTGCCGTCGTTCAGCGCAAAGTGCGATGAGCCGCGGCCGTAGCCGGCATGCGCGCCGATATAGAGGCCGGTCCAGTCATAGACAGCTCTCAGCGCCGGCGCCTTCAGCGGCAGATCGGCTGCACGGCCCACGGCGGGAAAAGAAAGCACGCCCGAGGCAATCGCCGCGGCCGTCCGCAAATACCTGTAACGGTGACCTCTCAACGTCAAAACGCACGCCCCCAAACGCGAATGTGTCCCACCCGCCGCGATATCCCTGCCGATTCGCGGCGGCCCTGTCATCAGGTCTTGGTTGCTCGCGTCATCGAGATGATCTCGATTCGACGCGATTTCGTCCCAAGTTCCTGAACTTGCCGCGAACCTTATTGCGATTAATTCGCAATAGCAACTGATGAAGATTGCCGCACGCGATGGTTCGCACCGCTGTGTGACGGGACGGCAACAAACTCCCGGCAAAAAAAGAATGACCCGCCCGGGGGGACAACCGGGCGGGTCGGGGGCACGACACGGGGTGGATGAGGCGCCCGTGTCGGACGCAGGATCCACGTAAGATCGGCCTCAGGTACTCAAATCAGTAGCAGCTACGAACGCGGCCGACGTACTGGCCGAAAGCGTTGTACTGGGCGACCCAGCCGCAGCGGTGATAGCCGTAGTAATAGGGGTCGTTATTGGCGGCGATCGCGGAGCCGACGACGGCGGCGGTGGCGATGCCGGCACCGACACCCCAGACCCAACCGGGCTGCTTGGCTTCGGCCGAGGAGGTGGTGGACACGATGCTGCCGGTGACGGCGAGGGTCGCGAGAGCGAGAGCGGCAATCTTGGTCTTGATCGACATGTGAAAACTCCATCCGGGGTTGAGGCGGTCCGTTGTGGCCCGCGTGCCTAGTTTGACGGAGGCTCCCCGTGTCCGGTTCGAATGTGGCAAATTCGCTCCCGGAGAAATTAGTTTTTGTAAATGATTACAATAGGATGTCGGCTAGCCGAGCGGCCCTTTGGCGAGCCTGTTCACGTCGAAGTTATCGACCTCGCTGAGGAGCTCGCAAAAAGCACGAGCGCCTTGATCGATCAGTTGCTCGCCCTTCGCGGCCACGGCCAATGTCGCATTGCCGACGGCGCCGCTGGCGTTGAGATCCTGTGCCTGCCAGGCGAAGGGCGCCGGCCGCTGCGTCGACAGCCAGCGATATTGCTGCTCCAGCGCGATGCTGCTCGCCGGAAAATCCGCGATCGCCTCCTTGCGCACCTGATCGGGAAAGCGCGCCAGCATGATCGAGGTTTCGACCGCGCCGCCGTGGATGCCGTGGCGCACCTCGTCGGCCGGGAACAATTTGTCGGCGCCTGACAGCCGCGACCAGGACGTCGTCACCACGAACAGTTTCTGATGCGCGCGCAGATCCTGCGCGATCAGCATCATGGCCGCGCTGTTGCCACCATGGCTGGTGATGATGACGAGCTTCTTCACGCCGCGACGCGCGACGTCCTCGCCGATCCCGGTCCATCGCTTCAGCGCGGTTTCAGTCGGCAGCGTCTGCGTGCCGGGATAGTCGATATGCTCGGTGGAAATCCCGACCGGTTCGACGGGAAGAAAACTGGCCGGAACGTTGTCGGGCAGAAGCTCGCGCACGCGCGCAAGATAGGCGTTCGCGATCAGCACGTCGGTCTCGAACGGCAGATGCGGGCCGTGCTGCTCGGTCGCCGCCAGCGGCAGCACCGCGATCCAGCGCGACGATTCCGCAGGGGTTGTCTCGGCCCAGCGGATTTCGGTCCAGTCGCGGGATGGCATCATTGAGTTTTCTTTGGAGGTTTCATTGCCCGAATTTGTCACGTAATTTGGGGTATCAGGGGATGCGGGCCCGGCCGGCTCGCGTCCCCTGACGTCATGCGGTTTTATCGCGTTGCGTTCACATGAGCCAGAAGCGATTGGCCAGAAGCGATCGACGGAGTGCCATTATGACCCCCTTTCATCTGCGCAGAGCGTTCATTGCGGGCTTGATGGCTGCTTTCGTCTGCAGCGCCGAGGCGCGTGCCGAGACGCTGGACAAGGTCACCTTCGGCACCAACTGGGTCGCCGAGGCCGAGCATGGCGGCTTCTTCCAGGCGGTCGCCGACGGCACCTACAAGAAATACGGGCTCGACGTCACCATCGTTCCCGGCGGTCCCAACGAGAACAACCGGATGCTGCTGATCGCCGGCAAGATCGATTTCTTCATGGCCGCGAACACGCTGATGTCGTTCGACGCGATCGCCAACAACGTCCCCGTCGTGACCATCGCCGCGATCTTCCAGAAAGATCCGCAGGTGATGTTGACGCAGCCGGATGCCAAGGTCAGCAAGATCGAGGACCTCAAGCCGCTGACGCTGTTCGTCTCCAAGGAGGGCATGACCAGCTATTTCCAGTGGCTGAAGTCCGAATACGGCTTCAACGAGAAGAACGTGCGGCCCTATAATTTCAACCCGCAACCCTTCATCGCCAATCCCAAGAGCGCGATGCAGGGCTATGTCACCTCCGAGCCCTTCGCGGTCGAGAAGGCCGCCGGCTTCAAGCCCAACGTGCTGCTGCTGGCCGATTACGGCTTCAACACCTATTCGACCCTGATCGAGACGCGCCGCGACGTCGTCGAGAAGAAGCCCGATTTGGTGCAGCGTTTCGTCGATGCCTCCATGATCGGCTGGTACAATTACATCTACCGCGACAATTCCGCCGGCAATGCCATGATCAAGAAGCTCAATCCGGAGATGACCGACGACCTGCTCGCTTATTCCGTCGCCAAGATGAAGGAGCATGGCATCGTCGATTCCGGCGATAGCCTGAAGAACGGCATCGGCGCGATGAGCGACGAGCGCTACACCTCCTTCTTCAACAAGATGGTCAAGGCCGGGGTCGTGAAGCCCGAACTCGACTTCCGCAAATCCTACACGCTGCGCTTCGTCAACAAGGGCGTCGGCGTCGAGCTGCGCCCGAGCAAGCCGTAGCGCAAGCTCGATGTCATCAGGCAAAACCTCGTCCGCGGCCGACGCCGGCCTGACGCATCTCGCCGTCAGCCTGCGCGGCGTGACGAAGACCTATGACAATGGCGTCATGGCGCTCGGCCCGTTCGACCTCACTGTCCGCAAGGGCGAGTTCATCTCGCTGCTGGGTCCGTCCGGCTGCGGCAAGTCGACGGTGCTGCGGTTGATCGCGGAGCTCAGCGCGCCGTCGTCAGGCATCGTGCGGGTGGCGCGTCACGAAGGCGAGGTGCTGCCGGGCCACGGCATCGGCTTCGTGTTTCAGGAGCCGACCCTGATGCCCTGGACCAGTGTGCGCGAGAATGTGCGGCTGCCGCTGAGGCTCGCGAGCGTGCCGAAGGCCGAGGCGCGCGGGCGTGCCGACGCGGCGCTGGCCAGCGTCGGGCTCGCCGATTTCGCCGATGCCTTTCCGCGCGAGCTCTCCGGCGGCATGAAGATGCGGGTGTCGCTGGCGCGCGCGCTGGTCACCGATCCGGATATCCTGCTGATGGACGAGCCGTTCGCCGCGCTCGACGAGATCACGCGCTTCCGCCTCAACAATGATCTGCTCGCGCTGTGGCGCAGCCTCGGCAAGACCGTCATCTTCGTCACCCATTCGGTGTTCGAATCCGTCTATCTGTCGCAGCGCGTGGTGGTGATGACGGCGCGGCCCGGCCGCATCCAGGCCGATATCCGCATCGAGACGGTCGAGCCGCACGGCGAGGCGTTTCGCACCTCCGCGGCCTATTCCGATTATTGCCGGAAGGTCTCGGCGGCGCTGGCGCCATCCTATTCGGGGCAGTCGACGTTATGAACGCGCAAGCCCCCGTCACCGCAAAACCGCGAGGCGCGCAACGCGCGATGCGCTTTGGGCTTCCCGTCATCGTGTTCGCGGTCGGCATCCTCGCCTGGGAACTCATGGTCCGCATCAAGGACATCCCGCCTTACGTGCTGCCGGCGCCCTCCGTCATCGTCCTGACGCTCATCAAGGACTGGGCGGTGCTGTCACAATCGCTCGCCACCACGCTGCTGACCACGCTCGAAGGTTTTGCCGCGGCCAGCATCGGCGGCATCGCGCTGGCGCTGTTGTTCAACCAGTCGAAATGGGTGGAATATTCGCTGTTCCCCTATGCCATCGTCCTCCAGGTCACCCCTGTCATCGCGATTGCGCCGCTGCTCCTGATCTACCTGGAGCAGCAAACCGCAGTCGTCGTCTGCGCCTTCATTGTCGCCTTCTTCCCGGTGCTGTCCAACACCACGCTCGGGCTCAATTCGGTCGATCGCAACCTTGCCGGCCTGTTCCAGCTCTATGGCGCCTCAAAGCCGCAGACGCTGCGCTTTCTCAAGCTGCCCGCGGCGCTGCCCTACATCCTCGGCGGCCTGCGCATCGCAGGCGGCCTGTCGCTGATCGGCGCGGTCGTGGCCGAGATCGCGGCCGGAACAGCGGGCGCCGGCTCCGGGCTTGCCTACAGGATCGCGGAATCAGGCTATCGATTGAACATACCCCGCATGTTCGCAGCGCTGCTTTTGTTGTCGCTTGCCGGGATTGTCATCTATGGGGTGCTGGCGCTAGTTTCGCACCTCGTTTTACGGCGCTGGCATGAGAGCGCGCTTGGAAAGGAAAACTGATGGCTGCCGGTTCGATTTCGTCCGAAAAGATCGACCTTCTGATCTATGGGCCGGTGCGGCCGATCCTCGAGAACGGGTTTTCCGACCATTTCGTCGTGCACAAGGCCGAGACGCACGGCGACCTCGAACGGCTGACGCCGGCGATCCGCGAAAAAATCCGTGGCGTCGCGGTGACCTATCACACCGTTCGTGCCGACAAGGGTTCGCTGTCGCAGCTGCCCAAGATCGAGATGGTGGCAAGCTTCGGCGTCGGCTACGACCACGTCGATGCCAAATATGCCGCCGAGCACAACATCATCGTCACCAACACGCCCGACGTGCTGACCGAGGAGGTCGCCGACGTCGCGATGGGCCTGCTGATCTCCACCTTGCGCGAATTCATCAAGGCCGACCGCTACGTGCGCTCCGGGCTCTGGCAGACGCAGAACTATCCGCTCAGCGTCGGCTCGCTGCGCGACCGCAAGGTCGGCATCGTCGGCATGGGCCGGATCGGGCAGGCCATCGCGCGCCGGCTCGATGCCTCGCTGGTGCCGGTGGTCTACCACTCGCGAAACCCGTCCAAGGACGTCTCCTACAAGCACTACCCTGATCTGATCGAGATGGCGAAGGCGGTGGACACGCTGATGGTGATCGTGCCCGGCGGCGCCTCGACCAACAAGATGATCAATGCCGAGGTGCTCAAGGCGCTCGGCCCGCGCGGCGTTCTGGTCAACGTCGCACGCGGCTCGGTGGTCGACGAGCCGGCGCTTGTGCAGGCGCTCAAGTCGGGCACCATCCTGGCCGCCGGCCTTGACGTGTTCGCGGCGGAGCCGACTGTGCCGGACGAGCTCAAGACCATGCAGAACGTCGTGCTGCTGCCGCATATCGGCTCGGCCTCGGTGGTGACGCGCAACGCGATGGACCAGCTCGTGGTCGACAACCTCAAGTCATGGTTCTCAGGCAAGGCGCCGCTGACGCCGGTTGCCGAAACGCCGTTCAAGGGGCGCTGATGAAAATTCTTCGGGTCGTTGCATTCGCCGTCGCGGCCCACTTGGCCGCGATCGGCGCTGCGCCTGCGCAGGATGCAACGAGCCTGAAGAAAGAGATGCTCGGGCAGTGGGAGCTATCGACCACCGAGCGCAGCAAGACCTGCGTCGTCACGATGAAGGGCGATGCCGCGGGGCAGGGTTTCAAGCTCGAGCTGGAGCCGGCCTGCAAGGCGGCGCTGCCCTTCACCAAGGACATCGTTGCCTGGAGCGTCAGGGGCCTCGACATCGTCCGTCTGCAGGATGCGACCGGTGAAGCCGTGATCGACTTCACCGAGGTCGAGGCCGGCATCTTCGAAGGCCTGCGCCAGGGCGAGGGCGTCTACATCCTGCAGGATCTCGCCGCCGCACGCTCGATGGCCAAGTCGATGGACCAGATGATCGGCGACTGGTCGATGGTGCGCGGCAACGGCCAGCCGGTCTGCGGGCTGACGCTGACCAACACCGAAGCCGGCCAGGACAATTTCCAGGTCTTCCTCAAGCCGAAATGCGACGCGGCCATCGCGCAGTTCAACCCGACGCAATGGCGGCTGGAGCGCGGCCAGATCATCCTGATGTCGAAATCGGGCAACGTCTGGCAGTTCGAGGCCGACGACAACGCGCAATGGCGGCGCGTCCCCGATACCGCCGATCCCCTGATCATGCTGCGTCAATAGGCGGCCCGACATTCGTTGCCGCCGAATGACGCCACGCGAAGGCGGAACCTGCAGACCGGGCATCTCGTTGACGGAAGAGGTGATTTCGTTGGGAGATCCGGCATGGCCAAGCGCGTCCTCGCGATCGGCATCGAACCCGGCAGTGCCGACTACAGCGCATTCCCGCAGCTCACGCCGGAGCTCGTGCGAACCTACATCGAGGCGCAGCTGTTGCGCCTGCGCGATCTCGGCTTCGAGGTCACGAGCTGCCTGATCGATCTCGACGCCACCGCGGAAGCCAGCGTCACGGCGGCGCTCCGCGACGAGACTTTCGACTGCATCGTGATCGGCGCCGGCCTGCGCGAGCCGAAGGAACGCCTCGTGCTGTTCGAGAAGGTGCTCAACCTCGTCCACCGCCTCGCGCCTGACGCTGCGATCTGCTTCAACACCACGCCCGCCGATACCGTCGAGGCCGTGCAGCGCTGGGTCGAACCGTAATCTTAGGCCTGGAGGCAAGTGCGCCGCCGGCTCGGCGGCCGCCACGTCTTTTCTGTGGCCTGCATGACATGGTGCATGATACGGTCGCTGCAATCCAGCGTAGAGCATGAATTCCGTTCGGGCCCTTCGATGTTCAGAGCCGTCGTCGTCATTGTCCCCGCCTTTGCCCTGTCCGGCTGCGATGCCTTTGGCGCGCTGAAAGACGGAATGCAGCACGCACGGGCCGTGGAGGGCGATCTCGAGCAATCGACCGGCGTCAGGCCGCAGGTCGGTTTCAACTGGCGCAATGGCCGCCTCGCATCGGTGACGGTCATGTTTCCGGGCCTTTATCAGACCAAGCCGTTGGGCGACCTCGCCGGCCTCGTGCGCGAGACGGTGACCAGGGAATTCAAGCAGGCACCGAACGCGATCGTGCTCTCGTTTGCCCTGGGCAAGGGTCCTTCGGCCTGAGGCCCCGCGCTGGCTGCGACAATTGGTCTGGTCCGGCGCCGTCCCGAGCGCTATGACTGGCGGCATCAACCGGGAGGATTCGGGATGCTTCGAGCTGTTGGAATGGCGGTGTGTCTGACGGTTGCGATGGCGGTGCCGGTGCATGAGGCCGCGGCCCAGGATGCCATCGGCGGCGCGATCATCGGCGGCGTCGGTGGGGCGATCCTCGGTGGTGCGCTCGGCGGAGGCCGCGGTGCTGCCATCGGCGCCGTCGTCGGTGCCGGCACGGGCGCCGCGATCGCCTCCGAAGGCGAGCGCCGCCGCTCCGGCTACTACGCCTATCAGCGCGGCTGCTACATGCAGAGGCCGGACGGCTACTACGTCCGGGTCGATCACAGGTATTGCTACTGAGCGATCATCGCGTTCTTGGCGAGCGCCCGCAACGCGCATCGCGACGGACGGTGTCTCGCCCTAGATCAACCGCATCCCGCGCAGGCTCGCATGCCCGCTCTTGCCGACGATGATGTGATCGTGCACGGCGATGCCGAGCGGTTTTGCGATGTCGATGATCGCCTTCGTCATCTGGATATCCGCCTGCGAGGGCGAGGGATCGCCTGAGGGATGGTTGTGCACCAGGATCAGCGCGGTCGCCGATAATTCCAGCGCGCGCTTGATCACTTCGCGCGGATACACCGGGGTGTGGTCGACGGTGCCGGTCTGCTGCACCTCGTCGGCGATGAGCTGGTTGCGCTTGTCGAGGAACAGCAGGCGAAACTGCTCCTTGTCGGCAAAGGCCATGCTGGAGCGGCAATAATCGATCACCTCGTTCCAGGACGACAGCGCGTTGCGGCTGTTGACCTCGCCCTTGCTCACTCGGCTCGCGGCAGCCGCGATCAGCTTGAGCTGGTTGATCGCGGCCTCGCCGATGCCGTCAACCTCGCGCAAGCGCGTCACCGGCGCGTGCACGACCTCGGCGAACGAGCCGAAGGTCTTGATCAGCGTTTTGGCGAGCGGCTTGGTGTCGCGCCGCGGCAGCGCCGGAAACAGCGCCATCTCCAGGAGCTCGTAGTCGCTCAGCGCATCCGAGCCGGCATTGTAGAAGCGCTCGCGCAGCCGCTCGCGATGGCCGTGATAATGCGGCGCGTCCTCAGGCTTGCTCTTGTCGTGGTCCGGCTTGGCGGGCATCGGCCGCCAGCATCGCCGGGGGCTAGCGCTTTTGCAACCGTCAATTGCGCGCCGGCGCGCCGGCCGATTTCCCGAGAGCGGGCGCCGTGACCGTCACCACCCCGGCGAGAATGAGCATCATTCCAGCAAGGCTGGACCAGGCCAAGTGCTCGCCGAGAATGGCGGTGCCGAGCGCCACGGCAAAGCCTGCGCGCAGATAGCTGCCGCTGGTCGTGCCGAGCGGGCCGAGCGTGTGGATCAGCCGGAAATAGATCACCATCGCGAAGGCGGTGCAGACCACCGCGAGAGCGACCACCGCCGCGATCGCCTGCGCGGGCGGCGGTGCCAGCGTCCACGGCCGTTCGAGAACGGCGGCGGCCGGGAGCATGAGAAGCGCGGCGCAGCTCATCGCCCCGGCCGCCGTGACAATTGCGGGGAGGCCCGCGAACCGCTGTCCCCAGATCGGCGCGAGCGCGTAGCAGAGGCTGGCGCCGAGCACCGCCATCTGCGCCAGCGGGTTGGCCGTGCCGATCCCCGATAGCGCGTCGGCGCCCATCGTCACGGCAACGCCCGCAAGTCCGAGCGCAACGCCGAGGATCTTCCGGCCGCTGATCGCCTGACGTCCGCGCCCGGTCATCAATGCGATCATCAGCACGAACATCGGCGGGGTCGCATTGAGCACGCCGGCAAGACCGCTTGCGATATGCATCTCGCCCCAGCTGATCAGGGCGAAGGGCAGCGCGCTTTGCAACAGCCCTTGCACGGCGAACGCCGCCCACACCGATCCGTGGCGGGGCAGGGTGTGTCCCTGCGAGGCTGCGAGCACGATCAGGATAATGGCCGCGATCGTCACCCGCGCGGCAACCATCGTGATGGGCGGAATCGTCGGGACCGCGATCTTGATGAGCGTGAACGAACTGCCCCAGATCAGCGAAAGCAGCAGCAGGAGCCCGATCTCGAATGCGAGACCGGTTTGCGGTGACGTGGTCTGTTGCGGCTGTGCGCTCATGCTTTGCTCCTGAAGCGATCGGCACCATGATCCGGAGCGGCGTTGCAGGCTGGCTGAATTCGGACCTCATCGCCCGGTCGAGTCCGATTTCAGCTACTCGGCGCGCCATGCGAACGTTAGTCTTCCACCATGGCGACAGGCTCGGCACCCCGGCAAACGCTGCCACCGCATCTCGACTGGGACACTTGCGATCGGGCGCGCCTGGCGCGTGCGCGCGCATTCGACGGGCTGTTCTTCTCCGGGGTGCGCTCGACGCGCATCTATTGCCGGCCGGTCTGTCCGGTTCGCCCCGCCCGTTCCGAGAACGTCACCTTCTATGCGACCGCGGCGGCCGCCGAGCGGGCCGGCTTCCGCCCGTGTTTGCGCTGCCGGCCGGAAACAGCGCCGGGCTCTCCGGCCTGGATGGGAACGGCTACGACAGTCGCGCGCGGCATGCGGCTGATCGATGACGGTTTTCTGGATCGGGCGTCGATGACGGAGCTTGCGGAGGCCCTTGGCGTCGGGCCGCGTCATCTGCTGCGCCTGTTCATGCGCCACGCCGGCGCCAGCCCCAGCGCGATCGCAGCAACCCGGCGCGTGCAGGAGGCCAAGCGGCTGATCGACCAGACCGGAATGACATTGGCGGAGATTGCGTTCGCTGCCGGCTTCGGCAGTGTGCGCCGCTTCAACGACGCCTTCATCACGACCTACAAGCGGGCGCCGTCGTCATTCCGCCGCAAGCGATAGGAATTTGGTTGTCATTCCGGGGCGCTCGCGTCAGCGAGTGAACCCGGAATCTCGAGATTCTCAGGTGCGCAAGGGCGCACATAGTCACTGCTTGCGTAGCGCCCCGGAATGACGGGTTATTACTGCCCGATCTGCTTCTCGCCGTGCCGCTCCGACAGTGTAAAAATCTCGACGCCATCAGCGGTGACGCCGACGGAGTGCTCGAACTGTGCTGACAGCGATCGGTCGCGGGTGACGGCAGTCCAGCCGTCGGAGAGAATCTTCACGTGCGGCTTGCCGAGATTGATCATCGGCTCGATGGTGAAGAACATGCCGGGCTTGAGCTGCACGCCTTCGCCGGGCCGGCCGATATGAATGATGTTCGGCTCGTCGTGGAACATGCGGCCCAGACCGTGGCCGCAGAAATCGCGCACCACGCTCATGCCCTGCGGCTCGACGAAGCTCTGGATGGCGTGACCGATGTCGCCGGTGGTGGCGCCGGGCTTCACCGCGGCGATGCCGCGCATCATCGCTTCATAGGTCACCTCGATCAGCCGCTCGGCCTTGCGTGCGATCGGGCCGACCGCATACATCCGGCTGGAATCGCCATACCAGCCGTCGACAATGAAGGTGACGTCGATGTTGACGATGTCGCCTTCCTTCAGTGGACGGTCACCGGGCATGCCGTGGCAGACCACATGGTTGAGCGAGGTGCAGGTCGAGTAGCGATAGCCGCGATACATCAGCGTCGCCGGATAGGCATTGTTGCTGAAAGCGAAGTCGCGGACGAATTCGTCGATGCGCTCGGTCGGCACGCCGGGCCCGACGATGTCGGTGAGCTCGTCGAGGCACTTCGCCACCAGCGCGCCCGCCTTGCGCATGCCGGCAAAGGCGCTCGGCCCATGCAGCTTGATCTGTCCGGTCTTGCGCAGGGAGGTATCGGAGGCTTCGACGTAGCTCATGCGGGCGCAATCTTCTGAGGTGGGCTCGATATCGGCGGAAAGTCTTGATTTCAGGCCCCAATTTAATGATTGCGGGCCTTCGCGCAAGCCAAGGCGGAGCGTTTTCGAGCGACGTGGCTACCGGTTCGTGTGAAGAAAACGCGTCAAAACAAGGATCTTGCCGCCTGTTGCGCCCGAAAGCGGGCCTAATTCGGGACTTCTACGGTGGTTTCCACCGGCAGCGCGCCGCCGCGGATGCGGATTTCGCGGACGGGGTAGGGAACCCGGATGCCCTCGCGCTTGAAGGCGTCCCACAGTGCCAGCATCACGTCGCTCTTGACGTTGTCCATGCCGTCGGGGTCCGCGATCCAGAAGGTCAGCGAGAACTTCATTCCGGCTTCCGCGAACTCGGTCAGGATGGAGTTCGGCGGCTTGCCCTTGGTCGCGCGCGGATGGGCCGCGGCGGTCTCGGCGGCGAGCTTGGTGACCAGGCGGGGGTCGGCGTCGTAATTGATGCCGAAGGCGATCTTCACCAGCGTGTTCTTGTCGGTATAGGTCCAGTTGACGACCTTCTGCGTCACCAGATCCTCGTTCGGCACCAGGAACTCGCGGCCGTCGCCGGCGGCGACGGAAATGTAACGCGTCTTCATCGCGCTGATGCGGCCGGTATTGTCGCCGATGGTGACGAGGTCGCCGGGCTTCACCGATTTGTCGGCGAGCAGGATGATGCCCGAGATGAAGTTGGCCACGATCTTCTGCAGGCCGATACCGATGCCGACGCCGACCGCGCCGGAGAACACCGCAAGCGCCGACAGGTCGATGCCGACCGCGCCGAGCGCAATGACGATTGCGACGGCAAGAAGCCCGATGCGGATGATCTTGACCAGCAGCACCTGCACGGACGGCGTCAGATCGGTGGTTGCGTTGATCCGGCTCTCGGCGAAATTGCTCGCGATGTTGGTGAGCCACAGCGCGATCAGCAGGAGCGCGCCGGCCTTGAGGACCAGCAGCGGGGTCAGCCTGAGGCCGCCGAGCACGATCGCGTAGGAATCGAGCAGGTCGACCGTCGTATCGAGCTGGCCGAGGATCGAGAGCGCGGCGAGAAGCCACGCCGTGATCGACACCAGGCGGACGATGAAGGCATTGCGCAGCACCGAGGTCACCAGCCGGATCACGAGCCAGGCGAAGCCCAGCTTGGCGGCGACCATCAGCAGATAGGAACGGCTCGGCCAGGTCGCGTGATACATCACCACGCGCGAGATGATCACGAGCAAAGTGAACACCGCCGTCGAGGCGCTGGAGACCATCACCCGGGCGAAGTGCCGAAGCGGCAGCGGCCAGCGCATGGTCAGCGCGGTCATGTCGACCCGATTGCGCACGCCGGTCTCCGCGGCATAGGCGATGCCGGCTGCGGCCAGGATGAGGCCGAATTGCAGGTAGAACCAGGGCGAGGAGATTTCCGCCCCGACGCTGCGCGCGGTGGTCTGCACGAACTCCATGAAGTCCTTGAGGTCCATGTCCATCGGTCTCGTCGGCAAGCGGGGAGGAATTGATTCGAGGGAGCCGCAGAATCCCACAAAGAGCGCGGCCGGGCCATCGATACACCGTGAAGTGAAGTGCGTTAAGGCCGTAAAATGCGGGCAGATTGCCGCGAGCGGGAGAAATGGGTTGGCGTGCCGCTGCGGCGACGATAGAGATGCTGAAGCAGAATGATTGTTGGACGAATAGGGTACCGGCAAGCGCGCTCTTCGCCTCTCCCCGCTTGCGGGGAGAGGCCGGATCGTATCGTCAGATGCGATCCGGGTGAGGGGGACTCTCCGCGAGTCCATCTGTCACCGCCCCCGCGGAGAGCCCCCCTCACCCCAACCCTCTCCCCGCAAGCGGGGCGAGGGGGCGCACTGCCGGTGCCTGCCTAGCCCTTTATTGCGTCCATTCCGGAGTAACCCGCAGCACCGCATGGCCTCTCTCGACTCCGTCAGCATCGCCATATTGCTCGGCTCCGTCCTCGTGATGGCCGGTATCCTGTCGAGCCTGCTTGCGCTGCGCTTCGGAGCGCCCTTGCTGCTCGTCTTCCTTGTGATCGGCATGCTCGCGGGCGATTCCGGCCCCGGCGGGCTCCAGTTCGACGACGTCCGCACCACCTATCTGGTCGGCTCGGTGGCGCTGGCCCTGATCCTGTTCGACGGTGGCCTGCGAACGCGCTTTGCCAGCATCCGCACCGTGCTCGCGCCGTCCGTTGTGCTCGCGACCGTCGGCGTGCTCTTGACCGCGCTGATCACGGCGCCGTTCGCCAAATACGCGCTCGACCTCAATTGGACGGAGTCGCTGCTGGTCGGCGCGGTGGTCGCCTCGACCGACGCCGCCGCCGTCTTCCTGCTGGTGCACACCCAGGGCCTGCGCCTGCGCCCGCGCGTCGGCGCGACGCTGGAGGCCGAATCCGGCACCAACGATCCTTTCGCGATCTTCCTCACTTTGATGCTGGTCGAATACATCTCACTGGGATCGAGCTCCGCAAGCCATGTGGCGATGGAGTTCATCCAGGAGGCGGTGCTGGGCGCCGTCGTCGGCGTCTTCGGCGGACGGCTCGTCGTCATCGCGCTCAACAAGGTCGCGCTGCCGCAGGGTCTGCACGCGCCGTTCGTGACGACCGCGGCGCTCGTGATCTTCGGCGGCTCGCAGATCATGCACGCCTCCGGCTTCCTCGCTGTTTATCTGGCCGGCATCATCATCGGCAACCGGCCGACCCGCGCGCACAATTCGGTAGTGGCTTTCCTCGATGCCGCAACCTGGCTGGCGCAGATCGTGATGTTCGTGCTGCTCGGCCTGCTGGTCTCGCCGAGCCGGTTAGGGGCCAGCGTGCTGCCGGCGGTCGGGGTCGCCTTCGTGCTGATGCTGGTGGCGCGGCCGATCGCCGTGTTCGTGTGCCTGGCGCCGTTCCGCTTCAACTGGCGCGAAAAGATCTTCATCGCGTGGACCGGCCTGCGCGGCGCCGTCGCGATCTTCCTGGCCTCGATCCCGATGCTGGTCGGCCTGTCCAAGGCCTATCTCTATTTCGACGTCGCCTTCGTCGTCGTCATCATCTCGCTGCTCTTGCAAGGCTGGACGCTGGCACCCGCCGCGCGCAAGCTGCATGTCGCTCTGCCGCGCGCCGAGCGCGGTCCGCGCCGTGTCGAGCTGGATCTGCCCGGCCAGCTCGAGCAACAGCTGGTCGGCTATCCGGTGCGGCCCAAGAGCCTGTATTTCCGCCGCGGCCTGATCCCGTCCTGGTCGAAGCCGACGCTGGTGATCCGCAATGAGAACATTCTGACGCCGCTGGAGGCCGACCCCATCGCGCCCGGCGACTACATCTACCTGCTGGCGCCGCCGGAAAAGGCCGAATCGCTCGACCGCTTCTTCGTCGACATGCAGCCGAGCTCGGCGCCCGATCCGCATCTGCTCGGCGACTTCATGGTCTCCGGTGAGCACACGCTGGCCGAGCTCGCCGGGATCTACGGCGTCAAGGTCGGCGAGGACGAGAGCAAGCTGACGCTGGCCGATTATTTCGACGTCCATCTCGACCGCGCCCCGAAAGAGGGCGCCGAGCTCCCGCTCGACGAGATCGTGCTGGTCGCGCGCAGCATCTCCGGCGGCCGCGTCAATGTCGTCGGCCTGCGCCTGCCGGAAGAAGACGAGACGCCACCGCCGCTGACGCGGGCGCAGGCGCTGCGGCGCAGGCTCGCGGACGTGTGGACGTCGGTGGCGGGAGTTTAGCGGGGCTCGACCTTCGCTTTTCGAATGACAGTTCGTAGCCCGGATGGAGCGCAGCGTAATCCGGGGCCGCTGTATCGGTACGGAAGAGTCCCGGATTGCGCTGCGCTCCATCCGGGCTACGCCCTCACATCAGCACCTTCACCCCGCCAAAACTCGTCACCCGCCCCTGTTTCAGCATCACGATCTGCGTCGCGAGCTGGCGCAGCTCGGCGGCGTCGTGGCTGACATAGACCATCGGCACGTTCGCCTCGTCGCGCAGCCGCACCAGATAAGGCAGGATCTCGAGCTTGCGGCCCTCGTCGAGCGCGCCGAGCGGTTCGTCGAGCAGCAGCAGGCGCGGTTTTGCCAGCAGCGCGCGTCCGAGCGCGACGCGCTGGCGCTCGCCGCCGGAGAGCTTCCCGGGACGGCGGCCCTGCAGGTTACCGATATCGAGCAGGTCGATGACGCGCTTGTGCTGCGCCGAATCCGGCGCCAGGCGGTTCATCTGCCGTCCATAGTCGAGATTCTGCGCGACGTTGAGATGCGGGAATAGCCGTGCGTCCTGGAATACATAGCCGATGCGGCGGCGCCAGGCCGGGACATGGATGCCGGCCGCAGTGTCGTCGACGGTTTCGCCGTCGATCACGATGGTGCCGCGGTCGGGCCGCAACAGCCCTGCGATCATGTTGACCAGCGACGTCTTGCCGGAGCCCGAGGCGCCGAACAGGCCGATGACGCGGCCCTCGCCGGTGAAGGATGCTTGAAGCGAGAATTCACCGAGTTGCTTCTCGACGTCGACGCGCAGCATGGTCAATTCCCGTGCAGGCGCTGCGTAGCGCGGCGAGCGAACCATTCGGCGGCGATCAGTGCGCCCAGCGCCAGCACGATCGAGACGATCACGAGCCGGCCGGCCGCGGCGTCACCGTCCGGCGTCTGGATCAGCGAATAGATCGCCGAGGAAATCGTCTGGGTCTCACCGGGAATGTTGGAGACGAAGGTGATGGTGGCGCCGAACTCGCCGATCGCCTTGGCAAAGCCGAGCACCATGCCGGCGAGCACGCCCGGCAGCGCCAGCGGCAGCGTCACCGTGAAGAACACCTTCCATGGCGCGGCACCGAGCGTCTCGGCGGCCTGCTCGAGCCGGCGGTCGATCGCCTCGATCGACAGCCGCATCGGGCGCACCAACAGCGGGAACGACATCAGGCCGCAGGCAAGCGCCGCTCCGGTCCAGCGGAAGGCGAAGACGATGCCGAAAGTGTCGGCCAGGAAGCCGCCGACGAGTCCCTTGCGGCCGAAGGTGAGGAGCAGGAGATAACCGGTGACGACAGGCGGCAGCACCAGCGGCAGATGCACGAATGCGTCGAGCATCGACTTGCCCCAAAAGTCCTTGCGGGCAAGCAGCCACGCCAGCGCAATGCCGAATGGCGTCGCCACCAGCGTTGCGATGATCGCGACCCTGAGCGAGAGCAGGATCGCGGTCCATTCGGCGGGAGAGATGTCTGACATCAAGTGGTGAATATCAGATTGTCGGGCTGACCAGGAACTTGAAGCCGTATTTTTCCAGAATGGTCTTGGCGGCCGAGGAACGCAGGAAGGCGAGATAGTCGCTGGTCCCGTCCTTCGCCGTCGTGGTCGCGGCGACCGGATAGATGATCGCGGGATGCGACTCCGCCGGGAAGGTGCCGACGATCTTGACACCGGGCTCGACCTTGGCGTCGGTGGCATAGACGATGCCGAGGTTGGCCTCGCCGCGCGCCACCAGCGTCAGCGCGGCGCGCACACTCTCGGCCATCGCGAATTTCGGCTCTGCGGCCTGCCATGCCCCGAGCTTCTCCAGCGCCGCCTTGGCGTATTTGCCGACGGGTACGGACTTGACGTCGCCGGTTGCGATCCTGCCGTCACCGGCGAGCTTGGCGAGGTCGAAACCTTGCGTGATGGTGACGTTGTCGATCTTGGAATCCTTTGGCGCGATCAGCACGATGCTGTTGCCGAGCAGATTGACTCTGGAAGGCTCGTTGATGGTCTTCCTGGCGATCGCGTAGTCCATCCAGTCGGTGTCGGCGGAGACGAACACGTCGGCCGGCGCACCCTGCTCGATCTGCCGCGCCAGCACCGAGCTCGCGGCATAGCTGACCGAGAATTTGACGCCGGACTTGGCGGTGTAGGCGGCATCGATCTCGTCGAGCGCGTTCTTCATCGACGCCGCGGCGAACACGGTGATGGTCTTGTCCTCGGCGGCGGCCGGCGAAAGGCTCGCGCTTGCGAGGATCACGAGGGCGGTGAAAAGTCGACAAATGCGTAACATGGGGAGCGCTCCGTGCGAGGCCGCGCGCGCAAGATGCACGCACAGGTCTGGCGTTGGTGGGTCAGGTTGCGACGGGTGGAAGCGCTGCTCCACGGGGCCCGGCTGCGGCTTACGGCCGGCAGGGATATCGCAATTGCGAAGATAGCAGGCTGGCGCCCGAGGTCAAAGGGTGGCCGCTTGTCCGGCCGGGCGGGCCTATTGCGCCGGCAGGATCGCGATCCCGACCGAATTCTCCTTGGCGCCGCTGAGCTGAAGTACGAAAGGCTGCGCCGAAAGCTCGTATTTCACGGACTTGCGGATGCCGCCGCAATCGGTCGCACCGCTGAAGGCCACGGGCTTGAGAACGTGCCCATCCTGGACCACGTCGATCCAGGCGCCGGCGGACAGGCCGATCGTGTAGAGCCCGGCCGTGGCGGACTTGACGCTCGTGAAGCCGGCGAAGCTGCCGTCCTTGGGCGCGCGCTCCGGCGGCGTCGGCAGTTTTGCCTCGCTTGGGGCAACCAGTCCCAGCGTGATGGCCGAGGAGGGCAAGCTCGCCTGCTCGCTGCCCGATGCGAGCGTTATGCGGTCCGGCGCGGTGAGCGCGGCGCGCTCGCGCTCGATCGGCCATTTGAACTTGTCGCAGCCGCTCGGTTCTTCAGCGGCGAGAGCGGAGGTCGCGCCGAACGAGAGCGCAGCGAGGAAGGCAAAGACGCGCATGTGAAATCCCATCGTTGGCCGCGCGAGCGGTGCGAGGCTTGCGGTCAGGCTTGTTCGACGGGATGCGCGTCCCGGAGATGCCGCGGGCTTACGGCTGAGCGGCGAGGTCATCCTAGCGCATTATTATGACGCGAACCAACCAACGAGTTCGTCATTCCGGGACGACAGCGGCAGCGCGGCCCACACACGTTACGGCTTTGCATCCGCCGCGTGCAGCACCGCCTTGCACGCCGCCGGCATCTGCGCCAGCGTCATCGGCGGCTTCGGCTTTGGCGGCTCCGGCGGCGGCTTGGGGTGCAGCACCGCGTCGGAGAACCAATAGGCGAGATCGGCGGGCTTGCAGCCTTCGTCCTCGGCCTGCGACGGCTGGCCCTCGCATTCGCCGGCGCCCGCTGGGCAGCGCATGCGGATGTGGAAATGGTAATCGTGGCCCCACCAGGGGCGGATCTTCGAGAGCCAGGCGCGGTCGCCCTTGGCCTCGCGGCACAACGCCTTCTTGATCGCGGCGTTGACGAAGATGCGCTGCACTGCCGGCTCCCGCGCCGCGTCGCGCAGCACCAGCACATGGCCTGACGTGAACACTTTTGGATCGATGTCGAGCCGGTCGTGGCGCACCATCATCACCGCCGACATGTCCTCGCGTTCCTCGCGCGAGAGGCGGCGGTCCGGCATCGGCGTCAGCCAGATGTCGGCATCGAGGCCGATCTGGTGGCTGGCGTGGCCCGACAGCGCCGGGCCGCCGCGCGGCTGAGCGATGTCGCCGACCAGGATGCCCGGCCATCCCGCGTCCTTGCGCGCTTTGGCCGCGAGCCGCTTGATCAGCGCGATCATCTCGGGGTGGCCGTAGCTGCGGTTGCGCGACAGTCGCATCACCTGCCAATTGTCGCCGTTGAGCGGCATCTGCTCGGCGCCGCCGATGCAGCCCTTGGTGTAGGAGCCGATGACATGGGCCGCCCCCTTCGACGGCAGCAGCTTGCGCGCGAACAGCTCCTTGGCGGCGAGATCGGGGTCGTTGGGATTGGCCAGCGGCGGCAGCGGCTTCGGGGTGACGCTGCCCTTGTCCTGGGCCAGCGCGCCGCCGGCGGTCAGGAACGTCGCTAAAACCAGGAGAGGGGTGAGGCGGCGGGGACTCATGCGCAGCCCTTATAACCCAACACGGCGTCGGGGTTAAGAATCGGGCTGTGCTGCGGCGGACGATCTCACAGCGTCTTGACGGCCGTTGCCCCAGCGCGAAGGCGCGCCCGGCATGTCGATCCCACGTCCAACAAGGTCGTCCAAAAGTCGTAGTTTTTTCGTGGGGCCAGCCGGATTCTTAACAGTGCGATAACCGTATCCTGCATTGACCAAAATACATGCGCGGAGCGAGGACCGTTTTCCAGCGGCATGCAAGCCGATGCATTTTCGGAATTGAATCATGAATAGCGCGCATATTTGCGTCGCGTCGTTCTGCGATAGCGGCGAGGCAACAGGTTTGCCGCGCCCTGTGACGCTGCTGCGCCTCTCAAACAGGCAAATCGATCCGGTTTACAGTTGCCGCAAGGCGCGGCCCCGGCCGGCCGGACCACCCAAGATTACTTTTTTTTCAGACACTTGCCCCAAAACTTGCGCCGTTGGGCGCGACTGGGACGAGTGAAGTTGGGTTTGGGGTCTCGAAAAACAAGAAAACGAAAGCAAAGCGTGCTTGCCCGGGCCGGCCAATCGCCGCGCAAGCCGCGCTTCGTGCGCGCGCCGCGCTCCCTTTCGGAGCGCGATGAAGTCCTGCGCAGCCGCGCCGAGGCGGAAGCCGCGATCGCGGACGCGCGCAAATCCCACGAACGCCTGCGCCAGGCCGTCGACATCCTGCCGCAAGGCATCGTGTTTCTCGACGCCGAAGGCCGCTACGTCCTCTGGAACAAGAAATACGCCGAGATCTACAGCAAGACCGCCGATCTGTTCGAAGAGGGCGCGCGTCTCGAAGACACGCTGCGCATCGGCGTTGCCCGCGGCGATTATCCTGAGGCGATCGGCCACGAGGACGAGTGGATCGCCGAGCGCCTGCAAAGGCTCTATCAGCCCGGCGCGCGCCACGAGCAAAAGCTGTCGGACGGCCGCGTCATCCTGATCGACGAGCGCCTGACCGACGATGGCGGCGTCGTCGGCCTTCGCGTCGACATCACCGAGTTGAAGCAGCGCGAGGCCTCGTTCCGCCTGCTGTTCGACGGCAATCCCGTTCCCATGATCGTCTGCGCGCTGGACGACGAGCGCATCCTCGGCGTCAACGACGCCGCGGTCGCGCATTACGGTTACAGCCGCGCCGAGTTCGAGCGACTGAAGATCCGCTCGCTGCAGGCTTTCGACAGCGAGCCGCCCTGGACCGCCGGCTCGACCGGCGAGGAGCAGGCCGGCCGCACCTGGAAGCACGTCAAGGCCGACGGCGCGCTGATCGACCTTGCGATCTATTCCCGCGAATTGACCTATGCCGAGCGGCCGGCGGTGCTGCTCGCGCTGATGGACATCACCGAGCGCAAGCGCGCCGAGGCGCGGCTCGCCTTCATGGCCCAGCACGACGGCCTGACCGGCCTGCCCAACCGCAGCCTGCTGCGCCAGCAGGTGGACGAGATGCTGCTGCACACGCGGCGCAGCACCGACAAGGTCGCGCTGCTGATGCTGGGGCTCGACAGTTTCAAGTCGGTCAACGACACGCTGGGACACGCGGTCGGCGACAAGCTGCTGCGCGGCGTCGCCAAGCGGCTGCGCTCCACCTTGCGCGAGGAAGACGCGCTGGCACGGCTCAATTCCGACGAGTTCGCGATCGTGCAGAGCGGCCTGACGCGTCCCGAGGACGCGGTGATGCTGGCAAAACGTCTGCTCGCGGCGATCGCCGATCCCTATCTGCTCGACGGCCATTCCGTGGTGATCGGCGCCTCGATCGGCATCGCGATGGCGCCGGGCGACGGCGATGATTCCGAAAAGCTGCTCAAGAGCGCCGACATGGCGCTGTCGCGCGCCAAGCTGGACGCGCGCGGCACCTTCGCCTTCTTCGAGGCCGCGCTCGATGCCAAAGCGCAGAGCCGCCGCAAGATCGAGGTCGAGCTGCGCGGCGCGATCCAGAACGACGTGCTGCACCCTTACTATCAGCCATTGATCGACCTGCAGAGCGGCCGCATCACCGGCTTCGAGGCGCTGGTGCGCTGGCCGCATGCCGAGCGCGGCATGGTCTCGCCGGCCGAGTTCATTCCGGTCGCCGAGGATACCGGCCTGATCAATCCGCTCGGCGGGCTGATGCTGCGCAGGGCGTGCCTCGATGCCGCGACCTGGCCGGACGACGTCCGCGTCGCGGTCAACCTGTCGCCGCTGCAGTTCCGTAGCGGCAATCTGCTTTCGATCGTGACGGACGCCTTGAGGCATTCCGGCCTGCCGCCGCGGCGGCTCGAGCTCGAGATCACCGAGACGCTGCTGCTGGAGAAGAGCGCGCAGGTGCTGGCGACGCTGCATGCGTTGCGCGCGCTCGGGGTGCGGATCTCGATGGACGATTTCGGCACCGGCTATTCCAGCCTCAGCTATTTGCGGAGTTTTCCGTTCGACAAGATCAAGATCGACCGGTCCTTCGTGCGCGATTTAGGGGCCAATCGCGAGGCCCAGGCGATCATCCGCTCCATCGTCAGCCTCGGGAAGGGTCTTGGCGTCACCATCACCGCCGAAGGCGTCGAGACCGAAGCCGAGCTCAGCTGCCTGCGCACCGAGGGCTGCGACGAGGGCCAGGGCTTCCTGTTCAGCAAGGCCCGGCCGAACGCCGAGATCATCAGCCTGCTGGCCGCGCAGCGCGGCATCGACGGCGAGGACGCCGCGCTGGTGGCGTAGATCTTGGAGCGTCCGCTTCCAGGTTGAAGTTCGGGGCTACCGGCGACAGTGGCGGATGAACGTCACATTCCGGGCGTATAGGTACGTGTACGGGTCCACCTGTTCGAGCGCGTGGTGCTTCATCACCCAGTCCCGCACCGCAGGCGCATAGGACGACATCATCAACTGAGTCTCGCCGGGGTTGATGCTGCGGTCGCCGTGATGCGCGGCGTGAAACATGAAATAGCCGCTCGGGGCAATGCAGATCTTGTCGAGGGGAACGACCCCCAGGACCGTTGTGCAAGACGACTTGCAGCGACCGTCGATCACCACGCGATCATATTCTGCGTTGACGTGTGTGTAGGTGTAGATATGCGCGGCGGTGTTTCCGCCGGGGTCGTGAAGGTAATAGACCTTTTCCGCAGAGGCGGGCGCCGCCATGACCAACGTGAAGAGGATCGTACCGATCAGGGTTGGAATCCGCCGCATATCACCTCCCTTTTGTCTGGGCGTGTCCTGCAGATTATGCTGTTGTGAGACGCTACCTTAGGCTGCCGAAGGGTGTGATCAAAATGCGTTGAGCAACCCTATGGATCCAGCCAACGTGTCCGCGATCGGCCGCCGTCGCTCGGCGCGCACCGAGCTTGAGCCGACAAGCGGATCACGGCTCGGGCGTTGACAGGATTGCCTTCCCCACATCCTCGTAATGGCTATCCCGCGCCTGGATCTGCTGCGCGATCGCGTGCATGTCGCGAAATCGGCGTTCGAACGGGTTGCTGCGAAACACCGCGGTCGCGCCGGCCATGTGATAGGCGGTGTCGACCACACGTGCCGATTGATGGATGGTCCAGGTCGCGGCCAGTCGCACCGCGCTGCGGTGCGCGGCGCTGAACTCGCCCGTCGCGGACAGCTCGCGCCACATCGCAGTCGCGGAGGCATGGAGATAGGCGCGCGCGGCGCGCAAATCGCCTTCGGTGCGGCCGATCAGCCCCTGGACCGCCGCGTTGCCGCGCATCGCGCCGGCCGCCAGTGACGGGCGCTTTTCGCGCGCAAGTGCAATCGCTGCATCCAGCGTCGCGCGTGCCACGCCGAGCGACACCGCGGCAAAGCCGAGGCTGAAGGCAGCGCCGGTGCCGATCCTGTAGAGCGGGCCGGTCTCGCGCAAGCCTGACGGCACGTCGCGGAACGCCGTGAAGCGCTCGGGGACGAAGAGGTCGCTCACCTCGTAGGAATCGGTGCCGGTGCCGGCGAGCCCGATCGCCTGCCAGACATCGTGCAACGTCGCGCTTGCGGCAGGAAACAGAATGGTGCGCACTTCCGGCGAGCCATCGGCGTTCTTGCGCGGCGTGCCGTCAGTCCCGAGAATGCGCACATGCGCGCCCAGCCAGCTTGCCTGCCGCGAGCCCGAGGCAAAATCCCACCGCGCCGTGACGCGATAGCCGCCGCCGACCGCGCGCGCCTCGTGCGCGATCGCGCCCCAGGCCAGGATGCCGGGCGCAGTGTTGAAGATCTCCTGCGCGGTATCGCGATCGAGCGAGGCCGCGATCATCGCGCAGACGCTGCATTGCCCGAGACACCAGGCCGTGGACGCATCCGCCTTCGCGATCTCCTCCAGCATCTGCATGAAGGTTTCGATGGGAGCTTCAGCTCCGCCGAGGCTCTGCGGCAGCAGCGCGCGATAAAAGCCGTTCTCGATCAGCGCCGCGACCACGGAAGGCGTCAGCCGCCGCGTCCGCTCGATCTCGTCCGCTTCGCGCGCGATCAGCGGCGCGATGGCGCGGGCACGTTCGACGAGTTCAGATCCGGGAAGCTCCGACATTCGCGTGTCCTCGCCCCTTCTGTCGTGAGCGGTGAGAACAGGATGGTGGTCTATTTGACGGGGAGGATCAAGGTGCGGCCATCTCCGCGCCCGCCGCAAGAAGGCCGGGGCCGTGAACCTCGGCAGCGCGGCTCGCGACGAACAACCATCATCGCCGCGAACGTCGCGCCGGCTGAGGTTGCCCATGCCGATCGTCAGAATCCTCATCGTCCTGCTCGCGCTCGCTTCGCCGGCGTTGGCGCAGGATGGCGCTCGTGATGCCGCCGCTGCGGGTGAAGCCGCGCGGATGTTCCGGGCCTATGTCGAAGGCGTGGCGAGAAAGGGAGAGCGTCCCGACCTGACCCGGCCGGAGACCACCGCGCTGCTCGGCCGCGTGTTCGATGTTGGAGCCCTGGAGGCGTTGCCGCCGGCGAAGGCGAGCGACATGAGCTGGCTGATGGACTGGATGGACGCCGCCAACGCGACCTCCAAGCTGTTCGCGCTCTATGGCGCGAAGCCGGGGGCGCAGCCCGATCTTGCGGCGCTCCAGCGCAACATGACCGAGTATGGCGACCAGTACGCGGCGGCGATGAACTTTGCCATCCGCGGCATGGCGCGCGAGGCGGTTGCGGGCCAGCTGTTCATGGCGAGCCTCGCGCCGGAGCAGCGCACCCGTATCCGCCAGGATGGATTTACGGGCTTCCGCCGGAGCGCCGCCGAATTCATCCTGGGCACCGTCTGCGCGGCGATCCAGGGCGCGGGCAAATCCGCCAACGCGCGTCTGGTCGCCGCCGCCATCCGCGACACGCGCGAGGTCTGGGCGAGCTTCCTGCTGCCACAGGATCGAGCCCGTGTGCTCGAGCAGCTTGCCGACCTTCCCAGATGGGCACCGGACGAGACGGCGCGAACCGATCTCGCCGCCTTCACGGCCGTGCTGCGAGCGGTGAATTGAGCCCCGGCGCCGGCTTACGAGCGTGCGTCGCCTGCTCGAAGGCATAGGCCAGCCGCAGCAGCTTGTGCTCACTCCAGGCTCTCCCTGCGAAGGCGACGCCGAGCGGATAATCGGGCGTGTCCTTGCCCTCCGTTGTCCCCGAGACGATGCCGCCCGGCACCATGACGCTGGGATAGCCTGCCTTGGCGGCAATCGCGGCGCCCGTGGCGCCGGCGAACAGCACGGCGTCGAGCTTGTGCTGGTTCATGTAAGCATCCATGCCGCGCGTCTTGGCCGAGAGCAGGTCCATGGCACGTGCCGACTTGTACTCACGCTCGCTCAAATCGCCCCTGGTCAAGTCAGCGGCCAGGAAATGGTCCTGACCGAAGCGCAACGCCTTCCCCGCGTTCGCTTCGTTGAAGGCTATGACGTCGCTGATGGTCTTGATGTCCGTGCCGGTCGCCCAATCCCTCAAATAGAGGTTGAGATCGTGCTTCAGCTCGTAAAGGAAGACGACCGGCGGCCTCGCGATGGTGCCCTTGTGCGCGCTCAGCGGATTGCGGTTGAGCACGGCCATGGTCGTGCCCGGCCCGCCGATCCAGCCCAGCGTCGGCATGTTGGCGCGGACGATGACGGCGCCGATATTCTCCAGCACCTTGATCGTCTCGGTCATCAACTTGACCCAGTCGGGCGGCAGCTTGCCGTAATAGCAATCGTTCAAGGGATCGGTGGGGTCGCTCGGCACGCCGATGCGCGCGCCCTTGATAGCGTCGGCGGCAAGGCCCGCGGTGAAGTCGACGGGCCGCCGCTGCTTCTGCGTCGCCGGATCGAGCGGATCCCTGGCGGCCAGCACGTTCAGCAGCAGCGCCGCGTCGCGCACGGTGCGCGTCATCGGCCCCGCGGTGTCCTGACTGTGCGCGAGCGGCAGGATGCCGGCGCGGCTGATCAGTCCGACCGTCGGCTTCACAGTGACGAGACCATTCTGGCTGGCGGGGAAAAGCAACGAGCCCGAGGTCTCGGTGCCGATCGACGCCGCACACAGGCCGGCCGCCACCGCGACCGCCGACCCCGAGCTCGATCCGCCTGGCTGCACGACCGGGATGCCGTGTTCGTCCGCCAGCGCCGGCGCGTAAGGGTTCTTCACCTGACCGCCTAGCGACGAATAGCCCGAGGGCATGTCGACCGCGAGCATGTTGGCGAACTCCGTCAGGTTCGCCTTGCCGAGGATCACCGCACCGGCGTCGCGCAGCAGCTTGACGAGGGTCGCGTCGTCCCTGGCGCGCGCGTCTTCCAGCGCCAGCGAGCCGGCCGTGGTCGGCTGCTTGTCGCCAGTGGCGATGTTGTCCTTCAACAGTATAGGCACGCCGGCCAGCGGCCGCCCGACCGATGGCTTGATGTCGTCCAGCTCGACCGCGATCGCGCGCGCATCGGGATTGAGCGCGCGGACGGAATTGAGCGCGGGGCCGTTGCGGTCGTAGGCCTCGATGCGCGCGAGATAAAGTTCGGCCAGCGCGCTGGCGGTGAGCTGCCCGCCGGCCAAGGCGTCGACGATCTCGCTCAACGGCGCGTGCTCGGGCGCCAGCGCGGCCGGCCCCTCCGTGCCGGCGACAATCGGAGCGCGGCGGGCATCGCCGCGGATCGGCTGGTCCATCTGTCCTCTCGGGCGGCTTGCGACGATTATGCTACCAATGGTAGCATTGAGCTCGGTTGCGCGGCAAGCCGATTGCCGGTCACGCGGCGCAGGCGTGAGATTTCGATCTTTCCAGCGGCTTCAGTTGAGCGATCCATGGAGTGCACGATCCGGCCCGCGCGCGAAGACGATGCCGATGGCATCAGCGAGGTCATTTTGCATGCGCTGCGCGAGACGAACGCAAAGGACTACACGGACGAGATTATCGAACGGGTCGGGCGCAGCTTCAGTCCGGATGCCGTCAGGCAGCTGATAGGCAAACGTACAGTCTTCGCCGCCGGCATCGGCAGCCGCATCGTCGGAACGGCAAGCCTTGATGGAAGCGTCGTCCGCACCGTCGAGGCTCTGCGGCAGCAGGGCACGATAAAGGCCGTTCTCGATCAGCGCGGCGACGACGGCCGGCGTCAGCCGCCGCGTCCGCTCGATCTCATCTGCTTCGCCCGCAATCAGCGGGGCCAGCGCCCGGGCACGTTCGACGAGACCAACTCCGGGAGTTGCGTTCATGCGCGTTTCCTCGCCCATTCTGCCGTGAGCGGTGAGATGCGCGATGGTGGTCTATTTGGCGGGGAGGATCAAGGTTCGGAACGGCGGTTCACTTCGCTTCAACCGCCGCATTCAGAGAACCTGCAAATCTCATCCATCGACATAGGCGGCCAGTTCGTCCGGCGTTCCCGTGGGAAAGGCATCTTTGAGATAATCGAGGAAGGCGGATACACGAGCGCTCAGCAGTCGTCGCGATGGGTAGAGTGCCCATAAGGCGATCTCCGGTCCATCGACGTCGCCCCAATGCACCAGCGTGCCGGCCGCGAGATCGTGACTCACGAGCGACACAGGCAATCGACCGGCGCCCACACCTGCCCGCACTGCATCGCGAACCATGACAAGCGACGACAAGCGAAGAACCGGATCAACTTTAATTCGCGGTGGTCCAGCCGGTGCCGTCATCTCCCAGATCGCGGTCTGGTCGCTCGCCCCGCGCACCACCACGGGAACAGTGATATCGCCCGCGGGTAGAGCAAGTTTCGGGCTTGCGACGACCACCAGCCGATCGCGCAGGAAAACTCGTCCGACGAGGTTCTCATCCGGATTCGGATTGACCCGGATCACGAGGTCATAACCTTCCTCCACCATGTCGACGGCCCGGTCTTCCGTCGTGATCTCGAGCCGGACCTCCGGATATCTGAGCGCGAACCCGGCGGCGAGCTTGCCCATGGCGGTTTGCGAGATGAGCAATGGCGCGCTGATCCGCAAACTGCCCCGCGGCTTGTCTCCACCTGAAGCGATCGCGGTTGCCGTCTCGTCAAGCTCGGCGAGCAATGCCGTCGTCCGCTCGAACAGCGCCCGGCCTTCCTCGGTGAGCTTCAGCAAGCGTGCTCCGCGCTCGAAAAGGCGCAGATCGAGGCTGCTCTCCAGTTCCGCCACCCGGCGGGAAAGCGTTGCTTTTGGGCGCCCGGCAGCCCGGGCGGCCCGTCCGAACCCTCCGTGCCGGGCCACGAGGTTGAAATCGGCAAGTCCGAGCAGGTCCATTCGTTCCACCAGTAAGACAGTCTGTCCAAATATACCATCTATTGGTTCGAATTTGGATCGCTAGTTTCCGGGTGTCTTCCAACCCCAAACCGGAGTGATCCCCATGACCATCCTCGTTACCGGCGCCACAGGCGCTGTCGGCCGCCAGGTCGTCGAACAGCTCGTCAAGCGCGGTGCCGACGTGCGCGCGCTCGTCCGCGATCCCGCGAAAGCCAGCTTCCCAGCAGGCGTCACGGTCGCGCAAGGCGATCTGCTCGACGTCGATGCGCTTCGCGACGCTCTCGCAGGTGTCTCCACCTTATTTCTGCTCAACGCAGTCGTGCCGGATGAATTCACGCAGGCGCTGATCACGCTTAACCTGGCCCGCGAGGCCGGCGTTGAACGGGTCGTCTATCTCTCGGTGATCCACAGCGACCTCTACGTGAACGTGCCACACTTCGCGGGCAAGTTCGGCGTCGAGCGGATGATCGAGCAGATGGGCTTCAATGCCACCATCCTGCGCCCAGCCTACTTCATGCAGAACGAACTCACGATCAAGGACGTGGTGACCGGATACGGCGTCTACCCGATGCCGATCGGCAGCAAAGGCCTCGCCATGATCGACGTGCGCGACATCGGCGAGATCGCAGCCCTCGAGCTGGTTCACCGCGAGCAGGCCGCAGGACCGCTGCCGCTGGACCGCATCAATCTCGTCGGCCCCCACACGCTGACCGGCGCGGATGTCGCCGGCATCTGGTCGGACGTGCTGGGGCGCGCGATCGCCTATGGCGGCGACGATACTGCCAGCTTCGAGAAGAATCTCAGGCAGTTCATGCCGGGCTGGATGGCGTTCGACATGCGGCTGATGAGCGAACGCTTCCTCACCGATGGAATGATCCCCGACGCGGGCGACGTCGAACGCTTGACGGCGCTTCTGGGCCGCCCCTTGCGCTCCTATCGCGACTTCGTGTCCGGGATCGTGGCCTCGGCCTGAGGCACGAGCGCGCTCCAACCACGACGACAAGGAATTCCATCATGATCAGTTCTGCGGATGATAATGCAAAGGCCCCATTGAAGGTGCTGGTTCTTGGAGCAACCGGCCCTACCGGGCGTCGGATCGTCAGCCAGGCTCTGGCGCGAGGACATCAAGTGACCGCGCTCGTGCGGTCACCCGGGAAGGCGGGCGAGCCGAGCGGCGCAAGAGTCGTCGTTGGAGACGCTCGCGACGAGAAAGCATTGCGTGAGGCCGTCTCTGGCCAGGACGTCGTCGTCAACGCGCTCGGTACCCCAGCGAGCCTATTCCGCGAAGTGACGCTGCTCTCGACGGCGACGCGCGCGCTCGTGAACGCGATGAAGGCCGAGCAAGTCTTCCGGCTGGTCTGCATCACAGGGATCGGCGCGGGAGACAGTGCCGGCCATGGCGGCTTCGTCTTTGACCGCGTGATTTTCCCGCTGCTTCTGCGCAAGGTTTATGCCGACAAGAACCGGCAGGAAGCGATCGTCAGAAACAGCGGGCTCGACTGGATTCTCGTTCGCCCCGCCGTCCTGAACGACAAGTCCGGCCGCGGCGCGATCCGGGCGCTCACGGATCTCGGCGGCTTCAATGGCGGAGCCATCTCGCGAGAAGATGTTGCGGCATTCGTGCTGGACCAAATGCAGGTCGACACCTGGCTGCATCGTTCGCCGTTGATCACGTGGTGAGCGCGTGATCAACGGTTGGCCGTTGCGCGTTGCCTCCTCACGCCGCAGCGCGGCCCAGGTCGAGCGATGGCCTGCGTTTCGTCGGGAAGCTCAGCGCCACCGCGACGGCGGCGAGGCCGATCGCGAAGGAGCCGACGTGCAGCCATGTGTAGCGCTGGAAATTGTCGAACACGAGTCCGCCGGCCCACGGCCCGAGCGCCATGCCGAGGCTGGCGAAGGCCGACACCGCGCCGAACACGGTGCCCATGATGCGCGCGCCGAAGAATTCGCGGACCAGCACCGCATAGAGCGGCATCACCCCGCCATAGGCGAGGCCGAACACCACCGACAGCGCGTAGAATTCGCCGAGCTGAGCGACCGCAAGATAGGTCGCGATGCACATCGCCTGCACGAGGAGGCCGCCGACCAGCACGGGCTTCGCGCCGATGCGGTCGGCGAGCGCGCCCAGCAGCAGGCGGCCGCCGAGGCCTGAGACGCCGGCGACGCTGTAGACCGTCACCGCCGTGAGCGGAGCGATGCCGCAGACCATCGCATAGGACACCATGTGGAAGATCGGGCCGGAATGCGCCGCGCAGCAGGCGAAATGTGCCGCGGCGAGCGCGATGAATTGCGGCGTGCGCAGTGCCTGCGCCGCGGTCAGCTCGACCTCCGGCGCTGAGTCTGCACCGTCGGCGCCCGCCGCCACCGGCGCCGGACGCACCAGGAAGCAGGCGGGGATCAGCAGCGCCCACGCGGCGATGCCGATCACCAGCATCGCGGTGCGCCAGTCATAGGCCGTGATCAGCCAGCTCGCGGTCGGCGCGATCGTCACCGGCGACACGCCCATGCCGGCGGAGACCAGCGCCACCGCAAGGCTGCGGTTGGTCTCGATCCACGCGCTCGCGAGCGCCATCATCGGTGCGTAGAAGCTGCCGGCCGCAATGCCGATCAGCACACCGAAGCAAAGCTGGAACTGCCACAGGCTCGTCGCCTGGCTCGCAGTGACGAGACCGAGTCCCAGCAGAACGCTTCCCGCGAGAACCACGATGCGGGTGCCGAACCGGTCCGACAGCGTGCCCCACAGGAACGCGGCAAATCCCATGCAGAGGAAATCCAGCGTCGCCGCCGCCGAGACGCCGGCGCGCGACCAGCCCATCGCTTCCGATATCGGCTGCAAAAACACCGCCAGCGACAGCATCGTGCCGAACCCGACACACGTCATCAGCGCACCCGCGGCGACAACGACCCAGCCATAGTCGAAGCGTGACGGCTTGCTCATGCGTTTCCTCGGCGCTGTTGGCTTTGTTGGTGATGCGCGCGGGGATGGTGGCCTATCGGAGGGCGGAGGGCAAGGCTGGGTGTTGAGCGCGCTTCCGTCGCCATGCAGCCGGCCGCGGCGGCATGGCGGTCTATTTGGTGTGGTGATTAGCGACTGTCCTTCCAGGATCGCACAAATAGCGCATCCCAGAACGACCAGCATATGACTTAGTCATTCGCGATCAGCGCGGCCGGAGCGGGCCCACAGTCACGATTTGCTCGCGCGCCCGCTCATTCACTCGCGCAAACTCCTCCATGACGCGTCTGAACAATCCCGGATCGATTGACGCGATCAGGCCATGATCCGGCGTATCCAGATCGGGAAAGTAGTCCTTGTGGATCGGAAAGATGCGCGCGGACGCGCGTATCGATGAAGAATGCGGAGCTGTTCTTGTTCTGACGCGCCCTGTCCAATGGGACCTGGATGATTCCGATCGGCAGACTGTCGCCGAACTTCCTGCCGTACGCCGGCGCCGGGTGTCCCAGCATCTTGGAGGCGTCGATTGCAGAAAACGCGCCGATGATGATCGCCGCGTGCCGCGTCCGTGCGGGAATGTCGGGAGTCTCGGCGAACGGAAAGTAACTCCAGACCATGTCGCCGCGTCGGAAGGGCGGGGCCATTCAGGCCTCACTGGAAAAGTGAGCGCCTGAATGCGTAGTCCTCATCGCTTTCGTCGGCGTCGCGATGGAGCTCACAATTCTCGAGCGAGAGCGGCGGCATTTTCGAGAAATCCTGCACCACCTCGACGTAGTCCAGATGGCGGCGCATGACCTCCTCGACGAGTTCTTTCACGCTTACATTGTCCAGCCGAGCAACGCGCGAAGCCTTGTCGTAAAGTTCATCGTCGAGATGTACCGTGATGTCGGCCATGACAGGTTTCCGGTGAGGGCAGCTGAACCTACTTGGCAATAGCGGGCCTTGCCGCCGCATTAAAGGTGCCGCCAATCCCGCCGCCGCTGACGGTGGCCGCCAGGGCCCTGCGATCGCGGGCGGCGCGACGATGACACTCTATCCCTGTTTTGCCCGACGGGACAGATTGATTTCGTAAATTCGAAAAAACGCAATGCCGCCAAGGGCGCGGCTACTGTGCATGGGGTTGTTTTCGCGTTTTTGTTTGCCAGGCCCCCGACCAAAACGCAAATGCCCGGGACGAGCCCGGGCATGACGGCGGCTGATGTGACTGTGAAAGCTAGCCCCCTCAGCTATCCACCTTCAGCGCGGCAATGAAAGCTTCCTGCGGGATGTCGACCTTGCCGAACTGCCGCATCTTCTTCTTGCCTTCCTTCTGCTTCTCCAGAAGCTTGCGCTTACGCGTGATGTCGCCGCCGTAGCACTTTGCGGTGACGTCCTTGCGCAGCGCGCGGACCGTCTCGCGGGCGATCACCTTGCCGCCGATCGCCGCCTGGATGGGGATCTGGAACATGTGCGGCGGGATCAGCTCTTTCATCTTCTCGACCATGGCGCGGCCGCGCCCCTCCGCGCGGGTGCGATGGACCAGCATCGAGAGCGCGTCGACCGGTTCGTTGTTGACGAGGATCTGCATCTTGACGAGGTCGGCCGGCTTGTAGTCGGTGAGATGATAGTCGAACGAGGCGTAGCCCTTGGAGACGGACTTGAGCCGGTCGTAGAAGTCGAACACCACCTCGTTGAGCGGCAAATCGTATTTCACCATGGCGCGGGAGCCGACATAGGTCAGCTCTTTCTGCGAGCCGCGGCGGTCCTGGCACAGCTTCAGCACGCTGCCGAGATATTCGTCGGGCGTCATGATCGTGGCCTCGATCCAGGGCTCCTGGATCTCGGCGATCTTGACCACGTCGGGCATGTCGACGGGATTGTGGATCTCGATCTCGGTGCCGTCGGTCAGCTTCATCTTGTAGATGACGCTCGGCGCCGTCGCGATCAGATTGAGATCGAACTCGCGCGACAGCCGCTCCTGGATGATCTCGAGGTGCAACAGGCCGAGGAAGCCGCAGCGGAAGCCGAAGCCGAGTGCGGCCGACGTTTCCATCTCGAACGAGAAGCTGGCGTCGTTGAGGCGCAGCTTGCCCATGGCGCCGCGCAACGTTTCGAAATCGTCGGCGTCGACCGGGAACAGGCCGCAGAACACCACCGGGATGGCCGGCTTGAAGCCCGGCAGCATCTCCGTCACCGGCTTCCTGTCGTCGGTGATGGTGTCGCCGACGCGGGTGTCGGCGACTTCCTTGATCGCGGCGGTGATGAAGCCGATCTCGCCGGGGCCGAGCTCGTCGACCTGCTGCATCTTCGGCGTGAAGAAGCCGACGCGTTCGACGTCATAGGCGGCGCCCGTACCCATCATGCGCACGCGGCTGCCCTTCTTCATGACGCCGTCGACGACACGGATGAGAACGACGACGCCGAGATAGACGTCGTACCAGCTGTCGACCAGCAGCGCCTTCAAGGTCGCATTGCGGTCGCCCTTCGGCGGCGGCAGGCGGGTGACGATGGCTTCCAGTACGTCCGGCACGCCGAGGCCGGTCTTGGCCGAGATCATCACCGCGTCGGAGGCATCGATACCGATGACGTCCTCGATCTGCTGCTTGATCTTCTCGGGCTCGGCCGCGGGAAGGTCGACCTTGTTCAGGACCGGGACGATCTCGTGATTGTTGTCGAGCGCCTGGTAGACGTTGGCAAGCGTCTGCGCCTCGACGCCCTGGCTGGCGTCGACCACCAGCAGGGAACCTTCGCAGGCCGCCAGCGACCGCGAGACTTCGTAGGCGAAGTCGACATGGCCGGGCGTGTCCATCAGGTTGAAGATGTAGTCCTTGCCGTCCTTGGCGCGATACTGCAGGCGCACGGTTTGCGCCTTGATGGTGATGCCGCGCTCGCGCTCGATGTCCATGGAATCGAGCACCTGCTCCTTGCCCGCCATCTCGCGGTCGGAGAGGCCGCCGGTCATCTGGATCAGGCGGTCGGCCAGCGTCGATTTGCCATGGTCGATATGGGCGACGATGGAGAAATTGCGGATGTTGGAAATGGGGACGGTCGTCATGGGCGCGGGATACCACTCACATCCCCGTGCGGCAACCATATTGCTGTAATTTCAGGGCCTTTCTTCACGCCAAGCTGATTCCACGATGGGCCAAAACGCGCTAGGCAAGCGCCCATGTCGACCACGTCTCTTCCCACCCCTGGAGTGCGCACGAAGGCCCGCCCGAGCTTTGCCCGCTTCCGGGCCTGGCTGGTTGCCTGCGCGGTCCGCCCCGAGGCGAGATTGTGGCTGGTGATCCAGCTCGCCATCCTGCATGCGGTGCTCTGGACCTTCATCCTGATCAATCTGAAGGCAGCGCAGGACGTTCACATGGACGTCGCAGAAGCCTATGGCTGGGGCCAGAAATTCCTGTGGGGCTATGGCAAGCACCCGCCGCTGTCGGGCTGGGTCGCCGGGCTCTGGTTCAAGCTGTTCCCGGCGGCGGACTGGGCGACCTATGCGCTGGCGATGGCGACGGTCAGCGCCGGCATGGTGATCTGCTGGCTGGTTGCCTTGCGCGTGGTGGATGCGCGGCGCGCGTTCTTGGTCGTGGTGATGGTCGCGCTCTACCCGATCTTCAATTTCAAGGGGTTCAAGTACAACCCGGATCTGCTCCAGCTCGTCACGTTGCCGCTGCTGGTGCTCGCTTATCTCAACGCGTTCGAGAAGCGGAGCTGGCAGTCCGGCGTCCTGCTCGGCCTTGCCGGCGCGCTGGCGCTGATGACCAAATATTGGGTGCTGACCATGATCGGCGCCATCGGGCTTGCCGCGCTGATCCATCCGGAGCGGATGAGATTTTTGGGTTCGCCGGCGCCGTGGGCCGCGATCGCGACGATGGTCGTGGCGATGATCCCGCACGTGGTCTGGCTGGCCGAGGCGCATTTCGTGCCGCTGACCTATGCCGGCGACACCTACAGCCTCGCGGACAGCGGCCAGGTGCATCAGCTCGTCACCGGCTACATGCTGCATAATCTCGGACTGCTGGCATTGCCGGTGGCGCTGGCCGGGCTCGCGATGGCGCTGGTGCCGCCGTGGATGACGTTGCTCGTGCGAGCACCCCTGCGCATCGTCACGCGCGCCTGGGCGCGCGGCGCCAATCCTGGCGTCAATGTCTCGCAGGCGCTGAACGTGTGGATGATCCAGATCATCGTCGCATTCGGCCCGCCGCTCGGCGCGCTGGTCTTCGGCGTCTACCTGAAGACCGATTGGGGCATCTCGCTGTTCTTCCTGGTGCCGCTCGCGCTGGTCGCGATTCCGGCGCTGCGGGTGCAGGGCGCGAGCCTGTTCAACATCGCCGCGATCTGGCTCGTGCTCAGCGTTGCCACGCTCGCCGCCTCGCCCTGGATCGCCGCGCGCGAGATGACGGCCAATGCCGGCAACACGGCGACCTATGGCGCGCGCTCGGAGCTCGCACGCGAGCTGACCCAGGCCTGGCACGCGCGCTTCGCCTCGCGCTGGGCGGTCGTTGCGGGGACGATGGAAACGATCCAGCCGATGGTGTTCTACAGCCCCGATCACCCCAGCCCGTTCACGCCGAACGAGGCGTGGGCGTCGGGGCTGACCTCGCTCGACGACGTCAAGAGATACGGCTTCATCGGCGTAGTCGATGCGACCGACGAACGCCTGCCCAAGTTCGAGAAGTGGGTTTCGGAGGTCGCGCCGAACGCCGAGCGCATCGTCATGACCACGCGCCGCTTCACCCACGGCAAGGCCGGCCCGGCGATGAGCTGGAACGTCTACATCGCGCCGCCGGCGAAGTGATTGCGGCGTTCTCGGTCTCGTAGGGTGGGCAAAGGCGCGAAGCGCCGTGCCCACCATCTCGCGCTGATCGCAGAAAAGTCGTGGGCACGCTTCGCTTTGCCCACCCTACGGCAACCGAGCGCGCGGCTCAGATCCCTTCCTCGTTGAACTTGCTTTCGACGAGCTCGGTGATCGCCGCGAGCGCAGCTTCCGCGTCGGTGCCGGCGGCGGCCACGGTGATCGTCGTGCCCGGTCCTGCGGCAAGCATCATCAGGCCCATGATCGAGGTGCCGCCGACGGTCTCGCCGCCGCGCGTCACCCAGACCTGCGCATCGAAGCGCTCGACGGCCTGGACGAATTTCGCGGAGGCTCGCGCATGCAGGCCGCGCTTGTTGATGATCAGGAGGTCCTTGGAGATCGCGCCCGCGGGCACGCCTGTCCCCGCTTGTGGCGCCTCGTCGCTCATTTGCCGGCGAGCACGCGGCTGGCGATGGTGACGTATTTGCGGCCTGCTTCCTGGGCCATCGCGATCGCGTCGGGCAGCGGACGCTCCTCGCGCACCTTGGCGAGCTTGACCAGCATGGGCAGGTTGATGCCCGCGAGCACTTCGACCTTGGGCCGGCTCATGCAGGATATTGCAAGGTTCGACGGCGTGCCGCCGAACATGTCGGTGAGGATTGCAACGCCGTCGCCGGAATCGACGCGGTTAACCGCCTCGATGATGTCACTTCGGCAGAGATCAGAATCATCTTCGGCGCCGATCGTGATCGCTTCGATTTGCTTTTGTGGGCCCATGACATGTTCAAGCGCTGCCTTGAATTCGTCGGCAAGGCGCCCGTGGGTCACAAGTACTAGACCAATCATCGGAAAACTCCTCGCGGGCGCTTTTGGTGCACCGCACGAACGCGCCACTTTGACCATCCAGAGCCCCTGCGCAAGAGGGGATGTTGCGTATCTCCCTGAATCTAGACGGATGGATGAGGGGAGCTGCGCCGGTCTATTCGGTCGCGATAGTGGGGTTCATATGGTTACCATTTCCCTTCAAACAATCGCCTGAGGGGTTAACGGAAGATGAACTCTTGGTAGTGGTCAAGGCCGCGACAACCAGTGGGAGGGGTGAATATCCGCGGCCAACCGGGATTCGCGGTATTTCGACACCGGAAATGAGGGTTTTCAGCGAATCCGTCGCAGGCAGGCGCTCGGCGTCCGCGGCATCCAGATCGACCACGAGACCCACGGTCGCATGCTCCACGAAGTCGAAGCGGCGGATCCCGAGGCCCCGAATCTCGATCAGGCCAGCCAATACCGGCGCGGGGCGGACTTCAATTTCATCGCCGACTGTCGCCAGATGGACACGGTCATCCCCGACCAGAACGGCCCTTTCGACCACGCCCGAGCGTCCGGCCATGATCAAATCAAAGGCAAGGCGCGACTTGCCGCAGCCCGAGGGACCGCGGATCAGCACCGCCCGTTGTCCGATCTTGACTGCGGAGGCGTGAACGCTCGGCCCGACTTCGTTCAAGCTGCCTTCTTTCAAGCTGCCTTGGCTCATAGCGCCGGCAGCCTCACCACGAAGCGCGCGCCGGTGATCGTCGGCACGCCCTCGTCATCCGGCGGGCCTGCACGGTTCTCGGCCCAGATGCGCCCGCCATGGGCGTCGATGATCTGCTTGGAGATCGACAGGCCGAGGCCGGAGTTCTGGCCAAAACCCTGATGCGGACGGTCGGTGTAGAAGCGCTCGAAGATGCGTTCCAGCGCGTCGTCGCGAATGCCGGGGCCGTCATCGTCGACCACGATCTCGATCTCCCCGCGCGCGCGGCGGCAGGTGAGGCGCACCTTGCTGCCGGGTTCGGAGAACGACTGCGCGTTGGAGAGCAGGTTGGAGACCACTTGCCCGAGCCGTGAATCGTGACCGCTCACGGCGAAGGTGTCGGTCGGGCTGCGGCCCTCGAAGCGCGTCTCGACCGCGACGTCGTGGCCGAGCTTGGTCTCGTTGGCGACGGACACCAGCGTCGTCAGCAGGCGGCGCAAATCGACCGGGATCGCATCCTGGCGCTGCAATTCGGCATCGAGGCGGCTGGCGTCGGAGATGTCGGAGATCAGGCGGTCGAGCCGCTTGACGTCGTGCTCGATTACCTCGAGCAGGCGCGCGCGGCTGTTCTCGTTGCGCGCCAGCGGCAGCGTTTCGACCGCCGAGCGCAGCGAGGTCAGCGGGTTCTTCAATTCGTGGGCGACGTCGGCGGCGAACATCTCGATCGCCTCGATGCGGCTGTAGAGCGCGCTCGTCATGTCGCGCAGGGCGCCGGAGAGATGGCCGATCTCGTCGCGGCGGCGGGTGAAATCGGGGATCTCGATGCGGGCCTTGATGCGGCGGCGGACGCGCTCGGCGCTGTCGGCAAGCCGGCGCACGGGCCCGGCGATCGTGCTCGCGAGCAGCAGCGACAGCATGATCATGACGGCGGCCGCGACGCCGCCGACTTTCAGGATGGCGAGGCGTTCGGCAGTGACCATCTGGTCGATGTCGTCGCCTTGCGTCGACAGCATCAGCGCGCCGTGGATCGCGCGCGAGCGCAGCACGGGGACCGCGACCGAGACGATCACCTCGCCGCGGGCATTGACCCGCACCATCGAGCGCTTCTGGCCCTGGAGCGCATCGCCCACCTCGGCATAGCCGTTGCCGTTCTCGGGGCCGAGCTCGCGATAAAGCGGCAGGTCGCCGCGGTTGAGCCAGGTGCGCACCGCGACCATGCCGCGCTCGACGAAGCCGGGCTTCTCCGCCGGCGGCGGCAGGTCGAGGCGCAGCACGTTTTCGAGGTTGCGGCTGTCGAGCAGCAGGCTGCCGTTCGGATCGTAGATGCGGGCGCGCGTCTTGGTCGGCGAGATCAGCGTGCGCAGCACCGGCGCCACGCGCTCCGGGTTGATCGGGAAGTCCAGCGGCGAATACTCGTCCGAGCCGCCATAGGTCTCGCCCGGCTTGAGGTCGAGCAGCCGGTCGGGATCGATGGTGATGGCGTTGGTCTGCACCGTGGCGGAGGCCGCGATCGCGCCGGCGATGATCTCGGCCTGCACCAGCAGGCTCTGCGCCCGCGCGTCGATCAGTCCGGCGCGAAATTGCGACAGATACAGGATGCTCGCCACCAGCGCGACGAGGCCGGCGAGGTTGAGCGAGACGATGCGGCGGGTCAGGCTGGAGAAGGACAGCGCGAAGAAGAATTGCCCGGCGCGCTTGAGCCAGTTCAGCGGTCGGAAGCCCTGCGGCTTGTCTTCGACAAACTGCCCCTGAACGCCGTCGGATGCGACGTCGCCGGCGCTCTGGTTGGGATCAGGCTGCGTTCGGTCTAGCAATGCTTACGCCCGTGTTAGGACGGCGTTGAGAAGGTCCCCACACCTTAGAGCGATCCCGGTCCCGATGGAATCAGAACCGGCGATGCTCGTCGTCGTTCGTAAAGGCGCCTCGCCCCTCAGGCTTCCTTGAAGCGGTAGCCGACGCCGTAGAGCGTCTCGATCATCTCGAACTCGTTGTCGACCACCTTGAACTTCTTGCGCAGCCGCTTGATGTGGCTGTCGATGGTGCGGTCGTCGACATAGACCTGGTCGTCATAGGCGGCGTCCATCAGCGCGTTGCGGCTCTTCACCACGCCGGGCCGGGTCGCGAGCGCCTGCAGGATCAGGAATTCGGTGACGGTCAGGGTCACCGGCTCGTTCTTCCAGGTGCAGGTATGCCGTTCCGGATCCATGCGCAAAAGGCCGCGGTCGAGCGCCTTGGCGTCGTTCTCCTTCGGCGCGACGGTCGGATCCTTCGGCGCCGAGCGGCGCAGCACCGCCTTGACGCGCTCGACCAGCAGGCGCTGCGAAAACGGTTTGCGGATGAAATCGTCGGCGCCCATCTTGAGGCCGAACAGCTCGTCGATCTCCTCGTCCTTGGAGGTCAGGAAGATCACCGGCAGGTCGGACTTCTGCCTGAGCCGGCGCAGCGTCTCCATGCCGTCCATGCGCGGCATCTTGATGTCGAGGATCGCAAGATCGGGCTGGGTGGTGCGGAAACCGTCAAGCGCGGAAGCGCCGTCGGTGTAGGTCATGATGCGGTAGCCTTCGGCTTCCAGCGCGATCGAGACGGATGTGAGAATGTTGCGGTCGTCGTCGACCAAAGCGATTGTGGGCATGAGCCTCTGCTTTCTGCTTTCCGTTTGGGTCGTGGCTTGAAACGGCGAGCAATCCACTGATGCGCCGCATACATGGGTGCCGATGTCGGCGTTCGAACCTTGTCACCGAGCAATGCAAGCTGGGCTGAAGTGTGACCAAGTTCCCCGAAACACGGCAGATCCGCCGCATGTCGACCCATAACCGGGCCCCCGTTTACCCGAAAAAAGGCCCCCCTTGCAACCACCTGAGCCGAGAAAGCCGATGCAACCGACCCCTGATTTCGACCCCGCAAAGCTCGCCAAATCCCTGCTGCGGCGATCGCGGCAGGGGGCGCTGGCAACTCTCATGGCCGGCAGCGGCGACCCCTATTGTTCCCTGGTCAATCTGGCCAGCCATCCCGACGGCTCGCCCATCCTGCTGATCTCGGGCCTCGCCGTGCATACAAGGAACCTTCTCGCCGACAGCAGGGTCTCCCTGATGCTGGACGAGCGGGCGGCAGGCGATCCGCTGGAAGGCGCCCGGATCATGCTGTCCGGCCGGGCGGAGCAGGCCGATGCCGAGAAGGATTTGCTCCAGCGACGGTATCTTAGTGCCCATCCGTCGGCGGAAGGCTTTGTTTCCTTTAAGGATTTCTCTTTCTTCCGGCTCCGCCCCACGGGAACCCATCTGGTCGCCGGCTTCGGCCGGATCGTCGATCTCAAGCCCGCCCAGTTCCTCACAGACCTCACCGGCGCCGAGGATCTGCTGGCGGCGGAGGCGGGGGCTGTCGAACACATGAATGCCGATCATCGCGACGCCATGGGCCTCTATGCGACCAAACTCCTTGGCGCTGCCGCGGGGGACTGGCGCTGCACCGGCTACGATCCGGAAGGCCTCGACATGCAGGACGGCCAGAACACGCTGCGACTCGACTTCCCGGAGCGGGTGACCGACGGCACATCGCTGCGCAAGATGCTGGTCCGCCTCGCTGGCGAAGCACGCATGAAGATGGACTAGAACGCAACAATTTGAACGCCGCACCCCATCGCTGCGACCCAAGACGATCAGGTCTTAAGGCTCGCAGCGAGGGTTCATGACGCGTCGTCGTTTGGCATTGGCTGCGGGTCTGGCGCTCGCGATCGCCACGTCGCTTGCCACGCCCGGCCTTGCCCAGAAGAGCGATCTGTCGGCACAGAGCGGGCGCATCAATGCGCTCCGAAGCGCCGGCAAATATGCGGAGGCGCTGCCGCTGGGGCAGGCCATGGTGGCCTCGCTCGAGAAGACCAGCAACAACCGCGACCTCGCCGCGGCGCTCAACAATCTCGGGCAGATTTACGCCGACCAGGGCCACGACGATCAGGCCGAGCCGCTTTACAAACGCGCCATCGCGCTGATGGAGAAAGGGACCGGTCAGGGCAGCGTCGAGATCGCGCCGCTCCTGAACAATCTTGCGGCGCTCTATCAGCGGCAGAGCCGCTTCACCGAAGCCGAACCGCTGTTCAAGCGTGCGCTGGCCGTTCGCGAAAAGGCGCTGTCGCGCGAGCATCCCGATGTCGGCCAGGCCCTCAACAATCTCGCCACGCTTTACGTGAAGCAGGAGCATTTTGCCGACGCCGAACCGCTGTTTCAGCGTGCCCTCGCGATCTATCAGAAGGCCGCCGGGCCCGAGCATCCCGCGGTTGCCACGGTCCTGAACAATCTCGGCCAGGTCGATCGCGACCTCAACCGCGATGCCGACGCCGAAGCGCCGATCAAGCGCTCGCTCGCGATCCGCGAAAAGGTGCTGGGGCCGGATCATCCCGACGTGGCGCGCTCGCTCAACAATCTCGCCGGGCTCTACGAGCATCAGCAGCGCTATTCCGAGGCCGAGCCGCTCTATCGCCGCGCGCTTGCCATCCGTGAGCGTGCACTCGGGGTGGATCATCCCGATGTCATGACCTCGACCAGCAATCTCGCTTATTTCCTTCAGGTGTCGGGCCGTACCGCCGACGCCTTGCCGTTTGCGCAGAAGACGCTTGCCGCCAACCGCGCGCAGCTGCGCACCGTGCTGCCGGTTCTGTTCGCTGCGCGCCAGCAAACTCTGCTGGCGAGCGACAAGGCGCTGGATGACGCCCTCGGCGCGATTCAGCGCGGCACGCAATCTTCCGCCGCCTCTGCCGTGAACAAGCTCGCGGTGCGATTGGCCGCCGGCAGCGACCGGCTCGCCGAGCTGGTGCGCCGGGATCAGGATCTCGCGGCCGAGGCCGAGGCGCTCGACAAGGCGATCATCACGGCGGTGTCGAAGCAATCGGCGCAGCGCGACGTCGCAGCCGAGCAACGCAGCCGCGCGCGGATCGCTGCGATCGCAAGCGAGCGTGCGGGCCTGCAGAAGACGCTCACGCTCGAGTTTCCCGACTACGCCTCGCTCTCGAACCCGCTGCCGCTGGCGGTGAAGGACATCCAGCCGCTGCTGTCGGCCGATGAGGCGATGGTGATCTATTCCGTCGTCGACAAGCGAAGCTATGTCATCGCGATCACGCGCGATGGTGCCGACTGGAAGGAGATCTCGCTCGGCGCGGACGCGATGGCGCGGAAGGTCTCGGCGTTCCGCAGGGGACTGGATGTCGGCAAGGCGCGCGATGCCCCCGGCAAATCTGGGCTGTTCGATCTTGCGCTCGCGAACGAGCTCTATGTCGCGCTGCTCGGCCCGGTCGAGGCGCTGACGAAGGACAAGCGCAACCTCCTGGTCGTGCCATCGGCAGCGCTGACCGCATTGCCGTTTCATCTGCTGGTGACGGAGAAGCCGCAGGCTGCGATTCCGGACAGGCTCGAAGGTTATCGCGACGCCGCCTGGCTGCTGCGGCGTCAGGCCGTCTCGGTGCTGCCGTCGGTGATCAGCCTGAAATCGTTGCGTGCCTTCGCGCGCAGGGATCAGGGCGCGAAGCCGATGACCGGCTTCGGCGATCCCGTTTTCAATCCCGCGCTGGAAGGACCCGCCGACCGTCGCGCCGCAGGCGGCAAGGTTGCTGCGCGCAGCATTGCGACGATTGCCTATACCGATTTCTGGCGCGGCGCCGGGGTCGACCGCGCGCGGCTCGCGCAGGCGCTGCCGCAACTGCCCGATACCGCCGATGAGCTCAACGCGGTGGCGAGAGACGTCGGCGCCACTGATGCCGACATCCATCTCGGACGCGATGCCAGCGAAACGACGCTGAAGCGTGCAGTGCTTGCTCAATACGGCATCATCTACTTTGCCACCCACGGCCTCGTTGCCGGCGACGTCAAGGGACTGGGCGAGCCCTCGCTTGCATTGTCCATTCCCGATCAGCCGTCTGAGCTCGACGACGGCCTTCTGACCGCGAGCGAGGTGGCCCAGCTCAAGCTCAACGCCGATTGGGTGGTGCTGTCCGCCTGCAACACCATCGCCGGCGACAAGCCCGGCGCCGAGGCGCTGTCGGGATTGGCGCGCTCTTTCTTCTATGCCGGTGCCCGCGCGCTGCTGGTCTCGCATTGGGCCGTGGATTCGGAAGCCGCCACCCGCCTCACCACATCGACATTCGAGCTGCTCAAGAACGAACCAAAAATCGGTCGCGCCGAAGCCTTGCGCCGCGCGATGTTAACGTTTGTCGACGACACCTCGTCACCGCGCAACGCCTACCCGGCGATGTGGGGACCGTTCGCGCTCATCGGCGAAGGCGAGGTACGATAAGCCGGCAGCCGGAATTGTGCGTCGCAAAAACCTTGATCAACGCCGAATTCCGCATTTGGTTGCGCGATCATTCGTGATTTTTTGATGCAGCTGCTCAGAGCTGACATGCGCGACGTTTGGCGCGGTCCTTGAATAAACCAAATCCTGCGGGATCAGCTTGGCAACGCCAGCGTTCATCATTATTAGGTCGCCCAGCCGAGGCTGGTTGGCCTATAAATCACGGTGACCGCGATGGTGCTGAAGTTCTGGTCGCGCTGAATGTCGCGGGTTCTAGGAGGATTTTTTCGTGCAAGAGACGGGCGTGCGCAACGGTGCCTTTGGCGCCGACAAGTTCGGTTTAAAGAATCTCAAGCAGGTTCACTGGAACCTCGGTGCGCCGCAACTCTATCAATACTCGCTCACTGCGGGCGAGGCGGTGCTGTCCGCTGACGGTGCACTCTGCGCCGACACCGGCGAGTTCACCGGGCGCAGCCCGAAGGACAAGTTCACGGTGCGTGACGCCACCACCGACAAGAAGATGTGGTGGGCCGGCAACCAGTCGATCACCGCAGAGCAGTTCGAGACGCTCTATCAGGACTTCCTCAAGCACGCCGAAGGCAAGAAGCTGTTCGCGCAGGACCTCTATGGCGGCGCCGACCCGGCCTACCGGATCAAGACGCGCGTCTTCACCGAGCTCGCCTGGCACTCGCTGTTCATCCGCACCCTGCTGATCCGCCCCGAGGCGGTCGAGCTGCCGACCTTCGTGCCGGAGCTCACCATCATCGACATGCCGAGCTTCCGCGCCGATCCCAAACGGCACGGCTGCAAGTCGGAGAACGTCGTCGCGATCGATTTCGCCCGCAAGATCGTCCTGATCGGCGGGTCTTATTATGCCGGCGAGATGAAGAAGTCGGTTTTCACCACGCTGAACTATTATCTGCCCGAGCGCGGCGTGATGCCGATGCATTGCTCGGCCAATGTCGGCGCCAAGGGCGACGCGGCGATCTTCTTCGGCCTGTCCGGCACCGGCAAGACCACGCTGTCGGCCGATCCGAACCGCACGCTGATCGGCGATGACGAGCACGGCTGGGGCCCGAACGGCGTCTTCAACTTCGAAGGCGGCTGCTACGCCAAGTGCATCAAGCTGTCGCAGGAAGCCGAGCCCGAGATCTTCGCGGCCTCGACCCGCTTCGGCGCGGTGCTCGAGAACTGCGTGCTCGACGAAGATACCCGCGTGGTGGATTTCGACGACGGCTCCAAGACCGAGAACACGCGCTCGGCCTATCCGCTCGACTTCATCCCGAACGCCTCGCGCACCGGCCGCGCGCCGCAGCCGAAGAACGTGGTGATGCTCGCCGCCGACGCCTTCGGCGTGCTGCCGCCGATCGCCAAGCTCTCGCCGGCGCAGGCGATGTATCACTTCCTGTCCGGCTATACCGCGAAGGTCGCGGGCACCGAGCGCGGTCTCGGCAACGAGCCGCAGCCGGAATTCTCGACCTGCTTCGGCTCGCCCTTCCTGCCGCTCGACCCGTCCGTCTACGGCAACATGCTGCGCGACCTCATCGCCCAGCACAATGTCGATTGCTGGCTGGTCAACACGGGCTGGACCGGCGGCAAATACGGTGTCGGCTCGCGCATGCCGATCAAGGTGACGCGCGCGCTGCTCACCGCCGCGCTCGACGGCTCGCTTCGCAACGTCGAATTCCGCACTGACAAATATTTCGGCTTCGCGGTCCCGACCGCGCTGCCCGGCGTGCCGGCCGAGATCCTCAACCCGGTCAACACCTGGAAGGACAAGGACGAGTTCGACAAGACCGCTCGCGCGCTGGTCGGCATGTTCCAGAAGAACTTTGCTAAGTTCGAAGCCCAGGTGGACGCCGAAGTGCGCGCCGCCGCGCCGGACGTGAAGCTCGCTGCGGAGTAAGTTCTCGCAAGATGTGATTGACGAGAAAGGGCGGCTTCATCAGCCGCCCTTTCTTTTTACGGCCTGAGCATCGTCAGGCTGCCTAGCCCGTGCATTGCTTGCGATATTCTGCGGGAGTCATACTCATGTGCCGGCGAAAGATCCGGTTGAGATGGCTCTGGTCGGAGAATCCGCTCAACAGGGCGATCTCCTTCAACGCCAGGCGGTCCTTGCGCAGATGTTCGCAGGCGCGCTCCACCTTGCGGGTGAGGACATAGCTGTGCGGCCGCATGCCATAATGTGCCTGGAATTTGCGGGCGAACTGCACCGGCGTGCAGTTGCAGATGTTGGCCAGTTCGTCGAGCGTGATGTTCCGGGAAATGTTCTGCTCGATATAATCCTCGATCATTCGCGCATGCGCCGGCCTGAAGGGCCCTTGCGCACAGGGCATCTTGAACTGCACTGAGGCGTATTTTCGCAGGATGTGAATGCTCGCCTGAAGTGCCATGGCATCGTAGCAGAGCCGGCCGCCCGGACCTCCTGCGGAAACCTCCTGCACCATCTGGTCAGCAATCCAGGTCAGGACTGGATCCTCGATCCTGAGCAGATCATGAAGCTCGACGCTTTCGGTATCCCGGTCAAAAGCCTCGCTCGCGGTCTTCGCCATGAGCCTGGGCGAGATGTAGAGATGACTGACTTCGATGTCATGGGACCATCGCCAGTTCGAGGCTTCGGCCCGCGTCAGCAGTGTGGTGACGCCGCGGCCGACCCGATCCTGCTTCCAGGATCCGGTCACGCGGCGCTTCATCGCCGTGGTGCCTTCGCGATAGATCACGATCAGAAAGTTATCGGATGGCGGCACCCAGATGTCGGAGGGCGCATAGCGGAACACGCGCAGCCGAAAATCGGCTTTTCCGACCGCCGAACTGTCCAGCATCATTTCGCCGGGAGCATAGCGTGGCAGCTCCTCGACCGTGATGAACTGCCCCATCGCGCGAGCCTCCTCCCTGGAGTTTTGGCATGGTCGACTGCTTGTTGTTCTCATTGGCCGATCGGCAAGGCAGCAGCATAGGCCGGATTTGCCATTTGCCAAGCGAGCTCGGGCGAGGTCGGCGCCGGCCTCGGGCTTCATTCAAAGGATTGTCGGTTTTGTTCAAGCCGGGAACGCAGCCCGCCTCGTAGCCTCGCTCTCGTCCCGATCAAGTGCGGAAGAACGGTGAAAGCCGCAGGCACTCGCGGGACCGACAAATGACGCGATGCACCACCATCCGAGCGCACGACGGGTGGGGAAGGCCGCGCGCGCACTCTGGAAACACCTAGGAGGGAAAAATGGCGGAAACGGCGACCAAACCCAATGGAAGCAATGGCGCGCATGTCACGGCGAAATTCGACGCGGTGGTTGTTGGAGCCGGCGTCGCCGGGCTCTATCAGCTCTACCGTTTGCGCGAACAGGGATTAAAGGTCAGGGCAATTGACGCGGGCGCAGGCGTGGGCGGCACCTGGTATTGGAATCGCTATCCCGGCGCCCGCTTCGATTCAGAAAGCCACATCTACCAGTATCTGTTCTCCGAGGAGCTCTACAAGGGATGGAGCTGGAGCGAGAAATTCCCCGGCCAGCCGGAAATCGAACGCTGGCTCAACTACATCGCCGACCGCCTCGATCTGCGCAAGGACATCCAGTTCGGGACGATCGTCAAAAGCGCCCATTTCAATGAGGCCACACAGCGCTGGCTGGTCACGACCGACAGGGGTGACGTGATCGACACCCAATTTCTGATCACCTGTTGCGGCATGCTCTCCGCCCCGCACGTATCGTTCCCGGGACAGGAGACGTTCAAAGGGCAGTTGTTCCACACGGCGCGCTGGCCCAGGGAGCCGATCGATTTTGCCGGCAAGCGCGTCGGCGTCATCGGCAACGGCGCAACCGGCATTCAGGTCATCCAGACCATCGCTGGCGAGGTCGGTCATCTGAAGGTCTTTATTCGCACGCCGCAATACATGATTCCGATGAAGAATCCCAAGTACAGCGCGGCAGATGCGCAGGCTTACAAGTCAAAATTCCAGCACCTCACGGAGCGCCTGCCGCATACCTTCACCGGGTTCGAATACGATTTCGAGCACGCCTGGGCCGGCCTTTCGCCAGAACGGCGCAGGGAGGTGATCGAGGATTGCTGGAACGACGGCTCCCTGAAGCTGTGGATCTCGTCCTTCGCCGAACTGTTCTTCGACCCCGAGGTCAACGCCGAGATCTCCGACTTCGTGCGCGAGAAGATGCGCGAGCGACTGAAGGATCCAAAGCTGTGCGAAGCCTTGATTCCGGCCGACTACGGTTTCGGGACGCACCGGGTGCCGCTGGAGCAGAATTTCCTCGAGGCCTTCCACCGCCCCAATGTCGAGATCGTCAGCGTCAAGGCCAATCCGATCGAACGCGTGACACCCATGGGTATCCAGACTGCGGACGGGACGATCCACGAGCTCGACGTCATCGTTCTAGCGACTGGATTCGACGCCGGAACCGGCGCGTTGACGCGCATCGATATCAGGGGCCGCAGTGGCCGGTCGCTGAAGGAGGATTGGAGCAAGGATATCCGCACCACGATGGGCCTGCAGGTTCACGGCTACCCGAACCTGTTCACGACCGCGGTGCCGCTGGCTCCGTCGGCTGCGCTCTGCAACATGACCACTTGCCTTCAGCAGCAGGTCGAATGGATCGACGATTGCATCAGGTTCGTGCGCACGAAGAACCTGAAGGTGGTTGAGCCGACCAGGGATGCCGAAGACGGATGGGTGGCGCATCACGATGAGATCGCCAATGCGACGCTGATCGCGAAGACCAATTCCTGGTACCTGGGCTCGAACGTCGAAGGCAAACCGCGCCGCGTTCTGTCCTACTGCGGCGGCGTCGGCGCCTACCGGCAGAAATGCAACGAGGTCGCCGCCAGCGGCTACCTGGGCTTCACCATGAACTGAGTGCTCGCGAAGCGCTGCGTCGACGGAATTCATCCAATCCAAACGGGAGGACAACCATGAGCACGAATTTCGGTGCTGCTGCAGACGCCGTTCTCGACGGTGTCGTTACATCCACGCCGCGCGTGCCCGGCGTCGTCGCGATGGTGACGGACCGTTATCGCAACATCTACGAAGGTGCTGCGGGAAAAAGGCGCCTTGACCAGCCCGCCGACATGACGGCCGACAGCATCTTTGCCATCTTCTCCACGACCAAGGCGATCACCGGCACGGCCGTGCTGCAACTCGTCGAAGAGGGCAAGCTCGATCTCGACGCACCGGCCAAGCGCTATGCGCCGGACATCGGCAAGCTCCAGGTCATCGAGGGCTTTGATGCCGCGGGTGAGCCAATGCTGCGGGCGCCCAAGCGGGACATTACCACACGGATGCTGATGACGCATACCGCCGGTCTCAGTTACGATTTCATCAACCGCACCTATAACCGCCTGGCCGAGGAGAAGGGGCAGCCCAGCGTCATCACCGCTTCCAAAGCCTGCCTGATGACGCCGCTGCTGTTCGATCCCGGCGAGCGTTGGGACTACGGCACCAATCTCGACTGGTGTGGCCAAATCGTCGAGGCCATCGCCGGGCGCCGGCTTGGCGAGGTTTTCAATACGCGCATCTTCGAGCCGCTCGGAATCAAGAATATGACCTTCGAGCTGACGGAGGCCATGCGCGGCAAACTGGCCGGGATCCACGCGCGCGGCGCCGACGGCTCGTTGACGCCGATGGATTTCGAGCTCCCCGCCAACCCTGAAGTGCATATGGGTGGCCACGGCCTTTACGGCACGGTCGGCGACTACATGCGTTTCATCCGGATGTGGTTGAATGACGGTGCCGGCGAGCATGGTCGCGTGCTGAAGGCGGAGACCGTGCGCATGGCGGAGAAGAATCATCTCGGAGACAAGAAGGTGACACCGATCACCGGCGTCATCCCAGCGCTGTGCAATGATGCCGAGTTCTTCCCGGGCCAGTCAAAGTCCTGGGCGCTGTCCTTCATGATCAACGACCAGGAAGCACCCACCGGGCGTCCCGCCGGCGCCCTCGGCTGGGCGGGCCTTGCCAATCTGTTCTATTGGATCGACCGGCAGAACGGGTTCGGCGGGTTCTGGGCCACGCAGATTCTTCCGTTTGGCGATCCAACGTCATTCATCGGTTACATGAGTTTCGAGACGGCGTTTTATCAGAGCCTGAGGCAGCGAATGGCGGGTTAGGGACCCGGTAAGAACGGGACGAGGGGTGGAGAGAGCTCACGCCTTGAAATACGCGATCTGTGTCGAGGTCGCGAGCAGCCGGCCGTTCGGCGACCACAGCTCGGCGTTCTGATCGGCGTAGCTCTTGTGCATGATCTTCGAATCGGCCGTCGCCAGCACGCGCGTGATTTCCTCAGCCGCGAGCTCTTCGCTTTCGGTGTGGAAATATGTCGTCAGCGACACCGTGCCGAACGGCACCAGCTCGCGCCGCGCGTGGAAGATGCGGCCGAAGAAGGCGTCCGACATCGACATCAGCGACAACATGTCGAGCTTGCGCGGCGTGCGGTCGCTGATCCAGATTTTTGAATAGGTGCTGGCGGGTTCGGCCTGCGCTGGACCGATCCGCATCTCGCCCTCGACGAAGCGGAATTCGTACTGGTTGGCCCAGGAGGCCTGGATCCTCGGGAACGGCAGCGTCTCCTCGAACGGCTTTGCATCGGGATATTGCGCCACCCGGTGCTCCCAGGACGGTCGCCGCTCGGCGAACACCGCGGTGGCGAGCGTTGCGACCTCGCCGCCGCCTTGGCTGAGCTCGACGCTCCAGTGCTGGCTGGAGCGGTTGGCCTTCACCAGCCGCACATCCAGGTCAAACGGGCCTTTCGCGATCGGCGCGCAGTAGTTGACCGTGAGCGCCAGCGGATCGCCGGCGCGCTCCGGGTGGTCGATCAGCGCGCGCAAAATGGTCGCGGCGGTGGCGCCGCCGAACGGGCCGACAAAGGCCCAGTAATCGTCGCTGGTGTGCCCCTGCCAGCTGGAGTCGCCGGCAGTGACGCGGGTGGCATCGTCGAAGGGATGGGGAAGTCTTGCGTGCATTTTCGTTTCCGTCTGTCATTCCGGGGCGATGCGATGGGACCGCGTGGCGCGGGACGAAGCATCGAACCCGGAAGCTCGAGATTCCGGGTTCGGCTCTGCGAGCCGGCCCGGAATGACGGTCGTCATATCACAGCCATCGCGTGGCTGTGCAATTACCTGTCGGGTAACGCTTCCACGCCGCGGAAAAATCAGCCCGCGGCGTCGCGCAGGTTGGGCAGCAACGGCGTGGTCGGATTGACCGGCACGTTCCAGATCTCCTCGGCATATTCGCGGATGGTGCGGTCGGAGGAGAACCACGCCATGCGCGCGACGTTGAGGATGGAGGCGCGCGTCCAGGCCGGCGCCACCAGCCAGCGCGCATCGACGCTGCGCTGCGCCTCGTAATAGGAATCGAAATCGGCGCTGACCATGTAATGGTCGAGATAGCGCAGCGCGTGCGCGATCGATTCAAAGCGGCCGGGATCGCCGGGCGAGAATTCGCCGGTGCCGATCGCATTGATGGCGCGCTGCAGCTTCGGCGAGTTGCGGATCAAGTCGGAGGCGTCCAGCCCCTGCTTGCGCCGGATCATCACGTCGCCGGCCTCCATGCCGAAGATCGCGATGTTCTCCGCGCCGACATGGTCGCGGATCTCGATATTGGCGCCGTCGAGCGTGCCGATGGTGATCGCGCCGTTCAGCGCCAGCTTCATGTTGCCGGTGCCGGAGGCCTCCATGCCGGCGGTCGAGATCTGCTCCGACAGGTCGGCAGCGGGAATGATCACTTCGGCGAGGCTGACATTGTAATCGGGCAGGAAGACCACCTTGAGCTTGCCGCCGATCGCGGGATCGTTGTTGACGACCTCGGCGACGTCATTGATCAGCTTGATGATCAGCTTGGCGTAGCGATAGCTCGCGGCAGCCTTGCCGGCGAAGATCTTCACCCGCGGCACCCAATTGCCATTGGGGTTGTCCTTGATCGCCTGGTACAGCGCGACGGTCTCGATGACGTTGAGCAGCTGGCGCTTGTATTCGTGGATGCGCTTGATCTGCACGTCGAACAGCGCGGTCGGGTCGACCTTGATGCCGAGCCGTTCGCCGATCAGGCGCGCCAGCGCGGTCTTGTTGTGAAGCTTGACGCTGCGGAACTTCTTCTGGAATTCGACGTCGCTGGCGCGGGCCTCGATCAGCGAGAGCTGGGTCGGATCGTCGAGCACCGCCTCGCCGCAGGTCTCGCGCAACAGGTCGGTCAGCTTCGGATTCGCCAGCATCAGCCAGCGCCGGAAGGTGATGCCGTTGGTCTTGTTGGTGATGCGGCCGGGATAGAGGTGGTTGAGGTCGTGAAACACGGTCTCGCGCATCAGGTCCGAATGCATCCCCGAGACGCCGTTGATGCGGTGCGAGCCGACGAAGGCGAGCTGGCCCATGCGCACGCGGCGCCCGCTCTTCTCGTCGATCAGCGAGACCGAGGCGCGGAAGTCGATGTCGCCGGGGCAGCGCGCTTCGGCGAGCGCCAGATGCTGCACGTTGATGCGGTAGATGATCTCCAGATGCCGCGGCAGCAGCCGCTCGAACAGCTCGACCGGCCAGGTCTCCAGCGCCTCGGGCAGCAGCGTGTGGTTGGTATAGGAGAGGGTGGCGACCGTGATCTTCCAGGCCTCGTCCCAGCGGAAATTGTGCAGATCGACGAGGATCCGCATCAGCTCGGTGACGGCAAGGCTCGGATGGGTGTCGTTGAGCTGCACCGCGACCTTGCTCGACAGGCTGCGCAGCTGTCCGTCGGACGCAAGGTGCCGCTTGACGAGATCCTGCAGCGAGGCCGAGACGAAGAAATATTCCTGGCGCAGGCGCAGCTCGCGGCCTGCCGGGCTCTCGTCGTTCGGATAGAGGAATTTGCAGATCGCTTCCGCGCGCGACTGCTCGGCGGTGGCGCTGACATAGTCGCCCTTGTTGAAGGCGTCGAGCTTGAGCGGATCGGGCGAACGCGCCGACCACAGGCGCAGCGCGTTGACGTGCTGGCCCCGCCAGCCGACGATCGGCGTGTCATAGGCGATCGCCTGCACGGTCTCGCCCGGATGCCAGATCGCGCGGTCGCGGCCCTTGTCGTCGACATGCTCGACGCCGCCGCCGAAAAAGATGTCGTAGATCACCTCGGGGCGCTGCAATTCCCAGGGATTGCCGAAGCTCAGCCACTCGTCGGGATATTCCTGCTGCCAGCCCTGGTTGATGATCTGGCGGAACAGGCCGTAATCATAGCGGATGCCGTAGCCGATCGCGGGGATCGACAGCGTCGCCATGCTCTCCATGAAGCAGGCGGCAAGGCGCCCGAGGCCGCCATTGCCGAGCGCAGCGTCCGGCTCGCATTTGCGCAGCTCCGGCAGCGAGACGCCGAGATCGCCGAGCGCGACCTCGAAGATCTTGAGCAAGCCCATGTTGTTGAGCGCGTCGGTAAAGAGACGGCCGATCAGGAATTCGAGCGAGAGATAATAGACGCGCTTGCGGCCCGCGTCGTAGCTGTGCTTCTCGGCCGTGAGCCAGCGATGCACGACACGGTCGCGCAGCGCCAGCGCCGCGGCCTGGTACCAGTCGTGCCTGGTCGCCATGCCGGCATCCTTGCCGATGGCAAGGCGCAGCTTCGCCAGGATCGCGCCCTTGATCTCAGCCAGCGCGAGCTCGTCGATCGGCTGGCCGGGGGCGGGAAAACTGGGCTGGAACGATTGATCTTGCAAAGCCGTCACTTCCTGGTCGAACACACCACTAACCCTTACGCGTCTTGCCCCTGCACCGGAACTGCCACTGGAGCGGCCGTGCACTGCGCTGGCGCAAATTTATGCAAGGAACGGGCCGTTTGGGAACCCGGGCGAGCACGGAGAAACCGGGATTCGGTGCTAGATTGCGGATCAAATCAGCCATCAGTGTGGAGGAACATTCCCATGAGACTGCTGACGCGACTGCTGATCGAGATCGCCGCGGCGGCCCTGCTCGTCGTCTGCATCGGGACCCTCAGTGCCGCGTTTGCCGCCGGCAAGCCCGGTCGCAGCGCCGATGGCCTCAGCTGCGGCTTCACGGTCCCGCAGAATGCCTCGCCCGCGGCCCGCTGCGCCGCCATCAAGCGCCAATGTGGCGGCAAGTTCTATGCGAATGCGTGCGGCGACAGGCTGATGTCCGCGGCGAACTAAGAGACCGTCCGATATTCTGCGAATTCAAGCCGCCTTCGCCTGCACTGCATCGCAAAACTCGGCGAGACGATCTGCAAGTCGCAGCGTTGCCGGGCTCGCATCGGGCGAGGCCATCAGTGCGACCTCGGTCTTGTTGATCGGCGCAAAACCATCTTTCGCCGTCAGCACGCGGTGGTCGGACTGGATCGACATCTCCGACAAGATGCTGAGGCCCATGCCGGCGGCGACCGCGGCCTGGATCCCGGAGAGGCTCGACGAAGAATAGGCCATGTGCCAGGCACGGCCGATGCTTTCCAGTGCGTGGATGGCGCCGGCCCGGTAGAGGCAGCCGGTCGGAAAGCCGATCAGCGGCACGGACGCGGCGTGAACATCGACCGGATGGCTCTTGCTGGTGACCCAGTGCACCCGCTCCGGCCACACCGCGATGGCGCCCTTCTCGCCGGCCGCACGCTTGAACAGCGCAAGGTCGAGCTCGCCGCGTTCGAGATCGCGCGCCAGATGCTTGCTCTGGTCCGCGCGCACGTCGAGCCGCAGGCCCGGATGCGAGCGCGCGAACGCGCCCAGTAATTTGGTCAGCCGGTACGCCGCGAAATCCTCGGGGATGCCGAGCCGGATCGCGCCTTCGCCATCCGGCTGGCGCAGCACGTCGCGCGCCTCCTCGGCGAGCGAGAGCAAGCGCCGCGCATAGGAGAGCAGCCGCTCGCCGGCCTCGGTCGGGCGCACGGTCTTGCCGTCGCGGTGCAGCAGCACCTGGCCGATATCGTCCTCCAGCCGCTTGATCTGCTGGCTGACGGTCGACTGCGTGCGATGGACGCGCGCGCCGGCGCGGGTGAAGCCGCCGGCCTCGACCACCGAGACGAAGCTGCGCAGCAGCTCGAGATCGAGCATGGCCGCATCCATTCGAAAATCCACTGGCGTGGAGTTAATCATTTAATTTCCAAATGACAAGCGGACTCCCTAGATCGAGGCTCAGGAGAATGCCCCCATGTCGCTCGCCCCCTCGATTTCGGCCCCCCGCACCCGCTTCAACACCCTGCCGCTCGCCATCGGCCTGTTCTGCCTGCTCTGGAGCTACGCCTTCGTCGCCGGCAAGATCGGGGTCACCCATTGCCCGCCGTTGATCCTGCTCGCCGCGCGCTTCTCGCTCGCCGGCATTTTGATCCTGGGCGCCACGCTGATCCGCGGCGACAGCTGGTCGTTAACCTGGCGCGATGCGGCGATCTTCGCCGTGCTTGGGATCGCCAACAACGCGCTCTATCTCGGCCTCGGCTACACCGGCCTGCAATCGGTCTCCGCCGGCCTCGGCGGCCTGATCGTATCGGCCAATCCGGTCTTCACCGCCGCGCTCGCGACCCTGTTGCTCGGCGAGAGCATGACCTGGCGCAAGGCCGGTGGCCTCCTTCTCGGCATCACCGGCGTGACCTTGATCGTCTGGCATCGCCTGTCGGTCGGCACGGATTCCCTGCACGGCATCGTCTTCACGCTGGCTTCGCTCGCTTCGCTGGTCGCTGGCACCATCCTGTTCAAGCTGCTCGCGCCGAAGGGCTCCTTGTGGATCGGCAATGGCGTGCAGAACCTCGCGGCCGGCCTCGCACTTTCGCCGATCGCGTTCAGTTTCGCCGACGTGCACGCGATCGACTATACGCCGGGCCTAATCGGCGCCTTTGCGTTCCTTGTGCTGGGCGGCTCGATCCTCGCCTACTGGCTCTGGTTCCATCTCCTGAAAGTGTGCGGCGCGACCGCCGCCAGCGCCTATCATTTCCTGATGCCGCCGCTCGGCATGGTGTTCGCGTATCTCGTCCTTGGTGAGCACGTCGAGGCCCGTGATTTGCTGGGCATCATCCCGGTCGCGCTCGGCATCTACCTAGTGACGCGCCCTGCAAAGCCTGTCTCGTAAGAGGAGAGTTCTCTCGTGCCCATTTCCATCACCCTGATAGGCGGCCCGACCGCGCTGATCGAGATCGACGGCTTCCGCCTGCTCACCGACCCGACCTTCGATGCGCCCGGCGCCTACCAGCTGCCGCATGTGACGCTGGAGAAAACCATCGGTCCCGCGTTGAAAGCCGATGCGATCGGCCCGGTCGATGCCGTGCTGCTCAGCCACGACCAGCATTCGGACAATCTCGATCATTCGGGCCGCGACTATCTCCATAAGGTCAAGCGCGTGCTGACGACGGAGGCGGGCGCGAAGCGCCTCGGCGGCCATGTCGAGGGCCTTGCGCCCTGGAGCACGACGCATCTGAAGGATAGCGACGGCAACACCCTGACCATCACCGCGACGCCGGCGCGCCATGGCCCGGCTGGCATCGAGCCGCTGTCGGGCGACGTCATCGGCTTCGTGGTGGCGTCCAGCCGGAAGGACACCAGCACGGTCTATATCAGCGGGGACACCACCTGGTTCGACGGCGTCGCCGAAGTCGCGCGCCGCTTCAAATGCGGCGTGGTGCTGCCCTTCGCCGGCGCCGCGCAGACGCGTGGGCCGTTCCACCTCACCATGGACACCAACGACACCATCGAAACGGCGCGCGCCTTCCCCGATGCGACGATCGTGCCCGTGCATACCGAAGGCTGGGCGCATTTCCGCCAGAACAGCGAGGATCTGCGCAAGACGTTCGACGTGCTCGGTTTCGGAACGCGGCTGCGGCTGCTGGAGCCGGGCGTGCCGACGGTGATCCAGGCGCCGTGAGCCTCACTGTCGTGCCCCGGCTTGACCGGGGCATCCAGTACGCCGCGGCGGCCGTTGCGAGAGCGAGCTCCCTAACGCCGGCCTCTGGAATACTGGATCGCCCGGTCAAGCCGGGCGACGACGAGCGGAGAGAGTGGCGCGCGCCGCAATGACGGCAACTAATCCTTCCGGAACACGATCGACGCCATCCATCCCGTCATCAGCGCCATCGCGGCGGTGACGAGGCCATAGATCAGCCCGTTGTGCCTGGCGGTGGTGGCGACGAATTGCTCGAAGCCGACCTTGACGATTTCGAAGGCGGTCTCAGTCTTGCCGATGAACGAGCCGTTCGCAAACAGTCTGATCTCGACCTCGTAGGTGCCGATCGGCACCTCCGCCGGCAGCGGAATGCCGGTGCGGAACAGGGTCGGCGTCAGGAACGTGACGGCGCTCGGATCCTCGCGATAGAGCCCGCGCTGGGTACGCAGGCGGATGAAGGCCGAGCGGAACGCGTCGTTCGGCACCACGTCGGCATAATCGCCGCCGACCCGTTGCGTCAGCAGCACGTTGTTCAGCCCGATCTGTTGCCGCCGCGCGATCTCGGGCGAGGTGATCGCCTCGAAGGGACGGTTCGCGAACAGCGCCAGATAGCTCGGCACCTGCAGGAACTGCCGGTAGTCGGTGTTGATCCAGATGCCGAAGGTGCGCTCCTTGCGCCGTGTCACCATGTCGGCGCGCGGGCCCATCACGGTGACGACGAGGTCATAGGCCGTGCGATCGGCGGGTGTCGTCGCGTCCTTCTCCACCGAGCCGAACAGCACCAGCTCCTCGCCGGAATAGTTCGGTGTCACCGTGACGCGGTGGTTGGACACCGACACGATCAGACGCTCGGCGCGCGCTGCGGAGCCGAGCAGCAGGACGAGCAGGAGTGCGAGAGCTGCGCGCATCATCCGCTCACTCCCAGCTCGCGGATGGTGAAGAGATCCTCAGGCCGGATCACCAGCTCGATCGCGAAGCGGACGCCGACCGAGAGGATCAGGAGGCCGAGCAGCAGCCGTAGCTGCTCGCCGCGGATCTTCTGCCCGGCGCGGACGCCGAACTGCGCGCCGGTGACGCCGCCGACCATCAGGATCAGCGCCAGCACGGCGTCGACGAGGTGATTGGTCACCGCGTGCAGCATGGTCGCGAACAGCATCGTGACGAGCGTCAGCACCATCGAGGTCCCGATCACCGTCGAGGTCGGCACCCTCAACAGATAGATCATGATCGGCACCAGGATGAAACCGCCGCCGATGCCCATGATGGCGCCGATGAAGCCGATCATGATGCCGACGATTACCACGGGGATGACCGAGAGATAGATCTTCGAGCGCTTGAAGCGCATCTTCAGCGGCAGGCCGTGAATCCAATTGTGCGTGCGTCGTGGCGGCAGCGCGCCGCGCCGGGTCCGCATCAGTGCGCGCAGCCCTTCCGAGAACATCAGGCTGCCGACGGTGCCGAGCAGCACCACGTAGGAGAGCGCGATCATCAGATCGAGCTGGCCGAGCGCACGAAGCTGCGTGAAGGTCCACACGCCGAGCGCCGTGCCGGTGACGCCGCCGCAGAGCAGGACGCTCGCCAGCGCCGGGTCGATCGCGCGCCGCCGCCAATAAGACAGTGCGCCGGAAAAGGAGGAGGCCGCGATATGGCTCGTGACCGAGGCGACCGCGACCGCCGGCGTGATGCCGATGAAGATCAGCAGCGGCGTCATCAGGAAGCCGCCGCCGATTCCGAACATCCCCGAGACGAAGCCGACCGCGGCGCCCATGGCGAGCACCAGGAAGACGTTGACGGGAAGATCGGCGATCGGAAGATAGAGCTGCATCGAAGGACCATACGCCGGCGAGACGGATCGATTGTCGCGGAATGCTCGCGGGAAGGTCGGAACGATTGCCGCGCCCCTCAATAGCGGAATTCGGAGCCGGGAGGGACCCGGAATTTCGGGCGTGGTGAATGTTGACGTGAACGAGACCCGATCGTTGCGATAACGCGAGATGCGCTCCCTCCCCCGCTTGCGGGGGAGGGTTGGGGAGAGGGTGTCTCCTCTCGCGAGACCCCCCGAGAGGCAAGAGCCCTCACCCGCGTCGCTTCGCTCCGCGACCTCTCCCGCAAGCGGGAGAGGTGCACCGCGCGCGCGGCTCGTTCTGTCTGTCTAAAGCAATTCGCCTTTAATGCGCCGCCGAGGCCGAGCGCTTGGTTGCGACTTGCTTCGGCGCCGGCTTTGCATTCGCCTGCGGCGCGCTGTCCCAGCCGCCAGCGGGCGCCGTGACGTTGACGGCGTCGTCGGGCTGCGGCTCGGCGCTGAAGGTCTGGATCGCGAGCTTGGCGGCCGCGAGCGATTGCGGGTCGAGACGCTTGGCGACGTCGTCGCGCTTGCCGGAGGCGTCCGCATCACCCTGGGCAGCTGCGAGGCTGAACCATTTGTAGGACTCGGCGAGGTTCTGTTCGACGCCGATGCCGCGGGCATAGAGGATGCCGAGGTTGAACTGGCTGTCGGCGACGCCGCGATCGGCGGCCTTGCGGAACCACTGCGCCGCGCTCTTGTAGTTGGCGCCGCGTCCGCCGCCGTCGGCGTCGAGCACCGCGAGATTGTGCATCGCCTTGGCGTTGCCGCGCTCGGCGGCCTGGGTGTAGTAGCGGCGGGCGATGTCGGCGTCCTTCTTCACGCCGAGGCCCTTCTCGTAGAGCGTGCCGAGGCGGAAGGTCGCGGGCACCACGCCGGCCTGCGCCGCGCGGTCGTACCATTTGGCAGCTTCGTCGTAATTCGTGGCAACACCCTTGCCTTCGGCAAAGCGCAAGCCGATCTCGTAGGCCGCGGTCGCATCGCCCTTCATCGCGGCGGTGCGCAGCACCGGGCCGCCGATGCCGTCAGGCAGCTTTTCGCTCGGCGGCACCTGGATCATGCCGAGCTTGGCGCGGCTCGTGCCCGACAGCGCGCCGGTGACGTCGCTGCTCGTGGCAGGCGGCGGCACGGATGCGGCGGGCGCCGGCGGAATTTCGACCGAGGCCGAGTTGCCCGAATTGGCGGCGGGAGCCGGCGCGGCGTTGTTCTGGGACTGCCGTCCAATCGGCGTCGGCGAGGTCATCGATGGCGTGACCTGCTCGGGCGTGGCGGGCTTGTTCTCGATCACCGGCGGTGGCGGTGGGGTCTGCGGCGCCGGCTGGCTCAACGTATTGTCCATGGCCTGCGGCGCCGGCGGCGCGCTGCCCTCGAGCAGGTTCATCGCCATCTTGAAGGTGCCGAGCACGATCACGACCACGCTCGCGCCGACCAGCAGCGAGCGGATCTTCGAGGTGATGGTCGAGCTGCCGTCCTTGCCCTTGTCATTGCCGCGATCGGCGCCGGCCTTCGCACCACCCTTGGCGCCGCGCGCCGGCTTTTCCGGCTGCGCGGCGGCGGCCTGGGCGGCGCGGCGGGCGGCTGCGATGAAGCTCGACGACGACACCGGCTCTTTCGGCGCGGCGGGAATGTCGCTGATCGCGCTCTCGGAGGCGGCGATGCGCTCCGATGGCGTGGCGAGGCGTCCACCCGGCCGTGTGCCCGGCTCGAGCGGATGATCCGGCGGCAATTCCGGCGCGAGCGCGGTGCGCGCGGGCGCCGTGTGCGGCTCCAGGATCTCGCTGATCGCGCGCGGCGGCACCGGTGGTGCCGACGGAACCGGCGGCGGCGCGGCGGGGCTAGCAGCATGGAATTCACGCGGCGCGGCGGAGAAGGCGGCTTGGGCGAAGGCGCCGTGGGCCTGTTGCTGCGCGTGGGCCTGTTGCTGCGCGGCGGGGTTCGGCAGCTCCGGCTTCGGATCGTATTTCGGTTGCTGCTGGGCTTGCGGCCGCGGCTCACGCGCCATCGGCGGCGCGGGCTCCATGGGAGCGGCCATCGGCATGGGCATTGGCGCGGGGGCCGGCGGCGCGGTGCGCACCGCGCGCAGATCGCCCTCGATCATGGAGAGGCGATCGACGACATGGCCGAGCGCGCTATGGACGGCGTCGAGCGAGTCCTGGGTGCTGCGGTTGGTCTCGGCCTGGCTGAAGCGGATGTCGGACAGCTCGCGCTTGACCAGATCGACCACGCCGGAATCGGCCGGTGCTGCGGAGCTGCGGCTCTCGGCCAGCGCGGAATAGGTCGCCTGCTGCCGCTCGAGGTGACGCAGGATGTCGTGCAGCCCGTCCTCGACGCGGCTCAAATTGCCGTTGCGCGGATCGGCGGCGGCTTCGATCCGCTCCAGCAAATACGAGACGCGCTGTTCGAGATGCGCAAAGGTCGAGGCCGAATCGTTGCCGACCTGCATGCGGTCGAAGCGGTCCGACAGCGCGCGGATCGCCGATTCCAGGTGCTCGGTGCTCTCGGCCGGCTGAGGCCGCTCGCGCGTTTCCAGCGCCGCGGTGAGCGCCGCAATGCGCTGCTCCAGCACCGCAAAGCTGTCGCCCTGGCCGGAGGCGCGGGTGACCTGGTCGACCTTGGACGACAGCAGCTGCACGTCTTCGGACAGGCGTGCCAGCGCTTCGTTGGACGCGACGTTGGAGACGATGCCGCGCAGGGCGGTGATCGCGCCTTCGAGCTGGCGCACCGTCGAGGGATCGTCATTGGCGCGCAGGATCAGGTCGAGCTTGGCGCCTAGATTGCGGATCGCCTCGTCATAGCCGGTGAGCTGCTCGGCCGGTGTCAGCGTGCGCAGCACCTGCTTGATGTCGGACAGCGCGTGCTCGATGCCCGACAGGACCTGGCCGTCGGTGCCGTTGGAACGCGTCTCGTCGATCCGGCGATGCAGCGAGCGGATTTCGTTCTCGATCGATTCGATCGCGCGCCGCGGCATCGCCTCGGTGATGGCGGCGCGGATCTCGGCAAGCTCGCTGCGGAAGGCGTTGATCGCCTGCTCGGTATTGTCGGGGCGCTGCAGCGACTCGATCTGGCTCGTGATCTTGAGCAGATGGCGCTCGAGCGCGGAAAAATCCGGCCCCGGCTGCGGTGGCGGCGGAGCATAGGCAGGCGCGGGTGGCGCCATCGGAGGTGCGTAAGGAGCGGCCCAGGGAGCAGCATTGGGCGCGATCGAGGGCGCGGCGCGCGGCGGCATCTGCCGCGGCGTGAAGCCGTCGAGCTCGCTCTGCCGCGCGGTGATCTCGGCGACGGCGACGTCGAACGAGGCGGGGCTCAGGGGCGGGGCGTTGCGATAGACCTGCGCCGCCGCGCGCTCGACCGCATCGGCCTGGCGCTGGCGCGTGTCGGCCGGCGCCGGGCGCGGAGCCGGGGGCTGCTGCGGTTGAGGCTGCGGCCGGGAGATTTGCGACAGCCGCGCATCGAGACGCGAGATCGCATCGTTGAGCTGGCGCGCGACGCCCTGCTCGCGCGAGGCGTCTGGCCGCGAAGGGTCCTGCCGCGACGAATCCTGTCGTGAAGTATCTTGGCGCTGCGCGGGCTTGGAGATCCGCTCGATCTGCTGGGTGATCGCGTCGAGCCGCTGGTGGATGTCGGCGACTTCGCGGCTTTCCTGACTCGGTCCCCGGGTTTGAACGTGCGGGGCTTGCGGACGCTGGTCGTAAGGTTCGCGAAAGTTCGGGGGAGCAGTTTCGCCGAGGGTGGAGTTCAGCCAATCGTTGAGTGACATGCCGGCGCGACGCGCAGCAGCTTCGGCCCGCTCCCTGACGGATGGATCGATGCCGTCAACACTCCACGATACGCGCGAATTCATGACTCTGTCCGGTTCCGACTCCGGCGCCCCACCCGGCGCCTCCAGCCTCCCCTCGCGTGCCGGTTGCAAAGACAATCGGATTTGGCGCGGGTCGTCTGCCTCGAAAACCGACTTTTTCCTGTTACGGTAAATAACGGGTTAAGGAACGCGAGCCCGGTGTCTTAAAGTTGGGCGGCGGGAACTGGGGCACGCCGGAAGCGGCGTCATTGCATCCTTCGCGACCTGCCGCCGCCATATACTCCGCTGTCATCGCCCCCGAAGGCGGGCGATCCAGTACGCCGCGGCGGCTCGATTCCAGCCGCGCTGCCTCGGAGTACTGGATGCCCCGCTTTCGCGGAGCATGACACCGGTAAATGTGGTGACAGTCTCCTGTCGGGTCGGGCCACCCCTCAGCCCTTCCCCTCGCGCTTGCCATCCTCCAGCGGCACCACCGTGGCCTTGCCGGTCATCGCCGACAGCGCATCGAGCGCCTCCTCGCAGAAGTCGGCGACCATCTGTTCGTGGCGGGCCCCTAAGCGGAGCAGGAGCAGATTGCCGAGATCGAGCCGGCCTTCCGCCGTGCCCTCCGGAAAGCGCTTCTTCAGGATGCGCTCGTAATTGGCGTGGCGGTCGCGATGGTGCTCCAGGCGGGCCATCAGGTCGGTGCGCAGCGGCTCGATGTCGATGCTGTCGAGCGCATGGAGGCGGACCAGCAGATCGTCCTTGGTGGAGGCTGGCGTGCTTGGTCGCGCGGCCCAGTGCCGCAGCGCTGTTCGCCCCTCCGGAGTGAGCGTATAAACCAGCTTGTTGGGCTTGCCCGATTGCACGACCTCGCGGCCCTGGATGTGGCCGCGGTCGCGCAGCTTGGAGAGCTCTCGGTAGATCTGCTGGTGGTCGGCCTTCCAGAAGAAGCCGATCGAGGAGTCGAACGTCTTGGCGAGTTCGTAGCCCGTCATGGGGCGTTCCGTCAGGCATGCGAGGATTGCGTCGCCCAGTGCCATGACCGGCCTCCTTCTTCTTCGACCTCGACCAACCCGCTTGACTTTATGCGCATTGGCGCATATGCGTCAATGTGCATATGAGGCGTTCAGGGACGGGCTGAAGATCCGACCCGAAAAACCCAGCGGAATCAATCAGCACGCTACTGTGCATGGGGTTGTTTTCGCGTTTTTTGCCAAGGCCTTTAGGGAGGCATCCTGGAATGACCGGCCTCGACTCCTGGTACGGCTACATGAAGTCCCACGACCGCACCGCGCTTTGGGACTTGCTTCATCACGACGCCGTTTTCGAAAGTCCCGTCGTGCATTCGCCGCAGCGCGGGCGCGACATCACTTTCAAATACCTCTCCAGCGCCGAGAAGGTGCTCGGCGGTCCCGGCTTCACCTATGTTGGTGAGTGGACCAGCGAGCGCGGCGCCGTGCTCGAATTCAAGACCATGATCGACGGTATCGAGATCAACGGCGTCGACATCATCAGCTTCGATGCCGAGGGACGCATCACCCATTTCAAGGTGATGGTGCGTCCGCTCAAGGCGATCAACATGCTGCATCGTCTGATGGCGGAGCAGTTGGCCGCCCAATCATGACCCTGCCCTGAGGTTGCAGAACCCGCTAAGCTCGCGGGCACGGCTGCGCCGCAAGGACCGTTCAGAGCATTCCACCACTTCAAGGCCCATTGCCGGGAGAACCCCATGCCGATCTACAAAGCCCCCGTCGAAGACGTGAACTTCCTGCTCAACGACGTCTTCCAGATCGACCGCTACGACAATCTCGCCGGCTTCTCCGATGCGTCGAGCGATGTGCGCGAAGCCATTCTGGGCGAAGCCGCCAAGCTCGCCGAAGAGGTGCTGCAACCGCTCAATCGTGTCGGCGATCTCGAAGGCTGCAAGCGTGCCGATGACGGCAGCGTCACCACGCCGAAGGGCTTCAAGGACGCGTTCAAGCAGGTTGCCGAAGGCGGCTGGCTCGGTCTGTCGGCGCCGACCGAGTTTGGCGGGCAGGGCCTGCCGGTGACGCTGAGCCAGGCGGTCAACGAATTCCAGATCTCCGCCAACATGGCGTTCTCGATGTATGGCGGCCTCACCATGGGCGCGACCGCGGCGCTGATCGTTCATGGTTCGCCCGAGCAGAAGAAGACCTACGTGCCGAAGATGGTTGCCGGCGAATGGACCGGCACCATGAACCTGACCGAGCCGCATTGCGGCACCGATCTCGGCATGCTCCGCACCAAGGCGGTGCGCCAGGCGGACGGCAGCTTCAAGATCACGGGCACCAAGATCTTCATCTCGGCCGGCGAGCACGACCTTGCCGACAACATCATCCACCTCGTGCTCGCGCGCATCGAAGGCGCGCCCGCCGGCATCAAGGGCGTGTCGCTGTTCGTGGTACCCAAGTTCCTTGTGAATCCGGATGGCTCAGTCGGTGCCCGCAACGGCGTCGTCTGCGGCTCGATCGAGCACAAGATGGGCATCCACGGCAATTCCACCTGCGTGATAAACTACGACAGCGCCACCGGCTGGCTGATCGGCGAAGAGAACAAGGGCATGCAGGGCATGTTCGTGATGATGAACGAGGCGAGGCTCGGCGTCGCCGTGCAGGGCCTCGCGCAGTCCGAGGTCGCCTATCAGAACGCGGTCGCCTACGCCCGCGAGCGCATCCAGGGCCGCGCGCTCACCGGCGCCAAGGCGCCGGACAAGCAAGCCGATCCGATCATCGTGCATCCCGACGTGCGCCGCACGCTGCTCTCGATCCGCGCCTTCAACGAAGCCGCGCGCGCCTTCGTGATGTGGACTGCGCTGAAGAGCGACGTCGCCCATCGCTCGGAAGACCCGAAGGACCGCCAGGCGGCCGACGACCACATGGGCCTGATGACGCCGGTGCTGAAGGGCTTCCTTACCGATTACGGTTTTGCCAACGCGGTGCAGGCGCAGCAGATGTATGGCGGCCACGGCTACATCGCCGAGCAGGGCATGGAGCAGTTCGTGCGCGATGCCCGCATCGCCATGATCTATGAAGGCGCCAACGGCATCCAGGCGCTCGACCTCGTCGGCCGCAAGCTGCCGCGCGACGGCGGCCGCGCCATCATGGCCTTCTTCGGCGAGGTCATGGCCTTCGCCAAGGAGAATGGCGGCGACGAGGCGCTAAAACCCTTCATCGCGCCGCTCTCGGCCTCGCTCGGCCATCTCCAGCAGGCCACGACCTGGCTGATGCAGAACGCGATGGCGAAACCTGACAATGCCGGCGCCGCCGCAACCGATTACCTGCATCTCTTCGGCTTCGTCGCGCTCGGCTACATGTGGGCGAAGATGGCCAAGGTGACCAATGCCAAGATTGCCGAGAGTGGGGCGACGCCCTATCTCTCCACCAAGCTCGTCACCGGCCGTTTCTTCATGGAGCGGATGCTGCCGGAGACCGCCGCCAATCTCGCGCGCATCCAGGCCGGCTGCGCCACCATCATGGAATTGCCGGCGGAAGCGTTCTGAGCCTGCTTCCGCTGCCTGCTCCCAATCGTATTGAACATCACATCAGGAGGGCGTCATGCCTGAGGCATTCATCTACGACCACGTTCGCACCCCCCGCGGTCGCGGCAAGGCGGACGGCGCGCTGCACGAAGTCACGGCGCTCGCGCTCGCGACCGTGCCGCTGAAGGCGCTGAAGGACCGCAACAATCTGCCTGAGGATTCCGTCGACGACGTCATCCTCGGCGTGGTCGATCCGGTCGGTGAAGCCGGCTCCGACATCGCGCGTTTCGCGGCGCTGAAAGCCGGTCTCGGCGAAGCCGTGCCGGGCGTGCAGATCAGCCGCTTTTGCGCCTCCGGCCTCGATGCCGTGAACTTTGCCGCCGCGCAGGTGATGAGCGGGCAGCATGAGCTGGTGATCGGCGGCGGCGCGGAATCGATGAGCCGCGTCGGCATCGGCGCCTCCGGCGGCGCATGGCCGATGGATCCCTCGATGGCAGTCCCCGCTTACTTCATGCCGCAGGGCGTCTCGGCCGATCTGATCGCCACCAAATACGGCTTCTCGCGCGACGACGTCGATGCCTACGCCGTGCAGAGCCAGCAGCGTGCGGCGAAGTCCTGGGAGGAAGGCCGCTTCGACAAGTCGATCGTCCCGGTGAAGGACATCAACGGCCTCACCATCCTGGCCAAGGACGAGCACATGCGTCCCTCGACGACGATGCAGTCGCTGGCGCAGCTGCAACCCTCGTTCACGATGATGGCGCAGATGGGCGGCTTCGACGGCGTCGCGGTGCAGTCGCATCCCGAGATCGAGCGGGTCAATTACGTGCACCACGCCGGCAATTCGTCGGGCATCGTCGACGGCGCCGGCGCCGTGCTGCTCGGCAGCAAGGAGGCTGGTAGCAAATACGGCCTGAAGCCGCGTGCAAAAATCCGCGCGTTCGCCAATATCGGCTCGGAGCCGGCGATGATGCTGACCGGTCCGGTCGACGTCACCGAAAAGCTGTTCGCGCGCTCCGGCATGAAGAAGTCGGACATTGATTTGTTCGAGCTCAACGAAGCCTTCGCCTCGGTCGTGCTGCGCTACATCCAGGCCTTCGACATCGACAACGCCAAGATCAACGTCAATGGCGGCGCCATCGCGCTCGGCCATCCGCTTGGTGCAACCGGTGCGATGATCCTCGGCACCGTGCTCGACGAGCTCGAGCGCACCAACAAGTCGACCGCCCTGGTGACGCTGTGCATCGGCGGCGGCATGGGCACCGCGACCATCATCGAGCGGGTGTAACGAACTGCCGTAGGGTGGGCAAAGCGAAGCGTGCCCACCACTGCTCTCGTCGCGAATGATGGTGGGCACGGCGCAAGAGCGCCTTTGCCCACCCTACGAGACCCCATCAACCGCCGCGCCTGAGATTGGCTGCGGCACCGAGGAGCAACCAACATGTCGTACAAGAATTTCAAGGTTGAGACCGACGCAGACGGCATCGCGCTCGTCACCTGGGACATCCCGGGCCGTTCGATGAACGTGCTCGACGAGACCTCGACCAACGAGCTCGACGCCATCGTCAAGGCGACCACTGCGGATGCCGCGGTGAAGGGCGTCGTCATCACCTCGGCCAAGGAAGCGTTCTGCGCCGGCGCCGACCTGTCGATGCTCGAGGGCATGAACCAGGCTTACGCGAAGGTGTTCAAGGAGCAGGGCGAGACCGCCGCGAACCAGATGCTGTTTGACCAGAGCCGACGCTTCTCGCTGGTGCTGCGCTCGATCGAAACATCAGGCAAGCCATGGGCGGCCGCGATCAACGGGCTCGCGCTCGGCGGCGGTTTCGAAATCACGCTGTGCTGCCACTATCGTGTCGCCGCGGAGAATCCCAAGACCCGGCTTGGCCTGCCCGAGGTCAAGGTCGGCCTGTTCCCGGGCGCCGGCGGTACGCAGCGCGTGCCGCGCCTGGTGCCGCCGCAGGACGCGATGACGATCCTGCTCAAGGGCGATCCCGTCACGATCGACAAGGCCAAGGCGCTGAACCTGATCCACGCCATCGTACCGGCCGCCGATCTCGTCAAGGCGGCAAAGGACTGGATCAAGGGCGGCGGCAAGGCGATCGCGCCCTGGGACGAGAAGGGTTTTAAGCTGCCCGGCGGCCCGGTGTTCTCCAAGGCCGGCATGATGATGTTCCCGGCCGGCAATGCGATCTATCGCCGCGAGACTTACGACAATTATCCGGCCGCGCGCGCCATCATGAGCTGCGTCTATGAAGGCCTGCAGTTGCCGATCGACGCCGCGCTTCGCGTCGAGTCGCGTTATTTCACCTCGGTGCTGCGCTCGAAGGAAGCGGCGGCGATGATCCGCAGCCTGTTCCTGTCGATGCAGGAGCTCAACAAGGGTGCGCGCCGTCCGAAGGACGTGCCCGCAACCAAGGTGAAGAAGATCGCCGTGATCGGCGCCGGCTTCATGGGCGCGAGCGTCGGCTACGTCTCGGCCCGCGCCGGCCTCGACGTCGTCCTGATCGACCGCGACCAGGAGAGCGCCGACAAGGGCAAAGCGCACGCGCAGAAGGTGATCGAGGATCAGATCAAGAAGGGCCGTGCCAAGCCCGGCGATGCCGAAGCGCTGCTCGCGCGCATCACGCCGACCGCGGACTATGCGGCGCTGAAGGACGTCGACCTGGTCATCGAGGCGGTGTTCGAGGATCGCAAGGTCAAGGCCGATACCTTCGCCAAGGCGCAGGAGCACATGAAGCCCGACGTGATCTTCGCGTCGAACACCTCGACGCTGCCGATCACCTCGCTGGCTGAATCGTTCAAGGATCAGGGCAAGTTCGTCGGCATCCACTTCTTCTCACCGGTCGAGAAGATGATGCTGGTCGAGATCATCAAGGGCAAGAACACTGGCGATCTCGCACTCGCGACCGCGCTCGACTACGTCCGGCAGATCGGCAAGACGCCGATCGTCGTCAACGACTCCCGCGGCTTCTTCGCCAACCGCTGCGTCGGCCGCTACGTCGCCGAGGGCAACGAGATGTTCCTCGAGGGCGTGCCGCCGGCAATGATCGAGAACTGCGCCAAGATGGCCGGCATGCCGGTCGGCCCGCTCTCGCTCTCCGACGAAGTCGCGCTCGACCTCGGCCTCAAGATCATGAAGGCGACGGAGGCCGATCTCGGTCCCAACGCCATCAATCCCGACCAGAAGAAGCTGATGGTGGAGTTGGTCGAGAAGCAGGGCCGGCTCGGCCGCAAGAACAGCAAGGGCTTCTACGACTATCCTGAAAAGGGCAAGGGCCAGAAGAGTCTGTGGCCGGGTCTGTCGGCGCTGCAGCCGAAGCAGCTCGACCCTGACACGCTCGATATCGAGGAGCTGAAGCAGCGCTTCCTGGTGGTGCAGGCGGTGGAAGCCGCGCGCACGGTCGAGGATCACGTCATCACCGATCCGCGCGAAGCGGATGTCGGCTCCATCCTCGGCTTCGGCTTCGCGCCGTTCACCGGCGGCACGCTGTCCTATATCGACTTCATGGGCCCGAAGAAGTTCGTCGAGCTTTGCCACAAGCTGGAAGCGAAGTATGGCTCGCGCTTCACCCCGCCGAGGCTGCTCGAGGAGATGGCGGCGAAGGGCGAGACCTTCTATGGCCGCTTCGCGCCGAAGAAGGCGGCGGCCTGACGAGCAGCCTGTAGCCCGTACGGAGCGGAGCGAAATCCGGGACCAGTTTTTCAACTCGCGAGAGCACCCCGGATTACGCTTGCGCTCCATCCGGGCTACGCAGAAACAGGAAAGGCCGGATCGTCGATCCGGCCTTTCTATTTGCAGTCGTCGAACGGTTAGAAAACGCCGCTGCAAACCCGTCCAGCCGCGCTCGCTCCGCCCTGGCACCGCTCTTGCTGACGATCCGTCGGATGGCTCGTCAGCATTGAAGGTGTCCCGCAATGATCCCCACGGTGTCTCAAGTCAGCGCAGCCGGCGTTGCCGTAAGATACGCCCCCCTCTTGCGGCTGGGGCAGCCGTGGCCGCGGCGCAGGCTCTTCCGGCGGCGCAGAAAGCTCCCCTCCTGGGTCGGCATGGCGCTACTCGTTCTCTTCATCGACATGGCGATGGCCGCGCTGGCCTGGGTCGCCGTCGACGTCGTCCTGCACTGAGAGCTCGCCTCTGTGCACGTAGAGCGTCGCCGCCAAATAGGCGACCTGGCCGGCAACCAGGCAGCCGGCGACGATGGGAATGCCCGTCCAAAATCCAAAGCCCGAGGTCTGAAGGACCGTTGCGACGAGGATCGCGGTCGCCGGCGAGACCAGCAACAGACTCCCGACTCGGAAGAAGAGTCCCGCCGCCAAGCCGGTGATCGTGCTCGCAAGCAAGAGGAGGAGTACGGTTGTCACGAGAGCTTCCCAGTTCAGGCCGCATCGCGGTACATGGCTGAAATTGAGCCAACTGGATTGCTCTCACAACGATGGTGATCTCTGCCGCACACACAAGGCGGAGTTATTGTTAACTCCGACAATGCTCGTAAAATTGATGCCCAGGACATCGCGAACCTCCGGGCTTCCGCAACCGCTTCAAGCAAAAGAGCCGGATCATCGATCCGGCTCTTCGTCGTCCCGACTGTCGTGCGCTGGTCTTACTTCGCCTGCGCGAGGCCTTCCTTCTTCAGCGCTTCCTGCACCTGCGGCCGCGCCTCGACGCGGGCCTTGTAGGCGGCAAGGTTCGGCATCGCCGAGAGGTCGAACTTCATCCGCTCGCCCCAGGTCAGCATCGTGAACAGATATCCGTCGGCGACCGTGAACTGCTTGCCCATGAGGTAGTCGCGGCCGGCGAGCTGGCTGTCGATGTATTTCAGCTTGCCCATGACGCGATCTTTGAAGAAAGCCTTGGCTTCGTCGTTCAGGGCCGGCGCGAACAGCGGACCAAAGCTCTTGTGCACCTCCGAGGTGAGGAAATTCAGCCACTCCAGCAGCTTGTAGCGCTCGGAACTGCCATGGGCGGGCGCCAGCGCCTTGCTTGATGCCTGATCGGCGATCATCTGGACAATCACCGGGCCTTCGGTCACGATCTCGCCGCTGTCGAGGCCCAGCGCAGGGACCTGGCCCTTGGGGTTCAGCTTCAGATAATCCTCACCATTTTCGAGCTTCTTGGCCCGGATATCGACCTTGACCAGCTCGTAGGGCAGGCCGGCTTCCAGGAGCGCGATGTGGGGGGATAGCGAGCAGGCACCGGGCGAATAGTACAGTTTCATGGAATTTCCTCCTCTTGACGCTTGGTTCGGCGGAAAGAACGACTACATGCAGCTGCTTGTAACAGTCAATATTGATGCAGCTGCATCAAATGGGGTAAGAGACGGGCGACGAGCTTGAGCGGGACCATGAAACGCAAACCATCGACCGAGGCGACTTCCGCCTGGATCCGCCTGATGCGGGTGCAGAGCCGCGTGCTCGATTGCGTCGAGCAGGATCTGAAGAAGGCCGGCTTCCCGCCGCTGGCATGGTATGACGCGCTGCTCGAATTGTCGCGAGCTCCCTCGGGCGAACTAAGGCCAGTGGAACTCGAACGGCAGATGCTGATCCCGCAATATTCAACCTCGCGCCTGATCGACCGCCTGGTCGACGAGGGCCTCGCCTCGCGGCGCGAATGCAAGATCGACAAGCGCGGCCAGTTCGTCGAGATCACGGAAGCCGGCCGCGAGCTGCAGAAGCGGATGTGGAGCGCCTATTCGGCTGCGATCGAGAAATATGTCGGCTCGAAACTGTCCGATGCCGATGCCGTCAAGCTCAGCGGTCTGCTCGACCGCCTGGGCTGCTCGTGCGGCGAGATGAAACTGCCGCCCGTCGCCAACGTCAACGAAACCTCGCCGTCGCGATGATCGCGCGGCACACCAGCTCGTCCGTGCACCCGGTGGGTTCGCGGACCATCCCGTCACCCGCGCGCGTTCGATCGAAGCGCCTTTTGATTAGAGTTTGATATGGCGCGAGACCAGATCGATATGACGCCGCTGCAGTCGCGCGACGAGCTCGTTTCGTGGTTCGAGGAAGGCTGCAAGGACCCGTCCGAATTCCGCATGGGCACCGAGCACGAGAAGACGCCGTTCACGCTCGAGGGCCACCGTCCGGTGCCTTACGAGGGTGCGCGGGGAATCGGTGCGTTGCTCGAAGGCATGAAGCTCCTGCTCGGCTGGGAGCCGATCATGGAGAAGGGCAACATCATCGGCCTCTACGACGTCACCGGCGGCGGTGCGATCTCGCTCGAGCCCGGCGGACAGTTCGAGCTCTCCGGCGCGCCGGTCGAGAACGTGCACCAGACCCAGAGCGAGCTGATGGCGCATCTTGCACAGGTGCGCGAGATCGCAACGCCGCTCGGCATCGGCTTCCTCGGTCTCGGCATGACGCCGTCCTGGTCGCGCGCCGATATCCCGGTGATGCCCAAGGGCCGCTACAAGATCATGACCAACTATATGCCGAAGGTCGGCCAATACGGCCTCGACATGATGTACCGGACCTGCACCGTGCAGACCAATCTCGACTTCTCCTCCGAAGCCGACATGGTCAAGAAGCTGCGCGTCTCGCTCGCGCTGCAGCCGGTCGCGACCGCTTTGTTCGCCAATTCGCCGTTCACCGAAGGCAAGCCGAACGGCTTCCTCTCCTTCCGCTCCGAGATCTGGCGCGACACCGACAATGCGCGTTCCGGCATGATGCCGTGGGCATTCGAGGACGGCATGGGGTTCGAGCGCTATGTCGACTACGCGCTCGACGTGCCCATGTATTTCGTCAAGCGCGGCGAGGAGTACATCGACGTGTCGGGCTCCTCGTTCCGCGCGTTCTTCGACGGTCGCAACAACAACCTTCCCGGCGAGCGTCCGACCCTGTCGGACTGGGCCAACCATCTCTCGACGATCTTCCCGGAAGTGCGGCTCAAGCGCTATCTCGAGATGCGCGGCTCCGACGGCGGCCCGTGGGGCCGGTTGCCGGCGCTGCCGGCGTTCTGGGTCGGGCTGCTCTATGACGACGTCGCGCTCGATGCGGCCTGGGAGATCGTCAAGCACTGGAGCGCGCCCGAGCGTCAGGCCCTGCGCGACGACGTGACGCGCTTCGGCTTCAAGGCGCGGATCAAGAACCGTTATCTGTTCGAGATCGCCAAGGAATGCCTGGTTCTGGCGCATGCCGGCCTGCGCCGGCGCGGCCGGATCGACCAGCTCGGCCGCGACGAAACGCGGCACCTTGAGCCGCTCGACCGCATCATCGATTCCGGCCGGACGCCGGCCGAGGAAATGTTGGACAAGTTCAACGGTCCCTGGAAGGGCTCGGTGGAACCGGCCTACGCGGAATACGCGTTCTAGGACGGTCAGGGATTCAGCCGTTCATCGCCCATACAGGTTTGCGGCGATCAAATGACCGGCTGAAAAAACCTGAACGTCGTCAATAACTCGAAAGCTGTTCTGATGGGGAAGGGCCGCCTGTCCGGCGCCGTCATGGCAAAGGTCTTGGCAAAAGTCCTGGCAAGCGCCGTGGCATGCGCCGCGCTGCTTTCGCTCGCATGCGTGAGCGTGCCGGCGCGCGCCCAGACTGCGTTCGACCGGCCCGGCGGCGACTATTTCAGCACGCCGGTCGCCTCGGGCGATCCCGAGGATTGCGCGCTGCTGTGCGAGCGCGACCGCCGCTGCCGCTCGTGGAGCTTCAGCTATCCCGACGTCGAAGGCGGCGCGGCGGTGTGCTGGCTGAAGAACACCGTGCCGGCGCGGGTGCCGGGAAGTTGCTGCATCTCGGGTGTGCGCGGCGCCGGCGTGATCGAGCCGCGGGTCGAGGGCGTGGAGACGTCGATCGACCGCCCCGGTGGTGATCTGCGCAATTTCGAGCTCAAGGACGGCGAGGGCGAAGAGGCCTGCAAGGCCGCCTGCACCGCCGATAACAAATGCCGCGCCTTCACCTATGCCCGCCCCGGCTACACCGGACGCGAGGCGCGCTGCTTCCTGAAAAAGGAAATCAAACCGCCGCGAAGGAAGGCGGGATTCACGTCGGGCGTGGTGCGGTAGGCAAGGTGCCGTAGTGCCGTAGGGTGGGCAAAGGCGCCCTTTGCGCCGTGCCCACGATCTCTGAGATACGGCGCAGGCGGGTGGGCACGCTCCGCTTTGCCCACCCTACGGCATCTCACTCTGCCACGATCACCGTGAGCTCCGGCCACAGCGCTTTCCATCGCGCGGCTTTCACTACGTAGTTCGCAACGGAAAAATTCGGACCCGGATTGGGCCGCGCGATCAGCCCTGCGACATCGTCGAACCCGTGCGGCGCGTAGACCTCGTAGCCATCGTCTGTGCGCCTGACCCCGACTTGCGTGTTCTGCGTGAGGAAGCGGTCGATGCCTTCCCTCGAGCTTCTCAGGGGCGGATAGGGCAGGCCGTGCTTGTCGGGAAACCACAGATGAACACGCGCCTGGTTGCGGATCTCGACCTTGGCGCCGAGATGGCCGAGCCGCGCATGCAGCTTGCGGATGACCGAATCCTCCGCTTCCCACGATGTATCAGGATCAAAATAGAACGCGTCGTAGTCGGCGATTCCGTGATCGATGGCGCGGCCGGTGAGCACGTTCCATACAGTCTGCATCAGGCATCCCGAGACCAGCCATGCATCCGGCAGATCGAGCCGCGCCAGCTCGTCGATGATCGTGACGTTGACGGGATTTCTCAGCGCGAGCGCGAGGAATTCGTCACGGTTCATCGCGCGATGAGGCGGCTCAATGCACGGCGGTGAAGAACCGGCCGAGCCGGAAGCCGGAGAGCCAAGTGTACACCGGCTGGCCGCGTATGCCGAGATCCCAGGAGCCGAGCACTGCATCGGCACGGCCGATCAGATTGTCGATCGGCAACAGTCCGACGCCGCCGGACCGCAGCGGCACGCGGCTGTCGGCGGAATTGTCGCGGTTGTCGCCGAGCACGAAGAGGTGACCCGCCGGCACCGTCACTTCCGGCGAGTTGTCGAGCGGACCGTTGTCGCGCATCTTGAAGATCAGGTGAGAGACGCCGTTCGGCAGCGTCTCGACATAGCGATAGGCGGGCTCGCTGCCGCCATTGTCGTCCTCGGCCGCGCCAACGCCGTCCGGCTTGAGCTCGGCAGGGCGGTCGTTGATGAAGAGCTGGCCCTGCCGCATCTGGATGCGATCGCCGGGCAGACCGACGACGCGCTTGACCCAGGCCTGCGAGCGATCGCCAGGCCAGCGGAACACGACCACGTCGCCCTGCTTCGGCGTTTCCGCGAAGACGCGGCCGCTCTCGGGCAGGCTGATCTGGATCGGCAGCGAAGAGGTGCCGTAGCCGTAGGGGAATTTCGAGGCGAGCAGTGCATCGCCGATCAGCAGCGTCGGCTCCATCGAGCCCGACGGCACGTAGAACGGTTCGGCAAGCGCGCCCTTGGCGATGAAGACGGCTGCGACGATGCCGGCGAGCTGAACGATCTGCCCGCCCCAGCCGCTGCTCTTCCGCTTGGGGGTGACGGTGACCTTTTCTTCCACGCTCATGCGCCCGTTCCACCCACCGTGATGCGCTCCATCAGCAGCGACGGCTGGCCGACGCCGACGGGCACGCCCTGTCCATTCTTGCCGCAGGTGCCGATGCCGGTATCGAGCGCAAGGTCGTTGCCGATCATGCGGATGCGATGCAGGTCGGTCGGCCCGTTACCGATCAGCATGGCGCCCTTCAGCGGCGCGCCCAGCTTGCCGTTCTCGATCTTGTAGGCCTCGGTGCACTGGAACACGTACTTGCCCGAGGTGATGTCCACCTGGCCGCCGCCGAAATTCGCAGCGAAGACGCCGTTCTTCACCGATGCGAGGATCTCCGCCGGATCGCGGTCGCCTGCGAGCATGTAGGTGTTGGTCATGCGCGGCATCGGCACATGGGCATAGCCCTGGCGACGGCCGTTGCCGGTCGGCTTCATGTTCATCAGCCGCGCGTTCTGGCGGTCCTGCATGTAGCCGACCAGGACGCCGTCCTCGATCAGCACGGTGCGATTGGTCGGCGTGCCCTCGTCGTCGATCGACAGCGAGCCGCGGCGCGAGGCCATGGTGCCGTCATCGACCACGGTGACGCCCTTGGCCGCGACCTGCTGGCCCATCAGGCCGGCAAATGCCGAAGTCTTCTTGCGGTTGAAGTCGCCTTCGAGGCCGTGGCCGACCGCTTCATGCAGCATCACGCCGGGCCAGCCGGCCCCTAACACGACGTCCATCTCGCCGGCGGGGGCGGGGATCGATTCCAGATTGACGAAAGCCTCGCGCAACGCGCCGTCGGCCGCATCGCGCCAGTTCTTGCTCTCGATGAATTCGGCATAGCCGGCGCGGCCGCCATAACCCTTGCTGCCACTCTCCTGGCGGTCGCCCTGGCCGGCAACGACGGAAATGTTCACGCGCACGAGCGGGCGGATGTCGCGATAGCTCTCGCCGTCGGGCCGCAGAATCTCGACGACCTGCCAGGTCGCACCCAGGCTGACGCTGACCTGCCGCACCCGCGGATCCTTGTCGCGCAGATAAGCGTCGATCTCGGCGAGCAGTTTTACCTTGGTCTCGAAGCCCGGGGCATCGAGCGGGTTGTCATCGCCGTAAAGGCGCACATTGGTGTGCGCCGGCGGCGCGGCGAAGCTGCCGGAATAGCCGCCGCGCACGGCAGCGACTGCATCGGCGGCACGAATCAGCGCCGGCAGCGAGACGTCGGAGGAATGCGCATAGCCGACCGCATCATCCTTGACCGCGCGTAAGCCAAACCCTTGCGAGGTGTCGTAGGTCGCCTGCTTCAGCCGCCCATTGTCGAACATCAGCGCTTCGGTCTGGCTGTACTCCAGGAACAGCTCACCGTCGTCGGCACCGGAAAGCCCGCGCGCGACCTCGTGGCGAACCTGGTCGCGGTCGAGATTGGCGCGGTCGAGCAGGGAGGTCGTGGCAGGATTTGTCATGCGTCCGTCCATTATCGGAAGATGTAGGGCAAGATAATGGTTTCGGACCGGTTCCGCGAGGGCCGGACCGTGACATTACGAAAACGATAGGTGCGGCTCGGGCTTAAGCCGGCTTTCAGGCTTTTCGGGCTATCAACGGCGAACCCGGAGTCGGAGCCGCAGACAGAGCATGTGGAATTCCCTGACAGTGTTCTGGGATCAGTATCACGGCCTGATCATCGGCTTCGCCGCGCTGGCTTTGGTCCTGATCTTCAATCAGTTCGTCTACCGACGCCGCTGGACATCCTATCCCACGCGCGAGGCCTATGTCGCGGCTCACCCGGCCTGTGACACCGTTGACGGCATCCTCTGTGCGACATGTCGGCGAAAGGCGCTGGTCGGGCCAGTGGCCGGCAGAGGCCGCATCTATCGCTGCGGCTGGTGCGACACGGAGCTTTATCGCGCGGACAGGGCGTAGCCCTACGGCAGCTTGTCGTAGCCCTCGCCGAGCCCGTTCAGGCTGAGCGGGAAGCCGATGCCCTCTTCCGGGGTCTCGAAGATGATGAAGGTGGCGGTCTTGGCGGTGCGGAGCTGGCCGAGCAGCTTGTCGTCCATGACGACCTCGGCGACGCAGCCATTGGGCAGGCAACGGACGAAGCCGGCGCGGCCGACGTCCTGGTTGTCGAGCTTGAGGCCGAGACCGGAGGGCAGCAGGACACCGAGCGGCGCGACCACGCGCATCAGGCGGCTCTTCTGGTCGGCGGTCTTCAGCACGATGACGGTCAGGCCGGCATTGGAGCGGTCTTCGGCTACCACGCTCTGGATCAGGGCGCATTGCTCGGTCTGGGCGCCCGGTGGGGTGTCGCAGCGGATCTGCCAGTCGCCATGGACGGAGCGGACTGCGCCCTGCGCATGGGCGAGGCCGGGGAGTGCCAGAAGGACGAGCGCGGCCAGCAGGCTGGCCAGCGCCGGGAGGCGGGTCATCTGCCTTCTAGCCAGCCTTGCCATAGCCAGCCCTGCCATCGATTTCGAAAGCCCCATCGGGTCGGTCCCTCTGCTCGCCTTCCTCGCTCGCGCTTGGCGGACTAATCTGGCGGACTGATACGGGAATGACGGCGCCTTGAAGGCGATTCCCAAGCAAATTCCACGCCGCCTCGCGCCGCCGCCGCCCGCACGAATCAGGTTCCTGCGCGGCCATCTGTCAGTGCCTACCGCGGGCAATTCCGCTGTCAAGCGGCAGCATCCCGGCAAACGGTATTTTTGTCTGATCTTACTAGGAAATATCTTGCGGGTGATCGCTGGCAGACGGGGCTCAAGACTGCATTGCGATAGATCAAAAATTATGGTTTGAGAGGCTTGATTTCGGCGTTCTAGCGATCTGGCCCCAATTCCTCTTAGAGGTATTCTTGCGCGGCGGTTTGTCAGGCGGGCGGATCGAATAAGCGTTTCCCGCAAACAGGGGGAGCGCACTTGGGGTGATTTCGTAAGGGGAGCGCGAACGGCATGAGGATGTCGATGGGCCCGGTGGGCCGGCACTTGCTGGGATTGGCCGTGGCGGGTCTGACGCTGGCGACGGGCGGTGCGGCATTTGCCGAGCTCGGGCAGCCGAAGCCCTGGGAATGGACGCTTCAGGAGTCCGGCTCCCCGGTGATGGACAACATCGTCTGGTTCCACAACTTCCTGTTCGTGCTGATCACGCTGATCACGCTGTTCGTCCTGGCGCTGCTCGTGGTCGTGGTCGTCAAGTTCAACGCGCGGGCCAATCCGGTGCCGTCGCGGACCACCCACAACACGCTGATCGAGGTGGCATGGACGCTGGTTCCGGTGCTGATCCTGGTCGGCATCTCGGTGCCGTCGTTCCGGCTTCTGTTCCTCGAGCTCGACGTGCCGAAGGCGGATATCACCATCAAGGCGACCGGCAAGCAGTGGTACTGGTCCTATGCCTACCCGGACAACGGCAAGTTCGAGTTCGACTCGCTGATGGCGCAGGACAAGCAGCCCCGCCTGCTCGGCGTCGACAACGAGATGGTGGTGCCCGTCAACAAGGTGATTCGTGTCCAGGTCACCGGCGCCGACGTCATCCACGCCTTCGCGCTGCCGGCTTTCGGCGTCAAGATCGACGCCATTCCGGGCCGGCTGAACGAAACCTGGTTCAAGGCGACCAAGACCGGCATGTTCTACGGCCAGTGCTCGGAGCTCTGCGGCAAGGACCACGCCTTCATGCCGATCGCGATTCGCGTCGTGAATGACCAGGAGTTCGCCTCCTGGGTCGAGACGGCAAAGAAGAAATTTGCGAGCGGCGGCACCAGCACCTACGCCTCCGCGGCCGGCCCGACGCAGTAAGCGTCGGGTGACGGCTCTAAGGGACTGAAAGCGACATAAGGGCGGGACCTCCAGAGGTCCGATTGGGACGCAAGGCAGGATTTGAAAATGGCAACGAGCGCAGCGGCACACGGCGATCACGCCCACGGACATGACGAGCATGCCCATCCGACCGGATGGCGCCGCTACGTCTATTCGACCAACCACAAGGACATCGGCACGATGTACCTGATCTTCGCGGTCATCGCCGGCGTCATCGGCGCCGCGATGTCGATCGCGATCCGTGCCGAGCTGATGTATCCGGGCGTGCAGATCTTCCACGAGACGCACACCTATAACGTGTTCGTGACCTCTCACGGCCTGATCATGATCTTCTTCATGGTCATGCCCGCGATGATCGGCGGCTTCGGCAACTGGTTCGTGCCGCTGATGATCGGCGCGCCCGACATGGCGTTCCCGCGCATGAACAACATCTCGTTCTGGCTGCTGCCGGCCTCCTTCGCCCTGCTCCTGATGTCGACCTTCGTCGAGGGCGAGCCGGGTGCCAACGGCGTCGGCGCCGGCTGGACCATGTACGTGCCGCTGTCGAGCTCGGGCCATCCGGGCCCGGCCGTCGACTTCGCGATCCTGTCGCTGCATCTGGCGGGCGCCTCCTCGATCCTCGGCGCCATCAACTTCATCACCACGATCTTCAACATGCGCGCGCCGGGCATGACCCTGCACAAGATGCCGCTGTTCGTGTGGTCGATCCTGGTGACGGTGTTCCTGCTGCTGTTGTCGCTGCCGGTGCTTGCCGGTGCGATCACCATGCTGCTCACCGACCGCAACTTCCACACGACGTTTTTCAACCCCGAAGGCGGCGGCGACCCCGTGCTGTTCCAGCATCTGTTCTGGTTCTTCGGCCACCCCGAAGTGTACATCCTGATCCTGCCGGCTTTCGGCATGGTCAGCCAGATCATCTCGACCTTCTCGCGCAAACCCGTGTTCGGCTATCTCGGCATGGCCTACGCCATGGTCGCGATCGGCGGCATCGGCTTCGTGGTGTGGGCGCACCACATGTACACGGTCGGCATGTCCAGCGCGACGCAGGCCTATTTCGTCGCCGCGACGATGGTGATCGCGGTTCCGACCGGCGTGAAGATCTTCTCGTGGATCGCCACGATGTGGGGCGGCTCGATCGAATTCCGGGCCCCGATGATCTGGGCGGTGGGCTTCATCTTCCTGTTCACGGTCGGCGGCGTCACCGGCGTCGTGCTGGCGAATGCCGGCGTCGACCGCGTGCTGCAGGAGACCTATTACGTCGTCGCCCACTTCCACTACGTGCTGTCGCTCGGCGCGGTGTTCGGAATCTTCGCCGGCTGGTACTACTGGTTCCCGAAGATGTCGGGCTACATGTACAGCGAGACGCTCGCGAAGGCGCACTTCTGGGTCACCTTCATCGGCGTCAACCTGGTGTTCTTCCCGCAGCACTTCCTCGGCCTGTCGGGCATGCCGCGCCGTTACGTCGACTATCCCGACGCGTTCGCGGGCTGGAACCTGGTCTCGTCGGTCGGCTCCTACATCTCCGGCTTCGGCGTGCTGATCTTCCTCTACTGCGTGCTCGACGCCTTCATGAAGAAGGTGCCGGCTGGCGACAATCCGTGGGGTGCAGGTGCGACCACGCTGGAGTGGACCTTGCCCTCGCCGCCGCCCTTCCACCAGTTCGAAGTGCTGCCCCGCGTGCAGTGATCGATCTCCCGCGGCGCCCGTGACGGGCGCCGCGGCTCTATAACGAAGCGAGTTGAATTAAGTGTCCGTCCTCGACCACAACGCCATCGACATCAATCCCCGCATCTCCGAGGCGGAGGTCGGCGACTACATCGCGCTCTTGAAGCCGCGGGTGATGTCACTGGTGATCTTCACCGCGCTGGTCGGGATGGCGATGGCGCCCGGGCATTTCCACTGGGTGCTGGCCATCACCTCGCTGCTCTGCATCGCCGTCGGCGCCGGCGCCTCCGGCGCGCTCAACATGGCGCTGGAAGGCGATATCGACTCCAAGATGTCGCGCACGGCGAACCGGCCGATTCCGCGCGGCCGCATCACCCGCCCTGAAGCCATGGCGTTCGGCCTGACACTGTCCTTCTTCTCGGTGATGACGCTCGGCATCCTCGTCAACTGGATCGCGGGCGCGCTGCTCGCCTTCACCATCTTCTTCTACGTCGTGATCTACACGATGTGGCTGAAGCGCTGGACCGCGCAGAACATCGTGATCGGCGGCGCCGCCGGTGCGCTGCCGCCGGTGGTGGCCTGGGCTGCGGTGACCGGCACGGTCGACGTCGAGCCGCTGCTGCTGTTCGCCATCATCTTTTTCTGGACCCCGCCGCACTTCTGGGCGCTGGCGCTGTTCCGATCCGACGATTACGCGCGCGCCGGCATTCCGATGCTGCCCAATGTCGCCGGTCCCGACGCGACGCGGCTCCAGATCCTGCTCTACACCATCGTGCTGATCGCGGTCGCCGCCGCGCCCTGGGCGCTCGGCTATTTCGACGCGATCTACGGCATCGTCTCGCTGATCCTCGGCGCCGGCATGCTGGTGCTCGCGATCAACGTCTATCTGCGCCGCGAGCGCAGCCAGTCGCTGCGCGCGACCCGCAAGCTGTTCGCCTTCTCGATCCTCTATCTGTTCGTGCTGTTCGCGACCCTGCTGGCCGAGGTCGTGTTCCGGGCAGTTGCTCCGCTGGTAGGGGGCGCATGATCGCAGGGATGGTCGACAAACCCGAGCCAGATGGAATCGTCCTCACCGAGGCGCAGAAGAAGAGCCGTCGTCAGCGTTCGATTGCGATCGCGCTCGCGCTCGGCGTGCTCGTGGTGCTGTTCTTCGCCGTCACCATGGTCAAGGGGCCGGCAGTCCTCGTGCGGCCGATGTAGGAAACATGGATCACGATCCCACCATATCGCAGGATGTCAGCGCCAAGCCGGCCAAGCGTGAGCCGACCAAGGGCCGCGGGCTGGGCCGCGATGTGGTGGTTGCTTCTATCTGCGGCGGCGTGGTCGCGTTGATGGTCGGTGCCTCCTACGCGGCGGTGCCGTTCTACAACTGGTTCTGCCGCGCCACCGGCTTCAACGGCACGACCCAGGTCGCGACCTCCGCGCCGGCTACCGGCCCGATCGCGCGGAAAATCTCGGTGCGCTTCGATTCCAACGTCGCGCCCGGCCTGCCCTGGAAGTTCGAGCCGGAGCAGAGCGAGATCGAGGTCAATATCGGCCAGGTCGTGACCGTCTTCTACACCGTGACCAACCAGGCCGCGCGCACCACGGCCGCGCAGGCCGCCTACAATGTCGCGCCGCTGACGGTCGGCTCCTATTTCCAGAAGATCAACTGCTTCTGCTTCACCGAGCAGACCATGGCGCCCGGCGAGAAGCGCGAGATGCCTGTTGTCTTCTACGTCGATCCCTCGATCGCTGACGATCACGAGAACGACGGGCTGAATACGATCACGCTGTCCTACACCTTCTATCCGGTGAAGGATCCCGTGGTGAAGCCGCTGGCATCGGGCGAAGGCGACAAGCGCAAGGGAAATCTTTGATCGCCGGGCTCGCGCTCAGGCGGTTGGAAACAAGGGGATAAGTGCCTGACAGGCACGGGATTGAGGAGAGAGACCGAAATGGCTACGGCGCACACCAAGCATCACGACTATCACCTGGTCGATCCCTCGCCCTGGCCGGCCGTCGGTTCGCTCTCGGCCTTCATCATGGCGGTCGGCGCGATCGCCTGGATGCATCACATGTTCTCGGCCGCGCCGATCGTGTTCGGCGTCGGCACCGTGGGCGTGCTCTACACCATGGCGAGCTGGTGGGGCGACGTGATCAAGGAAGCCCAGTACAAGGGCGACCACACCCGCGTCGTGCAGCTGCATCACCGCTACGGCATGATCCTGTTCATCGCCTCCGAGGTGATGTTCTTCGTGGCCTGGTTCTGGGCCTATTTCAACGCCGCGCTGTTCCCGGCCGACGCCGTTCACGCCACCCGCGATGCCGTGTTCGGCTGCGGCCTCGGCACCCAGGCCGGCGCCTGCGCCGTCCCCGGCACCTGGCCGCCGAAGGGCATCGAGACCTTCGATCCCTGGCACCTGCCGCTCCTCAACACGCTGATCCTGCTGACGTCGGGCACCACCGTGACCTGGGCGCACCATGCGCTGCTCGAGAACGACCGCCAGGGCCTGAAATACGGCCTGATCCTCACCGTCGTGCTCGGCGCGCTCTTCACCTGCGTGCAGGCCTATGAGTACAGCCATGCGGCGTTCTCGTTCGGCGGCAACGTCTATGGCGCGACCTTCTTCATGGCGACCGGCTTCCACGGCTTCCACGTGCTGGTCGGCACCATCTTCCTGCTGGTGTGCCTGTTCCGCGCCTATGCCGGCCACTTCACGCCGACGCAGCACCTCGGGTTCGAGTTCGCCGCCTGGTACTGGCACTTCGTCGACGTGGTCTGGCTGTTCCTGTTCCTCTGCATCTACGTCTGGGGACACGGCGCCGAGACCATGGCCCACGGCGCGCACTGAGCCCGCGACAACGAGATCAGAAAGGGCGGCCGCTGGGCCGCCCTTTCGCTTTTGGGCCGCCGGAAGCTCCCGCGAAAACTGTGATAGAGTCCGCCATCATGAACGACACCACCGGCCCGTCCGTGCCTGAAACCACCGTCCTGCAAAGTGCGCTGCGCGGGCTTGCCTGCCGATGCCCGCGCTGCGGCCAGGGCAAGCTTTATGCGGGCTTCCTGACGCTCGCGCCCGCCTGCGACCGCTGCGGTCTCGACTATGCCTTCATCGATACCGGCGACGGGCCGGCGATCTTCATCATCATGCTGGCCGGCGGAATCGTGGTGGCGGCTGCGCTCATCGTCGAGGTCAAATACCAACCGCCATACTGGCTGCATGCGGCGCTGTGGTTGCCGCTGATCCTGGCCACCACATTGTTGCCGCTGCGTGCGATGAAGTCGCTGCTGATCGCGCTGCAATTCCACCACAAGGCGGCGCCGGGCCGGTTGGTCGACCGCGCGAAATGAATCAACCTGCGCGCAAGCCTCGCGTGGCCGGCTTCGCGCTGTTCACGCTGTTCCTGACGGCCGTCTTCATCGCGCTCGGCCTCTGGCAATTGCAGCGCCGGACCGCCAAGCACGCGCTGGTCGCGGCGCTCACCGAGCGCCTTGCAGAGGCGCCCATCGCGCTGCCGCCGCCTTCGCAATGGGCTGCGCTCAATCCCGCGCGCGACGAATTCCGCCGCGTCAGCTTCACCGCGACCTACGCAGCCCTGCCGGATGCGATGATCTATTCCTCGGGCTCGGCGGTGCGCAGGGACGCCTCCGGCCCCGGCACCTGGGCGTTCCTGCCGGCGCGGCTTCCCAGCGGCGAGATGGTCGTGATCGATGCGGGCTTCGTCGAGAATACGATGCAGGACCGCAGCGTCGAGGATCGCGCGGTGAAGAAGCTCGTCACCGGGCAGCCGGTCGCGCTCACCGGTTACCTGCGCTTTCCCGAGCCGCCAGGCAGGCTGACGCCGGCGGAGAACCGCGACAAGCGGCTCTGGTTCGTGCGCGATCATCCGGCCATCGCAAGCGCGCTCGGCTGGGGCGCGGTTGCGCCGTTCTATGTCGACCTCGAGCAACCGGTGCCCGAGAACGGCATCCCCCGCCCGGGGCCGCTCGACGTGCATCTGAAGGACGATCACCTGCAATACGCCATCACCTGGTTCCTGCTCGCAGGCGCCGTGCTGATCGCCTTCGCGGTGTGGGCAAGAGGCCGGCGGCAGAGCTGAGCTCGACGGTAGATACTCTGAGGGAACCCGGTATCGTCCGGGGTTTATTATTCAGCGCACATTCACGAGTGTGGTCCTAAGCCGCCGGTGAGTTTCCGCGGCAGACAGGGATTGCGGCGTGAGCGATTTCGACCAGATGGGAATTGTCGTCGATTGGGTGGACGCCTGCCGGAAGGGCGACCTCTCGACGTTGCTCGACCTCTATGCGGACGACGCCCAGGTCGAATGCACGTGCAACGGCGCGCAGCGCTATCGCGGCCGCAGCGAGCTCGAGGCCTATTGGCAGCCGCGCCTCAGTGCCTTCTCGTTGGCGGGTTTCGGGCTGGAAGAGATCCATCCCGCGCCCCATGGCGTCGATGTCGAATATTCCGTCGCCGGCGCGCTACGCATTCACGCCTCGTTTCGCTTCAGCCCGGAAGGCAAGATCCGCAGCACGCTGTGCGAGCCGGCGCAACAGGACGCGCATCATGGCTGCGCCTGTTAGGGCATGATGCGGACCCGAAGGGCCGCGTTGGCGCAAAGTGCGCAGTGGGTCTCCGACAAGGTCAGCTCATCCAATTGGCTGGACCGGCGCCTGGCGTGCCGGCTCGGTCGGAAGCCGGCAGCGTACATAAGTTCGCCCATCCACGCGCAACAGTGACAGCGATCCGCTGAGCGCGCGCACGCGTTCATGCATGCCGGTCAGGCCGCGGCCGAAAACGTTGCCCTCGGGAAAGCCGTCGCCGTCGTCGGAGATCTCGATGATGAGCGCCTCGCCGGTGACGGTCGCCTGGACATGGGCGTTGCCGGCCTTGGCGTGGCGCAGCACGTTGGTCAGCGCCTCCTGGATCACGCGATAGACGGTCTGGGCCAGCGGCCCGGCGATCACGTTGAGACCCGGATCGATCGTCTCCGTCAGGACGATATGCGGTGCCTGCTTGCGAAAGTTCTGGAGCAGCGTCTGCACGCTGGTCGAAAGGCCAAGCTCCTGAATGTAGAGCGGCCGCAACCGATCGAGGATGCGGCGGTTGGTCTGCTGGAGCGCCTCGACCGATTGCAGCACATCCTGGGCTGATTTGCCGAGATTTCCCACCTGCGGCGAGGCGTCGACCAGCGCGATCGTGCCGGCGCGGATGCTGAACAGCAGCGGTCCGAGCTCGTCGTGCAATTCGCGGGCGAGGTCACGACGCTCGTCGTCCTGGAGCGACACCAGGCGGTGCATCAGATCGCGATTGTCCTGGCTCAATTGCGCCAGCGTCGCAGCCAGCGCATTTGCTTCCGCACAGCTCTGCCGGATCTCCGGCGGGCCTCCGACCGGGATCGGCTTTGCGTAGTCGCCGCGCCGCATCCGTGTGAGGCCTTGGCCGAGATGCTGCAGGGGACGCAGTGCCGATCCCGCGAAGACGTAAGCGATGATTCCGGTGAGCACGGTCAGCACGGCGACGAGGCCGGTCAGCGCCAGGAAGCCGATCCACTTCTCGAACAGGTCGGCCGACAGGTCCGGCAGGAATACGATATCGCCGACACGCCTGCCATCGATCAGTACTGGGGTTGCGGCGTCCATGTCCGGTACCATGAGCAGGTTGACAAACCACTGCGGAACCCCTTGCAGCTTTTGCAGGCCGTCCTTTGGTGGCTCCGCAGGAGGGCCTTCCGCGGAACGGAATTGGATGTCCGAGGAGGTGGTCAAGGATTGAACAAAGGCGTCGAGCGTCTTCCGCGGGTCGTCCGACGCGCGCAGAGTGTTGTTGAGTGCGGTCGCGATCGTCCGGGTCGAACGTCGTGCGGGCTCGTTCTCGTCGGCGAGCTGACCGGCCGCGAAGATCCGGAGCAGCACACCGCCAAGGATCAGCGCTGCGAGAAAGTTCGCCCCAAGTGGAAGAAACAGTTGCGTTCTGAACGAGAGTCGTTGCCACATTAGGTCAATTCTAACGCGCATCGGCGGGATTTACTCTTTCCATTTGTTCCCGCCGGTCTATGAGTCGAAAAACAAGAGAGTGCGCGATGCAAGATACCGCCAAGCCGGCGACCAGGGTCCTGATTGTCGATGACCACCCCGTGGTGCTGTCCGGTTGCCGCACCCTGTTCGCTTCGGACCATTCGATCCGTATCGACGAGGCGACCGACGCCAAATCCGGCCATCGCGCCTATGTCAGCAAGCGGCCCGACGTCACCGTGATCGACATCAGCCTGCCCGATGTCTCCGGCTTCGAGCTGATGCGACGCATCCGCAAGGACGATCCCGACGCCAAGATCATCATGTTCAGCATGAACGACGATCCGGCCTTCGTGGTGCGGGCGGTCGAGCTTGGGGCGCAGGGCTATGTCTCCAAGGGCGATGATCCCAGGATCCTGCTGAAAGCGGTGCGCAAGGTGGTCGCGGGCGACAATTACATCTCACCGCAACTCGCGGAAGCCGTGACGTTTTCCGGCGCGGCGATCAAGGCCAACCCGGCTTCGCAGATGACGCCGCGGGAGCTCGAAATTCTCCGCCTGCTCGGACGCGGCGACAAGATCGTGGAAGTCGCCGAGGCGCTCGGCATCTCCTACAAGACCGTCGCCAACACCACGTCCCTGCTCAAGCAGAAGCTGGGAGCCAAGAACCATTCCGACCTGATCAGGATCGCGGTTGAAATCGGGATGAATTGACGGCCCGGGGCCCCGGCACCGAACCGGCTGCTCCAGGATGCAGCCGGTTCGGCGAGCGGATTGGTGCCGGCGTGCAGCCGGGCAATGCATGGACACCGCCGACACCCATCCGCGGACACAATGGGTCGAGGTGGCATTCGTTCCGGATCCCGCGCAATTGTCGGGATAAAATGGCAATTCTTGACGACGGTTGGCTGGAGCGCGCTCGCAAAAGCTTGGGCATGTCGGGAAAAATAGGAACATCTTCCCGCGCTGGTCGTTTTTCGCCCTTGACGATTTCGTGACTGACGGCGAAAGGTTGCCGGACAAGTTTCAGCGGGGGGCGGCGACCCCAGAGGCAAACCGGTCTGCACATATCAACGACAGACCTTCCAAGAGAGGGCTGCGGCATCGCCGCAGCCCTTTTTGCTGGGCAGGGGTGAAGGCGGGAAGCGGTTTCCTGATGCCGCAAAACACTTTATGGTGGCGCAAAGCCTCTGGCTGTTAACAAGTAATTTCGTAAAATCAAAGGCTTAACGAACGGGCGTAAGCCCGGTCGGCCTTTGGAGGGCAGTTTGACTCGTTATATCTCGACCCGGGGCGAGGCCCCCGAACTCGGCTTCTGCGACGTGATGCTGACCGGGCTTGCGCGCGACGGCGGCCTGTATGTGCCGACCATTTGGCCCCAGCTCTCCACTGAAACCATCGCCGGCTTCTTCGGCCGCCCCTATTGGGAGGTCGCGGTCGACGTGATCCGTCCGTTCGCCGGCGGCGAGATTTCGGACGCCGAGCTTGGCCGCATGGCGAACGAGGCCTATGCCACCTTCCGCCATCCGGCGGTGGTGCCGCTGCGCCAGATGTCGCCGCACCAGTTCGTGCTGGAGCTGTTTCACGGCCCGACGCTCGCCTTCAAGGACGTGGCGATGCAGCTGATCTCGCGGCTGATGGACCATGTGCTCGCCAAGCGCGGCCAGCGCACGACCATCGTGGTCGCCACCTCAGGCGATACCGGCGGCGCTGCGGTCGAAGCCTTCGCCGGCCTCGAGAACGTGGATCTCATCGTGCTGTTCCCGCACGGCCGCATCTCCGAGGTGCAGCGGCGGATGATGACGTCGACGGGCGCGGCCAATGTCCATGCGCTCGCCGTCGAGGGCAATTTCGACGACTGCCAGGCGCTCGTGAAGGGGATGTTCAACAACCATCGCTTCCGCGATGCGACCTCGCTCTCCGGCGTCAACTCCATCAACTGGGCACGCATCGTCGCCCAGGTGGTCTACTATTTCACCTCCGCCGTTGCCGTCGGCGCGCCGGCGCGCGCGGTGGATTTCGTCGTGCCGACCGGCAATTTCGGTGACATCTTCGCCGGCTACGTCGCCAAGCGCATGGGGCTGCCGGCGCGGACCCTGCGCATCGCCGCCAACGTCAACGACATCCTGGCGCGCACGCTGAAGACGGGGATCTATGAGGTGCGCGAGGTGCACGCGACGGCGTCGCCGTCGATGGATATCCAGATCTCCTCGAATTTCGAACGGCTGCTGTTCGAGGCCGGCAAGCGCGATGCAGCCGGCGTGCGCCGCCTGATGGATTCGCTGAAGCAGTCAGGACGTTTCGTGCTGCCGGACGCAACGCTGGCCGCGATCCGCGAGGAGTTCGACGCCGGCCGCGCTGACGAGACCGAGACCGCGGCTGCGATCCGCGCCGGCTGGCGGGAGGCAGGCGAGCTGGTCGATCCCCATACGGCGGTGGCGCTCGCCGTCGCCGATCGCGACACAACCGACACGAGGGTGCCAAGCATCGTGCTCTCCACCGCGCATCCAGCCAAATTCCCCGACGCCGTCGAAGCGGCCTGCGGCCAGCGGCCGCAACTGCCGGCCTGGCTCGACGGATTGATGACCAAATCCGAACACATGAAGGTGATGAAGAACGATCAGGCCGAGGTCGAGCGGTTCGTGCTGTCGGTCAGCCGCGCCGCAAAGCAGGGAGTTGCCGGATGAGCGTCGAGATTTCCAAGCTTGCCTCCGGCCTGACCGTCGTCACCGACAAGATGCCCCATCTCGAGACCGCGGCGCTCGGCGTCTGGGCCGGCGTCGGCGGACGCGACGAGAAGCCGAACGAGCACGGCATCTCGCATCTGCTCGAGCACATGGCGTTCAAGGGCACGACGAAGCGCTCCTCGCGCGAGATCGTCGAAGAGATCGAGGCGGTCGGCGGCGACCTCAATGCCGGCACCTCGACCGAGACCACGTCCTATTACGCGCGGGTGCTCAAGGCCGACGTGCCGCTCGCGCTCGACGTGCTCGCCGACATCCTCGCCAATCCCGCCTTCGAGCCCGACGAGCTGGAGCGCGAGAAGAACGTCATCGTGCAGGAGATCGGTGCCGCGCAGGATACGCCCGATGACGTCGTGTTCGAGCATCTCAACGAGCTCTGCTATCCCGATCAGCCGATGGGCCGCTCGCTGCTCGGCACGGCCAAGACGCTGCGCGCCTTCAACCGTGACATGCTGCGCGGCTACCTCTCGACGCATTATCGCGGGCCCGACATGGTGGTGGCGGCCGCAGGCGCGGTCGATCACAGCCAAGTCGTTGCCGAGGTCGAGAAGCGCTTTGCGAGTTTCGAGGGGACGCCGGGCCCGAAGCCGCAAACCGCTCAGTTCGGCAAGGGCGGCGCCAAGGTGGTGCATCGCGAGCTGGAGCAGGCGCATCTGACGCTGGCGCTGGAAGGCGTGCCGCAGAGCGATCTGTCGCTGTTCTCGCTCCAGGTCTTCACCAACATCCTCGGCGGCGGAATGTCGTCGCGCCTGTTCCAGGAGGTGCGCGAGAAGCGCGGCCTGTGCTACTCGATCTACTCGTTCCACGCGCCCTATACCGACACCGGCTTCTTCGGCCTCTACACCGGCACCGATCCGGCCGACGCGCCGGAGATGATGGAGGTCGTGGTCGACATCATGAATGAGTCGGTGGAGACGCTGACCGAGGCCGAGATCGCGCGGGCCAAGGCGCAGATGAAGGCAGGGCTCCTGATGGCGCTGGAGAGCTGCTCGTCGCGTGCCGAGCAGCTGGCGCGCCACGTGCTGGCCTATGGCCGGCCGCAGACGGTCGAGGAGCTGGTGGGCCGGATCGACGCCGTCAGCGTCGAATCGACCCGGGACGCGGCGCGTGCGCTGCTGTCGCGGAGCCGGCCTGCCGTTGTCGCATTAGGCAGTGGCAGGGGGCTGGACACGGCGGTGTCTTTTGCGGAAGGATTGACGCGGGCACGTGCCAAGGCGCGGCTGCATTAGGAGCCGCGCGCGGGCTGAGCTGCCCCGGGAAGCATCACCATGGCCCTCTTTCGCCTGCCGTCCAGTGGACCCGCCGCCCTCGCGCCGCGCGGTAACGGGCTGTTGCTGCGCGCGCCGCAGATGTCGGACTTCCTGCAATGGGCGCATTTGCGCGAAACCAGCCGCGATTATCTGACGCCCTGGGAGCCGATCTGGCCGTCTGACGATCTTACCCGATCCGGCTTCCGCCGCCGCCTGCGCCGCTATTCCGAGGACATTGCCGCGGACCGTTCCTATCCCTTTCTGATCTTCCGCGAGCTTGATGGCGCCATGGTCGGCGGCATCACGCTGGCCAATGTCCGGCGCGGCATCGTGCAGGCCGGCACCATCGGCTATTGGGTCGGCCAACCCCATGCCCATCGCGGCTACATGACAGCTGCACTGCGGGTCCTCCTGCCGACGCTGTTCGGCGAGCTCAATCTGCACCGGGTCGAGGCCGCCTGCATCCCCACCAACGCGCCCTCGATCCGGGTGCTGGAGAAGTGCGGTTTCTCCCGTGAGGGCCTGGCGCGCCGCTATCTCTGCATCAATGGGGTCTGGCAGGACCATTTGCTTTTCGGCCTGCTGCATGAGGATTTCCGCGGCTGAGCCGCTCGATCATGTGGCCAAATCCCTTGCCCAAGTCCTTTGGCCAAGTGCCCTGCCAAGTCCCCCTTTTTGCTGCCTTGGGTTCGCCGATTTTGACGATATAACCCGCATGCTCCGGCCCACGATCGGCCGGACAATTGTCATTGGAGTACGGGCTTTGATGGTGAAGCAGCTTCGGTCATCGCGGAATGTGCTGCGGCGGGGGACGGCGATCGCGCTTGTCTTGTCGATGTCGTTCGCGGCGGTTTCGCCGGTGGCCGCCCAGTCCTTGACTGACCGCTTCAAGAGCCTGTTCGGCGGCAAGTCGGATGAGCCGGCCCCGCCCAAGCCCGCGCCCGCGCCTGGCCAGCCGGCGGAAGACGAGGTCGATTGCCCGCAGGTGACGGTGCGCGCGGGCGCATCAACCTACGCGGTCGGGGCGGCCGGCAAGCCGGCCGTCGGCAACGAGATCCGCTTCCAGGCCTCGATCACCAAGATGGCGCGCGAATGTTCCCGCAGCAGTGTCGGCATCACGGCTCGGATCGGAATCCAGGGCCGCGTGATCGCCGGGCCCGCCGGCGCGCCCGCCACCGTCGAGGTGCCCTTGCGTGTCGCGGTGGTGCAGGGCGGTGTCGGCGAGAAAGTGATCGCCTCGAAGGCTTACCGGACCACGGTCGAGATGTCGGAGGGCGGCAGCGTGCCCTTCACCTTCATCGTCGAGGATCTGGCTTATCCGACGCCCTCGGCCGCGGTCGCCGATTCCTATGTCTTCTATGTCGGCTTCGACCCGCAGGCGCTGTCGCCCGAGCCGAAGGGACGGAAGAAGAAGTAGGTAAGCAAGTCGTCACGAAGAACGCTGTCATGCTCCGCGCAGGCGGGGCATCCAGTACGCCGCGGCTTCTCCGTATCTCATTGCTGTCTCTGGAATACTGGATCACCCGCTTTCGCGGGTGATGACACGGTATTTGTGGATTGCGGTGTCGCAAACAAAAAAGCCGGCGCTTATCGCGCCGGCTTTTTGATTACTGAAGGCAAAACCCTCAGTTCAGCTTCTGGCGAACCTCGGTGATGCCCTTGGCGAGCAGATCGTCGGCGACCTGGCCCTTGACCGACTGCGACAGGATCGTGGAGGCGGCCTGAACGGCGGCTTCCGCGGCTGCGGCGCGGACATCGGCGAGCGCCTGGGCCTCGGCGAGCGCAATCTTGCTCTCCGCGGTCTTGGTCCGGCGGGCGACGAAGTCTTCCATCTTCGCCTTGGCGTCGGCCGCGATGCGCTCGGCTTCGGCCTTGGCGTTGGCGATGATGTCGGCAGCTTCGCGCTCGGCGGTGGCGCTGCGCGCCTTGTAGTCGGCGAGCACCTTGGCCGCTTCCTGCTTGAGCCGCGTCGCGTCGTCGAGCTCGGCCTTGATGCGGGCGGCACGATGATCCAGCGCCGTCATCGCCGACTTGAAGACCCCGAGATAGGCGAACACGACCATCAGGATCACGAAGGCGATGGCGACCCAGGTTTCAGGATCGAAGAACATCTCGACTAACCTTTCAGGGACGCATCGACCGCGGCATTGACCGACGCAGCGTCGGGAACGACGCCGGTAAGCTGCTGCACGATCTGGCCTGCCGCATCGGCCGCGATGCCGCGGACGTTGCTCATGGCGGTGGCGCGGGTCGAGGCGATGGTCTTCTCCGCCCCGGCGAGCTTGGCCGCCAATTGTTCTTCCAGCGTCTTGCGCTCGGCTTCCGCCTGCGCATTCGCCTTGTCGCGGGATTCGTTGCCGATGGCCTGTGCCCGCGTGCGCGCCGAAGCGAGCTCGGTTTCATAGGCCTTCAGCGCCGCCTCGGACTGGTCCTTCAGCTTCTGCGCCTCGGCGAGGTCACCCTCGATCTTGTTCTGACGCGCCTCGATCGCACCGCCGACCTTCGGCAGAGCGAGCTTGGACACGATCACGTAAAGCAGGACGAAGAAGATCGCGAGCGACACCAGCTGTGAAGCGTAGTTGCTGCTCTCGAACGGCGGAAAACCGCCACCGTGGTGACCACCGTCAGCCTCGGTGTGAGCGCCCGCCGCCGGACCTTTTGCGCCGCCATGACTTTCAGCCACGGAGTTCTCCTGTTGCAGTCACACGCGCCGTCCCAATGGAATGGAACGGCGCGAAAAACGTCGTCCTCAGAGCGGAACGAACAGCAGCAGCAGCGCGATCAGCAGCGAGAAAATGCCGAGCGCTTCGGTCACGGCGAAGCCGAAGATCAGGTTGCCGAACTGGCCCTGAGCGGCCGAGGGGTTGCGAACGGCTGCGGCGAGGTAGTTGCCGAAGATCACGCCGACGCCGACGCCCGCGCCGCCCATGCCGATGCATGCGATGCCCGCGCCGATAAGTTTTGCTGCTGCCGGATCCATTTTAGACTCCTTGGAAGAAAGATTGGGTTGTGGGTGGAAATTCCCCGGACCGCTCAGTGTCCCGGATGAATGGCGTCGTTGAGGTAGATGCAGGTCAGGATCGCAAACACATAGGCTTGCAGGAACGCGACCAGAATCTCGAGCGCGTACAGCGCGACCGTGAGAGCCAGCGGCAGCACGCCGCCGACCCAGCCCAGCGCCCCGAGCGAGAAGCCGAGCATGGCGACGAAGCCCGCGAACACCTTCAGCGCGATGTGGCCGGCCAGCATGTTGGCGAACAGACGGACGCTGTGGGAGACCGGCCGCAGGAAGAACGACAGGATTTCGATGAACATCACCAGCGGCAGGATGTAGCCGGGGACGCCGTGGGGCACGAAGATCGAGAAGAACTTCAGGCCGTTCTTGGCGACGCCGTAGATCAGGACGGTGAAGAAGACCAGAAGCGCGAGCGCCGCGGTGACGATCAGATGGCTCGACACCGTGAAGGTATAGGGGATGATGCCGACCAGGTTCGAGACGCAGATGAACATGAACAGCGAGAAGATCAACGGGAAGAACTTCATGCCTTCCGCGCCGGCCGTCGAACGGATGGTCGAGGCGACGAATTCGTAGGAGATTTCGGCGACCGATTGCAGGCGCCCGGGAACCAGCTGCGTGCCGCTGGCGAGCATCAGGATCGAGATCACCGCCACCGCCACCAGCATGTAGAGCGACGAATTGGTGAAGGCGATCGTGTGATTGCCGATATGGCCCAGGGTGAAGAGAGGCTCGATGTTGAACTGGTGGATCGGGTCGATTTTCATCAGCGCGGCATCTCTTGGTCTGCCGGGCAATGCCGGCGGGTCTCGGTCTGCCGGCCGGGCCGGCCCGTACCGGCAAGGCCGGCACGATCATTCCTGTCCTGGTGCGGATCGGCTAAGACCCACCGCGCCTGTTTTGACCCGCACCCGCCGTTCTCACCACATTCACCACGCCGGCGACGAAGCCCAGCAACAGGAACACGATAAATCCGAAAGGCGACGTCGACAGCAAGCGGTCGAAACCCCAGCCAATCCCCGCTCCGACAACGACCCCGGCGATCAACTCGGAGGATAACCGGAAACCAAGCGCCATCGCCGAAGCTCTGGCCGCTCTGTCCTCACCGTCACCTGCGGGTTGCTCGGTCTTGATTCGTCGGTCCCGGAATTCGGACAACCGCTGATCAAGATTTCCGAGCCGTTCGGAAAGCGCAGCTTCCTCGGACGATCTATCGCGATCCCCATTCTCGCCGTGTCCCGTGCCCTGTGTCATGCAACGAAGACCCGAAACGCCGCGGCTGAATGGAAATTGCGCCCGCCACCCTCAAAAGCCGCGCGGACCATACTGATGGCCCATAATCAAGTCAAGCCAAGTCACGATTGCGTCGCTTTCGTTTATGTAGCTGATTTATTTGATGATATTGGCGCGCACGGCAGCGCTGCACACAGCGTGACGCCGCACCGCAGCAGCAAGCCTCAGGATCGGCGAAGGCGGCCGCCCTTTCGCCACGCTGCCGGGATCGAACACGCCGCCGCGATCGTTGATAAGGGTGCGTGTTTTGGGCGGCGGATCGCCTCACCGGGGTGTAGAATTTGCGAGAGGGCCACCAGCACGCCGTGGCGGAGATCGCGATGAGACCAGTGACGTCATCCACAACATCATGGCTTGCGCTGGCGGCGTTCGCCGCCGCGGTGGCGATCGCCGGCGACCTCGAGGCCGCGCAATCCGCGCCCGACAGCGAGAACGGCCGCTACAGCATGACGCCCATCCCCGAGGGCGCGCTGCGGCTCGACACGCGCACCGGCACGGTATCGACCTGCACCAAGAACGGCGCCGGCTGGGCCTGTTACGCGGTGCCCGACGAACGGACCGCGCTCGACGCCGAGATCGGCCGGCTCCAGGCCGAGGTCGAAAGGCTGCAGGGACAGCTCGCGGCCGGGCCGACGGTGTCGGGCAAGATCGACGAGGCGCTGCCGAAATCCGACCCGCTGAAGAAAGCGGAGCCCAAGGCCGCCGAGGGCGAGCGCAAGATCGAGATCCCGCTGCCGAGCGACCAGGACGTCGACCGCGTGATGTCGTTTCTGGAAAAGGCCTGGCGGCGGCTGATTGACATGGCCAACCGCGTCCAGAAGGACGTGTCGGGGAAGATTTGAGGACCCCTTCGCGCCATCCATGCGTTGAGGTGCCGTAGGGTGGGCAAAGGCGTTCTTACGCCGTGCCCACCATGCTTCTAAGGCAATGAAGAAAGACGTGGGCACGGCGCGTTGCGCCTTTGCCACCCTACGGCAGCGTCGGGAGTTGAGAGACCCTTCATGACATCAACCAGATCAGTCACCCGCTCGGCGCCATCGTCGGTGCAAGCCGACACCATCGCATCGTCATTGCTGACCGTGCAGACATCGGGTCACGGCTTCACCGATCTGACGAGCGAGGCTGCAAAATTCATCGCCGAGGTTCACGCGCGCGACGGCGCGCTGACGCTGTTCATCCGCCATACCTCGGCCTCGCTGACGATCCAGGAGAACGCCGATCCGTCCGTGCTGGTCGATCTCACCACGGCATTATCCCGGCTGGCGCCGGAGAATGCCGGCTGGACCCACGACGCCGAAGGACCGGACGACATGCCGGCACATATCAAGACGATGCTGACCGGGGCCTCGCTTCAGGTCCCGGTCCTGAGCGGCAGGCTTGCCCTCGGCACCTGGCAGGCGATCTATTTGATCGAGCACCGCAAGCGCCCGCACCGGCGCGAGGTGGTGCTGCAATTCGTCGGCAGCAATCAATAAAGCAATTTTAGTGCTCAAACAAAACCGGCCGCGGATCGCTCCGCGGCCGGTTCGTTGTACTTATCGCTGCTTTCGATCAGGTCGCCTTGATGTCGACGTCCTTGGTCTCGGGCAGGAAGAAGAAGCCGATCACGACGGTAATCGAGGCGAAGATGATCGGGTACCAGAGGCCGGCATAGATGTCGCCCGTCGAGGCCACGATGGCAAAGGCGGTCGCCGGCAGCAGGCCGCCGAACCAGCCGTTACCAATGTGGTAGGGTAGCGACATCGAGGTGTAGCGGATGCGGGTCGGGAACAGTTCGACCAGCATCGCCGCGATCGGGCCGTACACCATGGTGACGAACAGCACCAGGATGAACAGCAGGCCGATGATCGCCGCCACCTGCGGACGGAAGATGTCGAACGGATGGGACATCTTCACGATGCCCGCATCGCCGGCCTTCGGATAGCCGGCCGCCTGCACCGCGGCGAGCACTGCCGGGTTGCTGTCCTTGGCGCTCGTGTAGGGCACTTCCTTACCATTGACGACGACCTTCACACCCGAGCCGGCTGCGCCAGACGTGGTCGAGTACTTGACCGACGACTGCGACAGGTAGGCACGTGCGGTGTCGCAAGGTGCGGTGAAGACACGGGTGCCGACCGGGTTGAACAGGTCGCCGCAACCCGCGGGATCCGCCACCACGTCGACCTTGACCGATTCGATCGCCTTTTCCAGCGCCGGGTTGGCATTGGTGGTGATCATCTTGAAAATCGGGAAGAAGGTCAGCGCCGCGATCAGACAGCCGCCGAGGATGATCGGCTTGCGGCCGATCTTGTCGGACAGCATGCCGAACACGATGAAGAAGCCGGTGCCGAGCAGCAGCGACCAGGCGATCAGCAGGTTGGCGGTGTAGCCGTCGACCTTCAGGATCGATTGCAGGAAGAACAGCGCGTAGAACTGACCGGTGTACCAGACGACGCCCTGGCCCATCACGCCGCCAAGCAGCGCGAGCAGCACCAGCTTGCCGTTCTGCCAGTTGCCGAAGGCTTCGGTCAGCGGCGCCTTCGAGCTCTTGCCCTCGTCCTTCATCTTCTGGAAGATCGGGGATTCATTGAGGCGAAGCCGGATCCAGACCGAGATGCCGAGCAGCAGCACCGAGACCAGGAACGGGATGCGCCAGCCCCACTTCGCGAAATCGGCCTCGCCGAGGGCGCTACGGGTGAACAGGATCACCAGTAGCGACAGGAACAGGCCGAGCGTCGCGGTGGTCTGAATGAAGGAGGTGTAGTAGCCGCGCTTGCCGTTCGGAGCATGCTCCGCGACATAAGTGGCCGCGCCGCCATACTCACCGCCGAGCGCCAGGCCCTGGGCGAGGCGCAGCGCGATCAGGATGATCGGAGCCGCGATGCCGATGGTCGCCGCGTTCGGCAGCAGGCCGACGATGAAGGTCGACAGACCCATGATCAGGATGGTGACGAGGAAGGTGTATTTGCGGCCGACGATGTCGCCGACGCGGCCGAATACGATCGCGCCGAACGGACGCACCAGGAAGCCGGCGGCGAAGGCCAGCAGCGCGAAGATGTCGCGGGTGGCTGGCGGGTAATCCGAGAAGAACTGCACGCCGATGATCGAAGCCAGCGAGCCGTAGAGGTAGAAATCGTACCACTCGAAGACGGTACCGAGCGAGGAGGCGAGAATGACGAACCGTTCGTCCTTCGTCATCCCTCCCGCGCCTGCTTGAGACACAGCCATTGTCGACATATTAAGTCGCTCCCCGAATTGCGTTTCCTCGCACCCCAGACGTCCGGACATGCCGGATCAACCCAGGTCTTGGCTGCAAGGTAACATCGGCGTGAAACCCGCCCCAATACGACTTTCGGCCTTGCGCACTGACGCGTAGCTGACGCCGGTATCGGGCACCGGCGCGCCGCCACGTAGGCTTCCGGATTAACCCCTTTGCAGCAAAGGGATAATGTGCACTTGCATGCCACGGCTGCTCGGGGAAGAATTGACAGACCCGGGATCTGTCCGCCGGCCCGCGAACGACAGCAAGAGAACGATGAACGCTCCCTCGACCCATCTCGTCATCGCCGATGACCATCCTCTTTTCCGCGACGCGCTGCGACAGGCGGTGGCCGGCGTCCTGACCTCGGCCAGGATCGACGAGGCCGGATCGTTCGAGGATCTGACCAAGCTCCTGGAACAGACCTCGGATGTCGACCTGATCCTGCTCGACCTCTCGATGCCCGGGATCTCAGGCTTTTCCGGCCTGATCTATCTGCGTGCGCAATATCCGGCGATCCCGGTGGTGATCGTCTCGGCGTCCGACGACAGCGCCACGATCCGCCGCTCGCTCGATTTCGGCGCCTCCGGCTTCATTCCCAAGCGATTCGGCGTCGAGACCCTGCGCGACGCCATCCTCAAGGTGATGGAGGGCGACGTCTGGGTTCCCGCCGATACCGATCTGTCGGCTGCGGCCGATCCCGATATGACGCGCCTGCGCGACCGTCTGGTGACGCTGACGCCGCAGCAGGTCCGGGTCCTGATGATGCTGTCGGAGGGCCTCCTCAACAAGCAGATCGCCTATGAGCTCGGGGTCTCCGAGGCCACCATCAAGGCACATGTCTCGGCGATCCTGCAAAAGCTCGGCGTCGAAAGCCGTACCCAGGCGGTGATCGCGGCCGCCAAGATCGCCGGCGGCCAGTGGAAGCAGGGCACGCCGACGGGGTGAGCCCGCTACAGCGTCTTCAGGAGCGCATCGGCGGCCCTGATATCTTCAGTCTCGAAACCCGGAGCGAAACCTTCACGTGCCGATTGAAGTAATCGCTTGGCTTCCTTGGCGCGGCGCCGGTGGGCAAGAAGCTGCGCCAGATCGATTGCCGCGCGCAGTTCCCACGCTTTGGCACCCTTGTCGCGGCTGAGTTCCAGCGCCTGCACGAGGCAGGCCTCCGCTTCCTCGATTTGCGGCTCGGGCAGGTGCGACAGCACCTTGCCCTTCATGCGCAACAGCTCGGGCATATAGAGGTGATCGCCGCTCTGCGCGACGAGGCGGATGGCGTCGTCGATCAGCTGTGCGCTCTGCGCGATCTGGCCGAGCGCTATCAATCCCTGAACCAGCGCGATGTTGAACGTCGTGGTCAGCAGCTCGTAGCGGGCATCGTGGAGCTCACGCAGGCAAGTCCTGATCGTCTCGACGCCAACTGCGGCATCGCCGCGCCGGATCGCCAGCTCGCCTTTGACGCCGCGGCCGACGGCGAGATAAGGCCCCATCGAGCGCGACGTCGCATGCGCGATGAAGCGGTCGATGTTCGCGTCCGCACCGTCGAGGTCTCCGCTCCAGAGATCAATTGCGACCGTCCAGATCAGCGCGATGCAGAGCGTGATCGGGTGATCCATCTGCGCGGCCTCGGTGACCGTCTGTCGCGCCAGTTGCAGCGCATCCGCGGGGCGGCCCTGCAACCAGAGCTCGCGAGCCAGCGTGATGCCGGCCCGATTGCGATGATCGAAGCCGTGGACGGTGCTGATTCGCTCCGTGCCCGGTCCCCGCCATGCGACCTCCAGCATCTCGAGCGCGTCGCGATGCCGGCCTGCCAGATGCAAGGAGACGCCGAGGAGGGAATGGGCGAGGGCGATCGAGGCGGAATCGCCCAGCGACCTCGCGACCCCGAGGCTCTGCTGCGCATAGCCGAGCGCGGCGTCGAACTCTCCCATCCGCTCGTGAAAGATATGCATCCGGCCCAGCAGCTGGAGCTGGTTGATTTCGTCGCCGCGCGCTTCGGCGATCGCAAGGCTCCGGCTCAAGGCGCTGCGCGCCGCTTCGCTGCCGCCGCGGGTGAACATCAAGGTCAGTCCGAGAGCGGCCTGGATGTGCATTTCCTCGGCGCTGCTGCGCGAGGAGGGGTCCATCGCCAGCAGCGCCCGTTCCGACCAGCGCCGGCATTCGATCAACAAGGACATCGCCAGGAAGATCGGCGCCGCGGCAGCGGCGAGCGCAATGCCGATGCCGAGATCACCGCCCGCCCCGAAGCACCAGTCGAGCGCGGCGCGCACATTGTGAAGCGCGGAGAAGTGAGCAGCTCGCTCGTCCGCGCTCGGCACGGCGGCCCATGTCATGCCGGCCTGTTCCAGCCATCGCCGGTAGTACGTCGCGTGGCGGGCGGCAAGAGTCGCGTCATCGGGCTCGATCTCGAGCAGATAAGTGCGCGTCGTGTCGAGCAGGCGGTAGCGCATCATGGCGCCGATGGGGCGCGGCGCGACCATCGATTTGGCCACGAGACTGTCGACGGCGTCGAACAGGCGGGCCTGGTCGACGCGCTCGTCCGGCACGACCTCGAGCGCCGCGTCGATGGTGAAATGCCCGGCGAAGACCGCAAGCCTGCGCAGCACGAGGCGTTCGAAATCCGACAGCAGTCCGTAGCTCCAGTCGAGCGTGGCCTGCAATGTCTTCTGCCGGGGCGGCGCCGTTCGCTGGCCCTGCCAGAGCAGATTGAGGCGCTCGTCGAGCAGTGCGGCCGTCTGCTCCAGGCCGTAGACTTCGACCCGGCCGGCAGCGAGTTCGATCGCCAGCGCCATGCCGTCGAGCTTGCGGCAGATCCTCGCGATGATCGCGGCATTGGCGTCATCGAGACTGATCTGCGCGCCGCTGGCCGTGGCACGTTCGAGGAACAGTTGCAGCGCCGGATAGGTCTGCGCTGCGGCGACCGTCAGTCCGGAGCCGTCGGGCGGAACGGCAAGCGGCGCCAATCGATAGACCTGCTCGCCCTCGACGCGCAGGGCCTCGCGACTGGTCGCGAGGATATGGACATGTGGCGCTGCCTGGAAGATGTCCGCCGCCAGCGGTGCGGCGGTCGCGATGACGTGCTCGCAATTGTCGAGAATCAGCAGCATCCGCTTGTCCCTGACATGCGCGAGCAGCGCGGGCAGGGGATCGTCGGTCTCGGCCGGCAAGCCCAGCATCAGCAGGATCGAGGTGATCACGAGATCGGGATCACTGAGCGCGGCGAGATCAACAAAGTGCGCGGCGTCGGAGAAAGTCTCGAGCAGGTCGTGGGCGATCGCCACTGCGACCGCCGTCTTGCCGACGCCGCCGGGGCCGGCGATCGTGACAAAGCGAGAGGCGATGAGCTTGTCGGAAACGGTGGCGATCTCATCGTCGCGCCCGACCATCCGCTGTAGCCGGTTCGGCAGTTTCACCGGCGGCAATTCCAGCCGCGGCGTGGGGCGCTGGGCTGCCGCAATGCCTGTTTGCGAAACCGGCGCTGCGAGTTGCGAGATCGGCGCCACGAAGCAATAGCCGCGGCCGGAGAGCGTCGTGATGTAGCGGGCGCCGTCCTTGCCGTCGCCGAGCGCCTTGCGCAGCGTTGCGACGTGAAAGCGCAGATTGGCCTCTTCGACGGTGACGCCGGGCCACACCAGCGCCATCAGGTCCCATTTGCCGACGACCTGGTTCGGTCGCGACATCAGCGCCATCAGCGTGTCGAACGCTTTCGCACCCAGCGGCAACGCGACGCCATCGCGCATCACGAGCCTTTCATGCGGCGTCACGGAGAATGGCCCGAACGATAAAGTTCCCGTTGCGGTGCCGGCCGGCTCTGTCATGGCAAATCTCGGGTCCCTTCGACAGGACCCGATAGCCAGATGATCGCGATCCGGCAAGGCCGTCGCTGCATCGGCATCAGACCGCGGGTGCAGGCCTTGTTAAGCGCGCCAGGTCTGACCTCACAACTTCTCACAACTCCCAACGGGTGTCCTGCACCAGCCACTGCTAGTCAGTTGCGCAACGGAAAGGACAGCTTCATGACGCAGGCGGCAAAAATACTCTACACGGCCAAGACCCACACCAGCGGCGGCCGAGGCGACGGCATATCGCGCAGCTCCGATGGCCGCCTCGACGTCAAGCTGTCGCCGCCGGGCGCCGCAGGCATCGGCACCAATCCCGAGCAATTGTTCGCCGCCGGCTGGTCGGCCTGCTTCGAAGGCGCGATGGAGATCGCGGCGCGCAAGCGGAAGATCGAGCTTCCCAGGAAATGCGCGATCGATGCGGAAATCGATCTCGTGCTCGACGAGGGCGCCTATTCGCTCCGGGCGCGCCTCAATGTCAGCCTGCCGGGCCTCGACCCCGAGATCGCACGCGGCATCATCGATGATGCGCATCAGACCTGCCCCTATTCCAAGGCCGTTCGCGGCAACGTCGACGTCACGGTCGCGCTGATCTGAGCGCCATCACCAACCATCAAGAAAGGTAGCACCACCATGAAGCAGATCATCGATCAGCATCGCCGCCAGTTCCTTGGCGTCGCCGCCGGAACCGTCGCCGTCGGCCTCGGCGTGATCGAACTCGCGCGCGCTGAGACCGAAGCGCCGAAATCGTCCGCATCGACTGCGTCCTTCGGGGCGATCAAGCAGATCGATGCCGGCGTCCTCAATGTCGGGTATGCGGAGGCGGGTCCTTCGAACGGTCCCGTGGCGATCCTGCTGCACGGCTGGCCCTACGACATTCACGCCTTCGTCGACGTCGCGCCGATCCTGGCCAAGGCCGGCTATCGCGTGATCATCCCTCATCTGCGCGGCTACGGCACGACGCATTTCCTCTCCAGCGAGACGCCGCGCAACGGCGAGCCTGCTGCGATGGCCGCCGACGTCATCGCGCTGATGGACAAGCTCGATATCAAGAAGGCTGTTATCGCCGGCTTCGATTGGGGCGCGCGCACCGCCGACATCATCGCCGCGCTGTGGCCGGAGCGCTGCCGCGCGCTGGTGTCGGTCAGCGGCTATCTGATCTCCAGCCAGGCCGCCGGCAACGCGCCGTTGCCGCCGTCCGCCGAGCTGCAATGGTGGTACCAGTTCTATTTCGCGACCGAGCGCGGCCGTGCCGGATACGAGAAGTACACGCATGATTTCGCCAAGCTGATCTGGAAGCTCGCCTCACCGCAATGGAAGTTCGACGACGCCACCTTCAATCGAAGTGCGGCGGCGCTGGACAACAAGGATCATGTCGCGATCACGATCCACAACTACCGCTGGCGACTCGGGCTCGCCCAGGGCGAAGCGAAATACGAGCATCTCGAAAAGAAGCTGGCGGCGGCTCCCGTCATCGAGGTGCCGACGATCACGATGGAGGGCGACGCCAACGGCGCGCCGCATCCCGACCCGAGCGCCTATGCCAAGAAGTTCTCGGGCCGATACGAGTTTCGCCTGATCACCGGCGGCATCGGCCACAATCTGCCGCAGGAAGCACCGCAAGCCTTTGCCAAGGCCGTCATCGACGCCGACGGCGCGTGAGCATTTCATGCGTGCCTCGGTCCAGCGTGGCTGGGCCGGGGATGTACCGCGATCCCAGCTTGAAGAAACGTCATGCCATTTATTGAACCTGAAAAGAATGAGCGATCCTACGTCACGGTGATCACGCTGGCCGTGCTTCTTCTGGTCGTTCTGCTGACTTGCGTGCCCTATCTGGTCTCGATCGCTCTTGCCGAGGGGCCTGCGCAAAACACGGCAGACGCCTCGCCGATCTTCGGCGTCACGATTCCGCCCGGTTACAAGCAGTGGGAGCTGATCGCGCCGGCCGAAGAAGCCGCGCCGCTCGACGAGCTTCGCGCCGTCGTTGGCAACCAGACCGCAATCGAGGCGTATCAAGCCGGCAAGCTGCCGTTCCCTGACGGCACCATCCTGGTCAAGCGCGCCTGGAAGCGGAAACAGTCGCCGGAGTTCGCGTCCGCGACAATTCCTGGTGCCGCCACCACGGTCCAGGTGATGGTCAAGGATTCCAAAAAATACGCGGCGACGGGCGGCTGGGGCTTCGGTCGTTTCATCGACGGCAAACCGGTCGACGAGGCCCAGCACCGCACTTGCTGGGGCTGTCACGAAGCTCGCGCCAAGAGCCGGGACTACGTCTTCACGCGGCTGGCGCCCTGAATTGTGCAAACGTGCCGGCCGTCGCCAGCAAGCCGCTTCACTCCGCCGCCACCATCTGCTGCGTGCGCCACTGACCGAGCAGGGCGCGGAGCGAGGCCGGCTTGACCGGCTTGTTCAGCACCGCGACCTTCTCGTCGCGCGCAGCGACCTGCACGGCGGGGCTGCGGTCCGCGGTGATCAGGATTGCGGGGATGCCGTCGCCGAAGCGGCGGCGGATCTCGCGGATCGCGGCAATGCCGTTGCCGCGGTCGAGATGATAGTCGACCAGGAGGCCGGTGACGCGCCGTCCCGCCGTCTCGATGGCGGCGATCGCGCCTTCGGGATCGGCGACCGCGATCACTTCGGCGTCCCAGGCCTTCAGCAACGTGCGCATGCCGTCGAGGATCGCCGCGTCATTCTCGATACAGACGATCAGGGCGCCTGAAATCGGCGTGCGCGCCAGCGGCGTCGCGCTGGTCACCGCGGCGGTGTGGGTGATCGCTTTCGCCGTCGGCACCGTCACGGAGAAGACCGAGCCGCCGCTCCTGTTGCCGTCGATGGCGATGCCGTGCTTGAGCACGCGCGCCAGGCGTTCGACGATCGACAGGCCGAGCCCCAGCCCGCGCGCGATCCGCGCGCCCTGCTCGAGGCGGTGGAATTCCTTGAAGATCTCGCCGCGCTTGACCGGCGGGATGCCGACGCCGGTGTCGTAGACGCAGATCTTGAGCGAAGGGCCTTGCCGGCGACAGCCGACCAGGACGCGGCCGCGCGGGGTGTATTTGATCGCGTTCGAGATCAAATTCTGCAGCAGGCGCCGCAGCAGCAGCCGGTCCGATTCGACCGGCAGCGAGCACGGCACGAAGGTGAGCTCCAGGTTCTTGGCACGCGCGATCGGCGCGAACTCGATCTCCAGCGAGCGCATCAGATCGGCCATCTTGAAGCTCGAGGTCGAGGTCGTCATCGCGCCGGCGTCCAGCCGCGAGATGTCCAGCAGCGCGCCGAGGATCTCCTCGATCGCCTGCAGCGATTCGTCGATGTTCTCGACCAGCCGCGTCTCCTCGCCGCTGTGCTGGCGCTCGACCAGGCTCGTGACATAGAGCCGCGCCGCGTTCAGCGGCTGGAGAATGTCGTGGCTGGCGGCGGCGAGGAAGCGCGTCTTGGAGATGCTGGCGTCTTCCGCCGCGCTCTTGGCCAGCGCCAGCTCGGAGTTCAGCCGCGTCAACTCCTCGGTGCGGTCGCGCACACGCTTTTCCAGTGTCGCGTTGGCGCGTTCCAGCGCTTCCGCCGCCTCGAAGGTTGGCGTGACATCGGTGAAGGTGATGACGAAGCCGCCGCCGGGCATGCGATTGGTGAGCACCTCGATCACCATGTGGCGTTCCGGCAGGCGTTCGAGATATGGCTCGCTGTCGGTGGTGTAGGCGGCGAGGCGCCGCTCCAGCATGGCCTCGCGCTCGACCGGGTCGTCCGGATCGCTCACGCCGATGAATTCCAGGATATCGCGCAGCGGCTCGCCGAACTGGACGATATGCGGGGGCACGTTGAGGAGATCACCGAACTGCCGGTTGGAGCAGATCAGCTGCAGATCGGCATCGAACACGGCTATGCCCTGGCGCACGTGGTTGAGCGCGGTCTGGAGGATCTCGCGGTTGAAATGCAGGGCCGCGTGGGAGTCGTCGAGCAGCTTGAGTGCAGCCTTGGCCGAGACCGTGCGCTTGCGCAGCAGCAGCGACATCACGAGGCGCGAGGAGGCAGCGCCGATCGAGGAGGCGATCAGGTGCTCGGCGTGCTGCAACAGCTCGAAATCGGCGGGCGCTCCCGTCTCCAGACGAACGTTGCGCCGCGCGGAGAACGCCTCGAAGGAATGCCGGGCGCGGTCGGGTCCGAGATATTGCGCCACAGTGGTCTGGATGTCCTGCACGGTGACGGTGGTGCGCCAGCGGCGGAAGCTCGGTGAGATCGGCGCGAGCGTATTGGGCACGAACAGATCGGCCTGCAGCAGCTCGATCGACGAGGGCCTTCGTGCCAGCGACAGCAGCACATAGGTCAGGATGTTGAGCGACAGGGACCAGATCACGCCGTGCATCAAGGAAGGCAGATCGGCGCCGAACAGCGCCTGCGGCCGCAGCGCCTCGATGCCGAAGGGGCCATGCTGGAGCAGCAGGATGCCTGATGTCGAGGTATCCATGAAGCTCGGGATGAACAGTGTGTAGAGCCACACCACGAAGCCGACCAGCATGCCGCCGATGGCGCCGCGCGCGGTCGCGCGCCGCCACAGCAGCCCGCCGAAGAAGCTCGGCGCAAGCTGCGCGATGGCGGCAAAGGAGAGCAGGCCGATCGCCACGAGCTGGGTATTGCCGAGCGCGCGATAGTAGAAATAGGCCATCACCATGATGGCGAAGATCGCAAGCCGCCGCGAGCGCAGCAGGAAGTCGCTGAAATCCGCGCCGCCGGCGCGTCCTTCCGGCCGCCGTTGCAGCACCAGCGGCACCACGAGGTCGTTCGAGACCATGATGGAGAGTGCGACGCATTCGACGATCACCATCGCGGTCGCCGCCGACAGGCCGCCGACGAAAATGGCGACGCTGAGAAGCCCCGCACCGCCCTCCATCGGCAGCGCCAGCACGTACATGTCAGGGTCGGCCGCGCCGAACGGGAAGGTGACGAGGCCGGCGAGCGCGATCGGGATCACGAACAGATTGATGGCGACGAGGTAGAGCGGGAACAGCCAGCGCGCGCGGCCGACCTCGGCATCCGAGGAGTTCTCGACCACACTGACGTGGAACTGGCGCGGCAGCAGCATGATGGCGCAAAGCGACAGCAGCGTCATGGTGAGGAAGTTGCCGATCGACGGCGAATAGTTGATGGCGCGCACCGCCTCCGGCGTCTTCATGGCGCGCTCGATCAGTTCGTGCGGCGAGAACATCCAGAATGTGACGAAGATGCCGGCGGCGAGGAAGGCGACCAGCTTGATGATGGATTCGGTCGCGATCGCCAGCATCAGGCCGTGCTGGTGCTCGGTCGCATCGGTCTGACGCGTGCCGAACAGCACGGCGAAGGCCGCCATCGCCAGCGTCACCATCAGCGCGACGTCGCCGACGATCGGGATGTGGGAGAAGGCCTGGTCTTCGCTCAGGATGGTTTCGAGCGAGGAGGCGACCGCCTTGAGCTGGAGCGCGATGTAGGGCACCGAGCCGATGATCGCGATCAGCGCGACGGTGGCCGCCACCGCCTGGCTCTTGCCATAGCGGGCCCCGATGAAGTCGGCGATCGACGTGATGTTGTGGGCTTTCGCGAGCTGGATCACGCGGCGCAATACGCCGGCGCCTAACCCGATCATCAGGATCGGGCCGACATAGATGGCGAGGAAGTCGGTCGAGGCGCGGGTGGCGAAGCCGACCGAGCCGAAGAAGGTCCAGGAGGTGCAGTAGATCGCCAGCGAGAGCGGATAGATCAGCCCGGAGGCACGGCCGCGCCCGGCCGGCGAGCGGCGGTCGCCATGGCTCGCCACCAGGAACAGGAAGCCGATATAGCCGAAGGCGGCGGCGATCACGCCCCAATCGTGCAGCATGGCGAGCGCGCTTCTCGAAAGGGCGCCGGCGGCGCCCGAGCTCATTTTCCCAGTAATTCTAGCGCGTTGGACGGGGCGAGGCGACAGCGAAATGCCGCGCGGCGGTGGGAACTGGGGTTGTCGTTAAGTCGTAGGGCGAGCTGCCTGCTCTCACCCTCCTCTGGAGGGGGAGGGTCGATCGCGCGAAGCGCGGGCGGGGTGGGGTGATCTATCCACTCGGGCACGGTTGGATGAGGAGACACCGTCACCCCACCCCGGTCCACATTTCGCTGCGCTCAATGGGAGCCGACCTCCCCCTCCAGGGGAGGGTAAGACAGACCTACTCCGCCGCGAGCGACTTCTGGCGCAGCGGCAGACCCAGGCGCTCCCACACTTGCAGCAGGGACTCGGCGAGTTGATCGATCAGGCCATCGTCGTGATAGGGCGAAGGCGTGATGCGCAGCCGCTCGCTGCCCTTGGCGACCGTCGGATAGTTGATCGGCTGGATGTAGATGCCGTGCTCCTCGAGCAGGAGGTCGGACGCCTGCTTGCACTTCTCGGGATCGCCGACGAACAGCGGCACGATGTGGGTGTCGCTCGACATCACAGGCAGGCCGGCGGCGTTGAGGATCGCCTTGACGCGGGCGGCACGGTCCTGGTGGCGCTCGCGCTCCCAGTTCGAGGTCTTCAGGTGCTTGATCGCGGCGGTCGCAGCCGAGCAGATCGCCGGCGGCAGCGCGGTGGTGAAGATGAAGCCCGGTGCATAGGAGCGCACGGCGTCGATGATCTGGCCGTTGGCGGCGATGTAGCCGCCGAGGCAGCCGAAGGCTTTCGCCAGCGTGCCTTCGAGGATGTCGATGCGGTGCATGACGCCGTCACGCTCGGCGATGCCGCCGCCGCGCGGGCCGTACATGCCGACCGCGTGGACTTCGTCGACATAGGTCATCGCGTCGTACTTCTCGGCGAGATCGCAGATCTTGGCGAGCGGGGCGACGTCGCCGTCCATGGAATAGAGGCTCTCGCAGACGATCAGCTTCGGCCTATTCGGGCCGGCCGCTTTCAACAGCTCCTCGAGATGCGCAAGATCGTTGTGGCGGAACACGACCCGCTCGCAGCCGGACTGGCGGATGCCCTCGATCATCGAATTGTGGTTGAGCTCGTCCGACAGGATCAGGCAATTCGGAATGAGTTTTGCGATGGTCGGGATGCCGGTCTGGTTCGAGACATAGCCCGAGGTGAACAGTAGCGCGGCTTCCTTGCCGTGGAGATCGGCGAGCTCGGCCTCGAGCTGCACCAGTGGGTGATGCGTGCCGGCGATGTTGCGGGTGCCGCCGGCACCGGTGCCGACGCGCGTCGCGGTCTCGACCATGGCGCCGACCACTTTCGGATGCTGGCCCATGCCGAGATAATCGTTCGAGCACCAGATCACGACGTCGCGCTTGCCCTTGGGCGAGTGCCAGACCGCGTGGGGGAATCGGCCGGCCGTGCGCTCCAGGTCGGCGAACACGCGGTAGCGCCGCTCGGAATGGAGACGATCGAGGGCGGAATCGAAGAACTGGTTGTAATCCATCGGCAAAACCTGCAACGGAACCCGGCCACGGCGGCCGCTCATTTTTAGAGCTTTTCCAGCTCCAATGTCCATGCGCCCGCACACATTTGTGACGAGGCGCGCGGGTCCATTGATAGCGGCGTCTCGCCGGCGATAGTTGATGTGGATCAAACGCCTAACGCTGGCCCGTCCGCGCGGGCCGAGGCTCCGGGAAAGCCGGGGACCGTTGCCGCCGGCTTGGACATTTTGTCCATGGGGCGCGCTCCGTCCATGATTGCTGAGCTGGTCGCGCCGATGTCGTAGCCTTGTTTCGACGAGGCGCAGATCGGCGCCCGACTAGCGCATGCGAAAGGACGCCCGATGAAGCGTGTCATGGTTCTGAACGGTCCCAACCTCAATATGCTCGGCATCCGCGAGCCGCACATCTACGGCACCACGACGCTCGCAGAGGTCAACGCGAGCTGCGAGGCGGCTGCCGCAACGCTCGGGCTCAAGCTCGCCTTCCACCAATCCAACCATGAAGGCGTGCTGGTCGACCTGATCCAGTCGGCGCGGCAGGATGCCGATGCAATCATCATCAATCCGGCCGGATTTTCCTTCACCTCGGTCGCGATCATGGACGCGATCAAGACGTTCGAAGGGCCGGTGCTGGAAGTCCACATCTCCAACATCCACGCCCGCGATGAATATCACCGCCACTCCAAGATCTCGTTCGTGGCGACCGGCGTGATCTGTGGCCTCGGACCGTTCGGCTACATCGCGGCGCTGCATGCAATCGCGAATATGAAGTGAGGTCTGCTCCCTTGCCGCGCTTGCGGGAAGAGGCAAAAAGCTCACGTCGTCCGGAACTGCAGCATGCCGTCCTTCGTCTCTGCCGTCAGCCGGCCCTCGACGATCATGTAGTTGACGTGGGCGACGAGCTCGCCGGCGGCAAAGCCCATCTGGTGTTCGTCGAGCACATGCTTGTTGAACACGACGGGCACCAGGGCGCGCGAGGTCTGTGGCACCTCGCGGCAGGCTTCCGCGATCAGGCGGCAGCGCTCTTCATGGTGGTCGGCGAGCTGCTTGATGCGGGTCTTCAATCTGTAGAACGGCACGCCGTGGCCGGGCAGCACCAGGACGTCATAGGGCAGCGTCGTGGTGAGGCTGGCGAGTGAAGCCAGATATTCGCCGAGCGAGTTCTGGTCGGGCTCGACCGCCCAGACGCTGACATTGGGCGAGATCTTGCTCAGCACCTGGTCGGCGGAGAGGAACAGCTTGTCGTCGGCGCAATACAGCATCACCTGGTCGAGCGCGTGGCCGCCGCCGGTGATCACCTTGAAGCGGCGCGTGCCGATCACGACGTCCTCGCCATGGGAGATGCGGCGGTAGGAGGGCGGCAGCACCGAAACGCGCTTGAGATAATCCTGGCCGCGGCCGAGCAGCTTTTCGGTGAGCGACTCGTCCATGCCGTGGCGGCGGAAGAACAGCCGCTGCGCTTCCTGCCGCTCCGCGGTGCCGCGGTTCTGGTGATAGACCGATTGCAGATATTCGACCTGCGACATCACCAGCGGGCAGTTGAACCGCTCGACGACCCAGCCGGCAAGGCCGACATGGTCAGGGTGGGAGTGCGTGACGATCAGGCGCGTGATGTGGACGCCCTTCAGCGGCCCGTCGAATAGCTTGGTCCAGGCCTCGATCGTTTCCTCGTTGCCGAAGCCGGTATCCACCATCGCATAACCGTCGCCGTCGGCGAGCAGGTAGATGTTCACATGGTTGAGGCGGAACGGCAGCTTCAGCCGCACCCACAACACGCCGGGCCTGATCTCCACGACCTCGTCGTGGCCGGGGTGCTGTTCCCAGGGGTAGCGCAGGGCTTCGGCCGAGGACTGTGCGGTGTCGGTTTTTGCGTTCATGCATTATCGGTACCCGCACATACGGCGGGACGCCAGCCGAAAAAGGACCGTCCGTGGTCTCCGCATGGCGGACATACCGGGCGGCGTTTTTCCGCGTCCCGGTCGTGACCGTAAAAAACGTCGTCATTCCGGGGCGCGCGGAGCGCGAACTCAGGTGCGCTGTTGCGCACCCGAGAATCTGGAGATTGTTGCGAGATTCCGGGTTCGCCTCTTCGAGGCGCCCCGGAATGACGTCAGGCCGCCCGCATGTTGTTGAGGAACGCGTCGATCTCTCCGCGCAGCATGTCGGCTTCGCGCCGGAGCGCGTCGGAGGCGCCCAGCACTTCGTTTGCCGCGGCGCCGGCTTCGGCCGAGGCGGTGGAGACGCCGACGATGTTGCTGGAGACTTCGCTGGTGCCGCCGGCCGCATGCTGGATGTTGCGCGCGATCTCGCGGGTGGCGGCGCCCTGCTCCTCGACCGCGGCTGCGATCGTCGTGGTCACGTTGTCGATCTCGCCGATGATCCGGCCGATGCCCTGGATGGCGCCCACCGCCGATGTCGTGATCTCCTGCATGCTGGCGATCTGGGTGCGGATTTCCTCCGTGGCCTTGGCGGTCTGGCTCGCGAGGCTCTTCACTTCGGAGGCAACCACGGCGAAGCCGCGGCCGGCCTCGCCCGCACGCGCCGCCTCGATGGTGGCGTTGAGCGCGAGCAGGTTGGTCTGCGAGGCGATGGTCTGGATCAGGTCGACCACGACGCTGATGCGGCTCGCGCTGTCGGCAAGGCTCTGCACCGTGGTGTCGGTGGCGCCGGCCTCGTCGACCGCCTTCTTGGCGATCGCGGCCGAGGTCACGACCTGCTTGCTGATCTCCTCGATCGAGGACGACAGCTGCTCGGTGCCTGACGACACGGTCTGCACGTTGACCGAGGTCTCCTCGGCGGCGGAGGCGACCGCGTTGACCAGCGCGTTGGACTGGTCGGCGGTGGTCGACATGCTCTGCGCGGTCGATTGCATCGAATTGGCCGACTGCGCCAGATTGTCGAGCGCGGAGCGCACCGTGCTTTCGAATTCGGCGATCTTCGCTTCCATGCGCGCGGCCCGCTCGGCCTTGGCGACACGGTCCTTGTCCTGCTCCGCGGCGAGCGCCCGGGCTTCGATCATGCTGTCGCGGAACACGGTCAGCGTTTCCTTCATCACGCCGATCTCGTCGTTCTGCCGGGAGCGGACGATCTCGGTGTCGAGGTCGCCGGCCGACAGCAGCTGCATGGCGCGCTGAAGCTCACGGATGCGGCGCAGGATGTTGCGGCCGACATAGAGCCAGACGAACAGCGCCGAGCCGACCAGCATCAAGGCACCAAGGGCCAGCATCACGGTCGTCGCGAGCGAGGTCTCCTGCTGCGCCTGCGAGGTCGAGGCGTTGGTCTCCTTCTGCACGCCGTCGACGAGCTGCTGCACGCTGATGCCGAGGCCGACATTGAGCTTGCGGGTCTCGTCCAGGATGGTCTGGCCGTAGTCGACGGAGTCGAGCTCCTTCTCACGCAGATTGAACACGCCGGTCTTGCCGGTGCCGAGCGCCATCAGCTTCTCCGCCGTCTCGCGCAGCATCTTGTTGCCCTGATTGTCCGGCAACAGATCGAGGTTGGACCGCAGGCGTCCCTGTGCCGTCTTGAATTCCTTCTGGATGTCGTCGAGCTTGTCGCTGGTGTTCGCCGACAGTGCCGCACTCATGTTGGCGGCCGCGAGATTGCCGCTGGCGACGACGTTGCCGAGCTGGCCGACGGTCTGCGCGGCATCGTTGGCATCTGCGGCGGACAGGTCGGCCGAGCCGAGAATGGCGTTGACCCGGGTCTGCGCGTCGAGCATCGCCGGACTGGCCGCGCCGACGAAGGCGCCCTGGGCGCTGCGCAGCGCGTCATATTGCTTGTCATGGAGGGCGGCGATATCGAGCCGCTCGCGGGCGGCCTTGGCGAGGCTCTGCGCCGCCTCGTTGATGCTCTTCATCGTCTCGCTGAGTCCGGAGACGACGGTCTTGTCGCCGCCGAGCCCGATGATCTCGGTGAGCTTCTGCTGCGTCTGCTCCTGCAGCTCCTTGAGCTTCTTGGTGCGCTCATTCAGGGCTTCCTCGGTTTGAGCCGCGAGCAGGGCAGGTCCCTGTGCCGCCAGGCTGGCGCTGAGGGCCGACAATTGCAGGCTGGCAGTGAGGCGCGGAATGTCCCGCCCGCTCAGCTCGGTCATCCGTCCGCCGAGATTCTGCAGCGCCAGGCCGGCGCCGGCTGCGATCACGAGGCCCATGCCCGCGATCACTGCAAAGGCCGCGAACAGGCTGCCGCGCACGCCCCAGGTCGGCATTTTGAAACGAGGCCGCATCCGGCCAAGTGAGCCGCCAAGGCTGAAACGGATCGCCATCGAAATTCCCCCAACGTTCTTGCTTCTGTTTGCGGCCGGCAGTATCCGCACCGCCGGTTAAAAATTCGCAATCTCCGCAAACGGTTGCGCGTGTTCCGCAGGGCGAAAAAAGAAGGGCCGGCGAAATCGCCGGCCCTTCCGTCCTGGTAAGGTTGTGGTAACCGATCAGTAGCGCGCGACGGCCGGGCTTGCCCAGTTGAAGCGGTAGTTGACGCCCGCCTTGATGGTGTGGTCGTCGGTCGTGAAGCTGCCGGTGCCCGCGAGCGGGCCGCCGGTGAAGCTCGAGTCGCCGAAATTGTAGTACTGGTACTCGGCCTTGGCCGACCAGTTCGGGGCGAACATGTATTCGAGGCCGGCGCCGACCGTGTAGCCGTTGCGGTGATCGCCGGTGATGACGAACGCGGTCGGCACGCCGCCGACCGTCACCTTCTCGTTGTTGTCCGAATAGGCGTAGCCGCCCTTCACATAGACGAGGCCGGGGCCCCAGGTGTAGCCGACGCGGCCGGTGATCGAGCCGAGGCCACGCTGGTCGTTGGTGTAGGCGATGCCGCCCGGAAACACGGCGCCGACGCTGCCGGAGAGCCAGGAATACTGGCCCTCGACGCCGACCACGAAGTTCGGGTGGAACTGCCAGTCCCCACCAACCTGCACGCCGCCGAGGAAACGGCCGTTGCCGTTGTTGCCGGTGGAAAGGCCGTTGAAATTGTTGTCGCTGGAGAACGCGCCGCCGATATGGCCGCCGATGTAGAAGCCGGTCCAGTTGTAGATCGGCGCGGCATAGGCCGGCGCGGGCGTCTTGTAATAGTTGCGGTTGCCGAGATCGGCGCCGACGGCCGGTGCAGCAGCGCCCATCACGAGCAGCGCAACGGTCGCAAACAGAATCTTCTTCATCGTCTTGAACTCCGACACTTAAGGTCCCCGGCAGGCGCGCTTTCCGCGCCGCGTTGGTTTTGCAGATAGCTCGCTTTTGACGAAAATGCTGTCACATGCATGGCACAGCGAGACCCAACCTAACTTATTGGGCTGCAAATGAATTTCGTGCTTAATGCCGGCTTAAGAAGTGGTGAAGGAAGGCTTAACCTCGCGGCCCTTCGGTAACTTCTGCGCGTCCTTCGTTAACCGAGACGCCGTCGCGCCTCATCGCGCATCTGCGCGCGGAACGCCGCGCGCTTCGCGGGGCGGTCTTCCTCGCGCACGTCATGTCGATCGAAGATGTCGAACTTCTCCAGGATCGGGTAGCGCTCGCTCGCCATCGCAAGCACGCGCAGCACCTTGGTCGCCTCCGGCGTCGGGCCGCTCACCTCCCAGCGCCGGATGGTGTCGCCGCCGCCTTTCTCCGGCAATCCGCAGAGCTTTGCCATGTCGGCCGCCGTGAGCTTCCTCTCGAGGACATCGGAGAGGTCGGCGCGGAGTTGCTTCAGTTCGGGCCCGGTCATGTCGCCTCAATACGCGAAGTCGCTGAGGGCAATGCACTAGCGCTGATTCGGGTCCATCCGAAGGTGGGCATGATCCGTCCGAAGCGGAGATGACGAACGCATTGCTTCGGCACATTCGCCAGCACACGGAGTTATGAACTTGTGCCTATGGACATCGTGCGATCAATGAACACATGGCACAAGGGCCCCAGCGATCGAGGGATCAGCCATGACAAGCATCAAACTCGCCATTGCCGCGCTCATCACGACCGGGCTGCTTGCCGCGCCCTTTGCGGCTGAAGCGAAGAAGGCGCGGTCGAGCCGACATTACAGCACGGGCGTGGTGGCCCCAACCTATGGCGGCGCCGGAGCGCCCACTGCCGTGCAGCCGCGGGCGTCCTACGGCTCGTCCGGCCAGACGGTCGGAACGGTCACGGCACCGTCGGTCGGATCTTACAATTGGCCCTCGGTCGGCGTGACCAATTCAGCGCCCACCTGGAGCAACACCACGCGATAAGTGCGCCCATGCGGGTTAGCGCGTGCCGGTCGCCAGACCCGAGAGAAGGTATAGCGCGACCAGCAATGTCGCGACCGACAGCATCGTCGTGACCGAGACCGTGGCCGCGACCAGTTTCTCCTCGACCTTATGCTCGTGCGCCAGCACGTACACCGTCTTCGCCGTGGGCACGGCGGCGCATATCACGGCGGCAACGGTGTAGAGCGCGTTGAGGCCGGTGATCACACAAAGGCCGTAGACGATCAGCGGCATGATCACGAGCTTCACGACCGCGAGCGCGAACGTTGCCTTCAGGTTGGAGCGCAGGCCCTCGACCGACAGGCCGAGGCCGATGGCAAACAGTGCGCAGGGCGTGAGCGCGGCGGCAATCATGTTGAGATAGGCCGCGACCGGCGCCGGAATCGGCAGGCCTGTGATCGCCCAGACGAGACCGCAAAGCGTCGACAGCACCATCGGATTGAGCAGGATCTGCTTCGCGAGGCCCGCGGACTGCGCGGCCGATCCGCGCGCGTCCCTTTCCAGCAGGATAACCGTGATCGGAAACATCACGGTCGCGACGAATACCGTCGCGACCGCAGCAGGCAGGACGGCGGGCTGGCCGTAGATCGCGTGCAGGATAGGCAGCGCCACGAAGCCGGTATTGGTCATCGCCGCCGCCATGCCATGAATCGTGCTGCTGGCGAGATCATGCTTTCCGCCGGCGCGGACCACCAGGAAGACCAGCGCAAAGCAGACGAGGGAGCCGCCGCCGAACGCGAGCAGGAAACGCCATTCCAGCAGATTGCGCGCGGGCTCCTGCGCGATGGTGACGATCAATAGCGCAGGCATTGCCACGTTATAGGCGAAATGCACCAGCGCGTCGGCGAGCGAGCGGGAGAGATAGCCGAGCTCGCCGGCCAGCCAGCCGGTGACGATGATCGCGAATACGGGAAGAACGAGGCTCGCGACTTCCATCCGGATTCCCCCCTTGCTGCCAATGGCTGCAACGAGAGGTTACCCCGGCAATGGAGTGTCGTCACGGCTTTGGTCGAGCCGTGGTCCCTGGCTCAAGCGTTCCCTTCAGTCGAGACCGTCATGGCCGGGCGCGACGCGCCGATCGAACGCGGCCGTCAGACGTTAGATCCCCCGGCCGGCCTGTTGACCGATCACGCAGCGCCACGCAGCCAGTCGCTCCGCTGGATGCTGGTTCATCCAGTCGGCGAGCTGCGGCGCGCCCATCAGGCAGGACTGCACCGAAACCTGCGCGAAATCCGAGGTGGTGACGACCTGCTCGTGACAATTGGTCGGGGAGGCAAGGCTGCAGAGCACGGCGATGATCTTGATCACGACAAATTACCCCCCTCGCGGCCGATATATGTACGGCCGATCGCGGCCTTATCCTGGCCTTCGCTGGCCGGGTCGGTCGGCGGGAAGATACTGTCGTAGATGGCGCGCGCCTCCTGGATGAGACGTGCTCGCTCGCGCTCGGACTTTGAGACAAATCGAATGACTTCGCCCATGTTGGCTCCGAATATCAGTTGGCAGATCCCGTCATCAGATGACGCTTATCATTTCATCGTCATCTAAGACGCCGTCTTCGGCTTTGAAGCGGTGTCGCCGATCACGAAGGAGTAAAAAACGCGTGAGCGCACTCCGGTATCCCAACGTCTCCCGTGCCTTTGATGCGCCGGGTTGAGAGACCGCTCACCAGCTCACATCCGTCGCGCGGTTCAGGAGCGGCGCGACGGATGCTGGTGTCGACTTGATCCCTGCACTCATCAGCAAGGATATTCTCGTCAAGAAAATTCTTCTGGACCGAATATGTTTCACCTCGGGCCATGGGCAAGTTTTTGGAACAATCCCGGAATTTGGCGACTCGGTGCGCTCGATCCTCACGCCGCCGGCGCGCGCTCTTTCCGTCCCGGCACCGCCGCCAGCAGCTCGCGCGTATAGGCATGCTCGGGCGCGGCGAACAGCTGCGCGGTCGGCTTCAGTTCGACGATGGCGCCGCGCTGCATCACCGCGATGCGGTCGCAGATCTGGGCGGCGACGCGTAAGTCGTGAGTGATGAACAGCATCGAGAGACCGAGGCGCGTCTTGAGGTCTTCTAGCAGGCGCAAGACCTGGGCCTGCACGGAGACGTCGAGCGCGGAGACGGCCTCATCCGCGACGATGATCTCGGGCTCGAGTGCGAGCGCGCGCGCAATGCCGATGCGCTGACGCTGGCCGCCGGAGAATTCATGCGGATAGCGCTCGAGCGCGCCGGCATCCAGGCCCACCAACTTGAGGAGATCGCGGGCCCGGTCGAACGCCGCCTTCGGATCAAGGCCGGCCGCGATCGGGCCGTCGGCGATGATGTGGCCGACCTTGCGTCGCGGATTGAGCGAGGCGAACGGATCCTGAAAGATCATCTGGATGCGATGGCGCTCGGCGCGTAGCGCCTTGCCTGAGAGCTGGGTGAGATCGGTCTCGCCGATCCGCACCGTGCCGCGGTCGGCCTCGATCAGCCGCATCACCAGGCGCGCCACCGACGATTTGCCGGAGCCGGATTCGCCGACAAGTCCGAGCGTCTCGCCCTTGAGGATGTTGAAATTGACCGCGCGCGCGGCATCGACGCGGCGGTCCTCGCGAAACCAGCCGCCCGAGGTGATATAGGTCTTGTCGAGCCCGATTACCTCGACCGCCCTGGCCTGATCGTCGAGCGGCTCGCGCGCCGGCGGGTCCATCGAGGGCACCGCGGCGAGCAGCGCCTTGGTGTAGTCGTGCTGCGGCGCGTTGAAGATCGTCGCGGCTGGACCTTCCTCGACGACCTTGCCGTGCCGGAGCACGACGACCTGGTCGGCGATGTCGGCGACCACGCCGAAATCGTGGGTAATGAACATCACCGCCATGTTGCGGTTGCGCTGGAGGTTGCGGATCAGCTTGAGGATCTGCGCCTGGGTGGTGACGTCGAGCGCGGTGGTCGGCTCGTCCGCGACCAGCACGGCTGGTTCGAGCGCGAGCGCCATCGCGATCATGGCACGCTGGCGCTGACCGCCGGAGAGCTGGTGCGGATAGGCACGCACGATTCTTTCAGGGTCGGGCAGGCCGACTTCCCGTGCCAAAGCGAGCGCTCGCGCGCGCCGCTCCCTCGGCGTCAGCAGGCCGTGCGCCTCGAACGTCTCCGCCATCTGGTCGCCGATCCGCATCAACGGATTGAGCGCGGTCATCGGCTCCTGAAAGATCATCGCCAGACGGCGGCCGCGCAGATCGCGCCAGCCGTCGTCGTCGAGCTTGAGCAGGTCGCGTCCCTCGAACTGGATCTCGCCGGAGGCCACCGAGACCGTGTCGGGTAACAGGCCCATCAGCGCATGTGCGCACATCGACTTGCCGGAGCCGGACTCGCCGACGACGCAGACGATCTTGCCGGGCCGCAAATCGAGCGAGACGCCGTCGACGGCGAAGGGACGCTCGGCGCCTTTGGGCAGGGCAATTCGCAGGTTCTTGATGGAGACGGCGGGCGGGGCGGTCATTGTCAGCGTCCCTCCCGCGACAGGCGCGGATTGAGCGCGTCGTTGAGGCCTTCGCCGATCAAATTGAGCCCGAGCACGGAGATCAGGATGGCGACGCCGGGAAACACGGTGATCCACCAGGCCTGGCGGATCACGGTGCGGCCGGCGCCGACCATGTAGCCCCAGGAGATCAGATTGGGATCGCCGAGGCCGAGGAAGGACAGCGAGGATTCCAGGAGGATCGCGGTCGCCACCATCAGCGAGGCCAGCACGATCACGGGCGACAGCGCGTTCGGCAGGATTTCGCGCATAATGATCCAGCTGTTGGTCTGGCCGGTGACCACGGCCGCCTGGACATATTCCCGCGTGCGCAGCGACAGCACCTCGCCGCGCACGAGGCGGGCGACCGGCGGCCAGCTCACCAGCGCGATCGAGGTCACGATCGAGTAGATCGAGGGCTGCAGGATCGCGACCAGCACGATCGCGAGCGCGAAGCTCGGAATGGTCTGGAAGAACTCGGTGAAGCGCATCAGGGCGTCATCGACCCTGCCGCCGAAATAGCCGGCCATGGCGCCGATGGGAACGCCGACGATCAGCGCGACCAGCGTGGAGACGAGGCCGACAAGCAGCGAGACGCGCGCGCCAAAAATCATACCGGCGAACACGTCGCGGCCGAGCGCGTCGGTGCCGAGCGGCACGGCGGAGAGCGTAAACGGCGGCAGGAACGGCCGCTGCACCATGCGCCATGGCGAGTTTGGGAACAGCATCGGTCCGAACAACGCGACCGAGATCGCGAGAACCAGGATGATGAGCCCGATGACGCCGCTCGGGCTGCGCAGCATCGATTTCCAGAACTGTTTCATGAGGCGAATTCGATGCGCGGGTCGACCAAGCGATAGACCAGGTCGGTGATGAGGTTGAAGATCAGGACCATGGCGGAGCAGATCACGAAGACGCCGAGCAGCAGATTATAGTCCCGCTGCAACAGCGCGTCGTACATCAGGCGCCCGATCCCGGGCCAGGCGAACACGGTCTCGGTGATGACGGCGCCGCCGATCAGCGTTCCCGAATGCACGCCGGCCAGCGTCACGACGGGCAGCAGCGCGTTGCGCAGCACATGGCGGCGCTGGATCACGGCCTCGGAGAGGCCCTTGGCGCGCGCGGTCTTGACGAAATCGAGCCGCTTCACCTCCAGCATCGAGGCGCGCGTCATGCGGGTATAGGTCGCCATGAAGAACAGTCCGAGCGTCATCGCCGGCATGATCAGGTGTTTCGCGACGTCGACCGCGTGGGCGAAGCCGGTCAGATTGGCGCCGACCGTCTCGTAACCAAAACTAGGCAGCCAATCCATGGTGACCGAGAACAGCAGGATGCCCATCAACGCCACCCAGAAGATCGGCATGGCGTAGAAGATCAGTGCGAATACGGTGATGGCGGTGTCGAGGAAGGTTCCGGCAAAGCGCGCGGCGAAGGTGCCGAAGAGAATGCCGAGCGCGAGCGAGATCGCGAATGCGGTCAGCGTCAGCAGCAGCGTCGCCGGCAGCCGTTCGCCGATCAGCTTTGCGACCGGCGCCTGCTGGCGGAAGGAGAAGCCGAGGTCGAGGGTCACGACACCCTTGACGTAGATGAAGAGCTGCTCCGGCAACGGCTTGTCGAGGCCGAACTTCTCCCTGAGCTGATTGACGAAGATCTGATCACTGGCCCCGGCCTCGCCCGCCATCACCACCGCGGGGTCGCCGGGCGCAAGCCGGATCAGGAAGAAATTGAGGACGACGATCGCGAGCAGGACGATCACGCCCTTCAGGACACGCTGAGCGATAAAGGAGAGCATACTTAGAGCGACGCTTGTTTGACGAGAGGGTCGCCGCAGCGACGGTGCGCTCCCTCTCCCGCTTGCGGGGGAGGGCAGGGGTGGGGGTGTTTCCGCAGAGAAGGTCCCCGAGTGGAGAGAGCCCCCACCCGCCGCGCTTGGGACGATGCTTCGCATCGCCCGGCGCGCGTCGACCTCCCCCGCAAGCGGGAGAGGTGCACCTTTTCCGTGGCTCGGACGGCAATCACTCGGCGAAAGCTACAGCACGAGAGATCAGACGCGAAGCGCCCGTCACTTGTCGAGCCATGCGTCCTTGAAGCCGTCATTGACCCCGATTCCCGTGGTGATCAGGTTCTTGACCTTGCAGCGCATGATGGTCGGGAATTGCAGCTCGAGCATCCAGGCCACCGGCACGTCCTCGACCAGGATCTTCTGCGCCTTCTCGTAGATCTCCTTACGCTTGGAGTCGGGGGTCGCGACCGCGCCGTCGGCAAACAGCTTGTCGATCTCGGGGTTGGAATAGCCCTCGACGTTGTTGAACATCTGGCCCTTGGCGATGGCGCTGGAGACGTAGTTGCGGCCGACCCCGAGCGCGGGATCGCCATACTGGTAGAGATAGGTGAAGGCGATGTCGTAGTCCCAGTCGCCGATCTTCTGGTTGCCGCCGGCGACGTCGGTGGCAATGGTCTCGATGTTGATGCCGACGTCCTGGAGGTTCTGCTTCACCGCTTCCCCCCAGCGCTGCCAGGTCTCGCCATAAGCGAGCGGCAACAGCCGGATCTTCTCGCCCTTGTAGCCGGCCTCCTTCAAGAGGGCCTTGGCCTTGGCCGGATCGTACGGATATTTCTTCACGTCGTCGGTGTAATATTTGATGGTCGAGGCGGACGGGCCGGTCGCGACCTTGCCGAGCCCGTTCCAGATCACGTCCTTGGCGAAGTCGCGATCGATCGCATACATGACCGCCTGTCGCACCCGCTTGTCCGCGAGCGGACCCTGGCGGTTGTTCAGCCACAGCCAGGCCAGCGGCGAGAAGAACTCCCAGCCGGCGCCGGTGACGCAGGTGTCCTTCAGCTTGGACAGCCGCGGCACGTCGAAATTCTCCACCGAGCCACCGGGCAGCACGTCGACCTTGCCGGTCTCATACGCCACCGAGCGCGCCGCGGCGTCGGGAATGATCTGCCAGTAGATCTCGTCGAGATAGGGTTTGCCCTTCTCGTGATAGTTCGGGTTCTTGACCAGGCGGATGAATGAGCCCTTTTGCCATTCCCTGAACATGAAGGGGCCGGTGCCGACGGGGGCGTTGTTGTAGGGATTGGTCTTCCAGTCGGTGCCTTCATAGAGATGCTTCGGCACCATCGGCATCGAGCCGACCTCGAAGATGCCGAGGAACGGGCCGAACGGCTGCTTCAACGTGAAGACGACAGTGTAATCATCGGGCGCCTCGACCTTGTCGACCTGCGCGAGGTTGTTGCGGGCGCGCGCGTGGGTCTGCTTCAGCATCTCGATCGAGAACAAGACGTCCGCGGCGGTGAAGGGCTTGCCGTCATGCCAGGTGACGCCCTTCCGGAGCTTGAACGTGTAGGTCTTGGCGTCCTCGCTGACGCTCCAGCTCTCGGCGAGCTCCGGCTGCGGTTCGAGCTTCGGGCTGTAGCGCAGCAGGCCCTCGAAGATGTTGCCCGAGACCATCTGCACGGGGCCGTTCTGGACCATCGCCAGCATCAGGCCGGGCGGCTCGGGCTGGATCACCGCATTGATCACACCTCCGGTCTTCGGCTCTTGCGCCAGTGTCGGGGCCGTGAGGCCGCACGCCAGGAGGAGACCAAGCAACACTCGTTTCGGCATGTCGTATCTTTCTCAAGCGAGACCAGCCGTCAACGCTTCGCACGCCATGGCGCGCGAAGCTACGGCCGGTCCATCCCAGTCCCCATCCGATATCGAGGCTCACACAGTCCCGTTCGGCGCCGCAAGATGAAAGTCGCGACAGTGCTCGCACAAAAAATGTACAGCGCGTCCTGTTTTCCGCATACCTTCGCGCATGGCGGATCGGCCCGCTCCGGGCGATCAAGCGGCCTTACTCGTGTCGAGAGTCTGCGAAGGCGTTGCACAAGCCTGCGCCTGCGACCAAAAGCGTCAGGCGGTCATGATGCGCTGAGCGCGTCGCCGCCCAACGGGCCAGGAATAAACCGGACCGCCTTGCGATAAGTCAGAGGCGGCCCCGCTCCGGATTTGATCCGGATCAAAGCGAGGCCGCCGCTTTTGCGATCGAATAGCAACTGGCAGGACCCGGCGCTGTGCGTCCTGCTCCCCCTGAGCCGTGAGACGATCGATGGACATCCAGGCCACGAATTTCCCTGCGCATGACGATAGCGGTCCTGATGTCGCCGGCCTTGAGCTGCCGCCCGATGCAGGGGTGCAGCACTGTCTGCAATTGCTCAGCGATGCCGGCTTGCGTCCGACGCGCCAGCGCCTGGCGCTCGGCCAGTTGCTGTTCCTGCGCGGTCATCGTCATGTCACCGCAGAGAGCCTGTTCGAAGAGGCAATGGCGGCGAACGCCTATCTGTCGCTCGCGACCGTCTACAACACGCTGAACCAGTTCACCGAGGCGGGCCTCTTGCGCCGGATCGCCGCCGACGGCATCAAGTCGTTCTTCGACACCGACACCTCGGTGCATCCGCACTTCTATCTCGAGGGCGAGGATGTGCTGGTCGACGTTGCCGAAGGCCTCGCCTTTACCAGGATTCCGCAGGCGCTTCCCGGCCACGAGATCGCGCGGCTCGACGTCATCGTCCATTTGCGCCGCAAGCGCGCGTAGCGCCGGGGTAAGAGCAGCCGCCTAGCGCAGTCCCGCGCGCCGAAATCCTTCCAGATAGTGCTCGCGATCCCCGTCATTGGCCCAAGGCAGTTGCGTCGCGATCCAGTGCAGCGAGATGTCGGGCTGGGTGCGGCGGAGCTCGCCCAGCGCCGTCTCCGCAAGCGTTCCGTCGCCGGTCATGCCGGCGGAGACCGCGAGCACGCGGTAGGCGCCGGTGAGATCGCCGCGATGGCGGATCGCCTCGCGCGCAAGCGCGATGGCCTCGTCATAACGGCGTTCGGTGAAGCGCGCATAGCCGGCGATGCCGTGATAGATCGCCAGCGACGGATCGCGCGGTGACAGCCGGATCGCCCTTTGCGCGGCCTCGAACGAATCCTTGGGACGTCCGGCATAGGACAGCGCCAGCGCGTAATAGCCCTGCGCCAGCGAGAAGTTCGGATTGAGCGCGAGCGCCTGCTCGAACTCGGACAGCGCGTCCCCGAGCCTGCGTGTCGAGAAGCAGACGCTGCCGAGCGCGACATGCGCCCAGGCATCCTCATGGTCGCAGCGCACCGCGGCCAGCGCGGCGGCTTCCGCTACCGGCGCCACGGTGGCGAGCTCGGCCCAGCCGAGATGCACGCCCAACATGTAATTCGCCGCCAGCACCGACAGCGCCTGACCGTAATTCGGATCGATCCCGATCGCGCGTTCGAGCAGCGTCCGTGCGGTCTCGTGATCGTGCCGGGTCAGGCGCCAATAATGCGACAGCGCCCGCATCAGCAGATCCCATGCGTCCAGGCTCGCAGGTCCCTTGCGTTGGGCGCGAAAACTTTCGGCCGCGTGAATCTGCGGTTCGATCGCCGCGGCGATCGCGTTGGTGATCTCGTCCTGGACGGCGAAGACGTCGACCAGCTCGCGGTCGTAGCGCTCGGCCCACAGATGGCTGCCTGACGTGGCATCGTTCAGCTGCGCGGTGATCCGCAGCCGATTGCCCGCCTTGCGCACGCTGCCTTCGACGACGTAGCGGACGCCGAGCTCCTCCGCGATCTGCCTGAGGTGGACTGCGCGTCCCTTGTAGGTGAAGGACGAGTTGCGGGCGATCACCATGAACCAGCGCTGCTTCGACAGCGCCGTGAGGATGTCCTCGCTGATCCCGTCGCCGAAGTAGTCCTGAGCGGGATCGCCGCTCATGTTCTCGAAGGCGAGCACCGCGATCGCCGGGCGGTCCCCCACGCGCGACGGCGCGGGCCTGGCTTCGGCCGGCACGATCGACGCTGCCACATCTTCCCGGACCTCGCCGACGAAACGAAAGCCCTTGCGCGGAATGGTCTTGATCAGCCGCTGCGTCGCGCCGTCGTCGCCGAGCGCCTTGCGCGCGGCGTTGATCCGGCTGTTCAGCGCCGAATCCGAGATGATCCGGTCGCTCCAGATCTGGCTGATCAGGTCATCCTTGCTGACCACACGCGCGCGTTGCGCGACGAGATAGAGCAAGAGATCGAACACCTGCGGCTGCAACGGCACGGCTGTCCCGCCGCAAGTGAGTTCCCGCAGGTCGCCGTCGAGCACGTTGTTTTCAAAGCGAAATCGCACGTTTCTGTCGTCTCAAGCAAAAATCAAAGTCGTCTCAGGCGAAAATCAACCGGTCGCGAAAGTCTGGGGGCGTCCGATCCGGCATGGTGCGAAGACCAAACAGTGTCGATGCCTCGGCACAATGGAGCGTTCTATGACCCAACTTGATCACCAGGTTCATTCCATCAGCCCGGAGGTTGCGGGCTCACGCATTTTCAAGTTCATCGCCTTTCTGTACGGAATTGCGGCATATCTCGTGTTTTTCGTCACCATTCTCTACGCCATCGGCTTCGTCATGGGGCTGGTGGTGCCCAAGACCATCGATACCGGAACCGACACGCCGACGGCCGAAGCCGTCATCGTCAATCTCCTCCTGATGTCGCTGTTCGCCCTTCAGCACAGCGTGATGGCACGCAAGCAGTTCAAGGCGTGGTGGACGCAGTTCGTCCCCAAGCCCGTCGAGCGCTCGACATATGTGCTGTTCGCGAGCCTGTCATTGCTGCTCCTGTTCTGGCAGTGGCGCCCGCTGCCTGCGATCGTATGGAATGTCGAGAACCCGGATCTCGCCGTGACGCTGGTCACGCTGTCCTTCGCTGGGTGGATCCTGGTGTTCACCAGCACCTACCTGATCAATCATTTTGAATTGTTCGGATTGCATCAGGTGACCAACCATCTGGTCGGCAAGGAGATGACGCCATCGCGGTTCAGGACGCCGCTGCTCTACAATTTCGTCCGCCATCCGATCTATCTCGGTTTCATCATTGCGTTCTGGGCGGCGCCGACCATGACCGCGGGGCATCTGCTGTTTGCGGTCGTCACCACGCTCTACATCTTCGTCGGCATCGCGCTGGAGGAGCACGACCTCGTCGCTCTCTTCGGCGACGAGTACCGGCAGTACAAACAACGGGTGTCGATGCTTATTCCCTGGCGCCGGTCACTCTAGCCTCGTCGCGGCATCGCGCGCGTCCGCCGAACGGAGGACGCTTGGCCGCGCCGGCTGAGGTATGCGAGCATCTCACATACCCGTCCCCTCAACGTCCCCCGGGGTGATATCCCCCCTTCACCCCGACACCTCTCCCCGCATTCCCATCGGTCCCGACATATTGTGGACGAGGAGCGGGGAGAGGTTTTCTTCCTCTTCATCAAACGGAGACGACCAAATGAAACATGTCGGAAATTGCTTCTGTGGCGCGGTCACGATCGAGGTCACGGGCGCACCGGAGGCGATGGGCTATTGCCATTGCCGCTCCTGCCGCTCCTGGTCGGGCGGTCCGGTCAACGCCTTCAGCCTGTGGAAGCCCGAGGCCGTGCGTGTCACCGAAGGCGCCCAGAATGTCGAGACGTTTGCCAAGACGCCGCTCAGCCAGCGCCAATATTGCAAGAAGTGCGGCGGCCATCTCATGACCAACCATCCGCCGCTCGCCCTGGTCGACGTCTTCACCGCCACCATCCCAACGCTCGCCTTCGCGCCCGGCGTTCACGTCAACTATGCCGAGACCGTGCTGCCGATGCGCGACGGCCTGCCCAAGCTGAAGGATTTTCCGGCCGAGTTCGGCGGCAGCGGCGAGATGATGCAGGAGTAGCGGCGCCGGGTGTTGAGAGGGCGGCAGCACGCCGCTCCTCTCTTCTTCGCGAGAACGGCGACGGATCAGCCGCCGCGCGATTCGACGACCTTGCGGCAGCTGTCCGAGAGTTTCGACTTGTTCTCGCGCAGGCAGGCATTCATCTGCGGCGGCTTGCCGATATGTTCGGCGCAGAATTTGCTGGCATCGCCACGGCAGGCCATTTGCTCCTGGACCGATGGACCGGATTGTGCAGCAGCGGGCACGGCGGAAGCGGCGAGCAGCAGCGCGGCAACAGCTGAAATCTTCATAAAGCACCTCTTTGGAATCGACGTTGGTCCCGACCGGGATCAATCGGGCCGGACCATCTCGCGAAGGTCGTGCATGGGTCCATGCCATGTTCATGGCGTCGGCCCGGTGTCCCGGCCGCAGCGACCCCCATCTTCATGGCATGTATCCGCGCGCCGTCTTTTGTCATTCAGGCTGCACCTCGGCTGCGAAACCCGGTGATTGCATCGGGACGCCGAACGGGAAGCAGGAGAGCAAAGGATGTCGAAGAGAGCTGGAGCGCTGAGTGCGGGGCTGACGGTCATGGCGCTGGCCGGCGCGGCGATGGTGTCGCTGGGCACGAGCCCGGCGCAGGCGGTGGTCTATTGCAAGACGGTCGGCGTGCCCAAGGGCTGCGTGGTGCGGCCGACGGCGGCCGTGGTGGTCGCGCCGGGAGCGCCGGTCGCAAGGGCCGCGGTCGCAACGCCCGGCGTCGGCGCCCCCGGTGTCGGCGTGCGCGCGGGAACGCCGATGAATCGCGGCGGCCCGGTCAATCGCGTCGGCGTGCGCTGATATTTCCATTCGATTGAATTGATTGCATCGCCTCGGGCCCAGGGCGCCCTGCGGACGAACCCCCGTCCTCCGCCGGCAAATCACCCGGCCCGTTCCCTCTCTCCGCGCGTCCCACACGTTCGGAGAGGGGGCTTTTCAGCCCGCAGCCGCGTCGCTGTCGGGAAAGCGCTGTGGCAATTGCAGCCGCACCCGCGTGCCGGAAGCATCGGAACTCAGGTCGAGCACCGCGCCGCAGCGCGCGGCGCGGCTTCTCATGTTGCGCAAGCCGCGCGCGGTCTGGCCGGTGCGGGCGGTCTCTCCATGGCCGGCCAGCGCAAAGCCTTGGCCGTCGTCGGTCACGCTGATCAGGCCGTACGGCCCCTCGCTTGCATCGAGCGTCTCGATGGTGACCGCGATGCGGTGGGCGTGTGCGTGCTTGACCGCATTGGTCACGGCCTCGTCGAGGATGCGCACGATCTGGATGACGTGCCATGGCCTGAGTTCAGGGTGCAGCGGCAGGCCCTGCGGGGTCGCCACGCGCCAGTCGAGCGTGATGTCGTGCGGCCGCAATTGCGCGCTCGCGCGCTCGCGCCAGGAGCCGAGGGCGAGCATCAGGTCGCCGCCGATGTCGTCCATGGAATCGATGACGAGACGCAGATCCTTCAACGCGGCACGGGCGGCGTCGGTGATGGTCGCGCCCTCATGGCCGCGCTCGGAGAGCGCGACGATGCTGACGAGCTGGCCGCCGAGACCGTCATGCAGGTCACGCATCAGCCGCGTGCGCTCATTGGCAAGCGCGGCGGCGCGGGCGCGCTCCTCCTCGCGGACGAAGCTCGCCTTCAGCCGCTCCTCGGCCTCGCGCACACGTGTCACCAATTGGCCGGCGAAGCTGTCGACCTGGTTGAGCGCGCGGGCGAAGCGCCAGGTCAAGCCGGCCCCGATCGCGACCAGCATCGCCGAATAGGACAGGCGCGAGACGAAGATGCGATCGTTGCTCACGATCTCGAGCACCGTGAACATGTCCTGGACCCAGCAGACCAGCACGATGGTGACGGCGCATCCGATCGTGAAGCTTGCCGCGTCCTGCCGCCGGACGACCGCGGTCGCGGTCACGCAGGCCATCAGAAACAGGCAAATCCCGACGGTGGGGATGCCGAGCACCAGAAAGAGGATGCGCGGCAGCGGCGGGCCCCCGATCAGCCCGACCACGAACACGACGAGGCCTGGCACGAACAGCAGCATGCCGTAGCGCGGCCAGCGCCAGCCGAAGAACAGCACGCCGAACATGACGACCAACGCGCTCTCGATCGGCGCGGACGCCAGCAGCACCGCGGCAAGCCGCGACGTGGCGGCCGGCGGAACCGGCGGCGGTACGTACGCCTGCACCACGCCGAGCACCATCGCGGCTGCCAACACGCCGTAGACCGGCTCGCGGCGCCGCATCAGCCACATGATCGCGAGGATGACGGCGAGGATCGACTGCCAGGCCGAAAACACCACGGGGAGGGTGACGAACAGCAGCATCCGCGTCTCATAGGCTGGCCGCAAGGCGGCATCCGGCCCGACATAGACAGTGTCGAGAAAACCCTTCAACGGCCCCCACACGAACAGGCGCACCGTGATCTCGTTGGCGCCCTCGCGCAGCAGTGAGGCGGGTATCGCTGCGATCTGCGGCGTGTTGCGGTCGGGCCGGTTGGCATTGGCGTCGCGCCGGGAATCGAGCACGACGACGCCGTCGACGGCGACCTCCACCGCGTTGCTGAAGCGCGGCAGATAGACCGACCAACCCGCTGCCGCTTCGCCGCGCCGGAACATGAAGCTGCCGGTGTAGAGCGGCGGGTCGTCCAGGGAATAGCGCGACGCCGTGAAATGCGGGAGGTTCACGGGCAGCGTCACGCCGTCCTGCCGCAGCGAAAACCCGCTCAACGCAAAATCGTCGGGATCGCTCGGCTGCAGCAGCCGCAGCCCGAGAATGGTGGCGATCACGATCAGGGCCTGCAGCAGCAGATAGGGCACGAGGCGCGAGGCGATCAGCCGGCGCCGCGGCCGCGTGGGCGCCTTCGTAGCTGCCTTTGCAGGTGCTTTGGCCGCGATCTCGCTCACAGCTTGATCAGGCCCTGCTGCACCGCCTCGAACACCGCTTCGCTGCGCGTGTGCACCTCGAGCTTGCGATAGATGTTCTTGATATGGCCGGGCACGGTCTGCTTGGACAGGCCGAGATGGCTGGCGATCTCGGCATAGCTGAAGCCCTTTGCGATGCCCCAGAGGATGTCGATCTCGCGCGGGGTCAGCCTGGCCGTATTGAGCACGGGGCCGGGCGGCGGCTCCACTGAATTCTGCGCGGCACCTTGGGTTCTGCGCACGATGAAGCGCGCGATGGAGGCCGAGATCGGCGAATGGCCGGCGACCAGATCGCGCACCGTGGTGGCGATGTCGGTGGGGAAGGCGTCCTTGAGCAGATAGCCGGTGGCGCCGACCGTGATCGCCGAGATCACGCTTTCCTCGTCCCCGAGTGCCGAGATCACCATGATCTCGGTGTCGGGGAAGCGCTGCCTCATCTCGCGGATCAGCTCGATGCCGTGGCCGTCGGGCAGGCGCAGATCGGTCAGCAGCACGCGGGGCGCGCCGCCGGCGAGGGCGGAACGGGCTTCACCGAGCGTGCCGGCGCTGCGCACCTCGTAGCCGGCCTTGACCAGCGCATCCTGCAGCCGCCAGCAGGTCGGCGCGTCGTCCTCGACGAGGAGGATGGTGATGGCTTCACCCGTCTCGCCCTGTTCGGTCATGATCATGGTCCCGCGACCCGCGTGTCCCCCGCGGCGCAAGGGCAAGTTTAACCACCGGACGCAGGCAGCGACACCCATAATCATGGGGGCGGGAATGCCCCGTGTCCAAGTCGCGGCGCGGAGCGCTCCGACGCTGCCTCCCGCTGGACCTCAGTTGCTCGCCAGCGGTAATGCCGGCTTGTCCGGCGGCATCGGTGGGGCCGGCAGGCGCTGGACCTTGATCTTCGCAGTGCCGCTATTGTTTCGGTAGAACAGATCGTGCGGCCCCTGGATCGCATCAAGCCAGGACGGGACCCACGACTCCGGAAGCAGCCGCGGGAATATCTGGACGGCGTCATTGACGTAGAAGAACAGCTCGCCGGACTCGGGCGCCACGAATTCGGCGACGACGCGGCCGGTCAACAGCTGCTTGGTCCAGACCTGGCCTGCCTCGGCGAGCATGGCCGGCGGAATCGGTTCGAATTTGCCGAGTCCGTCGAGCCTGCCCTTGAATTCGGCCGTGTCGTCGAGCCGCACGGGGTACCTGTTGCGGCTCCTGCTGATGTCGTCCTCCGCGGGCAGGGTGGGCTTCATGCGGCGGGGAAATTCGTCGGCCGGCATCACATTGACTGCCTTGAGCGGCAGGTCGTTGATGCCTTTGCTGCCGACGCGCACCACGGGCTGGAACCAGTCCGCCGCGAACAGACGACGCTCCGGCAGCGCCACGTAGTGGTGCGGCTCGTAGGTCGCAAATCCGTTCACGCCGCTCATGATGGTACGGTCGAACCATGGCTCTTTGATCTCGAGAAAGACGCGGTATTTGCGGCCCTTCTCGACGGCGAGCCCGCTCCACCAGCAAAAGTCCCTGATGTCGAACAACGCGCGGGCGTCGACCGGCTCGTCCGTCACCGGCGTGCCGGTCTGGAACGCGGCGGAGCCCTTGACCGCAGGCGGCGAGCAGACCGATCCGAGGGCGAGACGTGCGGTGAACAGGCTGCTCGACACGATCAGCGCGGCCGAGCCGAAGATCGCGATCAGGAAGACCGCAGGCACCAGTCCCCTGGTGATGACGTGCTGCGCCGGGCTGGCATTCAGGCGCATCCAGTGTCCGAGCCGCATCAACGGCCCCGGCTTGTCGATGTGCTCCATGCTCGCCCTGCGGCGCGACGTGTTCCATGCAAGACGCGCCCGCTCCTCGATGTCGTCACGCAACGTTCCGTTCTTTTGCCAGATCCACCAGGTGACGATCACCACGATCGAGGTCAGGAAGGGATAGTAGGTCGCGATGTTGAGCCAGGGGGCCGCATAGGACGGCACCACGTCTCGCAGCAGATTGGTCAGTGGCGCCACCACTGCGCCCATCACCCAGTCGATATTGGTGATGAAAGACAGTGCGCCGGTGCCCTCCAGGGCGCGGTCTTCGGACCATTGCACCAGCGCGTGCGCGATCCACGGCCACGCGGCGATCACGCCGGCCATGAACAAAAGCGAGAAATAGGCGACGCGCCGCCACCACACGGTGTCGCGCGTGAGGCTCGACATGGTGGCGTCGGGCGTGCTCATCCCAGTGAAGGCCCTGGCCTCCTCGGTACGACGCGGTCCCGTCGCCTTTTGCAGATAGGCGGCCTTCATGACCTCGCGCGCATGCTGCTCGTCGAGATCCTTGGTCTCTCCCTCCGATCGCAGCGGCAACCTCGTTCCGTCCGGCAGCAGCACCAGGCAGTTCGACGGAAGCATGATGGGGGCGTAATCGTCGCAGCCGAGCAGCATGCGCTCGATGACGGCGAAGTGCACCACCGGCAGCCCGCCATTCACGTCGCCGCCGAGGATCGGACGCGGCCCGTAGCGGTACAGCACCGCTGCGCCGCTGCGTGAATCATGCCGCGGCCCGAGCGCCGATTGATATTCCCTGAAATGCTCGATCTCGCCGTCCTGGAAGCGCAACCGGTCGCCGAGCTGCTCGACCATCCAGACCAGCGGCACGAAGGACAGGGTGGATTCCGGATAGCCGCCGCCGATATCGGAATGGACGCCCGTGAACCACACTTCCTTGACGATCTGCCCCTGCGCCAGACGGCTCTGGTCGATCCGCAGCGGATGGAAGGTGGTGCGTTCGTCGTCGAGCGCGAGCGCGTGACAGGCGTGCCTGACCTTGTGCGACAGCCGGTGATTGCGGAACGAGATCGGCCAGATTGCCCAGTCGATGGCGAGGCGGAGCTCCTCGACCGGCACGCCGAAGGCCTCGACGGTGTCGAACAGGCCGAGGAATGCGATCTCGACCTCGCTGCGCCCGTTCATTTTGCTCCGCACCTCGGCATAGCTACGGTGCCCGCAAAGCCAGTGATAGACGAACAGCAGGAAGTCGCGGATCCAGCGCGTGACCCAGATCGTCGGCAGGCTCTTGGTCCAGGGCACGGTCTCGCGCCGATATTCGCGCCAGGCGGCTTTGACGTTACGCCCCATCTCCGCATGCGACACCGGCGTGTCGTCGATCTCCGCCGGCACCAGGCCCTGGCTCGCGATCAGCGCCGCCAGCGTGCGCGCGGTGAAGGCGCCGCGGCTGAAGCCGAAGATGTAGATCTCGTCGCCGGGTCGCCAATTCCAGCACAGGAAGCGATAGAGCTTGCGGACGTTGCCGGGGACGCCGATGCCGGTGGCGCCGTCGAGCGCGGCAAGCGGTGCCCAGCCGGCGGTGCCGACACCCTTGATGTAATGCGCGATCTGGTCCGGCTGGGTATGGTCCAGGGCCTCATACAGACGCCAGACGCTGGATTCCTGCTTGGTGAACGCATTGCCGGTGCCGTCGGCGAACAGCACCAGCTTGCGTCTTGGCAGGGCCGCGCCCGCGCCGGCATTGCTGTCTTGATCGCTGGGCGCACGTTCCGGCCTCGGAGAATCGGCGTTCCCCCCGACATCATGATGCGTCATGGGCCCCTCCGGCAACTCGACAAGGAAAGCGTCAGGCCAAACCGGGCATCATTTCCCGGAATCAATCAGTGATTGAAATATCTGACTCATGAAAATACAGGTGCATTCTGCGCACAGTCGCGTTGAGGTAGCAAGCGGGATCGTGCGGCGTCGCCGTGTCGGGTCGTCGCTGGCTGGCGGCGGCGCTGCCTCCAGCGGTCGTTGTCTCCACGGCGACAGACTTGTGCTGGATGGGCTGACGCCGTTACGAGATATCCACCCGCGGCGGCGGGTACCGCCGCGCCAGCATCGACAGCGACAGATCGCGCTCGTCCGCCGGCAGCTCCAGATAAGCCAGCACCAGCGGCCGCTTCCAGTCGCCGACGCCGAAATCCATCGCCATCCATTTCTGCGGCTCGGGGCCCTCGAGGCCCCGGACCCAGACGAAATAGCGGGGGAGGTCGTCGGCGTCCGTCCTGCGTGTCCTGGCCATCAAACTGTCCGCTGCATCACATCGGTTGCCACAGGATATAGGGATCGGCGCGGGGAAGTGGAACGGCCTCAAGACGCGTAATCTCTCCTCCCCGTCATTGCGAGGAGCTCTTGCGACGAAGCAATCCAGACTGTTTCCGCTGATGCATTCCGGGATTGCTTCGCTGCGCTCGCAATGACGATGCGGATACACGGGGGAGAAACGAAGCCATTGAGCTGCAGGAGATGATTCTCGGCCGGAACAAGGTCTGTCTGGACACTCGCCGCTTGGTCACACAAGATTCTGGTTGACCGAAATTCGGAAATATCGTAGCTTTGCGTCATCCCGGCCCAAGGATAAGGGGCGTTTCGCGATCGTCACGATGCGCGGGCCGGGTGGCGGTGGACGTGGAGTGCATCGGCGCGCCAGCAATCGCAGGGCGGGTTGGCCCGTGAGCGGTTGAGCAGCGCGCACACGACCAGTGCGGTCCGCGTACGGCAAAAGCGTGTCGTCCTGACGCCCGGGGTCTGTGCGTCAAGGCTTGTGGTGGTGAAGCGGCCCGACCGGGCACGCGCGCCAGTCATCCGCAAGGCGACGGGGGCAATAGTGCATCGCTCCCCGGGGAGAGCGCGCCATAAGCCGTAAAACCATTGCGCAGGGAAAGGCCGGGATGTCCTGGGCTGCCCTGTATGCCGCTGTGCATTTGTCTTCGCAATTTGCGCGCAGCGGACCGCGGGTGCCAGCCGGCGCCCGGCCTTCCCTGCGCCCTTTCCAAGGAAGGGGCGTCAAGAGAAGCTCAAGACTCGGGCGTCATGCGTCGCGAGGCCGAAGAGGCGTGTCCTGTTACCTAGAAATTGAAGTGGGCACGCTGGTCCTGACGATCACCGCCACAACTCGCAGGTCGCCACGCGGTTGATGTCGGCGAGCCGGCGAGCGGCATTTCCGTGCAGATCGAGGCTTCCGACCAGCGTCAGCAGGCGCCGATAGGCGTCCTCGGCAATGTCGACCGGCAGCGGGGCCTCGTCAAAGGCCTCGACATAGCTGCCGATGACGCCGCTGAGCAGGCGGCACAGGCCGCGCTGGGCGGGATCGTGCTGGCCGAGCGTCTCGAGCTTCTGCTGAAAGGTCTGGAAGGTCCGCAAACCGTGGTGTTGCTGCGAGAGCCACGCGTGCAGGTCGTTCATATGAGCTCCTTCGAGTTACGGAAGAAGCTACCGGTTTATACAGTGGAGATGAGGGGATGGCTAGGGAGGGGGGAGAGCGAGTGTGTTGAGCCAGTCCGCCTTCGCCAAGGCTTCGGCGCGACAGCCTTCGCCGCTTCGCATGGATATGGCTGCGCCCGGCTTGCCGAGCCGTAGCTGCGAAGCAGCGAAGGCTGGTGCCCCTGGCCGGAATCGAACCAGCACTCCTTGCGGAACTCGATTTTGAGTCGAGCGCGTCTACCAGTTCCGCCACAGGGGCCCTCGGTCGGCCCTTGCAGGGAGCGTCGCGAAGCCGGCGGACTATAGCCATGAACAAAGCGGGGTCAACCCGCGCCAAAGTGATGTCAGCCGTTCTCGACAGCCGCATGGAGCGGGTCTAGAGGCTTAGGAGCGCGACCTACCGGAAAGAGGCTGCCGTGACGACCCAGAGTGCCGCCATACCTGCGTTCAAGCCGGCTGCGAGCGGCGCTGCGCTGACGGCCTCGCTGCTCGTCACGCTGATTGCCGCGGCGACCATCGCGGGCGCCTGGTTCTTCCAGCTCGTGCTGGAGATCCTGCCCTGTCCGCTCTGCCTGGAGCAGCGCTACGCCTATTATCTCGCGATTCCGCTCGGTGCGCTCACGGCGCTGGCGGCGCGGAGCGGCGCGCCGCGGCCGCTGCTGCTGGCGGGGCTGGCGATCCTCGCGCTGGCAACGCTCGCCAATGCCGGACTCGGCACCTACCATTCCGGCGTTGAGTGGGGGTTCTGGAAGGGGCCGACCGATTGCAGCGGTCCCGTCGTCAATCTCGGCAATGCCGGCGATCTGTTCTCAAAGCTCGACACCGTGAAGGTGGTGCGTTGCGACGAGGTGCAGTGGCGCTTCCTCGGCCTCTCGCTCGCCGGCTACAACGTCCTGATCTCGCTGCTGATGGCCGCGATTGCCGCGTGGGGATTTGCGAAGACGGCGAGAGGCTAGGTCAGCTGCCGTAGGGTGGGCAAAGGCGCGCCCTTCGCGCGCCGTGCCCACCACCTCGTAGTGATAAGGTCGAAAGAGAACGTGGGCACGGCGCTATGCGCCTTTGCCCACCCTACGAGAGCGGAGTTCGCGAGGCGCACTGCGCGCCATCAATCATCCACATCGTCCTGCGTGCGCCCGAACAGATGCACGATGCCCGGCGTTGCGATCGTCACGAACACGAAACGCGACAAATGGTGGGCCCCGACGAAGATCGGGTCGATGTGCAAGGTCAGCGCCAGCGCCAGCATGGCATCCATCGCGCCCGGTGCGAAGGCGACGACGGCGTCGGAGAATCTGACCTGGGTGGTCAGCGCCACGATGCCGACGAAGATGGCGGAGACGGCGATGGCGACCGTGAACGAGCCCAGCGCCGCGTTGAGGTGGCCGGCCAGCGTCTTGATCCGCATCCGCGCGAAGCGGCTGCCGATCAGCGCGCCGATGCCGACCAGCGCCACGCCGCGCACCCAGTCCGGCAGGCCGCCCTCGACCCAGCCGGCGCCATGCAGCACGCTCGAGCCGATCATGGCGCCGAACATCCAGCTCGCCGGAAACCTGATCAGGCGCAGGACCAGCGCCATGGCCAGCGAGGCCGCGACCAGCTCGACGAGATCGAGCGGCGAAGCGATCGTCGTCGCCAGCGACGGCGCGGCCGAGGGGACGACGCCTGCAAACGCGAGCACCATCGGCAGGGCCGCGGTGAGGATGATGACGCGCATGGTCTGCACCACCGCGATGCCCGGCAGGTCGGCGCCGCGCTCGACCGCCAGGATCGTGATCTGCGACAACGCGCCGGGGCTGCCGGCCAGGAAGGCCGAGGTGCGGTCCCAGCCATGGATGCGCTGGAGGTAATAGCTCGAGCCGAAGGTCGAGCAGAAGGTCGCGAGCGCAAGCAGCCCGATGGTGAGGGGATATGCGCCGACCTGCTGAAGCAGATGGCGCGAGACCACCGAGCCCAGCGAAATGCCGAGCAGCACCAGCACGGTCTGGGTCAGGAGCGGCGGCAGCGCGAGCTGGCGCCCGGCGATCGCGGCGATCCCGACCGCGATCATCGAGCCGGAGATCAACCCGCCGGGAAGGCCGGCGAGGAGAAACACAAGGCCGCCGGCTGTGCCGATGACGAGCGTCTCCGCCGTGCTCAAGATCTTGGCACGGCTCGGCCATTCAAACGACAGGGAGGCGGCGATTTGCTTCACGCCACCTTATCGCAAATCAGCGAGAGGCGCACAATTGCAGGCTCGTCATGCCGCAATGCGCGCGCCTCTCGCTGGAAGCTCGCGGAAGATCGTGTCGGGGCTACTTCTTGTCGGCAGCCGGCGCGGCGGCGCCCGCCTTGGCGGTCTTGATGCATTCGGAGCGGAATTTCTTGCGCTCCTTGCCGTGCAGGCCCTTGGCGTCGGCCTGCTTGGAGCATTCGAGCGACTCGGCCGAGCGCTCCTTCGGGGCTTTCTTGTCGGCCGTGGCGGCGTCGGTCTTCATATCGGTCTTGGCCGCCGGCGCGGCGGTCTGCGCGAAGGCAGTGCCGCCGGCGAGCAGGGAGGCGAGGGCGACGGCGGCGAGGCGAGAGGCGAGGGTCATGGTGTTGCACTCATCTTGCGAGAATTGCGAAGGGCTGCGAACGTCGGCTCGCATTGCTGAACGCGACATGAATAATCTGAACGGCGCCGTTACTATATTTTGGCAGCCGGGGGCCATCGCTTCCTTGTCGCAAATGGCCGGCACGCTAGGATAGCAATTCTTGTTTCACTTCCCCTCGGGGGAAGACCAAGGAGGAGACCTAAGGATGACCATTCAATCAAAAATGCTGTGCGCGATTGCGTTGTCGGGATTTGCTGCGCTCTCGGTATCGGCGCCGGCGCAGGCGCTGACGTCGCAGGAGTGCAGCGCCAAATACCAGGCGGCCAAGAAGGACGGCTCGCTCGGCACCATGAAGTGGAATGACTTCCGCAAGGCCCAGTGCGGCGCGGATGCAACGCCGGCTGCCGCCGCGCCGGCTGCTCCTGCACCGACCGCGGCTGCGCCCGCCGAGCCGAAGCAGGCCAAGAAGGAGGCGGCCCCCGCCGCCGCGCCGACCCTGCCGGCGGGACCTGCGATCTATCCGAACGCGATCGATCCGAAATATGCCAAGGAGACCCCGGGCAAGGGACGCCTGCACACCTGCGTCGATCAGTACAACGCCAACAAGACCACCAACGGCAACGGCGGCATGAAGTGGATCCAGAAGGGCGGCGGCTATTACAGCGAATGCAACAAGAAGCTGAAGGGCGCCGCCTGAGCTTCGAATCGATACGAAGGCCGGAGCACCGCTCCGGCCTTTTCACTTGATTTTGAGTTGGAGCATGATCTTTCGGAAAACCGCTGCACACTTTGCGCTCACGCGGCCCTTCGGGTCCGGATCATGCTCTAGTTGAGCAGCTTTTCGGCCGATTTCGCCACCAGTTGCGACCGCTTGCGCGGGCCGCGCTCGACGAACAACAGGCTCTGGCCGAAGATGAAGCAGTAGAACAGGAAGGCCTGTGCCTCGGCCTCCTCGGGTGCAAGCCCGGTCGCGCGATAGAGCTCGGCCACGTGCTTGAGCCGCGCTGCGTCCACGCTCGCCACGGCCGCCGCGGCGCTCTCGTCGGAGCGGGCCCATTGCCGGATCGCGAGCTCGATCGCCATGGCTTCCGGATTGAGCCGCTCGGAGTAGAGCTGGATCACCGCCTTCAGCCGTTCGCGGGGCGGTTGACCATCGAGGCGCGTCTGCTGCGCGATCGACGCGGCCCGCCCCTCGCGCCAATGTTGCAGCATGGCATCGAGCAGCGCGGCGCGGTCGGCGAAGCGGCGGTAGAAGCCGCCCTTGGTGACGCCGAGATTCTTGGCAAGCACCTCGACCCTGACACCCTCGACCCCCGCGCGGGCGAGTTCGGCAAACCCCGCCTCGACCCAGACATCGCCCTTGCCGTCGCTCATGAATGAAGCCTCTCGAACTCTTGATACGGTGCCGTATTGCTAACGCGTCTCGTGCCTGATACGCTACCGTATCAATCAATAAACAACGAGGGCGGAAAATGGCGATGGAGCAGGAGGCGACCTATCGCGGCACGGTCTATCCGTGGCAATGCGACCATGTCGGCCACATGAACATCATGTGGTATGTCGGCAAATTCGACGAAGCCAACTGGAACCTGTTCGCCCGCCTCGGCCTCACGCCGAGCTATTTGCGTTCCTCCGGCCGCGGCATGGCCGCCGTGCAGCAGAACATCGCCTACAGGCGCGAGCTGCTCGCCGGCGACATCGTCGAGATCCGCAGCCATCTGCTCGAGGTGCGCGACAAGTCGATCCGCTTCCGGCACGACATGACGAATGCCGAGACCGGCGAGATCGCCGCAACTTGCGAGATCACCGGCGTGCACATGGATCGAACCCAGCGCAAATCGGCGCCGTTCACGGATGCCGTCCGCGAGATCGCTTTGCGGCATCTCGCCGAGCCGGCCGAGGCCTGAGCCATGGCTGCGTTCGAGCCGAAGAACCCGGGCTATCGGGCGGCGGCCATCGCCATGTTCGACGGCCAGCCGGCGATGCACACGCTCGGCATCGTGATCGTCCGCCTCGCACCGGGCGAGGCCGAGCTGGCGATGCTGCATTCCGCGGCCTTCACCCAGCAGAACGGGTTTGTCCATGCCGGCATCATCACCGCCGGGCTGGACAACGCCTGCGGCGTTGCCGCCTTCACCTTGATGCCGCGCGAGGCTGATATCCTTACCGTCGAGTTCAAGACCACGCTGCTGGCCCCGGCTAGAGGCGAGCGCTTCGTCTTCAAGGCCGAGGTCGTCAAGCCCGGCCGCACGCTGACGTTCTGCGAGGCCAGGGCGTTTGCCGAGCACGAGGGCAAGACCACGCTGATCGCAACGATGACCGGCACGTTGATGGCGATGCTGCCGCGCATTGCAGCGCCGCCCGCGGCGAGTGCGTCCGGCGCATAGCCTGGCGGTCACGCTGCTGGTGCGATGACATCGCCGTCGCGACACTCTATATGACGAGTAACAATTCCCGGTCCCGACCGTATTCAGGGAGATGGGACCGAAACGGAACGAGATATGGCTGGATTTGGGACTAAGGGCCTTGCGCCGACGCGGCGCGCGGCGTTGACGTTGATCGGGGCGGGCGCCCTCGCACTGACGGGCGCCTCGGCGCGCGCGGCGACCGACGACAACGAGGTGCTGACCGAAGCCAAGGTGCTGCGCGATCCCGACACGCCCGTCGCCGGCAATCCCAACGGTAACGTCACCATCGTCGAATGGTCCGACTACAATTGCCCCTATTGCCGCAAGCTCGAGCCCGAGCTGCGCCAGGTCGTCCAGGACGACGGCAAGGTGCGGCTGGTGATGAAGGATTGGCCGATCCTCGGGCCGGTCTCCGTCACCGCGGCGCGGACCGCTCTCGCGGCAAAATTCCAGGACAAATACCATCAGGCCCATGATGCCTTGATGGGCGTCAGCTCGCGCCTGACCGAGCCGCGCATCAACGAGCTGCTTGCCGCCGCCGGCCTCGACATGGATCGCCTGAAGCGCGATCTCACCGGCCATGGCAGCGATATCGATGCGCTGCTCAAGCGCAACAACGAGCAGGCCGAAGCCTTCGGTTTCAGCGGCACCCCGTCTTTCATCGTCGGCAAGTACCGCGTCCCCGGCGTGCTCAGCATGACCGAGTTCGAGCAGGTCATCGCCGATGCGCGCAAGGCCAAGATGAACTGAGGCGCATCGGTCGGTAGCCAACGCAAAGGCGCCGCCGCGGAGCTCGCGACGGCGCCTCGTTCATGATGGGCGTTGTTACTTCGACGAGATCCGGACCCAGTCCTTGTGCGCGCGGTCGCGCAGCGCATCCCAATCCGCCTTCGCGACATCCCAGTTCACGATGGTGCGATTGGTGGTCGCGACTTCGCCATTGGCGACGGACGAGGTCTGCATGGAGTCATAGACATACACGCCGCCGGCAAGCAGCAGCGCGCCAAGGATCATTCCGAAAAAAGTCTGCATTTGCGAACCTCCGGTGGGCCAGCAATAACGTCGGCCCGGAGCGATGGTTCCGCGGCAGTGCGGCGCGGATAAGGACGGGTTGTTCACCCCGCGTTCAGCCACTGCACCAGCTCCGCGTTGATCTCGCGCGGATAGGTGTGGCTGAGGTCGTCGATCTCGCGATAGGTGACATCAGCGCCGGCCGCTGCGAGCGCTGCCTGGGTCTGGCGCGCGGTCTGCACCGGAAACATCCAGTCGAGCTTGCCGTGGGTGATGAAGATGGGCAGCCCCTGCAGGCGCGCGGCGTCGGCCATCTCCGCCATCAGCGGATGGAAGGTTGCCGAAACCGGCGCCAGATGGGTGAAAGGCGAGGCGCCGTCGAGGCCGCTGACGTAACTGAAGGTGCCGCCGTCGCTCATGCCGGTCAGCAGCATGCGCGAGGCGTCGATGCTCCAGCGGCTGCGCACGGTTTCGAGGATACGCATGAGGTTAGGCGTATCGGCATCATCACCCATCAGCGCCCAGGTCGGACCGGTCGCGGTTGGCGCCACCAGAATCGTGCCAAGGCTGCGGGCGTCGCGCAACCAGCTCCACAGGAAACCGCGTCCGTTGCCGCTGCCGCCATGCAGCGCCATCACCAGCGGCATGGCGCGCTCGGGCGTATAGTCCTCAGGCACATAGACCGAGAAGCCGCCGCGGCTGCCGGGTTCGTTGTGATCGTGGAAGATGCCGGTATTTTCGCTCGCGCCGACGTCGAGCCGCGACAACAGATCCGCATTTTCGCGATTGGCGGTGTTGAGGAAGAAGCTGCTTACGGGAGGAAATTGCATCGCCAGGGGATAAAGCGCCTCCTGCGCGCGCGGCACGTGGCGCAGCGCGCGGAAGACAGCGACGAGATCGCCATTGCCGCGCTCGACCTCGCGGATCCCGGCAAAGGCGGCGAGCGTCTCGCCGCAGGCGCAATCGAGCCGCTCGCGGAGGCCCGCGAACTGCTCCGGCCACTCTCCAATAGCCGCGTGTGCCGTTTGCAGCGCCTCATCCGGTGCGCCGATCGCGTTGATCACGGTAGCGAACGCCGGCGGATGCAGATGGCGTTGGAAGAAGCCGAGCGCTTCCAGCGCATTGAGCAGCGGCGGCAGCACGGCCACGATGTCGTCGATCACGGCCTCGCTCATCGCGGCTTCCTTCAGCGTGGGATCAATGCAGCTTCGGTGCCTTCAAGAGCTTGAAGCGATCGGTGGAGGTCACCGTGACGTCGAAGGTGACGCCTTGGTGGTACACGGTCAGCGGCACGTCGACGCCGGCGGTGCCGAGCGCCCACATCTTCTTGTAGAAGGCGGTCTGGCTCGTGACCTTGTCCCCGTTCACGGCGAGGATGATGTCGTCGGTCTTGAGCTCGGCGCGCGCGGCAGGGCCGTTGGGGGAGATCCCGATCACGACCAAGCGGTTGTCGATCTCGGTCGAGTAGAGCCCGAGCCAGGGGCGCGCCGGCTTGTTGACGCGACCGAACTTGCGCAGATCGTCCAGGATCGGCTTCAAGAGGTCGATCGGCACGACCATGTTGACATGCTCGGCCTTGCCGTCGCGCTCGCGCTCCAGCTGAAGCGAGCCGATGCCGATCAGCTCGCCGCGCTCGTTGAGCAGCGCCGTGCCGCCCCAGTTCGGATGCGCGGGATAGGTGAAGACGGCTTCGTCCAGCAGATATTCCCAATAGCCGGCGAACTCCTGCTTGGCCACGATCTGGCTGGCGACCGAGCGCGTGCGGCCGCCGGCGCCGCCGACCACGACGCGGTCGCCGATCCCGGCTTCCGCCGACCTGCCGAGCGGCAACGGTTCGACGTCGAGCTCACCGAGGGCTTGCACCAGGCCGAAGCCGGTTTCGGAATCGAAACCGAGCGCATGGCCTTCGACCACCCGCCCATCGCCGAGGTGCAGCCACACCGATTCCGCCTCGGTGATGAGATAGCCGATGGTGAGCACCAGTCCGTGATCGATCACGACGCCGTTGCCGGCGCGTTCGGTGCCCAGCGTCTCGGCGCTGAAGGCGTCCGGCGGGACGATGGCGTGCAGGCCAACGACGGATGCGAGCGCGCGGTCGAGATCGAAACCGTAGTCGCCCGCACGCGGCTGATTGGCCGGCGGCACTCTCCATTCGGTCAAAGCGGGCATGGAGTTCTCCTGGCTGAGTGCATCGCTCCGTGATTGCTGCAGAGCGTCGCGCGAAGCCCGCATAATTTAGGCCGGGGCAGGCCGTCTTGAAAGCCTCGTTCCCAATTATTCGTGAGAGCGCCGCGTGAAATCTTTGAAAGGCACGGAAACACCTTGTGCACGAGCGGTAGGCACCCCTCAATCCGGCATGCGCCGCATGGCTGGTGTCCGGCGAGGTGCTAGGCGCCGTACCATGAAGCTGCTAACCATTGCCGCTTCGTTTGACCAAGGGATCACGGACCGAAGCAATGGACAACCGCAGCGACATCTGGCGTGGCGTCGACACGATCAAGGGGCGTTTCATCGACCTCAGCGACAAGGTCTGGGGCATGCCCGAGGTATGCTACACCGAGGCGCGGTCCGCCGCCGAGCATCTCGCCGAGCTGCGTCATCAGGGTTTCCGCATCACCGAGAACGTCGCCGGCATTCCGACCGCAGTGATGGGCGAGTGGGGCGAGGGCGGTCCGGTCATCGCATTCATGGGCGAATATGACGCGCTACCCGGTCTCAGCCAGGAAGCGGGTGTCGCCGAGCATCGTCCGATCGAAGCCGGCGGACACGGACATGGCTGTGGTCACAATCTGCTGGGTTCCGCCGCGCTGCTCGCCGCGACCGCGGTGAAGGACTGGCTTGCCGAAAACAAGGTGCCAGGTCGCGTGCGCTATTATGGCTGCCCGGCTGAAGAAGGCGGCGCAGCAAAGGCCTTCATGGTGCGCTCGGGGGCGTTCGAGGACGCCGACATCGCCATCACCTGGCATCCGCACAGCTTCTGGGAGGTCGCGGTGACGCCGTCGCTCGCCAACACGCGCGCGGATTTCATCTTCACCGGTCGCACCTCGCATGCCGCGGCCTCGCCGCATCTCGGCCGCTCCGCGCTCGATGCGGTGGAGTTGATGAATGTCGGCGTGAACTACATGCGCGAGCACATGCCGAGCGATGCGCGGGTTCATTACGCGCTGCTCGACACCGGCGGCATTGCGCCGAACGTGGTCCAGGCCCATGCGCGGGTGCGCTATTCGATCCGCGCTCGTGACCTTCCCGGCATGAACGAGCTGGTCGGACGTGTGAGCAAGATCGCCGAGGGCGCGGCGCTGATGACCGAGACCAAGGTCGAGATGAAGATCATCTCCGCGGTCTCCAACATCCTGCCGAACACGCCGCTGGAGCAGGCGCTGCACCGGGTCATGGAAGAGCTCGGACCGCCGCATTTCGACGATGCGGACAAGGGTTTTGCCAGCCAGATCCGCGCGACCTTGAGCGACAAGGATATCGCGTCGGTCTATTACGCGATCGGCATGGAGCAGACCGATCGGCCGCTGGCCGACTTCCTGGTGCCGCTCGATGCCAAGCGCAACCCGCTGGTCGGCTCGACCGACGTCGGCGACGTCAGCTGGGTGGTGCCGACCGTGCAGGTTCACGCCCCCACGGTTGCAATCGGCACGCCGTTCCACACCTGGCAGGTGGTGGCGCAGGGCAAGAGCCCGCATGCCCACAAGGCCATGGTGCAGGCCGCCAAGGCGATGGCCGGTCTCGGCATCAAGGCGCTGACAGATCCGGAACTGATCAAGGCGGCCAAGTCCGACTTGAAGAAGCGAACGGCCAAGACGCCGTATGTCTGTCCGCTGCCGGATCACGTCGAGCCGCCGCTCGACATGTCCGTCGCGTAGAATTTCGCCTCCACACTTCGTCTGATCCTGCGAACAAATTTTCCGCAGTGCAGCGTGCAATCCAGCATGTTTTGATGCTGGATTGCCGAACGGATGGGCTGCAGAACACAGTTTTGCCCAACAGACAGCCAGAAGACCGTTTGCATACACACGGTCCCAGTTGACGCGCCCCCCATTCGGTGTGCCATCTACTGCCAGCTAATTGGGTGGCCGCCTCTGACGGCCGTCTTCATCACGATGGGAACCAGACGGGGGACAACCATGCTGGATAAAGAACTGCGTTCGATGATCGGCCAGGTGAAGGACGGACGGATGGATCGCCGCGCCTTCATCACGCGCATGGCCGCGGTCGGTCTCACTGCCCCGCTGGCCAACCAGATCCTCGCGCTCGGCGGCGTCGCCATGGCCGAGGGCGCCTCGACCTACAAGCCGACCAAGCGTGGCGGCGGTGGTGCGCTGAAGCTGCTGTGGTGGCAGGGCCCGACCTTGCTCAATCCGCATTTCGCCACCGGCACCAAGGACCAGGACGGTGCGCGCTTGTTCTACGAGCCGCTGGCCTGTTGGGATCCCGACGGCAACATGAAGCTGGTTCTCGCCGCCGAAATTCCCTCGATCCAGAACGGCGGCCTGGCCGCCGACGGCAAGTCGGTGACCTGGAAGCTCAAGCCCGGCGTTAAATGGCATGACGGCGCGCCGTTCACGGCCGACGACGTCGTGTTCAACTGGGAATACGCCAAGGATCCCGCGACCTCCGCGCTGACGATCGCGACGCTCCGCGACATCACGGTGGAGAAAGTGGATGACCTCACGGTCCGCATCCTCTTCAACAAGCCGACGCCGTTCTGGGCCGACGCCTTCGTCGGTGCGCCCAACACCATTATCCCGAAACATCTGTTCAAGGACTATATGGGGTCCAAATCGCGGGAGGCGCCGACCAACCTCTCGCCGGTCGGTACCGGCCCCTACAAGTTCGTCGAGTTCAAGCCGGGCGACCTCGTCCGCGGCGTGCTCAACCCCGATTATCACATGCCGAACCGCCCCTATTTCGACTCGGTCGAGATGAAGGGTGGCGGCGACGCCGTCTCGGCCGCGCGCGCGGTGATCCAGACCGGCGAATACGATTTCGGCTGGAACATCCAGGTCGAGGACGACGTGCTGTTGCGTCTGGAGAAGGGCGGCAAGGGCAAGACCGTCTATGCGGTCGGTGGCGACACCGAGTTCATCGCGCTGAACTTCACCGATCCCAACACCGAGGTCGATGGCGAACGCTCCTCGATCAAGACCAAGCACCCGCTGTTCTCGGATCCGGCGGTGCGCAAGGCGCTCTCGCTGCTGATCGATCGCGAGTCGGTCAAGAAGGCGATCTATGGTCGCGCAGGCCGCACCACGGCCAACTTCCTCAACGGTCCCGAAAAATTCGTCTCCAAGAACACCTCGTGGGAGTTCAGCATCGAGAAGGCCTCGAAGATCCTCGACGAGGCCGGCTGGAAGCCGGGCGCCGACGGCATCCGCGAGAAGGACGGCAAGAAGCTGAAGCTGCTCTACCAGACCTCGATCAACGGTCCGCGCCAGAAGACCCAGGCAATCGTCAAGCAGGCCTGCCAGAAGGCGGGCATCGACGTCGAATTGAAATCGGTCGTCGCCTCCGTGTTCTTCTCGTCCGACGTCGGCAATCCCGATACCTATTCCAAGTTCTACGCCGACATGGAGATGTTCCAGATCCCGCTGAGCCAGCCCGATCCGTCGCAGCACATGCGTCGCTATCTCTCGACCCTCGTCGCCACCAAGGAGAACAAGTGGCAGGGCACCAACTTCCCGCGCTGGGTCAACAAGGAGTACGACGCAACCATCCAGGCTGCGGACGGCGAGATGGATCCGGTCAAGCGCGCCGCGCTCTACATCAAGGCCAACGACCTGATGTACCAGGACATCGTGTTCATCCCGGTGCAGCATCGCCTGAAGGTCGAGGCGGCGGCCAACAATCTGCGCCCGGTCGTGTCCGGCTGGGCCAACGAAACCGACAATCTGTTCGACTGGTACCGCGAGGAATGATCCCCCAACTCTAGACGGGGCCTTCCCTCATGAGCCAATACGTCCTGCGTCGCCTGATGATCGCGATTCCGAGCCTGCTCGGAATCTCGGTCGTGCTGTTCGTCGTGCTCGCGCTCGCGCCCGGCGATCCGTTCTCCGAGCTGGCGACCAACCCGAACGTGCCGCCCGAGGTACAGGCGGCGCTCCGAGCCAAGTTCGGCCTCGACGATCCGATCCACCTTCGTTACCTGCACTGGCTCAACGCCATGCTGCACGGCGACTGGGGCTTCTCCTTCGTCAGCCGGATGAACGTCGACACGCTCATCCTGCAGCGCCTGCCGGCCACGCTCTACGTGATCGGCTCGGCGCAGATCCTGGCGCTGCTGATCGCGATTCCGGTCGGCGTCTATGCCGCCACGAAGCCCTATTCGCTGTTCGACCAGATCGCCAACACGCTCGCCTTCGTCGGCTTCTCGCTGCCGACCTTCTTCACCGGCATCCTGTTCATCCTGATCTTCTCGGTCACGCTGGACTGGCTGCCTTTCGTCTACACCACCGACATCAAGGGCACCGGCATCCACTGGGTGCTGGAGATGATCCGTCAGGCGATCATGCCGGTGGCGGTGCTCGGCCTGTTCCAGGCGGCGTCGATGACGCGTTTCGTGCGCTCGGCGATGCTGGACGTGATCCGGCTCGACTATGTCACCACCGCCCGCGCCAAGGGGCTCGGGCAGGCCAAGGTCATCGTCAAGCATGTCATGCGCAACGCCATGATTCCGGTCGTGACGTTGATCGCGCTGCAAATGCCCGCGGTGTTCGGCGGCGCCATCGTCACCGAGCAGATCTTCCGCATTCCCGGCATCGGCTCGCTGCTGATCTCCTCGATCCTTTCCAACGACACGCCGGTGGTGATGGCCGTCACCTTCGTCTTCGCGTGTCTCGTCGTGCTGTTCAATCTCATCGCGGACGTGCTTTATGGCTGGCTTGACCCTCGCATCTCCCTCCGCTGAGCGGCGCGTCTACTCGCCCTGGCGCGAGACGTGGCGGCGCTACAGCCGCCACAAGCTTGCCGTGGTCAGCGCGTTCCTGCTGCTCGTTCTGATCCTGGCAGTGGTGCTCGGCCCCTTCATCTGGCGGGTCAAGATCGACGACATCGACATCGTCGCAGGCATGCAGGGGCCTTCGCCGGCGCATCCCTTCGGCACCGACGATCTCGGGCAGGACATCCTCGCCCGCATGATCTATGGCGGGCGCATCTCGCTCGCGGTCGGCCTCGCCGCGATGCTGGTCTCGGTTTTCGTCGGTGTGTTGATCGGCGCGCTCGCCGGCATGTCGCGCGGTGCGCTCGGCCACGGGTTGATGTGGCTGACCGACCTCTTCCTGTCGCTGCCGCAATTGCCGCTGCTGCTGCTGCTGATCTATCTGTTCCGCGACGGTCTGAAGGCCGCGTTCGGTCCGGAGGGCGGCATCTTCATCCTGATCGTGCTCGTGATCGGCGGCCTGCGCTGGATGCCGGTGGCGCGGCTCGTGCGCGCCCAGTTCCTGTCGATCCGCGAGAAGGAATTCGTCGAGGCCGCGCGGGCGCTCGGGGCGAGCCCGGTGCGGCAGGTGGTGCGTCACATCCTGCCCAATGCGCTCGGTCCGGTGATCATCGCCGGCACCATCGATGTCGCCGCCGCGATCATCGCGGAATCGACGCTGTCCTTCCTCGGCCTCGGCTTCCCGCCCGACACGCCGACCTGGGGTCGGCTGCTGTATGATGCCAAGGACTTTCTCGACATCGGCCCGCACTGGGCGCTGTTCCCGGGCGGCGCGATCTTCATCGCGGTGGTCGCCATCAACTTCATCGGCGACGGCCTGCGTGACGCGCTCGATGCGCGACGGGTGATCTGATGGCGCCGCTGCTCGAGATCAAGGGATTGAAGACCCACTTCTCCACGGACGACGGCATCCTCCAGGCCGTCGACGGCGTCGACATCTCCATCAACCGGGGCGAGACGCTCTGCGTGGTCGGCGAATCCGGCTGCGGCAAGACCGTCACCGCGATGTCGATCCTGAAGCTGATCGCGATGCCGCCGGGCCGCATCGCGGCGGGTCAGATCATCTTCGAGGGTCGCGACCTCGTGCCGCTGACCAGCAACGAGCTCGACGAGATCAGGGCCAAGGAGATCGGCTTCATCTTCCAGGAGCCGATGACCTCGCTCAACCCGGTGCTCACCGTCGGCGAGCAGATCGCCGAAAGCCTGCGCCGCCACGAGGCCGTGACCAGGAAGCAGGCGCTCGATCGCACCATCGAGATGCTGAAGCTGGTGCAGATCCCCAACGCCGAGGGCCGGGTGCACAACTACCCGCACCAGTTCTCCGGCGGCATGCGCCAGCGCGTGATGATCGCGATGGCGCTCGCCTGCAAGCCGAAGCTGATCATCGCCGACGAGCCCACCACCGCGCTCGATGTCACCATCCAGGCCCAGATCCTGGACCTGCTCCAGGACATGAAGGAGCGCTTCGGCATGGCGGTGATGCTGATCACCCATGCCATGGGCGTCGTCGCCGAAACCGCGCAACGTGTCGTCGTGATGTATGCCGGCAAGGTGGTCGAGGAAGCGCCGGTCGACGATCTGTTCGGCCATCCAGGTCATCCCTATACGCAAGGGTTGATCCGCTCGATCCCGCGCATCGATCTCGACAGCGAGCACAAGACGCGGCTCGAGGCGATCGGCGGCTCGGTGCCGATCCTGATCAATCCGCCGGTCGGCTGCCGCTTTGCGCCACGCTGCAAGTTCGCCATGAATGTCTGCACCGAGAAGGAGCCGCTGCTGCGCGAGATCGCACCCGGCCATCGCATGGCCTGTCATCTCGGCGATACAAATCTGGGAGGCGCGGCATGAGCGAACCCTTGCTGCAAGTCTCCAACTTGAAGAAGCACTTCCCCGTGCTCGGCGGCCTGCTGTCGCGCCAGGTCGGGACTGTCTATGCGGTCGACGGCGTGTCGTTCTCGGTCAATCGCGGCGAGACGCTCGGTCTCGTCGGTGAATCCGGCTGCGGCAAGTCGACGACGGGACGCTGCGTGCTGCGCCTGATCGAGCCGACCGACGGCGAGGTCACATTCGACGGCCAGGACGTGCGCAGCCTCGGCGGCAACGATCTGCGCGCGATGCGGCGCAACATGCAGCTGGTGTTCCAGGATCCGTTCGCCTCGCTCAATCCGCGCATGACGGTCGGCGCGATCCTCGGCGAGGCCTTCACCATCCATAACCTTGCGACCTCCGCCAAGGAGCGCGAGGAGCGCGTCGCAGGCCTGCTGGTCAAGGTCGGGCTCAAGGCCGAGCACATGCGGCGCTATCCGCACGAATTCTCCGGCGGCCAGCGCCAGCGCATCGTGATCGCGCGCGCGCTCGCGGTCGAGCCGAAGCTGATCGTCTGCGACGAGCCGGTCTCGGCGCTCGACGTGTCGATCCAGGCCCAGGTCATCAATCTGCTGGAAGACCTCCAGGCCGAGCTGAACCTCACCTATCTCTTCGTTGCGCACGACCTCTCGGTGGTCGAGCACATCTCCGACCGCGTCGCGGTGATGTATCTCGGCCGGATCGTCGAGCTGGCGAAAGCGAGCGATCTCTACCGCAACCCGCAGCATCCCTACACCAGGGCGTTGTTGTCGGCGGTGCCGGTGCCCGATCCAAAGCTCAAGCGCGAGCGCATCCGCCTCAAGGGCGACGTGCCGAGCCCGATGAAGCCGCCGTCGGGCTGTCACTTCCACACCCGCTGCCCGATCGCCCAGCCGCGCTGCGCGGAAAGCGCGCCCGTGCTGAAGGAAGGGGCGGGCGGGCATTTCGTGGCGTGTCATCTGGCGTAGTGCGATGAACACGTAGGGTGGGCAAAGCGAAGCGTGCCCACGATTCTGAAGACGTGGGCACGGCGCTGTCGCGCCTTTGCCCACCCTACGCACATTCATCAGGGAAGCAGGCCGTACTCCGACAAAGCCTGCCTGAAGGTCTCCACGGACGTGTGCTGATGCGCGAACAAGCCCGCCTCGCGCGCGCCGGCGACGTTGGCTGCGAGATCGTCGACGAACAGGACGGTCTGCGGCCTCAAGCCGAGCTCCGCGAGGCAGAGGCGATAGCAGTGCGGGTCCGGCTTCGCCGTCTTGAACTGGGCCGAGGTGTAGATCCCGGAGCCGAACAGCGGACGCAATTCCGGCAGCAGCGTGTCGATGTGGTCGGCAACCAGCGTGGTATTGTTGGTCAGCACCGCGATATCGACGGTGTTTCGCAGGCTGCCGGCAATGTCCAGCATCGCGCGATCGGCCTGCATCGAACGACGCCGGGCCTCCACCCACTCGTCGAGCGAGAGGGGATAGCCGATGCGTTCACCAAAGCCCCGCAAATAGTCGGCGGCCTCGAGCGCGCCGGAATCGCCGAGCAGCTCGAATCCGCTGTCCCAGATCGCGTTGTGAACGGCTTCGCTGCTGGTCCCCGCGAGCTCCGCCAGATAGGCGACGCGCGTCGCCCTGTCGTAGTCGCAGAGGACATTGTCCATGTCGAAGAGGACGAGCTTGATGGCATCAGTCACGGCGACGCTCGCGCATTGGCCGAACATCCGGCCCTGGCGTGAGTCATATCCCGCCGGAACGCGGGCGACAAATCAGGTGCTGGCTAGGGCTGCGATGCGCGCCGCCGCGCCAGTTGATGCAGCACCGTGTCGACGGCCGGCACCGCTCCGGTCTCGCGCAGCCACGTGTCGGCCAATTCCCTCAATTCGCCCGGCGTCAGGCCGAACTTGCGACGGAACGCGCGGATGAAGGTGGAATCGCTGCTGAAGCGCATGTCGACGGCGAGCTCGATCAGACGGCCGTCCTGCGCGGATGGCGATATCAAGCGCCGAAACGCGAGATTGAGCCGCTGCTCCCGCACATAATGCGCAAGCCCGCCCTCGGCCTCGAACATCCGGTAGAGGGTCGCGCGCGAGATCTGGAAGTGGCGGCAGAGCTCTTCGCTGGTGAGCGCATCGGTTTCGAGATTGTTCGCGATGCGGCGCTTGATCATCGTGAGGTAGAGGTGCCGCTCGGCGCGCTCGAGGCCCGCGACGATCTCCGCCGTCCCGCCGGCGGCGGCCGCCACGAGATCGGCGATCGCCTCGACCGTGGCTTCGGCATGGCCGGTCGCGGTGTCCGTGCCGGGCTCGGACGGCAGGGCAAGCGCGGCGTAGTGGCTGGCGAGCAGGCGTGCATGAGGATGATCCGACGGCAGCAGGGTTGCCGTCGCCGCGTCCGGATGGGCGAGCCGCGGCGCCAAAATCGCGCGTTGCAGCACGATCGACATCAGATGGGTGCGGCTGCCCGCGGCGCGCAGCGCGGTCCGGTTTGGCTGCGCCATGTCGATCAGAACGATGTCGCCGGGCCGCAGCGTGACCTCGCGCCGGCCCGAGCTGAACTGCATCTCGCCCTCGACGCAGAGGGTGATCTGAAAATGATCCATGACGCCGCGGGCGACGTGCGCGGGCGTGCGGTCATAGTCCTGGTCGGTGGCACGCGTGTCGATCAGCAGGGCGTTGCGGGTCATCCTCGTCACCGTAGTGACATGGAAGTCGCCCTCCGCGGTGCGCGGAATGACCTCACAAATGTCGACCGTCATGGCCCGCAACTGCGCGAGCGCCTCCGGACCGCGCCCGGGAATGTCCGCCGCCGTGCTTCCGTTCAACGCAGTCCCGTCCACATCCCCTCGCGATGCGGAAGACCGCATGCAACTGATTTCTCGAGATCGGCGGCAAGCCAATGTCGGGTCTGGATGTAGCCATTCGGAAATCGGTGCGCAAGCGAGGTCGAGATAGATTGTGCGATTGTGTGTTTGCAACCATCGAGAGATTTGCTTGGATTTTGTCGCGCTGAGACGCTGGGCACATCGTCCGGTCTGCCGTCCTGTTAGAGATTCTCCCGTCTCCGGAATGCGAGCGCGCCATGCGGGGCTGCGCCGTCGGAATGGGGTTGTCGCGTGGGGTCAATGGGAATTTTGCGCGCTGGTCGTCGGCAACGACGTTCGCGCAGCTGCCGTCGTCGCCGGACAGTGAGAAGTTGCGGGATGTTCGTCATCCTGGCTTTGCCGTATCTCGGCTCGACCTCCGCCAGTCGGGCGCAGATCGACAATTACGGCATCTGGACCGCGATCAACAGCACACCGGGGCAGGTGATCGAGTTCGGCACGCTGAGCAACGCTCCGATCGGGTCCCCGATCGGAACGAGCGCATATCCTCACAGCGCGGTGTTTTCGGCCGATGGCCGCTTCGCCTATGTCGTTGCCATGTCCGGCGCGGTGGAGGTCATCGACGTCGCCGGCCGGACGGTCGTCGCGACCATACCCGTCGCCGGATTGACGGCGGGATTGGCGCTCAGTCCGGATGGCTCGAGCCTCTACGTGACGTCCTCCTCAGGCGGTTCGGTCACGGTGATTTCCACCGCGACCAATCTCGTGGTCGGCTCACCCATCGCGGTGGGAGTAGCCCCTTTCGGCGTCGTCGTTTCGCCGGACGGGACCCGGGCCTATGTCGCCAACCAGGGCTCCGCGAACATTTCGATCATCGACGCCGCGTCGAAAACCGTCATCGGCACGGTCGCGGCGGGAAGCTCTCCCTCCGGCATCACGATGTCTCCGGACGGAAGCCGAATCTACGTGGCCAATCAAAGCAGTGGCAGCGTCTCGGTGATCGATGCGGTATCGCAATCGGTGGTTACGACGGTTTCGGTCTCCGGACTGCCCCTGAGCGTCGCGGTCAGCCCGGACGGGTCGCGGATCTATGTGGCGACGCAGTCCAACCAACTCGTGGTGATCAATGCCGTGACGAACACCGTCACGGCGAGCGTGACCTTGTCCGGCTTCAGCATCGGAGTGACCGTGACGCCCGACGGCAGCCGGGCCTACATCACGACAGGCCATGGCTATTACGTGATGGATACGGCCACCGACACGATCCTCTCCTCCGTCACCATGCCGATCGCGGACAACGGCAATGCCGGGACCGCCTTCATCGGGCCGAACGTCATCGTTGCGGCGGGTGGGGCGGTCGCGGCGGGCAGCGATGCCGCGCTCTCGGCACTGAGCTTCGGGCAATACGTCAACTTCAACGGCGGCGCGCTGCGGTTCACGGGGGCTTTCAGCACCGCGCGGACAATCTCGCTGCTGGCCGGCGGCAGCACGATCGACACCAACGGCTTCAATGCGACGTTATCAGGACAGATCATCAACACGGGAGCCCTGACCAAAATGGGGTTGGGCACGCTGACGCTGTCCGGCGCCAACACCTACAGCGGCGGCACCTTCGTCAACGGCGGCACGCTGGCCCTGAGCGGCGTCGGCACGCTGGGCGACGTCGGCGGGACGACCACGGTCAACAGCGGTGCCACACTCGATCTGGGCGGCACGACGCAGACCCAGGGCGCGGTCGGCCTTAACGGCGGCACGATCCGCAACGGCAACCTGAACGCGCCCATTACCTCCATCGGAGGCGTCCTCAACGGCATCGGCGGGACCGCGAGCCTGACGACCACGGCCGGCTTCACCATGTTGCTCGGGAACAACGGCTACACCGGAGCCACGGCCGTGAATGGCGGTGTGCTCGACGTCGAAGGAACGATCACCGGCACCTCTTCAGTCACCGTGAATGCCGGTGGCGTGCTGATGGGATCGGGCACGATCGATCCGCTGTTGGTGGCGATTGCCGGCGGCGGCACGTTCGCGCCCGGCAACGGCACGCCCGGCAGCGTCACGAGCATCGTCGGCGATCTCGCCCTGCAATCGGGCGCGATCTATCAGGTCCAGGTCAATCCGTCGACGGCGCCCCATGCGAACGTCACGGGCAGCGCGACGCTGGGCGGGGCTACCGTGAGCGCGGTGTTTGCAGCCGGCAGCTATATCGAGAAGAAATACACCATCCTCAGCGCGGGCGGCGGTCTCTCCGGCAGCTTTGCCTCGGCCGTTGCCAGCAGCAATCTCCCGGCGAACTTCAAGACCGATCTCAGCTACGACGCAAACAATGCCTATCTCAACCTGTCGCTCGCCTTCGTGCCGCCGCCGAATTCCGGCCTGAACGGCAATCAGCAGGCGGTGGCGAACGCATTGGTCAATTCCTTCGACGTCAACGGCGGCATTCCGCTGATCTATGGCAGCATGACGGCGGCCGGCTTGACGCAAGCCTCGGGCGAACAAGGCACGGCAGCGCAGCAGACGACGATCAGCGCGATGAGCCAGTTCATGGGCCTGCTCACCGACCCCTTCGCGCAGCGCGAGGGCGGGCCGGATCCTGCGAACGGTGCGGCTGGACTTGCCGAAGATGTTCAGGCAAGCGCCTATGCCGCACGCAAGCGCACCGACGCGTTCGCCATGTTCGGCAAGGCTCCGGCGCAGGGATTTGCGCGGCGTTGGAGCGTGTGGACTGCCGGCTTCGGCGGATCGCAAGCGACCGACGGCCGTGCGACGGATGGTTCGAACGACATGACGAGCCGCATCGCCGGCACGGCGGTCGGCGCGGACTATTGGCTCGCGCCGAACACGAAGCTCGGCTTCGCGCTTGCCGGCGGTGGCACCAGCTTCGGCGTGAACGGTCTCGGCTCCGGTCGCTCCGACCTGTTCCAGGCCGGCGCCTATCTTTACCACGCGAACGGCGCGGCCTATGTCTCCGCCGCGCTGGCCTATGGCTGGCAGAACATCACCACCGATCGCACCGTGACGGTCGCCGGCACAGACCGCCTGCGCGCCGCATTCGACGCCAATGCGTATTCCGGTCGTCTCGAAGGCGGCTACCGCCTGGTCGGGCCATGGATCGGCGGGATCGGCCTCACGCCTTATGGGGCGATGCAGTTCACGACGCTCGACCTGCCAGCCTATGCCGAACACGTCGTCTCCGGCTCATCGGCATTCGCCTTGAACTACGCCGCGAAGAGCGTGACCGACAGCCGCAGCGAGCTCGGCCTGCGTACCGACAAGTCGTTCGCCACGCTGGCCGGCGTGTTGGCACTGCGCGGCCGTGTCGCCTGGGCGCATGATTTCAATCCCGATCGTGCGGCCGCCGCAACCTTTCAGGCTTTGCCGGTCGCAAGCTTCGTCGTCAACGGCGCCGCGCAGGCCCGCGACGCCGCGCTCACGACGGCATCGGTCGAGATGAAATGGCTGAACGGCTGGTCGGCGGCGGCCACGTTCGAAGGCGAGTTCTCCAGCGTCACCCGCAGCTACGCCGGCAAGGGCAGCGTTCGCTACAATTGGTGAGCGGTGGGTCCCGTCACGCGGTCTTCGCGGGCCAGGGCACGACCTGTCCGGACATCACCAGCCGATCGCGGCCGCTGTCCTTCGCGGCATAGAGCGCACGGTCAGCCGCGGCGACCAGCGTGCTGAAGTCCGTGGAGGTCAGGGACGGAACCCCGGTTGCGGCGCCGACGCTGACCGTGACCAGCCGGGAGGGCGGATTTTGCGCATGCAGCATGGCAAGATCGTGCAGCGCCTGGCGGACCGCTTCTGCGACCTCCACGCAGCCATCCGGGCCGGTGTTCGGCAACAACACGGCGAATTCCTCGCCGCCGTAGCGCGCCGCGAGGTCGGCGGGGCGCCTGGCCTGGGCGGACAGGATCCGGCCCAGCGCGCGCAGGCACCCGTCGCCCGCCAGATGCCCGTAATGGTCGTTGAATTTCTTGAAATGATCGACGTCGATCAGCAGGAGCGAAAGCTGCGTGCCGTCGCGCCGGGCGCGCGCCCATTCCTCAGTGAGGCGTTCGTCGAATGCGCGCCGGTTGGCAAGGCCGGTGAGGCCGTCGGTCCTCGCAAGCGAAGCGAGCTTGTCCTGAAGGTCCTTCTGCTCGGTTATGTCGCGCACGACCGCGACGACGCCGTCGATCGCGCCGCTGTCCGATGCCACCGTCACGTGCAGCGCCGCCTCCGCCCAGATCTCCCCTTTTTCGCGATGACGCTGGCGATAGACGAACCGCGCTTCCTCGGCCTCGCCGTTCTTCAGTGCCGTGATGGCCTGCTCGACCCGTTCCATGTCGTCGGCGTGAATGCCGGCCAGGGCCGACGAGTTCAGCAGTTCCTCGGCGGTCCAGCCGGTGATGCGCACGCATGACGGAGAGACGTAGAGCAGCCGGTTATCCAGCCCGATTCGGGTTACCATGTCGCTGGATTGCTCGGCCAGCAGGCGGAAATTGGCCTCCTTGGCGACCAGGGCCTGCGCCATGCGCTGCCGCTGCCAAAGCTGACGGACCAGGTAGGAGCCGATCACCGCGATCAGCAGGACGAGGCCGACGACGAAGGTGATGCGCGTGGCGGCGGCGCGTCGCCAGGGAGCCAGCACATCGTCCCGGGACTTGCTCGCCAGCACCATCAGGGGATAGCGGCTGCTGCGCTGGTAGTAGCTCAGGCGCTGCACGCCATCGAGCGGCGACTTGAAATAATAGACCGCTTCGGCGGGGCGGCTTTGCCAGCTTTTGAACAAGGGCGCATTGGACAGGTCGCGTCCAACGAAGGCGCCGCTCTCGTCTCGGCTGCGTGCCAGCATGATGCCGCCATTGTTGAGCAGCGATACCGAGCCGTTCGGCCCGACGTCGAACCGCTCGTAGAATTTGACGAAATAGCTGACGTCGATGGTGAGCAGGGCAACGCCGGCGAAGCCGCCGTCGTGATCGTTGATCCGACGGGACGCCGTGATGATCCACTGGCCCCCGGAGCGGCTCTTGACGGGCGGGCCGATCAGCGTGCCCGTTGCCGGGGAGGCGCGATGGCGCTGGAAATACTCCCGGTCGCTGTTGTTGAGCTTGGAGAAGTCGAGGCGCTCGGTCGTGGCAAGCCACCGGCCCGTCGCGTCATAGACGAAGATGCCGCGAATGCGATCCGATGATTTGCGTGTCGGCAGATAGGCCTGGAGCTTTGTAATGGTGTCGGGGCCGGTTCCGTCGAGTTCGAGCCGGTGGACCAGCCCGACCAGGAGCGTATCGGCAAGCTCGAACGTATCGTCCGCGTGCTGGATCAGTGAATGTGCGAGGTTGGCGACGTCGATCTCGGCGTTCCTGAGGTCGACATTGCGAGCTTCCCATTCGCGCCAGGCGCTCAAGCCGAGGATCGTCACGCAAATCAGCGCAACGAAGCCCGCCGCCCAGAGCGGAAGACGCGCCTTGCCGAGTTCGCGGCTGGTGACCATCGGGCTTGCTCCAAATTGGGGCAAACCTCTCACTTTCGCCTTAACGGCCTATTGCAAAATCCGCGATGATTGTGCGGGGTCCGTAATCAACCGGAAGGATTGCCGATGTCGCGAGGGCCCGTCGGCGGAGCCACGCTACCGCAGTGCGACAGTTCCCTCTGCTGCCCGCCGCGTCATCCCTCCAGCGTGAAACCGACGCGCAGCGTCACCTGATAATGGCGCACGGCGCCGTTCTCGATGTGGCCGCGCGTCTGCACCACCTCGAACCATTTCATCTCGCGGATGGTCTTGGAGGCGCGGCTGATCGCGTTCTTGATCGCGTCCTCGATCGAGGTTTCGGACGATCCGACGAGGTCCAGGATCTTGTAGACATGATCACTCTCGGTTGCGGCCATGGGTCTTCCCTTGTTTCATCTTGCAGCGGACAAACGCGCTCGATGGAACGTGCATGCGAGCGCATGGCGTTGACTCTGAACGGGCGTGGGCGCTTCGGGTTCCCAGCGCCCGATGGCCCCGGAGCGGAGGCGAGAAATGGTTTTCAAATCGCCCGCCGGCGCTGGATGCCGCGGTTGCCCCTGCGAAGACGGATAAGCTAACCTCTGCGCATGTCGTGGCAGCTTCGAGTGCGGTGATGATCGACCGTTGGACGAGGGGCACTCTGGTTGCGATCGGCCTCGGCGTGCTGACCGCGCCTTGTATGGCGCAGGATGAGCTCGATGGCGCGCCGGCGAGCATGTCGCTGCAGGTCACGACCGATCCTTCCACCATCGCGTGTCGCCGGCTCGATACGGTCAATCCGGCTTCGCTGGTGTTCCTGCCGCTGCGCCGGACTTTCAGCGAGGATTTCGACGAGCATCCGCTGTCGACGGGTCGTTGGGTCCCGCATTATGCCGGCGGCGCGGCGTGGCCGGAGGCGCGATATTGGGGCGGCGACGGCTCCGACTTCAAACGCAAGACCAGCGCCAATGGCGAGCAGCAGATCTACGTCGACCCGCGCTATGCGGGCCGCGCGGCCGCGCCGCTCGGGCTCGATCCGTTCAGGGTGAAGGACGGCGTGCTATCGATCATCGCCAGCCGCACCCCGCCGGAATTGAAGCCGGTGCTGTTCAACAACGAGTACATCTCGGGCATCCTGACGACCCAGGGCACATTCGCCCAGAAGCACGGCTATTTCGAAATTCGCGCCAAGGTGCCGGTCGGCCACGCAGTGTGGCCGGCGTTCTGGATGCTGGCGGACGACGGCGGCTGGCCGCCGGAGGTCGACGTGCTGGAAGGCCGCGGCGAACGGCCGGGAGATCTGGTGATGACGACGCATTGGCGGATCCCCTCGACCCAGAAGATCCAGTCCTGCGGCTTCGATTTCGCGGTCGGCGACGCCTCGAGCGTATTCCACAATTACGGTGTGCTGTGGCAGGAGGATCGGCTGGTCTATTTCATCGACCGCAGGCCGGTCTCCGACATCAAGGTGCCGATCGGCTTCGATGATCCCATGTACATGATCGTCAATCTGGCGATCGGGTCGAAGTTTTTTCCGGGCGTCAGTCAGGTCGATGCGGAATCGCCAGCGAGTGTCGCGTTCGAGATCGACCGGATTTCCGTCTATCAGATCGATCTGGAGCTGGCACGGAGATAGCGATGCCAGCCGATGTCTCGCGGCGCCGTTTTGCCAAGCTCACGGGCCTCGCCGCGCTGGGCGTAGCCGCAGGTGTCCGGGCCGCGGAGAATGAAAAGTCCGCATCGACCGACCGCCACCTGCCGGCGCCGTTTCCGAAGGATTTTTTGTGGGGCACGGCGACCTCGTCCTACCAGATCGAAGGCGCGGTCGATGAGGACGGTCGCGGAAAGTCGATCTGGGATATTTTCAGCCACATCCCCGGCAACATCGAGGACGGCTCGACCGGCGACCGCGCCAACGAGCACTATCACCGCTACAAGGAGGACGTCGCGCTGATCAAGGCGCTCGGCGTCAGGGCCTACCGTTTCTCGATCGCATGGCCGCGCGTGTTTCCGGAAGGCTTTGGCCAGCCCAACCCCAAGGGGCTCGATTTCTACGACCGTCTCGTCGACGAGCTGCTCGCGAACGGCATCGAACCATATGCCACGCTCTATCATTGGGACCTGCCGCAGGCGCTCCAGGACCGCGTCGGCGGCTGGTCGTCGAGCGACACCTCGAAGGCTTTTGCCGATTACGCTGCGCATGTCGCCGCGCGTCTGACCGATCGGGTGAAGAATATCTTCACCGTGAACGAGGTCGGGCGTTTCGTGAATTTCGGCTATGGCTGGGGCATCGATGCGCCCGGTCTCAAGCTGCCGACCGCGCAGCTCAATCAGGCGCGCCATCACGTCGCCTTGGCGCACGGGCTTGCCGTGCAGGCGATCCGCGCCTCCGGCCGCGTCGGCACCCGCGTCGGCCCGGCCGAGAACATCGCCGCCTGCGTGCCGGCGATCGCGACGCTGGAAAACATCCACGCCGCCGAGATCGCGACGCGCGAGCTCAACGCCGGCTTCCTCGGCGTGGTGCTGGAGGGCAAATACACCGAGGGCTTTTTGGCCTATGCCGGCGCGGATGCGCCGAAATTCACCGCCGAGCAACTGAAGATCATCGGCACGCCGAACGATTTCGTCGGCCTCAACATTTACGCGCCGCAGTATTACGTCACGGCTTCCGACCGCGCGCCCGGCTTCCACGTGCTGCCGTTCCCCACCTCGTTCCCGCACATGAATTCGGAATGGCTGCGGATCGGCCCCGAAGTGATCTACTGGGCGCCGCGCCTCGCTGCAAAGATCTGGAACATCGAGAATATCTATATCAGCGAGAACGGCACCTCGTCCGAGGACAAGATCGCTGCCGACGGCCAGGTCTACGACCTCGACCGCATCATGTTCCTGCGCAACTATCTGACCCAGATGCAGCGCGCGACCGCCGAGGGCGTGCCGATCCGCGGCTACTTCCTCTGGAGCCTGATGGACAATTTCGAGTGGATCTTCGGCTACGGCAAGCGCTTCGGCCTCTACCGGGTCGATTTCGAGACCCAGGCAAGGCTGCCGAAGCTGAGCGCGGCGTTCTATCGCGACGTGGTGGCGAGGAATGCGATCGGGGCGTAAGACCACACCCTACGGATCCAGCTCCGTATCCCAGTACAGATAGTCGAGCCAACTATCGTGCAGATAGTTCGGCGGGAACAGGCGGCCGTTGCGGTGAAGCTGGTGCACGGTCGGGGCGAAGGCGTGCTGGCGCGGAAACATTTTTGCCTGCACCGGCGTGAGATTGCCTTTGCGCAGGTTACACGGCGAGCATGCCGCGACCACGTTCTCCCAGGTGGTCTGGCCGCCTTTGCTGCGCGGGATGATGTGATCGAAGGTCAAGTCTTCGGGCGAGCCGCAATACTGGCAGGCGAAACGGTCGCGCAGGAAAACGTTGAACCGGGTGAAGGCCGGATGGGTGGTCGGCTTGACGAAGGATTTGAGCGAGACGACGCTCGGCAGCTGCATTTGCAGCGTGGGGCTATGAACCGCCTGATCGTAATGTGCGACGATGTTGACGCGATCGAGGAACACCGCCTTGATCGCGTCCTGCCACGACCAAAGAGACAGCGGGTAGTAACTCAGCGGCCGGAAGTCCGCATTCAGCACCAACACCGGCCAACTGCCTTGCGAGACATGTGCGTTCAAGTAACGCTCCCGGCCTCCAATATACGCTGCGAAGCAGCATGTACTGACATACTACATGCAGCGTGACGGGATTGTGAAGCCCGTTGAGCGACTTATTCAGGTGCAAGCAATGCGGCGCCGGGGTGGCGAAAGTGCTCAAAAAGCCGCGTTTTGGAGGAGGTACGCGGCTGGCTAGGAACCGCCGTGACCAGCGGCTCGTGGCCTGCTGCGGAAGCTACTCCCGTACCCGCTCCAGCTTCTGCAAGCACCGCGTCGCGCGCACCGCCGCCGGCATCTCCTCGTCGGGAAAGCTAGTGTCCCAGTTGGTCACGCCGACCTCGCCGACATAGATGTCGCCCCTGGAATCCAGCGCGATGCCGTGGGGCGCCAGGAACTTTCCGCTCGCAACACCCGGCCCTTCCTCGCCGCCGAGGCGCGCGATGCGCTTGCCCTTGGCGTCCACGATCGACAGCCGCGGGCCGAGATTGGGCACATTGCGGTTGATGGCGAGGCCCGGGCCGAGCTCGCCGATCACGAAGGTCGGCCTCTTGCCCCCACCGCAGCAGCACAGCGCGCAGGGGCGGTGAAGGTTGTTCCACTGCGTCTCGTATTTGCCCTCGCCATCGAACACCTGCACCCGGTGGTTCTCGCGGTCGGCGACATAGACCCAGCCGTCGGCATCGGTGGCAATATTGTGCACGATGTTGAACTGGCCGGGATCCGTGCCCGGCTCGCCCCAGCTCTTGAGCAGCTTGCCGTCCGGCGTGAACTTGTGCACGCGCGCATTGCCATAGCCGTCGGAGACGTAGATCTCGCCCTTCGGCGACAGCGCGGTGTGGGTGCAGCGACGGAAGGGCTCGCCGCTCATGAACGGCGCCGGTTTCTCGGGGATGCCGATCGTCAGCAGCACCTTGCCGTCCGTGGTGCATTTGCGCACGGTGTGGTCGCCGTCATCGGTGCAGTAGAGATTGTCGTCGGCGTCGATATGCAGCCCGTGTGCGCGCGAGAACAGCCCTTCGCCCCAACTGCGCAGGAAATTGCCGTCGCGGTCGAGCACCACCATCGGGTGGGCGCCGCGGTTGAAGACGTAGACGCGATCCTTGCTGTCGACCGCGACGGAGGCGACGTCGGTGAGCTGCCAGCCTTCGGGCAGTTTCGCGAAATTGTCGATGACGCGGTAGCGGTGCTCGCCGCTGCCGAGAATGGCTGGCATTGATCTCTCCTCTCGTCATTCCGCGCTACGCGCGCCCCGGAATGACGGCTATATTCGCCCCAAAATCCCTTCCTCGATCGCCTTGATCTGCAGCGCGAGATATTTCGAGTTGATCCGGCATTGGGCGAGGCTGCCGGCGATGAACCAGAGCCCGGGCTGCCTGGTGCGCGCGTACATGTTGCGCAGCTCAAGACCATCGCCAAAGCCCCAGATCGGCCCGACGCGGTCGGCGATGGCCTCGCCGAACAGTTTTCGCACCAGATATTCCTGCGGCTTGTAGCCGGTCGAGAGCACGATGAGATCGGCGGGAAGGAGCGTGCCGTCCTTCATCCGTGCGCCCTCCTCGACGAAACCCTCGATGTCGGAGAACTGCCTGAGCTTGATCGCGCCCTCGACGACCAGGTTGGAGCAGCCGACGTTGAAATAATAGCCGCCGCCGCGGGTGAGGTATTTGAACTGCCAGCCGGTGCCGGCCTCGCCGAAGTCGAGCTTGAAGCCGACGTGGGAGAGGCCGTCCAGCAGCTCCTTGTCGAGCTGCTTCGATTGCTCGGTCAGCATCACGTGCGTCTTCTTCGCCAGCGGCGTCGGCATCGAGGCCGCGATCAAATCATTGTCCTCGAGCGTGCCTTCGTTGTAGGTCGCATAAGCGAGCTGCGCCGACGGCTCGATATTGGTGACCAGCGTCGGCGAACGCTGCACCAGCGTCACCTCGGCGCCGCTGGAATGAAGGTCCTGCGCGATGTCGTGGCCGCTGTTGCCGGTGCCGATGACGATCGCGCGCTTGCCGGTCCAGCTCTCGCCATCCTCGTAGCGGCTGGAATGCAGCAGCGTTCCCTTGAAATTGTCGAGCGTCGGAATGGCCGGAATATTGGCGATGCCGCTGACGCCGGTTGCCATGATGACATGACGCGGATGCATGGTCCGCTTGCTGCCGTCGGTACGGCACAGTGTGACCGTCCAGCGTCCCTTCGCCTCGTCATAGGCGCCGCCTGCGAATTCGGTGCCGGTCCAGAAGTTCAGCTCCATGGCATCGACGTAGGCCTCGAACCAGTTGGCGAGCTTGTCCTTGGGGATATAGGTCGGCCAGTTCGGCGGGAACGGCATGTAGGGCAGGTGATTGACCTGCACCTGGTTGTGCAGGGTGAGCGCATGATAACGCTTGCGCCAATTGTCGCCGATCCTCGTCTCGCGATCGACGATCAGCGCGTCGACCTTGAGCTGCTTCAGCCGTGCTGCGATCGCGAGCCCGGCCTGGCCGCCGCCGACCACCAGCACGGCCGGATCGCGATCGGCGTAGTCGCGCGAGGCGTTGCGCAAATCGAGCCAGTTAGGCCCGCGGAAATCGCGCGAATAGGCCTGGCCGCGCGGCCTCGACGTGCCGAGTTGCTCCTCGAATCCCTTGAGCTCGTCGAGCGCGGTGAGCAATGTCCAGGCCTTCAGGCGGTCGCCGTCAGCGCCATCGGGAATGAGCCTGATGATGCCGCTGCCACGCCCGAACGCCGTTTCGAAATTGAAGATCGCTTCGATGGTGTTGGTACCGGCGCGTGTCACCCAGCGCGGCGGCGCGCGGTTCGGCGCGATCTTGAAGCTGGTCGGTGCCGCCTTGGGCGCGAGCGCGGTCAGCGCTTGCGCAATCGTCTCGCGGCCGGCGATCGTTTGCAGGTTCCAGCTCAGCGCCAGCACGTCGCGCCAAAAGCTGTCGGCGAGGAAGAGGCGGTCCAGCGTGGCGGGATCGGGCCTGCCCAGCGCGCGCTCGAATTCATCGAGCCAGGCCTGGGCGCACGCGGATAGATCCTTGGTCTTGTCGAGCATGCGCGACCTCTTGGCCGTCTTTCGCGGCGTTTCCTCTGAGATCGAACGCTATACGGTTTCCTCGCCCGCCAAAAGCTGCCGACCCGAGCGAGGCAGGAATGCAGCCCTGCTCGGGCGGAATATGGCCTGGCCCTCCACTCGCGCGCGGGACGCCGGCCGGTGAAGGTTTAAGCGCCGCCCGGACCGCGGCCGGTCCAATAGGGATCGCGCAGCTTGCGTTTGAAGATCTTTCCGGTCGCCTCCCGGGGCAGCGCATCCAGGAACCGGATCTCCTTCGGCACCTTGAAGTTCGCCAGCCGCTCGCGCAGAAAGGCCTGCACTGCGGCAGCGGAGAGCTGCTCGCCGGTGTCGGGCTCGATGCAGGCACAGAGCCGCTCGCCATATTCCGGGTCGGGAATGCCGAACACGGCGCAATCGCGTACGCCGGGCATGCCGATCAGCGCGTTCTCGATCTCGGCGGGATAGATGTTGACGCCACCCGATATCACCATGTCGCGCTTGCGGTCGCACAGGAACAGATAGCCGTCCTCGTCGAGATAGCCGACGTCGCCGACGCTGACGAGGCCGTCGCGCCCGGCCTCGGCGCGCGCCTGCGCCTTGCCGTGATAATCGAAATCGGGCACCGCCGTCTGACGCATGTAGATTTCGCCGACCTCGTTGGCGTTGCACGGGCTGCCGTCGTCGCGGAAGATTCTGACGATGCCGCCTTCGATGGCGCGGCCGACGGTGCCGGGCTTCTTCAGCGCCTCCTCGGCAGAGTGCCACACCGGGATCCCGGTCTCGGTCGAGCCGAAGTACTCGTTGATGACCGGCCCCCACCAATCGATCATCGCCTTCTTCACCTCGGGCGGGCAGGGCGCAGCGCCGTGCACGACGAAGCGCAGCGACGACAGGTCGTAGCGGCGCCTGACGGTCTCGGGCAGCCGCAGCAGCCGCACGAACATGGTGGGGACCATGTGGATGTGCGTCACGCGGTGACGCTCGATCAGCGCCAGCAGCTCCTCCGCATCGAACCGCGGCTGGAGGATGATGGTACAGCTATTGCGAAACGCCATCATGCCGTAGGAATGCGGCGCCGAGTGGTACATCGGCCCGTTGATCAGCACGATTTGGTTGTCACGCGGCTTGATGCCATAGGCGATGGCGCCGACGCGTTCGGAGGCGGCGGCCTGTTCCGGCTGCATCGGCATGCGCCGCACGCCCTTCGGCATCCCGGTCGTGCCCGACGTGTAGATCATCGCCGCGGCCCGGCGCGGCGGTTCCTGAGCTTCCACCTGGCCGTCGCGCCAGCGGTCCCAATCGGTCAGCCCGGCGGGGACCGCGGTCAGCTCCGCGGGAATAGCAAAAGTCGCCGCCAGCTCGGGCGGCGTCGCGACCACGAGGAGGCGGACATCCGGCGCCACGCCGTCACGAATCTGCGGCAGCAGGTCGGCGTGGCAGACCAGGATCTTCGCGCCGCTGTCGGTCAGGATGTAGCGGACCTCCTCGGCCTTGAGGTGCCAGTTGATCGGCACCACCGGGCTGCCGAGGGCGGCAGAGGCCGCAACCACCTCGAACAGGGCGAAGTCGTTGCGCAGCATCATCGCAACCGGCGCGGCCTCGGCAAGGCCCAGGGCGCGGAATCCGCTTGCCGCCCGCCTGATGCGTGACTGGATCTCGTCATAGCTGATCCGGCGCTCGCCGCTGATGATCATGGCGTGTCCTTGTCTCGCGCGAGCCTAGCGATCGTCCAGCACGTCGCCGAAGCCGACCCAGCTCTTGCCGTTGAAGCGGCGGAGCTGAAGCTGCTGGAACGGCAGATAATCGTCGGGACCGGTCGTAACCGATATTCCTGGCAGCAGCAGCGGCAGCTTCACCTCCTTCAGCGAGGCCGCCTGGCGCATGATGTTGTCGCGGCTGACATCATCCTTGCACGCCTTCAGCACCGTCATCAGCAGCGTCGCATAGTGGTAGCCGGCGGCGTAGTTGGAGTTGGAAAGGTCGGCGTTCGGCATGTATTGCTTCATGAAGGCAAAATACTCCTTCACGCCGGGATCGTTGGCCCATTGCGGATCCATCGTGTCCTTCTGGTTGCTCGACGAGATCAGGCCGACCGCGTTGTCGAGCCCGGCCGGCTCCAGGAACGAAATCGACGAAGCCGATGTCGGCACGAAGAACAGCTCGGGCTTCCAGCCGATCTCGGCCACGCCCTTGACCATCTGCGAGGTGAACTTTCCGAGCACGACGCCGAACAGCACGTTGGCGCCCGAGGCCTTCAGGGTCGAGAGCTGCGAGCTGATCGTCGGCGCGCTGGTCTCGTAGGTCTGCTCGGCGATGATCATGCCGGCCGCCTTGGCTCCGAGCGCGCGCTTGAAGCCTGCGACATAGTCGCGACCGAAATCGTCGTTCTGCGCCAGGATCGCGATCCTGGCGTCGGGCTTGGTCTGCAGAATGTACTTGGCATAGACCACGCCCTCGGATTCGTAGGCCGCCATCCCCGGCATCGTCCATGGATTCTTCTGCGGCTCGGCCCATTTTGTGGCGCCCGAGAGCACGAACAGCTGCGGCACCTTCTTGGCGTTGAGATAGCGCTGCACGGCGCTGTTGGTGGCGGTGCCGAGCGAGCCGAACATCATCAGCACCTCGTCCTGCTCGACCAGCTTGCGGGTCTGCTCGACCGTCTTCGGCGGCGAATAGGCGTCGTCCAGCGTGATGAACTTGACCTTGCGGCCGCTGATGCCGCCTTCGGCATTGATCTTCTCGAAGAACGCTTCCTGTGTCCGCCCGATCGCGCCGAAGCCGGAGGCCGGGCCGCTATAGGGCAGGGTCTGCCCGATGCGGATCTCGGCGCTGCCCTCGGCGTGGGCGCTGGCGGCGCCGAGCGTCAGCAACGACATGCCGATCAATGCGGCTGCGAGCTTCATGGTGTCCTCCCGTTTTTTCTTGTCAGTCCGAGACGTCAGGCGCTGGCGCGGAGCAGGAAATCCTGGCGGGCCTGATCGAACTCCGCCTTCATCCGGTCGACCAGGTCGGCCACGGGCGGCGCGTCGGTGATCTGGCCGATGCCCTGGCCCGAACCCCAGATGTCGCGCCAGGCCTTTGATTTCGTGTTGCCGCCGGAGCCGAAATTCATCTTCGTCTTGTCGGCCACCGGCAGATTGCCCGGATCGAGTCCCGCGGCGGCGATGGAGGGGCCGAGATAGTTGCCGTGCACGCCGGTGAACAGGTTGGTGTAGACGATGTCGTGCGCGGCATGCTGCGTCAGCGCGGCCTTGTAGGCTTCGTCGGCGTTGGCTTCCCTGGTCGCGATGAAGCGCGTGCCGATATAGGCGAGGTCGGCGCCCAGCGTCAGCGCGGAGGCAATGCCGAAGCCGTCGCTGATCGCGCCTGACAGCAGGATCGTGCCCTTGAACCATTGCTTGACCTCGCGCACCAGCGCGAAGGGCGACAGCGTTCCGGCATGCCCGCCGGCGCCCGCGCAGACCAGGATCAGGCCGTCGACGCCGTGCTCGGCCGCTTTCCGCGCATGCTTGACGTTGATGACGTCGTGGAACACCAGCCCGCCGTAGGAATGCGCGGCCTCGACGATCTCGGCCGGCGGCCGCAGCGAGGTGATGATGATGGGGACGCGATGTTTCACGCAGGTCTCCATGTCTTTCATCAGGCGGTCGTTGGAGGCGTGGCAGATCTGGTTGACCGCGTAGGGCGCGACCTTCCTGCCCGGATTGAGCGATTTGTATTGGCCGAGCTCGTCCTCGATGCGGCTCAGCCATTCGTCGAACTTCGCGACCGGACGGGCATTGAGCGCGGGGAAGGATCCGACGACGCCCGCCTTGCACTGGGCGATCACCAGCTCTGGTCCGGAGACGATGAAGAGCGGCGAGCCCACCACGGGCAGCGCGAGCGAATCCTTCAAGAGAGCGGGCAGCGCCATCATGTCCTCCCTGGAAACGCGGCCCCGCCGGCGGGCGGATGACGAGGCGTTTCCCTGTTGATTGTCGCGCGGGCGATTGCCGCCCGTGTCGCGGGTTTGAACCCACTATAAGGTTGGACGGCGCGCTCCGGTCGTTCAATAATGAACGGATAGCCATTCAGATATGAACGGGGGTGCCGATTGGACTGGGATCTTTGCAAGACCTTCGTCGCGGTCGCCGATACCGGAAGCTTCACCGCCGCCGCCCGCCGGCTGCACACCAGCCATCCGACCGTCAGCCGCAAGATCGCGGCGCTGGAAGCTCAGCTCGGCACCAGGTTGGTGGCGCGCGCCGCCGACGGCCTGGCGCTGACGGCGGATGGACGGACATTGCGCGAGCACGCCGAGGCCATGGCGGCGGCGGCGCTGCGGGCCGAGACCGCGGTTGCGGCCGGAGGACATAAGGCGCGCGGCATCGTCAAGCTTTCGATCGGCGCGACGCTGGCCTCGCATTGGCTGATGCCGCGCCTGCCCGCCTTCCTGCGTGCGCACGATCATGTCCAGCTCGAGATCATCACCCACCCGTTTCCGGCGAGCGTGCGCCGGCGTGAGGCGGACGTGGTGCTGCGGCCTTTCGACAGCGGCGAGGAAAACCTGGTCGGCCGCAAGATCGGCCGCCTTGGCACCGGGTTCTATGCCTCGCGCGATTATGCCGCGGGGCGTTCCTTGCCTGAACGGCGCGGCGAGTGGAAGGAGCATAGCGTCGTGGGCTTCGCCGACCAGGCGTCCAATGCGCAGCTTGCGCGCTGGAGCGACGCCGTCACCCGGCAGGCCAGGGTGGTGATGCGCTGCTCTTCCCAGGGGGACATGCTGGCGGCGGTTCGCGCCGGGATTGGGATCTCGGCGCTCTCCTGCTTCGTCGCGGAAAGCTATCCCGACCTCGTGCGCGTCGCCCCGCAAAAGCTCGCCAGCGTGGCGGACCTGTGGCTGCTGGCCCATCCCGACCTCGTCGAGCTTCCGGCGGTGCGCGCCGTCGTGGATTTCGTCGCCGAATGCGCCCGGGCCGACCGCGCGAGGCTGCGGGGCTAGGCATGATCCGGAAAAGTGCGCAGCGGTTTCTTTAGCCCGAGCCGGCGAGCACGCCCTCGCGCTTCTTCACCGCGCGATAATAGCTCCACCACAAATGCGCCGCCGCGCCGCGCAGGGGACGCCAGGGCTCGGCGAGCGGCGCCATCTGCTTTTCCGTCGGCCTTGCCTGAAGGCCGAGCCCGACGCGGATAGCCTCCTGCACGGCGAGGTCGCCGGCGGGCCAGGCATCGCCATGGCCGAGGCAGAACAACAGATAGACGTCCGCGGTCCAGGGGCCGATGCCGGGCAGCGCGATCAGCGTGTGATGCGCGGCGTCGGCGTCTTCCTCGGCGAGCACGTCGAGGTTCAGCCGCTGCGCGCCGATCTCGCGCGCGAGATGCTTCAGCGTCTTGATCTTGGCGGCCGACAGGCCGAGCCGCCCCAACCGGTCAGTGCGGGCGCGGCGCACCGCGTCATGGTCGAACGGATCGAAGGCCGCCGACAACCGTCCCCAGATCGCCGCGGCGCTCGCGGTCGAGAGCTGCTGGCCGCAGACGATGTGGGCAAGGCCCGCAAAACCCGGCTCCCGCCGCCGCAGCGCCGGCATGCCTGCGATCTCGAACACGGGTTTGAGACGGGGATCGCGCTTGATCAGCGCTTGGACGGCCTCTTCGAGATCGGATTGGGTTTCGAGATGGATGGTCATGCGATTGGCAAGCTCTCTTCGACGTCATGCGCGGGCTTGACCCGCGCATCCATCTCCTATCGTAACAGAGTACTTGGAAGATGGATGGCCGGGCTGAGCCCGGCCATGACGAGTTTGATATGATGGCACCACCCGTTTTCCGATTCGCCCCGAGCCCGAACGGCCACCTCCATCTCGGCCACGCCTATTCCGCACTGCTGAATTTCGACCGCGCGCGCGAGACTGGCGGCCGCTTGTTGCTGCGGATCGAGGACATCGATGCAACGCGCTGCCGGCCGGAATTCGAGGCGGCGATCTACGAGGATCTGGCCTGGCTCGGGATCAACTGGGAGACGCCGGTGCGGCGGCAGTCGGAGCATCTCGCTTATTATCGCGCCGCGCTGGACAAGCTGTCGGCGCTTGGGCTCATCTATCCCGCCTTCGAAAGCCGCGCCGAGATCGCAAAGCTCGTCTCCGCGCGCGAGGCGGATGGTCCGTGGCCGCGTGATCCCGACGGCGCGCCGCTTTATCCCGGCGAGTCCAAATCGCTGCCTGCCGACGCGCGGGCGCGCCTGATCGCTTCAAGCGCGCCCTACGCGCTGCGGCTCGACATGGCGGCCGCCTATCGGCGCGTCGCCGGCCTGACCTGGAATGAGCTGGGCGAGGGGCCTGACGGCGAGCGCGGCACGGTCCCGGCGCGGCCCGAGGCCTGGGGTGACGTCATCCTGGCGCGCAAGGAGACGCCGACCAGCTACCACCTGTCCGTCGTCGTCGATGACGCGCTTCAGGGCGTCAGCGAGATCGTGCGTGGCCAGGACCTGTTTCACGCCACCGCCGTCCACCGCCTGCTCCAGGTCCTGCTCGGCCTGCCCGAACCCGCCTACCGCCATCACCGGCTGATTGGCGACAGCGACGGGCGGAAGCTGTCGAAATCGAGCGGCTCGACCGGTCTACGCGCCTTGCGCGCGGCCGGCATCACGCCTGCCGGCATCCGTCAGCTGGTGGGATTAGATTAAGTTTCTCTGGGGGTTAGCCAAACGCCGCCGTGACTCCGGGGGTTCCGCCGTGCCATGCTTGGCCGACAGCCCGGGGTTCGAAGGGGATACTTCGAAGGGGATTTATGGCGGCGAAAACGCGCCCAGCGCGCACCACGCGGACGTCCAGGCGACCGCCTCGGAAGCGGTCCGGGACGACCGGCGGGTTGCGCAAGCGCAGCACCAAGGCGGTCGCGCCGGACGTGGTCCAGGCGGCGCTCGCCGCTTTTGCCCATGAGGTCCGCACCCCCCTGACCGGCATTCTGGCGATCAGCGACCTGCTCGCGACCTCCGATCTTGGCGAGCGGGAACGGCGCTGGGCCGACACCATCAAGGCTGGTGCCGAGCATCTGGCGAGCCTTGCCACGCTGTTCGTGGATGCCGCCAGAACCGGCAAGGGGGCCGGAAAGGGCGGAAGTGCGCTGCGGCAGGACCTGTTCGATCTCCGCACGCTCGCCCGCAGCGCCGGCGATTCACTGGCCGGGCGTGCCGCGGCCAAGGGTCTCCAGGCCCAGGTCGAGATCTCCGACAAGCTCCCCGGCCTCGTGGTCGGGGATCCCGTCCGCCTGCGCGCCGCGCTCGAGAACCTGATCGACAATGCCGTGAAGTTCACTGACCAGGGCGGCGTGGCACTCGAGGTCGTGCCCTGGCGTCCTGCCAAGGGCAAGGCAAAGGGCAAGTCAAAAGAGAAGGGCAGGGTCGGCGTCGCCTTCGCGGTGTCCGACAGTGGCATCGGTCTCACCATGGCCGAGATCAAGCGGCTGTTCCGCCCGTTCACTCAGGCCAATGTCACCATCGCCTCGCGCTTCGGCGGCGCCGGCTTAGGGCTGTCTTCGGTCAAGCAATTGGCGCGCGCGATGGGCGGCGACATCACCGTCGCACCGCGCCGCGGCGGTGGTGCTACCTTCACGCTGACGGTGTCGCTCGATGCGGCGGGACCGCGCAAATCCCGCAAGGCGAAGGGTGAAGCCGAGGCAGATGCGGTCGCGGCGCTGCGCGTCCTCAGCGTCGAGGACAATCCGTTCGGCCGCGTCGTGCTCAACACGATTCTGACCGAGCTCGGCCATCATGCCGAGTTCATCGGGCGCGGCGAGGACGCCGTCGGCCGGCTGGCGCAAGGGGCGTTCGATGCGGTGCTGATGGATATGGTCCTGCCGGGCATCGACGGCGTCGAGGCCATCAGGCGGATCCGCACCATGGAGGCGCCGCTGGCTCAGATCCCGATCATCGGGGTGTCCGGCCGCGGTGAGGACGAGGCGGCCTCGCGCGAGGCCGGCGCCGACGCCTTCCTGGTTAAGCCTGTGTCTCCGCGGGCGCTAGCGACTGCGCTGCTTGAAGCGACACGCCGTGAGGAAGCCGCGACTTGATGATCGCGGCGTTGAGCTCGCCGCCGTAAACGAAGATCGCGGCGATGAAGTACAGGAACACCAGCGCGATGATCACCGAGGCGAGCCCCGCATACATCGTCACGTAATTGTTGGCGAAGCGCGCCAGATATTGTCCGAACACGATGCCTGATATCAGCGAGGCCACGATGGTGAAGACGATGCCGGGCAGGATCTGAAGGAAGCCGCGCCGACCAGCCGGCAGCCAGACGTGCAGGATGATCAGCGCCACCACCAGCGCACTGATGGTGATGCCGTAGCGCAGCCAGGTCAGGATGCTTTCGTTGGATTCGACGAACAGCGGGATATGGCGCCGCGCCGCCTCGATCAGGAGCGGACCGAGCACGATCAGGAACGCCATGGCGAGCGCCGTGAAAGCCGCAATAAGTGTGTAGAGGATCGATTCCAGCCGCAGCCAGTACCAGCGCCGCATCTCCACCACCGCATAGGCGCGGTTGAGTGCGACCCGGAGCGCCTCGACGCCGTTGGAGGCGAAATAGACCGACAGCGCCGCGCCGATGGTCAGAATGCCGGTGCGGGTCGTGGTCAGCACGTCATGCACCTCGCCCGAGATCGAATCGGCGACCTGCTTGGGCCAGATCTGCAGCATCAGGCTGGCGGCCTGGTCGGCGAGTTCCTTGGAGCCGAAGAAGCCCGCGAGTGAGGTCAGCACGATCAGGAACGGGAACAACGCCATCAGCGTCGACAGCGCGATGTGGCTCGCGATCGCCCAGCCGTCGTCGGCCAGGAACGTGTAGAACGCATCCTCCAAGACGCAGTAAATGTAGCGGATGGCTTTCAAATGGCACCTACACCGCTGCCCGCTCTCCCCGCACGTAGGGAGAGGTCAGGAGAATAGGCAATGGGCGCAAATCGGAAATCATCGCAATACCATCTGATATTCTTGCCCCAAAAGCCAGTTCGCGAAGCGTCTCGCTGTCATTCCGGGCTCGACGCTTCGCATCGCCCCGGAATGACGCCGGAGGCTGCCGCGGCACCATGGCGGACCGGCGCGCACGGTGTTATCACCCCCCAATGGCATCTCTCCTGACGACTTTCATCCTGCCGGCGGCGGCTGGCGCCGTGGCCTTGGTGCTGCTGCTCGGGCTCATCAACATGATGCGCGGCGGCTCGCCCAACATTTCGCAGAAGCTGATGCGCTGGCGCGTGCTGCTGCAATTCGTGGCGATCATCATCGCGATGCTCGCGGTCTGGGCGATGGGGCGGTAATCATGGTCGTACTGAATCGCATCTACACCAAGACCGGTGACGACGGCACGACAGCGCTCGGAACCGGCGAGCGGCGTCCGAAATACGATCTGCGCATCGAGGCCTATGGCACCGTCGACGAGACCAACGCCGCGATCGGCGTGGTCAGGCTCCACACCGCGGACATGCCCGAGCTTGATGTGATGCTCGGCCGCATCCAGAACGACCTGTTCGATCTCGGCGCCGACCTTGCGGTGCCCGAGCGTGAGGGCAAGGCGGAGCGGCTGCGGGTGGTGGCGAGCCAGGTCGAGCGGCTCGAGCGCGACATCGACGCGCTCAACGACAAGCTCGCGCCGCTGACCTCCTTCGTGCTTCCCGGCGGCACGCCGACTGCGGCCTATCTCCACGTGGCGCGCACGATATGCCGCAGGGCGGAACGGGTGATCGTGGAACTGGCGGCGCAACCGGGGGAGCAGGTCAGCGCGGCTGGCATCCATTATATGAATCGCCTGTCGGACTTCCTGTTCGTGGCCAGCCGGGCCGCCAACGGGAATGGCGCCGGCGACGTGCTTTGGGTTCCGGGCCAGAACCGCTGACCTACCGTGCCCTCGGCATTTCAGAAGGCCGAAATTAGACTCGTTCGCGCGTTGACCGGGGCAGATCAGGCCTTTAGGTTCCGCGCCAGTTGATAACCCCCCTCCCAAATTGAGTGAAAGAGGATCGATGAAGGTCTTAGTGCCGGTAAAGCGGGTGGTCGATTACAACGTCAAGGTCCGCGTCAAGGGCGATGGATCGGGCGTTGAACTCGCCAACGTCAAGATGTCGATGAACCCGTTCGACGAAATCGCGGTTGAGGAAGCACTGCGCCTGAAGGAAGCCGGCAAGGCGACCGAAGTCGTGGTGGTTTCCATTGGACCTGCGCAGGCGTCGGAGACGATCCGCACGGGTCTTGCCATGGGCGCCGATCGCGGCATCCTGGTGAAGGCCGAAGGCACGGTCGAGCCGCTCGCGGTCGCCAAGATCCTGAAGAAGGTTGCTGAAGAAGAGCAGCCCGGTTTGATCATCCTCGGCAAGCAGGCGATCGACGACGACAGCAACCAGACCGGCCAGATGCTGGCTGCGCTGCTCGGCTGGTCGCAGGCGACGTTCGCTTCGAAGCTCGAGGTCGAAGGTTCTGACTTCAAGGTCACCCGCGAAGTCGATGGCGGTCTCCAGACCGTGAAGCTGAAGGGACCGACGATCGTCACCACCGATCTGCGTCTCAACGAGCCGCGCTATGCCTCGCTGCCGAACATCATGAAGGCCAAGAAGAAGCCGATCGCCGACAAGACCGTCGCCGATTACGGCGTCGACGTCGCTCCGCGTCTCGAGGTCGTCAAGACGACGGAGCCGGCCGGCCGCAAGGCGGGCGTCAAGGTCAAGGACGTCGCCGAGCTGGTGTCGAAACTCAAGAACGAAGCCGGGGTGCTCTGATGACGACGCTGCTGATTGCCGAACACGACAATGCGTCGCTCAAGGATGCGACCAACAAGGCCCTGACCGCGGCCGCCGCGCTCGGCGCGGACGTCGAGGTCCTCGTTGCCGGCCAGAACGCCAAGGCCGCGGCGGATGCCGCTGCCAAGCTTGCCGGCGTCAAGAAGGTGCTGCTCGCCGACGGCGAGCTCTACGCGCACGATCTCGCCGAGCCGCTGGCCGCGCTGATCGTTTCGCTGGCCTCCGGCTACGATGCGATCGTCGCGCCCGCGACCTCGCGCTTCAAGAACGTGATGCCGCGCGTCGCCGCCCTGCTCGACGTCATGCAGGTCTCGGAGATCATCAAGGTGGTCGCCCCCGACACCTATGAGCGTCCGATCTATGCCGGTAACGCCATCCAGACGGTGAAGTCCAAGGACGCCAAGAAGGTCATCACGGTGCGGACCTCGACCTTCGCCGCAGCCGGCGAGGGCGGCAGCGCGGCGGTCGAGACCGTCGCGGCGGCGGCCGATCCGGCCCTGTCGTCCTTCATCGGCGAGGAGGTCGCCAAGAGCGACCGTCCCGAGCTGACCTCGGCCAAGATCATCGTCTCCGGTGGCCGCGCCATGCAGAGCCGCGAGAATTTTGCCAAGTACATCGAGCCGCTCGCTGACAAGCTTGGGGCCGGTGTCGGTGCCTCGCGCGCGGCGGTGGACGCCGGCTACGCCCCGAACGACTGGCAGGTTGGCCAGACCGGCAAGGTGGTGGCGCCCGAGCTCTATGTCGCCGTCGGCATTTCCGGCGCCATCCAGCATCTGGCCGGCATGAAGGACTCCAAGGTGATCGTCGCGATCAACAAGGACGAGGACGCGCCGATCTTCCAGGTTGCCGATTACGGCCTGGTCGCCGATCTCTACCAGGCGGTTCCGGAGCTGACGGCCGAACTCGGCAAGCTCGGCAAGTAAAAGACGCCAAAAACACCGGCCGGAGGCATAAACTCCGGCCGGTGTTTCATTTCTGAAGCGTTTTCTTTGGCGTGGGGCACGCCTTCGAAGCGATCCAATCTAGGTTTCGAGCCCGGGTTCTGATTAAATCAAGCTTCTGATCAAATCAGACCTCCCGGCTCGGGGGATAGGCAGGCGCGCTCGTCGCGCGCCGTTCCGGTGGATGACAAGATGGCGGCAGTGATCAAGAAGGTCGGCGTGATCGGCGCGGGTCAGATGGGCAATGGCATCGCGCATGTGGCGGCGCTGGCCGGTTTCGACGTGGTGCTCAACGACGTTTCGGTTGATCGCCTCAAGTCGGGCATGGCCACCATCAACGGTAATCTGGCGCGCCAGGTCTCCAAGAAGGCCGTCTCCGAGGACGACAAGGCCAAGGCGATGGCGCGCATCACGTCCGCCGAGAAGCTGGACGACCTCGCCGATTGCGACCTCGTGATCGAGACCGCGGTCGAGAAGGAAGAGGTCAAGCGCAAGATCTTCCACGAGCTCTGCGCCGTGTTGAAGCCCGAGGCGATCGTCGCCTCCGACACGTCCTCGATCTCGATCACCCGGCTTGCCGCCGCCACCGACCGGCCCGAGCGCTTCATCGGCATTCACTTCATGAATCCGGTGCCGCTGATGGAGCTGGTGGAGCTGATCCGCGGCATCGCCACCGACGACCAGACCTTCGAGGCGTCCAAGGAATTCGTCGCCAAGCTCGGCAAGCAGGTCGCGGTGTCCGAGGATTTCCCGGCCTTCATCGTCAACCGCATCCTGCTGCCGATGATCAACGAGGCGATCTACACGCTGTATGAAGGCGTCGGAAATGTCGAGGCGATCGACGCGGCCATGAAGCTTGGCGCGCACCATCCGATGGGCCCGCTGGAGCTCGCCGATTTCATCGGCCTCGATACCTGCCTCTCGATTATGCAGGTGCTGCATGAGGGGCTGGCCGATTCCAAGTACCGCCCGTGCCCGCTGCTGGTGAAATACGTTGAGGCCGGCTGGCTCGGTCGCAAGACCCAGCGCGGCTTCTACGACTACCGCGGCGCCAAGCCGGTTCCGACGCGCTAAGGCGGCGGTGCCGTAGGGTGGGCAAAGCGAAGCGTGCCCACGCATTTTTCGCGACCCTGGTGAGGTGGTGGGCACGGCGCAAGTGCGCCTTTGCCCACCCTACGGCACCTATCCTGTGTCGATTCATGTCGCGTTAACCCCTCGCGCCTAGGCTGCAGCCGGTAAGAGGGTTCGCGTAATGGACATGATGGCAATGGTCAGCACCATGCTGGCCGCTCAGCAAGGCGCGCTGCAGTCGAATATTGCGGCGACGCTGACCAAGCAGAACGCGGATATGGAGAAATCCACCGTCCTGACGCTGCTCGGTGCGGGTCAGCCCTCGCTGGCCAATGTCGGTGCCGGCGTCGGCGGCAACCTCAACATCACCGCCTGAAAATCCTAGAGCGCTGCGGCGGCCTTGCCGGTCGCCGCCCGGATCAACTTGAGCGCGTCCTCGCTCGCCCATTCCGCCGGCCCCGCGATCGTCGCAATCTCGCAGCCTTGCGGATCGACCAACACCGAGGTGGGCATCCCGAGCGCCCGGCCTATGGCCTTAAGATCCTGAAAAACCTTGGCTTTCTGATCGCTGAAATAGCTGAGCCGGGCCAGATTGGCCTCTTTTAGGAAGGTCTTCGGCTTCTCGGGGTCGCGAGTGTCGATATTGATCGCCACCACCTCGAAATTCGGGCCCGACAGCTTGCCCTGGAGCTCGTCCAGCGCCGGCATTTCCTTCCGGCATGGCACGCACCAGGTGGCCCAGAGGTTCACCAGCAGCGTCTTGCCGCGGAAATCGGACAGCTTTTTCGGCTTACCGTCGGCATCCTCGAAGGCGAGGTCGGGCAGCTTCAGCGGCGCGCTCGCCATGGTCAGCGCCGCCACCTCGCCATGGGCCAGCGGGGCGATCTTTTGCGCCGTAGCCACCGCCGCCCGGCAGGCCGGATCGCCTGATGGGGCCCGGCTCAGGCCCAGTCCGTACAGCGCAGCGAAGCCGGCCAGCCCTACGACCGCCACGGTGGCGATGACGAGGGGGACCCGGCGCGTGGCGGAGGGCGTCTTGTCGAGCATATCGTTTGTCATCCGGTCGCAGATATGGCTATCAGGGGCCTCTTAATACGGCTGGCGGCGGCCAGCAAACGTGCGGCAAATCAAGGCGTGAGCAGGGGATCATGAGCAACAAGATGTGGGGCGGCCGGTTCTCGGAACGTCCCGACGAGATCATGCAAGAGATCAACGTCTCCATCGACGTCGATCGTCACCTCTTCGCCCAGGACATTGCCGCGTCCAAGGCCCACGCTGCGATGCTTGCCGCGAAGGGCATCATCACGGGTTCTGATGCGAAAAATATCGGCAAGGGTCTAGACACGATTTTGTCAGAGATCGGCAAGGGCGGCTTCGAGTTCAAGCGCGCGCTCGAGGACATTCACATGAATGTCGAGAGCCGCTTGTCCGAGTTGATCGGCCCCGCCGCCGGCCGCCTGCACACCGCGCGCTCGCGCAACGACCAGGTCGCGACCGATTTCCGTCTCTACGTCCGTGACATCATCGACGAAACCGACGCGGCGCTCGCCGCGTTCCAGGCCGCGCTGGTCAATCGCGCGCTGGAGCATGCCGCAACCGTGATGCCCGGCTTCACCCATCTGCAGACCGCGCAGCCCGTGACCTTCGGCCATCATCTGCTCGCCTATGTCGAGATGGCCGCGCGCGATCGCGGCCGCTTCCAGGATGCGCGCAAGCGGCTGAATGAATCCCCGCTCGGCGCCGCCGCGCTGGCCGGCACCTCGTTCCCGATCGACCGCCACGCCACCGCGAAGGCGCTTCTCTTCGACCGTCCCATGGCGAACTCGCTCGATGCCGTCTCCGACCGCGACTTCGTGCTGGAGGCATTGTCGGCGGCCTCGATCTGCGCCGTGCACATGTCGCGCTTTGCCGAGGAGATCGTGATCTGGACCTCGCCGCTGGTCGGCATGATCCGGCTCAGCGACAAGTTCACCACCGGCTCCTCCATCATGCCGCAGAAGCGCAATCCGGATGCCGCCGAACTGGTGCGCGCCAAGACCGGCCGCGTCATCGGCGCGCTCAACGGCCTGTTGATCGTGATGAAGGGCCTGCCGCTCGCCTATCAAAAGGACATGCAGGAGGACAAGCAGGGCGCCATGGAGGGCTTTGCCGCGCTGTCGCTGGCGATCCGCGCCATGACCGGCATGGTTCGCGATCTCGTGCCTGACGAAGCCAAGATGAAGGCCGCCGCAGGCGAGGGCTATGCCACCGCGACCGATCTCGCCGACTGGCTGGTGCGGACGCTGAAAATGCCGTTCCGCGAGGCCCATCACGTCACCGGCCGCATCGTCGCCAAGGCCGCCGAGGGTGGCGTCGCCCTGCACGAGCTGCCGCTCAAGGAGATGCAGGCGATCGAGCCCAAGATCACCAAGGACGTGCTCGGCGTGCTCTCGGTCGAATCGTCGGTGAAGAGCCGCACCAGCTTCGGCGGCACCGCGCCGAAGAACGTGACGTCGCAGGCCAAGGCCTGGGCGAAGCGGCTGGAAAAAGAGCGAAAATTGGGCTGAGGGGCAAAATTTCGCTTATGTTTCATGGTCATCCGGCTCTCGCCAGAGCGCGCCAATCTCTGTATGGTGCGCCCCGCGTAGTGGGGATTTCGTCGTGACGTCAAAGTTTCGCCCGGCCGGCTCGGGGTGGGCCATCATTGTCTTGAGCCTGACGGCGCTCGCGCTTGCCGGCTGCGGCCGCAAGGGTCCGCTGGATTTGCCGCCGACCGCCTCCAACGCGCCAACGGGCAACGTCGCAGCTCCGACCGACACCGAGACCGCAGCCCAGAAGACGCCGAGCCTTTTCGACCCAACCTCCGGTGCGGATGCCGCACCCGCGGCGGCCAAGGGCAGGAAGAAACCGTTCATTCTCGATCCGCTCCTGGACGAACCTCCCGGCAAGAAATAAGCCGGGACAACCGAGCCTGCGTCATGAACCATTTCGACTATCGCAACGGCGTGCTGCACGCCGAGGCGGTGAACCTGTCCGAGCTGGCCGCAACCGTCGGCACGCCGTTCTATTGCTATTCGACCGCGACACTGGAGCGGCACTATCGCGTCTTCACCGAGGCCTTCGCTGGCGAGAAGGTGCTGGTCTGCTACGCCATGAAGGCGAACTCCAACCAATCGGTGCTGCGCACGCTCGCCAAGCTCGGCGCCGGTGCCGACGTGGTCTCCGGTGGTGAATTGAAGCGCGCGCTGGCCGCCGGCATTCCGCCAAGCAAGATCCTGTTCTCCGGTGTCGGCAAGACTGAACAAGAGCTGCGCGCCGCGCTCGCCGCCGACATCCTCTGTCTCAACGTCGAATCTGAGCCCGAGCTCGAGCTGCTGTCGCGCCTGGCGACCGAGACGGGCAAGACCGCGCGCGTCTCGCTGCGCGTCAATCCCGATGTCGACGCCGGCACCCACGCCAAGATCTCGACCGGCAAGTCCGAGAACAAGTTCGGCATCCCGATCGTGCATGCCCGTGAGGTCTATGCCCGCGCCGCGAAACTCCCGGGCATCGAGGTGACGGGCACCGACGTGCATATCGGCAGCCAGATCACTGACCTCTCCGGCATGGAGACCGCCTTCCGCATCCTCTCCGAATTCGTGCAGACGCTGCGCGCCGACGGCCACAACATCTCCCATGTCGATTTCGGCGGCGGCCTCGGCATTCCCTATTACATGGACCGCGAGGCGCCGCCGGCGCCGGCGGCCTACGCCGCCATGGTCAAGCGCGTCAGCCACAATCTCGGCTGCACGCTGATGTTCGAGCCGGGCCGCATGATCGTCGGCAATGCCGGCATCCTGGTCGCCAAGGTGATCTATGTGAAGCACGGCGACGGCAAGAATTTCGTCATCATCGACGCCGCCATGAACGACCTGATCCGCCCGACGCTGTACGAGGCGCATCACGACATCCTGCCGGTGACGCAGCCCACCAAGGGCGCCGCCACCATCATGGCCGACGTCGTCGGCCCGGTCTGCGAGACCGGCGACTATCTCGCGCTCGACCGCACGCTGCCGACGCCGGCGCCCGGCGATCTCATCGCCATCATGACCGCCGGTGCCTATGGCGCGGTGCAGGCCGGCACCTACAACACCCGCCCGCTGGTGCCGGAGGTGCTGGTGAAGGACGATCAGTACGCCGTGGTCCGCCCGCGCATCGAGGTCGAGCAGCTGATCGCGATGGATACGCCGGCGCCGTGGCTGTGAGACAGTGATCGTAGCTCGGATGGAGCGCAGCGAAATCCGGGTTCTCGCCGAGCCGTAACAACCCCGGATTACGCTGCGCTCCATCCGGGCTACGGGTTTGGCGTTATTTTTTTTCGCCCACCACGACCCCCGCCTTCTTCTCGATCGGCTTTATCGCCGCGGTGAAATCGGACTCGGCGCCTTCTGCGCTGATCACGGTCTCCCACAACCGCCCCACCGCGTCCGCGACCTCCATCGACAGGCCGAGCTGCTTCATCTCCTCCAGCGCCAGCCGGACGTCCTTCACCATCAGTCCCGTGGCGAAGCCGAAATCGAAGCTGCGCGGCAGCACGGCGCGCGGAAATTTGTCGCGGCTCGCCGTGTTCATGCCGGAGCCGGCATTGATGACGTCGATCATCACGGCGGGATCGAGCCCGGCTTTCACGCCCATTACCACGGCTTCCGACGTCGCCACGATCGCGGTGGCCGACAGGAAATTGTTGGCGAGCTTCATGGTCTGCGCCGCGCCGGGCTTCTCGCCGATGAAGAACACCTTTCCGATCACGTCGAGCGCGGGCTTGAGCAGCTCGAATTCTGCTCTCGGTCCGGAGACCATTACCGCCAGCGTGCCCTTCTCGGCGCCGCCGACGCCGCCGGAGACGGGGCAGTCGATCTGGACGATGTTGCGCTTGGCGAGCAGGTCGTGAATCTTCACGGCCATCGCCGAGCCGACGGTGGAGAGGTCGATGAAGCGTTTTGCCCGGCGGCCCTCGATCACGCCGTTCGCTCCCGTTGCAACCTCGAGCGAAGCTTGCAGCGATGGCAGGCTCGCCATCACGGTCTCGACCTGGTCGGCGATGTCCTGCGGCGATGTCGCCGCCGTCGCGCCGAGCGCCGTGAGCTTGTCCGTGACCTCCTTGCGCGTGTCGAACACGACGAGCCTGTGTCCCGCCTCGATCAGCCGCCGCGCCATCGGGAAACCCATGTTTCCGAGCCCGATGAATCCGATGTCCATGGTGTTTTTTCCTCTTCCTCGTCATTGCGAGGAGCGAAGCGACGAAGCAATCCAGAATGTTTCCGCGGAGGGATTTCTGGATTGCTTCGCTTCGCTCGCAATGGCGGAGCAATACAATTGAGAGCGGTTAGTTTGGCTCACGCCTTCCCATCGATCTCCGCAAACACCTCGCGCGCGATGCGGAAACTGTCGACTGCGGCGGGCATGCCGCCATAGATCGCCACCTGCATCAGGATCTCGCGGATCTCCTCACGGCTGACGCCGTTGGTCAGCGCGCCCTTCAGATGCGCGCGAAACTCGTGCTGGCGGTTGAGGATCGCGATCATGGCGATGTTGAGCATGCTGCGGGTCTTGCGCGGCAGCTCCTCGCGGCCCCACACCGTGCCCCAGCAATATTCGTTCAGCATCTCCTGGAACGGGCGGTTGAAGTCGTCGACATTCTTCAGGGCATTGTTGACATAGGCCTCGCCCAGCACCGCTTTGCGGACTTCCAGGCCCTTGTCGTGCATCTTCTTGTCCATGGCGTTTCCTCTCGTCCCCCTCGGGGCGGCGCGGAAATTACGGGGTTGCAGCGGGCCAGTCACGTCCTCGTGTTATGCGGGAAAAGGGGTGTCTCCCGTACCGGAACGGATGCCTCAGTGCTGCCGTTGTGATAGGCTTCTCTACCGGGCAACCTGGAGAGTTGATTGAACGGCGTCACCCCCGACCCGTCAGACCCGATCCGCAACGGCGATGCTCTGTCGCGGCTGAAGCTGGCGCAGGCCCTCGATCGGGCCATTTATGCCATCGCGTGGGAGCGTGCCTGGCCGAATTTGGCGCGGCTGCTGACCGTCGTCGGCCTGTTCCTGGTGGTGTCCTGGGCCGGCCTCTGGCTGGCGCTGCCGTTCGTTGCCCGTGCCATCGGTCTCGTCGTTTTCGCCGGCATCGCGATTGCCGTCCTGTTTCCCTTGATTCGTTTCCGCTGGCCGAGCCGCGAGGAGGCGCTCAGCCGGCTCGATCGTGGCTCCGGCATCCGTCACCGCCCGGCCACGACGCTGACGGACACGCTGTCCTCGCAGGACCCGGTCGCACAGGCGCTGTGGCAGGCGCAGCGCGAGCGTACGCTGGCTTCGCTCAAGCGCATCCGCGCCGGGCTGCCGCATCCGCGGCTCGCGCTGCATGATCCCTGGGCGCTGCGCGCGCTGGTCATGGTGATGCTGGTCGCGACCTTCTTTGCCGCCGGCGACGAGCGCGCGATGCGGCTCGGGGCCGCCTTCGACTGGAACGGCGTGCTGGCGCCGGCTAATGTTCGCGTCGATGCCTGGGTCACTCCGCCGCTCTATACCGGCAAGCCGCCGGTCATCCTGTCGGCCGCCAACAAGGAGGCCGCGGCGCTGCCCGCCGCCGGCCCGCTTGCCGTTCCCGCCGGCTCGACCCTGATCGTACGCTCCTCCGGCGGCAGCCTGGATGTGGTTGTCTCCGGCGGCCTCAAGGAGGTTGCTTCCGCGGAAGCCGCGCCCAAGGGCACCAACGAGAAGCATTTCACCATCACGGCAGATGGCACCGCGCATGTCCGCGCGCCCTCCGGCCAGCCGCAATGGGCGTTTGCGGCAACGCCGGACCGTGCACCGACGATCGCGCTCGCCAAGGATCCCGAGCGCCAGGCGCGCGGCGGGCTCCAGCTCTCCTACAAGATCGAGGACGATTACGGCGTGACCGGCGCGGATGCCCACATTGCCCTGCGCCCCGCCGACGCCAGGGATGGTAGCAAGGATGGCAGCAAGGATTCCGACGGCAAGGCCGCGGCGCGGCCGCTGTTCCAGCCGCCGCAATTCCCGCTCGTGCTGCCGAACGCGCGCACCCGCAACGGCGTCGGCCAGACAGTGAAGGATCTCAGCGAGGACCCCTATGCCGGCGCCGACGTCACGCTGACGCTCACCGCCAAGGACGAGGCCGGCAACGAGGCCAGGAGCGAACCCTTCAACATGCGCCTGCCCGAGCGCCTGTTCACCAACTCGCTCGCACGCGCGCTGATCGAGCAGCGCCGCATCCTCGCGCTCGACGCCAACAGGAATTCGGACGTCTACACCGCGCTCGACGCGCTGATGATCGCACCCGAATTGTTCACGCCGGATGCCGGCTGCTATCTCGGCCTCCGCAGCCTCGCGAGCCAGCTTGAGGCTGCCCGCACCGACGATGCGCTGCGCAACGTGGTGGCGAGCATGTGGGCCTTCGCGACGACCATCGAGGACGACGGCGTCGCCGGCAGCGTCAACGCCGCGCTGCGCTCGGCGCAGGATGCGCTCAAGGCGGCGCTGGACCGCGGCGCCAGCGAGGACGAGCTCAGGGTGCTGACGCAGAAGCTGCGCGAGGCCATGGCCGGCAAGGTGCGCGATCTCGCCCGCCGCGCCGAGCAGAATCCGCTCGGCGCCCGGCAGCCGTTCCCGGCAGAGGTCCAGCTCATCCTCGACAAGGCCGTCGAGCTGCGACAAAAGACCCAGCACGCGACGCCCGAGCAGCTCGCCGAGCTGGCGCAGCAGCAGGACGTCTTGCGCGAGCAGCTTCAGGCCTATCGCAAGTCGGCGAACAACCGTGCCAACAAGGCGGGGGACGACAGGACCAACCAGTTTACGCGGGACCGGAAATGCGGAAGCTAGCACCCGTGCCAGTCTTGAAGGCGATGTCGATCGCCTGCCTCGCCTTGCTGTTGGGCGGCGTCTCGCCGGCCGCCGCACAGCTGGATCAGGATCCCGATGCGCTGCTCGACAGCGCGGAAAAGGCGATGCAGGAATCCGGCGACAGCCTCAGGCAGAAGGAATCCGGGAAGAGCCTGAGCAACCAGTCCGACGCCATCCAGAAGCTCGAGGAATACAAGCGCGCCACGGAAAGAAGCCAGTCTTCCAATCGCGATCGTTCCGTCATCACGCAGCGCGATCTGGACGACCTGCTGCGGCAGATCGAGAAGGCGGCGCGCGAGGGCAATAAAGAGGCGGCCCAGCGCATGCTCGAGCAGCTCGCGCAGATCATGGAAAATCTCCAGATGGCGCAGCCCGGGCAATCCGGCGAGAGCGACATGGAGCAGGCGCTGAACGAGCTCAGCGACATGATCCGCAAGCAGCAGCAGTTGCGCGACAAGACTTTCAAGCAGGGCCAGGATTCCCGGCGTGACCGCTCGCGCGGCAAGCAGCAGGGCGACCAGTCGATGTCGGACCTGCAGCAGGATCAGCAGTCGCTGCGCGATCGCCTGAAGAAGCTGCAGGACGAGCTCGCCAAGCGCGGCCTCGCACAGAAGGGACAAAAGGGTCAAAAAGGGCAGCAGGGTCAGAAAGGCCAGCAGGGAGATCCGGGCCAGAGCGGCGATCAGGACGGCGATCAGGGTGATGACGACGGCAGCCTCGACGCCGCCGACGGTGCCATGGGTGATGCCGGCTCGAAGCTCGGTGAAGGCAATGCCGACGGTGCCGTGGATTCGCAGGGCAAGGCTCTCGACGCGATGCGCAAGGGCGCGCAGAAGATGGCCGAGGCGATGCAGCAGGGCGATGGCGACGGGCAGGGCGATGGTCCCGGCAATCGGGCCGGCCGTCAGCAGAGCGGCGGCAACCAGACCGATCCGCTCGGGCGCCCGCTTCATGGCCGCGATCTCAGCGACGACTACACCGTCAAGATCCCGGGCGAGATCGACGCCCAGCGCGTCCGCCGCATCCTCGAAGAGCTCCGCCGCCGCCTCGGCGACAGCTCGCGTCCGCAGATCGAGCTCGACTACATCGAGCGGCTGCTGAAGGATTTTTGAGGCGGCCCAGTACGTGCCCTATCTATCACCGTCACCCTGAGGTGCTCGCCTCTTCGGCGAGCCTCGAAGGGCGACGGCCCGGCTGGATCGGCTACATCGGGGCCGTACATCCTTCGAGGCTCCCCATGCAGCGCGTTGCGCCGCACGGCTCGCGCCTCAGGATGACGGATCAGCTGTGACTGTGTTGAGGTGTCAGGTTTTCTTCGCCGCCAGCGCATCCGCCACGGCGGTGCGGATGTCGGCGACCGAGAACGGCTTTGTCACAACGTCGTGCACCAGCGCATTGAGGTTCGAGGCGCGCTCGCGCTGGTCGGCAAAGCCGGTCATCAGCAAGATGGTCAGGTCGGGAAAATCGCGCGCGGCGGAGAGCGCCAGCGCGATGCCGTCCATCACGGGCATCTGGATGTCGGTGAGCAGCAGGTCGAACGCGCCGTCCTCGCGGGTCAGGATCTCCAGCGCCTCGGCGCCGTCCTGCGCGGTGACCGTTTCGTGCCCATCCATGGCGATGGCGCGCGCCACCAGCGTGCGCATCGAATCTTCGTCGTCGGCGATCAAGATCTTCGGCATGGGACCAACTTTCGGACCAACCTCGGTACCGGGCGGCACGATTATACGCTGCCGCCGGCAATGTCGCGCCGGTTGAAGAAGCGAACGTCGATATTGCGGCCTTCCGGCGGCGGCGAGGCCAGGCGGGACCGGAAGAAGGCGCGCTCGCCGGGCCGCAGCACGGTCTGCTCCAGCACCGTATTCCAGGCGTAGATCTCCGCGCCTTGCCCGTCGCGCACGGCAAAGCGCAGCCGCGGAATGTCGAGCGGCTTCTTGCCCTCGCCGACGATCACGCCCTCGATCACCAGCACCTGCTTACCGTCTACGGTCTCGCTGGACAGCTTCACATCCTTGAAGGCGAGGCCCCGCAGGTTCACCTCGAGCCCGACCATCTTGTAGAAGGCGGCGGTTTGCGGCAGCAGCCGCACCATGTCGCCGCGCCAGATCACCAGCGCCAGCACCAGCGCGCCCATGGCGGCGCAGGCGGTCGGCAGGCCGAAATGGGATTTTTTGGGCGACGCGGTGGCGACCGGACGGCTCACCCGCGCGCCGCGGCGGCCGAACAGACCGCGGAACCAGGACTGGTGCTGCGCGCCGACGACCTCCTCCTCGGCTTCCCGGGCCGCCGCGGACCACTCGTCCTCGGTTTCCTTGGGGGCCTCTTCATCGGGCCAGTCGCTGGCGATCGAGGGACTGTCGACGACAGGTGCGTCAGTGGCGCTGTCGTCCTTGGCATAGGAGTTCCACTGCTCGGCAAGGTCGGTCTGGTCGTCGGCCTGGCTGGCCGCGGCCATGGCCGGGACGGATGCCTCCTCGATGGCATCCTCGGCGTGGGCGATCCAGGTCTCCTTGCAGCGGGAACAGCGGACCGCCCGTCCGTTCGCCCCAAGGCTCGCGAGCTTGATCGCGTAGGATGTCATACAATGGGGGCAGACGATATGCATGGACGAGCCTTGACGATGACCGCGTCGGGGAGAGCCGCGCGGCAAGGATGCTACGATGTATGCTACAGCGCGACCGTTAACGAACCGGAAACCATAACGGCGGCAAAACCCGTTGGTCGCGTATGGCGGAGCGCAGCAGTGCGACCCGCGCCCCCCTCTCGAACGGAGCTGAGCTTGGTTCGGTTCGAAAATGTCGGATTGCGTTACGGTCTGGGGCCGGAGATCCTGCGCGACCTCAGCTTCCAGATCCCCGCGCATTCGTTCCAGTTCCTCACCGGCCCCTCGGGTGCCGGCAAGACCTCGCTACTGCGCCTGTTGTTCCTGTCGCACCGGCCGACGCGGGGCCTGGTCAATCTGTTCGGCCACGACATCTCGCGTCTCGGCAAGGACGAGATCGCCGATCTGCGCAAGCGCATCGGCATCGTGCTGCAGGATTTCCGCCTGCTCGATCACATGACGACCTATGAGAACGTCGCGCTGCCGTTCCGCGTCATGGGCCGCAGCGAGTCGAGCTACCGCAAGGAGGTGATCGATTTGCTGCGCTGGGTCGGGCTCGGCGACCGCATGGACGCGCTGCCGCCGATCCTGTCGGGCGGCGAGAAGCAGCGCGCGGCGATCGCGCGCGCCGTGATCTCGCGGCCGCAGCTGCTGCTCGCGGACGAGCCGACCGGCAGCGTCGACCCGACGCTGGGACGTCGCCTGCTGCGGCTCTTCATCGAGCTCAACAAATCGGGTACCGCCGTCATCATCGCGACCCACGACATCGGCCTGATGGACCAGTACGAGGCCCGGCGGCTGGTGCTGCACCAGGGACGGTTGCACGTCTATGAGTAGGACCGACGAGCGCGGCGTGTTGGTCGACCTCGGACAGGAGCGTCCGCAGCTTCCGGCCAACGCGCGCAACATGTCGCCGATCGTGCCGCGCGCCTCGATCCAGGGCCGCGCGCTGGTCGCCGTCGTCGCCATCATGACCTTCCTGGCGTCGATGACCACGGGCACGGTGCTATTGGTGAGCGCCTCCGCCGCGGAATGGCAGTCGGACGTCGCCAGCGAAATCACCATCCAGGTTCGCCCGCAGGCCGGCCGCGATCTCGAACGCGACACCGCGGCTGTGACGGAGGCAATGCGCGCGCAAGCCGGCGTCGTCGAGGTCAAGCCGTTCACCCGGGAGGAGAGTGGCAAGCTGCTCGAGCCCTGGCTCGGCACCGGGCTGTCGATGGACGACCTCCCGGTGCCGCGCATGATCATCGCGCGTGTGCAACCTGGCACGCTGCTCGATCTCGGCGCCTTGCGCGCGCGCGTGACCCAGGTCGCGCCAAGTGCCAGCGTCGACGATCACCGCGCCTGGATCGAGCGGATGCGCTCGATGACCAACGCCACCGTGCTCGCCGGCCTCGGCATCCTCGCGCTGGTCATCATCGCCACCATCATCTCGGTCTCGTTCGCGACCCGTGGCGCCATGGCGGCGAACCGTCCGATCGTCGAGGTGCTGCATTTCGTCGGTGCCGGCGACCGCTACATCGCCAATCACTTCCTGCGTCATTTCCTGAGGCTGGGCCTCGAGGGCGGCGTGATCGGCGGCGGCGCCGCCATGCTGGTGTTCGGCTTCTCCGAGTCGATCGCCGGCTGGTTTTCCGGTACGCCCGTCGGCGACCAGTTCGCCGCGCTGCTCGGCACCTTCTCGCTGCGGCCGTCCGGCTACATCGTGCTCGCGGCCCAGGCCGTGCTGATCGGCGCCATCACCGCGGTGGCCTCACGCCAGACCCTGTTTGCGACGTTGAACGATGTTGATTGAGTTCTTTCTTCCGTTCTCCGGCAGGAGAGGGCGAAGAAACCGGACTCCACTTCGCCTCAAAACCTTTTAAAATCACCTCAGGGAAGGGATCATCGACATCATATGACCTCGCCGACCGACGATCGATCGCCGAACCTGCCGCGCGGCTGGCTGCGCGCGGCCGTGGTGTCGACGATTGCGCTCGCCTTCGTCGGCGCGGCGGCGGGCTTCATCGCATTCCTGTCGCAATTGCGCGGCGCCGAGATCGCCCCAAGCCGCAAGGCAGACGGCATCGTGGTCCTGACCGGCGGCTCCTCGCGGGTGTCGGACGCGATGGAGCTGCTCGCTGCCGGCTACGGCAGGCGGCTCCTGATCTCCGGCGTGCACCCGACGTCGACGGCGAGTGACATCTCCCGGACCTTGCCGGAGAACCAGTCCTTCATGACCTGTTGTGTCGATCTCGACCGCACCGCGCTCTCGACCCGCGGCAATGCGGCGGAGGCGCGGCGCTGGGCCGACGGCCGCCGATTCAAGTCGCTGATCGTGGTCACCTCGAACTATCACATGCCGCGCGCGCTGGTGGAATTCTCGCATGCGATGCCGCAGACGACGCTGATCCCGTTCGCGGTGGTCGGCGACAAATGGCGCGAGGAGCCGTGGTGGACCTCGGCGTCCACCTTGCGGCTGCTGCTGTCGGAATATGTCAAGTACGTCGCGGCCGAGCTCAGGGTGCGGCTGGAGGATTTCGGGATTGACCTTTCGCCCGAGATGTCGGAGCAGCCTGCAGGTCAGCAGCCAAAGCGGCCTGCCACCGCACAGGCCAATTGATCGGCAAATTAATCGGATCGTCGATGTTCCTGATTTTCCTGCGCTCGCTCGTGTTCAACGTGCTGTTCTACGCCGTGCTGGTCTGCCTCGCGATCGTGGCGCTGCCGACCTTCGCATTGCCGCCGCGCGCCATGCTGACGGTCGCGCAATGGTGGGCCAAGGCGACGCTGGTCCTGATGCGCGTGGTCTGCAACATCAAGGTCGAATTCCGCGGTGTCGAGAACATCCCGCAGGGGCCGCTTGTGATCGTGGCAAAGCACCAGTCGTTCTGGGAGACCTTCGTGCTGCCCGGCTTCTTCAATCGTCCGATCTTCATCCTCAAGCGTCAGCTCATGCAGATCCCGGTGTTCGGCCAGTTCCTGGTCAAGACCGGGATGATCGCGATCGACCGCAAGGCCGGCGTGAAGGCGCTCTTGGACATGACGCGGCGGGCGCGCGAGGCGGTGCGCTCGGGCCGGCAGCTCGTCATCTTTCCGGAAGGCACGCGCCGCGCGCCGGGCGCGCCGCCCGACTACAAGACCGGCTTTGCGCAGATCTATTCGTCCTGCGGCGTGCCGTGTCTGCCGATCGCGCTCAACTCCGGCCTGTTCTGGCCCCGCCGCACCTTCATGCGCTATCCCGGCACGCTCGTGGTGGAATTCCTCGATCCGTTGCCATCGGGCCTGCCGAAGGACGAGTTTCTCTCCCGTGTGCAGACGGCGATCGAAGAGGCAACCGGCCGCCTCGTCGAGGCCGGCCGCAAGGAGCAGGAGCAATTGATCGGCGCCTCGCCGAGTTACGCGCCGTCGGAGGGCTAAAGCGCGATGAGATTAGGATGAATCGTCATCGCGCTTTAGTTTATTGTTTGAGCATGATCTTTCCGGAAAACCGCTGCGCACTTTTCCGGATCATGCTCTAGCGGCTCTCTCGATCGTCGCGAGCCGGCGGGTGCAGGGAATGCGCCTCCCCATGCAGCATGGTCGCGAGCTGATGCAATTGCGTATCGCGAAAACCTTCGGCCTCGATCGCCTTCACCGTCGCGGTGACATAGTCGCGATTGGCGCCGGACTGGCCGTGGCCCTGGACGACATGGCGGTGCTGCTCGGCGAGCGAGAGGCGGCCGGCATATTGCACATGGCCGCGGTCGACGACATAGGCGAGCGCGGAGACGCGCTGGCGCGCATCGTTCTCCAGCCACACCGAGCGCATGACCTCGCGATAGACCGAGGTGACCTGCTCGCGCGCCCGCAAATACGCGACCACGTCGGTGCGGTTCTTTTCAGCGACGCGAAAGGCGATGCCGCGGCAGGCGCCGCCGCGGTCGAGCCCGAGCACCAGGCCCGGCTTCTCCGGTGTGCCGCGATGGACGAAGGAATAGACGCAGAGCGCCCGGTGCTCGCCGACCAGCCGCGCCGGGACGCGCTCCTCGAAGTCGAAGCCCGGACGCCACATCAGCGAGCCATAGCCGAACACCCAGAGGTCGCCCGTGGCTGTGGTGACGGAGGGGAGGGTGATTTCGGACATTTCGGGCACGGCTACCAGAACCGCGCCCTCAAGCGAAGCGAATTCTCCGCCTTTCGTCGGGGGCGGGCCTCGCTTACATTTGCCAAAATCTGGGGCCAAAGGGTCGCCGCATGTCCAATATGACCGTTGCCGCAGGCCGCCGTTCCCGTTGGGGCCTTTTCATTGCCCCCGTCCTCGTCCTGATCCTCGCCGTCGCCTGGAGCTGCTTCTGGTTCTACGCGGCCTCGCAGGCCGAAGTGGCCGCCGACGCGTGGCGGGCGCAGGAGGCCAAGTCGGGCCGCATCTATGATTGCGCCAAGCGCTCGATCGCCGGCTTCCCGTTCCGCTTCGAGGTCCAGTGCTCCGGCGCCAGCGTCGCCCTGGTCTCGCAGAATGCGAGCAAGACGCCGTTCACGGCCAAGCTCGACAACATCCTGGTCGTTGCCCAGGTATACGATCCCAAGCTCGTCATCGCCGAATTCTCAGCGCCCGCGACGCTGACCGACGGCGTCACGCAGAACACCTTCGTGGTGAACTGGAGCAAGGGCCGCAGCAGCGTGGTCGGCCTGCCGGCCGTGCCGGACCGCGCCTCCATCGTGTTCGACGATCCCAACATCAATCGTCTCGACGGCAGCATGCAGGTGCCGCTCGCGCGCGCCAAGCAGGTCGAGCTGCACGGACGCCTCGCGGATGGCTCGCCGGCCGATCATCCTGTGATCGAGACCGTGCTCCAAGTCGCGCAGGGCAGCATCCAGGGCGTTCATCCCCTGCTTGCCGAGCCGTTCGAGGCGGACACGCGCGCCAAGATCACGGGCCTGTCCGACCTGACGCCAAAGCCCTGGCCGCAGCGCTTCCGCGAGATCCAGGCCGCCGGCGGCCACATCGAGATCGTGCTGTCGCGGATTCAGCAGGGCGAGATGATCGCGGTTGCGGCCGGCACGCTCGCCCTCTCGGCCAACGGCCGGCTCGACGGCGAATTGCAGATGACGGTGACGGGGCTCGAGCGCGTGATCCCGGCGCTGGGCATCGAGAAGATGCTGGAGGAGGGTGTGCCGCAGGCCACGCTCGACCGCGTTGCGCCCGGGGTGAAGTCGCAGGACCTCAACAATCTGTTCGGCGCGCTCGATCGCGCCGTTCCCGGCCTCGGCAAGGTGATCAAGCAGAACGCCAATGCCGGCGTTGCCGCCGGCATCAACTCGATCGGCACCGAGAGCATGCTGGAAGGCAAGAAGGCGAGAAGCTTCCCGCTGAAATTCGTCGACGGCGCCGTGCTGCTCGGGCCGGTCAAGGTCGGCCAGATCCCGCCGCTGTATTAGGTGGCGTAGCTGCCGTAGCCCGGATGGAGCGAAGCGCAATCCGGGACGGTGCCAGCCACGATCAAGAATCCCGGATTACGCTTGCGCTCCATCCGGGCTACGAACTCACGGCTTCTTCAGCGCCCCGTGCTGGCGGCCGAAATCCGCGGCCGCCGAATCCTGGCCGATCTCGACGATGCCGCGGCGGATGGCGCGGGTGCGGGTGAAATGGTCGAACAGCGCCTCGCCGTCGCCGCGGCGGATCGCGCGGGTGAGTTTTGCGAGATCCTCGGTGAAGGTGCCGAGCATTTCCAGCACCGCCTCCTTGTTGGCGAGGAAGACGTCGCGCCACATCGTCGGATCGGACGCCGCGATGCGGGTGAAATCGCGGAAACCGCCGGCGGAGAACTTGATCACCTCGGACTCCGTCACCTGCGCCAGCTCGTCGGCGGTGCCGACGATGGTGTAGGCGATCAGATGCGGCAGATGGCTGGTGATCGCGAGCACGAGGTCGTGATGATCCGGCGTCATGACCTCGACCTTGGCGCCCATCGCCGCCCAGAACGCGCGCAGGCGATCGGTCGCGGCCGCATCGACACCTTCCGGCGGGGTGAGAATGCACCAGCGATTGATGAAGAGCTCGGCGAAACCCGAATCCGGCCCCGAATGCTCGGTGCCCGCAACGGGATGCGCCGGCACGAAATGAACGGTCTTCGGCAGATGCGGCGCCATGTCCCTGACGATGGCGCCCTTGACCGAGCCGACGTCAGAGATGATTGCGCCGGGCTTCAGATGCGCGGCGATCTCCTGCGCGACCTCGCCGCAGGCACCGACGGGAATGCAGAGGATGACGAGATCGGCATCCTTCACTGCCTCCGCATTGGTCGCCACAACCTGGTCGACGATACCGAGTTCGAGCACCCGCGCGCGGGTCTTCTCCGAGCGCGCGGTGGTGACGATCTCGCCCGCCAGGCCCTGGAGCTTCGCAGCGCGCGCGATCGAGCCGCCGATCAGGCCGAAGCCGATCAGCGCGACACGCTGGAAGTGCGGTGCGCTGCTCATTTGCCGGCCATGAAGTCGCGCAGGCCGTCGACGACGAGGCGGTTCGCCTCCTCGGTGCCGATGGTCATGCGCAGCGAATGCGGCAGGCCGTAATTCTTCAGCGCGCGCAGCACCAGGCCACGTTTAGTGAGGAAGGCGTCGGCGTCGTCAGCGGTCTTGCCCTTGTCGGTCGGGAAGTGGATCAGCACGAAATTGGCGACGCTCGGAGTCACCTTCAGTCCGAGCTTGCCGATCTCCTCGGTCAGCCAGTTGCGCCAGGTCTCGGTGAACTGCTTCGACATCGCCTGGTGTGCGGTGTCCTCGATCGCGGCGACCGCGGCGTACATCGCCGGCGTCGACACGTTGAACGGGCCGCGGATGCGGTTGACCGCGTCGACGATGTGCTCGGGGCCGAACATCCAGCCGATGCGCAGTGCGGCGAGGCCGTGGATCTTGGAGAAGGTGTGCGTCACCACCGTATTCTCGGTGGTGGCGACCAGCTCGATTCCCATTTCGTAGTCGTTGCGTGAGACGTAGTCGCAATAGGCGGCATCGAGCACCAGCAGCACGTGCGACGGCAGGTCGGCGCGCAGGCGCTTGACCTCGTCGAACGGCACATAGGTGCCGGTCGGATTGTTGGGGTTGGCGAGCCAGACCAGCTTGGTCTTCGGCGTCACTGCCTTGAGGATGGCGTCGACGTCGCAGGTCAGGTTGGTCTCCTGCGCAACGACATTCTTGGCACCGACCGCCATGGTCGCGATCGGATAGACCAGGAAGCCGTGCGTGGTGGAGATCGCCTCGTCGCCGTGGCTGAGATAGGTGTGCGCCAGCAGATTGAGGATCTCGTCGGAGCCGGCGCCGCAGATGATGCGGTTGGGGTCGAGACCGAAGGAGCGGCCGATCGCCTCGCGCAACACGCGCGAGGTTCCTTCCGGATAGTCTTCCAGGTGGTCCGCCACCTGCTTGAAGGCCTCGATTGCCTTGGGCGAGGGCCCGAACGGCGTCTCGTTGGCCGACAGCTTGAACACCTTGCGGCCCGGCTCCGCGACCGGGCTCTTGCCGGGCGTGTAGGGCGCAATATCGAGAATGCCGGGATTCGGCACGGGGCGGGACATCTTGAACTCCGAAAATGGCGGGGCGCGGCGCGTGGTTTACGATTTCGCCCCGGTCGGGGGCACCGTATAGCGCGTTGCGTGGCTGCCGACGAGGGCCGTGGAGCGCACCGAGGCCCCCGCCTCGATCAGGGCAGCCCTGATTTTGTCGATGCTGGTCGCATTCGTGACCGAGACCAGCAGCGCTGCGCCGTCGAAGGCGGTGTCGGGCACCGCCACGATCTCCGCGAGCGGCGACAGGGCCCGCGCGACCTCGGCGTTCCAGCCGGAGACGCGGACGCTGAAGGTCTCGACCTCCGTCACCAGGGCGCTGTCGGCGACCCGCGAGATCGCGAACACCGGCAGCGCCGCCGGATGGTCGGCGCGCTCGACGAAGGGCATCCGCGCGATGATCTTCGGCGCGCCTTCCGTTTCGAGCAAGAGCCACCATGGCGTGCGGCTCGACGTCGCCGAGACCAGCGCCAGATCGCCCTTGGATTTCGCCACCGCCTCGACCGCGGCCTGTGCGCTGAAATGCGCGACGTAAGGCACCGTGAAGCCAAAATGGAAGCGCGCGGAATCGCGCATCGCCGGCTCACTCGCCGAGATGTCGGCATGCACCGAGAACGGCGCCTGCACGTAAGTGAACGTCGAGATGATGACGCGCCAGATGCTCTCGACCGTGTCGAGCGGCAGGATGCCGCGATGGCGCTGCACGATCTCGCGCATCATGGCGGCCTCGCGCGCTGGGCGGAACGCCGAGCCGACCTCCTGGGTCTGCTTCACCTGGATCAGGCGGTCGATGATGTCGCCGCGCTGCATCAGCAGGCGATGCATGCCCTCGTCGATCGCGTCGATCTCCTTGCGCAGTTCCTGAAGCGATGGTGGCGCGGGCGGACGTTGGGACATGTCTGGCTGTCGATGGTTTCGATGGGGGATGTCCTGATTAGGCAGTCGGGACGGCGAAAGCAAAGAGAAATCACGTCCTTTTCGGACGACGCGAGAGAGACGAATTGGGCCGATCCCGGCCGCGACTTGACGAAAACCACCCAAGACGGTAGTTTTTGCCCGTTCCGTGGTCATTTGAGCCGGCCGGCTTGCAGCCACGTTAAAAAACTCGCTAAACAGGCCGGGGACGCTTCCGATCCCGGCCGAACCTATCGTTCAGGCCGGGTTTTTCATGGCCTGATGCAAGTGGCGATCACGCGTGATCGCAAACGAGGTCGATGGTCAGATGGGTGGCGTCAAGTCGATACCGAGTCCTGCGATCAGCGCCGACGAGCGGTCGCACGAGGTGGATCATCCAAGCTCGCAGATCGCGCATTTCGGCGCCGAGCAGCCGCTGCGGCTCGATTGCGGCGTCGATCTCACCCCGTTCCAGATCGCCTACCAGACCTATGGCGAGCTCAACGCCGATCGCTCCAACGCGGTGCTGATCTGCCATGCGCTGACCGGCGATCAACATGTCGCCAATGTGCATCCCGTCACCGGCAAGCCCGGCTGGTGGGAGACGCTGGTCGGCCCCGGCCGGCCCATCGATCCCAAGCACTACTTCATCATCTGCTCCAACGTGATCGGCGGCTGCATGGGCTCGACCGGGCCGGCCTCGATCAATCCTGCCACCGGCAAGGTCTGGGGCCTGGATTTCCCGGTCATCACCATTCCCGACATGGTGCGCGCGCAGGCGATGCTGGTCGACCGGCTCGGCGTCGACACGCTGTTTGCGGTGGTCGGCGGCTCGATGGGCGGCATGCAGGTGCTGCAATGGACCGCCGCCTATCCGGGCCGCGTGTTCTCCGCGCTGGCGATTGCCTGCGCGACGCGGCACTCGGCACAGAACATCGCCTTCCACGAGCTCGGCCGCCAGGCCGTGATGGCCGATCCCGACTGGCACGGCGGCGGCTATGCCGATCACGGCATCCATCCGCATCGCGGGCTCGCGGTGGCGCGGATGGCGGCGCACATCACCTATCTCTCGGATGCGGCGCTGCATCGAAAATTCGGCCGGCGCATGCAGGACCGCGAGCTGCCGACCTTCTCGTTCGACGCCGACTTCCAGGTCGAGAGCTATCTGCGCTACCAGGGCTCGTCCTTCGTCGAGCGCTTCGATGCCAACTCGTACCTCTATCTGACGCGCGCGATGGACTATTTCGACATCGCCGCCGACCATGGCGGCGTGCTCGCAAAGGCGTTCGCGGGAATTGCGACCCGCTTCTGCGTGGTCTCCTTCACCAGCGACTGGCTGTTTCCGACCTCGGAATCGCGCGCGCTGGTGCACGCGCTGAACGCCTCGAGCGCGCGGGTGTCGTTCGCCGAGATCGAGACCGATCGCGGCCATGACGCCTTCCTGCTCGACGTGCCCGAATTCTTCGACATCTCCCGCGCCTTCCTGCAATCCGCCGGCAAGGCGCGCGGGCTCACCGGCAAGAAGGACGGCTAGCGATGTCTGTACAGGAAGCGCTGCCGCTGAACGGCGTGACGACCACCTCGTCCGGTCAATATCGCGCCGATCATCTGCTGGTCGCCGAGATGGTGAAGCCCGGCTCGAAGGTGCTCGACGTCGGCTGCGGCGAGGGCGATCTGCTCCAGCTGCTGGAGACGCGCGGCATCGACGGCCGCGGCATCGAGCTGTCGCGCGAGGGCGTCAATCGCTGCGTCGCCAAGGGCCTTGCGGTGGTGCAGGGCGACGCCGACACCGATCTCGTCAATTATCCGGATGACGCCTTCGACTATGTGATCCTGTCGCAGACGCTGCAGGCGACGCGGCAGCCGCGCGTGGTGCTGGAGAATCTGCTGCGCATCGGCCGCCGCGCCATCGTCTCGTTCCCGAATTTCGGTTTCTGGAAGATGCGGCTGCAGCTCCTGGTCGGCGGCCACATGCCGCGCACCGAGAATTTGCCGGCGACATGGTATGACACCGCCAACATCCATTTCTGCACCATCAAGGATTTCGTGCAGCTCTGCGACGAGATCAACGTCAAGATGGAGCGCTCGGTCGCGCTCGATCTCTACGGCCGCCCGGTGCCGCTGAATCTGCCTTGGTGGGTGTGGAACATGTTCGGCGAGCAGGCGGTGTTCTTGCTCAGCCGCGGCGGCGGGAAGTAGTTTTTCTCGCCTGCTGCGGCCTGACCCGTCATCCTGAGGCGCGAGTGGCGCGATGCGAAGCATCGCGCCGGGAGCCTCGAAGGATGAGTGGCCGAGTGTTTCGGCGTGCTCATCTCTCGCTGTGGCGAGAGCGTGGCCGTCGCCCTTCGAGGGCCGCTGAAGAAGCGGCCACCTCAGGGTGACGGAGTTGAGAGCGCGGGGCGTTTCATAGTGCAGACCTAACCGAACCCCGTAGCCCGGATGAAGCGCAGCGCAATCCGGGGCAAGTCGCGCCGCGTTGACAATCCCGGATTACGCTTTCGCTCCATCCGGGCTACGCGACGGAGTATTTGCTGCGCCTGTGCCTAATGCGCCAGCGACCTGGGATCGCGCTCCGGCCATCGTCCGGCTTCGACCAGCGTGACGAAGCGCTCCACGCTCGCGTTGAACAGCGCGGGCTCTTCGAGATTGAGCACGTGGCCCGACTTCGGAAACATCGCCAGCCCCGCCGCAGGCAGATGCTTCTTCAGGAACAGGCTCGGTCCGACGCATAGATCGTCCTCGTCGCCGCAGATGATCAGCGCCGGCGTCGATGCGCGCTTGATCGCATCCGTCATCGTGTAAATCGAGGGGCGGCGGCCCTGGAAGCCGCGCATCGTGCGTGCCGACCCCTTGGCGTCGTGGCGCGCCAGCGCGGCGTAGAAATCGGCGTGGCCGCGGGGATCCTTCACCAGGAAGGGAATCCGGCTCGGCGCCTCGCGCGTGACCTTTGCGACCTCGGCGGAGCCCAGCGTCTCGAACTGCTCGGCATTGGCGCGGCACTGCTTGCGCCAGGCCTCCAGGTTCTCGATCTCCGAGCCGGAGCCGACGCCGGCCAGCGTCATCGACAACGCGCGCTGCGGCGCGTTGAGCCCGATCTGGAGCGAGGAGTAGGCGCCCATCGACAGGCCGACCAGATGCGCGCGCTCAATCCTGAGATGATCGAGCACCGCGAGCGCATCGCTATAGAAATGCGTGTAGCTGTAAACCTCGCCCTCCGGCACGTCCGACGGCGTGTAGCCGCGCGCCGAATAGGTGATGCAGCGGTGGCCGCGCGAGAAGTAACGCATCTGCGGCTCCCAATTGGTGTAGTCGGCCGCGAACTCGTGCAGAAAAATGATCGGCGTTCCCTGACCCGCTTCTTCAAAATAGATGCGGACGTCGTCCCTGGTCGTGGCGTGGGGCATTAACCGTTTCCCTCTCTTCAAGCCGCCTTTGCAGGATTGCAGTTAATGTTGTTGTCCGCAATGCGGCGGCCTCGATCAGTGTCGGCGCAAAATCATCACAGCTATTCGCAGGCAGCCCGCGTCTTTTTCTCGCCACATCGGACGGCTTAACGGCCAGACCGATGTCGGCCGTTGCACGGGCCGATCGGGAAGTGGGGTGTCAACGAAGGATGAAGAATGTTTGAGTTGTTTGCGTCTCGCCTGTCGCGTTGTGTAGTCGCGCTGGCGATCTTCTTCGCGGCGGTTGCCGCGTTCGTTTCTCCGGCCTCAGCGCGGCCGCATCATCGTCATAGCGCAGAGCGGCACGCACACGTGCACCACGCCAGACATCATCATTATCGCCACCATGCACGCAGCTCGCGCTTCGAGCGCAGCGCGACGCAGTTGCGGGCGAGCGGATTCGCCGACACCCAGGCGAGCTATGATCCGAACGCCAACAGCGGCGGCATGGCCAACAACACCATGGCTGCAAGCGGCGGCTTCGGCGGCGGATCGAGCCTTGTGTCCGAGGCGCGCCGCTATGTCGGCGGCAATCCGACCGGGCGCGGCAGCCTGTGGTGCGCGCGCTTCATGAACATGGTGCTGGAGCATACCGGCCATAAGGGCTCAGGCTCCGACATGGCGAGCTCGTTCGCCCGCTACGGCACCCGCGTCTCCGGTCCGCAGGTCGGCGCCATCGCAGTGATGTCGCGCGGTCGCCGCGGCGGTCATGTCGGCATCATCACCGGCATCGATGCACAGGGCAATCCGATCATGATCTCCGGCAACAACGGCAACCGCGTCCGCGAGGCGCCGGTCTCGCGCGGCCGGATCTACGCATATGTGATGCCGAACTAACGACGGAGCCGTAGGGTGGGCAAAGGCGCACTTGCGCCGTGCCCACCATCTCTCTCCGTCGCAGAAATTGCGTGGGCACGCTTCTGCCGTCGCTCTTCGAGCTATGGCGGACAAGTCGCTTTGCCCACCCTACGGTACCGGTGCCGGCTCAAACCAGCTTCGGCTCTTCCACCGCGACCGCATCGCCGACGCCGATCTCGCCACCTTCGATCACCTCGGCATAGATGCCGCAGTCCATGTGGCCGAGATTGCGCGAGAGCGTCGGCGGTATCTCGAGATCGCGCTTGGCCGTCACCGGGTCGACATTGGTGGCCGGGCAGCGGACGATGCGCTTGACCACCTTCAGCCGCGCCGCGCCGATCGCCAGCGTCTGGCCGACGAGATCGAGCTCTGACCAGGCCGGCCAGCCCTTCACGTAGAGATTGGCGCGGAAGCGCAGCGGATGCACGGCGGTCCCGCCCAGCATGGTCTCGATGGCGCGGACGCTGCCGAGATTGATGATGGAGACCACCTTCCGGGCGACGTCGGAGAAGCTGTGATCGCGGCCGGACAGCAGCTTCGGCGGGCCCTTCAGCTCCGGCTGGAAATTTTCCGCGAAGTAGCGCTCGATGGCGGCGCGCCCGACCGCGGTTTCCAGATCGCCGCTGGCGACGGTCTGGCCGTCCTTGCGGATGGTCAGGACATTGGTGGCGTCGTCGAACCGGCTATCGAGCTCGGCAAGCCGCTCATTTCGTGCGAGCATCAGAAACTGGATTTTCGGCTTCCACTCGGGCGCCTCGGGATCGAAGCCGCTCGGGCCATTCTCGATGGCGTAGCGGCGGTCGGCGGGCAGGGTCTGGCCGGTCCGCAAGGGGACGCGGCGCAGGGTCTCCGGCGTCAGGCCCTTGATCGGATAGCGGTAGAGGCCGGTGATTTCGGCAGTCTGGCTAGCTGTCATGCCGCTACTTAAGGGATTCGCCCCGGGCCCGCCAAGCCGGCGGATCAGCGCACGAAATTGTGAACTGGCCTCTTTCGCATCTGCAACCTGCTTCCCACATCTGGCTCAGGCCGGCGGCAACGTCGGCAAAACACGACCGTTACCGGTTGAGAAACGTCAATGCGGTAATCGGAAACCCAATGAAGATGCCGTTTGGGGTGCCTTAGAGGGCCCTGAGGGCAGGCCGAGGGACAGAAAAGATGAATATCGACAAATACACCGAACGCTCCAGGGGCTTCGTCCAGTCCGCGCAGTCGCTCGCGATGCGCGAGGGACACCAGCAGTTCTCCACCCTGCACGTGCTGAAGGTCCTGCTGGACGACAATGAGGGGCTGGCTTCCGGTCTGATCGACCGCGCCGGCGGCAATTCCCGTGCAATTCTGAAGGCGACCGAGGATGCCCTCAGCAAGGTGCCGAAGGTCAGCGGTGGCGGTGCCGGGCAGATCTATCTGGCGCCCGAGCTCGCCCGCACCTTCGACGCGGCTGAGAAGGCCGGTGAGAAGGCCGGCGACAGCTTCGTCACCGTCGAGCGGCTGCTGCTCGGTCTGACGCTGGAAAAGACCAGCGAGGCCGGCACCATCCTCGCCAAGGGCGGCGTCACCCCGCAAAACCTCAATGCGGCGATCGAGGCCCTGCGCAAGGGCCGCACGGCCGACTCGGCCACTGCCGAGAACGCGTACGACGCGCTGAAGAAATATGCCCGCGACCTGACGCAGGCGGCGCGCGACGGCAAGCTCGACCCGGTGATCGGCCGCGACGAGGAAATCCGCCGTACGATCCAGGTGCTGTCGCGCCGGACCAAGAACAATCCCGTCCTGATCGGCGAGCCCGGCGTCGGCAAAACCGCCATCGCGGAAGGGTTGGCGCTGCGCATCGTCAACGGCGACGTGCCCGAGAGCCTGAAGGACAAGAAGCTGCTCTCGCTCGACCTCGGCGCGCTGATCGCGGGCGCGAAGTACCGCGGTGAGTTCGAGGAGCGGTTGAAGGCCGTGCTCCAGGAGGTGACCGCGAGCGAGGGCACCTACGTTCTCTTCATCGACGAGATGCACACCCTGATCGGTGCCGGCAAAGGCGACGGCGCGATGGACGCCTCCAATCTGCTCAAGCCCGCGCTCGCCCGCGGCGAACTGCACTGCATCGGCGCGACCACGCTCGACGAGTATCAGAAGCACGTCGAGAAGGACGCCGCGCTGGCGCGGCGCTTCCAGCCGATCTTCGTCAGCGAGCCTTCGGTCGAGGACACCATCTCGATCCTGCGCGGCCTGAAGGACAAGTACGAGCAGCATCATGGCGTGCGGATCACGGATTCCGCGCTTGTTGCCGCGACGACGCTGTCCAACCGCTACATCACCGACCGCTTCCTGCCCGACAAGGCGATCGACCTGATGGACGAGGCGGCTGCGCGGCTGAAGATGCAGGTCGATTCCAAGCCGGAAGAGCTGGATTCGCTCGACCGCGAGATCATCCGGCTCAAGATCGAGCAGGAAGCTCTCAAGAAGGAAAGCGATCCCGGCTCCAAGTCCCGTCTCGAGGCGCTCCAGAAAGAGCTCGCCGAGCTCGAGGAGAAGTCCGCGGCGCTGACGGCACGCTGGAGTGCGGAGAAGAACAAGCTCTCCAACGCCCAGAAGCTGAAGTCGGAGCTGGACGCCTTGCGCGTCGATCTCGCCGACGCCCAGCGTCGCGGCGAATTCCAGAAGGCCGGCGAGCTGGCCTATGGCCGGATCCCGCAGCTCGAGAAGCAGCTTGCGGATATCGAGGCGCGTGAAGGCTCCGGCGAGATGATGGAGGAGGCGGTCACCGCCAACCACATCGCGCAGGTGGTCTCGCGCTGGACCGGCGTGCCCGTCGACAAGATGCTGGAGGGCGAGAAGGAAAAGCTCCTGAAGATGGAGGAGCAGCTCGGCACCCGCGTCGTCGGCCAGGCCGAGGCCGTGCGCGCGGTCGCAACCGCCGTGCGTCGCTCGCGCGCGGGCTTGCAGGATCCGAACCGCCCCACGGGCTCGTTCATGTTCTTAGGGCCCACCGGCGTCGGCAAGACGGAGCTGACCAAGGCGCTCGCGGAGTATCTGTTCAACGACGAGACCGCGATGGTCCGCCTCGACATGTCCGAATACATGGAGAAGCACTCGGTCTCGCGGCTGATCGGTGCGCCTCCGGGCTATGTCGGTTATGACGAAGGCGGCGCGCTCACCGAGGCAGTGCGGCGCCGGCCCTACCAGGTGGTGCTGTTCGACGAGATCGAGAAGGCGCATCCTGACGTCTTCAACGTCCTGTTGCAGGTGCTCGACGACGGCCGCCTGACCGACGGCCAGGGCCGCACCGTCGATTTCCGCAACACGCTGATCATCATGACCTCGAACCTCGGTTCGGAATTCCTGGTGAACCAGCCGGAGGGCGAGGACACTTCGGCCGTGCGCGAGCAGGTGATGGCAATGGTGCGCGGGCATTTCCGCCCCGAATTCCTCAACCGCGTCGACGAGATCATCCTGTTCCACCGCTTGCAGCGGAGCGAGATGGGCCGGATCGTCGAGATCCAGTTCGCGCGGCTGCAGAGGCTGCTGACCGATCGCAAGATCGTGCTGACGCTCGATGCCGCCGGACGCGACTGGCTCGCCGCCAAGGGCTGGGATCCCGCCTACGGCGCAAGGCCGCTGAAGCGCGTGATCCAGCGTCACGTCCAGGACCCGCTCGCCGAGATGATCCTCGCCGGCGACGTCAGGGACGGCGACACCGTCGCGATCTCGTCCGAAGGGAACGTCCTGACCTTCAACGGCAAGGCGCCGCAGACCGCCGAGATCACCCAGTTCGAGGCGCCGGTGGCGAAGCGGAAGCTGAACTGAAACGCGGGCGGTCGCCGTTAAACATTATCGCCCCGGAGGGATTATCCTCTCCGGGGCGAATTGTTTTTGCCCGGCTTGCCCGCCGGCCGATCGCTATTTCTTCGAGACCTTGTAGATCGCGTTCTCGATGTCGGACGAGAAGTAGATCACGCCCGTCGCCCCGACCGCCACGCCTGTCGGAATGTTGGTCGGCAGCCCGCCGGGTGCGCCCGCGAGGCCGATCGGGAGATTGGCGGCGATCTCGGTGATCTTGCCGCTTTCCGGCGCGATCTCGATCAGCCGCTTGGCGCCGACTTCCGCAACGATCAGCTTGCCGTCGCTGCCGCGCGCAATGCCCTCCGGCATCTTCAGCTCCTTGGCGACCACAGTCTTTTCACCGTTGCTGTCGATCTTCGAGACAGTGCCCGCAAAGGCGTCGGTGACGTAGACCTCGTCGGTCTTGCCACGAACGAGCCCGACCGGGCCCTCGAGGTCGCCGATCAGCGTGGTGCGATCCTTGCCGTGCTCACCGCTCACCTTGACCAGCGACTTGGTGCCGAGCTCGGCGACCAAAATGCTGCCGTCGGCGAGCACGATCGCATCATGCGGCGCCTTGAAGCCATGCAGCATGTCGCGCGTCGCGCCGGTCTTGGCGTCGATCACCTGCACCGTGCCGGTGAACCAGCTCGACAGCACCACGTCGTTGCCCCGCGCCGTCGCGCTCATGGGATATTCGAGCGTGGTGTCGGCGGCGTGCATGCGCGCCTTCTCGGTGACCTCGCCGGTCGCCCCATCCACCGTGCGATAGGCGAACACGTCGGCGAGGTGGATCGTATCCTTGCCGTTCTCCGAGGTGACGCCGATGCCGCCGGGCAAAGCGAGCTTGCCGATGATGATCTGCCTGGCCTGGCCGGTCGCGGGGTCGACCTCCTGGATGCCGTTGTCGGCCATGTTGGAGACGTAGATGCGGTCCTTGTCGTCGATGGCGAGATTGTCCAGTGACGGCTTCAATTGCGCGACCATGGTCTTGGCGCCCGATTTGGGATCGACCCGGACGAGCTGGCCGAGCGCGGTGTCGACCACGAAGAGATTGCCCTTGGAATCGAAGTTCACCGCGGCCGGGACCTTGAAGCCGTCGGCCACGACGGTCAGCTCGGACTTGTCGACGTCGACTTTTGCGACCTGGCCCTTGAACCAGAGCGGACCATAGAGCTTGTCGTCGGGACCGAACTCGAAGCCGTTGAGGCCGCCCATCTTCTCCATGATCTGGCGCGGCGGCTTGACGCCCTCGACGTCGATCTCATAGAGCGTGTCGCCGAGGAAAACGGTGGTGGCGTAGAGCCTGCCGTCCTTGCGGAAGGCGAGCGAGTTGATGCCGGGAAGGCCGCTCGCGAACTTCTTGATCGGGCCGTCGCCCTTGCGCGCATAGAGATCGCCGGTGAGGAATCCGGTCCAGGCCATGGTGCCGTCGGGCGCGAAGGCGATGTCGTCGGCCATTCCGATCGGCGAGGGGATTGCAACCTTGGCGGTACCGCCTGATACATCCACCTCGTAGAGAGCGGCGCCGGCGACGCTGCCGGCGAACAGATGGCCGGCCTTGTCGATGCCGAGCCCATGCACGCCATGGAATGCCGAGCCCTGGACCAGCTTGGTGACCTCCCAAGTCTCGGCCGATACGCTCGTGGTAGCGAAAAGGGCAGCGACGAATGCTGCGCAGGCGAGCCTGTTCTTCATGGCGAGACCTCCCGTTTTTTGGAAAGTATTCGCCCCTGGTGCCGCTTTGGCAAACGAAACTTGACGTTGAGACGCCGCCAAGCGCGCCTCGCGCGAGAACGTCGAATTCGGATCGGATCTTGAGATGTCCGGCCGATGCCGGGCCGGTTGCAATTAGCGGTTGCTGACCTGCAACGGGCCGCCGGTCGCATCCGACATGCGGGCGATGGCGCCGCCGCGGCCGCTCATCATGCCGTCGAGCCGGTCGCGCTCCTTCTCGAAGCCTGCGAGCATCGGGCCCTCGAGCGAACGGCCGCGCGGCAGCTTCACACGCATCGGGTCGACGAAGCGGCCGTTGACCAGGATCTCGTAATGGACGTGCGGGCCGGTCGACAAGCCGGATGAGCCCACGAAGCCGATTACCTGGCCCTGCCGCACCTTCTTGCCGATCTCCATGCCCTTGGCGAACGCGGACATGTGGCCGTAGGCCGTCTCGTAGCCGTTGTTGTGCTTGATGCGGATATATTTGCCGTAGCCGCCTTCGGGGCCGGCCTTCTCGATCACGCCGTTGCCGGACGCGAAAATCGGCGTGCCGTAGGCGGTGGCCCAGTCGACGCCGGTGTGCATCTTCACATAGCCCAGGATCGGGTGGCGGCGGCCGCCGAAGCCGGAGCGCATGATAGCGTTGTTGACGGGCTTTCTGACCAGGAATTTCTTCGCGCTCTTGCCGGTCTCGTCATAGTAGTCGACGACGCCGTCGTCGGGGCTCTGGTAGCGGTAGTATTTCTTGGTCTCGCCGCCGACCGTGAGAGAGGCGAACAGCACGTCGTTCTTCTCCGTCGACGTCACGCCCTCGTCCTCGCCGGCGTAGAACACGTCGAAGGAATCGCCCGGCTGCACCTTGCGCTGGAAATCGACGTCGTAGGAGTAGATCTTGATCATGTCGTCGATGACCGGCATCGGCACTTTGTTGCGCATCGCGGTCTCGTAGATGCTCTGGTAGAGCCGCACGCCGGAGCCGTCGTCATCATCGTCGTCGTCGCTGCTGGCGCTGGCGGCGGCATCGGCGACGGTGTTCATGCTGGAGACGTCGACCGCGACGTATTTGCCGAGATCGGACAGCGCCGCGATCGCCTCGACCATGGTCTCGTTGGCGACGACGACGCGGTAGGGCTGCAGGCGGGCGCCAGGACTCGCCGGTGCCATCAGGATGCGGAGCTTCTCGCCGTCCTTGAGGCCGCCGTCGCGGCCGCGGGGGCCGAGCGTCGCGGTGATCGCCTTGATCTCGTCGGCGTTCGCGCCGAGATCGCGCAGCACCGAGGCGACGCTGTCGCCTTTCTTGACCAGATGGACGCGTTCGCCGTTGGGATTGCCGCCGGTGATCTGCTCCTTGGTCTTGGGCAGCAGCGTGACGTTTTCCGGCACCACGCGCGTCTCGAAGCCGGCATAGGGATCGGAGGGCGAGGCCTCGGCGGCGTAGGCGGTTCTGATGTCGGACGGGCCGGTCGCGCCGGAGACATCGGCTGCGGCATTGGCGAGCGAGGCGTAGCGCACTCCGCCATTGCCGCGCCAGTTGGCGGCATCGCGCACCCGCATCAGGATGTCGTCGAGCGCCACCACCGCGGAAATCTTGGCTTTCGGCAGCACCGGCGACAGGTCCTTGGTGACAAAGGACACTTCGGCGTCGGGCTCGACCGCTTCGGGATTGTTGGGATCGTCGGATGCGGTCTTCGGATCGGAGCCGACATCGGTGAGCAGGCGCTGGGCGTTGAACGGCGGGATCTTCGCCGACAGGTCGCTCGTCGTCATCGACAGATTGCCGGCGATCCGGACGAAGGGGCGCACCCGCATCACGTCGCGGTTGCCAACGCGGGCGACGGTGGAGACGCGCATGATGTTGCGGGACGCGGTGGATTCGCTCGGTGGCGGCAGGCGGTCGCTCTTGTGCAGCGTGGCGGCGCGATCGGCGGCGCCGAATGCACCGCGCAACGCGCCCTCGACCCGCTCCGGCACCTTGGCGAAGGTCATCTCGCCGTCGAGCGATGCGAAAACGGCGCCGCCGATCAGGGCTGCGCCGCAGAGTCCGGTCAAAATTGTCCCGCTGAACCATTGCACCGAGACGCGACGGCGGTCGATTACGGCGGCTTCAGAACCATCGACGGACAGCGGCGGCTCGTGGCCGAGATCGATGATCCCGGTCTCACGCCCGTAAGCGCCGCGTGATGTCCTGTGGTTCAACGCAAGTCCCCCAATCAACGACCCAAGATGCCCGCTTTCGAACCTCGTCCTGGTCGCCCTCTTGAAGGGGGATCGCCGGAAAAGGCAAGCCGCGCAGGCGTCCGTGCTCAGAAGGCCCTCGGGTGGGGCCGGCCGAAATTACGAACAGCTGGACGGGTGAAGCTCTCTCGATGTCTTTCGAATGTCGGAGGAAGGCCGCGTCATCTGCAAGATCGCCTTCCTCTGACCCCATGAAAACCGCCGGCAGCCCCCACTGGCATCCCTGCGATTCAAGCTTGTCTCTTATCAGAACGCCGCGGGATTGTGGCTCAAGTACGGCGCCTGTCATCGAAAAAGTTTCCTGAACGGCCGGAGGGCGGGGGCCTCCCGAGAGGGTGCTGCAAGCTGCTTCCCACCGCGAAGGTACGGTAAGCCGCCCCTCAAGCCCTCCCCAAGTACCCTGTGTCGATCCCGACCCGCGCGCCAATCCACTCGCCAAGCCGTTCCCCATGTGGCTTCCCAGGTGGCTCGCCAGGTCGCTTCCCAGTCCCCACCCACAACCCTTCCCAGGTCGGCTCCGGAGCCCCCTGGGGCCCAAACTTTTTTCAAGTTTTTTCACCGGCCCGACCGGATCGGCGCATCTGCGGTCCTTGTAACCGCCTGGAAACACGTTGTTTTTCGCGACAATCCACCGTGCGACGATTTGTTGACAATGGGCGTTGACAATCCCGAGTGCGGGGGCCTATAACCCGACCACTGAGCGCGGCGCCGCCGGGTCACTGACCAAGGCGAGCGAACGCGCCACTGATGCTCCTCACCTTGTTGAGTGACACAACAGTCGACGTAAGTCGATTGGAGTTCATCCATCGTCGGTAAGGGTGTCGGAACCCTTCCTCTCAGGAAGGTTGGGGCCTCCACGGTCCCGGGCTGTTTGACAAGTGAAGATGAAGAAAGAGAAACGTGGACGGCGGAGTCCTTGCGGGTCTCGCTCCTGAAAAGCTTCGGCTTTTCTGGTCGGGACCGGACGAAAGACTTCGGCGGTACACGTTTCAAAGGAAACACCATCGTTGCCAGCGATGTGAATCGCAGGCAGCACATCGACTTCGGTCGATAATGGTGGGACCTCGTCAAACGTTGTGATCAGCCGGTTCAAAGTTCAAGTCCAACTTGAGAGTTTGATCCTGGCTCAGAGCGAACGCTGGCGGCAGGCTTAACACATGCAAGTCGAGCGGGCGTAGCAATACGTCAGCGGCAGACGGGTGAGTAACGCGTGGGAACGTACCTTTTGGTTCGGAACAACACAGGGAAACTTGTGCTAATACCGGATAAGCCCTTACGGGGAAAGATTTATCGCCGAAAGATCGGCCCGCGTCTGATTAGCTAGTTGGTGAGGTAATGGCTCACCAAGGCGACGATCAGTAGCTGGTCTGAGAGGATGATCAGCCACATTGGGACTGAGACACGGCCCAAACTCCTACGGGAGGCAGCAGTGGGGAATATTGGACAATGGGGGCAACCCTGATCCAGCCATGCCGCGTGAGTGATGAAGGCCCTAGGGTTGTAAAGCTCTTTTGTGCGGGAAGATAATGACGGTACCGCAAGAATAAGCCCCGGCTAACTTCGTGCCAGCAGCCGCGGTAATACGAAGGGGGCTAGCGTTGCTCGGAATCACTGGGCGTAAAGGGTGCGTAGGCGGGTCTTTAAGTCAGGGGTGAAATCCTGGAGCTCAACTCCAGAACTGCCTTTGATACTGAAGATCTTGAGTTCGGGAGAGGTGAGTGGAACTGCGAGTGTAGAGGTGAAATTCGTAGATATTCGCAAGAACACCAGTGGCGAAGGCGGCTCACTGGCCCGATACTGACGCTGAGGCACGAAAGCGTGGGGAGCAAACAGGATTAGATACCCTGGTAGTCCACGCCGTAAACGATGAATGCCAGCCGTTAGTGGGTTTACTCACTAGTGGCGCAGCTAACGCTTTAAGCATTCCGCCTGGGGAGTACGGTCGCAAGATTAAAACTCAAAGGAATTGACGGGGGCCCGCACAAGCGGTGGAGCATGTGGTTTAATTCGACGCAACGCGCAGAACCTTACCAGCCCTTGACATGTCCAGGACCGGTCGCAGAGATGTGACCTTCTCTTCGGAGCCTGGAACACAGGTGCTGCATGGCTGTCGTCAGCTCGTGTCGTGAGATGTTGGGTTAAGTCCCGCAACGAGCGCAACCCCCGTCCTTAGTTGCTACCATTTAGTTGAGCACTCTAAGGAGACTGCCGGTGATAAGCCGCGAGGAAGGTGGGGATGACGTCAAGTCCTCATGGCCCTTACGGGCTGGGCTACACACGTGCTACAATGGCGGTGACAATGGGATGCTAAGGGGCGACCCTTCGCAAATCTCAAAAAGCCGTCTCAGTTCGGATTGGGCTCTGCAACTCGAGCCCATGAAGTTGGAATCGCTAGTAATCGTGGATCAGCACGCCACGGTGAATACGTTCCCGGGCCTTGTACACACCGCCCGTCACACCATGGGAGTTGGTTTTACCTGAAGACGGTGCGCTAACCCGCAAGGGAGGCAGCCGGCCACGGTAGGGTCAGCGACTGGGGTGAAGTCGTAACAAGGTAGCCGTAGGGGAACCTGCGGCTGGATCACCTCCTTTCTAAGGATGATCCTTCAGCGAGCTTCGGCTCACTATCGGATCGTTTTAGAAACATCAGTGGCCAACAATCGTCAGGATTGTTGAGCTGCATTGGCGGGATTTCGCCGTCTTCGTTTCTCTTTCTTCGCGGACGAACACGCGCTGGGGCTGCAAGCTTGCAGAATCCCTGGTCCTTGACTGGATATGCGTTAGGGGCTTGTAGCTCAGTTGGTTAGAGCGCGCGCTTGATAAGCGTGAGGTCGGAAGTTCAAGTCTTCCCAGGCCCACCAGCCTTCGCGCTTCGCTGCTTCGGCTAGGCGAGCCCTTCGATATGAAGGCTGCCGTGCGGTGGCCTTGGCGAAGGCAGGCTAATCAAGCAAGCATTCGTCTTCTGGTTACGGGGCCATAGCTCAGCTGGGAGAGCGCGTGCTTTGCAAGCATGAGGTCGTCGGTTCGATCCCGTCTGGCTCCACCAGATGGTTTGATCATCGACTGATCGTGCACCTACAATCGTCCGCGAAACATCACTTCGCATCTTGCTAGTCTGGATAGACAGCAAGTTGCGTGATTTCTGACATCGTAAAGAGGAGATCGATCCGAGTTGGATCGTGCAGCAAGCAATTGCTACGCGAGACTTCATTATCTCCGGATCATTTCGGCGCTCGTGCGTCTTTCAAGAGTAGCTCACAAGGCTGCGCTGGAAAGACAAGCGAGTTGTAAATGATCCTTTTAGCGAAGCTTGACCGCCTCGCTATCGGAACGATCTTACGAAGCAAGCTGGTCTTTCTAATCATTGTCCGGCTGCAGATAGCGTTCATCGAGGGCGCGTGCCGCAAGGTAATTCTGCAGACAACATTCTGCCGAGTGTGTGGACATTGATAATGAGAGCAATCAAGTGCCTTAAGGGTGTTCGGTGGATGCCTTGGCGCTGAGAGGCGATGAAGGACGTGCTACGCTGCGATAAGCCGTGGGGAGCTGCGAAGAAGCTTTGATCCATGGATTTCCGAATGGGGAAACCCACCTTCGATAGCCGGAACTCCAAGACCTTGTGTCTTGGTGTTCGACCAGAAATGATCGGGACCATGACCGCGAGGTTTTGGATTTCCGGTTATCAAGAGAAGGTATGAGACTTCTGAATACATAGGAGGTTTCAAGCAAACCCAGGGAACTGAAACATCTAAGTACCTGGAGGAAAGGACATCAACAGAGACTCCGTTAGTAGTGGCGAGCGAACGCGGACCAGGCCAGTGATACATCAAAGACAATCGGAACCAGTCAGGAAAGCTGGGCCTCAGAGGGTGATAGCCCCGTACGAGTAATGCGATGATGTATCCACGAGTAAGGCGGGACACGTGAAATCCTGTCTGAACGCGGGGGGACCACCCTCCAAGCCTAAGTACTCCTCAGCGACCGATAGTGAACCAGTACCGTGAGGGAAAGGTGAAAAGCACCCCGACGAGGGGAGTGAAATAGACCTGAAACCGGACACCTACAAACAGATGGAGCCCAAGATACGTTCTGGGTGACATCGTACCTTTTGTATTATGGGCCAGCGACTTAATTTAACGAGCAAGCTTAAGCCGATAGGCGAAGGCGTAGCGAAAGCGAGTCTGAATAGGGCGTCAAGTTCGTTGTATTAGACCCGAAACCTAGTGATCTAGCCATGAGCAGGTTGAAGGTGAGGTAACACTCACTGGAGGACCGAACGGGTGCCTGTTGAAAAAGGCTCCGATGACTTGTGGTTAGGGGTGAAAGGCCAATCAAACTGGGAAATAGCTGGTTCTCCGCGAAAGATATTTAGGTATCGCCTCGGATGAATACCTCAGGGGGTAGAGCACTGGATGGGCTAGGGGGACTTACCGTCTTACCAAACCCAACCAAACTCCGAATACCTGAGAGTACTATCCGGGAGTCACACGGCGGGTGCTAACGTCCGTCGTGGAGAGGGAAACAACCC
>NZ_JACIHG010000004.1:510000-623664 GCF_014198315.1 Bradyrhizobium sp. CIR48
CCGCCGGTACCAGCTTGCCCCACACCGTATAGCCGCCTTCGCCGTCCAGCATCTCGCCCGCGCGCAGATTGCGCTTGGCCACTGCCGCGACGTCGCCGCGGAAGCCGCTGGCCTGGCCGGTCGGCTCGCCGCGCAGCGCGGCCGACAGCACCGAGATGTTCAGCTCGAGCCCGATCAGATGATACGGCTTGTACATCGCCGCATAGCGTCCGCTGCCGTCGGTCTTGAGGCCGTATTGCCGGAAGCAGTCGGCGGCATAGTCGTTCGGCGCCTCCAGCACGACATAGACGCCCCAGCGGAGGTCGCGAAACACCGGCCGCCCGTCCCGTTCGAGCGAGGAGACGACCTCGACCACGCCCGGCCGCTCCAGCACGCCGCCATGCGATCGCGGCCGCATGATGTGCGGCAGATCGTCGACGCCACAGGGCGGAAACAGCAGGCCGTCCGTGGGCACGTCGAGGGCGCAGGCATTGGCGATCGCGGCCATCTCGATCGCCGATTTGGTGCCGTCGAGGAACGAGTTGAACATCTGCGGATTCATGCCGGCCGACTGCGCTTCGCCTGCGGTCAGGCCGTAATGCTGCCAGACGCCGTCAGGCGTCACGTCGTGATAGGCCGGCAGATACTTTGTGCCTTTACCGGCGGCGACGACGCGGAAGCCGGTGGCGCGGGCCCAGTCGACCATCTCGGCGGTCAGTGCCGGCTGGTCGCCATAGGCGAGCGAATAGACCACGCCCGCTTTGCGCGCTTCCTCGGCGAGCAGCGGACCTGCCAGCACGTCGGCCTCGACATTCACCATCACGATATGCTTGCCCGCGGCGATCGCGGCGCGCGCATGCCTGATCCCAACGGCGGGATTCCCGGTCGCCTCCACAACCACGTCCATGGCACCGCCGGCAATGGCGCGCACGCCGTCATCGGTGAAGACGGTTGCGGCGATCCGCTCGGCGCTCCAGCCGACGGTGCGGCAGGCCTCGCGCGCGCGGTCGCGGTCGATGTCGACGATGATGGGCACCTCCAACCCCGGCGTATGCGGCACCTGCGCCAGAAACATCGAGCCGAACTTGCCCGCGCCGATCAGCGCGACCCGGACCGGCTTGCCGCCGGACGCGCGGGCCTGGAGGAGGCGGAAGAGGTTCATGGGGGATTGTCCTGGTAATAGTCGTGTCCCGGACGCGGTGCAGCACGTAGTGCTGCTGCGCGGAGCCGGGATCCAGAAAGGAAACTATCAGCGCGGCATGGGCCCCGGCTCAGCAGCGCATCGCTGAAGAAGCGCTGCGCTGCGTCCGGGGCGCGAGACCTACTTACTCCGCCGCCTGCCGCGGCGCACGGGCAAGCCGCAGTAGCGCGTCGTCGTCCACCGTCTTGATCGGGGCGAAGTCGCGATGTGCGATGTAGTCCGGCCGCGTCGGGCTGCGGATGTAGTTCGAGACCGCGTTCAGCGTCAGGTACACGATCTTGCGCGGGAAGGGCGTGATGTTGCCGGCCGAGCCGTGGACGAGATTGCCGTGGAACATCAGCATGCCGCCTGGCTTGCCGGTCGGCGCCACGATGCCGCCCTGCGCGACCAGCCGCGTCACCGTCGCCTCGTCCAGCGTCCACAGCGGATAGGATGTGGTGGCGAGGTCGTGCGAGGCTTCGAGATCGCCGGCGTTCTGGCTGCGCGGCACCAGCATCAGAGGCCCGTTGATCGGCATCACCTCGTCGAGGAAGATCGCGATATTCATGGCCCGCGGCTCCGGCATGCCGTCGTCGCGCTTCCAGGTGCCGTAATCCTGGTGCCATTGCCAGACGTCGCCGGTGAAGGCCGATTTCGCGTTGATCTTGAACTGGTGCATGTAGACGGGCTCGCCGAACAGCTGCTCGACCGGGTCGATCATGCGTGGATGCGCGCCGAGGAGGCCGAACGCCTCATTGTAAAGATGCGCGGCAAACGCCGTGCGCGGCGCGCCGCTCTTCTCGCGCCAGACTTCGGGACGGTTGGCGTCGTAGATGCCGACCGCCTCGCGCGCCAGCAGATCGACCTCCTCCTGATTGAACAGCTCGGGCAGGAACAGCCAGCCCTCGCGGTGGAAGAACTCCAATTGCTCCTGAGACAGTTTCATGGGTCGTTTCCTCCTGTTTTGTTTATTTGTCGTTTCGTCGCTCCGCGCGGTCCGCAGGACCGAGCTCAGGTGCGCACTTGCGCACCGTAGTCGCGCGTCGCGCGTCCGGAATGACAGCGCAAATCGCTACGCCGCCGCTTCCTCCGTCGCCCTCAATCTCTCCTCGGTCATCCGTCCCGCCGTCTGCGCATGCGCCAGCGCGGCGGCTTCGGCGGCCTTCGCGTCGCCCGCGAGAATGTGTCCGGCGATATCGGCGTGCTCGGCCCAGGCGCTGCCGCGATAGTCGAGCTCCGACAGCACTGTCGCCATCGAACGCCGCATATGCGGCCATTGCGGCGCGATCGTCTCCTCGATCACGGGATTGCCGGCGAGCTGATAGATCGCGCGGTGAAAATTCACGTCGAGCACGATCAGTTCAGTGAGTGTCGTGTTGCGGTCGATGCCGCGCCCCGCGGCGAACGCAGCCTCCAGCCGTGCGCGTCCTGCCGCGTCGCTGGCGGCGCGCTTCGCCGCAAGCCGCGCGGCCAGCGCGTCGAGCGCGCCGCGCACCTCGTAGAGCTGGCGGATGCGCGCGGGATCGAGCTGGGTGACCTCGAAGCCGCGCTTGCCGCTCTCGGCGACGAGGCCCTGGCGGTGCAGCAGGTGCAGCGCATGCGAGACAGGCTGGCGCGACACGCCGAGCTTGTCAGCGAGCTCGTTCTGCCGGATGCGCTGGCCGGGCTCAAGCGTGCGGTCGGAGATCGCCTCCAGGATGCGGGCATAGACCTGGTCGATCAGGTTTGGGAGCGGGTCGAGAGGGATCACGCCGGCAGCTCCTGGAGGGAATACGGAATTCCGTATTCGAAGGTATCGCGGGAGGGGGAGGGCGTCAAGACGAGCTGCGCGCCCGGGCCCAGGGCGCCCGCGCGGCTTCACTAAGTCATTGATATCGCTATACCCGTCTACTGTGCATGGGGTTGTTTTCGCGGAAAAAACCTCCGCCTCAACCCTCCAGCACCTCCACCTCCAGCGCGGCGATCCCTTCCGCATCGGCCAGCGCCTCGATTCCGGCAATGCGTTCGCCCTTGAACGTCACGCGCAGCGCGATGCGCAGCTGGCCACCGAGGATGACGGCAACGCCGATCTCGCCGTCGACCAGTGCCGTCCGCGCGGCCTGGGCGCGGCCCTTGTAGAGTTGCGCGACCGCATCCGCGCCCCGGATCTCCGGTAGCGTGCCGAGCCGCACCGCGGCCTGATCGGCGCGGAAGACGACGTCGGGATCGAGCACGGCGAGCAGCCCTTCGAAATTGCCTTCGCGCGACGCCTTGAGAAAGGCATCGACGATTCCGCGCTGGCGCGACAGGTCGGTCTCGGGCACCGGCGCCCCCTGCACGCGCCGCCGCGCCCGGCTCGCGAGCTGCCGCGATGCGTCGACCGAGCGGCCGACGATCGGCGCGATCTCCTCGAAGGGCACTGCGAACATGTCGTGCAGCACGAAGGCGAGCCGCTCCGCCGGCTGCAAGGTCTCAAGCACGACGAGCAGCGCCGCGCCGACGGAATCGGCCATCTCCGCCTCGCGCTCCCGCGTCTCGTCGAGCGGCTCGGGCACATGCGGGCCCATCGGCTCTTCCTTGCGCGACTTCCGCGCGCGCAGCATGTCGAGGCAGATGCGCGCGACCACGGTCGTCAACCAGCCGCGCAAATTCGCCACATCGGACATGTCGTAGCGGCTGACCCGCAGCCAGGCCTCCTGCACAGCATCGTCGACCTCGGCGCCGGAGCCCAGCATGCGGTAGGCGACCGCGCGCAAATGGTCCCGGCTCGCTTCAAACTGGTGGCTGAGAAAATCGTCTTCGAAGTTTTTTTCGGTCATCGGTCACATTCCCTCGTCGCGATCCGTCATGCCCATGACGAAGCCAATCCGGCCGATGTGACCGGAACCTTCGACATTCGAGCGATGGAGACGAAAAAGATGCACGCCCGCATGAATCACCCTGTCATGGTCCTCCCCGAGGCCATGAATGTCCTGCAATCCCTCGGCAATCTGACCAAGCAGGGGCTGCCGGAAAAGCTCCTGGAGCTGGTGCACCTCCGCGCCAGCCAGATCAACGGTTGCAGTGTCTGCGTCGACATGCACCCCAAGGTCGCCCGCAAGCTCGGTGAGACCGACGAGCGCCTGTTCGCCGTGTCCGCCTGGCGCGACGCGCCGTATTTCACCGACGCCGAGCGCGCCGCGCTGGCGCTGACCGAGGCCGTCACGCGCCTCGCCGACCGCGAGGATCCGGTGCCCGACGCAACCTGGAACGAGGCCGCCAAGCATTTCGACGAACGCGAGCTCGCAACGTTGATCCTGTCGATCGCGACCATCAATGTCTGGAACCGGCTGAATGCAACGATCAAGATGCCGGTCGGCGTGTGGAAGGTGTGAGGTCTCTTTCCCTCGCCTCTCCCGCTTGCGGGGAGAGGCGACGAGAACACCTACTCCGCCAAGAACCGGTTCACCACCTCGCCGAACTCCAGTGGCGCCTGCTCGAACATCCAGTGGCCGGCGTTCGGAATGACTGCCGTCCGGCTGCCCGCGATGTGCGCGGCCAGCACGCGCCACATCACCGACAGGCTTCCCGTCGTCGCGCCGCCGCCGATCAGCAGCGTCGGCGTGCGGATCGCCTGTGCGTCGCTGAGCGCGTAGGGCCGGCGCTGCTCGTTGATCTGACCAAGGAAGGTGAGCGCGTTGTCGCGCAGCTGCTGTTTCGCCGCCGCCGGCACGCGCCGCCACGAGCCGTCACCCTCGATGCCCTCGTAGAAATTCTGCAGCGCACCCTCGATATCGCCGGCGCGGATCATCTCGACCGAGCGCGCGGTGCGCGCCGCGAGCGGCGGATGCGCGGGCGTGCCTTCCGGCACCGGCAGGGATGCATCGAGATCGCCGCCCGGCTCGGCCAGCACCAGTTTTCGCAGCAGATCAGGCCGGGCCTGCGCCACGCGGAATGCAATGTGGCCGCCGCGCGAATGACCCATCAGGTCGATCGGTGCGGGCGTCACCTGCTCGATGAAGGCGATCGTGTCGGCAACGTGCTGCGCCATCTTGTAGTCGTCGCCGACGGCATCCCAATGTTCGGGGAAGAAATGCCGCAGGCTGACCGAGATCACGCGATGGGATTTCGAGAGCGGGCCGAGCACCGAATACCAGGTGCGGAAATCACCTAATGTGCCGTGCACGCAGACCAGCGGATGGCCCTCTCCGACTTCGAGATAGGCCATGTCGTAACCGTTGACGCGGAATGTCTGCATGATCAGCACGCCAGGAAGTCGAGAACCACTTCGGAGTATTTCTGCGGCGCCTGCTCGAACATCGGATGCGTCGCGTTCGGGATGATCGCGGTCTTGGAATAGGGCACATGCGCAGCGAGCGCATGCAGTACTTTCGGCAGCAGGCCCTTGGTTCGCGCCCCCAGGACGAATAGGGTCGGCATCTTGATCGCCTCCGCATCCGCCTTGGAGAACGGCGGACGGTTGTCGCGGACCTGGCCGATCAGCGTGGTGGCGTTGTCGCGAAGGTTCTGCTTCACCAGGGCCGGCAGCCGCGGCCAGGTGCCGGCGCCTTCCAGCGTGTCGACGAACACGGCAAGGCCGCCATCGACGTCGCCGGCCGCGATCTTCTCGGCCGAGGCCGTGAACCGCGCCAGGAGCGACGAGGGCCCGCCGACATAGTCGGGATCGAGGCTCGCATCGAGTTCGCCGCCGGGTTCAGCGAGGATCAGCCGCCGCAACAGATCCGGCCGCCGCTGCGCCACGCGGAAGCAGATGTGCCCGCCGCGGGAATGGCCCATCAGGTCGACGGGCCCGAGGTCGAGCTCCTCGATGAAGGCAATGACGTCGTCGACATGCTGGGCGATCGAGTAGGTGTCGCCGATGCCGTCCCATCGCGCCGGGAAGAAGTGCCGCAGGCTGACCGCGATCACCCGGTGCCGTTGCGACAGCGGGCCGAGGACGCAGCCCCAGACCCGGAAGTCGTTGAGCGAGCCGTGCACGCAGACCAGCGGCGCACGTCCTTTGTCCTCGCCCACGTCGAGATAGGGCATATCGTATCCGTTGACGTGGAGGCTTTGCATTCCGGGGCTCGCGAAGGATTGGAACTCCTGTGCAAGATTCCCGGAAACCGGGTGGATCGCAACTATTTCCAAGCCTAGATTTAGCCCGAGATCACATTGGGGGCATGCGACGAGGGACGCAAGCTCAGGAACCAAGCCATGACCGACCAGCACTTTGCCTTGTTCGATACCAGGATCGGCCTCTGCGCCATCGCCTGGGGCCCGCGCGGCATCAACGGCACGCAATTGCCGATGGGCGGTGAGCAGAAGATCCGCACCCGTATCAGCCAGCGCCACGGTGATGCCGTTGAGACCGAGCCGACCGCCGAGGTGCAGCAGGCGATCGACCGCATGACAAAACTGCTCGCAGGCGAGCCGGATGACCTCACCGATATCGAGCTCGATCTCGACGGCGTGCCCGAATTCAACCGCGGCGTCTACGCGATCGCCCGCGCCATCCCGCCCGGCAAGACCCTCACCTATGGCGACATCGCCAAGCAGCTCGGCGGCGTCCAGCTCTCGCGCGACGTCGGCCAGGCGCTCGGCCACAATCCGTGCCCGATCGTGGTGCCCTGCCATCGCGTGCTGGCTGCCGGCAACAAGCCCGGCGGCTTCTCGGCGAATGGCGGCGTGGTGACGAAGCTGAAGATGCTCGAGATCGAAGGCGCGCTGGTGAACCACACGCCGAGTTTGTTTGATTGAGGCGGCTTGCACCCGTGCCGTAGGGTGGGCAAAGCGGAACGTGCCCACCGTCTCGTCGTAACATGGAAAGGTCGTGGGCACGGCGCTTCGCGCCTTTGCCCACCCTACGAGACCTCCCTAAATCTTCGCCGTCGTCTTCGGCCAATATTTGTCGCGCAAATGCCGCTTCACCAGCTTGCCTGTGGGCGTGCGCGGCAGCTCGGGCTCGAAATCGATCGAGCGCGGGCACTTGATGGCGGAGAGGCGGCCCTTGCAGTAGGCGATCAAATCGGCCTCGAGCGCCTTGCCGGCACGCTTCATGTCGTGCGGCTGCACCACTGCCTTCACCTCTTCGCCCATCTCCTCGTTCGGGACGCCGAACACCGCAACGTCGGCGACATCGGGGTGGGTGATCAGCACGTCCTCGGTCTCCTGCGGGTAGATGTTCACGCCGCCCGAGATGATCATGTAGGACTTGCGGTCGGTGAGATAGAGGAAGCCCTCCTTGTCGAGATAGCCGACGTCGCCGAGCGTCGACCAGCCCTTGGCGTTGTAGGCCTTCTTCGTCTTCTCGGGGTCGTTGTGGTAGGTGAACGCAGGCGCGTCGGCGAAATAGACCGTGCCGATCTCGCCGACCGGTTGCTCCTCGTCGTTCTCGTCGAGAATCTTGACCTTGCCGACCACGGCGCGGCCGACGCTGCCGCGATGCGCCAGCCATTCCTTGGAGCTGCAGACGGTGACGCCGTTGCCTTCCGAGCCGGCGTAATACTCGATCAGGATCGGCCCCCACCATTCGATCATCTTCGCTTTCACGTCGACCGGGCAGGGGGCGGCGGCGTGGATTGCGCCCTTGAGCGTGGAGACGTTGTACTTCGCGCGGATCTCGTCCGGCAGCTTCAGCATGCGCACGAACATGGTCGGCACGAGCTGCGACTGCGTCACCTTGTATTTCTCGACCAGCGTCAGGAATTCCTCGGCGTCGAAATGCTCCATGATGATGGAGGTGCCGCCGAGCACGATCGCCATCATGTTGAAGCGCAAGGGAGCTGCGTGATAGAGCGGCGCCGGTGACAAATAGGTGCTTTCGGTGTTCATGCCGCACATGTCGGCGCAGAGCACGCGCAGAAGCGGGTTCGGCTCGTTGATGGTCTTGCCTTCAAACGCCTTCTTGACGCCCTTGGGCCGGCCGGTGGTGCCGGACGAATACAGCATGTCATAGCCGGCGATCTCGTCGGCGATCGGTGTGATCGGCTGGCTTGCTGCTTCCTCGTCGTAGGAGCGGAAGCCGGGCAGCGGGTCGTCCATCATGTAGAAGATCGGCTCGCCGGCGGCGCCCTTGATCAGGCCCTTGATCTGGTCGGCGCATTTCGGCGTCGTGATCACGACCTTGGCGCCGCAATCGGCGATGATGTAGTCGATCTCGTCCTGCTTCAAATAGCGGCTGATCGCGGTGTAGTAGAGCCCGCTCCGCTGGGCGGCCCAGCACAGCTCCATGAAGGCGAGGCGGTTCTCCATCAGCAGCGCGATGTGGTCGCCGGCCTTGAGGCCGAGCGAGCGGAACAAATGCGCGCCCTGGTTCGAAAGCTCGTCGAGCTCGCGATAGGTGATCGCCTTGCCGGTGCCGGCCATCTGGTAGGCGATCTTGTCGGGCGTGGTGCGGGCATGGATGGAGGGGTGAGTCATGGCGTTTCCTCAAAACGCGAATGGCGAGTAGCGAATGGCAAATAGGAAGAAGGGCAAACCGCTCTTCGCCTACTCACCATTCGCTATTCGCCACTCACTACTCGCTTTTGTTTTTTCTTACAGTCGCTCGACAATCGTCACGTTCGCCATGCCGCCGCCTTCGCACATGGTCTGCAGGCCATAGCGCTTGCCGCGCTGGTGCAGGGCGTGAACCAGCGTCGTCATCAGCTTGGTGCCGGAGCCGCCGAGCGGATGGCCGAGCGCGATGGCGCCGCCATTGACGTTGAGGCGGGCCGGATCTGCACCGGTGGTCTTGAGCCAGCCGGTCGGCACCGAGGCGAAGGCCTCGTTGACCTCGAACAGGTCGATGTCGCCGATCTTCATGCCGGCCTTCTCCAGCGCCTTCTTGGTGGCGTGCAGCGGTGCATCCAGCATGATCACGGGATCGCCGCCGGTCATGGTCATGTGATGGATGCGCGCCAGCGGTGTGACGCCGAGCTGCTTGAGGCCGCGCTCGTTGACCACCATGACGCCCGAGGCGCCGTCGCAAATCTGGCTGGCGCTGGCCGCGGTCAGCTTGCCGTTCTCGGCGATCAGCTTGACGCCCTTGATGCCCTCGAGCGTGGCATCGAAGCGGATGCCTTCGTCGATGTGGTGGGTGTCCTTGGAGCCGTCGGCGCGGGTGATCTCGAGCGGTACGATCTCCTTCTTGAAGTGACCGGCTTGGGTCGCCGCGATCGCGCGCTGATGGCTGTTATAGGAATATTCGTCCAGATCATCCTTCGACAGGCCGTACTTCTCCGCCATCATCTCCGCGCCGGTGAACTGGCTGAACACAATGTTGGGATATCTCGCCTCGATGCCCGGGCTCTTGTAATGGCCGAAGCCGTTCTTGGCGGCGAGCTGCGAGGACAGGCCCATCGGCACCCGCGTCATCGATTCCACGCCGGCGGCGATCACGACGTCCATGGTGCCGGACATCACGGCTTGCGCGGCGAAGTGCAGCGCCTGCTGCGAGGAGCCACACTGGCGATCGATCGAGGTGCCCGGCACGCTCTCCGGCAGCTTCGAGGCCATGATCGCGTTGCGCGCGACATTGTTGGACTGCTCGCCGACCTGCATCACGCAGCCCATGATCACGTCCTCGACCAGCGCCGGATCGACCTTGGTGCGGTCGACCAACTCGTCCAGCACTTTTGCGGCGAGATCGGCCGGATGCCAGCCGGCGAGACGGCCCCCCTTGCGCCCGCCCGCGGTACGCGCAGCGGCGACGATGTAAGCCTCGGCCATGTCGGTCTCTCCCTGAATTCTTGATTGGGTCGTTTGTCGGGGCGGATTTAAGGGACGCAAGATCATTTAGTCAATCGATCAATTAATTCTTGTGATGAGCCGCTGCTTGGGCTTATCTGCGCGCCTATCGAGGTGCATTCAGGGATCTCCGTGACTACCAGCGTACCGAACAGGCTCCCCAGCGGAAAAAATTCCACGGCAGAGAAATTGCTCGTGGCCGCGAGCGAGTTGATGATCGAACGCTCCTCGATCGAGATTTCGCTCAGCGACATCGCGCAGAAGTCGGGCGCCAACGCCGCGTTGGTCAAATATCACTTCGGCAACAAGGACGGGCTGCTGCTGGCACTGCTCGCGCGGGATGCCGCGACCGAGATGTCCAATCTCGAATATCTGCTGGCGCAGCCGATCACGGCGACGGCGAAGCTCAAGCTGCATATCGGCGGCATCATCCGCGCCTATCACCGGTTCCCCTATATGAACCGGCTGATTCACTATCTCCTGCATGAGAGCGTCGCCGGCTCCGCGGACGAAGTTTCAAAATTCTTCGTGGCGCCGCTGCTCGACTTTCACCGCCGCCTGCTCGCCGAGGGCGTCAGCCGCGGCGAGTTCCGCCAGACCGATCCGGTGCTGTTCTACACCAGCCTGATCGGCGCCTGCGATCATCTGTTCTTCGGCCGGCACGCGATGTCTCGCGCGACCGGCGTCGGCCCGGTCACCGACGACGTCTGCCGGCAATATATCAAGCACATGGAAACGCTGATCTGCGGCGGCATCCTCACGCAAGTCGAGGAAGCTGCCGCGGCCGGATGATCCGGCCGCAACTCTCAAGTCTAGAGAAGAAACGTCCAAGGAAAGGTAGCCTGTCATGGAATTGAAAGACGTAGCCGTTCTCATCACCGGCGGTGGTTCGGGCCTCGGCGAGGCGACCGCCCGCGCCATGGCGGCCAAGGGCGCCAAGATCGGCGTGATCGACCAAAACAAAGAGAATGCCGAGAAGGTCGCGGCCGAGGTGAAGGGCGTGGCGCTCCATGCCGACGTCACCAGCGAAGAGCAGATCAAGGCCGCGATCGCCAAGGCGGAAGCCGCGCATGGCGTTGCGCGGGTGCTGATGAACTGCGCCGGCATCGGCGGCTCGCAGCGCATCGTCGGCCGCGACGGCGTCTACCCGCTCGAAAAGTTCGCGCGCATCATCAACGTCAACCTGATCGGCACCTTCAATTGCCTGCGTCTGTTCGCTGAGCGCCTCGTCACGATCGAACCCGTCGGTGAAGAGCGTGGCGTCATCATCAACACGGCGTCGGTCGCGGCCTATGAAGGCCAGATCGGCCAGATCGCCTATTCGGCCTCGAAGGGTGGCGTCGTCGGCCTGACCCTGCCGGCCGCGCGCGACCTCGCCAGCCAGAAGATCCGCGTCAACACCATCGCGCCCGGCCTGTTCTTCACGCCGCTGCTGATGGGGCTGAACGAGGAAGCCCGCAAGAGCCTGGGCGCGCAGGTGCCGCATCCCTCGCGCCTCGGCGATGCCAAGGAATACGGCTCGCTCGCGGTGCACATCGTCGAGAACGCGATGCTGAACGGCGAGACCATCCGCCTCGACGGCGCCATCCGCATGGCGCCGAGGTAAGCGGCGCTCTTCTTCCTTCTCCCCCTGTGGGAGAAGGTAGCGCGAAGCGCCGGATGAGGGGGCTCTCTCCCCGATCTCGTCTGCGGAGACAGACCCCTCACCCAAGTGAACTCTAGGCTGACAGCGATCTTGCCCTCTCCCACAAGGGGAGAGGGCGCAATAACCGCCACCCAAAGAGCGGATGCACGAGGCCCCCATGTCCCAACCGCTGCTGATCGAGCATGACGACGGCGTTGACCGGGTGACGCTCAATCGGCCCGAGCACCTCAACGCGCTCGATCCCGCGCTGATCGACGCGCTCAACGACTATTTCCAGGGCCTGCAACGCAACCGTGACACGCGTGTCGTGGTGCTGAAGGGTGCCGGCAGGAATTTCTGCGCAGGCCTCGACCTCAAGGCGGCGATGGCCCGCCGTGCCGGACAACAGGAGCCGCCCGGCGTCACGGAGTCGCTGGATTCGCAGCGTCGCATCGCTGACATCGTGATGCTGATGCGACGTTGTCCGCAGCCGATCCTGACGCTGGTGCAGGGTGCGGCCGCCGGCGGCGGATTTGCGCTGGCGCTGGCCTCCGACATCCGCATCGCGACGAGATCGGCGCGAATGAATTGCGCCTTCATCAAGCTCGGCCTCGGCGGCTGTGACATCGGCACCAGCTATTTCCTGCCGCGGCTGGTCGGCGTGTCCGTGGCGTCGGAGCTGATCCTCACGGGGCGCTTCATCGGCGCGGAGCGCGCGCTCGCGGTCGGCCTCGTCTCGGAAGTCGTGGACGAGGACAGGCTCGATGACGCGGCCGAGCCTTATGTCGAGGCGATGATGACGGCCTCGCCCGTGGGCCTGCGTCTCTCCAAGGAATGCCTCAACATGAGTGTCGACGCGGGATCGCTGGAGGCCGTTATCGCCATGGAAGATCGCAACCAGGTCCTGTGCAGCCGTTCCGAGGAATTTTCGGAAGGCATCAGGGCCTTCCTTGAGAAACGAAAGCCTGTCTATATCAAGCGCTGAACGAGAACGATCCGCAAAGGACAATAATTCCGGGAGACGCAAAATGAGTGGAAGCGCGGCGGCCGTGATGACGAAGCCCGCCTTTCGCAAGATCGAGTGGCTCGCGCGCGACATCGACGTCGAGCGTCGCAGCGACGGCACGGTGGTGCTGAAGTCGCGCATTCCGCTGCAGCCTTACGAGAAGCACATCCCGGCCTCGCTGGCGAAATGGGCGAAGGAAGCGCCCGAGCGCATCTGGCTCGCTCAGCGCGGTGGTCCCAATCGCGAATGGCGCAAGGTGTCCTATGGCGAAGCCAAGCGCACTGTGGATGCGCTGACGCAAGGTCTGCTCAACCTCGGACTCGACGGCCGCCCCGTTGCGATCCTCTCCGGCAATTCGATCGAGCATGCGCTGATGACGCAGGCCGCGATGCAGGCGCGCGTCCCGGCAGCGCCGGTCTCGCCGGCTTACTCATTGATGAGCCACGATCACGTCAAGCTGAAATACCTGTTCGACCTGATCAAGCCGGCCGTGGTGATGGTGCAGGACGGCCCGACCTTCGAGAAGGCACTGAAGGCGATCGACCTCGCCGGCGTCACCGTGGTTCACGTCGCGCGGCCATGTGAGGGCATCAAGAGCGTCAGCTTTGCTGAGCTCGCGGCAACTCCGGTGACCGAGGACGTCGAGGAGTCGATCGCGAAGATCACGCCCGACACCGTCGGCAAGCTGCTGTTCACGTCAGGCTCGACCGGCATGCCCAAGGCGGTCATCAACACGCAGAAGATGATGTGCGCCAATGCAGCGATGATGATGCAGGTGCGGCCACGTTCGCCTGATGGCCCTGTTGCGACCATGCTGGACTGGATGCCCTGGAATCACACCATGGGCGGCAACGCGGCATTCCATCCGATCCTGGTCGATGGCGGCACGCTCTATATCGACGACGGCCGGCCGATGCCGGGCCAGTTCGAGGAGACGCTGCGAAACCTGCGCGAGATCTCGCCGACCTATTACGCCAACGTGCCGGCCGGCTATGCGGCGCTCGCGGCCGCCATGGAGAAGGACGACGCGCTCTGCCGCTCGTTCTTCAAGAACCTCTCGATCATGGCCTATGGCGGCGCGCGCCTGCCTGACGATCTCTACGACCGCATGCAGGCCCTCGCGGTGAAGACCACCGGCGAGCGCATCGTGTTCTACACCGGCTGGGGCTCGACCGAGACCGCGCCGACCTCGACCGGAACTTATTGGGATACCGAGCGCGTCGGCCTCATCGGCCTGCCGTTCCCCGGCGTCGAGTTGAAGATGGTGCCGTGCGGCTCGAAATACGAACTGCGGCTGCGCGGCGTCAACGTCACGCCCGGTTATTTCGGCCAGCCGGAGCTGACGAAGCAGATGTTCGACGAGGAAGGCTTTTACTGCATCGGTGATGCCGGCATTTTCGTCGACGATTCCGATCCGGTGAAGGGCATCATCTTTGCAGGTCGCGTGGTCGAAGACTTCAAGCTCACCACCGGCACCTTCGTGCATGTCGGCTCGCTCCGCACCGATACGATCGCAGCTGCGACGCCTGTCGTGCACGATGCGTTGGTCGCGGGGCAGGACCGCCCGTTCATCGGCCTGCTGGCCTGGCCCAATTTGCACGCCTGCCGGCAACTTGTCGGCAATCCCGAGCTGAACTTCGAGGACGCAGTGAAGCACCCTGAAGTGCTCGCCTGCTTCAGGCGCGGGCTGGAAACTCACAACAAGGAGTGCGAGGGCGCCAGCAGCCGCATCATCGCGCGGGCCATGCTGATGGTCGAGCCGCCCTCGATCGACGGCAACGAGCTTACCGACAAGGGCTACATCAATCAGCGCGCCGGCCTCGAGCGCCGCGCCGCAATGGTGGAGCGGCTGTATGCCGACAAGCCGGATCAAGACGTCATCGTTCTCAAGTAATCGACATCATCAACACGGGTACGCGCCATGAACTTCGACTTCTCCGACGACCAGAAGCAGCTCCGCGATCAGGCGCGCAAATTCCTCACCGAAAAATGCTCGCCGAAGGCGGTGCGTGTGGCGCTCGACGGCAAGGCGCCTTACGACAAGGAGCTCTGGAAGGGCCTCGCCGAAATGGGTTTCCTCGGCGTCGCGATCCCAGAGGAGTTCGGCGGCGCGGGCGCCGGTCATCTCGAGCTCTGCGTGATCGCCGAGGAGATGGGCCGCGCGAACGCGCCGGTGCCGTTCTCGTCGACCGTGTATCTCGCCGCCGAAGCGCTGTTGATCGCCGGCAGCGACGCGCAAAAGAAGAAATGGCTGCCGGCGATTGCCTCGGGCGAGGCGATCGGCACGCTGGCGCTGTTCGAGGGCAAGGGCAATCCCGCGCCGAAGAACGTCAAGCTGACGGCTGCGAACGGCGTGCTCAACGGCGTCAAGAAACCGGTCGCCGATGGTGCGATTGCCGACTTCGCCGTGGTTGCCGCCCGCACAGGTTCGAGCGGACGCGACGGTGATATCTCGCTGTTCCTGGTTGATCTCAAAGCCGGCGGCGTCGAGGTGAAAAGTCTCACCAATCTCGATCCGACCCGCGGGCAGGCCGAGATCACCTTCAAAGACTGCAAGGCCGAGCCACTGGGTGCCGCCGGCGAAGGCTGGAGCATCCTCACCCAGGTGCTCGACCGCGCCGCGGTATTGTGTGCGTTCGAGCAGGTCGGCGGCTCCGACCGCGCGCTGGAGATGGGCCGCGACTACGCGCTCGACCGCATCGCCTTCGGTCGCCAGATCGGCTCGTTCCAGGCGGTGAAGCACATGCTCGCCGACATGTATGTCTCGGCCACGCTGGCGCGCTCGAACAGCTATTACGGCGCCTGGGCGCTCTCGACCAACGCGGCTGAATTGCCGGAAGCCGCTGCTGCCGCACGCATCAGCGCGACGCAGGCATTCCAGCACTGCGCCAAGAACAACATCCAGGTTCACGGCGGCATGGGCTTCACCTGGGAGTTCGACTGCCACATGTACTACCGCCGCGCCAACGCGATGGCGCTGGGGCTGGGGAGCCTGTCCTATTGGGAAGACCAGTTGATCGACCGCATGCGGAAGAAGAACGCGGCGTAATTAGGTTCGTAGGGTGGGTTAGTCCTGCGGATGCGCGAAGCGCGATCCGCTGGGCGTAACCCACCACTTCCGTCGACGAGGAAACCAAAGAGGTGAGTTACGCCTTCGGCTAACCCACCCTACGAAGGTAAGAAGACGACCATGAACTTCGACGACACCCCGCAGGAAGCCGAATTTCGCGCCACCGCCCGCGCCTGGATCAGCGCGAATGCGCCCACGCAATATGAGGAAGAGCTGCGCAAATCCTCGCTCGGCCGCACCGTGCTCAAGAACGCCAACATTCTTGAGGTCGCAAAAGCCTGGCAGAAGAAGAAGGCCGACTCCGGTTGGGCCTGCCTGCACTGGCCGAAGGAGTATGGCGGGCGCGGCGCCTCGCCGATCGAGCGGGTGATCTGGCAGCAGGAGGAAGGGCCCTTTGGCCAACTCTCCCGCATGTTCATCATCGGCCACGGCATGTGCGGGCCGACCATGATGGCGTTCGCGCGCGAGGAGCATAAGCGGACCTATCTGCCGCCGCTGGCTTCCGGCGAAAAAGTCTGGTGCCAGCTGTTCTCCGAGCCGGCCGGCGGCTCCGACGTCGCGGGCTTGCGCACGCGCGCCGAGAAGGACGGCGACGACTGGGTCATCAACGGGCAGAAGATCTGGACCTCGGGCGCGCATTATTCCGACTACGGCATCCTGCTGACGCGCACCGATCCCACCGTGCCCAAGCACAAGGGCCTCACCATGTTCTTCCTGGACATGAAGAGCCCCGGCGTCGAGGTGCGGCCGATCAAGCAGGCCAGCGGCGCCTCCGACTTCAACGAGGTCTATTTCACCAATGTCCGCATTCCCGATCATCAGCGCCTCGGCGAGGTCGGTGACGGCTGGAACGTCTCGCTGACCACGCTGATGAATGAGCGCAGCGCGATCGGCGCGGCCGTCTCGACCGGCTTTCCTGAATTGTTCGAATATTGCTCCAGCCTGATGCTCGACGACGGCCCCGCGATCGAGGATCGCGCGGTGCGCTCGAAATTGGCGAATTGGGCGGTGAAGGCGAGCGGGCTGAAATACACCAGCATGCGCGCGATCTCGGCGCTGTCGAAAGGCGAGCGGCCGGGGCCGGAGAATTCCATCGGCAAGCTGGTGGCGGGCTCGATGATCCAGGACGTTGCGACCTACGCGCTGGATTTGCAGGGTGCGAGCGGCGTCGTCAGCGGCGAGGATGGCGAGCTCGCCGGCCGTTTCCAGGCGATGCTGCTGCGTGCGCCCGGCACGCGTGTCGAAGGCGGCACCGACGAGATCATGCGCAACATCATCGCCGAGCGGGTGCTGGGCCTGCCCGGTGATATCCGTGTCGACAAGGACGTGCCCTTCAACAAGATCCCGACGAAGGGAAGAGGCTAGAATCATAGAGTGGGCAAAGGCGCGGCACGCGCCGTGCCCACGAATTCTATCGAGGGAAAGTGGTGGGCACGCTTCGCTTTGTCCACCCTACGCACTGATCAAGGATCGAGAGGGCCGTTATGAATTTCGACGACACCCCGCAGGAAGCCGCATTCCGCCAGACCGCGCGCCAATGGGTCGAGGCCAATGCGCCTAGGGAGTTGTACGCCGAGCTGTCAAAATCCTCGCTCGGGCGCATTCGGCTTGCCAAGCAAGATATCGTCGAGGTCGGCAAAGCCTGGCAGAAGAAGAAGTTCGAGGGCAATTGGGCCTGCCTGCACTGGCCGAAGGAATATGGTGGCCGCGGCGCGACGCCGATCGAGAAGGTGATCTGGCAGCAGGAGGAGGGGGTCTACGGCAAGCTGACGCAGCCGTTCCAGATCGGCGAAGGCATGTGCGGCCCGACCGTGATGGCGTTCGGCAGCGAGGATGCCAAGCGCCGCTATCTGCCGAAGCTGGCTTCGGGCGAGGAGATCTGGTGCCAGCTGTTCTCCGAGCCGTCTGCCGGCTCGGACGTCGCCGGCTTGCGCACCCGCGCGGAGAAGAAGGGCGACAATTGGGTCGTCAACGGCCAGAAGATCTGGACCTCTGGCGCGCATTACTCCGACTATGGTCTGTTGATCGCGCGGACCGATCCGAACGTGCCCAAGCACAAGGGCCTCACCATGTTCTTCCTGGACATGAAGAGCCCCGGCGTCGAGGTGCGTCCGATCAGGCAGGCCAATGGCATGCAGGAGTTCAACGAGGTCTATTTCACCGACGTCGTCATCCCCGACAGCCAGCGGTTAGGGGCCGTCGGCGAGGGCTGGAGCGTCTCGCTGACCACGCTGATGAACGAGCGCATGTCGATCGGCTCGCGCCTTGCGACCGGCGTGCCTGAAATGTTCGAGTTCTGCTCCAACCTGATGCTGGAAGATGGCCTCGCGATTGACGATCCCGCGGTGCGCTCGAAGCTGGCGAGCTGGGCGGCGAAGTCGAGCGGGCTGAAATATACCAGCTATCGCACGATCTCGGCGCTGTCGAAGGGCGAGCGGCCGGGTCCGGAGAACTCGATCGGCAAGCTGGTGTCGGGCATGATGCTGCAGGACATCGCGACCTACGCCATGGACCTGCAGGGGGCGGCCGGTGTTCTCGCCGGCAATGACGAGGAGACGGTGCAGGGCCAGTTCCAGCAGATGCTGCTGTCCTCGCCCTCGATGCGCATCGCCGGCGGCACCGACGAGATCCTGCGCAACATCATCGCCGAGCGCGTGCTGGGCCTGCCCGGCGACATCCGCGTCGACAAGGACGTGCCGTATAACAAGATCCCGACCAAGGGGCGATGATCTCACCTCTCGCTGTATCTCGTAGGGTGGGCAAAGCGAAGCGTGCCCACCATATGCAGATGCTCCGGAGCAAGCCTGTCGGTGGGCACGGCGCGATGCGCCTTTGCCCACCCTACGAAGAAAGCGACGCGAGCTGAACCATGGACGCTACAGTCAAACAGAACGATCGCATCGGCGTGCTCGAAGAGCTCCTCAACGAGCGCTACTCCGTCCGCGCCTTCCTTCCCAAAGAGGTCGACCGCGCGACCATCGAGCATGTGCTGACCACCGCGCAGCGCACCGCGTCCTGGTGCAACAGTCAGCCCTGGCAGGTGATCATCGCCAGTGGGGAGGCCAAGGAGCGCTTCCGGAAGCTGATCTACACGGAGGCCTCAGGCGGTCTCGGCGACGATTACGATTTCACCCCGCCGCGCGAATATGTCGGTGTCTATCTCGAACGCCGCCGCGAAAGCGGCTTTCAGCTCTACAACACGCTCGGCATCGCCCGCGGCGACAGGGGCGCCTACGCCAGGCAGGCGCTGGAGAACTACAATTTCTTCGGCGCGCCGCATGTCGCCATCATCCACACCAACGAGCCTCTCGGCATCTACGGTGCGATCGATTGCGGCGCCTATGTCTCCAATTTCATGCTGGCCGCGCAGGCGCTCGGGCTCGGCACGATTCCGCAGGCGGCACTCGCGCGGCATTCCGGACTGATCCGCCGCCATTTCAATCTGCCCGACGATCGCCGCGTCGTCTGCGGCATTTCGTTCGGCTATGCCGACGACGCTCACAAGGTCAACAGCTACCGCACCTCGCGCGCCAGCGTGGCCGAGACCGTGACCTTCGCGGACGAGTGATCAAGCGGCGATAGCTTCCGCTATCGCTGTCGGACGCGCGCGAAGACGGCCGTGGAAACGGCCGCCTTCATCTTCATCTAAGTCCTTGAGGACGCCGGCCGTCAGCCGCCGCTGCCGCCGATCACGGCCCGAACGGTCTCGTCCGGGCCAAAATCCTCGGCGCCATCGACATAGAGCAGCGCGGCGAGCTTCGAGCGCGCGCGGTTGACGCGGCTCTTGATCGTGCCGACTGCGCAGCCGCAGATCGAGGCCGCGTCTTCGTAGGAGAAGCCGGAGGCGCCGACCAGAATCAGCGCTTCGCGCTGGTCCTGCGGAAGCTTATCGAGCGCCGTGCGAAACTCCTCGAACTCGAGATGCGCGTTCTGCGACGGCTGTGTCTTCAGCGTCTTGGCGTAGTTGCCTTCGGCATCCTCGACCTCGCGCCGCCGCTTGCGATAGTCGGAGCGGAAAAGGTTGCGCAGGATCGTGAACAGCCATGCCGGCAGATTGGAGCCAGGCTGGAACGAGTCGATGTTGGCGAGCGCGCGGAGCAGCGTCTCCTGGACCAAATCATCGGCGCGGTCCGCATTGCCGCTGAGCGAAATGGCGAACGCGCGCAGACTGGGCACGGCCGCCAGGATGTCGTTACGCAGGGAGTCCGTGAGAGGCATTAATCCCTCCCATTGTTGTCGTTGGATCCGCCTTCATGTCCCACGTGGGGTGTCGCTCCCGGCGCATCAAGCTTCTTGATCAGTTCTGCGAACCGATCTGGAACCCCTTGTCGCACCACATCATCATACATGGCGCGCAACTGGTGCCCGATCCGGGATTGAATCTCCGGAGTGAGGCCTCCCTTGCCGGGGGTCGTGCTTCTGCTGGCTTGAGACTTGAGATCTTTCATGACCTGTTCCACGTTTCCCCGAGTTAAGTGACTGTAAAATCGAGAGGTTTTCTCAACCGGGAGCCGTTCCCTGGATAGGCTCAATTCCAGGTTCGATAAAAAGTTCCCGCTCAGACGGAACTTTTCTTGGCCTGAGGCGTAATCAGCCCAGCAGGGGAACCCGGGCCCCCCTCGGATTGCCTGGACGTCAAGGTTGGCCCCGAAGATGAATGGAGTGGGGATGTCCCGTTCACAGCTTGTTGCTGAACACTTGCCGTTGTTGCGCCGGTACGCACGCGCCCTGACGGGCAGCCAGGCCTCCGGTGACGCCTATGTCGCAGCCATGTTGGAAGCCATGCTGGGGGATCCGTCGGTGCTCGACGAGAGCCATGGACCGCGGGCCGGCCTGTTCAGGCTGTTCACCCAGATCTGGAATTCGGTCTCCGTCAACGATGATTCCGAGGTGACGACCTTGCCGATGCCGCCGGAGCGGCGGCTGTCGAACATCACGCCGCTGCCGCGCCAGGCCTTCCTGCTGCTTTCGCTGGAGGGATTCTCGGAAGAGGAAGTCGGCTACATCCTCGGCACCGACGTCGCCGAGACGCGGCGGCTTGCGGATGCCGCCGGACGCGAGATGGCCGCCGAGATCGCCACCGACGTGCTGATCATCGAGGACGAGACCTTCATCGCCATGGACCTCGAGAGCCTGGTGAAGAATCTCGGCCACAACGTCGTCGGCGTTGCCCGCACCCATGCCGATGCGGTGGCGCTGGCCAAGAACAGGCGGCCCGGCCTGATCCTCGCCGACATCCAGCTCGCCGACGGCTCGTCGGGCCTGGACGCCGTCAACGAGCTGCTCCGCACCTTCGAGGTGCCCGTGGTGTTCATCACCGCGTACCCGGAGCGCTTCCTCACCGGCGAGCGGCCCGAGCCGGCATTCCTGATCTCAAAACCGTTCCAGCCCGCGATGGTGTCGGCGGTGGCGAGCCAGGCGCTGTTCTTCCAGCGCAACTCGCGCAACCGCACGCCGAAGGCGCCGGCGGCCTGATATTTGCGAAGCGAAATTGATCCGGCGTGCTGCAAGGCACGCCGGATTTTTCGTGTCGCCTGCCGTGCTTGACGTGCGTCGGCTTCGCCGCTCATACCTCCTGCATTGATCCCAGCCGGAGATGTGCCCATGGACCAGCAACTCCTCGATCGCCTCGCCATTCGCGACCTCGTCGAGAACTGGGCGGTCTGGCGCGATGCCGGTGACTGGGAGCGCTTTGCCACGGTCTGGCATGAAGAGGGCTGGATGTCCGCCACCTGGTTTCAGGGGCCGGCGCGGGATTTCATGCGCGTCAGCCAGGAGGGCTTTGCCAGGGGCGTGCGCATCCTGCATTTCCTTGGCGGCACCAGCATCGATCTCGCAGGCGAGCGGGCCATCGCGCAGAGCAAGATGACGATCTCGCAGCGTGCCCCGGTGCATGACGTGGTCTGCGACGTCGTCTGCACCGGGCGCTTCTACGATTTCCTGGAGAAGCGGCAGGGGAAGTGGGGCATCGTCCGCCGCCAGCCGATCTACGAGAAGGACCGGATCGACCCGGTCGATCCCGCAGCAGAGCTCCGCCTCGACCAGACCGCGCTGGCCGCATTGCCCGAAGGCTATCGCCACCTCGCCTACATGCAGGAGCTGATCGGCTACAAAGGTCAAGCGCGACATGCCGGGCCTGATCGGACCCGAGGTCGAGAAGCTCTATGGCGAAGGGCGCGACTGGCTGGCGGGGAAGTGAACCCCAGACAAAAGTAAGGCGCGACTGGCATCACCACAGTCGCGCCCTACGTCACCGGCTTATGGGGCAGGGGGGAATAGCCGGCTGTTGAGACGACTCCAGTCTGCGAAAGTCGTTCCACCCCTCGCGAAATATTTTGCGCACGCTGTCGTATTTGTCGCACACGGTTAAGTGATCGTAACCGCTAAGAACCCCTGATCCTTCACCGGCGTTGTTCCCGCGATCGCCATGGGGCGAGGGATCGACAGCCATGTCACAGATTCATAAGGTATTTTTGAGCGTCGTTGCCGCTGCTGCGACGCTCGGTGCCGTGCAACTGGCCTCGGGTCATGATCTGGCAGACCGCTGGCAGGCGGTCGCCGACAAGGCCGACAAGCCCGGCCACAATGTCAATCGGACCGGCAAGGCCGACCGGCTCGCCGAGATCAAACAGGCAGCTGTTCCGACCCGCACCGTCTCGATGCGGCTGAATGACCTCGCCGACACCTCGGTGCTGCTGCGGGTCCCCGCGGTGATCGAGACCGGTAATGCCAAGCCGCCGGGGCTGCTCCAGAACCAGAAGAAGGTGCGCAACAGGCCGACGATCGCCTGCGAGCCGATGGTCAGCTCCCTGACCGAGGTCGCAAAGCTGCTCCAGCCCGGCCGCTGCGTGACCTGATCCGCCCGGGCGCCGGATAGATCGCTCTCCCGTTTGGAGGACGATTCTTCACGTCCACTTGATCCCCTCTACGCTCGCGTTATATCCCGGGTTTCTTCCCTTTCGTTTTGACCGGGTAAACGCATGACGACGTCAGACACGGCTGTGCATACGCAGCCCTTCCAGGCCGAGGTTTCCGAGCTTTTGCACCTCATGGTGCACTCCGTCTATTCCGAGACCGACATCTTTCTGCGCGAGCTCATCTCCAACGCGTCGGACGCCTGCGACAAGCTGCGCTATGAGGCAATCGCAAGTCCTTCGCTGCTCGGCGAGGGTGACGCGCTCACGATCCGCATCATCCCGAACAAGGCGGCCGGGACGCTCACGATCGCCGACAACGGCATCGGCATGGAGCGGCAGGAGCTGATCGACCATCTCGGCACCATCGCCCGCTCCGGCACCAAGGCATTCGTGTCGAAGCTGAAGGAGGCCAAGGACGGCCTCGGCCTGATCGGCCAGTTCGGCGTCGGCTTCTATTCCGCCTTCATGGTCGCCGACAGGATCGTCGTGGTCAGCCGCCGTGCCGGCGAGAGCGACGTCTGGACCTGGACGTCCTCCGGCGGCTCCGGCTTCGAAATCGCCCGTGCCGGCGACGAGGAGGCGGCGCGCCTGGCGCGCGGTACCGAGATCGTCCTGCACCTGAAGGAGGACGCCAAGAAATATCTCGAGAGCTTCGAGATCGAGCGCATCGTCGGTGCCTATTCCGACAACATCCTGTTCCCGATCGAGCTGGTGCCGGAAGAAGGCGAGCCCCGTCAGATCAATTCGGCCAGCGCGCTGTGGCAACGCTCGAAATCCGAGCTGACGCCGGAGGACTACAAGAAGGCCTATCAGCAGATCGCGTCCGCCTTCGACGATCCCGCGATGACGCTGCATTACCGCGCCGAAGGCCGCTACTCCTACGCGGTGCTGCTGTTCGCGCCCTCGACCAAGCCGTTCGACCTGTTCGAGCCGAACCGCAAGGGCCGGGTGAAGCTTTACGTCCGCCGCGTCTTCATCACCGATGATGCCGATCTGTTGCCGGGGTATCTGCGCTTCATCCGCGGCGTCGTCGACAGCGAGGATCTCCCGCTCAACATCTCGCGCGAGATGCTGCAGAACAATCCGCAGCTGGCGCAGATCCGCAAGGCCGTGGCGACCCGGGTCGTGTCGGAGCTCGAAAGCCTGGCCGAGAAGGATCCGGAGAACTTCGCCAGGATCTGGGACGCGTTCGGCGCGGTGCTCAAGGAAGGCATTTACGAGGATTTCGAGCGGCGCGAAAAGCTGCTGGCACTGTCGCGCTTCACCACGACATCGGGCGAGAAGCGGTCGCTGAAGCAGGTCATCGCCGATTTCAAGCCGAACCAGACCGAGATCTATTATCTCGTCGGCGACAGTATCGAGCGGCTGAAATCCAATCCGCGGCTGGAGGCTGCGACCGCGCGCGGCATCGAGGTGCTGCTGCTGTCCGATCCCGTCGATGCGTTCTGGACCTCGATGCCGTCGGAGTTCGACGGCAAGCCGCTGAAGTCGCTGAGCCAGGGCGATCTCAATCTCGACCTGATTCCGCGCGTCGACGACAAGGACGAGGCAAAGAAGGACGAGCCCGAGGCGGATGAAGCGGCCACCATCGCCGTGATCAAGGCCGCGCTCGGCGAGCGGGTCAGCGACGTCAAGGCCTCGACGCGCCTCACCAGTTCGGCCTCCTGCCTCGTCGCCGACAGCCAGGGCCCGAGCCGCGAGCTCGAGCGCATCCTGTCGCAGCAAAACCGCGGCATGAAGACCAAGCCGATCCTGGAGATCAATCTGCGCCATCCGATGGTGGGCGCGATCACCAAGGCGCAGGCCGGCTCGAAGGCGGTCGACGATCTCAGCCTGCTCCTGCTCGAGCAGGCGCAGATCCTGGACGGCGAATTGCCGGAGGATCCGGCTGCGTTTGCCGCAAGGCTGAACCGGCTCGTGCTGCAGGGGCTCGGCGCCTAGCGCCGCAGCCCGCAGCGCTCACCTTGCCGTCATCTGTCCCTAGGAACAGTCGCCTCCGGCCTGGTGTTATGCCATACGAGGCTGCCGGCATCAGATCCGCCGAGGCCGTCGATTCGAGGATTAAGTCCATGCGCCTGTCGATTTTGACCCTCACCGCGATTGCCGCGCTGTTCGTCGCGGCAGATGCCAGCGCCCAGACCTACGATCCGCGCTACCCGGTGTGCATGCACGTTTATACGCCCGGCGGCTTTACCGGTGGTGGCGGCGATTATTTCGACTGCTCCTTCACCTCGCTGCCGCAGTGCCGCGCGAGCGCGTCGGGCCGCGCGGCCAGCTGCGACGTCAACCCGTACTACGCCTTCGACCAGCCGCCGCAGCCGCGCCGGCGTCACAAGAAGGTGCAATAGCGAATCCGCGATGCCTCGTACCGGAACACAGTTCATGCGTTTCTCGTTCGGAATGATCGTGACCGCCGGCGCGGTGCTCGCAGCCGCGCCGTCGCATGCGCAGACTTTTGATCCGCGCTATCCCGTCTGCATGCACGTTTATTCAGGTGCAAACGGGGGAGGTGGGGAGTGGTACGACTGCTCCTTCACCTCGTTGCCGCAGTGCCGCGCCACGGCTTATGGCCGATCCGCGATCTGCGATCTCAATCCGTATTATCCGGTTCACGCGCCGCCGCCGTACTTGCGCTACAGGCGTAGCGGCTAGCGTCGGCAGGTGCTGCGCGCTACTCCTTCCTGCCCCCACAGCTCGACCACCTTGCGCCAGCGCGATCGGTCTCGACCGTCACCACGCCGCCGAACTCACCGGCGTTGCCGTGCGGCGGTAAGGATCACTAGAGTTAACCGCGCCCTAACAGAGTTTTACCTTGTCTCTTAACACCTGGGCAGGGCGCGGGGGCTAGATTGCCTGATGTCAGCAGGCGGCCCGAAAGAATCAACGGCATGACCCCCGGTGTCATCGAACGACAAAAAGTCGCGCGCGCGCCTTCGGCTTCAAAGATATGGCTGAAGGCCATCGAGCTCACGGCGCGGATCGAGACGCTGCCGGGGCGTCTGTTCGCCGACGTCATCGACGATTGGGCGCAGCGCCAGCCCGACCGCGTCGCGCTGATCACCGACGAAGCAAGCCTCGACTATGAAGGCTTGTCGAAGCGCATCAACCGCTACGCGCGCTGGGCGCGCTCGGCCGGCGTGGCCAAGGGTGATACGGTCGCGTTGATCATGCCGAACGGCATCGATTATGTCGCGGCCTGGCTCGGCATCAGCCGGATCGGCGGTGTGGCGGCGCTGCTCAACACCAGGCTGGTGGGACCCTCGCTCGCGCATTGCCTCGATGTCGCAAAGCCCTCGCATATCATCGTTGCGCAGGAGCTGACGCAGATGCTGGAGAGCGCAACGCCGCACCTGAAGACGCAGGCCAAGGTCTGGACGCATGGCGATGCCCGCAGCGAGCGCGCCATCGACGTCGCCCTCGCGGCGCTGGACGACGCTCCTTTGTCGCCGGAGGAGCACGGCGAGGTCACCATCGATGACCGTGCGCTGCTGATCTACACCTCGGGCACCACCGGCCTGCCGAAGGCTGCCAGCATCAGCCACCGCCGCATTCTCAATTGGGGCTTTTGGTTCGCCGGCCTCACCGGCGCGAGCCCGCAAGACCGGCTCTACGATTGCCTGCCGCTGTTCCACTCGGTCGGCGGCATCGTCGCGCCCTGTAGCATGCTCGCTGCGGGCGGCTCGGTGGTGATCGCGGAGAAATTCTCGGCCTCGCATTTCTGGTCCGACATCGTGCGCCATGACTGCACGCTGTTTCAATATATCGGCGAGCTCTGCCGTTATCTGCTCAAGGCGGCGCCGTCGGAATATGAGAACCGGCATCGTCTCCGCCTCGTCTGCGGCAACGGCCTGCGCGGTGACATCTGGGAAGACTTTCAGGCGCGTTTCGCCATTCCGCGCATCCTCGAATTCTATGCGGCGACGGAAGGCAATTTCTCGCTGTTCAACGTCGAGGGGCAGCCCGGCGCGATCGGTCGCATCCCACCGCTGCTGGCGCATCGCTTCCCTGCCAATCTCGTCAAGCTCGACCCCGACAGCGGCGTGCCGCTGCGCAACGAAGAGGGGTTTTGCCTCGCCTGCGCCCGTGGTGAGGCCGGCGAAGCCATCGGCCGCATCGGCACCGCCGATGAAGGCGGCGGGCGCTTCGAGGGCTACACCGACACCGGCGAGACCGAGAAGAAGATTCTTCGCGATGTCTTTACCAGGGGCGACGCTTGGTTCCGCACCGGCGACCTGATGCGGATCGACGACAAGGGCTTCTTCCATTTCGTCGATCGGATCGGGGATACTTTCCGCTGGAAGGGCGAGAATGTCGCGACCTCGGAGGTGAATGACGCGATGCGCGATTTCACCGGCGTGGTCGATGCCACAACTTACGGCGTCAGCATCCCCGGCGCGGACGGCCGCGCCGGCATGAGCGCGATCGTCGTCAACGAAGGCTTCGACATCGCGGCATTGCCCGCACATCTGGCGCAACGCCTACCGGCCTATGCGCGTCCCGTCTTCATTCGCATCTCCAGCGAGATTGATGCGACCGAGACGTTCAAGCAGAAGAAGGGCGATCTGTCGCGGGAAGGCTTCGATCCCGCCGCGATCTCCGATCCACTTTTCATGGCAGACCCGAAGTCCGGGGCCTATGTGGCGCTCGATACCGAGGCCCATGCGCGAATCGTGGACGGCTCGATCAGGCTGTAAATCCCGCCAAAATCCGCAGATAGGTCCAATTTTATCTGAATTGTCCAAGAAGCCATTTACTTCTGTCGGGTAAACAGGCGGCCATGGGGAGGCGGCCAGCAAGAGCCGCCGCAACACCAACGATAACAAAGCGAGCCAGCCATGTCGGTAAGGTCTAAGGTCATTGACGCGATCCAGCAGATCGCCAAAGAGCAGCACGTCACGCTTCCCGCGCTCTCGGACGATCTGTCGCTGCACGAGACGGGTTTCGACTCGCTCGCCTTCGCCATCCTGGTCGCGCGCCTCGAGGACGAGACCGGCGTCGACCCCTTCACCATCTCCGAGGACGCAGCGTTTCCCGCCACGGTGGGCGATTTCGTGCGGGCCTACGAAAATGTCCCCGCGTGAGATCTTTGCGCTTCGCGACCATCTCGGCGCGGAGCTGACCGGCCGTACGCTGTCGGACGCGCAAACCTGCGTGTCGCTGACCGATATCCTGTCGCAGTCGGTCCTGGGCGGCCGCCTGCGCGAATTGTCCGGCCGCTCCGTGCTGCTCAAATTGTCCGACCAGCTCCGGTCGGGTCTTGCCATGATCGAGCTCGACGGCATCGCCCGTCGCATGCTGCTGTGCCCGCCCGATCTCAATCCGTCGCATCTCGAGGCATTGATCGCCGATGCCGAGATCGACGCCGTCGTGACCGACGAATCCGATCGCTGGGCCGGGACTGGCGTCCCGCTCATCGTCACCGCGCAATTGCCGCTCGAAGCCACCGCGCCGGCCAAGACCGAACGCGCGACGGAATGGCTGATGCTCACCTCGGGCACTTCAGGCGTGCCGAAGATCGCCGGCCACACGCTGGAGGCGCTGACCGGTGCGATCGTTGCCGAAGGCACCGCGCGCGGCCCGGCGCCGGTCTGGGCGACCTTCTATGACATCCGCCGCTATGGCGGCCTGCAAATCTTCCTCCGCGCCGTCCTTTCCGGCGGCTCGATGGTGCTGTCCGATCCCCATGAGACGCTCGGTGATCACGTCGCGCGGCTGAAGGCGCGCGGCGTCTCGCACATCTCCGGCACGCCCTCGCACTGGCGCAAGCTTCTGATGAGCGGTTCGGCCGCGCAGTTCGCCCCTCGCTACGTCCGCCTCTCCGGTGAAATCGCCGACCAGGCGGTGCTCGACGGGCTGAAGGCGGCATTCCCCAATTCCTCCGTCGGTCACGCCTATGCCTCGACCGAAGCCGGCGTCGGCTTTGCCGTCAATGACGGGTTGGAAGGCTTTCCGGCCGACTATCTCGGCAATCGCAACGGCGTCGAGATGAAAGTGGTCGAGGGGTCGCTGCGTATCCGTTCGACGCGCACCGCGCATGCCTATGTCGGCCGCAATGCTGCCGCGCTCACCGATGACGACGGATTTGTCGACAGCGGCGACATCGTCGAGCTGCGCGGCGAGCGCTACTATTTCGTCGGCCGCCGCGGCGGCATCATCAATATCGGCGGACTGAAGGTCCACCCCGAAGAAATCGAGGCGGTCATCAACCGCCATCCCGACGTGCGGATGTCGCGGGCCAAATCGCGCAAGAGCCCGATCACCGGCGGCATCGTGGTCGCCGATGTGATCCTCACCGAGGGCACCGATCCCGCCCGGGCGAAGGAGATCCGCGACCAGATCCTGGAGCGGTGCCGCGCGCAGCTCGCGTCCCACAAGGTGCCGGCGGTGATCCGCTTCGTCGAGGCGCTCGACGTCACCCCGGCCGGAAAACTGGCGCGCACCGATGCATAATGTCCTCGTCACCGGCGGCAGCCGCGGCATCGGCCTTGCGATCGGCAAGCGCCTCTCCGGCGCCGGCTACAACGTGGTCGCGGCCGCCCGGCGCGAGAGCGAAGAGCTCAAGGCCGCGATTGCGGGCTCCGAAGGGCGCCTGCATTTCCGCGCCTGCGACCTTGCCGTGATCGACGCCATTCCGGCTTTTGCAAAACTCGTGCGCGACGAGTTCGGCCCGACCTACGGCCTCGTCAACAATGCCGGCCTCGGCACCGAAGGCCTGCTCGCCACCATGCATAATTCCGAGATCGAGGCGCTGGTGCAGCTCAACGTGCTGTCGCCGATCATCCTCACCAAATATGTGGCACGGCAGATGATGGCCGATGGCGCCGGCCGCATCGTCAACATCTCCTCGATCATCGCGACCACCGGCTATAACGGCCTGTCCGTCTATGGTGCGACCAAGGCGGCTGCCACCGGCTTCACCCGCTCGCTGGCGCGCGAGGTCGGCAAGCTCGGCATCACCGTGAACGCGATCGCGCCGGGTTTCATCAACACCGAGCTCACGCACAATCTGTCCGACGAGGCGCGCAAGCGCATCGCCGGCCGCAGCGCGCTGCGCCGCCTGCCGGAGACGGACGACGTCGCGCGCATGGTAGAATATCTCTTGGGCGAAGGCGGCCGCAACGTCACCGGGACGGTGTTTACTGTCGACGCGGGGAATACGGCCTAGGCGGAACTCCGCCGTCATGATTGCGTTGATCCGGCACAATGACATCCAGCCGGATTTGGTCGTAAGATGCCCCGCAATCGATTGGGTTACGTCAATCGATCTGCCCTAATCGACAAGGAGCAGTCCATGACCATGCCCAGCATGACCGCTTCAAATCAGGGCCGGACCGAGCAATCCCGCGCGAAGCAGGACGATGCCCGTTGCCCGCCGATGACGCACCAGAATTCCGGCGGTCATGGCCACGAAATGTACCCGCAGCAATTCGTGCGCCTGGTCGGCTGCCATGATGCGTCTCTCGATAGCTTGCGCAAGCGTCAGGACGAGAAGCTGCATTAGCAGCTCACGTCCGGTGCTTCGGCGGGTCTTTCGGCAGGTCAATCCGCTCATGTGAAAATTCCGGCGGCCCTTCGGTGAGGCGGCGGATGCGGCGGTCGCGTTCGTCCACGGGCAATGCCGGATCGAGCAGCGTCTCGATCTCGTGGACCGCGATCTCTTCGATCCTGGTGGCGTCCGATGCGATCGGATGCGCCGAGGAGTGGACCGGGGGCGCGATCTTCAGGCCCAGCTCGATCAGTTTGCAGATCGCATCCGAGCGGGTCAGTTGATGGGCTTCAGCCCAGGCATCGACGGCTGCTGTCAGTCTTTCGGGCATCTTCACCGCGCTGATCGGGTCGATGCCCGTGCGCCGGCGGACCGGAGAGGTGGAGTCCTTGCTGCCGAAGTCGGACACCTCGATCATCCCATGCAACCCTTGGAGCTGAGGACAATAGCCGTTCTTCCCGGCCGGCCGCTTGATGCCGATCAATGACACGCTACGGCATTGCAACGCGGCCTCATCTTGTTGCTGCCCTATCTTGTTGTCTGGAACCGTTTCGGCCAATGATTGAAAGGGCCGCCGGCCGGCGAACCCGGATCGATCCTGCCACGTATTTGTTTCGCATTCCAACCATCCGGCATCCCCGATGACCTCAGGCGAATCCTTCTATGGCGGCATTCCCGTCTTCCGCGGCTTCACCAGCCTGATGGACCCTGCGCTCTATGTGCCGCTGCCGGACGATTGGAGCATCGGCGTCGCCGATATCGTCGATTCCACCAAGGCGATCGCGGCGCAGCGCTACAAGGCGGTGAACATGGCCGGCGCCGCCGTGATCGCGGCGGTGATGAACGCATTGGAGGGGCGCGAATTCCCCTTCGTGTTCGGCGGCGATGGCGCGAGCTTTGCGGTTGCGCCAGGCGACCTCGAACCTGCCCGAGAGGCGCTGGCGGCAACCGCGACCTGGGTGCGGGAAGATCTCGATCTGACGATGCGGGTCGCGCTGGTGCCGGTCAGCGCCATCCGCGCGCAGGGCCTCGACGTGCGCGTCGCGCGCTTCGGGCCGTCGGCTAACCTGTCCTATGCGATGTTCTCGGGCGGCGGGCTCGCCTTCGCCGATGCCGCAATGAAGCGCGGGGAATTTGCCGTGCCGGCAGCGCCGGCGGGCACGCAGCCCGATCTCTCGGGCCTGTCCTGCCGCTTCGAGGTGATACCGGCCTCACGTGGGCTGATCCTCTCGGTTCTGGTGATGCCGGCGCGCGGCGCCGACCCGCATGCCTTCCGCAAGGTGATCGAGGACATTATCCATCTCGTCGAGCGCAGCCCGGACGGCGCCCGCCCGGTGCCGCCGCAGGGACCGCCGCTGAAATGGCCGCCGCAGGGGCTGGAATACGAAGCCCGCACCAGGCGCGGTGGTCCGCTGCTCGCGCGCCGCGCCAGCGTGCTGGCCTATACGCTGTTCGTCTATCTGATCATGCGCTTCGACCTCAACGTCGGCGGTTTCGTGCCCAACGTCTACAGGCGTCAGGTGGTCGAGAACTCGGACTTCAGGAAATTTGACGACGGCCTGCGCATGATCCTCGACTGCACGCCGCAGCTCGAGCGCGCGCTGAGCGACCGACTGGCGGCGGCTGCGCGCGAGGGTATCGTGCGCTACGGTCTCTACCAGCAGGACGCCGCCATGATGACCTGCTTCACGCCGTCGGCGTTGCGCAGTGATCACGTCCATTTCATCGATGGCGCGCGGGGCGGCTACGCCTCGGCGGCGACGGCGCTGAAGGCGATGGTGGCGTGAAGCGTCAGCGTCCCGCCCGCGTCCAGGTCTCGCCGCCGCAGAGCGCGCCGACGCAGCCTTCGACCCGCAGCGAATCCGCTCCCGTCACGGAGATGCTGCTGGCATAGGTACTGCCGTCGTCGGCATTGTAGATCTGGCCGGACCATTTGTTCGGACCTGACGGCTGCATGCCGCTGAACAATGGCAGGCCGATCATCGGGCGCCTGGCGAGCTCGCGATTGGGGTTCTTGCTGTCGGTGGCGGGCTGGCCGGTCGCGGTGTCGTAGGGCTCGCGCAGCCAGGCGACGACGCCGCAGATGCCGCCGCCGCACTTGCTGATCTTGACGCGCGCATCACCCGCCTGGGTCAGCCATGTCCCATCGGCGCTCTGCGCATGCGCGGCCGGCGCGCCGAGCAGCGCAGCGAGAAGGACGATGAGAGCAGCGAATCTGGAAGTCATGGAAGAGGCCCCGAAAATGGAGCGCCTCCATAGCAGCCCGGCGGGATAGTGCAACGCTGGCTGGAATCACATTCCTGCGTTCATTTGCCTGCGTTGATGTCCTGCGATCATTTGTCCCAGCGCGCGAAGGCGACCGAGGCCGCAGTCGACAGGCCGAACACCGCCATGGCGCCGCCGACCAGCGCGAACAAGGTCCAGGCCGGCGCCTGCGTCATCATGAGGACGACGCCGCCGATCGCGACGATCAGAAGCCGCGCGGTGGAAGCGAGCACGGGGCCGCCGACGCGCGCCGCGCCTTGCGAGGAGAAGTAGAGCGACACGCCGATGCCGAAGAACACGAAGGTCGGGCCGGCCCAGTGGAAATAGCTGTGCGCGGCGGCGGTGACGCCGGGATCGCGCGTGAAGAGTGCGACCCATAGCGATGGAGCGAGCGCGACGGCGAGGCCGATCAGGCCGACCGTCAATCCGGAAGCTGCAGCGGCGGTCCAGGCCACACGCCGCGCGCGCTTCACCTGTCCGGCGCCCATCGCCATGCCGACCATCGGTACCGATGCGATGCCGAAGGCGAAGGTGATCGGGATTAGCAAGAATTCCAGCCGCGAGCCGATGCCGTAGCCGGCCAGCATCTCGGTGCCGAACGTGGCCAGGATCTTCGTGAAGATCAAAATGGTGAGCACGGTCTGGAGCGGCGACAGGCAGGCCACCGCACCAACCTTGAGGATGTCCAGGAACATCGCGCGCTCGAAATGAAACGCGCGAATATTCAGCGGCAGCCGGCTGCGGCCGGACGCGAGATACCAGAGGAAGAAGATCGCGGCGCAGGTGAACGCGATCAACTGGCCGCTGGCGACCCCCGGCATGCCGAAGGGCTTCACGCCGAACAGGCCGAGCCCCAACGTGCCGCCGAGCGCGATCTGGAGCACGCTGGCGCCGATCAGCGTCATCGAGGGCAGGCGCATGTCGCCGGTGCCGCGGATCACCGAGGCGAGCGTGTTGACGAGCCAGATCGCGACCGCGCCGGAGAACAGCACCTGCGAATAGCCGCTGGCCTCCTCGAGCACGCGATCGCGCCCGCCGAGCAGGGTGAAGAAGGAGCGGCCGAAGACGAGCATCATCACCGTGAAGAACAGCCCGCCGCAGAGGCCGATGATGGCGGCATGCAGCGCCAGCGTCGCGGCGCGGTCACGATCCCCGGCGCCGAGCGCGCGGCTGATCGCGGACGAAACGCCGCCGCCCATCGCGCCCGCGCTCATCATCTGCGTCAGCATCGCGAACGGAAACACCAGCGCGATCGCGGCGAGCGGAATGGTGCCGAGCCGGCCGATATAGGAGGTCTCGGCGATCGCAACCAAAGTGCTGCCGACCATCGCGATCATGTTGGGGATCGCGAGCCGCAGCAGCGTCGGCAGGATCGGCGCAGTCAGCAGGCTGGCGATCGGGGAGGCGACCGGCGCAAGCGGCGGGACGGCGTCTGCAGGGGCGTCGATCGTCATGTTCACCGGGCGGAATTTTAGATGATGCTCGACATATTATAGGGCGGCCGAGCCCCTGCGGCAGCCCTCACTCTACGCAGGGGTCACCACGGCAGGCCGCATAGGTCGATGGTGCCCAGCGTCGGCGCGCGGACGATGTTGAAGACGTAGGGCGCCATGGCGGTGAAGCGGATCCGCCCCTCCGGCTGCTCGCAATAGACTTCGCCCTTGAAGGGCAGCCAGCTCCGGGTCTCGTAGAACGAAAAATTGTGTGGTTCGCAGAAGAGCAGCGCGAAGCGAACGGCCTCGTTGGCGCGAATGGTGTGAACCGCCGCGTCGATCGCTACGGTCGCATAGCCGCGACCGCGCCGGTCCTCGCGGGTGCAGACCCCACCGATGCCGCCGATATGGACCTTCTGCCCGTTCCAGATAACGGTGCGGAAGTAGATGCCGACATGGCAGACGAGACCGTCCTCGGGCGTCTCGATCAGCACGCGCAGGTCCGCATTGGCCCATTTGACGTGAGCCCAGGCCGGCTTCTCCGCGGCGTCTTGATCCCAGACCGCGCTGAGCAGCGGCTTTGCGATCGGCAACGAGGCGTCGCCGTTCAAAATGTCGATCTCGATGCTCATGGCTTTGTCTCTCGCAACGCGGCTGCGCGGTTCATTCGTTCTGTCATAACCGGTTCAAAGGCAACGATATTCTGCGGCCGGCGATCGGCCCGGGTTGAATGTCCCTCGGTGCTGCGAAGTTATGCAATCCGGCCAAGCCGTGGCATCACGTCTTTTCGCAAATTCTGAGGTATTTAACGGCGGTGGAACCTTCTATAAGAGTCCCCGTTAAGCCAGTTCCCCATCAGTCGCGGACAACATCCCATGACCTTTACGCTGCCCCCCCTCCCTTACGCCTATGACGCCCTCGGCCAGTTCATGTCGAAGGAGACGCTGGAATTCCACCACGACAAGCATCATCAGGCCTACGTCACCAACGGCAACAACGCGCTCAAGGGGACCGAATGGGAAGGCAAGTCCCTTGAAGAGATCGTCAAGGGCTCGTTCGGCAAGAACCCCGCGGTGTTCAACAATGCCGGCCAGCACTACAACCACATCCACTTCTGGAGCTGGATGAAGCCCAATGGCGGCGGCACCAAGCTGCCGGGCAAGATCGAGAAGAAGATCAACGAGGACCTCGGCGGCTTCGAGAAGTTCAAGACCGACTTCCAGGCGGCCGGCGTCGGCCAGTTCGGCTCCGGCTGGTGCTGGCTCCAGGTCAAGAACGGCAAGCTCGAGATCTCCAAGACCCCGAACGGCGAGAATCCGCTGGTGCATGGCGCCACCCCGATCCTCGGCTGCGACGTCTGGGAGCACTCCTATTACATCGACTACCGCAACCGCCGCCCCGATTATCTCAAGGCGTTCGTCGAGAACCTCGTGAACTGGGAATACGTCGAGTCCCTGCTCGAGAAGGCGTAAGGCCTCGTTGTCATTCCGGGGCGCCCGCAGGGCGAACCCGGAATCCAGAAGTTGTGGCGCGAGATTCCGGGCTCGCACTTCGTGCGCCCCGGAATGACAGAAAACAAAAGGCGGTCGCTCGCGCGGCCGCCTTTTTGCTGTGCGGAATTGCCCTGCGTGGCGCGCGCACCGGTCTGTCATCGTACTGTTTGCATCGAATGGACGCCGCCCTTAATCAGGAACGGCATCACCCTCGAGCGACCGAGCCCGTTGTCAGAACCTTCCCCGAAGAACCCGGCGCCTGCCGAGGACGCGGAGTCCGAACCGCGGCCGGGGCGGGTCCGCAAGCCGATCGGCTGGTCGACGATCATCATCGCCGCGCTGGTCGCGGTGAGTGCGACCTTGGTCTGGCGGCGTGACGGCACCGACGGCGTTCTCGACATTCTGACCCACGATCTGTCGCTGTTCTCAGGCATCCTGCCGCGCGTGCTCGCCGGCTGCCTGCTCGGGGCCTTCATCTCGGAGATCCTGCCGCACGAAAAGGTCTCGCGCTCGCTCGGACCGAAATCCGGCCTGATGGGGCTGCTGATCGGCACCGCCTTCGGCGCGATCCTGCCGGGCGGTCCCTTCACCGCCTATCCCGTGGCGAGTGCGCTGCTCGCAGTCGGCGCCGATTTCGGCGCCACCATCGCCATGGTCGTGAGCTGGACCCTGATCGGCTATGGCCGGGCGGTGGCCTGGGAAATCCCGATCATGGGCACCGACTTCACGCTGTGGCGGATTCTGATCTCGCTGCCGCTGCCGGTACTCGCCGGTGCGCTCGGCCGCTTCGTCTATGTCCGGCTCTATCCGAAGCGCGAAAGCGACGAGGACGCGGCATGAGCGCCGCGCTTTTCATCGACATCCTGTTGTGGGGCTCGGTGTTCGGCGTCGGCCTGATCGCCTTTCGCCGCGGCCCGCCTGTGTTCAAGGCCTCGCTGCGCGAAGGCGCGATGGATTTCATCAACATCGTGCCGCGCATCGCGCTGGGCGTGATCGGCTCCGGCTACATCGCCGCGATCATCCCGCAGGAGGTGATCACCGGCTGGCTCGGGCCGGACAGCGGCTGGCTCGGGGTTGCGACCGCCGTGGTCGCCGGCGCCGCCACGCCGGGCGGGCCCGTGATCGGCTTCTCCATCGGCACGGTGGCGCTGAAGTCGGGTGGCGGGGTGCCGCAGGTGGTGGCCTATGTCGTAGCCTGGGCCCTGTTCGCCTTCCAGCGGGTGATCTTGTGGGAAATCCCGTTCATGCCGGCCCGTTTCGTCTGGTTCCGCTGCGCCGTGTCGGTGCCGTTTCCTTTCGTGGCAGCTGCCATCGCGATGGTGATCGGCAAGCCGTGAGCCCAGCGTGGACAGGGGTTATGTTATAATATAACGTTCCGAAATGGTTCCCGCCGCGTCCCACGCCCACCATCACGACCATGCCCATGGCCATTCTCATGACCACGCGCATTCGCATGGGCACGACCACACCCACGCCCATGTCCACGACGCGGCCTCGCCGCATCCGGCCCAAGCGGCGCCCTGGTCGATCCTGCGCATGACCATGGCCGCGCGCCTTGGGGCCGCGCTCGCCGTCTGTGCCGTGCTCTGGGGCGTGGTCTTCCTGGCGATGAGGTGACGATGGCGGCGCTCCACTTTCACAATGTGACGCTCGGCTATGACCGGCATCCGGCCGTGCACCATCTCAACGGCGAGGTTGCGCGGGGTGCGCTGGTCGCCGTGATCGGCCCGAATGGCGCGGGCAAGTCGACCCTGCTGCGCGGCATCGTCGGCATTCTCCGGCCGCTCGACGGCAGCATCCATCTCGGCGGGCTCGACTCTCGCGATATCGCCTATCTGCCGCAGAGTGCGGAGATCGACCGCAGCTTCCCGATCTCGGTGTTCGACTTCGTCGGCACCGGGCTGTGGCGCGGGACCGGCCTGTTCGGCGGCATCGGCAAGGCGGCGCGCGGGAAGATCTTGCGCGCGATCGCCTCCGTCGGCCTCAATGGCTTCGAGAACCGCCCGATCGGCACGCTCTCGGGCGGCCAGATGCAGCGTGTGCTGTTCGCGCGCGTGTTGCTCCAGGACGCAAGCCTGATCGTGCTGGACGAGCCCTTCAACGCCATTGACAGCAAGACCACGGCCGACCTGCTCGCGCTGGTCAAGCACTGGCACGGTGAGGGCCGCACCGTGCTCGCCGCGCTGCACGACATGGAGATGGTGCGCAACCATTTCACCGAGACGCTGGTGCTGGCGCGCGGCCCCGTGGCGTGGGGACCGACGGTGGAGGTGCTGACGCCGGAAAACCTTCTGGTGGCGATGCGGATGTGCGAGGCGTTCGACGACAGCGCCGCGGCCTGCGCCGCCGACGATACCCGCTCGCGGGCGGCGTGATCACCGATGCTCTACGACACGCTGGTCGGTCCCTTCACCGAATTCGAGTTCATGCGGCGGGCGCTGGCCGCCGTGATCGCATTGTCGCTGGCCGGTGCGCCGATCGGCGTCTTCCTGATGCTGCGGCGGATGAGCCTCGTCGGCGATGCCATGGCGCATGCGATCCTGCCCGGCGCGGCGGTCGGCTTCCTGCTCTCCGGGCTCAATCTGTTCGCGATGACGGCCGGCGGGCTGATCGCAGGCTTTGCCGTCGCGATCCTCGCCGGCGTCGTCGCGCGCTCGACCGGGCTGAAGGAGGACGCTTCGCTCGCGACCTTCTATCTGGCCTCGCTGGCGCTCGGCGTCACCATCGTCTCGATCAAGGGCACCAATATCGACCTGCTCCACGTGCTGTTCGGCAACATCCTCGCGATGGACGACCAGACCCTGCTGGTGGTGGCCTTCAACGCCACCGTGACGCTGCTGGTGCTCGCCGTGATCTACCGCCCGCTGGTGATCGAGAGCGTCGATCCCTTGTTCTTGCGCACAGTCAGCCGCGCCGGTGGTCCCGCGCATCTCGCCTTCCTGGCGCTGGTCGTGATCAACCTCGTCAATGGCTTTCAGGCCCTTGGCACGCTGCTTGCGGTCGGCCTGATGATCCTGCCGGCGGGTATCGCGCGGTTCTGGTCACGCGATCTCACCGTCATGATCTGCATCGCGGTGGTCGCTGCCGCGGCTTCCGGCTATGCCGGCCTCGTGCTGTCGTTCCAGACTCGCGTGCCGTCAGGCCCTGCGGTCATTCTCGTGGCGACGGTGCTCTACATCGTCTCCGTGCTGTTCGGCCGCGTCGGCGGCATCGTCCGGCAGATGTTTCCCGGCCGGCATCTGGAAGCGTGACGGGCGATGCGCTTCCTTCTGCTCCTTGCCTTGCTGACCATCGCCTCGCCGTTGCAGGCCGCGGAACGGCTCAACGTCATTGCGAGCTTCTCGATCCTCGGCGACTTCGTCCGTAACGTCGGGGGAGATCGGGCCAACGTTACGACGCTGGTCGGCCCCGACAGCGACGTCCACGTCTATACGCCGGCGCCAGCCGATGCGAAGCGGATCGCGGAGGCGAAGCTCGTCATCGTCAATGGGCTCGGGCTGGAGGGTTGGCTGCCGCGTCTCGTGCAGTCCGCAGGGAGCAAGGCCGTGGTGGTCACCGCGAGCGCCGGCATCGTGCCGCTGAAGCTCGGTTCGGCCGCCGACCCCCATGCCTGGCAGTCGGTCCCCAACGCCAAGGTCTACGTGACCGATATCGCCAATGCGCTGGCGGCGGCCGCCCCGGATGATGCGGAGTTCTTCCGGGTCCAGGCAAAAGCCTATCTGGAAAAGCTCGAAACGCTCGACCGCGAGGTCCGCGAGGCCGTGGCGAAAATCCCGCCAGAGCGGCGCAAGGTGATCTCGACCCATGACGCCTTCGGCTATTTTTCCGCCGAATACGGTATCCAGTTCATCGCCCCCCTGGGGGTCTCCACCGAAACCGAGCCGAGCGCACGCGACATCGCGGCCATCATCGGCCAGATCAAGGCCCAAAAAATACCGGCCGTGTTCCTGGAAAATATCAGCGACGACCGGCTGATCCGGCGGATCGCGGCCGAGACCGGCTCAAAAGTCGGCGGGACCCTGATTTCGGACGGTTTGACCGGCGAAAAGGGGCCGGCACCCACTTACATTGATATGGTCAGGCACAATATAAAGGCGCTGACCAGCGCGCTTGACCACTAGGGCAGGGGCCACCCCGCCTCGCGTCGCGCGAAAAGCCCGAAGTCCGGAGTTGTTATGTCTGAAGCGACCTCTCAGAAAATTCCCGTGACCGTCCTGACCGGCTATCTCGGTGCCGGCAAGACCACGCTCCTGAACCGCATCCTGTCGGAGAATCACGGTAAGAAATACGCCGTCATCGTCAACGAATTCGGCGAGATCGGCATCGACAACGACCTCATCATCGGCGCCGATGAGGAAGTGTTCGAGATGAACAATGGCTGCATCTGCTGCACCGTGCGCGGTGACCTCGTGCGCATCATGGACGGCCTGATGAAGCGCAAGGGCAAGTTCGACGCCATCATCGTCGAGACCACCGGCCTTGCCGATCCGGCGCCGGTCGCCCAGACCTTCTTCGTCGACGAGGACGTGCAGAAGAATGCGCGGCTCGATGCCGTGGTCACGGTGGCCGACGCCAAATGGCTGTCCGATCGGCTCAAGGACGCGCCCGAGGCCAAGAACCAGATCGCCTTTGCCGACGTCATCGTGCTGAACAAGACCGATCTCGTCAGCAAGGGCGAGCTTGCCGAGGTCGAAGCCCGCATCCGCGGCATCAATCCCTATGCGAAACTCCACCGCACCGAGCGCTGCTCGGTGGCCCTGGCCGACGTGCTCGACCGCGGCGCCTTCGATCTCGACCGCATCCTCGACATCGAGCCGGACTTCCTGGAGGCCGACGATCATGACCACGACCATGATCACCACCATCACGGCCACGATCATCACCACCATGATCACGGCCACGGCCTGAAGCATTATCACGACGAGGACATGCAGTCGCTGTCGCTCAAGACCGACAAGCCGCTCGATCCGAACGTGTTCATGCCCTGGCTCCAGAATTTGGTGCAGGTCGAAGGCGGCAAGATCCTGCGCTCCAAGGGCATCCTCGCCTTCCACGACGACGACGACCGCTACGTCTTCCAGGGCGTCCACATGATGCTGGAGGGTGACCACCAGCGGAAGTGGAAGGAGGGCGAGCCGCGCGAGAGCCGCCTCGTCTTCATCGGCCGCGAATTGCCGGAAGAGACCATCCGCAAGGGTTTTGAGAGCTGCATCGTCTCGTGATGAAAGAGTTTTCGCCGGCCCCCGATTCCGCCTCGATCGTCTCCGTCAGCGATCGCGTCAAGCCGGTTATGCTCGGCATGGGCGTGACCTCGGTGCATTTCCTCAGGGATCGCGCCGCCTTCGTCGGCGGCGAGGAGAATGTCGCGTTCGTCGATGACAAAGGTGAGATCAGCACGGTCACTGTTCACAGCGGCGGCATTCTCTCCACCGCTTGCGACGGCAAGCGCCTGGTGATGGGCGGCGACGACGGCAAGGTCGTCTCGCTCGACGCCAAGGGCGAGGTGACGCTGCTCGCCACCGATCCCAAGCGACGCTGGATCGATGCGGTGGCGCTGCACGCGGACGGCTCCTACGCCTGGTCGGCCGGCAAGACGGCTTTCGTCAAGAGCGGCAAGTCCGAAGAGAAGTCGCTCGAGGTGCCCTCGACCGTCGGTGGGCTTGCGTTCGCGCCCAAGGGACTCCGGCTCGCAATCGCCCATTACAATGGCGCGACGCTGTGGTTTCCGAACATGGCGGGATCAGCCGAATTCCTGCCCTGGGCCGGCTCGCATCTCGGCGTCACCTTCAGCCCGGACAACAAATTCCTGGTCACCACCATGCACGAGGCGGCGCTGCATGGCTGGCGGCTTGCCGACAACAGGCATATGCGGATGACCGGCTATCCCGGCCGCGTCCGCTCGATGTCCTGGAGCGCGGGCGGCAAGGGGCTCGCGACCTCGGGCGCCGACACCGTCATCATTTGGCCGTTCGCCAGCAAGGACGGTCCGATGGGCAAGGAGCCCGCGATGCTCGCGCCGCTGCAGGCGCGGGTGTCGGTGGTCGCCTGCCATCCGAAGAACGACATCCTCGCCGCCGGCTACAGCGACGGCACCGTGCTGATGGTGCGGCTGGAGGATGGCGCCGAGATCCTGGTCCGCCGCAACGGCACGCCGCCCGTGGCCGCGATCGCCTGGAATGCGAAAGGCACGCTGCTCGCTTTCGCCGATGAAAATGGGGACGGCGGAATGCTGGAGCTTTAAACGGTCATCCTTTAGGCCGTAGGGTGGGCAAAGGCGCCCTTGCGCCGTGCCCACGATCTTTTTGCATTGACGGGAGCCGTGGGCACGCTTCGCTTTGCCCACCCTACCGCGACTGACATTCATGCGATTTCTGACGACCTTCCAGCTTGCTGATTTCCTCGACACGCTAATCAGCCTGACCACGGCCTTCGTGCTGGGCACGCTGATCGGTGCCGAGCGGCAATATCGCCAGCGTACCGCGGGCCTGCGCACCAATGTGCTGGTCGCGGTCGGCGCGGCCGCCTTCGTCGATCTCGCCATGCAGCTGGACGGCGCCGACGGCGCGGTGCGGGTCATCGCCTATGTCGTCTCGGGCATCGGCTTCCTCGGCGCCGGTGTCATCATGAAGCAAGGCATGGACGTGCGCGGGCTCAACACCGCTGCGACGCTATGGGCTTCGGCCGCGGTCGGCTCCTGCGCCGGTGCCGACATGATAGCGCAGGCGGCGGCGCTGACCGTCTTCGTCATCGCCGGCAACACCATGCTGCGCCCCCTGGTCAACGCCATCAACCGCATCCCGCTGAACGAGAAGGCGCTGGAGGCGACCTATTATTTCAAGCTCGCGGTTGCCGCCGACGCCCTGCCCGACATGCGCGACCGCCTCGTCGACAAGCTCGAGGGTGCGAAATATCCGGTGGCGGGCATCGAGGTCGTCGAGCTCGGCGAGGACATGCTGGAGATTGTCGCCAAGCTCGTCGCCAGCGCGGTCGACCCGAACGAGCTGAACGCGGCGGCGACCGACCTCCAGCATCTGCCCGGCGTCCGCCACGCGACGTGGGAAGTCAGCACGACGGAGTGAGCGCGGCGTTTTGGCGCGCAGGCTGCAGTTCCCCCTCGCCGGGAACGGAACCCTGGTCCGGCAATTTCGTTGATCCCGCGGACAAAGGCGGTGATCGACATGACAGTCAATGACAAGCGCAGACTGAAACTCGACCTTCTGATCGCCTGTTCGCTGTTCGCAGCAGGTGTCGTTATATCGGGCATATCGATCGCGCAGATCCGTGCCGAGAGCCGGATGCAGCTGGCGCAGGCGACACCGCCGCTTCAGGGCACGCCCTCTGACGAGCAGAGCAAGGTGCCCGCGGAAGCCAAGCCCGGCGGCGACCGGCCGACCACGCCGGCCCCCGAGCCGGCGCGGCCTGAGCCGCAGACACAAGGCGCGGCGACCAAACCGGCACTGCCGCCGGCACCGGCCGAGAAGATCGCGCCGCCGATCGAGAAGAAGTAGCTGTCTGATAGACCAACGGTGTCATCGTCCGCGAAGGCGGACGATCCAGTATTTCAGAGACCGTAGTGATTGAACCGAGACGCCGCGGCGTACTGGATGCCCCGCCTTCGCGGGGCATGACAGCTGTGGGTGGGGCCGAAGCCCGCGCCCCTCACCGCACCAGAATGTTCTTGAACTGCCAGGGATCGCTGGTGTCGATGTCTTCCGGAAACAGTCCCGGACGATCCGTCAGCGGCGTCCAGTCGGTGTAGAACCCCTTCACTGGGCCGAGATAGGGCAGCTGGATTTCCAGCAGGCGATCGAAATCCATCTCGTCGGCTTCGACGATGCCTTCCTTCGGGTTCTCCAGCGCCCACACCATGCCGCCGAGCACGGCAGAGGTCACCTGCAGGCCGGTGGCATTCTGATAGGGTGCGAGCGCGCGGGTCTCTTCGATGGAGAGCTGCGAGCCGTACCAGTAGGCATTGTTGTCGTGGCCGAACAGGAGCACGCCGAGCTCGTCGATGCCGTCCACGATCTCGTTCTCGTCGAGGATGTGGTGCTTCTCCTGCATCTTCGCGGCGCGGCCGAACATCTCGTGCAGTGACAGCACGGCATCGTCGGCGGGGTGATAGGCATAGTGGCAGGTCGGCCGGTAGATCGCCTTGCCCGATGCGTCGCGCACCGTGAAGTAGTCGGCGATCGAGATCGACTCGTTGTGGGTGACGAGGAAGCCATATTGCGCACCGCGGGTCGGGCACCAGGTACGCACGCGCGTGTTGGCGCCGGGCTGCATCAGGTAGATGGCGGCGCCGCAGCCGGCTTCATGGGTCCGCGCGTTCTCGGGCATCCATTTTTCATGGGTGCCCCAGCCGAGCTCTGACGGCTGCACGCCTTCCGACAGGAAGCCTTCGACCGACCAGGTGTTGACGAACACGTCGGGCTCTTTCGGCTTCTTCGAGCGCTGGGTGTCGCGTTCGGCAATGTGAATGCCCTTGATGCCGGCCTGCCGCATCAAATCCGCCCATTCGGCCTTGGTCTTCGGCTTGGGGGCATTGAGCTTCAGATCGGCGGCGACGTTGAGGAGCGCCTGCTTGACGAAAAAGGAGACCATACCGGGATTGGCGCCGCAGCAGGAGACCGCCGTGGTCGAGCCCGCGGGACGCGCGCGCTTGGCCGCCAGCGTGGCTTCGCGCAGGGCGTAATTGGAGCGCGCTTCCGGACCCTTCGAGGAGTCGAAATAGAAGCCCAGCCAGGGCTCGTTGACGGTGTCGATGTAGAGCGCGCCGAGCTCGTTGCAGAGCTCCATGATGTCGGTGGAGCCGGTGTCGACCGAGAGATTGACGCAAAAGCCCTGGCCGCCGCCTTCGGTGAGCAGCGGGGTCAGCAACTCGCGGTAATTGTCCCGGGTCACGGCCTTCTGGATGAAGCGCACATTGTGCTTTTCGCAATGCGCCTTGCGGCCCTCGTCCTTGGGATCAATCACGGTGACGCGGGACTTGTCGTAGTCGAGATGCCGCTCGATCAGCGGCAACGTGCCTTTGCCGATGGAGCCGAAGCCGACCATGACGATGGGACCGGTGATCTTCGCGTAGATCTGCGAGGCGGGGCTCATGGGATGGTTTTCTCCGGAACGTGCTGGCAAACAAATGGTGAGGGGTGGATCAGGCGCTGCGGCGCTTGTCAGACGCTGCGGCGCTTGGCGGTGACTTCGATCTCGACCTTCATCTCGGGCTTGGCGAGGGCGCTGACGACCAGCAACGTCGCCGCCGGCCTGATGTCACCGAGGACCTCGCCGCAGACGGCGAAGTGGGCGTCGATGTAGCTGGCGTCGGTGACGTAGTAGGTCGCACGGACAATATCGGCCATCTCGAATCCGCCCTCTTTCAGGGCAGCTTCGATGGTCTTGAAGCAGTTGCGTGACTGGCTCGTGACATCGGCCGGCATCGTCATCGTGGTGTAGTCAAAGCCCGTGGTTCCCGCGACGAAGGCGAAATCGCCGTCGATCACGGCGCGGCTGTAGCCGACCGTCTTCTCGAGGGGAGAGCCGGTGGAGATGAGGCGACGGGACATGCTTCGGACCTCGACTGAAAGGGGTGTTTCGCGGGGTTAAAGGGCGTTTCTCGAGCCTGCGCAACCCCGAAAGATCAGGCGTCAGGACGGCGCAGCCAAGCGTTGCCGCTTTACGCGGCTTCGGTCGTCGCCATCATGGCAATCCCTCAGGCCGCGTGCGCATGGAGGGCGCGAAGGATCCTCCGTTTGGACAGGGGCGCGCCGGTCGGGACGATCATCCCCTCGGCGCCATCGAGCGCACCCGCCTGGAATTCGATCGCGAGCAGCCGGTCGCGCTCGAACGGGCCGGGCAGCGCCAGCGCGCCGGTCTTCTCGCCCGAGAAGCCGAAGCGGGCATAATAGGGGGCATCGCCGAGCAGGATGACGGCTTCATGCCCGCGCGCTCGGGCGGCGGCCAGCGCTTGATGCATCAGCGCGGCGCCGATCCCGAGCTCGCGGCAGGCAGGGTCCACCGCCAGCGGTCCGAGGACCAGAGCGGGCCTGCCTCCGGCGCTGACGTGCCACAGCCGCACGGTTCCCACGAGCTTGCCCTCGCGCACCGCCGACAGGGCAAGGCCTGTGGCGGGCGCGCGTCCGTCGCGCAGGCGCTGGCAGGTGCGGTCATGGCGGTTCTCGCCAAAGCAGGCATCCAGCAGCGCTTCACGGGCGGCGACGTCGACAGCACGTTCCGCACGGATCGCGAACGGAGCGGCTTTCGAGGTGAGGGCGATCTGTGGCTTCCGAAAAGCAGTCATGGCGCGTCAGTCCCCGCTTGAACCGGCGTGCGCGCAGCACGCCTGTCCAAGACGTCGTCAGATCGAACTGTCAGGGAGGAGCCGGCAAGCCGGCTCCCGGGTTCGTCAGGCCTCAGAGAAAGAGGCGGATCAGATATGGTACGTCCGCAGCGGCGGGATGCCGTTGAACGCCACCGACGAGTAGGTCGACGTATAGGCCCCGGTGCCTTCGATCAGCACCTTGTCGCCGATCTCGAGCGTGACGGGGAGCGGATACGGGCTCTTCTCGTACAGCACGTCGGCGCTGTCGCAGGTCGGACCCGCGAGCACGCACGGCGTCATGTCCGCGCCGTCATGACGGGTACGGATGGCGTAGCGGATCGACTCGTCCATCGTCTCGGCGAGACCGCCGAACTTGCCGATGTCCAGATAGACCCAGCGCACCTCGTCCTCGTCGCTCTTCTTCGAGATGAGCACGACCTCGGATTCGATGATGCCGGCGTTGCCCACCATGCCGCGGCCCGGCTCGATGATGGTCTCCGGAATCTGGTTGCCGAAGTGCTTGCGCAGCGCGCGGAAGATCGAGCGGCCGTAGGTCACGACCGGCGGCACGTCCTTCAGGTACTTGGTCGGAAAGCCGCCGCCCATGTTGACCATGGACAGGTTGATGCCGCGCTCGGCGCAGTCGCGGAACACCTGCGAGGCCATCGCCAGCGCACGGTCCCACGCCTTCACCTTGCGCTGCTGCGAGCCGACATGGAACGAGATGCCGCACGGCTCCAGGCCCAGGCGCTTGGCAACGTCGAGCACCTCGACGGCCATTTCCGGGTCGCAGCCGAACTTGCGCGACAGCGGCCACTCGGCGCCGGCGCAGTCATAGAGGATGCGGCAGAACACCTTCGCGCCGGGTGCGGCACGGGCGACCTTCTCGACTTCGGCGGCGCAATCCACGGCGAACAGCCGGATGCCGAGCGCGAAGGCGCGCGCGATGTCGCGCTCCTTCTTGATCGTGTTGCCGAAGGAGATGCGGTCGGGCGTCGCACCCGCGGCCAGCGCCATCTCGATCTCGGCGACCGTCGCGGTGTCGAAGCAGGAGCCCATGGATGCCAGCAGCGCCAGCACTTCCGGTGCCGGGTTCGCCTTGACGGCGTAGAACACGCGGCTGTCGGGCAGCGCCTTGGCGAAGGTCTGGTAATTGTCGCGCACGACCTCGAGGTCGACGACGAGGCACGGCTCGGTGTCGAGGCCATCCTTGCGGCGGTTGCGCAGGAATTCCTGGATACGTTCGGTCATAGCACTCTCCAAAGCGGCCCCAGCGACGGAGCTCGTTCAAAGTGGTTCTCGGACGAGGGTGCTACGCCGCTGCCGCACGATGGAGACGCGACAGGGCAAAGACCCCTAGACCGAATTGTGCTGCCGTGGATTGGTTGGGAATTTCCCGCCCGCACACCTGGCAATGAAGGACAAGCCTTTTCAGTAGCCCGCGCCGGCGTTGGAATGCCGGTAGAGACCAAAAAAGCCCGATCCGTCGTTGCTTTAAGTCGCGTCCCCCGTTGAGAGCGGGGTGCGCCGGTTCGCCTCCGGCTGCCAGTCACGGTTGCAAAGAGCGAAGTCACCTTCGACAAGGCATCTCTTTGAGAGAGATGCTGGACGCTCCGGGTTTGCTTCTTCGTCCGACCTTCAGGCCTTGCGACCTTCCGTCTTCCGACTTCCGCACTTCCGAAGAGCCCCTCGGCTTCTTCACCCCTTGGCGGCTGTCCGGCCTCTTGTCCGGATACCTACCGACTGACACACGACCACAGGCACGTGCGAAATTGGGCAAGAGCGCACATAAGCGTTTTGAATCAGCTTCGCAAGAATTTTTTTAGGCTGAGAACAGAATTGCCTAACATCTGCTTGCGCGGTGTTGCGCGAGCGACGCGGAAGATGAACACGCGTTAAGTTTTCTGCGGCAGCGCGCGCGTCTCTCGCGCGCGAGAAGCGTCAGCGGCGCTTCGTGAAGGGCTCGACACGCTGGGCCGCGCGGATGAACGCGGTCATCACGAGCACACCGAGCGCGAACAGCACGGCCTGCAGGATGTGCGTGCCCTGGTCGCCGAGGCCGAACAGGATCGCGAGCGCCCAGCCGCCGGCGAAGGCCGCGCCGAACACCTCCGCACCGATCAGGATGGCGGCGCTGATGACGGTGATGACGCTTGGCCAGGCGATCTGACGGGACGAGGAGGAAGGCGCGTTCATGAGCTCAGGGATCCCTAGTCTGTCGAGGGCCGCAATCTCCCCGAAAAGGCGGCCGGGAGCAAGGGCAAATGGCCCAAAAAAGCCCTATCGCGTGCTATAGCTGGCCGCAACAATTGAGCCACGAAATCGGGACTTGTGATGTCAGAACCCCGCCAAATTACGGACTCCGAGACCAACCCGCTGCTGAAGGCCTGGGTGACGCCGTTTGCGACCCCGCCGTTCGACGAGATCAAGCCCGAGCACTTCCTGCCGGCCTTCGAGCAGGCCTTCGCCGACCACTCCGCCGAGATCGCGGCGATCACCAACGATCCGGCGGCGGTCGACTTCGCTAACACCATCACGGCGCTGGAGCGCTCGGGCAAGCTGCTGAGCAAGGTGGCGGCCGTGTTCTACGACCTCGTCTCGGCGCATTCCAACCCGGCCATCCTGGAGATCGACAAGGAGGTCTCCCTGCGGATGGCACGGCACTGGAATCCGATCATGATGAACGCCGTGCTGTTCGGCCGCATCGCCCAGCTGCACGAGAACCGCGCCAATCTGGACCTGGCTCCGGAGCAGCTTCGCCTGCTGGAGCGCACCTACACCCGCTTCCACCGCGCCGGCGCCGGCCTCTCCGAGGAGGCCAAGATGCGGATGGCGGAGATCAACGAGCGGCTCGCCCAACTCGGCACCAGCTTCAGCCATCATCTGCTCGGCGATGAGCAAGACTGGGTCATGGAGCTGGGAGAGGCCGACCGCCAGGGCCTGCCGGAGAGCTTCGTCGCCAGCGCCAAGGCTGCGGCAGAAGAGCGCGGCATGGAAGGCAAGGCCATCGTCACGCTGTCGCGCTCCTCAGTCGAACAGTTCCTGAAGAGCTCCGCCCGGCGTGATCTGCGCGAGAAGGTCTACAAGGCTTTCACCGCGCGGGGCGACAACGGCAATGCCAACGACAACAATGGAACCATCGTCGAGGTCCTCAAGCTGCGTGAAGAGAGCGCCAAGCTGCTGGGCTATCCGACCTTCGCCGCTTACCGGCTGGAGGACTCCATGGCCAAGACGCCGGATGCGGTCCGGAGCCTTTTGGAGCGGGTCTGGAAGCCGGCCAGAGCGCGGGCGCTCGCCGACCGCGACGACATGCAGGCGCTGATCACGGAAGAGGGCGGCAATTTCAAGCTCGCTCCCTGGGACTGGCGCTTCTACGCCGAGAAGCTGCGCCTTCAGCGCGCCAATTTCGACGATGCCGCGATCAAGCCGTATCTGTCGCTCGACCAGATGATCGCCGCCGCCTTCGACTGCGCCACGCGCCTGTTCGGTATCACCTTCAAGGAGCGCAAGGACGTTCCGGTCTGGCATCCCGACGTCCGGGTCTGGGAGGTCAAGGGCCCCGACGGCAAGCACAAGGCGCTGTTCTATGGCGACTACTTCGCCCGGCCGTCGAAGCGCTCCGGCGCCTGGATGACCTCGCTGCGCGACCAGCAGAAGCTCGACGGCGATGTTGCGCCGCTGGTTCTCAATATTTGCAATTTTGCCAAGGGCGCCGGCGGCGAGCCTTCGCTGCTGTCGCCCGACGATGCCCGCACCCTGTTCCACGAGTTCGGCCACGGCCTGCACGGCATGCTCTCCAACGTGACCTATCCGTCGCTGTCGGGCACCTCCGTGTTCACCGATTTCGTCGAGCTGCCGTCGCAGCTCTACGAGCACTGGCAGGAGCGGCCCGAGGTGCTGCAGAAGTTCGCCCGCCACTACCAGACCGGCGAGCCGCTGCCGGACGAGCTGTTGCAGCGGTTCCTGGCCGCGCGAAAATTCAACCAGGGCTTTGCCACGGTCGAATTCGTCTCCTCGGCCCTGGTCGATCTCGAATTCCACACCCAGCCGGCCGAAGCGGCGCAGGATGTCCGCGCCTTCGAAAAGAAGGAGCTGGAGAAGATCGGCATGCCCGAGGAGATCGCGCTGCGTCACCGGCCCACCCAGTTCGGTCACATCTTCACCGGCGACCATTATGCCGCCGGCTATTACAGTTACATGTGGTCGGAGGTGATGGACGCCGACGCCTTCGGCGCCTTCGAGGAGGCCGGTGACATCTTCGACCCCGCCGTCGCCAAGCGCCTGCACGACGACATCTACGCCTCGGGCGGATCGGTCGATCCCGAGGCCGCCTATGAGGCGTTCCGCGGCCGCCCGCCGGAGCCCGACGCGCTGCTGCGCCGGCGCGGCCTGCTCGATGACGCGAAGGCGGCCTGATGGGCATGCGCGCCCTGTTCGGATCGCTGCTTGCCGCCGGCCTGTCGCTCGCGGCAGGCACGGCGCAGGCCCATCCGCATGTCTGGATCACCGCGACCAGCGAGCTGCTCTACGCGGCCGACGGCTCCATCACCGGCGTCCGCCACGCCTGGACGTTTGATGACATGTTCTCGTCCTATGCGGTGCAGGGGCTCGAGAGCAAGACCAAGGGCGCCTATACGCGCGAGGAGCTTGGGCCGCTGGCGCAGACCAACGTCGAGTCGCTCAAGGAATACGCCTACTTCACCTTCGCGCGAGCGGACGGCAAGAAGGAGCGATTCCAGGAGCCGGTCGACTATTTCCTCGACTACAAGGATACGGTCCTGACCCTGCACTTCACGCTGCCGCTGAAGAACCCGGTCAAGTCCAAGCAGCTGGTGCTCGAAGTGTTCGACCGCTCTTTCTTCATCGACTTCCAGATGGCCAAGGAGAGCCCGGTGAAACTGGTGGGCGCGCCCGCCGGCTGCCAGATGAAGCTGGAGCGCCCGAGCGACGGCACCGCGAGCGCGCAGAAGCTCAACGAGCAGACCTTCATGAACGGCGAGAACTCGAATTTCGGCATGATGTTCGCCAACAAGATCACGGTGGATTGCCCTTGATCGGCCGTCTTCGCTCTCCGCTCGCCTGCGGGCTTCTTGTCTGCGCCGCCGTCTTCCTCGTCATGGGCGTGGCTGATGCGGCGCTTCACGATGTCTTCGCGCAAAATCCCTTTGGCGCGCCGCGCCCGGCGCAGGCGGCCCAGCCCGAGGCCAGCGGCCTCATCGGCTGGCTGCTGGCCAAACAGTCGGAATTCTATCGCCAGATGTCGGCAACCATTCGCGCCGCCAAGTCCGATGGCTCGGCGGTGTGGACGCTGCTCTTCATCTCGTTTGCCTACGGCATCTTCCACGCCGCCGGCCCCGGCCACGGCAAGGCAGTGATCGCCTCCTATCTCGTCGCCAACCGCGAGACCGCGCGGCGCGGCATCGCGCTGTCGTTCGCCTCGGCGCTGATGCAGTCGCTGGTGGCGATCCTCATCGTCGGCATTTCTGCCTGGGTGCTGAATGCGACGGCCAAGACCATGTGCAAGGCGGAAGGGGCGATCGAGATCGCGAGTTACGCCCTGATCGCGCTGTTCGGGCTGCGCCTCGTCTGGGTCAAGGGCCGCATTTTCATCCGGGCGCTGCAGGCGGCCCAGCCGGTGCCGGCGATCGCCGGCGTGCCGCATCATCACGATCACGGTTATGATCATGCCCACCACGGGCATGACCACGTCCATGACGAGCATTGCGGTCATTCCCATGGCCCCACGCCGAGCGAGCTCGCCGGCCCCGGTGGCTGGCGGCGCGGCTTCGCTGCGATCCTGACCGTCGGCATCCGCCCCTGCTCGGGCGCGATCCTGGTGCTGGTGTTCGCGCTCGCCCAGGGCCTGTTCTGGGCCGGCATCGCCGCCACCTTCCTGATGGGATTAGGCACCGCGATCACGGTCGCGGCCATCGCGGTCGTCGCCGTCTCCGCCAAGGACATCGCCGCCCGCCTCAGCGCAGGGCGCGACGGCGGCGGCGCGCTGTTCATGCGCGGCATCGAATTCGCGGCTGCTGGCGTCGTGCTGCTGTTTGGCGCGGGCCTGTTGTTCGGCTACATCGCGGCCGAGCGGACGACGTGTTTCTAGGCGAAGGTCTCGTAGCCCGGCTGGAGCGCAGCGCAATCCGGGACAGTGCCGCCGTGGAAAGACCCCGGATTACGCTTTGCTCCATCCGGGCTACGGTCGCAAACCTCACACCGGCAGAAACCGCTTCAGCGCCGGCATGAAGAAGATCCCAAGATTGATCGCAAAGCCGATGCTCCAGAGGATCGAGCGCAGCGTCGGGCGGTTGCCGAGATAGGTCAGCACATAGGCAAGGCGCACGATGAGGAAGAGGGCCGCGAGCTCGTCGATCAGCCGCTGCGGCGAATCCCTGAATTCGGCGAGCAGCACCGCGAAGGCGAAGAACGGGAAGGTCTCGATGCCGTTCTGGTGCGCGCCGAGCGCGCGCTGCGAGAGCGCGTCCTCGTAGAAGGCGGGGTCGCGTGGCCGGGAATTGTCGAAGCGGCGAAACCTGATCCATTTGATCGAGCCGATCGTCGACAGATAGAGCAGCAGCGCTCCAAAGACGCACCATTCCGCGAGTGTCATCTTTGCCTCCCCTGCCTGGGTGCGACCCTAGCGAAACCGGCCTCATCTTGACAAGTTCGGACCAACGCGCGACCCACAGAGCCATGACCAGTGTCGTCCCCATCGAGGCCGCGAGACCGGCCGCCCAATCCGCCTTGCCGCGCGCTGGCGTGCTCCTGATCAATCTCGGAACGCCCGACACGGCCGATGCGCCCGGCGTGCGGGTCTACCTGAAGGAGTTCCTCTCGGACGCCCGCGTCATCGAGGACCAGGGCCTGGTCTGGAAGTTCGTGCTGAACGGCATCATCCTGCGCAGCCGCCCCCGCACCAAGGCGCTCGACTACCAGAAGATCTGGAACACCGAGAAGAACGAGTCGCCGCTGAAGACCATCACGCGGTCGCAGAGCGACAAGCTGGCCGCCGCCCTGTCGGACCGGGCCCACGTCGTGGTCGACTGGGCGATGCGCTACGGCAATCCCTCGATCAAGTCGGGCATCGACGCACTGATCGCGAAAGGCTGCGAGCGCATCCTGGCGGTCCCGCTCTATCCGCAATATTCCGCCTCGACCTCGGCGACGGTCTGCGACGAAGTGTTCCGCGTGCTCGCCCGTTTGCGTAACCAGCCGACGCTGCGGGTGACGCCGCCTTATTACGAGGATGCGGCCTATATCGAGGCGCTTGCCGTCTCGACCGAGACGCATCTGGCAACGCTGTCCTTCAAGCCGGAGCTGATCGTGGCGTCGTTCCACGGCATGCCGAAATCCTATGTCGACAAGGGCGACCCCTATCAGCAGCACTGCATCGCCACCACCGAAGCGCTGCGTCGCCGGCTCGGCATGGACGAGACCAAACTGCTGCTGACCTTCCAGTCGCGCTTCGGCAATGCCGAGTGGCTCCAGCCTTACACCGACAAGACCATGGAGCGGCTCGCGAAGGAAGGCGTGCGCCGCCTCGCGGTGGTGACGCCGGGCTTTTCCGCCGACTGCCTGGAGACGCTCGAGGAGATCGCGCAGGAGAACGCCGAGATCTTCAAGCACAATGGTGGCGAGCAGTTTTCTGCGATCCCCTGCCTCAACGACAGCGACCCGGGCATGGACGTGATCCGCACCCTGGTGCTGCGTGAGCTCCAGGGCTGGATCTGATGGGCGTCCCATGAACCGCCGAGAGTGTCTGGCGTTTCTTGGGATGATCGCGGCGCTGCCGGTCCCAGTCCTGGCGCAACAACCGAACGCGGCACGTCGGCTTGGCGTGCTCTCGGTCACGGCTGCCGATGATGCGATCGGCCAGACGCGCAGCATGGTCCTGCTCGAGGCGCTCGCCGGACATGGCCTGAAAGAGCGCGACAACCTCAAGATCGACTGGCGCAGTGGTGGCGGGGACCGCGCGCGCATCGCGCGGCTCGCCGACGAGCTGATCGCGCTCAGGCCCGACGTCCTGCTGGCGGTCGGCACGCCTTCGGTCGAGGAGCTGCGCCAGCGCACCACCACGATCCCGATCGTGTTCGCCGTCGTCACCGATCCCGTCAGCCAGGGCTTTGTCGAAAACCTCGCGCATCCCGGCGGCAACGTCACCGGCTTTACCGATTACGACGGCCCGTTGGCCGGCAAATGGCTGGAGATGCTGACGCAGGTCACGCCAAAGGTGTCTCGCGTCTTCGTCGTCTACAATCCCGCCACCGCCCCGTTCGCGCCGCTGATGCTGCGCACGATCGAGGACGCCGCACGGACCCTTCAGGTGACGGTCGAGCCCGCGCCGGTGCATGACGCCGTCTCCATAGCAGCGGTGGCGTCGCGGAGGGACGGCGGCCTTCTGATCCTGCCGGACTTCTTCACCATGGCCAATCGCGGCCAGCTTCTGGCGGCGATCGCGCAGGCGCGCGTGCCGGCGGTGTTCTGGAGCCGCACCTTCGTCGAGGAGGGCGGGCTGATGTCCTACAGCACCGACAGCGCCGAGCAGCTCCGCCGCGCCGCGGACTATATCGACCGCATTCTGAAGGGCGCGCGGCCAGCCGACCTGCCGGTGCAGAACCCCACCAAGTTCGAGCTCGCGGTCAACCTGAAGACGGCGAGGGAGTTCGGCGTCACACTTCCCCCGGGCCTCATCGCACTCGCGAATGACGTGATTGAATGAAGTCGGTCCAACGTGCGCTTTCAGATTCGTTAATTTTCGCCGCTAGGTTTCCGCTGCACGCTTTCAAGGTCCCGCCGCAAATACATATCGTGATCCTTCCCCGCCTGGATGACTTGTGCAGAATTAGCCCGATACCGACGTGAATTGCGACCGCTGAACCGGTAGGGTTGCACTCCCGACCAATGACAGCGCGGGAATAGGCATTTTCCTGCCTTGGAGGAAATATGAGCGGTTTCGACATTTTCGCGATTGTTCTGGTGTTGCTCGTCATCGTCACGCTGGTTGCCGGCGTGAAGACGGTGCCGCAGGGCTATGACTGGACCATCGAGCGGTTCGGCAAATACACCCAGACGCTGAGCCCCGGGCTCAATCTGATCGTGCCCTATTTCGATCGCGTCGGCCGCAAGATCAACATGATGGAGCAGGTGATCGACATCCCCGAGCAGGAGGTCATCACCAAGGACAACGCCACGGTAACGGTGGACGGCGTTGCCTTCTACCAGGTATTCGACGCCGCGAAGGCGAGCTACGAGGTCGCCAATCTGACCCAGGCGATCACGGTCCTGACCATGACCAACATCCGTTCGGTGATGGGATCGATGGATCTCGACCAGGTGCTGTCGCACCGCGACGAGATCAACGAGCGCCTGCTGCGCGTCGTCGACGCCGCGGTGTCGCCCTGGGGCGTCAAGGTCAACCGCATCGAGATCAAGGACATCGTGCCGCCCGCCGACCTCGTCGAAGCCATGGGCCGGCAGATGAAGGCCGAGCGCGTCAAGCGCGCCGACATCCTCGCCGCCGAAGGCCAGCGCCAGTCCGAGATTTTGCGCGCCGAGGGCGCCAAGCAGGGCCAGATCCTCCAGGCCGAAGGCCGCCGCGAGGCCGCCTTCCGCGACGCCGAGGCGCGCGAGCGTCTGGCCGAGGCCGAAGCCAAGGCGACGCTGGCGGTGTCGGAAGCGATCGGCAAGGGCGACGTCGCCGCGTTGAACTATTTCATCGCCGACAAATATATCAAGGCGTTCGGCCAGTTCGCGGACGCGCCGAACCAGAAGATCATCATGCTGCCGATGGAAGCAACCTCCATGCTGGGCTCGCTCGCCGGCATCGGCGAGATCGCAAAGGCAACGTTCGGCGAAAGCGCCGCCTCCGCAGCCGCCGCCGCGCGCCGCACCGGCTCGGTGCCGACGACCGGCAGCACGCCGCCGGCGGTGGCGCCGCGGCAGGGATAGTCACCGGAGCATGTCCCTCCGCACGGGGGCATGCACCATGATGGAAGGTCGTGTCATGACCGACATGTTCGTATCGCTCGGCAGCTGGAATTGGCTGATCTTCGGCTTCGTCCTGATGGCGCTGGAGGTGCTGGCGCCGGGCATATTCCTGTTCTGGCTCGGGCTCGCCGCGCTGCTCGTCGGCCTGATCTCGTTCACCGTCGTCATATCGTGGCAGATCCAGCTCGTGATGTTCGCGGTGTTTGCCGCCGCCGCCGTGCCGATATGGCGCCGCCTTGCGCGGCCGAAGCCGGATGCAAGCGCCAGCCCGTTCCTCAACAAGCGCACCGAGGCACTGCTGGGGCGCGAGTTCACGCTGGAGAAGCCGATCATCGACGGCAGCGGCACCGTGCGCATCGGCGACACCGTGTGGCGCGTCGCAGGTCCGGATACGCCGGCGGGGACGCGGGTGAAGGTGGTGCAGGTCGACGGTGCGAACCTGACCGTGGCGGCGGCGTAGCCGTCTCTTACCCTCCCCTGGAGGGGGAGGGTCGATCGCGCGTAGCGCGAGCGGGGTGGGGTGATCTCTCAACACGGGCGCTGCCGCGGTGGAGAGACCGTCACCCCACCCCGTCTCACATTTCGCTACGCTCCATGTGAGCCGACCCACGGGCGAGCTTCGCTCGTCCCGGACCCCTCCAGGGGAGGGTAAGAAAAAGCGCTACCCCTTCCACCTCTCCGCAAACCGGTGCAGCGGCATGAACGTCTCGCACAATTCCCGCCCGAGCGGCGTCAGCCCATAGCCTCTGCCTTCACCCAGCTCCACGAATCCCGCCTCGCGCAGCTCCGTCAGCCGCGCTTGCAGCACCGTTGGTGAGGCCTCGTCGCAGGCGGTGCGCAATGCGCGGGAGGTGAGGGGCTCGCCGCGCAACTCCCACAATATTCGCAGGCTCCAGCGCCGGCCGAGCAGGTCCAGCAGCGCCATGATCGGCCGCCCGGTGCGCGAGCCGCGGACGCTTCCTGATGCTGCCTGTTTTGCCATCGCGGCCCTCTTGCGTCGTGCTACAGATAGTGTAGCGTATTGCTACAATAAATGTAGCAAAGGAGGCGGCCGATGTCCCAGTCCACGCCGCGCATTGCCCCGCTCACCCCGCCTTATCCCCCGGAGATCCAGGCGCAGTTCGATCGCATCATGCGCGGCGCGCCGCCGCTGGTGCTGTTCCGGGTGATGGCGGGCCACAGCCGCGCCTGGGACAAGTTTCGCGCCGGCGGCCTGCTCGATCCCGGCCCGCTCTCCCTGCGCCAGCGCGAGATCGTCATCGACCGCACCTGCGCGCTGAACAGATGCGAGTATGAATGGGGCGTACATGTCGCGGTCTTCGCCGGGCCGGCGAAGCTCGCCGAAGACGAGGTGCGTGCCACAGTGCAGGGCGATGCGACGTCACCGTGCTGGTCGCCGGCCGAACAGGCGCTGATCGCAGCAGTCGACGCGCTGCATCACCGCGCGACGTTCAGAGATGAAGAGTTTGCCGCGCTCTCGGCGCATTACGACGAGGCGCAGATTCTGGAGATCATGCTGCTGTGCGGCTTCTATCGCACGGTGTCGTATCTGGCGAACGGGCTGCGGCTGCCGCTGGAGGAGAACGCGGCGCGATTTCCGGCGGGGGACTCCCTCGCCCCGCAAGCGGGGAGAGGCGAAGAAACTACGCCACGCCGGCCCGCAGCAGATCGTGCAGATGCACGATGCCCACCACCTTGCCCGCCTCGGTCACGACCAGCGTCGTGATCTTGCTTGTGTTCAGCACTTCGATCATCTCGGTGGCGAGCATCGACGGCGGCACGGTCTTCGGCTGCTTCGTCATGATCTCGTCGACCGACGCCGTCAGCAAATCGGGGCGCATGTGGCGGCGCAGATCACCGTCGGTGATGATGCCCGCGACCTCGTTCGCTTCGTTGACGATGCAGACGCAGCCGAGGCCCTTGGCCGACATCTCGACCACGGCCTCCGACATCTTGGTGCCCAGGGGCTTGACCGGGATCTCGGCGCCGGTGCGCATGTAGTCGCGGACGAATTTCAGCATCGCGCCCAGCTTGCCGCCGGGGTGGAAATGCGCGAACTCCAGCGCGGTGAAGCCGCGGCCTTCGAGCAGCGCGATCGCGAGGGCATCGCCGATCGCGGCCTGCATCAGGGTCGAGGTGGTCGGCGCCAGATTGTGCGGGCAGGCCTCGCGCGCCTTCGGCAGCTCGATCACGAGGTCGGCGGCTTGTCCCAGCGAGGAGGTCGCGTTCGACGTCACCGCGATCATGGGAATGGCGAACCGCGCCGAGTAGTTCACGAGGTTCTTCATCTCCGGCTGCTCGCCGGACCAGGACAGCGCCATGATGACGTCGTCGGTGGTGATCATGCCGAGATCGCCATGGCCGGCCTCCGCGGCATGCACGAAGAAGGCCGGCGTGCCAGTCGAGGCCAGCGTCGCCGCGATCTTGCGCCCCATATGGCCCGACTTGCCGAGCCCGGTGACGATGACGCGGCCCTTGGCGTTGCGGATCAGATCGACCGCCTTGGCAAACGTCTCGCCCAGCGGGCCGCGCAGGGCGGCTGCGAGCGCGTTGATGCCGCCGCTCTCCGTCTCCAGCGTGCGGAGCGCGGATTCGACGCTGTCGGGGATGGGGCCGGATGATTGGGTCATCAGCGGTTTCGAACTCGGCATGTTCTGGTCCAGGGAGGAGGAGGCATTGGCCCGGTCGGCGCCTCATTAGCACGGCGCGGGCGTGGAGGCGACGAGCGCGCCTAAGCCCTCAACCGGTCATTAACCATAATTGTTTTAACTCCATTAACGATGGTTCCCGCCAATTGGCGGAGGTCACCGTGAAAGTGTTTGATTTCGTTGGAGTTGTTCCATCGTGGGGTCGTCTCCAGGCACCGGCCGGAGCAAACGCGCGCAGTTCCTGCGCGCGGCTTTGCCGTGCCTTGCGCCGGGTCTTGCGCTGACGGCCCTCACAAGCGCGCCCGCGGCCGGCCAGAGCCTCACGCCCGATCTGTTCAATCCCAACCGCGGCGGCTTCGTCGCGCCCGAGACGCTGCCGACCCGCCGCACGGCAGGCGTGCCGCAGGCGCCGTCGGACGCGTTGCCGGCACTGCCCGATCCCAGTGCCGATCCGCGCAAACGCCAGCAGACGCCGGCGACCTCGCGCGTCGGTCAGGTCCCGACCTACGGACTGCCCGCCGCCACCGGCGGGAGCGGCTCCGGCTATGATTCGCTCAACCGCAAGCGACAGCAACCCAAGCTCTATCCGGGCCAGCCGAAGCCGAAGCGCGCCGCCGGGCCCGGCTCGCCGGTGCCGACCACGGCGCCGCCGCCCTCGACGCTCGGCCTGCCCAGAATCGCGCCGCCGCCATCCGCGTCCGCCAACAAGGCGCCGGTGCCGGCGGCGATGGCGGGCACCGTGCCCGGCCAGCCGCTGCGCCGCCGGCTCAAGGCAGATGACGATGCGTTCGGAGCCGTCGGCGACTATGCCGGCAGCTTCCTGATCAAGGGCGGGCTCGAGCTCTCCACCGGCTACGACAGCAATCCGACGCGTCTCAACAAGCCGGTGGGATCGCCAGTCTATGTCGTTGCGCCTGATCTGCTGGTGATGTCCGACTGGGAGCGCCACGCGCTGGTCGCTGACCTGCGCGGCTCGTTCTCCGGCTACACCAACAACATGCCGGCGACGATCAACGGTTTTGCCTCGCCTTCGCCGGTCGAGGCCGATCGTCCCGACTTCACCGGCCATGTCGACGGCCGCCTCGACGTCGACCGCGATCTCAAGCTGACCTCGCAGCTGCGCCTGCGGCTCGCCACCGACAATCCCGGCAGCCCGAACGTGCAGGCCGGCCTGCAGAAATATCCGGTTTACGCCGCCTATGGCACCACCGTCGGCTTCGACCAGACCTTCAATCGTTTCCAGGTCGCCGCCGGCGCCACGGTCGATCGCACCGCCTACACGGACTCCAAGCTCACCGACGGCTCGACCTTCAGCAACGGCGATCGCGATTTCAACCAGTATGGCGGCATCGGCCGCTTCTCCTACGACCTCAAGCCGGGATTGAAGCCATTCGTCGAGATCCAGGGCGACACCCGCGTCCACGACCAGGCCGCCGACCGCAACGGCTATTTCCGCGATTCAAACGGCGGCTACGCCAAGGTCGGCTCGTCCTTCGAATTCTCGCGCATCCTCACCGGCGAAATCTCGGTCGGCTATTCCGCGCGCAACTACACCGACCCGCGCCTCAGCCAGCTCGCAGGGTTTCTGACCACGGGCTCGCTGATCTGGAATGCGAGCGGCCTCACCACGGTGAAATTCTTCACCGACACGCAGATCGCCGAGACCACCATCCCTGGCTCCTCCGGCGTGCTGGTGCGCACCTACTCGGCCGAAGTCGACCACGACTTCCGCCGCTGGCTCACCGCCGTCGGCAAGTTCACCTACGGCACGCTCGACTACCAGGGCCAGAACCGCAACGACAAGACCTACTCGTTCGAGAGCAATCTGATCTACAAGCTCAACCGCAACATCTGGGTCAAGGGCACGCTGCGCCACGACATCCTGGACTCGAACCAGCCGGGGTCGAGTTCGTCGGGGACGGTGGTGATGGTGGGCGTGAGGTTGCAGAATTAGGGGCGGGCCCCTAGTTTCTCACGCGAACCAGATCGGCGCCAAACACCAGATTGTCCCCGCTGATGGTGTAGCTTTCTCCCTTCAGAGCGCCGAAGCCCAGCGACGAGTTGATCTTGTTGGCCACTGACCATTTGGCCATCACGCTGGCATTGTCCTTGAACAGGACGTCCACATGCACGTTTCCGACAATGATGCCGCGAACCTTCTGAATGCCTGGACGCTTCATGATGGCGTCGACGCAAGCCTTCACATGGCGGGGCACGGGCGCGCGGCCTCGGATCGCGTAGGTTCGCGGAGAGTCGATCCGGATTGTAACGCGTCGAATGAACTCGATCTCGTTCTCCTCGAGATTGAGGTCGGCCTTGGCCTTGCGCAAATGCAGTGCGTGACGCAGTGAGAGATCGAAATTGTAGGTGACGTGGGTTGGAGACCTGTCTCGCCGGCCCACGTCGGATAGCGGATAGCCCGGAGGACAATAGATCGGGTCCGCCTGCCAGAGTGCGGCTTCGTTGCGCGACGCCGGCCTGAGTTCGACCGCCGACATGAGGGTGCCGGGAACGAATTCGTAGTTGCGATCGCTGAGGCTCACCGAGGTGGCCGGTAAGACCTGCTGATAGCCCGGATACCGGTCCTTGAGCACGCTGCCAAGGGTCGGTGGCCGCGCGCAAGCCCCGACCGCCACCGCCAGAACGGCGGCAGCGGCCCGAAGTGCAAATACGCTCATGCGCATGAATCAGCCGCTGGATCTATCGTAGTGGTGCGGGCATGGCCGTGACGGCGAAGATCTGATTGCCCTCGGTAAGCACCATCGCCGGCTTGTCGGGCGTGCCGACCTGCACGGGCGTAACGTTGAAACCGAGATTCGCCTTCACCTTGGAAGCGATGTCGAACTGCAATGTCGCACTGACTCCCGCGACGAAGTAGATTTTCACCGTGACGTCACCGGCGATGGCTGACGTGAGCACTCTGCTGAATGAGGGGCACCGTGCCAGCGCCTCGTTGGACCAATTCATCAGGACGTCAAACGGCGCCGCGTATTTTACCGCGCTCTTGATATCGACCGTAACGTCCTTGATGTACTTCGCGTCGATGGCCGAGAGCTTGAAAATGGTGTCCTCGGGCCTTGCGCCGGATACGGTAAATTCGCCAGTGAGGGTGATCTCTGTCTTGTAGCGCCAGTCTTGTACACGCAAGGTGTTGCGTGGAGTGGGCATCACGGCTTGGTTCGGGTTGCAGTAGAAGCCCATATCGCCGTGAGAATAGGTCCCACCCTGCGTCCTGCCCTTTTCCCTCGTCGCCCTCCAGACGCTGCCGAGGTAGCCGCTCTGGAAGTGAAGCGGGTCGTTGCTGGGCGCTTCGATAAAGGGCGCAAACACGCTGTAGCCCGGATAGGTCTGGCTGACGATATCGGCAAAGCGCTCGAGGCCGAAGTCGCGCGCATGTGCGGTGGACACCGCCGTGCACAAGGCGACGGCGGGAAGCAAATATCTCAACATGATGCCCCCAAAAGAATATCAAGTACAAAGTTGAAAGCTAGACCAGACGTTTCCCGCCGACAACCTAGAATGTGTGCGTTGTCCCGTCTATCGTACTAGTTCGGTAGCGATGCCCACCCATCGATCCGGCAACTTTGCGGAATAGGCGAATTCATCTCCCGCCGCCTTCCGAAAGGCGACCGGACTGTCCGGCGACAGCGTCCTTGCCGCGCTATCGAGTTGTCGAGGCGACAGTGGACGGTGCGAGACGATCGTGACGTCTATGGTGGCAACCAGCGATCGGCTGATGACCGATCGATTGCCGGACGTGGCGGCGCAGGCTGCATCGGCGTCGCTCCGAGCCGAGAACTCGTTCAAGCGATCGAACGGGATGCTGAACAGCCGGGGCTGAGAAAGCTCCAGACTGTATCCTTTGAGAGAGCCCAGAGTCTCCTGGTCGAAGCCGAACAGCAGCATCGCCTCGCGGATGTCCGATCCCGGCTCGGGTGAACGCGTTGATTGCGATTGCCTGTAGGTGGAGGTTCTTTGCCCGCTGCCATAGTCGATTCCGGGGACGGAACAAATGGTCGCGCCGGACAGGCGTAGTATCTTGCCTTTGTCCGACAGCGTATTGACGTCCACCCTCGCGATCATCGCGCCGGGGAATAGCGCCCGAGAGGATGTTGGGTCGAAGCGCTCCAGCGGCACAACGAGATCCACGCCGAAGCGGCGTAGCGTACTCGCGAAGGTCCCGGCCGACGACGCAAACGCGCCACCGTCACCGATGACGGCGATGCAAAGCGCGCAGACCACCAGAAAAGTACGCCGCATTCTGTGCTTTCGTCGTCGTCGTCGGTCGTTGTTGCCCGGAAGAAGGCCTGAAGGTCCGCCGCCGACCTTCTCGGGTTTGCAGGGTTCGCTAAAGCGAGGGGTAGGGCGTAGGGGTGCTTGCCCCGAAACGCGTCGTACGAATTGATCAATCTTTGCGTGTATGCGACTAATTGAACGCTGACAGAAGCCTCGGCTGATGCGGCGAGCCTAGAGTTTCAGGAGTCATTGCACAAGCCATTGCCGAATTGGGGGCGTTTATGAATAGAGTTTTCCTTTTTTGTTTTGCATCGATGTTCGCCGTTCCGGCTCACGCACAGAGCCTGCTGGACAAGGCTCCGATCGACGTTGCGGTCGGCACCGCGGTGAACGTCACACGAATTGGAAACGCGCTTGCAGTCTCGGGCAAGGCCGAGCTGGCCATGAAGCAGGCGAGCCGCACATTCGAGGCGCTGCTGCCTGCGACCAGCAAACAGCTCCCTTGCCGCGGGGGAAATTTGGTCAAGTCCGTGACGTTATCCAACGTCTCGTTTGGTCAGACGAACTGGGGCGCGGCGAGTTCATCGCTGCCGATCTCGGTCGATGCGCATGTCGAGCTCTGCAACGCCCTGCTGCGCGATCTGTATATGCGTGTCACCGTTCCCATCGCCGTCGCGGGGCCGGGTAAGCCCGGATCGCAGTCACAATACGTGACTGTCGGGGAGCCGGCGATCGTTCCGGTCGGATTTGTATCGGCGAGCGTAGATCACCTCGCCCACGCTCGCATCGTCGACATGACGAAGAGGAAGCTCGATCCGCTGGTCGCACAGATGAATGCCGCCATCGGCCGCTTCGTGAAACGCGCCGATGTGCTGGCCGGCACGCGCGCCACGATTGAATCGATCGCGTTGGAGAGCGACGGCAGCGCGCTCAGCGTGCGCGTCGCATTTTCGGGTCAGGTCTCGACCAAAACCGCCAGCGGATGGCTCGGCGGCATCTGATTGCGCATCGATCCGGACATCTCATCCGGATCGGGCAAACGATGTGGTGTGCTCGGGATAGCTCCGAACCTGAGGAAGTGAGTCCTGCCGCGGAAAATCTCAGCGCGGCAGATCCGTTTTCCCCATCAGGAACGTGTCGATCGACCTTGCGCACAGCCGCCCTTCGCGGATCGCCCACACCACCAGCGACTGGCCGCGGCGCATGTCGCCGGCGGTGAAGACGTTCGGGCGGGAGGTCTGGTAGTCCAGCGTGTTGGCCTTGACGTTGCCGCGCGGGTCGAGCTCGACGGCGAGCATCTTGAGCAGGCCCTCGTGCACGGGATGGACGAAGCCCATAGCGAGCAGGACGAGCTCGGCCTCTAACTCGAACTCGGTGCCGGCAATCGGCTTGAACTTGTCGTCGACGTGCACGCAGTGCAGCTTCTTGACCTGGCCGTTCTCGCCGGAAAACTTCTGGGTCAGCACGGCGTATTCGCGCACTGCGCCTTCGGCCTGGCTTGAGGACGTCCGCATCTTCAGCGGCCAATTCGGCCAGGTCAGGCCCTTGTTCTCGCGCTCGGGCGGGGCGGGCATGATCTCGAGCTGGGTCACGGACAGCGCGCCCTGGCGCAGCGAGGTGCCGATGCAGTCTGATCCGGTGTCACCGCCGCCGATGACGACGACGTGCTTGCCGCCGGCCAGGATCTCCTTGACGCCGTTCAGCGGCTCGCTGGCGACGCGGCGGTTCTGCTGCGGCAGGAAGTCCATGGCGTAGTGGATGCCTGACAGCTCGCGGCCGGGAATCGGCAGGTCGCGCGGGGCTTCCGCGCCGCCGGTCAGCGCCACCGCGTCATACTCGTTGAGCATCTCGCGCGGATCGACATTGCCGTCGACGCCGACATGGCTGTTGTAGTGGAACGTGACGCCTTCGCCCTCCATCTGCTTGACGCGGCGGTCGATGACACCCTTCTCCATCTTGAAGTCGGGGATGCCGTACCGCAGCAGGCCGCCGGCCTTGGCGTACTTCTCGAACAAATGCACGTCGTGGCCGGCGCGCGCGAGCTGCTGGGCGCAGGCCATGCCGGCCGGGCCCGAGCCGATCACCGCGACCTTCTTGCCGGTCTTGACCGCTGCGACCTCAGGCTTCAGCCAGCCATTGTCCCAGGCGCGGTCGACGATCGCGCATTCGATGGTCTTGATGGTGACGGGGTTGTCGTCGATGTTGAGCGTGCAGGAGGCTTCACACGGCGCCGGGCAGATGCGCCCGGTGAACTCCGGGAAATTGTTGGTCGAGTGCAGATTGCGCGAGGCTTCTTCCCAATTGCCCTGGTAGACGAGGTCGTTCCAGTCGGGGATCTGGTTGTTGACCGGGCAGCCGGGCGTGCCGGGCGCGACCGAGCCGGTGCCGTGGCAATAGGGAATGCCGCAATTCATGCAGCGCGCGGCCTGGTCGCGCGTTTCCTTCTCGGTCAAGGGAACGACGAACTCGTTGTAATGCTTCACGCGTTCGGCGACCGGGGCGTACTTGCGGTCGTGCCGTTCGATTTCCAGAAAACCCGTGATCTTGCCCATTAAACCCGAAGTCCCTGCCGCTTAAGTTCTTTGTTCTCTCACTCCTCATCCTGAGGAGCGGCGCGCTCTTCGCGCCGCGTCTCGAAGGATAGAGGCCCGGATGGTGGTCTCATGGTTCGAGGCGGCGCTTTCCGCGCCTCCTCACCATGAGGGCTTTCTCTTACGCCCCGATCGCGATTTTCGGCTCGGCGTCCGCGTTGGCGGCCATCTCGCGCAGCGCGCGCCGGTATTCGACCGGCATCACCTTGCGGAATTTGGGCAGCCATTCCTTCCAATTGGCAAGGATGTCGGCGGCGCGCTTGGAGCCGGTGGCTTTCGCATGGCGCGAGATCAGGACGTGCAGCCGCTCGACGTCGGAGGCGAGCAGGTTGTTGAACACGTCGACCCGGCCGTGCGCCTCGAGGTCACCGGAATGGTGATAGGTGCCGGCGTTGATCAGCTCCTCCGACAGCACCGGCTCGAGCTCGACCATCGCCATGTTGCACAGCCTGTCGAAATCGCCGGTCTCGTCGACCACGTAGGCGATGCCGCCGGACATGCCGGCCGCGAAGTTGCGCCCGGTCTTGCCGAGCACGACCACGATGCCGCCGGTCATGTATTCGCAGCAATGATCGCCGGCGCCCTCGACCACGGCGACCGCGCCCGAGTTGCGCACGGCAAAGCGTTCGCCGGCGATGCCGCGGAAATAGCACTCGCCCTCGATCGCGCCGTACATCACGGTGTTGCCGACGATGATGCTTTCTTCCGGCACGATGGCGGAGTTCTTCGGCGGCTTGACGATGATCTTGCCGCCCGAGAGACCCTTGCCGACATAGTCGTTGCCTTCACCTTCGAGCTCGAAGGTGACGCCGTGGGCGAGCCAGGCGCCGAAAGCCTGGCCTGCGGTGCCCTTGAGGCTGACATGGATGGTGTCGTGCGGCAGGCCGGCATGGCCGTAGATCTTGGCGACCGCACCGGAGAGCATCGCGCCCGCGGAGCGGTTGGTGCTGTTGATCGTGGCCTCGATCTTCACCGGCGCGCCGCGGTCGAGCGCAGGCGTTGCCTTCTCGATCAGCGAGCGGTCGAGCACCGCCTCCAGATGATGGTTCTGGCGCTCGGAGTGATAGATCTTCTGGCCCTTCTCTTCCTTCTGCTTGACGAACAGCTTGGAGAAATCGAGGCCCTTGGCCTTCCAGTGCGCGACCAGTTTTGTCTGGTCGAGCAGCTGAACCTGGCCGACCATCTCGTTGAAGGTCCGGAACCCGAGCGAAGCCATGATCTCGCGGACTTCCTCCGCAACGAAGAAGAAGTAGTTGATCACGTGCTCGGGCTGACCGGTGAAGCGCTTGCGCAGGACGGGGTCCTGGGTCGCGACGCCGACAGGGCAGGTGTTGAGATGACACTTGCGCATCATGATGCAGCCGGCCGCGATCAGCGGCGCGGTGGCGAAGCCGAACTCGTCGGCGCCCAGCAATGCGCCGATCACGACGTCACGGCCGGTGCGGAAGCCGCCGTCGACCTGAACCACGATGCGGCTGCGCAGCCGCTCGCGCACCAGGGTCTGGTGGGTTTCGGCTAGCCCAATCTCCCAGGGCGAGCCGGCATGCTTGATCGAGGTCAGGGGTGAAGCACCGGTGCCGCCTTCGAAGCCGGCGATGGTGACATGGTCGGCGCGCGCCTTGGCGACGCCCGCGGCCACCGTGCCGACGCCGATCTCGGAGACGAGCTTGACCGAGACGTCGCCCGTCGGGTTGACGTTCTTGAGGTCGTAGATGAGCTGCGCCAGATCCTCGATCGAATAGATGTCGTGGTGCGGCGGCGGCGAGATCAGGCCGACTCCCGGCGTCGAGTGCCGGACCTTGGCGATGGTCGCATCGACCTTGTGGCCAGGCAACTGACCGCCTTCGCCGGGCTTGGCGCCCTGCGCCATCTTGATCTGCATCATGTCGGAGTTGACGAGATACTCCGTGGTGACGCCGAAGCGGCCCGAGGCGACCTGCTTGATCGCCGAACGCATGGAATCGCCGTTCGGCATCGGCTTGAAGCGGTCTGCTTCCTCGCCGCCTTCGCCGGTGTTCGACTTGCCGCCGATCCGGTTCATGGCGATGGCGAGCGTGGTGTGCGCCTCGCGCGAGATCGAGCCGAAGCTCATCGCGCCCGTGGCGAAGCGCCTGACGATGTCCTTGGCGGGCTCGACCTGGTCGAGCGGGATCGGCTTGCGCTTCTCTTCGTCGGCGTTCTTGATCCGGAACAGGCCGCGCAGCGTCAGCAGACGCTCCGACTGCTCGTTGAGGATCTTTGCGAAGGCGCGATAGCGCTCCTGCGAATTGCCGCGCGCGGCGTGCTGCAGCAGCGACACCGATTCGGCGGTCCAGGCATGGTCCTCGCCGCGGCTGCGATAGGCGTATTCGCCGCCGACGTCGAGCGCGGTCTTGTAGACCTGCGCCTCGCCGAACGCGTCGGCATGACGGCGCACCGCCTCCTCGGCGATCTCGCCAAGGCCGACGCCCTCGACGCGGGTATGCGTGCCCGCGAAGAACTTTGCGACGAAGTCCGCCTTGAGGCCGACCGCGTCAAAAATCTGCGCGCCGCAATAGGACTGGTAGGTCGAGATGCCCATCTTGGACATCACCTTCAAAAGGCCCTTGCCGATCGACTTGATGTAGCGCTTGACGATCTCGTAATCGTCGAGCGAGCCGGGCAGGCGGTCCTTCATCGCGACGATGGTTTCGAACGCGAGATAAGGATTGATCGCCTCGGCTCCGTAGCCGGCCAGGCAGGCAAAGTGATGCACTTCGCGCGGCTCGCCGGATTCGACGACGAGACCGACCGAGGTACGCAGTCCGACGCGGATCAGATGATGATGCACGGCGGCGCAGGCCAGCAGTGCCGGAATCGGCACCCGGTCGGTGCCGACCATGCGGTCGGACAGGATGATGATGTTGACGCCCTCGCGCACCGCGCTTTCGGCGCGCGCGCAGAGCTCGTCGAGCACCTGGTCCATGCCTGCCGCGCCGAGACCGGCGTGGAAGGTGGTGTCCAGCGTGCGCGACTTGAAGTGCGACTCGGCAACATCCGAGATCGAGCGGATCTTTTCGAGATCCGCGTCGGTCAGGATCGGCTGGCGCGCTTCGAGACGCTTGGTGGTGGCAAGCCCCTGCAGATCGAACAGGTTCGGCCGCGGTCCGATGATGGAGACGAGGCTCATCACCAGCTCCTCGCGGATCGGGTCGATCGGCGGGTTGGTGACCTGCGCAAAGTTCTGCTTGAAGTAGGTGAACAGCGGCTTGGACTTGTCCGACAGCGCCGAGATCGGCGTGTCGTTGCCCATCGAGCCCGCGGCTTCCTCGCCCGTAGCCGCCATCGGCGTCATCAGGATCGCGATGTCTTCCTGGCTGTAGCCGAACGCCTGCTGGCGATCGAGCAGCGACAAATTGGAGCGCACGCCGGTGGTCGGAACCTTCGGCAGCTCCTCCAGCACGATCTGGGTCCGCTCCAGCCACTCCTTGTAGGGGTGGCTCTTGGCGAGCTCGGCCTTGATCTCGTCGTCCGGGATCAGGCGACCCTGCTCGAGGTCGACCAGCAGCATCTTGCCGGGCTGCAAGCGCCACTTGGTGATGATCTGGTCTTCGGGGATCGTCAGCACGCCCATCTCGGACGCCATCACGATGCGGTCGTCCTTGGTGACGAGATAGCGCGCGGGCCGCAGGCCGTTGCGGTCGAGCGTGGCGCCGATCTGGCGACCGTCGGTGAAGGCGATCGCGGCGGGGCCGTCCCACGGCTCCATCAGCGCGGCATGATATTCGTAGAAGGCGCGGCGCTTCTCATCCATCAGAGGATTGCCGGCCCACGCCTCCGGAATCATCATCATGACGGCGTGCGGCAGCGAGTAGCCGCCCTGCACCAGGAATTCGAGCGCGTTGTCGAAGCAGGCGGTGTCCGACTGTCCCTCGTAGGAGATCGGCCAGAGCCGGTTGATGTCCTTGCCGTAGAGCTCGGAGCTCACCGAGGCCTGCCGCGCTGCCATCCAGTTGGTGTTGCCGCGCAGCGTGTTGATCTCGCCGTTATGCGCGATCATGCGATAGGGATGCGCCAGCGACCAGGCCGGGAAGGTGTTGGTCGAGAAGCGCTGATGCACCAGCGCGAGCGCGCTCTCGAAATCTGTCTCGTGCAGGTCGGGATAGTACTTGCCGAGCTGGTCGGCGAGGAACATGCCCTTGTAGATCACGGTGCGGCAGGACATCGAGCAGGGGTAATAGCCTGCAAGGCCGCGGTCGCGGCGCTGGTAGATCGCCTGCGAGATCGACTTGCGCAGGATGTAGAGCCGACGCTCGAACTCGTCCTCGGTCTTGGCGGTGCCGTTGCGGCCGATGAACACCTGCATGCAGGCAGGCTCGGTCGGCTTCACGGTGACGCCGAGCGAGGAATTATCGGTCGGCACGTCGCGCCAGCCGAGCAGGGTCAGGCCCTCCTCCTTGATCTGGTCGGCGATGATGCTCTTGATGACGTTGCGCCATGCGGTGTCGCGCGGCATGAACAGCGCGCCGATGGCGTATTCGCCGGGTGCGGGCAATGCGAAGCCGAGCTCCTTCGCCTTGCGGCTGAAGAAGGCGTGCGGGATCTGCACCAGGATGCCGGCGCCGTCACCGGCGCGCGGGTCGGCGCCGACGGCGCCGCGATGCTCAAGATTGCACAGGATGCTCAGCGCGTCCGCGACGATCTCGTGCGACTTCTTGCCCTTGATATTGGCGATGAAGCCGACGCCGCAGGAATCCTTTTCCAGGCTCGGATCGTAGAGGCCAACGGCTGGCGGGCGCGAATTGTGTTCCTGAATCGGATCGGTCGTTTTCGAGGCGACCGTCGCCGACAGCTCTTCTGCCACGATGTTTGCGCGCTCGAATTGCGACCCGTTCATTGTTCCAATCCTCTCCATGCGGCAAGCTGCCTCACCGCCATCATCGGCGCACCTTGGGCGTTCCGCGGCACCCGCCTCTGGGTCACCGCTCGTCCGCTAGCGAGCCGCATTTTCTTAAATTCAGGCCAAGGCGTTCTTCGTCCCCGAGAACGGCTTTGCCCGTTGCCTTATGGTGCTCGAAAGCACCCGCTTTCGTTGCAATTCCAATGCCGGAACCGCAAGCAAAATTGAGACAGTCTTCCTGTCCTAACCATCACCTTGCCAAATTTTTGTCTAGCACACAAGCGTGCGGAAGTCCCGATTCCCGATATGTCAATCAATCGCTTTCCGAAAGTTGCGCGGCCCCGGTTTTGAAGCAAACGCGCCCCGATCCGGCCCTGTGGGCGCCGAAATCCCAAATGAAGCTTCGGATCAACCCTTCGAAAGGCGCGCCACGCCGCAAGAAACGAAAGAGCGCGAGGCATTCGGGGGCCTGACAGGAGCGTGTCGACGATGAAGTTTTTCACAGGATGTGTGGCTGCCGCCACGCTGGCGCTCGCCATGAGCGCCGGGCATGGGCAGGTTTTGGCGCAAGTTCCCGCGAACGGTATTGCGAGAGGGGCGATCATCCCGGCGTCGGATTTCGACGGACCCTATGCGCCCCCCGAAGCCGCCCCGCCACCGCCGCCGCGTTACGGCCAAGGCTACGGTTACGGCTATGGCTACGAGGAGCGCGGTCCGGCGTTGCTGCCGTCGACCGAGGTCTACGCGGTCTTGCGTGAAAACGGCTTCTCGCCGCTCGGCATCCCGCGCCTGCGCGGCAGCGTCTACACCATCGCGGTGATCGACCGTCGCGGTGACGACGGCCGGCTCGTGATCGACGCCCGCGACGGGCGGATCATCCGTTTCATGCCAGCCGCCGACGCCTACGGCATGGCGCCCGCCTATGACGAGCGCGCGTCCTCGCCTTACGGTCCGCAAAGCGCGCTGCCGCCGCCGACCGTGATCCGCAGCGGCCCGCCGCGGCCGCCGGCCGCGATCCCGCATGTGACGAGCCGCGCCGTGCCGCTGCCCAAGGCCGCCCCGCGACGCGGCGAGACGCCGGTCGCCGCCGCCAAGCCGGCGGAGCCGGTGGCGCAGCAGGCTCAGGCGCCGCAGGCCCAAGCCCCGCAGCAGACCGCTGCCGCGCAGGCGAGGCCTGCCGAGGCCGCGCCACAAGCCATTGCGCCAACCGTCGGCCAGGCCAAGCCGGCCCCAACGATTCTGCCGACGCAGGAGATGCCTGCCGCGCAGGGGCTGGATTAGCACCGCGAGTTTGACGCGATCGCGCCGGCCGCACCCACGCCGTCGTCCCTGCGAACGCAGGGACCCATACCGCGTGATCTATCGGTGCGGATGAGGTGCGAGTACCGGACCACTGGCCTTCGCCAAACTGCTCCCTGGGGTTATGGGTCCTCGCGTTCGCGGGGACGACATCCGGGAGACTGAGCAAAACAAAAAGCGCCGAGGATCTCGGGCGCTTTTGCGTTGTCGCGGTGAAGCCTCAGCTCCGCGGATACCCCGCCGCTTCCAGGATCAAATTCGTGACCTCCTTCGGATGCGACACCAGCGAGAGATGGCCGGCATCGAGCTCGATCGTGGTTGCGTTCATGCGCTTGGCGAGGAAGCGCTCGAGATCGGGATTGATGGTGTAATCGTTCTTCGACACCGCGTACCAGCTCGGCTTCGAATGCCACGCAGCTTCCGTGGTGCGGCCGGCGAAGATCGACGCCGCGGTCGGCCATTGCACGGCGTAGAGCTCTTTGGCCTGTTCGGGCTTCACGCCGTTGGCGAAGTACTTCAGGAAGGCCTCTTCTGAAAGCTTGGTGTAGCCGTCGCGCTCGACGATGCCGGCGCGGACGGGGCCGGTTGGAAACTGTTTCGACAGTGCGACGAAATCCTCGTTCGCATCCGGCGCACGGGCGGCGACATAGACGAGCCCGGTCACTTTCGGATCGGTGCCGACCTGGCTGATCACGGTGCCGCCCCAGGAATGCGCGACCAGCACCGTCGGACCATCCTGCTCGGCCAGCGCGCGCTTGGTCGCCTCGACCGAGTCCGCAAGCGACGACAGCGGATTCTGCACCGCGGTCACGTGCAGGCCTGCGGCCTGGAGGATCGGGATCACCTCCGACCAGCTCGAGCCGTCGGCCCAGGCACCGTGCACCAGCACGACGTTTTTCGCCTTCACCGTTTGCGGCGTCTGCGCATGAGCAAGGCTGAGGGGAGCCGCCAGAAGGCTCGCGGCGACAAAAAGGCTGCGCCAGAGTGACATGATCTTTCTCCGTCTTGTTTTGAGTTCGATCTCGAAAGGACGGCACGTGGAGCGTCGGCGTTACGCGCGGTCACCAAGCTGTGACAAGCGTCTGGTCGGGGAGCATCGCGATTGCGCAATCGATGCAGCTATCTCTGGTTTCTCGCGCCTGAACCGGACCAGACTTAGAATGACGACCCGAACCTGTATTTCCATTTCGACCGAAGACAAAAGCCGCGGACTGAGCACGCAAAAAAACGCCCCGGGGCACCGGGGCGTTTTCGCAACCTGGAAGTGGCCTATTGCTTAGGCGGCGACCGAGTTCTCGATCACCTGCGCCTTGGGTGCGCTGGTGTTGATCGCGATCTGGCGCGGCTTCTTCGCCTCGGGAATCTCACGGACGAGGTCGACGTGAAGCAGCCCGTTCTCGAGCGAGGCGTCCTTCACCTGCACGAAGTCGGCGAGCTGGAAGGCGCGCTCGAAGGCACGCGCGGCGATGCCGCGGTAGAGCACTTCGGACTTGCTGTTCTCGTTGGCGACTTTCTCGCCCTTGATCGTCAGCGTGTTTTCCTTCGCGACGATGGAGAGCTCATCCCTGGCGAAGCCCGACACCGCAACGGTGATGCGGTAGGCGTTCTCGCCGGTACGCTCGATGTTGTAGGGGGGATAACCGGGGCTGCCGTCCGAGCTGGCCTGGTCGAGCAGGCTGAAGAGGCGATCGAAGCCGACGGTGGAACGATAGAAGGGGGTGAGATCATAGCTACGCATGGTCAAGTCCTCCATTGAGCGACTGTTGGGTAACCCGCCCGCCAATCGGGCCGGGCTTTAGTCTGTGTGCAGCCTGATGTTCCGGTTCCGAAACACTGGTAGCGGCCTGCACGAAGATGATATGGGTGGAACGAGACGGCGTTCAAGAGGGCGGCAATCAGCGCCTTTTCGGCGCTCCCGCCCCTTGATTTGCAGCACTTCGCGCCCAAGCACTTCCAATCATGACGCTGGTCTCGATCCCGTCCAATCCCGTCCCCGAAGACGTCGTCAGCGGTACCATCAAGACGCCCGATGGTGCCGAGCTGCGCTTTGCGCGCTGGGCGCCGCCGGCGAACCGCAAGGGTACCGTCTGCGTCTTCACCGGACGCAGCGAGCAGATCGAGAAATATTTCGAGACCGTGCGCGATTTGCGCGACCGCGGCTTTGCCGTGGCGATGATCGATTGGCGCGGGCAGGGCCATTCCTCGCGCCGCCTGCGCGACCCGCGCAAGGGCTATGTGCGCGATTTCTCCGATTTCGAGGTCGACGTGGAGGCCTTCGTGCAGCAGGTCGTGCTGCCGGACTGCCCGCCGCCCTTCTTCGCGCTGGCCCACTCCATGGGCGGCACGGTGATGCTGCGGGTGGCGCATGCGGGCAAGCGCTGGTTCGATCGCATGGTGCTGTCGGCACCGATGATCGACCTGCCCGGCCGCACCACCTCGCTTCCGGTGCGTGCGCTGCTCAAGACCATGCGCCTGCTCGGGCAGGGCGGCCGTTATGTCCCCGGCGGCAGTGACCGTCTCACCGGGCTCGATCCCTTCATCAACAATCCCGTGACCAGCGATCCGGTGCGCTATGCGCGCAATGCCGCGATCCTGGAGGAGGACCCGACGCTCGGGCTGGCGTCACCGACCGTGGCCTGGGCCGATACCGCCTTCCGCGCCATGAACACCTTCAAGGGCAAGAACTACCCCTCGCAGATCCGCCAGCCGATCCTGATGCTGGCGGCCTCCAACGACGCGGTGGTCTCGACCGCGGCGATCGAGGAGTTCGCCTATCACTTACGCGCCGGCTCCCATCTCGTGATCGCCGGCGCCAAGCACGAGATCCTCCAGGAGCAGGACCGCTACCGCTCCCAGTTCTGGGCCGCCTTCGACGCCTTCGTGCCGGGCACGCCGTTGTTTAAGTGAGGAGACCTTCTCCCTCGCCCCGCTCATGTCCGCCGAAGCCTTGGCGAGGGGCGGATGCGGGGACGCGACGAGCTTCGCTCGCGCTGACAGGGTCGGGGTGAGGGGAGTCTCCGCGGGGGCGGTGAGAGTTGGATTCGCGGAGAGTCCCCCTCACCCGAATTCGATCTGCAATCGAATTCGACCTCTCCCCGCAAGCGGGGAGAGGTGAAGATCATCTACAGCGTCTTCAGATACTCGATCAGGTCGTAGCGCTCGTTATCGTCCTTGAACATGCGGCCGATGACGCCGTCGCGTTTCGGTTCGCCTTCCTTGCGCTCGAAGGAATGGCCGAGCACGCTGTTGCCCTGGACCGGGTCCTTCTCCGATCCCGCCGAGAACTGCGTTTCGCCCGTCTTGCACGTCTCATCCGCGGTCACCGCAAAGCCGACGGTGACGGGATCATAGTCGCGGCGGCCCATGCAGAATTTGGTTGGGCGCTCGTTCGCCGGCTTCAGCAACCAATACAGCGAAGGCACCGAACCGTTGTGCAGGTAAGGCGCCGTTGCCCAGATGCCGTTCAATGGCCGCGCGCGATAGCGCGGGTCGGGCGCCGGATTGAGACAATTTTTGCGCGCGAGATTCCACAATTTCGCCCGTTCGGCCTCAGGGACCTTCTCGTCGTCCATCCATTTGCGGGCGACGAGATCGACCACCGTCATGAGCCCGAGCGCATAGACCATCTCATTGGGCGATTTGCTCGCGGTCGGGATGTCGCATTGCCACCATTTCTGGAGGTCGGCCGTATTCACCTTCAGGAAGCCGGGCACATCGACAATCCTGTTGCTGAGAACAAGGGATTGTTCGGGATCCGTCTTGATCTCCTTGAGGGGAATCGTGACCGCGTTCAGGACCTTGCTGTCGCCGCTCGCCTCCCAATGAGTCGAGGACCAGAAAGCCTTGGTGTTGACGGCCGGCAGGTGACATCCGGAGCACATCTCGGCGTAGATCTTGCGGCCGTTCTCGACCTTGGCCTGATCGATCCTCCATGCATCGCCGAGGATCTGCGAGGGCCATTGCGGCGCCAGCAGGCCGCCGAATTTCGGATCGGCAGAGGGATCGGCCGGCTTGAACGGATCGGGGCCTCTCAGCATGTCCTCGATCCAGCCGAGTGTCCTGATGTTCACTGAGGACCGCCACAGCCGGTCCTCCGGATAGGCGTCGGACAGGTTGAGCAGCGCCGTCACGCCGAGCGCTTCGCCGGCGTTGCGAATTAACGGCTGCTCGATCGATGCGTCGTACTGGGCGAATTTGAACCAGGGCACGGTCCAGATCGCGGGGTAGCTGACCGGCGCGTCCTGGGCATGCAGGTTCTTCTCGAAGCCCTTGACCCCGCTCAGCGCGAGATCCTGCGAGAAGACCTGGTTGCCGATGCGATTGAGAGCGTCGAGGCGGCCGAACCCTTCCTCCGTGTCCTGCTGCTGCCTGCCGTTCCAGGTCTTCTTGCTTTCAACCGTCTTTTGCTGGGTTTTCGCCCAGTCAATCAGGAACGTGCCGATCGCGCTGAGCTTCTGCTTGAGTGCGGCGCGGTCAGTCTTGCTGGCATCGGGGCCGAGCACGCGATCGGCAAAGCGCTGGAAGCGGAACGGGACATACAGGGTGTAGGCGATCGACAGGCCGGTCGAGAGCTCCAGCTTTTTCAGGTCGGTCATGGCCGGGCCGCCGTCGAAGCGCACGTCCACGCCCTGGTAATGGATCTGGCCGGTGTGGCAGGCCGCGCAGGTCAGCCCGATCTTGTCGTCCTCGCGACGGCCGGTCGCGGGATCGACGACGCCGGTCATCCGCGCGAAACCGACCGGCAGGCCGTCGACGTTCTCCACCGGCGTCCATCTGGTCGACCAGTCCGGCACCTGCGTCGTCTCGTAGACATTGGCGTAACCGAAGCGGCGCAACGTCGTCGTGTCGGTCTGAATCGAGTGCGGGCTGGGAATAAAGCCGAAGCCTTCGAGGTAGGCGCTGTCCTTCATCATGCCGGGCTTCGAGAGCAGATGAAGGCGTGGCTGCTCCAGCGCCATGAACCATTCATAGGGCACGGGGAAGGTCGCGGTGCCCTGGCTGGCATGGTGGAACCAGTGCCGGTCCTTCAGCGACCAGTTCTGCTCGAGCCAGAAGGCGGCCTTCGTCTCCGGGACCGCGGGCAAGGGCGGCGGCAGGAGATTTACGAGAATTCCCTTCTGCGGCAGCATGGCGCGAACCTGATTGGGGAATTCGGCCACCGCGACAAGAGCAACGAGGCCGATGGCGACCAGCAAGGCCGCAAGCTTGAGGGCGCCCCGTACCACGCGCTGGCAGGTCGATAGCACCGGTGGGACCAGTCGCTGGTTGATGCGCGCGGGGAATTGGCGCTCGTTGAACAGCGTGCGCACGTCGGCAACGCTGAGATAGCGATCCTCGCCCGTGCCCTTGCCGATGATCTTCAGGAGGATCGGCCATTCGAACTTCATCAGCAGCGGGTAGTACCAGCGCGCGGCGCTGCCGGCGCGCTTGAGGTTGTCGCGCATGAAGATTTCGATTTCCGAGGCGTTGAGGCCCAGCTCGGAGCCGCCATTCGGATCGGTGTAAGTCCGGCCGAAACTCGCGAACCGAGCGATCTCGTCCTCGTTGACCTTGCCGTCGACGCCGAGGATGCGCGAGCCGGCACCGCGTTTGTCCAGCGGGCCCCCGCGCAGCGCATCGAGCTGCGCGCCCGAAAAGATGCTCTTGAGGATGTGACCTAGACCATTGGCGATGAGCGCCACGCCGCGGACCTGGAGCCGGGCAGACGCCTTCTTCAGCCCGGTCTCGCCGGTCGCGTTCGCGATCGTCTCCGACAGCTTGCCGAGCGGGACGGTGCCGCCCTCGACGAAGCCCTCGCCGACGAGGCCGCGCAGGAATGGGCAGGGATTGTTCGGCGAGACCTGGATCGAGGGATCGAACGGCAGTTTCGAAGCGGGGTCATGCATGGCCCAAAATCCTGAAAACAGCGAATCGTGAAATGAGGCGCCGATCAAGCGCGGAAAGTCCTAACAAACCGACATCAGATTATACTACTTCAGCGTGTGGCGAAGTGTGGCCGAATTCACTGTCCTGTCAACAAGCAGGCGGTTCTGGCCAAAGACTGAGGGAACACCGTGGAGGACCGCGGCCTGCCGGTCAGGATTCGGCGACGCGTTTGACGTCGCTCTGAACCAGGGTCAGCTTGCCGAGCGGCACGCCGGCCTTCAGCAGCCCCTCGCGATAATGGGCGAGATCCTCGGGCCGCTTCCAGTGGAAGTTGCGCAAATGACGATCGACATTGAGGGTCGGGTAATTGCCCATCAGCACGCCGGTCGCCTCGCTCGCCTCGGCGGCCCGGCCCAATTGTGCCAGGGCTGCGGCGCGGATCGCCAGCGCCTGCATGTGGTTGGGGTTGATGTAGAGCTGCTCGCGCGCCCATGACAGGGTCGCGTCATATTGGCGCAACAGATAATGGCTGAAGGCGTTCAGTGCCGCCCATTGGTAGCGCGGGTCGCTGTTGTCGCGCTGCGCGGCCATCGAGAACAGCTCGATCGCCTCCCGGTGCTCGCCGATGACGAAATGGCAGATGCCGAGGACGCCCCGCGCGCCCATGTCGTAGGGATTGAGCGCGACCGCGCGCTTGGCCGCGTCCATCGCCGCCTCATAATGCCCTTCCATGGCGTGCGCCCAGGACAGGATCGAGAACGCAAAGGACGAGCGCGGGTCGAGCCGGACGCTGGTTTCGGCGAGGTTCATCGCCTCGGCCCACATCTCCCGCGTGCCCTTGACCCAGCCGAACTGGATGCTCTGGATCTGGATCGTGGCGAGATAGGCGTGCGCGATCGACAGTTTGGGATCGACCCTGATGGCCTCCCGGAACAGATCGACGGCGGTGGCCAGGTCCTCCTTGGTCTGCCGGTAGTAATGCGACAGCCCCTTGAGGAAGCGATCCCAGGCGGTGACGTCGGTCGAGAGCCGCGCGGGCGCCGAGGCTTCGGCACGGACGATCTCGGTGGCGATGGCGGCGGACAGATTGGTCGTGATCTCGTCCTGCATCGCGAAGAAGTCGCCGATGTCGCGGTCGTAACGGCCGGTCCAGAGCTGCTCGCCGGTCTCCGGCGCGATCAGCTCGGCGGTGACGCGGATCTTGGCTCCGGCGCGCCGCACCGAGCCCTGGATCAAATAGGTGGCGTCGATCTCGCGCGCGATCAGGCGGGTGCTGGTGTTCCTGCCCTTGAAGGCGAAAGTCGAGTTGCGGCTCAGCACGCGATAGAAGGATTGCAGCGACAGCGCGTGGATCAGATCCTCGGTGAGGCCGTCGGAGAAATATTCGTCCTGGGCATCGCTGAGATTGGCGAACGGCAGCACGCCGACGATCGCGGTGCGGTACTGTTGCGAGAGGGCGGACGCCTCCCGCAGCTCGGGCGCGAGCGCTGGTGCACCCTCGGGTGTCCAGGTCCAGACCCCGACCGCATCCTTGATGTTCTTGAAGCGATGATTGCCGGCATCGACCAGCGGCACGCTGAGATGCTTGCTCGCCTCCTTGTAGGCCTTGGCCGAGATCGCAAAGCCGCCGGGGCTCGCCACCGATTCCAGGCGGACGGCAATGTTGACATCGTCACCGAATACCTCGTCCTCATCGGCGATGACGTCGCCCATATGGATACCGAGGCGGAACTGCATGGCGCGGTCGGCCGGCAGATGGTGGTTGCGCTCCGCCATCAGCGTCTGCATCGCGATCGCGGCTTCGGTGGCGCCGACGATCGAGGGGAACTCCAGCAGGAAGCCGTCGCCGGTGTTCTTCACGACGCGGCCGCCGTGATTGAGGATGATCGGGTGGATCGCGCTGCGATGGGCCTTGAAGGCGGCATGGGTGCCGGCCTCGTCGCTGCCCATCATGCGCGAATAGCCGGCGACATCGGCGCAGACGATGGCGGCCAGACGTCTTTCCATATCCCGGAAGCTCCAAGGGATCGATAAGTGATCGTGAAGGGACCTGGGACTGGCCACAGCGTGGCAAGTCGGCTCGAATCCCGCATTTCAAGAACCTCGCCTTTATAAAGCAGATGTGGCCGAGCGGAAGCATGATCCGCATTGCAAATTCGAGGTAAATCCCACGCAATCCCGGCGGTGGACGGCGGCGGCCGAACCGACTAAGCGGAATTGCGACGCACGAACGGGCGGCAGGGGCACCTTTTGCATGCTGGGCATTCACGAAATCGGGCTCTTCATCCTCTCGGGCGTGCTGCTCAACATCACGCCGGGGCCTGATTCCGTCTACGTCATCGGTCGCAGCATGCAGATGGGCTGGCGGGGCGGCGCCGCGGCCGCATTCGGCATCAGTTGCGGCTGTTTTGTCCATGTCGCGGCCGCCGCGATCGGCCTTTCGGCCCTGCTGATGGCCTCGTCGACCGCCTTTTCGATCCTGAAACTGGTCGGCGCGGCCTATCTCGTGTTCACCGGGATTCAGATGCTGTGGTTGCGCCCGGTGCTGGCGGCGTCGATCGACGAGCCGGTGCGAAGCTCGCTGCGGCGGGTGTTCCTCCAAGGGGTCTTCACCAACGCGCTCAATCCCAAGGTCGCGCTATTCTTCCTGGCCTTCCTGCCGCAATTCGTTGCGGCCGATTCACCGCACAAGCCGCTCGCCTTCCTGACGCTCGGCCTGATCTTCATCTCTACAGGGACGCTGTGGTGCCTGGTGCTGGCCGCGTTCGCGGCCAAAGCCGCCCACCGGCTCCGCGAGTCCGAGGGCGCGATCGCCTGGGTCAACCGCGCGCTCGGCGGCCTCTTCATCTATCTCGGCATCCGCGTCGCCATGCTGGAGACGCGGTAGCTCGTTCGAACGGATGAGGGAAGCTGCGTAGGGTGGGCAAAGGCGCACTTGCGCCGTGCCCACCACCTCTCTCGGTCACAAAAAATGCGTGGGCACGCTTCGCTTTGCCCTCCCTACGGTCTACGATCTTCCCTCAAACGAATTCCTTCGCCAGCGCGCTGCCGGCGAGATAAAGGCCGAGCAGGATCATCGCGATCAGGAACCAGCGGCGGAACGCTTCCGCCGGCATCCGCGCCCGCACCGACTGTCCCACGAACATGCCGGCAAAAGCCATGGCCATACCCACCGCGCCCGGCACGACATTGGCTGGCGTCAACAGGCCAACGGCGGTGAGGTTGAAGGCGAGCGCCAGCGTCGCTGTCGTGAAGAACACGCCGAGCGCCTGCACCAGCTCGTCCTTCTCCATGCCGATCGCCTGCATGAACGGCATCGAGGGGATCACCTGCACGCCGGTCGAGGCCGAGATCACGCCGGTGACGACACCGACCACGCCGCCCACCCATTTCTCGTTTTGCTGCGCGACGCGGAATTGGAGCTTGTTCAGACCGATCACGGCATAGATGACGAGCAGGACGCCGAGCACGATGGTGCCGTAGCGCGCATGCGGCCCGGTCAGCGCGCCGGCATTGAGCCAGCATCCGATCACGGTGCCGATCATCAGCGGCCACAGCCGCTTCAGGATGTCGCGCAGATAAGGGCCGACGAAGGTCTGCCAGATGTTGGTGACGATGGCGGGCACGATGACGATGGCGATCGCGCGGCTGGGCGTCATGCTCACCGCGAGCAGGCCCATGGACACGGTCGGCAGGCCGAGCCCGACCACGCCCTTGACGAATCCGGCGACCAGGAAGACGGCGGCGATGACAATGAGAAGCGGGTCGATCATGCCTGCACATTGACCGAAGCCGCGCGCGGGCACAATCTGGAGGTTACGGAGTAAGCCTTCGTTAAGAGCGAAGGCTGGCGCATGATCCGGACCCGCAGGGCCGCGTCAGCGCAAAGTGCGCAGCGGTTTTCCGTCAAGATCGTGCTCCAACAACAAGAAAGAGACCTGCCATGCGTTTCGACCTCGTCGACCTCCAGCTGTTCATCGCGGTCGCCGACCAGCGCAGCATCACCCGCGGCGCGGAGCGGTCGCATCTGGCCCTGGCCTCGGCCAGCGCGCGCATCAAGGGGCTCGAGGACGCGCTCGGGGTCGCGCTGCTCAAGCGCGGACGGCGCGGCGTCGAGCTGACCGCGGCCGGCGAGAGCCTGCTCGACCATGCGCGGCTGGTCATCCACCAGATCGACGCCATGCGCGGCGATCTCGCCGGCTTTGCCTCTGGCGTGCGCGCCAGTGTGCATTTCCTCGCCAACACCTCCGGCCTGTCCGAGCACCTGCCGAAGGCGCTGGCCGGCTTCCTGCGCGAGCATCGCGACATCGCCGTCGACATCGAGGAGCGCGAGAGCACCGACATCGCGGCCGCGATCACCGCAGGCGCGGCCGATCTCGGCTTCGCCGCCGAGCACGCGCTGCCCGATCATATCGAGCGCTTCGTGTTCAGCGAGGACCGCCTGGCGCTGGTGACCTCGCGCCGCGGCCCGTTCGCCGGCCGCCGCCAGATCGATTTCCAGGAGGCGGGGGCGTGCGAGTTCGTCGGGCTGACCAGCGCCACTGCGCTTCAGATGCATATTTCGAAGCACGCGGCGCGGCTTGGCATGCGCCCGCATTTCCGCGCACGCCTGCGCGATTTCGACGCGATCTGCCAGATGGTCGCCGCCGATGTCGGCGTGGCCCTCGTGCCCGAATCCGCCGCCCGGCGCTGCGCCAAGCTGATGCCGCTCGCCATCGTCCGCCTGCGCGATGCCTTCGCCAACCGCCGCCTCGTGATCTGCGCGCGCAGCTTCAAGGCGCTGCCACGGCCGGCCAAGATGCTGGTGGAGCACTTAAGGGCAGAGACGGTGTGAGCAGTGCCGTCGCGATCGAGGAGCGACGTCCTGACAGACCGCGCCTAGTGCGTGTTCGATTTCTGCCATTTCTCCAGGTCGACCGGTGGCCGCTTCGGATCGATCTGGTCTTTCTCCGGATTGCTCAATTCCCCGCTAGATATCCGTTTCCGCGCCGACGCCTTGGGAAGCATGCTGCTGTTGGTCGGCTACAGCATGTCCGACCCCAACATACGTCTGCTCCTGCACCGGCAGATTTGGGACGATTCCGGCCACCGCCAGGACCGGCCGAAATCCTTTGTATTTGTCGCGCAGCGCAATCCTGTGCAGGAAGCCGTCTTGACGAACTGGGACATCACCACCATTGCGCCGATGGATGGCGTGACCGCTTCCCGCGATCAAGGCTGCCGTGATCGCGCCCGCCGATGAACCGGCCACCCAATCGATCCGCGGTGCCAGATCAGTCAGGGCTTCGATGCCCCGCCATGATAGGCACCTAGGCCCAGGCCGCCGGAGAAGACCACGGCCGTCAGGGATCGCTCCGGGTCCATGGCACGGCTCGCCTTAGCGGAGGTTACTTACCGGTATTCCCTGTAACGGCGTGCCTGGGCATAGCGCGGGTTGATGCCGCAATAGGCGTGCGTGCCCGAGGCGGTCGCCATGCATTGAGCGTAACTGGCAAACTGGCAATTGCCCGGATAGCCCCAGGTCCGGCCCTGGAGGCAGTAGCGATCCTGCGCAACTGCCGAGGTCGAACAGCCAAGGCACGCCATGAACGACAGAGTGGCGGCAGCTATCAGCAAACGACGCTTCATGGAAATCTCCAATTTCGACATTGAAACGCGGCCAGTGAGGCGGCGTTCCAAATGGGCTCGGCACGCCTGGGGTCGCGGCACATCGGGTTCGGCGAGGTCGGCCGCCAGCGGCCCGTCAGCCGGCCCTACTTCGCCGTCTCCACGCCGGCGTCCTTGATCACCTTGGCCCATTTCGCGGTCTCGTCCGCGATGAACTGCCGGAAGTGCTCCGGCTCGTCGCCGACCAGCGTCGCGCCCTGGGCGGCGAGCTTTCCCTTCACCGCCGGATCCGCCATCGCCTTGGTGGCGAGGCCATGCAGCGCCGTGACGATCTCCTTCGGCGTGCCCTTCGGTGCGACCATGCCGTACCAGTTCTCGATGTGGAGGCCGGCAAAACCCGCTTCCGCGGTGGTCGGCACATCGGGCGCGGTCGGCGCCCGCGCGGCCGAGCCGACCGCAATGGGACGCAGCGCGCCGGCCTTGACCTGCGGCAGCAGCACGGGGAGATCGAGAAACGTCATCTGCACCTGCTGGCCCAAGAGATCGTTCACGGCCGGAGCTGCGCCGCGATAGGGCACGTGGACGATGTCGATCTTCGCCGTCAGCTTGAACAGCTCGCCAGCGAGGTGTGGCAGGCTGCCAGCGCCGGAGGAGGCGAAGTTGAGCTTTCCCGGCTGCGCCTTGGCGAGCGCGATCAATTCGCCGATGTCCTTGGCGGGCACGTTGGTGGCGACCACGAGCATTTCCGGCACGGTCGCAACCAGTGTCACCGGGGTGAGGTCGCTCAAGGTGTCGTAGGCGACCTTTTCCATGCTCGGGCTGATCGCGAGCGCGCCGGCTGAGGAGATCGCGATGGTGTAGCCGTCGGGCGGGGCCTTGGAGACCGCATCGGTGCCGAGCACGCCGCCCTGGCCGCCGCGATTGTCGATCAGCACCGGCTGCCCTGACAGCTCCGACATGCGCTGGCCGATCACCCGCGCGATGATGTCGTTGGGCCCGCCGGCCGGGAACGGCACGATCAACTTGATCGGCTTCGTCGGAAAGTTCTGCGCGGACGCCAGCGTCGGCAGCAGCAGCAATAATCCAAGAAGAAGCCTGCGTGAGATGGTCATGCAAGCCTCCGCTCGCGTTTGTTATTGGTTGAGCAGTTTCAGTGCTTCTTCGTGAACCCGGGCATCCCCGGCCGCGACGATGCGGCCGCCGCCCTGGGCCGGCTTGCCTTCCCAGGTGGTGACGACGCCGCCGGCGCCGGTCACGATCGGGATCAGCGCTGCGATGTCGTAAGGCTTCAGCTCGGTCTCGACCACGAGATCGACGTGGCCGGCCGCCAGCATGCAATAGGAGTAGCAGTCGCCGCCATAGCGCGACAGACGCGCGCCCTGCTCGATACGGCTGAAAATGGCGCGGTCGCGGTCGTTCATCAGAAGCGGGCTGGTGGTGTAGGTCGTGGCTTCCGAAAGTGAGGCGCAGCGGCGGACCTGGAGCCGGCGCTCGCCGGACGGGCCCTTGTAGTTGGCCGAACCGTTGTCGCCGGAGAAGCGCTCGCCGATGAAGGGCTGGTGCATCATGCCGTAGACCGGCGCGCCCTTGTGCAGCAGTGCGATCAGCGTTCCCCAGATCGGAAAGCCGCCGATGAAGGATTTGGTGCCGTCGATGGGGTCGAGCACCCAGACATAGTCGGCGTCCTCGCGCTCGTTGCCGAATTCCTCGCCGACGATACCGTGCTGGGGGAAGTTGGCCTTGATCAGCCGGCGCATCACCGCCTCAGCGGCGCGATCGGCCTCCGTGACGGGGTCGAAATCCTTGGTCTTGCTCTTGTCGTCGATCGACAGCGAGGTGCGGAAGAACGGCAGGATAGTTTCGCCGGAGGCGGTGGCGAGCCGTCCGATGAAGGCGGAGAAGTCGATCACCGTCACAGGCCAAATCCTCAAAGCGAAAGTTGGATGGAGCTTCCTCCTGCCTAGCTCAATTCGCCTGCCGCGTGCAGCGCTGTCTTGATCTTGCACCCTGGTATTTTGGATGCCGAAGGCGGCTGCCTCATTCAAGTCATCTGCTGGCCAAATATCGATCACGGAGTTGAAAACTTAGTTCCGAATATGCCTTGTTCGTATGCAAATGACTATCAACCCATTGAATTTCCTTATCAAAGAAACTGAATCTGGGTTTCCATAGAAGCAATTGAGCCATGTGCGTACTGCATGGGAAACGGCTCGAAAGCCCTTGCACTTTGTGCGTCGCGGTCGCATATTGTTGCGGTGCGGTAGCGCTTGGCGTTACCGCTGCCCTCCTTGGGCGTTTCCTCCCTAGACTTGGGCCGCTTGCGTCATTCGCGAGCGGCCCTTTTTTCTTTGCGGCTCTGTTTTCGTTTCAACGTGCGCAGCGAAAGCGAAGCGAAGGCGCGCTCGCGCCAATCACAGGCAATACGATCTGACGAAGGAAGGCCGGCGCCTATTCGGCCGCGGCCTGGAACGGGCCGAGATCGCCGAAGGGAATCGTGGTCGCGAGCACGTCGGCGAGAACGCCGAAGTCGGATGCCACTTGCGCAAAGCGCGCACTCCGCTCGCGCCGCCGCTCGTCCATGTAGATCGAGCGGTTGAGCTCGAGCTGCACCGCGTGCAGGCCACTCGCGGGATTGCCGTAATGCTCGGTGATGAAGCCGCCGGCATAGGGCTTGTTGCGGCCGATCGAATAGCCGAGGCCGGTCATGGTCTCCTCGACCCGGTCGGGCAGAAGCGGGGTGCAGCTCGTGCCGTAGCGGTCGCCGATCACGACGTCGGGCCGGCGCGGCTCGTCGCGGGACACGCCGACCGACGGCATCGAATGGCAGTCGACCAGCACCACGGTGCCGAACATCTGGTGCACCTTGTTGATCAGCCGGCGCAGCGCGCGGTGGTAGGGCTTGTACAGCGTCTCGATCCGCCCCAGCGCATCGTCGACCAGGATGCGGTCGCGGTAGATCTCCTGGCCGTCGCCGACCACGCGCGGAATGGTGCCGAGGCCACCGGCGACCCGCATCGAGCGGGTATTGGCAAAGCTCGGCAGCCGTCCGCTGAACATGCGGGGATCGAGCTCATAGGGCTCGCGATTGACGTCGACATAGGAGCGGGGAAAGTTGACCCGCACGGTCGGAAAGCCGCGCTCGCTCAAATGGCCGATCAGCTCGTCCATGAAGGAATCTTCTGACCGCCGCAGCGTCGGCAGGTCGATCCTGGACGCCGCGAGGAATTCGTCCGGATAGGTCGAGCCGGAATGGGGCGAGTTGAAGATGACAGGCGCGCGCCATTGCGCGGGCTCAACGATCTCGAAGGCTGGCGACACCTCGCCGTCAAACCGGGTCATCTTCTCAGGCTTCGTCCCTTAGCGGCAGGATCCGGGCCCCGGATCGAATTGATTCGGCCGATCGATGCGGCTCTTATGTGTCGTCATTGTCCGGAATCGCAACCATTCTGCCAAGCGAAAAGATGTGATTGGCGCTGGAACATGTCTTAACCGTGTGGGCAGGGAAGCGGGGATGCGCCGGGGGCTCGATTGATTCGAGCGGCATTCCGGTTCACAAGGAGCCGGCAGCGCAGCCGGCTTGGGGTTAAGATTTTCACCCCAAATTTACCCTCTGTCCGGCTTAGTAAGCTCTGCTGATATCCTCTGGGGATTCGACGTTTCCTGCCATGCCAAAAATCCTGCTCGCCGAAGACGACAACGACATGCGCCGTTTCCTGGTCAAGGCGCTGGAAAACGCCGGTTTTCAGGTCTCGTCCCACGACAACGGCATGGCCGCCTATCAGCGGTTGCGGGAAGAGCCGTTCGAGATGCTGCTCACCGACATCGTGATGCCGGAGATGGACGGCATCGAGCTCGCCCGCCGGGCCTCGGAACTCGACCCCGACATCAAGATCATGTTCATCACCGGCTTCGCCGCGGTCGCACTGAACTCGGATTCGGACGCCCCCAAGAACGCCAAGGTGCTGTCCAAGCCCGTGCATCTGCGCGAATTGGTCAGCGAAGTGAACAAGATGCTGGCGGCCTAAATCGGCCCCGTTCCGTCCTTGCGCAGGGTCCCCTCGTCCGTTATAGGGACCCCACCCGACGTAAGTGGACTATTAGGGCACGTAGCTCAGCGGGAGAGCACTACCTTGACATGGTAGGGGTCACAGGTTCGATCCCTGTCGTGCCCACCATCCTTCGCTCGCGAAGCGAGAGAAGGATGCCGCGCCGAAGGCCGAAGGCCGAAGGGCGCAGGCGGGCTGCCGCCGCGAGCTACGGGGCTCGGCAAGCCACGATCTCAATGCGAAGCGTGTCCGGCGTAGCTCGAAGAGCGGAGACGGACTGGCGCGTCTTGCTCGGTTTCGCTGGACAGCCCGTAGCCCCGATGGAGCGAAGCGCAATCCGGGTTGCCCCTCCAGAGGCCCATCCCGGCCATCACTTCAGTTCCGTCGCCACCGGCAGGATGGAGGCGACGTGCCAGCCGGTCGCATCCTGAACGTAGGTCTGGCTGATCAGAAACGTATTTTGTTGCGACGGCTTGCCCGGAAGGCCGCGTGTGAAAACGATTGGAACGAGGATCTGCATCACCTCGTTCGAGATCACCGCAACGTGGAATTTCGACATGTCGGGTTCGAGGTGCCAGGTGCCCTCATAATAGGCCTTGAAGCGGGTGGCGACCGCATCGCGGCCTCGCGTCTCGATGCCTCTCGCAAACAACAGCGTGCCGGGCGAATTCCAGAGCATCACCTTCACATCGTCCGCATCATGCGCATTCTGCGCGGCGATGAATTTCTCGAAGGTGGCTCGTGCCTCGGCGTCATTTGCGGCAGCTTGCGCCCCTCCTGCTGACCAGAACGTTGCGGCGAGCACCAGCGCTGCGGTCGCTGCCGCAGCACGACGGCATCGCGCAGATGGCCGCGGCCTGATGGAGCCTCGAGACATCCCGGAAGGGGGCATGGTTACCTCTCGTTTTGAATGATGGCCGTAATATCATCGATCGCCTCGCCGACCTTTCAGGATCGCGCGATCCGCGGTCGCCGCTGCATCACGTCTTCGTTGCCCACGCCTTGGTGGATTGCCGCAGGGATTTAGCCTGCCCCGCGCGGTCGGGGGCTGCCCCCTGGAACAGGCCGGTGCTGCCGCGCATTGATCCGCCATGTCCAAGACCCGCGGAAAAAGGTTTGCCGTCGGCGACCACGTCAGCTGGAATTCCGAGGCCGGCCGGGTGCGCGGCCATATCCTGCGCGTGCACACCGCCGACGTCGATTACAAGGGCTACGTCCATCACGCCACGCCCGACGATCCGCAGTACGAGATCAGGAGCGACAAGACCGATCACGTCGCCCTGCACAAGGGCCGGGCGTTGCGGTCGTTGAAAAGCTGACGGCCGGCGAGCCGAGCGGTCGAGGTCTCACCATGGCTCATCCGTTCTTCACCATCGGCCACGCCACACGTTCGATCGAGGAATTCCTCGAATTGTTGCATCACAGCGCGGTCACCTTCGTGGTTGACGTTCGGACCGTGCCCCGCTCCCGTACCAACCCGCAGTACAATCGCGAGACCCTGCCGCAATCGCTCGCGGCTGCTTCGATCGGCTACGAGCACATTGCCTCGCTCGGCGGCCTGCGCAGCCGCAAGCGCGAGGTGCCGCGTGAGACCAATGCCTTCTGGCAGAACGGCAGCTTTCACAATTACGCCGACCACGCGATGGGCGCGGCCTTTCACGAAGGGCTCGCACATCTGCGCGCCGTCGGGCAGATGGAGCGCTGCGCCATCATGTGCGCGGAGACATTGTGGTGGCGATGTCACCGTAGGATCATCACCGACTACCTGCTCGCCGCCGGCGAGACGGTGTTCCACATTCTCGGTCCCGGGCAGGTCAAACCGGCCGAAATGAACCCGGCGGCGCGGGGCGTGGCCGACGGCCGCCTGGCCTACCCGGCCGAGAGTTAGCTAATCCTCGCCGCGGAGATTATGCTTACGCTCCATCCTGGCTGCGATGTGGCCTTCCGACGCGAGCCCGCCCATGAGCATATCCGTCATCGAGCAAGCAAAAATCCAGGCCCAGGTGCTGGTGCCGCTGGTCAAGGCGCTCCAGGCCGAGCTCGGCGAGGCGCGCGCCAACGCGCTGGTGCGCAAGGCGCTCGGCGATCTCTATCGCGGCTTCGGCGAGGAATTCTGGAAGGCCAAGAGCCAGGGAGAGAGCGAAGCCGATCTCGGCAAGGCCGTATCGTCTGCCTTCAAGACCTACTCCCGCGATGACGCGCTCGCCTATGACGTCATCGAGCAGTCGCATGATGCCTTTGCCTTCGACGTCAAGCGCTGCGCCTATGCCGAATTCTATAAGGCGCTCGGCGAACCGGAGCTCGGCTTCCTCCTGATCTGCACGGCCGATTTTGCGACCGCGGAAGGCTTTGGTCCCGACATCAAGCTCGCGCGGACGCAGACGATCATGCAAGGCGCGTCCCATTGCGACTTCCGCTATCGGCGCGATGGCGGCGAGGGCCGGTGAGGGAGCGCCTCCTCTCACGTCCCGCCGTCTTTTGCTCCCAGCAGTACATCCTTCAACCCGGTCGGATAAAGGCTCGGTCCGCCGTCCACGTCGAGCTCGGCAAGGTTGAACCAGCGCGCGACGATCGGCTCTCCATTGTCCTCGAGGAAGTCGATGCGGTCCTCACCGGCGAAGGCGCCGTCAGGAAACTCCACCTCGCAGATGAACATCACCTCGTGCCCGGTCGATCCCTCGTGCACAAAAATGTTCTCCAGCACCAACGGCTCGCTTGCGATGGTGACGTCGATGCCGAGCTCCTCGTTGAGCTCGCGCATCAGCGCAGCGCGCCAGCTCTCGCCGAACTCGATCTCGCCGCCGAGCGGGCGTACGCCCTTGATCCGCCCGGCATCGTCGCGAATTTCGGCCGCCAGCAGGCGCCCGTCCCGCCAGTGCAGGCCGATCGCGACGACGCGGATGTGGGGATGAGGGCGCCAAATGGTCATGACGGATCGTTATCGCGCGCGCCGCCTCCGTGCAATGCACGAAGGTCAGGTCTTCACGCCAGGCCTGATCAGCTTCGCAGGCTTGATCCATGATTCGCGGCCTGTCATTGTCCGGTCATCCGCCACGGCGAGCTGGTGCGATCGAGCTATCGCGTGCGACGAAATGCGTCGCTCCGCCAGATGTGAAGAGAAGGCAGGCTATTGAGATGAGCAGCGTGAATAAGCCCGGCGGCAACTACTTGCCGGTGATCATCCATGGCGGGCTCGCCTATGTCAGTGGCCAGCTGCCGCGTCGCGGCGAAGACCTGCTGTATGTGGGCAAGGTCGGAGCAGGCGTCGATATCGCGGCCGCACAGGAAGCTGCTTCCCTTTGCGCTGATCTCTGCATCTCCGCCATCAATCACGCCACAGGCGGAGAGGACCGGATCGTCCAGGTCCTGCAGCTCGTTGGATACGTCGCTTCAGCGCCTGGATTTACCCAGCAGTCGCAAGTCATGAACGGTGCCTCCGACCGGCTGATCGAACGCCTCGGCGAGCGCGGTCGTCATACGCGGACGTCCGTCGGCGTCGCCGAGTTGCCGCGAGGGGCGCCGGTCGAGCTGAACATGATTGCCGCTGTTCGGTCATAGCGGGCAGCGTTATCTGACGAGATATTTGGCAATCGCCGCCTCGTCCCACGCGATCCCGTTGCCGGGCTCCTCGCTCGGCAGCGCAAAGCCGTCCTTGATCTCGAGCCGCGTCGACAGCACAGCGTCGGCCCAGTCGACATATTCCAGCCAGTGCGCCGTCGGCGTCACGCAGAGCAGATGCGCGCTCACTTCGGAGAACAGATGCGAGGACATCTCGATGCCGGCGGCATGCGCGAGCGACGCGGCGCGCAGCCATCCGGTCACGCCGCCGATCCGTTGCACGTCGGGCATCACGTAATCGCAGGCTTCCGCGGAAAGCGCCGCCTGCATCGAGAAGGCGCTGTCAAAATTCTCGCCGATCTGGACCGGCGTATGCAGTGCGTCGGCGATGCGGGCGCAGCCGGCATAATCGTCGTGGCGGATCGGCTCCTCGATCCAGCTCAAGCCCTCGTCGTCGAGCATCTCGCCGCGTTGGATGGCGTCGGTCACCGTCAGTGCCTGATTGTAGTCGCACATTAGCGTCACCTCGTCGCCGACGGCCTTTCTCACCGCGCGGACGACGGCGAGATCCTCCCGCGCATCGGGCCGGCCGACGCGGATCTTGGCGGCCTGAAATCCCTCGGCCAGCAGCTTGTGCGCCTCCTCGACCGCGGCGCGCGCGGGCATGATGCCGAGCCCCTTCGAATTGTACGCCTTGACCGGCTTCGGCGCGCCGCCGAGCAGCCGTGCCAGCGGCAGGCCTCTGCTGCGGGCAAGCGCATCCCACGCCGCCATGTCGATGCCGGATTGCGCCAGCCGCTGCAGGCCGGCGAGGCCAAGCAGGGTGAAGCGCTGGGTCAGCTTGCGCTCGATCTCGAACGGCAGCAGCTCGTCGCCGGCAAGCAGGTCTGACATTTCTGTGACCATCGCCGTCAGCGGCTTCAATGCCGACGGTGTGATCGAGAACAGATAGGCGTGCCCGCGGGCGCCCTGGTCGGTCTCGCAGTCGATCAGCACCAGCGGGGCCTTGGCGACAGCGCCGGTCGAGGTCTGCAGCGGCAGGTTCATCGGCACGATCACGGGCCGCGCATGGAAGCGCTTGATGCGAATGGTCTCGGTCATGAGTCTCTCCAGGCGGGGCGGAACGATCAGGCTACTTTTGCTGCAAGGCCATGCGAACGCCAAGACCCAGGTAGATCGCCCCGATGACGCGGCCCTGCCAGCGGCCGATGCTGCGATGACGGGTGAGCCAGCCAGCGACTTGCCCGGCAACAAGAGCGATCAACGCGGTGTAGATCGCGCTCATGATGACGAAGATGAGGCCAAGAATTGCAAGCTGGGCAACGACGGAGCCCTTCTCGGAATGTACGAACTGTGGGAGAAAGGCCAGGAAGAAGAGCGCCGTCTTCGGGTTGAGCAGTTCGGCCAGCACCGCCTGCCGGAAGGCGAGCGACGCGTCGACCAAACGCGACTGCGCCAACTTGATATCCTCGCCTCTTTCCATAAGCGCGCGGATGCCGAGATATATGAGGTAGGCAGCGCCGGCGTACTTCACCAGGCTGAAGGCGAGGGCCGAGGTCATCAGCACCGCCGACAATCCGAGCGTAGCCATCGCGGTGTGAAGCAGGTCTCCAGTAGCGATGCCAAGACCGGTGGCAATTCCGACGCGATGCCCGCCCACAGACGCGCGCCCGAGCACCAAGAGCACCGCGGGACCCGGAATGAGAAAGAGGCCGAGAACCACCGCGATATAGGTCAGCAACGTGTCGAACTGGATCATGGTGAGTTCCGGTCTGATTGTCAGGAGCTAGAACCAGCCAGACCCGGTCTCTCAATGCAAGCCCTCGATGCGGCATAGGCTCCTGGTTCTCAGAGCTGTCTCCATCAGCCGCGAGGTGATTCCCTATTCGGTCGACGCGCTGAGCGATGCGGCGGCCGAGCGAAGCGGTGTCATCACCGAGCGCGCGCCGGGCCTGGAGCTCTATCTCGATCCCGCGGTGGTGAAATCCGGCGATGCGGCGCGCGCTGCTGGAAAACGCACTGGCTTCGCTCAAGCCCGCGTGAGGGCTGCTGTTCTGAGAGAGCTTCCGTGGGGCATGCTCTCTTACCCTCCAGGGGAGGGTAAGCGTGCGCTTCCCGCAACGAGAGAGGAAGGAGGCCCACCAAAAGGTCTACGTGGGCCTCACCTCGCCGCCCCCTCCGTGAACGCCGTCTCGATCACCTCACCAAAAGGCTGCCACGACCGCCCGTCGAACTGCACCAGCCGCATCTGCTTGATCGGCAGATAGTTGTTCGGCGAGGTATTCATCCTGATGTTGGGCAGCGCGACGGAAGGGTTGTAACCCCTCAGCGAAGCCGCCTGACGCATGATGTTCTCGCGTGACAGGTCGTCGCCGCATTGCTTCAGCACCTGCGTCAACGCCTCGGCCGCGGCGTAGCCGAAGACCGCGGCGCTGTTGTTGGTGCTTTCGACCTGATGGTATTTGTCCATGAAGGCGAACCATTCCTTCATGGCAGGATCGTCTTTCCAGGCGGGGTCGCTGGGGTCCTTCAGGAAGGCCGCCGAGATCACGCCGGCCGAATTCTCCAGGCCTGCGGGCGCCATCGCATTGGCGATCGAGGCGGAAGTATCGTTGACGATGAAGACCGGACGCCAGTTGAGCGAAGCCGCGAGCCTGATCACCTTGGATGCCGTCGACGGCACGCCGAGAAAGACGAAGATATCGGCACCCGCGCGCTTGAGGATCGAGACGTGCCCGTCGAGGTGCTCGTCACCGATGTCAAAGGCGATGTCGACGAGGATATGGCGGTTCAGATCGCCAAGTCCGTCCTGGATTCCCTTGTAGAGCATGCGTCCGAACTGGTCGTTCTGCCAGAGCACGACGATCTTCTTCCTGGGATAATAGGCCTGAATGTAGTTGGCGTAGATGCGCCCCTCCGACCGGATCGACGGCTGCCAGCCCATGGTCCAGGGGAAAGCCCTGGCCTGGCTCAGCTCCTCGTCGCCGGAGGCGACGAAAAGCTGCGGCACCTTCTTCTCGTTCAGATACCAGCGCGTGGCGAGATTGCCGGGCGTGCCGAACGACCCGAACATCAGGTGCACGTCGTCCTTCTCGACCAGATTGCGCGTCAGCTCCAGCGCGGTCGACGGATCGGAATTGTCGTCGCGCGTGATGAAGCGGATCTTGCGGCCATTGATGCCGCCGCGCGCGTTGACCATGTCGAAATAGGCGGCCTCCGCCTGACCGATCGCGCCGAATTCAGAGAGCGCTCCCGAATACGGCATGACATTGCCGATGCGGATTTCCTTGTCGCTTGTGGGTTGGTCCGCGCGTTGCTCGGACATCGCGCCAAGCGACGCGAGTGCGGCGATCAAAACGAACAGCAGTCTGCCGGTGACGCGCATGCTCGACACCTTGTCGTTGGCCCCCAACGAGGTCGGCTCAGTCCGCACCAAGGCGAGTTGATCTAGATCAGGCGTTTGGCAATCGTGTGGCTTGGCAGCCCGCTTCAATATAGCGCAGGCCCGTACGGAAATGGCAGGCGTACTGACACGCCGCTACGGCAGCCCCCGTGCCTCGAGCTGATGCACCAGCAGCAGGGTCGGCTCGGCGAGGCTGTCGCCGGAGCCATCCAGTCCGAAGGCGGAGGCAATGCCGTCGCGGCTGCGCAGCAGCGCGCTGCGCGGACAATGGCCGGCGCCGCAGAGCGTCTTCTTCAGGGTCTCACCCTGCGTCACGAGGCCAGGGGAATCGTCCGCGGCCCAGGCCAGCACGATCGGCACATCGACATTGAGGATGCCGGGGAATACCGAGCGCGCGTTGTACTGGCTGGCGTCGCCGCCGAGATAGGCCTTCTCGCTGTCGCTGGCGTCCTTGCCGGCACGATAGATGCCGGATACCAGCACGACGGCCGCGACATCGGCACGGTCGGCCTGGAGCTCGGGATGCGCCAGCAGGGTTGCGACATGGAACGCACCGGCGCCGTATCCGACCGCGACGATCTCGCGGGCGTCGCCGTTGAACAGGTCGATATTGCCGTGGACCCAGGACAGCGCCGCCGCCACGTCGGTCGCTCCCATCGGCCAGGTCGCTGCGGGGGCCAGGCGATAATTGACGCGCACCCCGATCATGTCATTGCGGGCGGCAAAGCACATGGCCTGGTCCTGGATCTGGCGCGACAGCTCGGGGGCGGCGCGGTCACCGGTGAAACTGTCGCCGGTCACGAATAGCAGCACCGGCCGCGGCGTATCCGCCTTGGTCGTGCTGGCGGCGACGTCGAGCACGTTGGCCTCGTTTTCGCCGTAGCGCAGGCCCCGCGAGAAGGTGACCTGCTCGCACAGCCGCGCAGTGCCGCCGGCGGTGGTGTCGGAATCGGTCAGGCCTGTCAGGACGAGGTCGGAGGGCGGCGTCAGCCGCGCCGGCAACGGGCCGTGCGCAGAAGCTGTCGTAATGGACAGAAACAGGAAAAAAGCGAGATAATTCTTCATTTGGTGCCGGCCTTTGCGCCCCCATATTGGTTCGCCGGTTTGGCCTGTCTTTTCAATTCGCCTTATTCGTCCGCCTTGAGGCGATTTCACGGCACCTTTGGTTTGGCGACAGCAAAGCGATCACCCCGAAAGCCCCACTGCCGTCGCGTGCGAGATTTTCGGCTGGCGCCCGGCCGCCAGCGGCCTCCGGGCGCACTGGCGACGACGTGGCCCATGTGACCATGGCTTCCGAGGTCTCAGGCGGCGCTCTTGCGCTTGGCTGCCTTCTTCGTCGTCTTCTTTGTCGTCTTCCTGGCCGATTTCTTCTTTGCCGTCTTCCGGGCGGCGAGATAGGCCTCGACCTTCCTGGAGGAATGGCCGGCCGCGGCGACGGCAGCTTTCAGCTTGGCCGGGGTGATCTTGAATCTCTTCGACCAGTAACGGACCTCATAGGCTTCGCTCAGCGCGATCCGGCTCTTGTCGGAGGCGCGGTGCTTCTGGAGCTTGATATACGCCTCGACCTTCTTGGCGGAACGGCCGACCTTCTTGACGGCGTATTTCAGCTTGGCCGGGGTCACCTTGAACTTCTTCGACCAGTAGGCGACTTCATATTTTTCCGTGAGCGCAATCAGCGCCCGATCGGCCCCGCCGCGCTTTGCCTTGTTGTCGGCCATGCTTCCCTCCTGCCGCGGAATGCGTGCTGCCAATCTAGCATGCAACCGGATTCGGAAGGCAAGACGCAAGCCGTGCGGTGATTGCGCAAGGCGGCGGTTTTGCACCGATGTGTCAAACCCTTGTGCGGCGTGGCCACGCCTCGGGCAGAACGGGCGTTCTACTTTGCATGGGGTTGTTTTCGCATTTTTTGTCTGGCCGGCCGCGTTAGGCCCGCTTCATCGTCCGGAACGTGATGGAGTAACGCCGCGCCTCGACCGGCGGGATACTGTGCTCCCATTGCGAGCGCGCCTCGCCCTCCATCATGTACAGCGAGCGCGGCTGGGCCTCGAGCGTGTGGCGCTGCCATTTGTCGCCGCTGCGGCGGCGGAAGCGGAATTTGCAGGCCGAGCCGAGCGACAGGCCGAGGATCTTGTCGAAGTGAGGCTTGTCGCGGTGCCAGCCGATGCCGACGCCGGCCTCATACTCGGTGCAGAGCACCTGCCGGACGCTGGCCTCCGGCAGCCCGGCCCAGGCCTCGGCCTGACGCGCGATGGGCAATAGCCAGTCCGGGATCGGCTCCGCCTCGGCGAGCCGCTGCAGCGTGTAGTCATAGCGATAGCCGAACGACGCCACCCGGCGGTTGCCCTCGAACGCCCCGAACTGAAAACGCTCGAGCGGCAATGTTGCGATGCGGCCGATCAAGCCTTGCTCGACGGCGGTTTCGATAAAATTGTCCGCGTAGCGAAGACCGGTAGGGCCTTCGTCAGGGACGGCGAACAAGCCAAGCTGCGTCATGCCTCGCATTTCCGTGATGGAACCTAATGGCGGCTGGTGCGACTTACATATGACGCGGGAAGAAACGTGCGAGGCTGTCATGGCACACAAGCATACCGCCGATCCGGCAGAGATCATGCGGGCGACCGGTCATCCTGAGCTGGAATATGCCGCTGGCTGGACCATCGCGGGTCTCGTCACCATCGGCACCATCGTCGCGGCGTGGGTGTTTGCGATCTAGGGCATGATCCGGAAAAGTGTGAAGCGGTTTTCCGAACAGATCATGCCCAAATAAAAGCTGAGGGGCGATGACCTCATCGCGCCTCAGGCGACAGGGAATTGCAGTTCGAAGGCTGCGCCCTCGTCGGTCGGCTTCAGCCTGATCGAGCCACCATGGCTCGCCATCACCGCGCGCGCGATCGCAAGCCCCATCCCGGTGCCGCCCTGGTCGCGGCGGGTGGTGAAGAAGGCATCAAAAATCCTGTCGCGGTTCGGTGCCGAGATCGGCTCGCCGTCATTGCTCACCGTCAGACGCAGGGTCGTGCGCTCGTCCACAGCATGCAGCCTGATCGTCCCGGCCTTGTGCCGCATCGCGTTGTCGGCGAGATGCGACAGCACGATCAGCGCCTTTTCGCCGGACATGCCGATCGCCCGGTCGAGGCTGCCGCTGGCCTCGATGGAGCTGGCCGGAAACCTGTTTCTGAGGTCGGCGATGACGGGCGCCAGCTCCGTGCGCTCGTTCTGCGGCAGGCTCTCGGCGCGCGCCAGATCGCGCAGCCGCTGCGCCATCGCCTCCAACCGCTGAGTGTCGGACAGGATGTTGGCGATGAACGTCTTCTGCTCGGCCGGCGTCAGTCCGTCAGACCTGCCTTGATACGAATCCTGCAACAGCTCGGCCGCGCCCTTGATCGAGGTCAGCGGCGATTTCAGCTCGTGGGTGAGATGGGCCGAGAACGTCGCGATATAGTCGGAGCGCCGCGCCAGCTGCTCGGCCATGCCGAGGAAACTGTGCGAGAGCTGGGCGAACTCGCGCGTGCCGTAATGCCGGAGTGGCTGGAAGGCCTCGCGGTCGCCACGGCCGATTCTGGCAGCGCGGTCGATCAGCTCGCGCATCGGCAGGGTGATGGTGCGCGAGAACACGAGGCCGATTGCGATCGTGCCGAGGATGACGGCGAGCCCGGCCAGCACGAACTTGGCGCGCTCCTGATAAAGATGGTCGAAGATGTTGCTCGGCGTCCGCGTGGTGTAGATCACGCCCGCGACGCGGTTGTTGACGATGACGGGCATCGCCGAGAACACGTGCACGCCGAGGCCGCGGCTGAAGGAATAGATCGGCGGCGGCGGCTTGTCCGGCACGCGGTTGCGCAAGGTGGCGCGGTATTGCCCGTGCAGCGCGTCCGCGACCTCCTCGATATGGGCGAGCGATTGGCCGACCTCCTGCCGCCCGGCGATGACGACGCCCTGCGGATCGAGGATGCGGAAGCCCGCCAGCGTTACCTTCTGGGTCTCGCGGATGATCGGCGTCAGCTTTGCGCCGATCTCGACATAGGCCGCCTGCGCCGGATGAGGCGCGGCTTGCGCATCCGGCCGCCGCCGCAGCAGATCGTTCGCGGTCAGGTCAAGTGCGGGACGGATCGGGGTGACCTGGTCGCCGGGGTCGGGCAGCACGTTCGGCGGCACCTCGGCGCCGAGCGTCAGGCCGCTGTCGAGCCTGGCCGTGACCTCCTGTGCATAGATCGTCGCCAGCACGCGGCTTTGCGCGATCAGCTCGGCCTGGGTCTGGCGGATCAGCTGGTTGTCATAGAGGCGGAAGAAGAACAGGCCGACCAGCGGCAGCACGCCTACGGTGGTCAGCACCGTGAAGATCACGAGCCCCAGCGAGGGCCGCCATTTGTCGGGCGCCGCGCTCATGCCGCTTTCTCGCAGCGGCCGAGCTTGAAGCCGACGCCGTGGATGGTCTCGATCACGTTGTCGCAGGCCAGCGCGGCGAGCTTGGCGCGGATGTTGCGGATGTGGCTGTCGATGGTGCGGTCGGAGACCTGGATGTTGAGCTGATAGGCCGCCCGCATCAGCTGCTCGCGGTTGAACACCGAGGTCGGTCGGGTCAGGAACGCACGCAGGATGCCGAACTCGATCGCGGTCAGCTTCAGCGGCGTGCCGGCAAAGGTCGCGACATGCTGCTCGGGATCGATCAGCAGGCCGCCTTGCGACAGCGCGGTGGGACCCGCCTTGATCTCGCCGTTGCGCGGACTGAGCCGGCGCAGGATCACGTTGACCCGCGCCACCAGCTCGCGCGGGCTGAACGGCTTCGTCACGTAGTCGTCGCCGCCGATCTCGAGGCCGAGGATGCGGTCGATCTCCTCGTCGCGCGCCGACAGGAACAGGATCGGCACGTCGGACGTCTTGCGGATCTCGCGGCAGACATCGAGGCCGTCGAACTCGGGCATGCCGATGTCGAGCACGATCAGATCTGGCCTGTCGGCGGCAAAGCGGCTGAGCGCCTCCTTGCCGTCGCGGGCCTCGATCACGTCCATGCCGGCCTTCTTCAGCGCAACGCGGATGACCTCGCGGATATGGCCTTCGTCGTCGACGATGAGAATGCGATGCGCCAAGAAAGTCTCCGCTCACCCTGCCGGCCGGCTGCCGGTCTGATCTTTCGCCTGCGCGTCCAGCCTGCGCTGCAGCCGCCAACTCCGAAAGCCCCAGCTCCGCCAGGCCAGATCCTGACGCTGCTGTTCTACAAGGCGGTCGCGTCGCGACACAAGACAGCTCTCGCTGGCGCCGGGCCGAAGTGCGATGGCCCTGTCGATGGCGGGGAGTGCCTGCGGTCCGAGCGTCAGGAGATAGTCGATGTCGATCTGCACGCCGTTGCCCGATGCTTCCCGGCTGTGGCTGACATTGTAGTCGGCAATGAAGGCATCGAAGTTCACGAGTGAGCAGCCATAGAGCACGATCGCGAGCGCGATCAGATTGACGCCCACGAGCCATTGGTTGGACCGGTTGAGGGCGATGCGGGTCACGATCAGGACCAGTCCGAGCGCGACCAGCCCCATCCAGATGAAGGCCGCGATCCGCCAGTAGGTCAGCATGTAGATGTCGACGTAGAGGTCGAGGCGAAGGATGGAGGAGGCGACGAGAAGCACGTTCTGCCCGACCCAGAGATAGACCAGCGGGCGGATCACTGGCGATTTCTCAGCCGGCCCGCCCGGGCGCATCGCAACAAGCACGAAAGCCGCCGCGAGCAGGGCGGTCACGATCAGCGGATAGGCGCCGCGATGCGCATAGCCCGCGTAGGTCAGATTGTCCGGCAGCGCCATATGGCCCCAGAGATAGATGCCGTCGAGAATGGACTGCGCCGCGAACAGCAGATTGAACAGGATCAACGAGCGCAGGATGGTGGAGGGGCCAAGAAACTCCGCCGAGACCAGCGGCGGGAGCGGCGGCGGCACAGGTCCGTCCGCGACGGCGGTGGTGACGATGGATTTGCGCCGCCAGCGCACATGGATGAACGGCCAGACCAGCGCCAGCATCAAGGCCCAGAACAGGACGCGCGGGATGCTGATATATTGGAGGATGAGTTTCGGATTGAGCAGGGACACCCATTGCTCGATCACCGGATTGGCCGCGGCGAACAGCGCGACGAAGACCGTGCTGAGTGCTGCAGGGAGCAGCCAGCGCGCGATGCCGCGGGTCAGCGCCGACGCGTTGAACCCCTGAGGCGCATCGAGGAAGAACCTCAAGGGGCCGAGCAGGATGAAGTTGCGTAGCGCGCGGACGCGGTCGGCGAGTCCGGTCGCTTCCGGATTGGTCGCCAGCAGCAGGGCGATAAGCAGCGCCGCGCCGAGGATCAGCAACGAGATCGCGTTGAGCTCCTCGACGGCCGGTGCGAGGCCGGCGATGAGAATGGCTGTGGCGATCAGGGCGCGCCGCAGGTTCAGGGCCGCGTGATTGAAGAGCACCGACACGCAAGCGGTGGCGACGGCAAAGAGGGCCAGCGATAGGCCGATCCGGTGGCCATAGAACAACCAGTCCGCCAGTGCGGCCAGCACCAGCGCGAGGCTGAGCTTGGCCGGAATGGAGGAATGCCTGAGCGGCTGGAGGTCCGCTGCTATCGTCGAAGCCAGGCTCGTCATGTCCAGAAGACCTTTCGTGATTGGTGGCATCACGAAGTCTGAACGGTGCTTGTGCAGAAGCCGGGATCATCGTCTGCACGGTTTCAGGAGTCTTTTGCAGTTTTCGTGCAGGCGCGCTTTTGCCTCTCGCCCAGCGCAAATCGCTTTGATAGGTGCGAAGCATCGCCACTCCCAGCGCGTGATGCATCATGCAATTCCTCCGCCGTATCGGTCTCATCCTGCTCTGGCTTGCCGCGCCTGTGGTCGCATTCGCGGCCGCGAACAAGAACGATCCCTATCTGGTCCCGTTGCGCGGCGCCGGAAACATCGCGCTTGTCGTCGCAAGCATCGCGATCGTCGTTCTCCTGCTGCGCCGCGGGCGCTGGCGTAGTATCGCGGGCAAGCTGCTCGTCACGCTCTGGTGCTTGCCGCCACTCCTGATGTCCGCGGCACATCTGAAGTTCGAGCTGCGCAAGCACGACGTTCTCGGCGCAAGCGCCGCCGAGGCGCGACAGCTCGGGCCTCATTTCATGGTCGGCTATTCCTCGTTTCCCGAGGTCGCGCGGCTGGCCGAGCAGGGATTGATCGGCGGCGTCTACGTGACCCGGCACAACATCCGGGGCCGGACGATTGCGGCGCTACGTGCCGAAATCTCGGCGCTTCAGGACAAGCGGCGCGCGGCGGGCCTGCCGCCGCTGGTCGTCGCTGCCGACCAGGAAGGCGGCATCGTCGGGCATCTTGCCCCGCCGCTCACCAAGGTGCCGGCGCTGGCGACGCTCACTGGGCTAGCTCCCGACGACCAGCAGGCCAAAGCCGAAGAATTCGGCCGCATTCACGGACATGAGCTCAGCGCGCTTGGCGTCAACCTCAATCTCGCGCCGGTGCTCGACCTCAAGCCGCCGGCGAGGCGCAATCGTCTCGATTTTCACACGCTGATCGGCCAGCGCGCAATTGCAACCGATCCTGCTGTCGTCAGCACGATCGCAAGCGCCTATGTCCGCGGGCTGGAAGAATCCGGCGTCGGTGCCACGCTCAAGCATTTCCCGGGCATCGGCCGCGTGCGTAACGACACGCATCATTTCAGTGCCAATCTCGATACGCCGGTCGGGGAATTGGAAGCCACCGACTGGCTTCCGTTCCGCGAGGTGCTGTCGCATTCGCGTAGCGCGCTGATGGTCGGGCATGTCACGCTGACCGCGGTCGATCCCGACCGCGCCGCCTCGCATTCCAAGCGCGTCGTCGATGGCATTCTCCGTGACAAATGGGGCTACCAGGGCATGGTGATGACCGACGACCTCGTGATGGGTGCGATTTACCAGAACGACGTCTGCAAGGCCGTGGTCGAGGCGATCAATGCCGGCGTCGACCTGCTGCTGGTCGCCTATGACGGCGCGCAGTTCTACCGAGTCTTCGCCTGCGCTCTGGACGGCTTACGGCAGGGCAGGCTCGATGCGGCGATGCTGAGCGCCAGCGCGACGCGGCTGGAAAGAGGGTTTCCGGTCGAGCAGGCACGCGTAGGCTCGGGCGCGATCAGCCTCGCCCGCCAGGACTAGCTTTTCACATACTGACGGTAGTCCGGCTCGCGGTGAAACCAGAACTCGTAGCCGGTGACGGCCTTCTGCATGGCGACGTCGTGGATTGGCTGGTTGAGCGGAACGATCGGCACGTCGCGGATGCAGAGCGCGATGAAGTCCTTCACGCACCGGTCGTACTCGGCTGCGTCCGCGGTGAAGCGGGCCTTGTCGATCAGCGCGTCCATCTCCTTGTTCTGGTAGGAGGAGATGTTGAAGATCGAGTTGTTGCCGTGGAAATTCCAGTAGAAGTAATATTCGGGATAATCGAGCCAGCCGCTGAAACGGTTGAGCGCAAGCGGCAGCTCTTTTTTATTCAGCGTCGTCCGCCAGTTCGCGCCGGGGATCTTCTCGATTGCCGCCTTGATGCCGATCTTGGTGAGGTTCTCCTGGATCAGGATCGCGGTCGGCTCGCCGACGGTCGCGGTGCCTGAGTCGAGCGACAAGGTCGTCTCCAGGCCGGAGGCGAAGCCGGCCTCCTTCACCAACGCCTTGGCCTTGTCGAGATCGGCGACATAGGGAAACGGCTGCGGCCAGACCGGCTTTGATACGTTGGCGGCGCCGCCGTACATGGGAACGGCACGGCCAAAGAACGCGCTGCTCTGGATCTGCTCATACGGCATCGCCCAGGCGATGGCCTGGCGCAGCTTGGCGTTGTCGAACGGCGGCTTTGCGGTGTTCAGAGCAACGTACCAGAGCGCATTGGGGATCGGCACGCCCGACACCCTGACCTTGCCTTCCCTGATCAGCTGGTCGAAATCGCGCGGCGCAAAGCCGCTCGACAAGTCCGCATCGCCTCGCTCCAGCATGGCGCGGCGCGTGCCGCCGGAGGGAACGTCGCGTGCGATCACGCGCCTGATCTTCGGCAACGGTCCGCTCTTCCAGTCGTCGAAGCGCGCCAGCACGGTCTCGCTGCCGGGCTTCCAGCTCTCGATCCTGTAGGCGCCGCCGCCGGCCTCGTTGTTCTTCAGCCACGCGAGCGCCCACGGGTCTTCAACCGTCGCATTTTTCTTCGCCAACTCGGAATTGATGATGAACGGCACCACGACGGCGACGTTGAACAGCAGCATCTTGTCCTTGCGGACATAGTCGATGCGGAAAGTGTGATCGTCGACGACCACGAACTGCTCGGGCTTTTCCAGCGATCCCGCCGACATTTGGAAGGTCGGAAAGCCGCCGACCTTCACCGCGCGGTCGAACGACCATTTCACGTCCTTGGCCGTAACCGGCGTCCGGTCGTGGAATTTTGCATCTTTTCGCAGGCGGAAGGTGCAGGACATGCCGTCGGCCGCGACCTCCCAGCTCTCGGCGAGTTCGGGCGCGAGCCTCTCGCGATCATACGACAGCGTTCCGTCCGGCAGCGTCTTGGAGGCGTAGGAGAGCAGGCGGTCGTAGCAATTCCACGATAGCCCGTTCACGGTCTGGTTGGAGCCGACGCCCTGCATGTCCAGCGAGTTCGGGCCCAGCTCCTGCACCACCAGCAGCGTCTCGCTCCGGCCCTGCGCCCAGGCGAAGGAAGGCGCGACGGCACTTATGCCGACGGCACCCACGCCGCCGAGCACCACGCTGCGGCGGCTGATATGGAAGGGTGAACTGCTCATGGGGGCCTCCTGTCCGGCAATTGTCCGGTATCGAGAGGCAAGGTGTGTGCCACCGGCACGAATGATCGTACCGTCTCCGTGGCCGGCCGCCTCGCGCGACGGCGCGAGGCGGTTTCATTCAGTGCGCCGGTGCGTTGCGCCAGGCGCTTCCTATTCGGCCTGCTCCAGAGCGGCAGGCATCTTCGCAACCGACATCAGCGATCGCGCGACCTGATTGAGCAGGAGATCGGCGTTTTCCTCTTCGGCGAGGGATTTGGAGAGCAGGGCGACCACTGCGCTATGCCGGAGCTGCTGTGCCAGGTTGCGTGCGGTGGTATAGCCGGACATCTCGTAATGTTCGACGCGTTGAGCCGCAGAAATCAGTGCGAGGTCGGCGGCTGCGTCCTCTTTTTCTTCGCCTTCCTTCATGACCTCCTGGCCTTCCTCGATGAGGCCCATCATGCCCTTGCAAGGCTTGGCGCGCGCGTTCTCGCCGAGCAGCTCGAAGCATTCGTTGATGCGCTCGATCTGATTCTCGGTCTCGGCCAGATGCAGCTCGAACAATTCCCGCAGCTGGTCGAAGCGGGCGGCCTGCGCCATCTTGGGAAGCGCCTTGGTCAACTGCTTCTCGGCATGGAGAATGTCGCGCAGTTCATGGAGCAGCAGATCGGTCAGGCCGGCTTCGTCCGGCGCCGGGATCGGCGGACTGCAGCGCGGGCGATTCCGTGAACACCCAGTCCTCACCCTCGTTCCAGGGACCGCGGGTGTCGATTTCGCCGTGCTCACCGCTGCCGGTGGAATCGTTGAAGTACTGGTTCACCAGGCCGGGCGTCGGCGCGATCCTGCCGACGCTGAAGGCCGGCTTCGCCAGGCTTTCGAGCGCTCGCGCGAACGCCTTCATATGAGTGATCTCCCGCGTCATCAGGAACTGGAGTGCGTCCTTGCTGCCGGCGTCGTCGCAGAAATTGATCAGCCGTTCATAGACGATCTTCGCGCGCGCCTCGGCGGCGATGTTGCTGCGGAGGTCGACGTCGAGCTCGCCGGTGATCTTGAGATAGTCGGCGGTCCAGGGATTGCCTTGCGAATTGAACAGGTTGACGCCGCCGCCGCCGGCGATCGCAATCAGCGGATCGGCTTCCGCCGCCTGGCGGTCGTTCTTCGAAGGCGCAAGATGCATCCGTGCGAGACAACCGACGACTTCGAGATGGCTGAGCTCTTCGGTGCCGATATCCATCAAGAGATCCTTGCGGTCGGGGTCCTCGCAATTCAAACCTTGAATCGAGTATTGCATCGCGGCCGCGAGTTCCCCGTTGGCGCCGCCGAACTGCTCGAGCAGCATATTGCCGAAGCGGGGATCGGGTTCGTCGACACGCACGGTGAACATCAGTTTTTTGACGTGATGATACATGGGAGGGCTCGCGCTCTGAGGGAAACTATGCGCGTCAACCGACCCTCGGAATGTTCGTTCCTACTCTCGTCGAGATTCGGATCCGGTGCTGTGCGAGGAAGTAAAGCGGAGCGCATATGCACGTTCGTTGGTGCAGGCGAGATCTCTACGATCCCGCTGCTGCGCGGCTCTACGGCGCCCGCGCGATCAGTCCGTCAATCATCGCGCGCACGAGGCCTGCGATTTCCTTGCGCAGCGCCGGTAGCGGCACGGCGACCAGCTTCTGCTCCAACCCCAGCGCCACCATGCCATGCACCGCCGAGAACAGGCTGCGCGCGGTGATGCCGAGCTCCTCCTGGCCGCGCTTTGGAAACAGCGCGGCCAGCGGCTGGTAGATGTGGCGGAACAGCTGCATCTGATCCGCGACGGACCAGTCGGGGACGACCTTGTCGGCCTCCATGCGGTGCTCGAACAGCGCGCGCCAGAGCTGGAGATTTTCCGCCGCGAAATCGCAATAGGCGATGGCGATGCGGACCAGGGTCTCCTGCGGCGAGGGGACGCCCGCGCCTTCCGCCACGCTCAGCGCCTCGTCGAGCCGGAGCAACGTGCGCGACCCCACACGCAGGATCAGCTCGTCCATGTCGGCCACGAGATTATAGACCGCACCATTGGCGCAGCCGATCTCGCGGGCGAGATCGCGGGTTTTCAGCCCTGACAAACCACGGTCCGCGATCATCCGTTCCGCCGCCAGGATGAGCGCGGATCGAAGTTTCTCTCGACGTTCCAAGGCTTTAGACATATGTCGGCGAAATTCTTGAGCGTTGCTCAAATTTCTCTTGAACAATGTTCAAGGTTGTTGCTACAAAGGTTCTGTGAGCAACGCTCATAACAGGGAGCAACAGATGTTCAAGACCGTCGTGACACTTTTCCGCGGCAGCGTGGCCGCCGCCGGCGAAGAGCTGGAAGACCGAACTGCCCTTCTGATCCTCGACCAGCAGATGCGGGATGCGGCAGCCGCCGTCGAGCGCAGCAAGCGGACGCTGGCCCTGGCCATCGCGCAGGATCAGCAGGAAGGCCGCAAGCTCGAGGCGACGATCGCCCGCATTGCCGATCTCGAGACGCGCGCGGTTGCGGCGCTCGACGGCGGCCGCGAGGATCTCGCCAGGGACGCTGCCGAAGCCATCGCAGGCTTGGAGGCCGACCGCGATGCGGCGATGACGGCCCGCGCCTTGTTCGCGACCGAGATCGCCCGGCTGAAGCGACACGTCGCAACCGCGCAGGCCCGCATCACCGAGCTCGATCGCGGCCGCCGCGTCGCCCGCGCCTCGGAGGCGGTGCGCTCGCTTCGCCGCAGCGGCATCGAGGCGGCACGCCCTTACGAATCCACGTTGCCGGAGGCGGAGAGCACCCTGCGGCGCCTGCGCGAGCGGCAGGTGGAGGCCCAGGCGGCCGATGATGCGCTGGTCGAGCTCGATGCGGCCACCGGTCCGCTCGCCACCGCCGAGAGACTCGCCGAGCAGGGTTTTGGCCCCCGGCTGAAGACGACTGCGGACGACGTGCTGGTCCGGTTGAAGTCCAAGCGCGCGCCGACTGCCTGATCCCCAACCCCATCATCATTCGAACCAACAGGAGACGATCATGAACCAGAACGGCCAACCCCATAGCAGCGCCTGGGTGACCTTCACTTACGCGTCCTTCGCAGCCTCCGCGTTCCTCATTGCCATCGGCATCTTCTTCCTGCCGATCGACCTCTGGATGAAGGGCTATCTCACCATGGGCATCGTGATGCTGATCCAGACCTGCATCACCCTGACCAAGACCGTGCGCGACAATCACGAGAGCAGCCGGCTGGTGAACCGCATCGAGGATGCCAAGGCCGAACGGCTGCTGATGGAGGTTTCCAAGGCGGCTTGAAGAATGTGCCTTGCGCCAATCGGACCACGAGCAAGAGAGCCGCGGAGCGTCGCGCCGCGGCTCTCGCGTCCGCGACCACCCGGAATGACGTTTTGATCGGGCCTTCCGATCCGCATCCCGCATTGTACTTCGAACGCAGGTGCGTTATGGCTCTCGCGCTTTCCAGAGGCGGAGACGAGCTTTGTCGAAACAATCGCTGCGTGAGGAGGCCGAGCGCCTGATCCGCGAATCGATGGAAAAGAAGACCATCGTCGTCAAGCAGGGCGCGACCCGCATCGAGGCCGTCTGCGGCAAGTGCGGCGCGCCGAACCGGATCCAGGCGGAAAAAGGCCAGACCCGGGTCAAGTTCGCTTGCAAGAATTGCGGGCATCAGCAAGAGACGCTGTAGGGCGGTTGCGACTTACCGCGCCGCGAACACTCCAACCCTCATCCTGAGGAGCCCGCTGAAAGCGGGCGTCTCGAAGGATCGAGGCCGGGCTGTTGCAGCCGGGCCTGCATGGTTCGAGACGCGCGCAAGGGCGCGCTCCTCACCATGAGGGTCTGACAGTTATTTCCCTTCCACGAACCTGGTGAACGCATCCGCGTAGTCCGGGTGCCAGCGCGACAGCGGCGGGCGGTTCTCGACGATGTCGCCGGCGGCCCATTGCATGCGCTTCTCGTCGAGCGCGCGCGGCACGTCGTTGTCCGGGCACAGGATGTAGAAATCGCCCGCCTCCAGCCGCGCCAGCATGAAATCGACAGTTTGCTCCGGCGTCCAGGCGCCGGCCGGCTTTTCGGTGCGCCCCTTCGCGGTGAGGCCGGTGAAGACGAAGCCGGGAATAAGCAAATGTGCCGTGACGCGACAGTCTCTCATGTTGCGCAGCTCGTGCTGAAGCGCTTCGGTAAATGCCTTCACGCCGGCCTTGGAGACATTGTAGGCGGGATCGCCCGGCGGCGTGGTGATGCCCTGCTTCGAGCCGGTGTTGATGATGAGGCCGGTCTTGCCGCGTGCGATCATGTTGGGTGCGAAGATGCGCGAGCCGTTGATGATGCCCCACATATTGACGGCGATGATGCGCTGCCAATTGTCGGGTTCGCCGAACAGCGTGCTGCCCGGCTGGATGCCGGCATTGTTCATGAGCAGGTCCGTTCCGCCGAACTGCGCAGCCACGACGTGTTCCAGTTCCGTCACGCTCTCCGCGCTGCTGACATCGACGGCGAAGGTCATCACGTTCGTGGCAACCGTGACGGATGACAGTTTTGTCGCAGCGTCCGCCAGCCGCTTCTGGTCCACGTCCGCGATACACACCTTCATGCCGGCGCGCGCGAACGCTGCGGCGGCGGCAAATCCGATTCCGGATGCGCCACCTGTGATCACGGCGACATTGTCTTTGACGATGGCGGGATGTGGCATGGATCATCTCCGGGGAGGACTCTTCGTCGCGTTATAACATGGCAGCACTCCGACCCTGCACAAGTTGGCATGGGAGGTCTTCGTTCGGCGCTGCCTTTACGCCTATCCGGCACGGCTGTATCCTTCATCTCAACGATCCCGCCCAGATCGAACCAATAAATCACCTGACAGGGAGTGCAGCCATGGCTGTGTCGCAGGCTATTCCGATCACGCGCCATCCGTTCGCGAATGGGTCCTACAAGCAGATGCTGATCGACGGGAAGTGGGTCGACGCAGCCTCAGGCAAGCGCTTCGAGACTCACAACCCTGCCACCGGCGAATTGCTCGCAACCGTCGCCGAGGGCGACAAGGAAGACATCGATCGTGCGGTTGCCGCCGCCCGCCGCGCCTTCGAGGGCCCCTGGAGCAAAGTGAAACCGTTCGAGCGGCAGAATCTGCTGCTCAAGCTCGCCGATCTCGTCGAGAAGAATTTCGACGAATTGTCGCAGCTCGACACCCTCGACATGGGTGCGCCTCTCAGCCGCACCCGGGCCTATCGTCTGCGCGCCGTCGGCATGCTGCGTTATTACGCCGGCCAGACCACGGCGATCCACGGCGAGACCATCGAGAACTCGTTGCCCGGCGAAATCTTCTCCTACACGCTGAAGGAGCCGATCGGTGTCGTCGGCGCCATCATTCCCTGGAACGGCCCGCTGACCGCGACGATCTGGAAGATCGGTCCGGCGATCGCGACCGGCTGCACCGTGGTGCTCAAGCCCGCCGAAGAGGCGCCGCTGACCTCGCTGCGCATCGCGGAGCTGGCGATGGAGGCCGGCATTCCGCCCGGCGTCGTCAACGTCGTGCCCGGCTATGGCGAGACCGCGGGCGCCGCGCTCGCCTCGCATCATGACGTCGACAAGGTCGCCTTCACCGGCTCGCATGTCACGGGTCAGTCGATCATCCGCGCCTCCGCCGGCAACTTGAAGCGTGTTTCGCTCGAGCTCGGCGGCAAGTCGCCGGACATCGTGTTCGCCGACGCCGATCTCGACGCCGCAGTGCCGGGTGCGGCGATGGCGGTGTTCGCCAATTCGGGCCAGATCTGCAGCGCCGGCACGCGCCTTTTCGTCGAGCAGTCGATCTACGAGGAGTTCGTCGGCCGCGTCGCCGAGTTCGGCAAGAAGCTGCAGGTCGGCAACGGTCTCGATCCCAATGTGCAGATCGGCCCGCTGGTGTCCGAGCAGCAGCTCGAGCGCGTCACCGGCTATCTCGACATCGGCCAGAAGGAAGGCGCGAAGGCGCTCGCCGGCGGGGGCCGCGTCACCGAGGGGGCATTGTCGAAGGGCTTCTTCGTCTCGCCGACCGTGTTCGCAGGCGTGCAGGACAACATGCGCATCGCGCAGGAGGAGATTTTTGGCCCCGTCATCTCAGCGATCGCATTCAAGGACATGGACGAGCTGGTCAAGCGCGCCAACAACACCACCTTCGGCCTCGGTTCGGGCCTGTGGACGCGCGACGTCAGCAAAGCGCATGCGGTCGCAAAATCGCTGCGTGCCGGTTCGGTGTGGGTGAACTGCTACCAGGCCATGGACCCGGCCGTGCCCTTCGGCGGCTACAAGATGAGCGGCTATGGCCGCGAGTCCGGCAAGCAGCATGTCGAGGAATATCTCAACGTGAAGGCCGTCTGGGTCAAGACGGCCTAGCCCCTGTGCTCTCCGCCTTCCGCGAGAGGGAATATCTGCTTTTGTGGGGCGGCGCCTTTTCCGGGGGCCGCCCCTCGCTATATGATCCGCATCCTTCCAAAGTAATTCGGGGTCAGCATGAAATTCGAGGCGTTGTTTAGACCGTTGCAGGTCGGGCCGTACAAGCTTGCGCATCGCGTGGCGATGGCACCGCTGACGCGCATGCGGGCCGAGCGCGAGAGCTTTTCTCCGAGGCCGCTCAACGCCGAATATTACGGCCAGCGTGCGACGCAAGGCGGCCTGCTCATCGCCGAAGCCTCGCCGGTGCTCTCGCACGGCCGCGGCAATCCGGCGACGCCCGGCATCTATTCCGAGGCGCAGATCGCCGGCTGGCGCAAGGTGACGGATGCCGTGCACGCCAAGGGCGGCATCATCTTCCTCCAGCTCTGGCATGTCGGCCGCGTCTCGCATTCCTCGTTCCACGGCGGCGAGCTGCCGGTTTCGGCTTCGGCGATCCCGATCAAGGCCGAGGGCATGAAGGCGATGACGGCCGACGGCAAGATCTCGGACTATGAGGCGCCGCGCGCGCTGGAGACCGAGGAGGTCAAGGGTATCGTCGAGGCCTTCCGGCAAGGCGCGAAGAATGCGCTCGCGGCCGGCTTCGACGGCGTCGAGATCCACGGTGCCAACGGCTATCTGCTCGAGCAATTCCTGCAATCACGCAGCAACCAGCGCACCGATCAATATGGTGGATCGATCGAGAACCGCGCGCGGCTGCTGCTGGAGATCACGCAGGCCGCGATCGACGTCTGGGGGGCGAACCGCGTCGGCGTGCGGCTGTCGCCGCATGGCATCGCCAATGATTCCGGCGAGCCCGATCCGATGCCGCTCTACACCCACGTGGTGAAGGCGCTCGACAAAGTCGGCCTTGCCTATCTGCACTTCATCGAGCCGCGCTCCAGCGGCGCCGGCCGTGCCGACGTCCATTGGGAGAACGTGCCTTCCGCGATGGTGCTGTTCCGTCCGCACTACAGCGGCGTGCTGATGACCGCCGGAGGCTTCACCGGCGAGACCGCCAATGCCGCGATCGCCGAGGGGCACGCCGACATCATTGCCTTCGGCCGCATCTTCATCTCCAATCCCGATCTGCCGCGCCGCCTGCAGCACGACTATCCGATCACGCCGTACAACCGCGCGACGTTCTACGGCGGCGAGGAGAAGGGGTACACGGATTATCCTGTTTATGACGAGCTGACGCCGGCCTGATCTCTTCCGTCATCCGGGCGATGCGTAGCATCGAACTATGGTGCGCAATTGCGCACCGGAGAATCTCGAGATTCCGGGTCTGGTGCTTCGCACCATCCCGGAATGACAGCAGGGAAAACACAAATGGCCAAAGCCGCAGCCGCCGCAGGCCTCGCCACCGGGCAATGCCTCTGCGGCAAGGTCACCTTCGAGATCGATATCCCTGCGCGCTGGGCCTGGCACGATCACTCCGCCTCCAGCCGCCGCGCTCACGGCGCGGCGTACGCGACCTATGTCGGCAGCTGGAAGAAGCGGTTTCGCATTACGTCAGGCAAGACGGCGCTGACGCGCTACGAGGACAAGTCCACCAGGACCACGCGCAGCTTCTGCTCGCAATGCGGGACGCCGATCGCCTATGAACGTCCGCGCGGTCCGCACATGGTCAACATCCCGCGTGCGCTCTTCAGGGAGCGCACCGGCCGCCAGCCGCTCTATCACATCGCGATCGAAGAGCTGCAGGAATGGGCCTATACCGGCGAGCCGCTGGTGCCGCTGAAAGGCTTTCCGGGCGTGGTCTGGCAGCGCTCGAAAAAGAAGAAGCGGTCGGGTGGCGAGGACCCGTTCGAGCTGGGGCGGGAGGAGATGTAATGCGCAACGTACTCCGCTCTCGTGCCCCGGAAGCGGTGCGGCACGAAGTGACGCTCCGCTGAGCCGGGGCCCATACGGCGGAGAATGCGGCGAGCAACTGGGTCCCGGCTCTGCACCGCACCGCTGCGCGCTGCGTCGCGTCCGGGACACGAGCGGGGTTTCCATGCAACGCAGCCATGACCACGCTTCCTTGCGCGCCTCCCGCGACTTCGGCCATCATGCTTTCAGTCCTTGCGGCAACGTCCGCTCCTGGAGGAAACATGAAGAACAAGATCACCGGCCGCTCCGCCTTTCTCGCGCTGCTCAAGGACGAGGGCATCACGCATCTGTTCGGCAACCCCGGCACCACCGAGCTGCCGATCATGCATGCGCTGAAGGACCATCCAGACCTCACTTATGTGATGGCAATGCAGGAGAGTCTGGTGGTCGCGATCGCCGATGGCTATAGCCGCGCTTCGGGAAAGCTCGTCGCCTGCAACGTCCATGTCGCGCCCGGCCTCGGCAACGCGATGGGCTCGCTCTACAACGCCCAGTTCACGGGTACGCCGATGATCCTGACCGCCGGCCAGCAGGAGCAGGGCCATGGCCTGATGGAGCCAGTGCTGTATGGCCCGCTGGTGCGCATGGCCGAGCCGCTGGTGAAGTGGGCGGTGGAGGTGACGCGGCTGGAGGATCTGCCGCGCATCGTGCGCCGTGCCGCCAAGATTGCGACGACGCCGCCGACGGGGCCGGTGTTCATCTCGCTGCCCGGCGACATCCTGAACAGCGAAGCCGGGATCGATCTCGGCCGCTCCACCCGCATCGACGCGCGGACAAGGCCGTCGGACGAAGCGCTCAAGGCGTTTGCTGCGCGCCTGCTCAGGGCGGAGCGCCCCGTCATCGTCACCATGGACGAGGTGGTCAAGAGCGATGCGCTGAAGGAGGCCGCCGAACTTGCCGAACTGCTCGGCGCGGCGGCCTTTCAATCCTCGACGCCCTATGGCTCGCACTTCCTGTCAGAGAGCCCGAGCTTCGTCGGCACGCTGGCACGCGTGCAGAAGGTCGCGCGCGATACGCTCGCGCCATACGATCTCCTGATTGCGCTTGGCGGCGATCCGTTGCGGATGTCTGTTTATAGCGAGGTCGATGCGCTGCCTGATGGTCTCGGCATCGTGCAGATCGGCCTCGTCGACTGGGAGATCGCCAAGAATTACGGCGTCGAGATCGCCCTGAAGGCCGATCTGAAGGAAACCTTGCGCGCGCTGATCCCGGTGCTGAAGGAGATGGGTGGCGCGACACTGGCGAGCCGCGCCAAGCAGCGTCTCGCCGAACTCGCGCCGAAGAACTGGACCGCACGCCGCGCGGCGCTGGTCGAGCAGATCGGCAAGAGCGCTGGTCGCACGCCAATCGATCCGGACTTCCTGGTGCTGCAAATGGTCGAGGCCATGCCTGACAATGCCATCCTCGTCGACGAAGGCCTCACCTCCAGCCGTCAAGTGACGGCGCTGCGGCCGCATCGCGATCGCTACGGTTATCACGGTCTTGCCTCGGGCGGCATCGGCTGGGGCCTCCCGGCCTCGGTCGGCGCCAGCATCGCCAATCCTGATCGGCCGGTCGTCTGCTTCTCGGGCGACGGCAGCGCGATGTATTCGATCCAGTCGCTATGGACCGCGGCGCATCACAAGCTGCCGCTCAACGTCGTCATCGTCAACAATGGCGGCTACCGCATCATCAAGCAGCGCCTGCTCGCCTTCCACGGCGACGACAATTATGTCGGCATGGATTTCGTCGATCCGCCCGTGGATTTCGCCGGCGTCGCCAAGGCGCTCGGCTGCGAGGCGATCAAGGTGAGCGATCCCCGCGAGCTGAAGGCGACGCTGGCGTCGGCGTTTGGCCGGCCGGGGACGAAGCTGATCGAGGTGATGGTGGACGGGAGGGTGTAGGGCAGGCAGCCTCCACGGCGTCGTCCCGGCGAACGCCGGGACCCACCGCGCGATCTATCGATTGCGGACAGAGCTAATCCCGAACAACGAGTCTTCGCCAAACCACTCCCTGTGGTGATGGGGTGGACGGCCCCCTACGGCATCAGTGTGCCAGAATGAGGTTGTCACACACCCATTCACAGGAGCCGTCCGTGAGCCAGATTATCCG